>JABCYZ010000008.1 GCA_013289955.1 Acidobacteriota bacterium
GAACGGCGGGAGAACGAGATCACCTTGCAGAGCGAACTCGAGTTCGTCGGCAAGTACCTGGAGATCGAACAGACACGCTTTCATGATCGGTTGAAAGTTCACATGGACGTGCCACCTGACCTTCTCGAAGTCTATGTACCGAGTCTCGCGCTTCAGCCACTGGTTGAGAATGCCATCAAGCACGGCATCAGCGTCGATTCTGCCGCAGGCCGGCTGGAGATCGCTGCTAAACTCCATAACGGCAGAGTTTGGCTCTGCGTCCGCGATGACGGCCCGGGTCCGGCACCGGGATCGCGCCTGCGATTCGGCGTTGGACTCACCAATGTGCAGTCACGCTTGAAACAGCTCTACGGGGACGAGGCGTCGCTGGAACTTACCGGGGGCGACGGTCGAGGCTGTGAGGCCATCATCACCATTCCACTGCGGAGTTCGCATTGAAGACGCGAGTCCTCATCGTCGATGACGAACCGATCGCCCGGCGCGGTATCCGTCGCTATCTGGCCGAACACGACGGCATTGAACTTGTAGGTGAGGCGACGAATGGAATAAACGCTGTGGAGCAGATCAATGAACTTCATCCCGACATCGTTTTTCTCGATGTGCAGATGCCTGATCTGGATGGTTTTGGAGTCATCGAGAATGTGGAGCCAGTGAACGGCCCCGCTCCCATATATATCTTTGTCACGGCTCACGATGCGCACGCCATTCGTGCATTCGAAGTGCACGCAGTTGACTATCTCTTGAAACCGTATGATAAGGAGCGATTTGCCAAGGCCCTGGTTCACGCACGCCATGTCCTCGGACAGTCCAGGAGAGCAAATCGAGGTCTCGAACCACTGCTCCAATCCCTCCGAAGTCTCCGCCCGTTGGAACGCTTTGTGGTGAAGGACAAGAAGCGGATTTTCTTTGTCGCCGTTTCCAATGTGCTGTGGATCGAAGCCACGGGAAACTACGCCTGCATACACACCGCCAGGGACCGTCACCTGTTGCGGGAAACCATGGCGCACCTGGAAGAGAAGCTCGCGCCACACCACTTCATCCGCGTGCGGAAGTCGGCCATTGTGAACGGTGCCTGCATTAGCGAGATTCGTCCGATGCTCGATGGGGTTTACGACATCGTACTGGCTGGAGGAGCGGTGGTCACGTCGAGCCGCAGATACGCGTATAAGTTACGGGCGCTGCTGGAATCCTAGCTTACTACCTCTACCTCGCGCAGGAAGAGACTCAAGTAATTCAGTAAGTTAGTGGTCGGGGCGCCGAGATTTGAACTCGGGACCTCCTGCGCCCAAGGCAGGCGCGCTACCAGGCTGCGCTACGCCCCGACATGAACTGTTTCACTCATTCTAAAACACTTTTCAATTTTACACCTAATCCGAGTCCGCATTTTTAGCCTCTGACTTGCAGTTCATTTTATCTAAGGTCTCTCGCTTCATCTGCGAATACTTCTTGAAGACCATGGAAAGAGATCAAGAACCCTGAGCGGGTAAGAAAAAGGCCGTGGGAATCCATTCGAGTCCGGACCCGTGCTATCAGACACTAGAAGTCCGCCTAGAGGTCTAGAATGCCCCCGATGCCCGATGCCTAAGGTCGGGGTCGCGACTGAGTTCCGGACTCTTGTACGCCGCGCGGATGTAACAGGCCCGCGCAGACCTTCGCGTAGTCTCTGGCGGTATCGCTGATCACACAGCCTTTCTGATTTCTTTCTGCAACGAACTCGTTACGATGGCACTACAACTTCTAGCTTGTCGGAAACGATTTCGTAGGACTCAGGAGTATTTGATTTGTTGCAAGTGCTGAAGTTGGACGATGAAACGCATTCTCGTTTCCTAACCCACGGCACGCTCTTCGTGAGCCCAGAATCGTTCGCGAAGAATCCTTTTTAGGATCTTTCCAGAACCGCTTTTCGGTAGTTCGGTATCTGAAAACTCGACGTGTCGAGGGACCTTGTAATTCGCTAGGAATTGCCTGCAATGGATGATCAGGTCGTTCACGCTCAGAACCATTCCGGGTCTCAGCACGACGCAAGCCATCACGAGTTCACCCCACTGAGGGTCAGGAATTCCGAAGACCGCCGCTTCACGAACCGCGGGATGCTTGTAAATGACCGCTTCAACCTCGCCGGAATAGACATTTTCGCCACCTGTGACGATCATATCCTTCAGCCGGTCGAGGATGTAGAAATAGCCGTCCGAGTCTTGATAGCCGATGTCTCCCGTGCGAAACATTCCGTTTCGAAATGCGAGTTCCGTGTCTTGCGGATCGTTCCAGTAGCCCTGCAAAACGTTGGCGCCCCGTGCGACCAATTCCCCGTGCTGCCCAACCTCCACTTCCTTTCCCGTTTCGTCTTCGATTCGCAGGTCAATTCCTGGACAAGGCCGCCCACAGGACAGGAGCTTGCCCTCGACATGCTCCCGATCTTCGAGACCTGTGAGGAAGCCGGTCTCGCTGAGTCCATAGCACTGGAGAAGTTTCACGCTCGGCAAAAACTTTCTAGTTCGAAGGACAAGTTCCGGCGCCATTGGAGAGCCGCCATAAGCCAGAACCTCGAGGCTGCTCAAGTCATACGGCTTTGCTTCGGGCATCTGCGTCAGTAGGTTCACCATGGTTGGCACGAGCACCGTGTGAGTCACGTGTTCGCGTTGGACCAACTCACAGAAACCTTGCGGGCTGAACTTCGGAATTGTGACTTGGCACGCACCGAAAGCTGGTGCTGCGAACATGGCGGGAAAATCGGCGATGTGAAAAATCGGTGCCGCATGCAGATAGACACCGCCGTCTCTGTATCCCATCCAATAGCTGAGGTGATCGACGTTCGCCAGGATGTTGGCGTGAGTCACCATGACGCCCTTGGGCCGGCCCGTCGTTCCGCTCGTATAGATGAGAGCCAGAATCGCTTCCGGGTCGTAAACGGGATCTGGACAGGTGTCGTTCCGAACGTCCAAGGGCTGTTCATCGAGCGCTAGTTGCCATGGAAGCTGCACCGTGGGTTTCGGGAGCGAGGAATGTCGCAGCAGACCACGCGGTTTAGCATCAAGGAGAATTCGGTCGATTTCGGCTGCAGAGAGCCGCGCATTTATCGGGACTGCCGTGACGCCGAGCCAACCACAGGCGTATACCAGCTCGATGTACTCAGGAGAATTCGGCGATAGAAGCGCGAGGCGGTCGCCTGCCGCAAAGCCCTTGGCGGCGAGCGCAGCCGCAATATTCCGGACGCGCTCGTGGAGCGCCTTGAAAGAAACAGCGGCACCGTCGACAACCAACGCCGTTCGTTGTGTGTAATACCGGAATGCCCGGCCGAGCGAATGAGCGTAAATCATCGTGTGCTGTCCAATGAAGGAGTGCCTGGAGCCGCGAGTCACCAACCAGAGCACCTCACTGATTGAAGCTAGTCGCCGTGGCCTCCGGCGATGGCTGTTTGCGCCACTTCTTCACCCTTTGCGCGGGTAGCGAGCAGTTCCAGCAGCATGGCGTCGCGTTCATGTTCGAGTTCTTGGATCGAGCGGCCATTGGCCACCTTTGTTACGCCTTCGATGATCGTTTGCTTCACGTTGGCGCTGAACTCCGTGATCGTCCCAAGATCCTTCCACCATGTGGCCAATGGCCCGGTAAACTGCTCCATGAAATGTTGAATTCCGCCTGGCCCCCCGCCGAGATGGAACAGGAGATTTGGACCCATTAAGCCCCAACGCAGTCCAGGTCCCCAACACACTGCAACATCCGAATCGGCGACGTCCAATACACCCTGCTCGATGAGATAGACAACCTCACGGTAAAGCGCCGCTTGGAGGCGGTTCGCCACGTGGCCGACAACCTCTTTTCGAACATGGATTGGCTTCTTGCCGATTGAGGCGTAAAACGAAAGCGCCCGGTCGACCGTCTCAGGCGATGTTTTCTCTCCCGCTACTACTTCGACTAATGGCACGACATGAGGGGGATTGAATGGATGGCCGATGACGCAACGTTCCGGATGCTTACAGGCGGATTGCATCGTACTCATGGTTAGTCCGGAGGAACTCGAAGCGATAACCGAATCCGACGGAGTTGCAGCATCCATCTCTGCGAAGAGCTTTATCTTGAAATCCTTCCGTTCGGGTCCGTTCTCCTGCACCAAGTCGGCATTTGCAAGCGCCTGCTTCATGTCCGTCGTGAACTTCAGATGATCGCGCGACGCGTTGGGGGAAAGCCCGATGGTTGTGAGGTCCTTCCATGCGGCATCGATGTAACGGCGCAGGTTGCCCTCCGCATTGGGCGCAGGATCCGTTGCGATGACGTTGAGACCCCGCGCGAGGTAGAGCGCTGCCCAGCTCGCACCGATGACGCCTGTGCCTACGATTGCTACGTTCTGAATCTGCTTACTGTTTGCCATGAAACAAGTCCTCCTCGAGTTTTGATTCCTGGTTACCGCCAAATCCTTTGTTGTTGCGGCTCACTTGCCCACGACAGCGCTTTGCGTGGCCGTGTCGCGTGCTGGCGTCCCCGCTGGTGACGCGTGATGATGGACAATCAGCCGATCACCTCTTTGTCCAGTGGCATAGGTCCAAATCCATTGGAGGAAAACCGTTAAGCGAAGACTCGACGTCGCCAAGAACTGGAGGTGTACGGCTGCCCAAGTGAGCCAGGCCCCGAACCCGCTCATCTGGACTTTGCCACTCTGCAATACGGCAAACCCTTTGCCCACGACGGCCATACTGCCTTTATCAAAGTAGCTGAATGAATCAGGGGGACGATTTCCAGTTACACGGTTATGAATCACCTTCGCTGCGTAGCGCCCTTGCTGCATTGCTACTTGCGCAACACCTGGCAGCGGCTTGCCGTTCTGATCGAGAGACGCTGTATCACCAACGACAAAAATCTCGACATGCTCAGGCACCGTGAGATCTTTCTGAATTCGCACGCGGCCAGCGCGGTCCGTCTCGACGTTTAGCCACTTTCCTGCGGGCGATGGCGACACACCTGCGGTCCAAATCACAGTCTTACTGGCGATCCGCTCGCCTGCGACAATGATGCCGTCTGCGTCGATTTTATCGACGGCGTGGCCAAGGCGGACCTCAACCCCCAATTTTTCGAGGCGCGCCTTTGCGGCTGTGGAGAGGTCTTCAGAAAAGGGGCCGAGAACTCGAGGTGCCATATCGACCAGGACAATGCGGGCTGAAGCCGGGTCAATGCGGCGAAACTCCGACTTCAGGCTTGTCCGAACGAGCACGGCCAAGGCCCCGGCCATCTCGACACCGGTGGGACCGGCACCAACCAGAATGAAAGTCAGTAGATCGGGATGCCGTGCTGGATCATCTTCAGCTTCTGCTAGTTCGAAAGCCTGCAAGATCTTGTTTCGGGCTGCCTCGGCATCCGCGAGACTCTTCAATCCTGGAGCGAACTGTTCAAATTCGTTGTGGCCAAAATAACTGTGCGTGGAGCCGGTGGCCAAAATCAGATAGTCATACGAAATCGGAACGTCCTGTCGGTCGGCGTCACTCACAAAGACGCGCTTCTGGTCTTTGTCTACTCCCGTGACCTCACCGAGAATCACGATGGTGTTCTTTTGCTTACAAAGAATTCCGCGGATGGGAGTCGCAATCTGGCTGGGCGTGAGCACTGACGTCGCCACTTGGTATAGCAGGGGCTGAAACAGGTGGTGATTTGCCCGGTCGATCAAAATGATTTGTGCCGGGGTTTTCCCGAGAGCTTTGGCCGCCGCCAACCCCCCGAATCCTGCCCCGACAATGACTACTCTAGTTTGAGCCATTGGAGATCTAGGCGACCGCGGCCTTTCTCGACCGGGTAAAGTCGGGTGGACGTTTCTCAAAAAACGCAGTGATCGCTTCTTTGCTATCCGCAGAGCGGAGTCGCGCGGAGTATTCCCCGTTCTCCAGTTTCGCTGCTTGCTCAAGCTGAGCACGGACAGGCTGCCTCATAAGTCTCTTGCAGGCTTGGAGCGCGCTGGCGGGTTTCGCAGCCAATGTTTGCGCAGTCTCTGTTGCCGTTGTCAGCAGTTTCTGGTCCGGTACGACACGAGTAACTAGCCCGAGCTCCGCTGCGCGCTGCGCATCGAAGGGCTGTCCCAACTGAATCAACTCGGCCGCACGGAGATATCCGGTCCGCGCGGGAATCGAATAACTTGTTCCGAATTCCGGCACCAAGGCCAGATTGATAAACGGCATCTGGAACTTCGCGCTCTCGCCTGCGTAGACAAAGTCGCAGTGCGTCAACATGGTGGTTCCGCCACCGATGGCGAAGCCATGCACGGCGGCAACAATGGGCCTATCGAAATTGATTAGCGCTTCGATCAGGCGGGATTGCGGACTGGCGTCCGGTCCCATTGGATTCTTGAGAAAATCCTCCAGATCGTTGCCCGCACAGAAGGAGTCTCCTGCGCCATGCCAGAGCACGACACGTATGTCTTCGTCCTTCGCGGCGGCGTTGAGCAAGTCCGCGATGGTGTCGTACATCGCTGAAGTCATGGCATTCTTTTTCGCCGGCCGATTGAGCTGGACCCGCAAGATGCTCCCGGAGCGTTCTGTGACGATGTCACTCATCTTCCACCTCCGGTAGCGGCCGATTCCAAATTCGAAACGTGCGGGATTGTGCCGCTGGCACGCAGGCCTGCGATGTCGTCACTTGTGAATCCAAGTTCCTTCAACACTTCATCGTTGTGCTCGCCGATTCCCGGCGCGCGCTTGGCAGGTACTTTAGTAATGCCGTGCACTTGAATAGGACTGCTGATGGTCGAGGTCAACTTCTCGCCGGCTCCTTCGAGCGGAACGACGATATCATTCGCTCGCAATTGTGGGTCATCAACGACTTCCTGCGGGCCACGCACGGCGCCGAAGGGGACATGTACTCCGTTAAAGACGTCATACCAATGCGACATTGGCTGTGAGCCAAAAATCTGATCGAGCATTGCCGTCAATTGTGGCCGGTTCTGCGCGAGCTTGGCAGGATCCGAGAATCGCGGGTCCGTCATGATATCCTCGCGACCCATTGCTTTCAGGACTGCGGGTACCTTGTCAGGAGTGGCTACGAGAACGAACCAGGTGCCATCGGAAGAGCGATATGTGTTCAAAGCTGCGTTTGCGGGATGGGTTCGATCGTGCAGCCCATAGAAACTCGCACCACATAGAGCGGCCTGGACAAAGACGCTGGCCGACCAGACACCCGCCGCGAGGAGCGAAGTCGTGACGTAGGATCCTTTACCGGTGCGTTCGCGGCGATAAAGCGCGGTCGCAATGGCGGCATAAATGCAGACGGCAGTTGCATTGTCCCCGCTGCCTGCAACTGGCCAGGTCGGCGGCTCTTCAGCATCGCGCGTCATGAATAACAAGCCGCTTCGTGCCCAGAAGGCCGTCAAATCGAATCCGGGAAGAGTAGAGTCCGGACCTTTCTCGCCGAAGCCGGTGAGATCGGCATAGATCAAACGCGGATTCCATTGCGCGACATCGTCATATTCGAGCTTCAATTTCTTGCGCGCGGAATGCGGTGTGTTGACGATAAACACGTCGGCCCACTCAGCTAAGCGCTGGAGAACCTGCTGCGCGTTTGCAGATTTCAGATTGAGCGCAACGCCACGCTTGTTTCGATTCGACAATTGGAAGGGATAAGGCTCTTCCGAATGCGGCTGGGGCGGGATTTTCTGACCCTTTCTCCAGAGCTCTCCCTCAGGCGGCTCGACCTTGATGACCTCCGCTCCAAAGTCGGACAGGATCGTCGCCGCGCCGGGACCCGCGATGAAGCTGGCCAGGTCTACCACTTTCAATCCAGAGAAGATGTTTTCCTCTTCCATAAATTCTCCTTGTCGCAAAATGAGTCAGGCTCCAGTTCGACGTTGACGCTCGATCACACTGTTTCAGTCGCGCTAGTGCCCCTGGAACTTCGGAGCATGCTTCGCAAGAAAGGCAGATGTTCCTTCTCTCTTGTCTTCGGTCCCGGCGCAAATCGCGAATAGGGAAGCTTCTAGGAGCAAGCCTTCCGCGAGGCTCGTATCCAATCCTTTGTTTACTGCCTCGATGGAGTACTTCACCCCGACGGGTGCGTTGGAAATGATCTGGTTGAGAAGGGTTTCAACCCTTGCGATCAGGTTAGCGCTCGGAACGACCTCATTCACGAGGCCGATGCGATAGGCTTCTTGTGCGTCGATGATTGCGCCTGACAGAATGAGTTGCAACGCGCGGCCCTTGCCGATCAACCTGGGAAGACGCTGCGTTCCGCCATAGCCCGGCATCACTCCGATCTTCACTTCGGGCTGACCAAACTTCGCAGTTTCGGCGGCGATTCGAATCGTGCTGGCCATCGACAGTTCACAGCCACCGCCGAGCGCAAAGCCATTCACCGCGGCGATGACCGGCTTGCCGAGGTTTTCGATGAGCTCGGTAAGCGCCTGCCCGGATCGCGTTTTCTCTTCCGCGGTGAGCGGAGTATCGTTGGCCATTTCGCTGATGTCCGCGCCGGCCGCAAACGACTTGTCTCCCGCTCCGGTGAAAACGACTCCACGCACTTCGGAATCGTCGCGGGCGTTTTCGAAGGCGGTTCGCAATTCGGAAATAGTTTTCGCGTTCAGAGCGTTCAATACTTTGGGCCGGTTGATGGTCACATAGGCAATCGGGCCCTTCTTCTCGTACAGAACGTTCTCAAGTATCAAAGCAAAAGCTGGCGAACTCATGATTCTCTCCTCGTGATTTGATAAAACTGATCAGGGCCAGACTAGGAACGCACAGGAATCTCTGCGTACGCGATTCCAGATAAATTCCCTTCGGCGAAAACAATATTTTTCTTATTCGTTCCATCGAGATTGGCGCTGTACACAGAACCCCCCAAATCGGTCAGGAACATGCGCTTGTTCTCGAGATCCAGCGACAGCCCGATGCCCTCCATGAGGTGGTTAAATACGATTTCCGGCTCTTTGCGCTTTCCGGACGCCGCGTCGATCGGTGCGCGATTGACAGTGTTACCGCGCGGTGGGTCCCCGCGATCGGTCCAGTACATCACTCGGTTGCCGAGGTCGAGATCAAGATCGATTGGTTCAGGCAGGTTGTCGTAAAGAACTTCGATGTCCTTACGGTTTGCCGGAGTCTGGTCCTTTGGGATTTCGAGGCCTGCGCGGAAAATGCGCCCCTGGCCGGCGTTGTCATTCCCCTTTTGCGTCCAGTAAAATTTGCCGCCGTTCACATCGACCGCGATGCCAACGCACCAATTTCTCGCGTCAAGGCGGTCGTCATCGCCATGTCCCGTTTCGACGAGCGTCTCGATCTTTGAGCCGTCGAGATTCGAGCGCATGACGCGCATGCCTTCGCGGTCCGACCAGTAGAGTTTGCGGTTCTGCGCATCGAGCTGAAGCTGCTTGGGAGTCCAAGTCTTGCCGGAGGGGACAATGTTCGTGACGTTGGTGCCGTCGAGATCAGCACGATCGATCGTGCCGTCGTTAGCCTTGGGATTTCCCATATTTGTCCAGTAGATGTGGCCGGCCGTGATGTCGACCACAATGCCGTCGGGGAGTTTTCGGCCTTCGTTGACGATAGTCTTCAAGTTGGAGCCGTCGGGGTTCGACGTGACGACGCGACCGGCGGCTAGATCCAAAAAGTACAAACGGCCCACAGTCTTTGCAGTGAACTTCGTTGTTTCGGACTTAGAAGCTTTAGAAGATGGCATGAATCTTTCATTCCTTTCTTTGTTGCTTTTTATTAATCGAGCGTCGTTTCAGCTGGAGTGCTCTCGCATGGCTACACGAAGGCGCTGAGGCCGGTAATGGCTTTGCCGAGAATCAGGTTCTGCATCTGGAACGTACCCTCGTAGGAGTAGAGAGCTTCCGCATCCACAAAGAACCGCCCGACGTTGTACTCAGCGGCGATGCCGTTGCCGCCGAGCAGTTCGCGCGCCCACGCGACCGTCTCGCGGCACTTGGCTGTGGTAAAGGCCTTAGCCAGGGATGCGTGCGCGTCGGTCAATTTGCCTTCGGCCTGCAATTGGGACATGCGCACCAAGAGGCACTGCGAAGCGGTGATGTTGGCGAGCATCTTGGCCAGGAGGTCTTGCACCATCTGGAATGAGCCGATCGGCTTGCCAAACTGCAAACGCTCCTGGCAGTACTTGAGCGCATTTTCGTAAGCGCCCATGGCGCATCCCGTCGCTTCCCAGCCGACCAGGAATCGCGTCATTTTCAGGACGCGGGCCGTGTCGCGGAACGATTGATCGGCTTGCAGGCGGTTTCCCTCCGGAATGCGGCAGTTCTCCATCGTGATCAAGCCGTTCTGCACGACCTTAAGTGCAATTTTGTTCTGGATTTTTTCGACCTTGAATCCGGGTGTGGTCTTGTTCTCGACGATAAACGCTTTGACTTGGTTGTCAGCGAGATCGCGTGCCCAGATGATCGAGATATCGCACCACGGTGCGTTGCCGATCCATTTCTTCTGGCCGTTCAGGATCCAGGTGTCCCCGTCACGCTTGGCCGTAGTCGTAAGTCCGCCAGCGGTTCCCGAGCCGACGAGAGGCTCGGTCAAGCCGAAGCAGCCAATTTTTTCCCAGCGGGCCATCGGCGGGAGCCATTTTTGCTTTTGTTCCTCTGAACCGCCCAGGTAGATGGACCCCATGGCCAGGCCGCTATGCACACCGAAGAATGTGGCGATTGAGGCATCGACGCGCGCCATCTCCATGGCAATCAAGCCAAATAGCTGCACACTTCCGCCTCGGCAGCCGTACCCGGTCATGCCAGCGCCGCCGATATTGAGTTCCTTAATCGCAGGCAACAATTCAAACGGAAAAGAATCTTCGACCCAATACTTCGTGATGATGGGCTGGACCTTGGTTTCCATGAATGTGCGCACCTGCTTTACGACCGCCAGTTCATCGGGGGGCAAAGTCTCTGCGAGTTGGTAGAAGTCAGAATTGGGCTGAGGAAGTGCTTTTTTGATTTCTTTTGTCGGGGTCGCCATGAAGTTTCCTGTTGTTCCTTTTGCCTGATGTTTGTCAATGCCACGACGACTAAGAGCATCCTGTCAGCCAAAGGTGATAATTGGCTTAGGTCGCTGAAAAGGGACGCGTTACTTCTTTCGAGATGATTCGGGCTGCAAAACCGCTGTCTATACGTTCACTCAACTGCCTAGGCTTTGACGGACGTGGAGGATTTCAAGCTCAATCCAAAAGCGCGAGCGGGTTTCCAAATGCTCTTGAATCACAGACACAAGAATCTTGATGACTGTGCGAAAGTCAGACCCGTGCGCGTGATCAATGCGGACGGAGTTCCCCAAGAGCGCAGTATCAGAGTCCGCTCAAGACGTGCCCGAGCTTGTTTCGTTTTGTCGTCAAATAGCCCAGTGTCGAAGCTGACGCAGGAATCTCTAGAGGAAGCCATTCCGTCACCGAAAGCCCGTAGCCTTCGATGGCGACGAGCTTGCGGGGATTGTTACTTAAGAGGCGCATGGAGTGCACGCCAAGCTCTCGCAGGATTTGCACGCCGATGCCGTAGTCTCGCTGATCGGGTTTGAATCCAAGGCGTTCATTGGCCTCTACGGTGTCGAGTCCTTCGTCCTGCAGGCCGTAGGCGCGAATCTTGTTGGCCAAACCAATCCCTCGTCCTTCTTGGTTCAGGTAAAGCAGCACTCCACGGCCCTCCGTCGCGATCCGACGCAAGGCTTTATCGAGTTGGGCGCCACAGTCACAACGAGCGGACCGGAAAACATCGCCCGTAAGACACTGTGAATGTACACGGACAAGTACATCCTGCCCATTTCCCACGTCGCCGCGAACAAGAGCAACGTGCGTTTGCTTGTCGATCTGATTCTCGAAAGCGTGAAGACGGAATTCTCCGTATTCGGTTGGCAGTTTCGTGGAGGCCACCCGCTTCACTACCGACTCCGTACGCATCCGGTAGGCAATCAGGTCGGCGATGGCGACAAGTGCAATGTCATGTCGGCGCGCAAATCGACTGAGTTGTGGCACCCGAGCCATAGTGCCGTCCTTGTTCATGATTTCGCAGATGACGCCGGAAGGATGGAGCCCGGCTAGCCTGGACAAGTCGACAGCCGCTTCGGTTTGCCCTGCGCGTGCCAGCACTCCGGCACTCTTCGCGCGCAATGGAAAGATGTGACCAGGACGAGTCAGATCCGAAGGACTCGTCGCCGGATTGATTGCGGCGAGTACCGTGGCGGCGCGATCAGCGGCTGAAATTCCGGTGGTGGTTCCTATCCTCGCCTCGATGCTGACACAAAAAGCGGTTTCAAATCGCGAACTGTTGTTAGGGACCATCAGTGGAATTTCGAGCGCATCGAGATGCTCGGGTGTCATCGCTACGCAAATCAGTCCGCGGCCGTACTGCGCCATGAAATTGATAATTTGCGGGGTAATCTTCTCAGCGGCGACAGTCAGGTCGCCTTCGTTTTCTCGATTTTCATCGTCGACAACGATCACCATTTGTCCCGCGCGTATCCCCGCAATGGCATCTTCGATGTTTGCGAATGAGTGCGCGCGGCTGTGTGGTTCTCCAACAATCTGAAGTCGTTGTCTCATGAGTTCGTGACTTGCGTTAGCAGCAGGCGCAACCTTTTGCATAACCACCTCAGTCTCAACGCGGCCATCAGGCCGTCACGGAGGTCTCTCCTCTTGGTTCCGGACTCTCAACAAAACTGTCCGGGACTGCCGCACCGACCGGAGCCGATGCGAACCTTCGGTAGATGACACGCAAAGCGGCGACGAAAGGTACGGAAAGATAGATCCCCACGATTCCGCCCACCGCGCCCCCGACCATGAGCGTGAAGATTGCGAGTAGAGGGTGAATTTCGAGCTCGTGCCCCATGACGCGCGACGCAATGCCGTAATCCATCAGAATGCGCCAGACAACGAGCAGGGCAAGCATCCATATCCAATGCGAGTGACTGAGAGCTCCCGCCGTGACAATGATCACCGCTGCGGTCATCCAGCCCGCCACGGGGATGAATTCCAGTATTCCGGCAAGAACGCCCAGCACTATCGCGTTTGGAAAACCCAACAGGAGCATCGCGACCAAACAATAGAGGAGAGAGAGCCCGCCAAGGATTACTTTTGCCCGGATGTAACGCTGCAGCATCGCGTGCAATTCGTCCGCCAGCGATCGTACGGCTGCGAGATTTTCTTTCGCAGATACGAGATGAATGACCTGATTGGCAAGATTCTCTCCGTCGCTCAGGAAAAAGATTGCGAGAATGGGGATCACAACAAATCCGGCTAGCGCCGCGGGCGCGGATTGTTCGATTTGCGCCGCGGCGCGCTCGACATTCGCGCGATGGCGCTGGAAGAAGACTCTGATTTGGTCGGCTTGCTCATCGGCCCAACCGAGATTGTTTCCTAGCTTGTTGGCAATTTCTCCGGAGGAGACTCGGTCCGTCAGGGTGGGAACTGCCGCGAGAAGCTGACCGGCATTCTTGCGAAATTGAGGAAAAAGACCGTGCGAGAGAAGCACGGTGAAAACGATCAGAGCGAGATAGGCTTCCAAGACGTGCGGGCCTCGCAGGTTTTTGAAAAAGAGAGAGTGTCGCTGGAGGAATCGCACGATCGGATTGATCAGGTATGAGAACAAGATCGAAAAGGCAAAAATGACGATGACAGTGCGCGCCACGTAGACGAGGGCAAGCACAATCGCGAAGAGAAGGATTGTCAGTAAAGCGCTAGCTGTTCTGCGATCAGGAAATACCATGAATCCCCACGGGCAGCCGGATCAATCCGTTCCACTTTCCAACTTTTGCTTGATCGCTCCAAGGGCCCGTTCGAGCGAAGAGCGGGTTTTGTCTACGGCAACTTTTCTCACGATTCCGCCCTTAAGCCCCGTCAACCCAGCTTGTTGTGAACCTTTTAGAGTGATCAAATAGAAGCCGCGGTCGGGATTCTCCTGGTCGCGCACGCAAACGGTCAAATCCAGAGCGGTCTCGAAATAGTGGCTCGCGTAAAGTTGCTTCACAGCAACGGCATAGGCCTGATCTGAAGAACGGGAGTCTCGGTAGACTATCGCCTGCACAATCCGGAGGGTTGGCTTGAGTCCAAAATTTACTTTCTCCCAATAAAACGTGGATTGGATATTTTCTGATTGTGCTTGCGGATACTTGAGCAGATAGCGTTCGAGCTCGGGCAAATAAACGGGAAGGGCTTTCGAACGGCTGAGCAAAGATGCAAAAGTCTCTCCTACAGCGGCAGGATGATGTTTGTCCATGTAGGTTCCGAGGGCGGCGTTTCCTCCCTGTATGTATCGCTGAATCGCTTCGAGGGCCATCTTCTGTGCAAGCTTATTTGCCGCATCTGCCGCGTCAGACGCAGACCAATTCACGGACTGCTTGAACGCATCCATCGCCTCGGTGGGCAACTGGACGTCGCATTTGCCCGGCTCACAATTTTTTAGTTGCTTGATGTCATCCGCCTCCAGCGTGAAACCGTCGAGGTCGGAAAGCTGTGGCGGATCGCTGAACTCTCGGATTGCGAGATAGCTGGGAAGTTTGCGAAGTGCGTCGATGTCGGAAGCAAGCTTGAGATATTTCTCGGGAGTGGACTGTACATACACCGAGCCAAATACAAACACCTCATCCGGAGTACGGGATTCCACTACTTTTGCAACCGCTTTTCCGTTTCGGATCGCCGCAATCTGATCTTCTTTCAACCCAACATAGTCGCGAAAGAATTTGGATGGCTCGACGTCCTGTGCATTGGAGACGGGAAGCTGGACAAGGGGAAGCAAGAGCAGGACGAGGGACAACTTTGGGAATCGGGCTCTAACTAGCATTGTTCTGAGCATGCCCTTCATATTTCATTTCTTGCCCAATGCGAGCAAAGCAAACAACACCGGAATATAGAGGATGGAAGCAAAAAGCAACTGCCGTGCAGAAACGGCAGACATTCGAAAGGCAAAGCGTGCGCTGTAGCAGAGAAAGGCGATTCCAAGAACAAGAGCGCCAGCGAGATAAACAATTCCAGACCCACCCCGAATTGCAGGCACGAGAGCCACTCCGAGAAGTGCCAAAGAGGGAACTAAGGCTTGCCAGGCGGCGAAGCGATCCTTGGACTTGCCCGAAGGTAGTACGAGGTAGCCCGCGCGAGCATAGTCTTCGCGATACATCCAAGCAATGGCCATGAAGTGGGGAAACTGCCAGAGAAAAATGATTGCAGAAAGCAGCCAAGCATTGCTGTCGAGGCGTCCGCAAACGGCGGCCCGGCCAATCAACGGCGGCGTGGCACCCGGAAGCGCACCGATCAACGTGCACAGAGGAGTTTTCCGTTTCAGTGGCGTATATAAGAACAGATAGCCCAGTAGAGTAAGGATCGAAAGCAAGGATGCGAGAGCATAGGTCGTTACGGCCAAGTAGATGGTGCCAATGACGGAGAGTGAGATTCCAAACCACAAAGCGTGAGATGGCTCGATTCTTCGCGATACGAGCGGCCGGCGCGCGGTTCGGCGCATTTGCGCGTCGAAGCGCAACTCGATCAACTGGTTTAGGGTTGCTGCACCGCTGGCGACGAGTACGGTGCCAACAAGGGTGTGAAGGAGAGACGTCCATGGGAAGTGTGCAAATGAAGCAGGTGCACCCATCCAAAAGCCGGCAGCGGCTGTGACCGCAATGAGAAAATTCACTTCCGGCTTTGTCAGCGACCAATAGCCGGAGAGAACGTCGCTATGAGCAAGACCATCACGTCGCCGCACTACAGCCGCGTCAAGCGCCGCCAGTACTTGTTCCGTTACCATTTCTAGGCAACCTCCGGGTTTCGTCGAGCACTTTGCGGAACCGGACCGCAGGAAAATTGCGACTGTTGCAAATCGTGTTCACGCGAGGTCCGTGGGGCTAGGAGCCTCGAAGAGATAGTTACCGCGGGCACGAGATAGACGAGCGTGACGCAAGTCCACATAAGTGCGGCCGCACACTGCTGATCTTCAAGAACGGAAAATCCAAACAACCTCGGGGTGGAAAAATACACCGGATATGCGACGCGGTCAGAGAAGGCAAGAAATCCGGAAAGGATGTCGCACGGCAGAGTCGCCAGAAAAAGGTACAAAAGTATCGACCATCGCGGCCCAGTTGAGGCGCTTGGCCAAGGCTGGATAACGGGCCACCAGAAGAAGAGTCCGGTTGCGAAAAACAATATTTGTTCGACTAGATGCCAGCTCTCTGACCGCATGGCGAGCGTAAATAGTGCCGGTAGGTGCCACGCAAGAAGAGTCATCGCAGAAAGGGTCCAACACAGCGCGGGTCTTGTCACCATCCGTGTAAATCGGCGCAGGGATGATCGCCGTAACACACGACGCAAGACACGTTGCGCGAACAACGGCATTCCAATCCAGAAAACTCGTACAGGTTCACCTAAGAGGATCAACGCTGGAGCGAAAGTCATAAGGAGGAGGTGTTTGATCATGTGGAACGTTAGGAGGCTGTGGTCGTAGGCCGCAAGGGCCGATCCGCATGCCGCCCAAACCAGGAACAGACCCAGAAAGAAGCTGGCCGCGCGCCAAGCCGGAATGGCCGTCCGAGAGATCAAGCGAACGGGTATCCAACCGAGCAGGTATTGGTAAGCCTCGTAAAGCAAAGTGAGTGCGAGTGAAATAGGAAATTCCCGGAAGCCCTGACCGAAGTTGAAGTGGGGTGACATACCTACATTCTTATCTTTGTGAATCCTGTCGTCGATCCTGTTCCACACCCAAGACCATATCGCGAGCAGCATCTCGCGCTGGCGCCTGTGTCCGAGGATGCAAAGTTTCCAGAAATGCGACGAGTGCCGTTGTTTCCGCGGGACTCAAGTTTTTACCATAGGCCGGCATATTGCCGCCTCCCTGGATAACTTGGCGAATGAGCTGGTCCTCTGTGAGCCTCGTGGCAACGCTGTCCAGAGCCGGACCTCTCTGTCCGCCCAGGTCCCCAAGTGCATGGCAGTTCCGGCACTGTTTCCCCTGAAATACGAGTGCGCCTTGACGCTGAAGCGCCGTGGTGTCCCGTAGAAATTTGTCCGGCACGGGATCGCCACTCCAGGCGTTCATGTGCGGGCTCCAGGGTGTATATCCGGAGAGGTGCGTAAGTGTACCTAGCACAATCGCGATCAGCATAATTGTGAGAACCGCGATCGGGCGGCGGCGCCAGCTTTTTTCCCCTTCACCTGAAAGGAATGGCAAAAGAATGAGAACGAAGATGGCGATTACCGGTCCAATAAGAAGGGCTGGTGTTTCCATCGACGGTGGCAAGAGTGAAAGCAGTGCGTATAGCCAGAGGAAGAAATAGTCAGGCTTCGGTGCCGTTTGGATGATCGTTGGGTCCGGTCTGCCAGTTGGACCGAATGGGCCGAAGTACATGGCACACGCGGCGATCGCCAGCAAAATGAACGCCGCAAAAAACATATCTTTCCAGACCGCATACGGAACGAACGGTGCGCCGTCCTTCTTCGTCAATTCGTGATACTCAGCGTCGTAGGTTGCTTTTTTGACGAGGCGACCAGGCATCGGCCATTCGTTAATCCCCAGCTTCAGCACCATTAAAAGATGCAGACAAACGAATCCGATTAGCATTCCTGGAATCACAAAGACGTGCAGCGCAAAAAATCTGGAGAGCGTGGCACCTGCAATGATGGGCCCGCCAAGCATCAGTTTTACGGCGGCTGGGCCGATGATCGGTACGCGGCTGGCAATGGAAGCTCCAATGCCAAGTCCCCAATAAGCGTCTTGATCGAAGCGTAACACTTGCCCGCTAAAGGCCATTCCCAGAGTCATTAGCAAAAGAAAAACGCCAATGATCCACGTCAATTCCCTCGGAAACTTGTAGGCGCCAAAGAGGAAGACCTGCACCATGTGAATTAGAACGATCGCCACCATGAAATTCGAGCCCCAGCCATGCAAGGCTCGGATGAACCAACCAAGAGCCACGTCATGGTTTAAAGCCTGCAGGCTGGTCCAAGCCTCGGCGGCGGATGGAACGTAAACCATCGCGAGGAGAATTCCGGTGACGATTTGCAAAATGAAGACGGTCAGCGCGGCGCTACCGAATACGTAAAACCAGCTCGCCGTGTTGCGAGGCACGCGGTGCTCCACAGTTTCGCGTATAGGAGCAGCGAGTTGCAGGCGATGGTCAAACCATTCGCCGATTTGCGATATCAAGCGCATCGCGGCTTCTTTCCTTCGAGAGCGGCGGTCGGCGCTCCCGGCGTAGGCAGTTCGCCCGCCTGAATGGTCACGAGACCCTTTTGCACCTTGTACGGATATTCGAACAGTCCTCGCTCCGGCGGGCCGGATGCTCGCGAGCCATCGCGGTAATACGCTCCGCCATGGCATGGACACATGAACAGACCGGACTGTGGAAACCATCGCACCGGACAGCCCAGGTGCGCGCAATTGATCGCAAAAACCTGGAATTGATCGCCTTCGACGCGCCGCACCCAGCACGCTGTATCGACTGTCTTCCCGTCGGTGGGCATCACGTTCGGATTCCGAAAAGTGGCCAGCCGCGTTTCTCCTTCGGGGAATTCGTTCACCGATCCGAGTGGTACCCAGTCGAGATAGGAGTTCGTGCGTCCGCGCATAACCGAGGCAAGCATATATCGCACGATCGGTACCGCAATTGCGGTTGCGACGAGGCCGTTGAACAAAATTCCCAGTTTCATGAACAGTCCACGCCGGGAAATGCTATTTTCGTTTGTCACCTTCAGACTCCTGGGGCTGAGCGTTATTGGAAGCAGAGTATGGCTGGCCCGGGTTCGGGACCCGTCGTGACGCGAGCCACGCAACTACGTCGGTGATTTCCTGATCCGACATCGGCCTGCCGGGCAAGTTTCCGCGCCAGTCGCGCGCTCCCAGCTCAGGGCGACCTGCGATTACGATCGTGCGCAGACTCTGATCGCTGACCAGCGCGAGAAAAGAACCATCGGTGATAGAACTACCTTTTGATCCGCCGCGTCCGTCCGGACCGTGACAGGCTTCGCAGTAGGTTTTGTAGGCGGCATCCCCTTGCGAGGCGTTGCCTACGGATTTCGGAGCGTAAGCGGGCAGATTGGTTGCGCTGAAGTTGGCGGGGCGGCTCCATCGCGTCCGTATTTGCGATGTAACAATGTCGATCTGCTTGTCGGTCAGCATTCCACCAGCGCTTTGGGCAAAAGCCGGCATCGCGGTTCCGGGAACCCCTTGTGCAATAGCTTTGCGGATGGAATCATCATCCGCGATAGCCAGATAAACAGGGTTTGCCAGCGCGATTGCAGCCCCTCCCCTTCCTTCCGCACCGTGGCAGGCCGCGCAGTTTTCCGCGAAGAGGGGGGCAAACTCCAGGACTTCATTTGGTGCCAGAACTTCGTAACCGCTACGCGGCTGGCCGTGCGGCGCGCCGCACCCTACAAGGAAAATCGCAGCGAGGGGCGCGAGCATGTATAGATGCCGGAGTGCTTTCACGGCTGCTTTTCCTCGCTTTTCCGTTGTGGAACTGTTCCGGGAGCTTCAATTCCTGCGCGCAGGACGAACGGCAGATTCTCGCGAGTCGAGACGCTGTGCTGTCGCACGACGACGACACCTGCCACAACTCCGAAAGCGATTTGCGATGCAATAAACCAGAACCAGTTGATGTGGCTTGAAAGCAGGGGATTGAGAAGCTGCATGATCGAGTACAGCAGTCCCGACCACAGCGCCGGGGCAATTAGTCCTCCGAGTACGATCGGCCGCCGTGGGAACATCGGAAGCATCGCCCCATAGAGAAGCCCCACGAAAATGGATCCGACGCCATGCAGGAGGAGGGCAATCGCGAAGCTCTCCGAATGAAACGAATTCAATTGGGCGGGGCCGAGCTTAAGCGATTGTGCATAGACAGTAGCGGCAAGGAGGTTGATGGGATACCAGATGCTTCCGGCTTTGAGCACTCCGTAAGCGCAGGCCAGCACGGCCATCGCTACTGCCCCCGCGAGGCCACCCTTGACGCCGGCCGATATCGGGTAGGTTTTCAGGGGAAGCCACACACGGACGAGTTCAGGAGCGATGGGCACGCGCTCGACAACACGGCGATTTGTTGTAATGCGGTGTTCTTCGAACACGACCGGCACGGTTTGTTCGTGCTCGTGTGGAAATAGTTCACGGATCCACCCAACGCAACCGGCAACACTCAGGACGAGGCCGAGGGCGCTGACCGAAACGCTCGTAAGGAGTCCCGCGAACATTAAGATGAAGCCGAAAGCCAAAACAATAGGCCAGGCGGTTGATGCCGGCAGCTCAATCTCAGCTTGAGCTTGGGATCTCTGCTCTAGTCCTTCCATGGGTGCCAACGTTGCCATTCGTCTTCCTCAGCGACCGAGAACATAGACAACTGTGAAAACAACTACCCACACGGCATCTACGAAATGCCAATACAGGGACAGTACGTCGACGCGAGCTGACTGTTCCGGTCCAACGCGACCCGCCAGGCCGAGTAGCAGCACGATGGTGAGCATGATCAGTCCAGCCGTAACGTGAAAGGCGTGCAGACCAACCAAGGAGTAGTACGTTGTTCCAAAAAGATTCGTCGAGATGGTCAGCCCGCGTTCGTAGATCAAACGATGCCACTCCCGACCCGTGCCGTAGAGAAAGAGGGCACCTAGAATGACCGTGAGCAACCAGAAGGCGAGAAATGCTCCCCGCCGGCCGCGTTCGAGCAGTTTTCCCGCGAGGTGGATCGTCAGGCTGCTGGAGAGCAGACAGACTGTGTAGAAGGACGGGGTTTCCAAGACTTCGCGTGGAGTTGGCCCGGAGAGGCTTTTCCCCAGGTAGAAGAGATAGGCCACCACGAAAATCGTGAAGATGGCGGACTCTGCGATAATGAGACAAGCCATCCCGACCTTCCCGCGATAGGGAAGCTTCCAAGCTGCAGAGTTTTCCGGTAGCCGAGTAGCGAGTGTGCTCATTGGTTGATTGCCTCACTCATAGTGGCTGTCCGGATCTTCAGGGTGTTTGAGATCCCAGAGCGGCCTGCGGCTCGAAACTCTAGGGATCGAAGCGAAGTTATAGTCGGCGGGCGGCGAACTTACGGACCACTCCAGAGTCCAAGCATCCCAGGGATCGTTTCCGGCTTCTGCTCCCTTGAAGTAAGAAATAACCAAGTTGGCGACAAACACCAGCGTGGCGATTCCCTGGACGAACGCACCGATGGTCACCAGAAAGTTCAAGGTGTCCCAGCCGCGCCCGGGCTCATAGGTGTAAATGCGCCGCGGCATCCCAAGCAAGCCAGGGATGTGCATCAGATCAAAGGTGAGATGGAATCCAATCAGAAACAGCCAGAAATGGAGCTTGCCCAGGCCTTCATTTAGCATTCGTCCGGTGATTTTGGGATACCAGTAGTAAAATGCACCGAAGAGAGCGAACAGGATTCCGCCGACGATCACGTAATGAAAGTGGGCGACGACAAAGTAAGAACCACCGAGTTGCCAGTCGAAGGGCGATGAAGCCAACATGATGCCTGTGAGGCCGGCGATCAAGAACTGGAAGAGAAAACCAATGCAGAAGAGCATTGGCGTCCTGAATTGAATCTTGCCTCCCCACATCGTGCCCAGCCAGTTGAAAATTTTGATTCCAGTCGGCACACCCACCGCCATCGTCGTTATCGTGAAAAAGCTGTTGGCGTAGGAATTCATTCCGATTGTGAACATGTGGTGTGCCCAAACACTCAAGCTCACGAAAGCGATGCAAACGGTGGCGCCCACCATGACGGGGTATCCGAAAATTGGCTTGCGTGAAAATACCGGAATAATTTCGGAGGCGAATGCAAAGCATGGAATGATTAGGACGTAGACCTCGGGATGTCCGAATATCCAAAAGAAGTGCATCCACAGGGTGGCTGAACCTCCCGCCTGCGTATCGAAAAAATGGCCGCCAAGATAGCGATCCGCGAGCAGCATGATTTGAGCTGCGGATAGAGGCGAAATCGCGAGCAAAACCATTCCAGACATCACCAAGTTCATCCATGCGAGCAGCGGCATACGGCTCAGCGTCATGCCTGGGCACCGCATGGAAATGATCGTGGCAATGATATTGATGGCAGTGGCGATGCTGCCGAAACCCGAGGCCAGCAAAGCGATGGTCCAGTAATCCGAGCTGTGGCCCGGCGAAAACGCACGCGAGGCCAAAGGGGCATACGCCCACCAGCCCACGTCCGGTGCGTTGCCTGCGCCGTAAAGTCCACTGCCACCCACCAAACTAAAGTAAAGCAGCAGCCCGCCAAAGGCTGTCAGCCAAAAGCTGAAGGCATTCAGACGAGGAAACGCCATGTCTCGTGCGCCGATCATCAGTGGCACCAGGTAGTTGGCAAAGCCGAACAGGATGGGCATGGCCACGAAGAAAATCATGGTCGTGCCATGCATGGTGAACATGCGGTTGAATACCTGCGGCGAGACAAAGTCGTTGTGAGGGTGCATCAGCTGGACGCGCATGATGGTTGCTTCGATACCACCGATGACAAGAAAAAACAGGGCGTAGAGGATGTATAGAACGCCGAGGCGCTTGTGATCGACCGTGGTCACCCATTCGTGCAGCGTTGCAACCCACGGCCGGCCTACGGCTTCGGCGGTTTGAATGGCTATGGCATCCGACGACATTGCTGATTCCACTCTCTTTCTCTATTGAAGGCTTTCGAGATAGCCCACGAGCGCATCCAGTTCTGCGTCGCTCAACTTCATTGCCGGCATGAGAGATCCCGGCTTGATGGAATCCGGGTTTTGAATCCACAACCGAAGATTTTGCGAGTTGTTCTCCGCCGCGCCTGATGCGATTGTGCGACGACTCATCAGGTGGGTCAGATCCGGGCCAAAACGCCCGGTGCCATTTGTGCCGTTGATCGCATGGCAGTTCAGGCACGCAGTTCTCTCGAAGACGCGCCTTCCTGCGGCTTCTTTTGCATCCTGATTCGCAGGATGTTGTTGGGCGCTTACCCAAGCCTTGAACTCCTCAGGACTGTCCACGTACACGCGCAATAGCATCTTCGCGTGTTGGGTGCCGCAGTACTGTGCGCATTGGCCAAGAAATAAGCCTGTCTCGTGAGGATCGAGCCAGGTTTCGTTCACGCGATTCGGGATCAAGTCTGTCTTTCCTGCAAGCTGAGGTATCCAGAAACTGTGATCGGTGTCGGCGGAAAGCAGTCTCAAGAAAGTCGGTGTGGGACGAGATGGATCACTCACGGGAACATGGAGTTCGTTCGCGGTGACGATGCCGAGTCCCGGATAGAGGAATTCCCACCAAAACTGATGTCCGATTGCGGTTACCTCCACCGCCTCAGCAGGCTTGGGCGCATCCTGGATCGCGTGAATGACTCTGGCCGTCGCGAGAAAAAGGACAACAACGATCAGAATCGGAATGACAGTCCAGGCGAGCTCAATCTGCGTGCTTCCATACACCTGCGCAGGCTCGCGCTCTGTGTCCGCCGCTCGGCTGCGGAATTTCACGACCACGTAACTCAGTAAACTGAAAACCACAAGAAAAATCAGTCCAGTGACGCCGAGGACGAAGAAAGAGAGATGACGGATCGAATCTGCTGGAGTGGAGTGCGAATCGAAAATGCTGGTAACGGAGCTGTCTTGCGGAGTTGCGGCGCACAACCCTGCTGCGAGGAGCACGCCCGCGAGAAGAAGGGCAACACCCGCAGCTCGACCGATGATCGCCGGCCAATCCGCCTTTTGCATTGCATCCACGACCCTCATCAAGCATCCTCACTAAGACTTCAGGTGAACCAGCGGTTGGCGACAGCAATCGCAGTGGTAGACCAAATCGTCTGCACACCCGTACCATGCAATGCAGTCTCCAAGGGATTGTGTCCGAGCGCGAAACCACAAACTGCGTTGATTCAGCGTCTTACGGATGACGAAATCAAACAGTGACGAATCGCTGCGGGCGCTGTTGCGTCTCTTGATTGACGAAACTGTCTAAGGTCTGTCGCAGAGCAACAGCGGATGCGAGAGCAGGCCGGTTCAATAACCAAGCCCCCGCATGGACGCTGTTGTCGTATTGGGTTGAGTTCGCCGGGACGTTCGGACCAAAGCGCAATCACAAGTTGGTAGCAATCTCTCGTTGATAGGAAAGGCGCATGAAGAGAAGGAAACGCATCAGACTTCATTGGACCTGCGCCCAGGTCACGGAGTCGACATTGCCGTCAATTTTCTGGCCTAGATAACGACTTTAAAAAATCTCACGTCTTCGCGCTGCCTCTGGCACTTCTTCTTCCCGTTGAAAACAAAACACCTAGCTTGAGTGTTTGGCCAAGTCCGTCATGGGCACAGATTTGCATGATGGAGCAAGTAAGGAAACGGAGAACGCAAGTGACCTACGCATTGAGAATCGTAAGTACGAGCGGGGAAAGCAAGGAAGCCGCAGCCAGGAAGCCTTTGCCCGTATTCCGGACGCTAAAAAAGAATGTGCGCTCAGCCCCTTCCAAGACGGCAAGCTACGGGGCCCGCAAACTGGCTGAGACACGAGAGGAGGTCCTAAGAAAGGTCGCTTTGGAAGAGATGTTTGTCGCATCGCGCAAAGGATTCCTATCGCTTGCGTACTCCATTCTGCGGAATGGAGAAGACGCGGAAGACGCGGTGCAAGAGGCGTTTCTTTCGGCGTATCGCCACTTGCGCAGCTTCGAAGGGCGGTCCGCACTCAGGACTTGGCTGACGCGTATCGTATTGAATGCTGCTTTGATGATGCAGCGGAAACGCAAGCCTTCCGTAGTCAGGTCGTTTTCCGAATGCGGTGTCTCGCATGACGACGGCTGGACGGAGAATATTCCAGACTCACAACCGGACCCGGAAATGATTCACGCGGAAGGCGAGACTCTTCAATTCATCGACGAGAAGCTGGGTAAGCTAAAGCCCGCGCTTCGACAGGCATTCACGATGGCTTATTACGACGACCTATCAGGAGCAGAAGCCTGCGCCAGGCTCGGTGTTTCGTATGGGACCTTCAAGGCGCGGCTCCTTCATGCAAGACGCAAGCTCTTGGATCGGACGGAGCGGGCTCTGTTGACCCCCATTCGCAGGGCGCCCACTTCATCGTCCGAATCATGGAAACGTAAGGGACTCCGAAGGTTGCAACGACTTGAATCATGATCACCGTCAAGGCGAGCCACAAAATCTTCACGTGCACGGAAGTTGCGAGCCTCACGGGCATTTGCACCGGGCATCTGCAGAATCTCGTAAAGCGCCATCGTTTGGGTTTTATTTCCCGAACCGGGACTCTTGAAAACCATGCCGAGCAATGGCTTTTCACGTCGCATGATTTGATGGTTCTAGCGATGCTGTTCCAGCCCTGCGCGCACTAAGCCGGCAGTAGTTACACCACACAGCGTCACGCGTGTATTTCGATGAATTGGTCTGCGCCGGCCACTTCACAGTGGCCCTGTGCATCTTTTGTTCGCCTTCGGAGACCAGTGGGAAACGGAGGTGCGTTTCGGATTTTCGTCTTAGTCCTGCGAATGGTCTGCTGGTGCCGCAATACCAAGGCGCTTCATTTTGTAAAACAGCGTGGTGCGCTTCAGACCGAGTCTGGCAGCTGCCCCTCGCGGACCTCCGAGCTTCCAATTAGCGCGCTGGCAAGCAACAAGAATTTCTCTACGCACCTTGTCTTCGAGCGTCGGATTCGCAATCTCTGGCTCCAGCAGCTCGCATCTCTCGAGTGGCCCGGGTTCAAAAATGCCATCGTTGGAGAGAATGACGCCGCGCGCGATGTAGTTTTGGAGCTCTCGAATGTTGCCGGGCCAGTGATGGCGCACCAGGGAGCGCATGGTTTCCTGAGGAATCGATTCGATCGATTTGTCCATCGAGACGGCGAACTGTTGAACGAAATATTCCACGAGCTCGGGGATATCGGCTTTTCTTTCGCGTAGCGGCGGCAGATAAATCGGGAAAACATTCAACCGGTAGTACAAGTCTTCCCGGAATTCACGATCCTGAGCCATCCGCTTCAAGTCTTGGTTGGTCGCCGCAACGACGCGAACATCGACTCGCGTTGTGCGCGTGCTGCCGACCGCCTCAAACTCATGTTCCTGCAACACGCGTAGCAGCTTGGGCTGAAGCTCTATTGGCATGTCTCCAATTTCATCGAGGAAGAGTGTGCCGCGATCCGCCAGTGCGAAGCGGCCGACATGAGAGTTGACGGCGCCCGTAAAGGCTCCGCGTTCGTGACCGAAGAGCTCGCTTTCGAGAAGGCCGGCGGGGATTGCCGCGCAATTCAGCTTCACCAGGCTTCGGTTACGGCGGGGGCTGAATTCGTGAATCGCGCGAGCGATGATTTCCTTGCCGGTACCAGTCTCGCCCGCAATCAGAACTGTCATATTCGTAGGCGCAACCGCTTCGACTAGAGAGAGGATCCCACGGAGACTTCCACGTCGGCCCACGATGGTCTCCACAAAGGGAAGCTCTTCGCGCTCCTCCTTGCGAGTGCGCAGATCGTCCGTACGATACACAACGGCCTTCATTGGCATGTTTCCTACATTTTCGTTTATTTGAATTACGGAATTAAAAGCTGAGCTCATATTTCACTCCTATGTTCGCACCAACGTTTCCTGCGCAAATTGACCCACGTGCCTGCCCACCAAAATAATGCTTGGGTCTACAACCGGTTTTTCCTGGTCTCGTAAGAAAGCCAAAGCTCTGTCGGCCGGGTGCCGATCAATGACGAGCACATCGCCCTCATGGACTTGTGCCGTGGCCAGCAATCTAGCAATTGGATAGACCACGTGTCGTTCAATAGCTCGTTTCAGATGGCGCGCCCCGTAGCGCTGGTCGGTACCTTCTTGCAGGAGAAATGCGCGCCCCTCTTCGGTGATTCGAAATAGGAACCGTCGCGTCGCTGCGTCCAACACGCGCTTCTGTACATTGCTCAATTCGATCTCCAGCACTTCGTCCAGTTCCTCGTTCTTTAGGGGATGGAACACCACGACTTTGTCCAAGCGATTCATAAACTCGGGTGAAAACTTGCGCCTGGCCGCCTCGACAGCCGTCCTTTCCACCTTTTCGTGCAATCCAGTTGTCGGCTTGTTGTTCGGCTGGACGAACCCCATTCCTCCTCGCACAAGATCCGCGATCTGTCCGCTGCCGAGGTTCGAGGTCAGAAAAATCATTGTTTGCGACAAGTCCACTCGCCGGTTGTCGCCCAATGTCAGCGTCGCTTTGTCCAACATCCCTAAGAGCAACTGCCATAGCGCATCACTAGCCTTCTCAATCTCGTCGAACAATAGAAAACTGAGTTTCATTTGATCGCGGTGGCTTGCAGCCAACGCTTCTTGCGTTATGAGCGGTTGTGTTTCGCGGTGCCCCAGGTATCCTGGTGGCGAACCAATCAATTTAGAGATCTCGTGAGAGTGTTGAAATTCCGCGCAGTCCACCTTGATAACTGCGCGACTGTTTCCAAACAGAATCTCGGCCGCCGCTTCAACGATGCGTGTCTTCCCAGTTCCTGTCGGCCCTAAAAACAGTAGATTTGCGATCGGGCGGGAAGGCGACTGCAACCCAGCGCAAAACAATTGGTACAGGTCGACCAGGGTTTGAACGGCCTGCTCCTGCCCAACGATTTTCTCTCGCAACGCATGCTCAAACTGGCAAGCTGTTGAACCCCGCTTTCCCGTGTCCAAAACTCCGGAGACTCTGGAGTCCGCGGCTCCCCCCCTGCGTGTACCGAGTTCTGTCATATTGGCCGATTGTGTCGCTGTGACCATAACTTCTCCTTCTGCTCCCAAAGTTCAGATCAATGAGGGCGTGGTCAATTTAAGTCTGCGAACCTTTATCTGACTTTTTTTCCAATCGTTGCCTCCTGATCCACTCTCGGATGTAAAGGCCGCAGTTCTTCAGCTTGATCCTGTTTGCTTCCCATCTCTCTAGAGACTTAACCGCATCGGCATCAACTGACCTCAAGTCTGTACATTCCAAGACAATTCGTCTGCCTTTGCCTTCTGCCGCTATCAGTGCCTCCATCTCGGCCACGTTTTCCGCGTTTAGTTGACCGCTAACTTTAAAGAACACTTCACCGTTTGCCTTCCTCGTGATCCTCAGCATCTGGTTCCTCATCGGCGTCATTTCAGAACGCAATTGACCCTCCAATCGTAAATCGTTGAAAAACAACCTCTTCGTGCCCTAGTTAACGCCGAACTTTCGACAATTGGCGAGCGCCTAGACAAAACGTATCGGTAAATTTCAAAGGTGGATTTCGAGAAAAAAGAGTTACCCGAGCACTCCATAAAATGAATCGAATGCTGGTAGGCCTACTGATGGCCCTTGAAGTACGGCCATGGTGTAATTGTTCGACGATATCAGGACTGTAGGGAGAGCTCTGTTCAAGCGATCTTTTCGATGCGCGGTTGTGAGGGTGTATGATGGGCGCGATGTCGTCTCTACGGCGGGAATTCGACTCGGTAGATGTTCAAGTGCTTGTCGACTCAATTCCTGCGTTGATTCACACCTCCAGGCCTGACGGTCACCTCGACTACTTCAATAAACGCTGGCTGGAATATCTGGGTGTCACTCTGGACGAAGTGGCCGGCTGGAATTGGACTGCCTTCATTCACCCTGAAGATGTCGAGGGGATCTTGACCCGGTGGCGAGCCTGCCTCGCCACCGGGGAAACCTTCGAGTACGAAACTCGCGTCCGCAGGGCGAATGGAGATTACCGCTGGATGTTCCACCGGAAAGTGCCCCTTCGCGATGCAAACGGCAACATCATCAAGTGGTATGGATCGAGCATGGATATTGATGAGCGCAAAACGGCGGAAGAACAGCTTCGCTGGAACGCCCAAGAGTTGCAAAGAAGCGAGTTTTATCTTGCTGAAGGGCAGCGTCTTGCCCACATCGGAAGCTGGGCCTTCGATCCTGACGGATTCGACTATTGGTCTCCGGAATTATTTCGGATGCACGGACTCGATCCGGCCAACAAACCGCCTAGTGTTCAGGAATACCTGGATCGTGTCCATCCACACGATCGCGAGTCCATGGCAGACCTGATCAAGGGGATCTTGGCGAAAGCTTCGCCCTTCGATGCTACAAAGCGCATCGTGCGTCCCAATGGTGAAGTCCGGTACATTCGCTGCGTCGGTGCTCCTGTTGTCGAAAAGCAAAGCCTCAAAAAGTACATTGGCAGCGCGATAGACGTTACCGAGCACGAGCTACTGACTCAAGAACTCCGACGCCGCGAAGCCTACCTGACGGAAGCCCAAAGGCTCAGTCACACGGGCAGCTTCGGCTGGAACATTTCGAACGGAGACCATTTCTGGTCCGAGGAAACCTACCATATCTTTGGACTTAATCGAGCCGTTAAACCTTCCTTGGATTTGGTATTGCGGCATGTGCATCCTGACGACAGAGATCTCGTGCGGAAGATCGTCCATCGTGCATCCACGGATGGGGAGGATTTTGAGGTTAAATATCGGATCCGTTTGCTGAACGGTTTGGTCAAGCACCTGCACGTGATTGCGCACCCGTGGAAAAACTCAATAGGCAATCTGGAATTTGTGGGTGCCGTGACCGACATCACCGCAACGACGCAGGCTGTAGAGGCGTTGCGTCGGAGTGAAGAGCACCTTCGAGAAGTGATCGAAACGATTCCCGCAATGGCTTGGACGGCCTTGCCCGATGGTTCCATCGATTTTGTAAGTCGATCGTGGCTCGAGTACATGGACTTTTCCATGGAAGACTGGTTGGGGACGGGACGGCAAGCGGCAATTCATCCTGATGACATCGAGAGGACGGCTCAGAAGTGGCAAGCCGCTTTGGCCACCGGAGAACCATATGAATGTGAGATGCGCACGCGAACCGCAAGCGGCTCGTATCGCTGGTGCTTGAGCCGTGCCGTACCACTTCGAGATGAGTCGGGAAAAATTGTCAAATGGTACGCAGCTAATACAGATATCGAAGATCGCAAACGTGCTGAGGAGGTTCTTCGTGAGAGCGAAAGGAGTGTTCGCCTGATCATTGACTGCATTGCCGGCCTGGTAGCCATCAATGCTCCGGACGGACAAGTGAAATATGTCAACAGCCAAACCTTGGAATATTTTGGCAGGACTCTCGAAGAATTGAAAGGTTGGGGTACCAGCGACGCTGTCCATCCAGACGACCTCCCTCAGGTGGTCGCCGCCTGGACCTACTCGGTCGAAACCGGCGGTACGTTTGACGCTGACCAACGTCTGCGCGGCGCTGACGGTGCTTATCGCTGGTTCCACATACGTGGCCTACCTCTGCGGGACGCTCAGGGGCGCATTATCCGTTGGTACACCTTGCTAACGGATATTGACGAGAGGAAAAGAGCAGAAGCAAAGCTGCGAGACGAGAACATCGCACTGCGTGAAGAAATCGACAAAGCCTCGATGTTTGAAGAGATCGTTGGAACATCTCCCGCCTTGAAGAGTGTTCTCTCGCGCATCTCCAAAGTCGCACCGAGTGATTCTACGGTCCTTATCACAGGCGAAACAGGAACAGGCAAAGAGCTGGTTGCACGCGCCATACATCGAAGATCAGAGCGTGCCTCGCGGGCATTCGTTAGTGTGAACTGCGCAGCAATCCCCCGCGATCTTATCGCTTCTGAGTTGTTCGGCCATGAGAGGGGAGCCTTTACGGGGGCGACTCAGCAGCGCCTGGGTCGGTTTGAACTAGCAAATGGAGGCACAATCTTCCTCGACGAAGTCGGAGAGCTTCCAGTTGAGACTCAGATCGCTCTGCTTCGTGTTTTGCAGGAGCACGAGTTTGAGCGTGTCGGCGGCAGTCGTCAAATCCGCGCTGACGTCCGAGTGATCGCAGCCACCAACCGGGACTTGCAGGCCGCCATCGGCGCGGGGTTCTTCCGCAGTGATTTGTTTTATCGGCTGAATGTCTTCCCAATCGAAATACCTTCTCTTCGAGAACGACGAGCGGACATTCCCCTGCTTGTCGAATATTTTATCGATCGCTATGCGCGAAAAGCCGGCAAGAACATAAAACGTGTCAACAAGAAGACGCTGGAATTGCTTCAGCTATATCCCTGGCCGGGAAACATTCGCGAACTGCAGAACGTCATCGAGCGTTCGGTGATACTTTGCGAAGCAGAGATTTTCTCGATCGACGAAAACTGGTTACTGCAGCCGCCGCCTCTGGCACCAGAGTCGAAACAGCAAGTTGAGCTCCATCGGAGACTCCTCGCGCAAGAGAAGGACATGATCGAGGCTGCGCTGAAAGATACCCGTGGGCGCGTATCGGGACCCGGGGGCGCTGCGGTCAAGTTGGGGATACCACGGTCTACTCTGGAGTCGAAGATTCGGTCGCTGAAAATCAACAAGAATCGTTTCAGGACTATCCCGGGAACTTGAGGGCTCCCGCTTCCCAGAAATTTCTCTTAAGTCGGGCAAACACATTTCAGGCAGACAGGTTGAGCTTCTTCAAGAACGAAAGGCATAGCGTGGGTAGCTGTGCAAGCTCCTTGGAAAGGGATCCACTTTCTTTTCGATTAAACCGCCATCACGCTTGTGCAATTCATTTTCGGAGTTTGCTGTACTCGGCTTTGGCTTGCTGATAGATGGGAATGTCGGGATCGGCGTTCTTCCACAAATCCAAGAAAGTCTCGTAGGAATTGCGTGTAGCGGCTTCATCACCCATCATCTTCTGCGCGCGGCCAAGCTGGAGCCAGGCCAAGGGTCCCGTGACATGTCTCACGGTAAAACCCGGATGGTCGATCAGCTTTTGGAACTGAGCCGCGGCCAATTGGCCATCGTCGAGGTCCAGATACGCCAGTCCGCGGATGTAGGCGGGGTACACAGACTCGAACGATGCCGTAAACGCCAGATCGTACTTGGCCGTGCCGCGGAGCAGATCAATGGCTGCCGCCGGATCGTGTTGATGCAATTTGATAGCGGCCCGGATGGTGGGAATGAAGTAATGCTGCACGAGCGTGTCCTCGGGCCTTTCCGCACTGATCTCGTCTGCGAGTCTACCGGCTTCCGCTGTTTGTCCTGATCGTGCGAGCGCGAGCGCCAGTGCGATCTTGTTATTGCGATCCAGCGGGCTTGCAGCTGCCTTGCTTTCATAGTGTCGAGCTTGCACGTCCTTTCCGACTTCGGCATCCTCCAGCGCCGATAGGACCACCCACCAGTCAGCATTGCTAGCCTTTGAGGTTCGCCCCAAAGCTTGCAGGCGCAGACGTTCGGCAGAGTGAAAGCGGCCCTGCTGAACCTCGAGCAAGGAATGTTCATGCAGGAAGTCTTCTCGGTAGCTGCCTCGCTCCTCATCCTTGAGGATCTTTTCGACGTTGTCCCGGTCGCCTGTAGCGAATGCCACAATTAGTCTCTCCCGCCGGATGAGTGAACTATCGAGTTTAAGGGCGTCCGCTTTGGCGAACCATGACTTTGCCTCATTGAATCTGCTTGCGAACCTAATGGACTGCATCGCGCTACCGAAATAATATGAGCTTGGCTGCAACCGCGCAGTCTCAGCCGCTTCGTCAGCGGCGCGGTCGGGTTGGCCGAGATACACAAATGCAGCCCTGAGGTTGGCATGGGCGAGCACATCCCGAGGAAATATTTCTAAGAGATGAAGCACGGATGAATATTCTTTCTCCCAGTCGCCGGTCACCCGGCCGTAATAGGCGATTTCGGTATTCAACCGGTCTTTCTCGGTCATTCGGTCGCGGAGTTGGTATGCACGCGTGTACGAAGCCGCCGACAACTCAGTCTTACCAAGGAAAAGGCTGGCCGCGCCCATCCGCCCGTACGTTACGGCAAGGTTTGGATCGAGTTCGACAGCCCGCTGATAGAGTCTAAGCGCTCCCTCAGCATCGCCGGAGAGGTAGAGTTTGTTGCCTTGACTGCCGGCTTGCAAAGCCTCGGGCGAAGAGCCGAGCGCCTTTTCCAGTGGCTGATTGAAGCGCGCCAGCGAATCTGCGGGCTCTCCCAGCTTCGCGCGAAGGCGTGCGGCGATGACTCCCAGCTCGTGTATGACCTCATTCCGCTTTCCGATGTCCACTTGCTCTTTGGCCAAGGTTGCTCCCGATCCGCAGTCGAGCGCCCGCATCTGCAAATGGTAGCCATTGCCGGCATCGCCGATCGATTGGGAGATCACCATCTTGCTGTTGGTCTTGCCGCAGATCTGGCGTGCCACGTCGGGCGTCAACTTTGAAGTCGGCGGGAGGTTGAGTTGCGCCAGGGTGCCCAAGACTTTATCGATGCCCAGAATGTTCAGATAAGGTGTCTGCTCCATTTCGTAGCGCAAAGCCGTGTCTAATGCGTCGTCGAACACCGGATCGCTCGTCTCGTTTTTGGCACCAGCGAGAACAATGGTGTCCCTGGCGGAGAGCGTCACGGGGCGGGGATAACTCGAGTACAACCAGAAGGCCGGAGCGATCACGGCCAACAGCGCAGCTGCCGCGAACCATTTACCGAAGCGGAGACGAGGTGGCGGTGATTTGGTAATTTTCTCTCTGGTTGGAAATTCCACGGGTCTCGCATCGGTTTTTGAAGTTTCGGCCGCAGCCGCTCGAAGCTTGGCATGTTTTGTGATATCTACTGCCTCGGCGACAGTGACAAGCGCGGTGAACTGGTATCCCTTTCGAGCAATGGTGACGATCATTCGGGTGTCTTCCGAGTTGTCAGCCAACGCCTTGCGCAAATGGGAGATGTATTGCGTCAGGTTCCCCTCTTCCACGAAGGTGTTGCCCCACACGGCTTGCAACAATTCTTCTTTGGTGACCAGACGGTTGGGGTTTTGAGCTAGGAAGAGCAGGACGTCAAAAGCTTTGGGGGTCAGAGATACGGGCGAATCGGCGCGAGATACCGTGCGCTTCCGGGAATCCATCTCAAATTGGCCGAAACGGTATAAGTAACCATTGGCCATGCTCGACTCTCTTTCCTTACCGAGGTCGCGCAATGCGAGAGTCATTCTCAAAGCCCTTTCACTGGAAGTTCCTATGTTGAGGCTCTCAAACGATTTCCTTAGCGGCGAGTTTTTCGGAGAGGTCCAGCGGGATTTTCCGTTCGGTCGCAAGCGGTTGCTGAGCGAGCCAAGAAAGCCATGTCTTTTCGACCGAAAAATTCTCTGTTTCGCACATGATGACAGATCGCTCAATCACGTTCTGTAATTCGCGGATGTTCCCTGGCCAGGGGTAGGAGCAAAGCAAGTCGAGGCTTTCTTCTGTTATCCCCTGCATGTTCTTTCCCACTTTCCTCGTGCAATGATCGACGAAGTATTCGACCAGCACAGGAATATCTTCTCGTCGTTCCCGCAGAGGAGGCATATCAATCGGGAAAACGTTGAGCCGGTAGAACAGGTCACTACGAAAAGTTCCCGCAGCAAGGGCCGCCCGCAAATTACGGTTCGTAGCAGCTATCACGCGGACATTCGTTTGGATGGACCGAGTTCCGCCGACACGCTCAAATTCGCGTTCCTGCAAAACATGCAACAGAGCAATCTGGGTTTCGAGAGGAAGCTCTCCCACTTCATCGAGGAAGATCGTGCCTCCATTTGCTAGTTCAAACCGACCCAGGCGCTGCTGAATCGCCCCCGTAAAGGCTCCCCTCTCATGGCCGAACAACTCTGAGGCGATCAAGTCGCGCGGGACGGCAGCACAGTTCACACAGACAAAAGCTCGTGAGGATCGATGTGACCGCCTGTGAATGGCGCGCGCAACAAGCTCCTTGCCTGTCCCTGTTTCGCCCGTGACCAAAACGGTGGCGTCTGTTGGAGCAACCTTAGACACAAGAGAGAGTACCTTTTGCAAGGCGCCAGAACTCCCGACGATCTCGTCGCGCATCGATTTTTTATCGATTTCTTCGGGCAGGGGGACGCTCTCGTATTTGAGTCTCTCTCCAGACTGTTTTGGATCCGCCATAATTACCGCGACGCCGGCCATAACTTGCCTCACCGATCTAGGAACGTTGCACGCTTGTCAGACCGCTTTGTTCTTCTCTCGCATTGTGCGAGCCCGTCCCGCCTGGGGACAACCCCAGACGGAGTCACCGTGGACACCAGATCGGAACAGAAGGAATGCCCTTTTATAGGGGTGGAAACCAACTCAAAAGTAGTAGGAGACTTAATTCTTTCGATCTCGAATATCTATGCGCTTCCATCCAAAAAGGCGGGCATCGACGGACCAGGCGCCCGGTCCGAGCATGGCCAGAGCGGCACCGATGGTTCCCAACAGGATATAGCTCCACGGATCAAGGGGATGCGTAAAGGCGCTCCAAGTCTCAATGATTGCCAGAAGTACTCCCGCGATGGGTGTCCATAAACCTGCGAGTAACAGTATTCCAGTGGCAATCGCGAGAACGTGTATCACCGCCAGGCTGGTTGGGGGTGTATTTTGCAGCTCGATAATTCTTCGAATGAGTACTGCTATGCCAACGACCAGGCGCAGAAGTAGAAGGCCGGCTCCGGGCCAGCCGCGAGCGAATGTGGAGAAAAGTCGTCGCAAAACGGGTCGAGCCTAGAATTTCCCAATACCAGCCGAAAGCCCCGAAAGGCACGCGCGAGACACTCTTTTGAGCGAACTAAAACTCGATGATTCCGCGCTTCAGACCGATCATCGCGGCGTGAGTGCGGTCGTTGGCACGCAATTTGGAGAGGATGTTTCTGACTTGGCCCTTAATGGTTTCTTCACTGACCGAAAGGTGCTCGGCAATCTCTTTATTGGCATTCCCTTCTGCAATCAGGCGCAGGACGCGCACTTCTGCTGGGGTCAGCGCGTCATCCGTGGCATGCTCGGCAAGCTGGTAGGAAGCCTCAACGGAAAGCGCCCTTTTCCCGGCATGCACCGCGCGGATCGCTTCCAGAAGCTCCTTGTGCAAGCTATTCTTCAGCAGGAAGGCCCGCGCGCCGGATTTGAGTGCCCGAAGGATCTGCACGTCTCCGGTGTACGTGGTCAGTACGATGATTCGCGCTTCAGGAAATTCCCCGCGAATCGCGATCATGGCATCTACTCCGTTCATTTCCGGCATTTGCAAGTCCATCAAAGTGATGTCCGGACGGTGGGTACGGAACTGGTGGATCGCCTCCCGCCCATTCGAGGCTTGCGCGACTAAACTCATGTCCGACTGACCCGCCACAAGTCCCGCGATCCCCTCGCGGAGGAGGGCATGGTCGTCGACCGCCAGGATTCGAATCGGACCGGGCTCCGCACTCATGACTTCATCTCCGGGTCTTTCGCAGAGAACTTTTCTACCAACCACGAACGCCGTCGAGCGGGAGATGTCTCGTAAGCACGGGAGGCAGGAATGCTCAGCTCAACCTCCGTGCCAGAGTCAAGCTCACTCCAGACCGCCAGCTTGCCTCCCATCAGCTTGGCGCGTTCGCGCATGCCGCGCAAACCGTAGTGCCCAGCGTAGCCGTCTCCATCAAGATGTTTCGCATCAGTGCCCTTTCCGTCGTCCCGGACCCGCAACCGAAGCTGCCGTTCGTCAAACCGGATTTCCACTTCGATTCGCTGCGCCTGTGCGTGCCTGAAGGCGTTGCGCAGGGCTTCCCCTGCGATCCGATAGACCTCGTCTCGGAGGATCGGATGGAGGTTCTGCGGGGTTCCTTCAACATCTACTTGAAACTCAGCAGCATTTGGGTTCGTTTCGCCGGAGGCGAGTTCTTGACCCAAAGTGTTTATCGTCAACGCAAAATCGCTGGCCACGACCGTGGATGAGCGCAAGCCCTGTACGGCATCCCGGCCCTCAGTGATCGCTTGAGCGGCCTGATCGATAGCGCTCTCGAGTGTTTTTCTGGCAGCGGCCGGATGCTCGGGCAGCAAATTAGTCGCTGCCTGAAAGCGAAGCAGCAGTCCGTGAAAACTTTGCAGCAGAGTATCGTGCAAGTCCCGCGCGATGCGTGTACGCTCGCCGACGCGCTCTTCTAGCCGAATGTTGAACCGGCGCGCCACCTGACTGAGCCGGAGTCGATAGAGCGCCAAGAGCAATACGAGAAAAGCGATCACCGACGACACGCGGAACCACCACGTCTTCCACAGTACCGGCTCGACTTCGAATGGGAGAATGGCCTCCGTACTATTCCACACTCCATCGCTGTTACTGGCCATCAGGTGAAACCGATATTGACCTGACTCCAGGTTCGTGTAAGTCGCTTCACGGGCTGATGTCGGCTCTGTCCAGGATTGATCGAACCCGTCAAGCCGGTACATGAACCGGACGCGTGTAGGAAACGAGAGACTCAAACCTGAGTAACTAAGCGTGATCTTCTGATGAGGCGGTCGCACGCGAATCTGCTCTCCCAAATGAATAAGACGGCCGTCGACGGAGATTCCATCCACATGCACCAGTGGGGGTGCAGAATCGAATTTCATGGATGTCGGACTAACGAAAGAAAGGCCTCGATTCGTAGAGATCCAAATTCCCCCGTTCGGGTCCACCGCAATGGACTTGTGCCGTCTTACACCTTGCGTACTGAGAAGGCCGTCACCCAGACCATATTCCCGAATATCACTGCTAGCAACCGCTTGGCGCAGTAACTTGTCCCGGTCGACGCGGACAATGTGTTTTGCGGTTGCCATCCAGAGAGCGCCTGCTTTGTCTTCCGCAATCGCGAAGATCTCCTCACGCATGGGGTCTGGTACATCGTCGCTTAATGCATGCACGGTTCCCGAACGGAGGAACGCCAGACCGTTATCCGTTCCGATCCACAGGACGCCGTTGGCGTCTGGCAGAAGGCAGTTCACGTTCCCGGGGGGCAATCCATCTTTACTTGTATAGGCTCGCAAGTGTCCTTCCGAAAGCTCATTGAGTCCGTTGGGCGTTCCAAACCACATAGTTCCATCGGAGCTCTCGGCGATAGAAGAGATGCTGTTCGAAACTAAACCATTCGCGACGGTGTAGGTCGTGAAGCTCCCATCCTTGAACCGGCTGAGCCCTGCGCTTAAGGTCCCAGCCCATACCGTTCCATCACTGCTCCGATGAACCGCATACACCCTGTTTTGAGCAAGCCCATCCGCAGCCGTGTATGTCTTCGCTATAAACGAAGCACCACTCTCTTGCATGTGAGTTAAGCCACCGCGTCGTCCTATCCATAGTTCTCCTCTGCGTCCGTCAATCGAGTAGACAATGTCATTCTGCATTGCAGCTGCAGTGATGCGCCCCAGATGGCCCTGTTTGCGCCAATACAAACCTCCTTCGCTCGGACCGAACCAAGTGCGTCCTTCCGAGTCGACAAAAAGGGGGCCGTTGTTCCGCGACGGCACGCCAACGGAAGCGTAGTAAGTCATGAACACGCTGTCGCGAAGACGTTCGATTCCGTCCGCCCTCCCCACCCAAAGACTTCCTTCGCGATCCTCGAATAAGGCAGTAACCGGCTCGGCCGACCCACCTTGGCTGGAATCAACGGACGTGACCCCGTCGTTGCTAACGCGGGCCAGACCGTTCGAGGTACCTACCCAGACGTTCAATTCCCGGTCTCGAGCCAGGGTAACGATTTCCGCGTTTTGCAGCGTTTCGGATGTGTAAACCCGCGACAATCCCCTCCCGTCCCAGCGCACCAGACCTTTGTCCGTGCCAATCCACAAGTCTCGACCGTTCAGCGATAACAACGCATTGACTTTCTTGTCAGGCAGTTCCCCGACAAAACGGGAGACGCGCTGACCGTTTAGCGAATAGAGTCCTTGTTCTCTTGTGCCCAGCCAGTCCTCGCCGTCAGCCAACTCGATCATCGATATAACAAGTCTTGGCAACTCATCGCTGGTCGCGCTGGTCACAAATTTCCCGTTCCGGTCGCGAAATATCCCCTTTGTCAACCCTGTAATCAGCAGCTCACCATTCTTCCCTGTGCACATGGCGGTAATGTCGGACTCCGCCTGCGACGAATCTGGAGTAACGCTCCGAAACGCCCCACTTCGATCTCGTACCATCAAGGTCGGACCCTGCAGGCGTATCCACAAACGTCCATTCGCGTCTACTGCCAGGCCAAGAACGGGACCAAATGGGACTGTACTGGACTCCGAATGTTCAATTAGAACGAAATTCAAACCATCAAATCGAACTAAGCCCTTTTCCGTGGCAATCCATAAATAGCCGTCGGGGGTTTGCGCAAACGCATTCACCGGTCCACCAGGAAATCCCGCCCCGGCATCCCAGCGGTCTCGTATATACTCCGAGATCGCTTTGTTCGAACTCAAAGCGTTCGCCGAAGCCGCAAAGCACGCCATCGCCAGAACGGCCAATAGCAACTTTGACGGCCGCCGCGGTCTCTCGCGCTTATGGGAGGAATTCAAATTTCTCAATGACGACCTCGTTGTCATTTTGAATCAGTTCCTTCGCGGCGCGAAACACATAGAGAGCCATGCGCACCGACTCGCTGCCATGCGACGGAACACCCGACGTGAATTCATGCTCGGCGACTGTACTTGTTTTGCTTTCCCCACCTGTCCCGCGCGATGTCCTGAACAAGACGCGCCCCGGCTCCCAGCGGAAGGAATGGGTGAGCACTCCGGAATGTACCGAAAATCGCGATGTATTTTCCGGAACGTAGAAGGGTTGAATTACAAATTGCGCATTCGTTGCGCTGCGATCTCCCCACGGGCTGATCTCAACACCCATTTCCCTGTTGTTTGGCCCGGCTTCGGCATAGTCATAGGTGAACATGGCAAATGCGGCCGCCGGCTCCAATTGGGAAGTATCGTGCACCGCAAACGAGTAGGTGCCATAACCAAGACTGCGTGTGAGCGCCACCTCGGCGCACGTCCATTCCCCTGACGAGTTCTTTATCCGAAGATGTAGCGCACCGTTCGAGTCTGTCCACGCATTGTTTACATCGTACAGATTTCTCCCACCTCGGCTACTTGGCGCGCTTCGAATTCTCCATTCGTATCCGCTGAACCAAAGAGTCTTGGAGATTTGTGACCCAGGGTCCGAGCCTTTGGCCGTCGCTACCGCCACCACGTTCCCACCGCGGCTGGGCATCTCATTCAGTGAGCTTGCGGGGTGAAATTCCGACTTCACAAGCACCGCGGCATACTCGGTGCCCACATGCGTGAAATTCGTCCACGTCGCGTCAGGACGAATGCTGGTGTAAGGTTCGTTCTTAATCGGCTGCACCCACCACTTGCCATTTTTCGCATACAACACCAGTTTGAGCTTGGTATTTCCGCCAATGACTCGCCCTTCGATTACATCCAGCTTATCTACATCGCTTCCGGTTGCGGGGGGAATCCTGGTGAATTCGATGCTGGGTTCCGGCACACTGAGTTGGGAATGACAACTGGCGAGCAGTGATAAACAGGGCAAGACCAGAGCAGCTACTACCGAAGAACACTTTATCGGCGCCCTCGTGCCACATTCAATCGAGCGGCGATAGCGATTTCGCCGGCGGCTGGGAGCGAAGCAGGCCAAGTCGAACCCCGATGATGCGGCATGTACTGCCTCATGATTATCCGAAACGCAGAGGTTGTTTCTCTTGACCCAAGACATCCTACAAACCCAAGCCTTCCATTTGCCAGTTTTCGAGCGGGAGCACGCGGTCGTACCCGCTGAACTTAAGGGATCCTGCGGCGGCGAATTGCGGCGTTCCGGTACCTTTTACAACCTTTACGAGATCTGCGGGACCACCTTGCGTGGGCGCCACATCTAAGGTTGGCAGGGGATGGTACTCCGGATCGACCAGCAGTACAGCCTGCTCAAATCCCAAGTGAGTTTCCGTGCTCCAGGTAGAGTCTGCTCGGATGGAAATTAGCGCGCGATCAGGCCAGGACTGCGCCCACCAGGGTCGCCACCGAGCCCAAAGAGCAATCTGCTGCCTGGGAGGAGTTCGGACCACTCGCCCTTCGATTGTATCCAGTCTGTCCGGGCCACCATGGCCCGCGAGAGGAACTTTGGTTAACTCCAAGGAAAAACTATAGGTGCTTTTCTGGGGATCGCATCCCTGACCTGCAAAGTTGAGACCCAAAATGCCTAGAATAATAAGGATGAGCGTCCGAGCGAGCTTTATCGGCGCAACGCTTACCGCGCGCCCTGCGGTGCCTCGGGGGTACCTTCTTGCGAGCATGTCTGACACCAGGATTTTAACGCTGAGGATATAGCAAGTCTGTTCTGTGAACAAACCCAAGTCGAGGTTCTCTGGGCACTCCACTGAAATAGTGGTGAACAGGTCGGACCAGATCAAGGTTGAACAAACATCGACCTAATAACTCGTCGCCTCCCGCACCTTGATGATCTGAGAAAGCGCATGTCAGCGTCGCGGGTGTATGCGAGCGAGGCAAGCGCATTGTTTTAGGTGCTTCGAAGGCCTTCGGGGTACCACGGATCGTGCGTGGATCGGTTCCACTTTTGCTCTGACTCACTCAGATAGTCCTAGGAAGCTATAGGCTAGTTCACGTGAACGATTCCGAGTTTTTCACACTATTTCAGAGTTACCTGAAGGACTTCCCCAGAGCCTCTCCTTGAGAATGCGGCCCAGCGAGGTCCAGATTCACCTCAAGAGAGGCAGTTCAGCAAGGGGGCTCGGATTTATGGCGACACAAACGGTGGTTTTCCGAGACGGTCGTCAGGGTGTCGGTGACCTCGATGTAGTTCGCGAGCGTTTTAACATACATGACAGCTCGGGCGGACTGCCGCGAGGCAGCAAGCTCCAGACAATCAATTCACCGAATGAATCTGTCCACAATTGTGTCCACGACTCCCAAAGGATCATGGGTATTCGCTCCGCTATGAAGACAGTTTTGGATTTCGTCCGAGCGGCCAGGCTCTGGGATTTGACACCCCAGTTCTGGGATGGGGCTGAGCATCTTGAAAAAAAGGCGGCTCTAGAATCCGCGGTTGAGGAATTAGAACTCTTAAGGGAAGAGTTCGACAAGGAGAACCTGGCTCTACGAGATGAAGTCGATCGGGTCTCCATGTTTGAAGAAATTGTGGGAACGTCGCCGGCGTTGCAGGCTGTGCTTTCGCGGGCGATCAAAGTAGCTGCTACAGATTCGACCGTTCTGATCACGGGCGAAACGGGAACGGGCAAAGAGCTTGTTGCACGCGCCATCCACCGACGATCAGTTCGGGTCTCACGTCCGTTCGTTGGCGTGAACTGTGCGGCAATCCCCCGTGATCTTATCGCTTCTGAGTTGTTCGGCCATGAGAAGGGCGCCTTTACGGGCGCGACTCAGCAGCGCCTGGGTCGGTTTGAGCTAGCAAATGGTGGCACGATTTTCCTCGACGAAGTCGGGGAACTTCCGGCCGAGACTCAGATTGCCCTGCTTCGCGTTTTGCAGGAGCATGAGTTTGAGCGCGTCGGCGGCAGTCATCGAATCCCCGCTGACGTGCGAGTGATCGCAGCCACAAACCGTGACTTGCAGGCGGCAACCAGCGCTGGATCATTCCGCAACGATTTGTTTTATCGGCTGCATGTTTTCCCGATCGAGATGCCCTCTCTTCGAGAACGAAAAGAGGACATTCCTCTGCTGGTGGAATACTTTATCGATCGCTATGCGCGAAAGGCGAGCAAGCACTTCAAGAATGTCGAGAAGAGAGCACTTCAAGTACTTCAGTCGTATCCTTGGCCTGGAAACATCCGCGAATTACAAAACGTTATCGAACGTTCGGTGATCCTTTGCGAGTCTGACACTTTTTCGATCGACGAAAGCTGGTTACCTCTACCGCTTCCGGGGGCAGAATCGAAGCGCCACATTGAGCTTCCTCGAAGGCTCGAGGCGCAACAGAAGAACATGATAGAGGAGGCTCTAAAGGCAAGCCGTGGACGTGTGTTTGGACCCACCGGGGCCGCGGCAAAGTTGGGCGTTCCCCGATCAACGCTAGAATCCAAGATTAAGGCGCTGAAAATCGACAGGAATCGCTTCAGGCCTGTCCCATGAACTTGATGGCTCCCGTTTGAGACGAGACCCTTCGCTCCCGATGGTCGATCAGACGGATGGAGGTCAAGAGGCTGGACAGAGCTGTCGGGATTGAGATGGTTTTGCGGGACTTTAGGAATGTATGGAAGATTTAAACCCGGAATAAAACGGATAGGGTGCGCTTCCCAGGATCCAGAACAAAATCACCGAAGCGGTACAAGTTGGCCATAAGAAGATGTCAATTCGGCAGGTTGAGCTTCTTCAGGAGCGCGGCATATCGCGGATCGCGGTGCAAGTTCTTCAGCAGTGGGTCGATTTTCATTTGAATCAAACCATCATTATGTCTGGCATAGCCTCGATCAAGCCACGAGAAAGCTTTGTCGGACTGGTTGCGGAAGGCATAAACCCTCGCGATTGAGTAGTCTTGGACCCCTTGGTATTTCGCAATCAACTCCCTCAAAGCGGCATCTGATTCTTTTCTCTGACCAAGCGCGTAGTATGCCACAGCATGTAAATACAAACCCCAGTCTCTTAGTTGTTGTTGCACTCGGTCGATTTCCGGCAAAGCATCCCGCGGCCGCCCCTGCAGAATATATGTCTGGCTTAGAGAGTAATGAGAGAACCAAAGGTCCGGTTTTAGTTCAAGCGCTCGCTTGTGATTTACCGCAGCCTCTTCGAGCTGCCCCACGAAGAACTGGGTTTCACCTAGTGTCTCCCAACTCTCTGCATTGAAGGGATCCAATTGAACAGCTCGGCGATCCAGCGAAAGAGCTTCCTCAAAACGCCCGAGTATTAGTGCCGAGAAACCCGCCATCCGTATGATTTCGGGATTTTCGGGCTCGAGAGCGAGCCCCCGTTGTGTGGAAGCATTCGCTCCGGTCCAATCAAAGTCGTCCTGCCGCTGAATCCGCCCCATTTGGATATGAGCAGTTGCCAGGTTAGGGTTTATCTCTAAAGTTCGTACAACCGCTTCCCGGGCGAGCCGACGGCCCTCGTCACTGGGAATTAGACCTCGGAGGGCTTGCCAATGGCGAGCGCGGGACAACCCCACCCAAGCCAACGCATAGTCCGGTTCGAGTTGGACCGCTCGTTCGTAGGATTTTGCGGACCGATTGGTGTCTTCGTCGGAGTTCCGTTCAAAAAAGTAAAACCCCTGCACGTAAGCGTCAAAGGCTTCTGGACTAGCTGGGCGTTGGCGCACTAGCTCTGCTTGTTGCTGCGAAGTCAAACGCAGCTGGATCTCGCGCGCAACCGCTTTGGATACATCATCTTCTATGCTAAAAATGTCCTTCGTTGGATAGTCGTAATCGTGTGACCACAGGTGAGTTTGATTCTTCATCTCGACAAGCTGAGCCGTGAGTCGTAGCTGATTTCCGCTTTCGCGCAGGCTGTTTTCCAGCACATATTGCACGGAAAGATCACGTCCAATTTCGTCCAGGCGCCGATCCTTGTGCTTATAACCCATGACGGACGTTCTTGCGATCACACCGAGCTGCTCCGGGTCTAGCCGACCTAACTGTGAAATCATTTCCTCGGTCAGGCCGTCCGCAAGATATTCCCTGTTGGGATCGCCAGTGAGGTTCTCAAATGGCAGCACGGCAAGCATGATTTTCTGTGGCCGCCGCGTCATGCCCGCAAAATGTCGCCAGGAAGCGTAGGCGACTGCCACCAAAATGAGGGTCGACGCAACCAAGAATGCAGCGTTCGGCCAAAGCTTTGTCACTTTTGAAATCGCCGTACCTGCGCGACCCTCGATAGAGGATTGCGTATTGGCGAGCGAATTTTCGGCGGAGACTTGAACCGCGTCTCCTCTCGCGATGGCTCCTGCGTCGGCAACCGTAACGTCCATCGTGAATTGGTAGCCTTTTCGGGCAATCGTCACGATCAAGCGAGGGTTCTCCGAGGCGTCTCCCAAAGCTTTGCGTAAGTGCCAGACATATTGCGCCAAATTCCCTTCTTCTACGACCGTGTCGCCCCACACGGCTTTTAGCAATTCCTCTTTGGTGACCAGGCGGTTTGGGTTTTGAGCCAGAAAGAGTAGGACATCGAAAGCTTTAGGGGTCAGAGAAAGGGGTGAATCCGCGCGAGACAGCATGCGCCTGCCTGGATCCAGCACAAACGGCCCGAAACGGTACGACTTGCTCATAGGGACTCGTTAGCTTAACGGGCGATTGAGAGTTTTTCATCCTTTTTAAGAGTTCTCTGAAAGACTTCCAAAGCCTCACATTGAGAACATGTCCCATTGAGAGTTCGGATTCTCTCATGGTAAGTGCTTCCGGCCACGAATTGATTGACGGGCAGGAACAAATGCCGGATGGCTCCATCAAGTATGCCCGTGTAACCGCCCGTCTCTTTTGGGACAGGGCTAGAGTTCGTGGGAGCAGTCACCGATGTCACCAAGGAGATCGAAGCAGAAGCGGCTTGCCAGCGAGGTCGATCAGCGGGTTGCGGAACGGACCGCAGAACTTGGTAAGGCCAACGATGAACTGAGGAAGGAAATCGGTGAGCGCAGGAAGATTGAGGCGCGTTTGCTCGAGAGCGAAGCGGCCTTACAAAAAGCCTTCGATGAAATCAAGAAATCGGAGGCCAAACTGCGTCAGGTCATTGATGCAATCCCCACACTGGCGTGGTGCAATCTTCCAGACGGCCCGAACGAATTCCTCAATAAACGTTGGCATGACTATACAGGACTACTGCCCGAAAGTTCGCACGGCTGGGGCTGGCAAGTTGCGTTCCATCTGGAGGACTTACCACCGTTAATGGAAAAATGGCGAGAGTTGTTAATCTCAGGCGAACCGGGCGAAATCGAGGCACGTCTGCGCCGCTTTGACGGTGTCTACCGATGGTTCCTCATTTCCGTTGAGCCGTTACACGACGAAGCCGGTCGGATTGTCCGATGGTACGGTACAAGCACTGATATCGACGATCGCAAGCAGGTTGAAGACAGGCTTCTTCAAGAAAACATTGCTCTGAAGCGAGCCGAAGAAAAGATTCGGGAACAAGAAACAGAGTGGCGGCAGATGTTGGAGTTTACGCCTCAACTCGTCCGTGTATTCGGCCCCGACCACGAACGTATTTATGCCAACCGCATAGGGCTTGATTATCTGGGAGTCAGCCTAGAAGAGTGGCGGCAAGTACGTGATATGTGTCGGTTCGTTCACCCCGATGACGGGGATCGGATGCGCGCCTTTTTCGACCGTGCTCGTTCTCTTGGTGCTGCCCGCGAGTTGGAGGTGCGGCTGCGCAAAGCTGATGGAAGTTATCGTTGGTTTCTCGTCCGGTACAACCCTGTGTGTGACAATAAAGGACAGGTCTTGCGATGGTATGTTGCCGGTACGGACATTGAGGATCGCAAGCAAGCTGAAGAGAGGCTTCAGCGCGAGAACGTGGCTCTTCGGGAAGAAATCGATAAGACTTCGATGTTCGAAGAGATCGTAGGCACATCTCCGGCCTTGAAAACGGTACTGTCGCATATTTCCAAGGTTGCGCCAAGCAACTCGACCGTTCTCATCTCTGGTGAGACAGGAACTGGCAAAGAACTCGTAGCACGCGCGATTCACCGGAGGTCAGCCCGCGCCTTGCGCCCGTTTGTAAGCGTGAACTGTGCGGCGATACCCCGGGACCTGGTCGCCTCGGAACTATTCGGTCACGAAAAAGGAGCGTTTACGGGCGCGACACGCCAACGGCTGGGCCGTTTTGAATTAGCAAACGGAGGCACAATTTTCCTCGATGAGGTCGGAGAACTTCCAGCTGAGACTCAAGTTGCCCTCCTACGCGTTTTGCAGGAACACGAATTCGAACGCGTTGGCGGCATTCGTCGAATCCGTGCCGACGTCAGGGTCATCGCAGCCACCAACCGGGACCTTCAAGCCGCCATCCGCTCTGGGTCTTTCCGGAGTGATTTGTTCTATCGCCTGCATGTTTTCCCGATTCACATGCCTCCTCTTCGAGAACGGGCAGATGACATTCCCCTGCTGGTCCAATACTTTATCGATCGCTACACACGGAAAGCGGGTAAAACCATAAAAGGTGTCAATAAGAAGACTCTGGAGTTGCTGCAATCCTATTTGTGGCCTGGAAATATACGCGAATTACAGAACGTTATCGAAAGATCGGTAATACTCTGCGAGACGGAGATTTTCTTCATACACGAAGCCTGGTTGCCAATGGAGCAAAAGTCGAGCGAGCCGAAAAACCATATCGAACTCTCTCGAAGAATCTCTGCGCAAGAAAAGAGCATGATTGAGGCAGCCCTGAAGGAAAGCCGCGGTCGCGTGTTTGGTCCCAAAGGGGCCGCTGGCAAGTTGGGCATACCGCGGTCGACGCTGGAATCGAAGATTAAGTCGCTGAAAATCGACAAGAATCGCTTCAAGGCAAATCCAGAAAATTGAGGACTTTCGCGTAAGCGCAAAGTCAGCGTTGTTGGTAGAGGCTTCATGCGCGGTTCGCGCCGGACATTTCGAATCCGACGCCCAAAGAGAAGGTTTACGGCGAGATTCTCACTGCGTGCCGACGCTCGAATTGGACGCTCGGCGGACCGCGAGAAGCGGCTGCCCGGCTCGGTCTAAAACGAAGGACATTGTTCTACAAGATGAAGCGGCTGGGAATTGCGGGCCTGCCCGACCATTCGCAAGACTGACCGGCGATGGACAAAGGCGTTGTCCGACCGTTCGCGATTCAGTCATGAGTTCGACATTATCGTCAAACCTCCGCCGTTAAGTACAAATTTGCGTCACTCGCCCTTGCTGCCGCTACGCCTATGTTTCGAAAAACACGGCGGATGCGAGTTCTCCGTCAATATCCCACCTTGGACTCCGAGTTGCTGAAGAGGCCAGAGGAGAAAATCAGGCACCGAGACTTGTCGCTGAGGGACGAAAAGGAGAAACACAGATGCTCAAGGGCTTCCACTATCCGCTCACGCCGAAGGGGAAATCGACACTGAATCCCTCGCCTCCTTGGTACTACTCAGCGGATTTTCTGAGCGTTGAGTTTTGGGCGGATGCCTCTGCTGTCGCGGCGATACTGCCGCCGGGACTTGAAACAGAGCGCGCCGCGAACGGCCACTGCGGTGCGTACTTCTACGATTGGCAGTTCAGCGGAAACAATGAGGAGTATCTAGATCCACAGCGCTACCAGTATCGCGAATTTTTCATCCTTGTCGACGCTCTGTACGAAGGAAAGCCCGTCTCCTATTGCCCTTATATTTTTGTCGACAATGATGCAGCACTGGCGCGCGGCTGGACGCAGGGATATCCAAAGCGCCTTGGCCAGGTGTTTCAGACCAGGTTCTACGCGGCGACCGGGAAAGCCGGCCCGGCACTCGCGGCGGGATCGAAATTTGCGGGCTCTGTCACAGCCAGCGGTCGCCGTCTTGCCGAGGCCGTCGTGACGCTCAGGGAACCGATAAAGGATCCATCGGTGCTGAAACAAAAACCTGTCGTCAACCTGTTGCATTTCCCTCGGCTGGCCGCGGACAAGCAAGGCCAACCGGTGGTTCACGAACTGGTGGAGAACGTTCCGCACGATGTCAAGATTGAGCAAGCGTGGATTGCAGACGGTTCGCTAAGGCTGCCTGTAGCCGACGGCGAAGAAATTTCTGACCTCGCGCCCATCCGCACGGGCAAAGGAGTGCGCGCCTCCATGGCCTACATCGTTGACGACCTCAAGACATTGAAGGATTTGAGGAAATAAACACCCGCTCGACAACGTCGATAGTGGTTCTTCAAGCCGCATATACGCCCAAGGAGACGTCATGGGAAAAACAGTAGCAGAACAGGTCGTAGAAATGATGATCGATGCCGGCATTCAGCGCGTCTATGGAGTGGTCGGCGATTCGATCAATCCGATCATCGACGCCATTCGCAGGTCCGAAGGAAAACTTCGTTGGGTGCACTGCCGAAATGAGGAAGTTGGCGCGTTCGCGGCTGGTGCGGATGCTCTTTTAACGGGGCAGATTGCGGCGTGCGCCGGATCGTGCGGTCCCGGCAACCTCCATCTGATCCAGGGACTCTACAATTCTCATCGCAACGGGGCGCCGGTGTTCGCGATCGCCGGACAGGTGCCAAGCCGTTTCCTTGGCACCCAATACTTTCAGGAAACACATCCCGAAAGAATCTTCCGTGATTGCAGCCACTATTGCGAAGCGGCCTACACCCCAGTTCAGGCCACCACCATGAGCAGGCTGGCGATTCAGACTGCAATCACCAAGCGCGGCGTTGGCCTGGTTTGCATTCCCGGGGATACGCTGGCGCAACCCGCGGCAGTCGATTTGCCAATGCATCCATTTTCTAGCGATCCCCCGCGCATTCGCCCGACGGATGACGATCTCGATAAGCTGGCCCTAATCATCAACTCCGCGCGGCGGCCTTTGATTTTCGGAGGTGAAGGCTGCCGAGACTCCCGCGATCAGGTTTTGGCGCTTTCACAAAAGCTCAATGCCCCGGTCGGATTTTCCTACCGTGGAAAAGACGTGCTGGAGGCCGACAATCCCAACGCCGTGGGAATGACCGGTCTCGCGGGCTGGGGTGGATTGCAGTATGGTCTGGACCGATGCGACGTTTTTATCATGTTGGGAACAGATTTTCCCTACGTCGATTTCATTCCGAAACAGCCGAAAATCGTTCAGATCGACAGCGATCCCACGCACCTGGGGCGCCGCGCCCCACTGGAACTAGGCCTCTGCGGCCACGTCGCCGAGACGCTCGACGCGCTGCTTCCACGCATCAAATCACGCGGCGATGAGCGGGCGTTTCTGGATGAAGTGCTTGTGGCCCACCAAAATGCTACGAACCACATGCAGACTTATGTGGAGCATGGTGGATCTGACGGGAGACTCCGTCCCGAGCAGGTGGGCGATGCTGTTAGCCGCGTGTGCGCAGACGATTCAATCATTATTGCGGATACCGGCATGTGTGTAGTGTGGGCCGCACAACACCTACGGATGCGTCGCGGCCAAAGAGTAATAACTTCGTTCAATCATGGGACGATGGCTAATGCCATGCCTGACGCAATCGGCGCGCAAATGGCATTCCCGAAACGCCAAGTCATTGCCTTTTGCGGCGACGGCGGCCTCTCGATGCTTCTGGGCGATCTCCTGACCATCGTGTCCGAAAAACTGCCAATCAAGATCATCGTCTTCAACAACTCAACGCTTGGGATGGTTCGGCTGGAAATGATGGTTGGCGGTTACCCCTTCTGGGGAACCGAAATGCAGAACCCGGATTTCAGCGCCGTCGCAAGGGCAATGGGCTTCCACGCGGAACGTGTAGAGCGAAAGGCCGAGATCGCCCCCGCAATAGAGCGTGCGTTTGCACATCCCGGACCAGCTCTGCTGGACGTGACCACTGATCCAGACGCCATGTCTGCACCGCCGAAAGCAACCTATGAAGAAGCGCGCGGATTCGCATTGGCGATGACTCGAATGGTCATGGACCATCGCGGCGACCAAGTGTTCGAACTCCTCAAGGGCAACATTCGCGGGATGGTCTAAGCCCATGTCGGGACACGGAGCTCTGCCAATTAACCAGGCACTGCCCGAAGAGGAGATAACGAATGCCGCTGTATACCGTAATCGCCGAGGATGGCAGCATTTCCAATAAGACCGAAGCGAAAATCGCCAAGGAAATCACACGCATACATGTGGAGGTAATGAAGGTCCCAAAGAGCTTCGTGCGCGTCGTATTCCTTTCTTACACGAGCGGCTGCGGCTATACCGCTGGCGAACAGGCTCCCACCGTTGCATTGAACTGCGTTTTGCGCGTCGGTCACAGCGCTCAGGAGAAGTACGACGTGCTCAAGAGGCTCTGGTCCATGATTCAACAGCTAACTGGAGTGGCTACAGAGCAATTGGCGATATCTCTCCAGGAGATCCCGGCTAGTAACGCCATGGAAATGGGACAAATCATGCAAGCAGTGGAGTAAGGGAAGCAGGGTCTATGGAACGCCCGCAGCGTCATCGGTGAGGGGAGTCCAAGAATGTGTCTTTTGTCTCCGAATACAGACGCCTTGACTCCCCTCCGTTCTCACGCGACTCCCGATCGCGCACCCGACCACCTGGCGGAGGGAACTCCCGCGGCTCTTCGTGATGATCTGATCGCTTTGGTCGGGCACACTGCCGTAAGGTCACGTGTCACGGATCTTGTGAAATACGCAACGGATGCCAGTCCGTACCGTTTCTTCCCGCAGGTGGTTATCGTTGCTGAATCCGTCGAGCAGATTGCCAAGATCCTGCAGTATGCGAAACAAAATCACAGGTCTGTGACATTTCGCGCATCGGGGTCAAGCTTGAATGGGCAATCGCAAGGGGACGACATCCTTATCGATGTCCGAGACTGTTTCAACGGCATCGAGGTACTCGCGGACGGACGCTACGCGAGAATCAAGCCTGGTACGATCATCGCTGCCGCAAACCGTGCATTGTTGGCCTATGACCGGGTTTTAGGGCCCGATCCTGCGAGCGGCGGAGTGGCCACCGTCGGTGGCGTGGTTGCGAACAATGCCAGCGGCATGACAGCTGGCACAAAACTCAACAGCTACCACACGGTAGCTTCGATGAAAGTTCTGCTTCCCTCGGGCACCCTGATCGATACCGCGCGTCCTGACGTTGATCGCACCCTGTTCGAACATGAGCGCGAACTACACGACGGATTGCTGGACATTCGCAGCGAGATTCTGCATGACGAGACACTGGTTGCGCGGATAAAGAAGAAATATTCGATCAAAAACACGAACGGTTATCGACTGGATGCGTTTCTCGATTGCGATACGCCGGGCGCAATCACACAAAAACTCATGGTCGGGTCCGAAGGAACCCTTGGTTACATCGCGGAGGTTACATTCGAAACCCAACCGCTGCGACCACTGCGGTCCACCGGTTTGCTGATTTTTTCGAGCCTTCATGATGCCGCGGCGGCTGCGCCGCAGTTTATTGAAATTGGCGCGATGGCAGCCGAACTCATGGACGGCCGATGCCTGCAGCTAGCAGGAGCCATCCCCGGCGTACCGAAAGGCTGGCAGGCCGTCAACGAGGATGCCGGCTCTCTGCTGGTTGAATTCCGCTCTTCCACGAGCGAAGAATTAACCGAGATGGAGGCGGAAGGACTTACGTTTGCGTCATCGCTCAAGCTGCACGAATCCGCATCATTTAGTCGGGATCCGAAGGTGGCTGCAATTCTCTGGAAGGTGCGCGAGGGATTGTACCCGATCGTCGCGGCCAGCCGGGCTCAGGGAACCTGTCTCATGATCGAGGATATTTGTGTGCCGCAGAGCGCCGTAGGCGACGCGGCCAACGACATCATTGCACTCCAGCGAAAGTTCAATTACATGGTCAACATCGCCGGGCATGCCTCAGCCGGCAACCTGCACTTTCTTGTTGGAGTGAACTTCGGTCTTCCTGCCGAGGTGGATAAGTACGCTGCGTTCATGGAGGAGATGACCACCATCATCGTCAATAAGTATGACGGGTCCCTGAAGGCCGAGCACGGAACTGGACGGAACATCGCCCCATTCCTAGCAAAGGAATGGGGGCCGAAAGCTACTGCGCTCATGTGGCGCATCAAGAAGTTGTTCGATCCGCGCGGCCTACTAGCGCCTGGAGTGATGCTCAACAAAGATCCTCTCGGTCATGTCAAGAACACGCACACAACTCCCGAGGTGGAGCACGTCGTCAACGCGTGCATCGAATGTGGATACTGTGAGCCAGTGTGCCCAAGCCGGCATTTGACGGCAACGCCTCGACAGCGTATCGCGCTTCGCAGAGAGATGATGCGCCAAGAACCCGGTTCGCCGGTCCAAAGGGCCCTGCTCAAAGAATATGAATATGATGCGGTGCAGACTTGCGCCGGGGACAGCTCCTGTGAACACGCCTGTCCAGTGCAGATCAACACAGGTGTTCTGATGAAGCAGTTTCGTCACATGGAACACGGCCCAACCCAAGAATGGGTGGCAGCGCGGGTGGCGGCCAGCTGGGGGAGGGTTGAGCCCTTCGCGCGGATGGCGCTACTGGCAGGAAATGTCGGAGCCAAAGTCCTCGGTGATCGAACGGTGCGATCAATCCTGAATCTTGTCAGAAGGCTTGTCAGCCCCGAACTAGTGCCGACTTGGATGGAAGCTGTGCCGATGCCGCTGACCTCCAAGCTGCCGCGCACGAAGTCCGAAGAGGCCGCTGCAATTTACTTTCCCGCTTGTATCAACAGAATCTTCGGTAAGTCGAAGAGATCGAAATGGAAGCTTTCCTTGCCGGACGCCCTCGTGGCCGTCTCTCAGCGCGCCGGCTACCCGCTACATATTCCGCTGGACGTTGTGGGTAATTGCTGCGCAACCATCTGGCATTCGAAAGGCTACAACACGGGAAACATTCTGATGGCGAATCGCGTTGTGGAGAGCATGTGGCGCTGGAGCAGAGAGGGAACTCTTCCCATCGTTTGTGACGCCAGCTCATGTACTTTGGGGCTTAAACAAGAGGTCCTTGATTATCTGACCCGCGAGAATCGTGAAAGGCACCGGCACCTCCAGATCTACGACTCGATTACCTGGACTGACGAGAAGATGCTTCCTCATCTCACGATAAATCGCAAAGCTCGAACCGCGACCGCACACCCAACTTGTTCGATGCATACGCTTGGAGTAGAAGCAAACCTGCGCAAAATAGCGAACGCATTAGCGGAAAAGCCCTTTTTCCCGCTCACGGCGACATGCTGCGCATTTGCAGGCGACCGAGGACTGCTTCATGAGGAGTTGACCAAATCGGCCACCCTTCAGGAAGCAGGCGAAGTTATGCGCGAAGACCGTGAGCTCTACTTGTGCGCAAACCGAACCTGCGAAGTCGGCATGGAACATGCGACGCGAGCGCCGTATGAGTCCTTTGTGTTTGCCTTAGAAGAGTTCACGCGAACCTGAAATCAGAAACGGCCGGTTCTGGCACCGCGCACAGATCCGTCACGACATCGACACTATCGTCAAATCCCTGACAAAAACCCTTGCTGACCAATTCCTTCGCACGAATCGCTTGTGTTTCGATTGAAAACATGGGGGATAAACGCCCCTCGGCGAGAGCGGAGGCCTTGCCTTGGATACAGAATTGCATCATCGATAGAGCCCGGCGATTCTCAATTGCGGGTTCCTGCTACGCCAAAAGGAGAGCCTAACGTGCCATATCGCAGCGTAAACCCGGCGACAGGGGAAGTACTCAAGAGCTTTCCGGAACATACCGATCAACAAGTGATGGATGCGTTGGCAACGGCGGATCAGGCGTTTCGAACGTGGTCGGCACGACCATTCAGCGAACGTTCGAAGATCATCGGTCGATGCGCGCAAATTCTTCTGAAGAGAAAGGAAGAACTGGCTCGTCTGGCGACATTGGAAATGGGAAAGAGAATCGCCGAGAGTCGAGGCGAGGTGGAACTCAGCGCTTCAATCATGCAGTACTTTGCGAACCATGCCGAAGCGTTTCTTGCACCGAAGACCTTCAAATCGGTCACAGGCGATGCGCGTCTTGAGTACTCTCCCTTCGGCGTTCTGCTGAGCATTCAGCCTTGGAACTATCCTTACTATCAACTGTCGCGTTTTGCCGGTCCTCATCTGATGTCCGGCAACGTCATGCTTCTGAAACACGCTCCGGGTGTTCCACAGTGCGCCCTTGCGTTTGACCAGGTGCTCAAGGAAGCAGGCGTGCCGCAAGGCGTGTACACAAATCTATTCCTGAGCAACGATCAGGCGGGTGCTTTGATCGATGATCCGCGGGTGAAAGGAATCGCGCTCACTGGTTCCGAGCGCGCGGGCGAGTCGCTTGCGTCACGAGCTGGGAAAAACCTGAAGAAATCCACCATGGAACTAGGCGGCAGCGACGCATTCATCGTTTTGGACGATGCCGACCTCGACCATACAGTAGCCATGGCCATTGTCGGTCGCTTCGGAAACAACGGGCAGACCTGCATCGGTGCGAAGCGATTCATCGTGGTCGAGTCGATGTTGAAGAAGTTTCTTGCCCAGTTCATTGCTGCGGCTAAGGCCCTTCGTCTGGGAAATCCGCTCGACGAGAGTGTAACCCTCGGTCCGCTTTCCTCTGACGCAGCGCTTCAGCTGATTCTTCGTCAAATCCAGGAAGCGACGAGCCAAGGCGCTCAAGTCCTGCTTGGAGGCAAGCGAGCCGGTCAGGTCGGGGCTTTCCTCGAGCCGACCATTCTGACCAACGTAACGCCGGACAATCCTGCATACCGGCAGGAGTTCTTTGGACCTGTTGCGCTCATTTTTCCTGCCAAGAACGAAGAAGAGGCCATTGCAATCGCCAATGATTCTCCGTTTGGACTCGGCGGTTCCGTATACACGTCGGATATCGAAAGGGGCAAGAGGGTCGCCAGCCGCATTGAGACAGGCATGGTGTTCATCAACTATCCCGATGTGAGTGCCCCGGATCTGCCGTTCGGCGGAGTTAAACGTTCTGGTTACGGCAAAGAACTCTCGAACCTTGGTCTGGAAGAGTTTGTGAACAAGAAGTTGATTCTCGTTCCAACCGCCGCCGCATAAGCCGACCATGAAAGCTCTTGCGGTTGCAAAAATTTCTTGGTGCCAAGGAGCAAGTTGATGTCCTCCACGCCCGTGCCCGCCAAAGCTGACACACCGGTCGCGAAACTGGCGCCTGAGCACGATAAAACTCAGGTCACCCCTCGGCCGGAGGCAGGCTGGAAGAAATTTGTGACCCCTCTTCTGGTCGTGCTACTCGCACTGGCCATCTTGATTACACTGACGCGCAACTGGAATGCGTGGGAGGGCGGCAAAACGGAGCAAGTCACGGACGACGCCTATGTGCGCGGTGATCTCACACCGTTGAGCACCAAGGTGGCGGGAATTGTACGCGCTGTCCACGTTGCCGACTACCAACAAGTTCATAAGGGTGATCTGATCGTGGAACTCCAAGACGACGATTACCGAGCGCAGACGGATCAAGCCAGCGCAGCGGTCGAAGCGGCTCGGGCAGCGATCGAAAACAACCGAAGACAGCGCGAGTTGCAAGATACGCGCATTGACAAAGCTCTGGCTGGGATCGATCAGGCAAAAGCGCAAATCGCGGCGGCGGAGGCCGGAAAAGAGGCCGTGGAAGCCGATTTAGTGCGCGCCCGCTCCGAGCGAAAGCGCCAAGAAGACCTGTACCAGGCGCATTCCGCGACGCAACAGAAACTGGAATCCGCCGTAGCCGACGAAGCGCGCCTCTCTGCCCAGTTCGCGAGCCGTGACGCCGATCTTCTACAAGCCCGCACGCAGTTGCGCAGCAACGAGATTGGGGCCGAAAGCGAGCGCCGCTCGAAGGCCGTGCTCGAGTCTCAGGACTTGCAACTGCAGGCCGATCTGCACGCAAAGCAAGCCAGCCTGGTGGTAGCGACGGTCAATTTGGATTACACAAAGATTTACGCTCCGGGCGATGGCAACGTAGGAGAACGGCAAGTCCGTGCCGGACAGCTTGTTTCACCTGGTACACAGGTCATCTCCTTCGTCGATGTCACGAAGTGGGTACAAGCCAATTACCGGGAAACCCAACTGACCAATGTTAAGGTCGGCGATCCCGCCGAACTTCGGATCGACCAATTCCCAGGACAGGTCATTCACGGAAAAGTGCTGGAGATAGCCCCGGCCAGCGGATCGCAATTCGCTCTGCTTCCGCCCGACAATGCGACCGGAAATTTCACCAAAGTCGTGCAGCGGATTCCGGTCAAGATCGCTCTCGATGATTCCACCTTCGCCGCGAAACTGCGTCCCGGACTTTCCGTGATAGCAACCGTCCGGACGAGACAGTAGCCGTAACAATGGGAACTTCGAGCATTTCCATCCGCCCCTCCGCACTCGACATTGCGCATGGCGCTGCCGCCGCCATTCCATCGGAAGTGTCGACGCGTCCGCTGCTTGGAATTCTCGGAGTCGTTCTCGGTGCCGGACTGGTGACGTTAACAGGCCGCATGTTGAGTCTCGGTCTTGCGGATTTGAAGGGGCATGCTGGCATAAGCTTCGACGACGGCGCCTGGCTAGATAGCGCCTACAACGCGTCATTGATGTTCATCGGGCCATTCACCGTCTACCTCGGAGGATTGCTCGGCCCGCGACGCGTCCTGCTCAGCGCCGCTGCAATCTTCGCTCTAACTTGTGTCTTCCTTCCATTCATACACAGTTACACTCTGTTTCTCGCCGCACTGGTTCTTGCTGGGATGACCTCAGGCACATTCTATCCGCTCACATTGACGTTCGCGCTCCGCGCCATTCCGTTGCGCTATCTTCCTTTTACGATTGCCTTGTATGCCGCTTTTGTCGACGGCGCGGTGAATATCGCGCCGTCGCTCTACGGCTGGTACCGAGACCACCTGTCGTGGCATTGGATGTTCTGGAACTCGGCCGCCATCGCGCCCATTATGATTCTCTGCGTGTACCTGGGCATTCCGCCGACGCCTCCACGCAAGAAGAGCGGTCCTGCTCCAAGTTTCGCCGGGTTCTTGTACCTGAGCCTGGGTTTGGGTTTTGTATTTGCCGCTCTGCAACAAGGCCAACGACTCGATTGGTTTCGTTCCGGCGTGTTCAATGCCTGGTTTTGGTGCGGGATGTTTTTTCTCTTGTGCGCGCTTGTCCGGAGGCTGCGCGGCCCCAACCCCCTTGTGGCCCTGCCGTATCTGGGGAAGTGGAACACAGTGTTGTTGGGTGGACTGCTTTTTTGGTTTCGCTTCACACTGTGCACGACCATCATTCTTATTCCGCAATCTCTGGCGATACGCGGGTTGGACGCCGATCAGATCGGGCCGGCGATTATTTGGAGCGCCCTTCCGCTTCTGCCGATAGCTTTTACAGCTGGGTATCTCCTGCTCCGCAAAATCGATCCCCGCCTGCTCATGGCCGCGGGCCTTGCTTGTACCGCATTCGCTGCCTGGTTGAACGCGCAGTACAGCAGCACGTGGGCGGCCGCGAATTTTTACCCCACCGAATTGCTGACTGGAGTCGGACAGGCATTTGCTTTCATCGGCCTCGTCGGGTGCATCGTATTGCAGGCCATCTTCACGGGTGGGTTGTCGAGGCCTGAGTGGGTTCTTACATTCTCGGCCTTCTTCCATGTAGTCCGCCTGTTTGGAGGAACCGCTGGTGCCATTTACATGGGTCACTTTCTGGCTCAACGCGAAAAACTACATTCCAATCTGCTGGGGCTCCACGTCAGCGCTGGAGACTGGATCACTACTCAGAATATTCACACAATGACGGCTGGGTTAGCCGGGAAATCAGCCGGCATGGTGGCCGCCGGAGAGCGCGCTGTGGATTTGATTGGGGCACGGCTGCGTCTCCAAGCCTACAGTCTGAGTATCGTCGACGGCTTTCTATTGATTGCCTGGAGTTGCGCGTGTGCATTGCTCATGGTGGCCATGCTGCGCAAATCGCCGCTGGACTACGGCGATCTCAAGGAGATCCAGCAAACACTGTCTCTCCCGAAGGGGTCAAAATCATGAGGCGAAAGGCGCTTGCCCTGCTAGTCGCGGCGACACTCTGGACTTCTCCCAGCGTGGGCGGTCAGAAGCCAAATTCAGCAGAGCCGCGCCGCATTTCACTGCACGAAGCGGTTGAACTAGCCCTAAAACACAACCATGATGTGCGGCTCGCTGGATTCTCCGTCGACGAAAAACAACACGCGAAAGAAGCGGAAAAAAGTTCCTATTTCCCGTCGATACACAACGACAGCAACTTTGCGCGAGTGACGGACACGCAACTGATTGAGATTAAGAACGGAAGCCTGGGCACGGTCAGCGGCACGCCGATTCCCGCAGAGAATAGCATCATCAATCAAGGTGGCCGCAACCTGACGACCAGCGGAACACAGATCACTCAGCCGTTGACCTCGCTGCTGAAAATCAGGCGGGCAAACGATATCGCCCAGGCCGAGGTAGAAGTGTCACGCGCGAAGGCGCAACTGACAAGCAATGACGTGGCTCTGGCGGTCCATGAGGTGTACTACGCAGTTCTGATTGCCCAAGCCCATCGCAGCGCTACTGAGGCGAAAATCCAAGCCGCGCAGGACCTTGAGAGCGAACGCATCCAGCAGGTTAAGTTCGGTGCTTCTCTCGAACAGGAATCGATCGAGAGCCGCGCGAATTTCTTGCAAGCGAAGCAGGAATTGTTGACCACGGATCTGCAGTTGTCGGACCTCAAGCTGAGACTCAACGACCTCGTGGGCCTGCCTCTGAACACCGCTCTTGATCTCGATACAACGGTTGGCGAAGTTCAGGAGAGCTGCCCACGCGAGGAATGTATTGCCACCGCGAAGAACTCGCACCCGGAAATAAGAGCCGCCCGCGCCGAGGTCGAGAGAGCCGTGGCTGCTGCGCGTTTGGCCAAGACCGATATCTGGGTGCCCGATGTTGACGCCTTTGGTCGCTATAGCTACCAGAACAATGTTCCATTTCTCGCGCGCAACTTTGGTACGTTCGGCATTCACTTCAGCTACGATCTGTTTGACGCTGGCAAGAAGCGCGCCACCCTGCATGAACGCGATTCCCAATTGTCCGAGGCAAAGGAAAATCTTGCGAAGGTGACGGACGAAGTCGAACTGCAGGTCCAGACCGCCTACAACAAACTTGAACGGACCCAGGAGATGCTCAAAGTCTCGGAAGAGATCCTGGCGCTGCGACACGAATCGAGCCGCGTTCAGCAGCAAGAACTATTGCGAGGAGCCGCGCTCAAATCGCAGGCCGCCACGGCGAGCGCGCAAGAATTTGACGCCAAGGCGCTCCTGCTGCAATCGCAGCTGGACTACGCGCGCGCGCACGATGAGTTCGTGCGTGCGATGGGTACAACTCCAGAGTGAAGCAAACTGATGCGCGACCGAGGAGGTAGTTCCGTGCGCAAACCCGTCCTGGTAGTAACGGCGTATTTCGTCGATGCCGTGGAAACGCGACTCAAGCAGGATTTCGAGCTACGCCGCAAGAAAAACGGCGTTCGCTTCACGTCGGAGGAATTGCTTTCGGCCGCGGATGGGGCTGATGCGATGTTGGTCACTCCCGCAGACAGACTAGACGACGCATTTTTCAATCGGGTGGCTTCTTCCGTCAAAGTCATTGCCACCCACTCCGTAGGCTATGATCACATCGACCTCAAGGCTGCCGCGGCGCGGAAAATCGCGATAGCTTATGTCCCCGGAATTTCGACGGATGCAGTCGCAGACATCACCCTGCTGTTGCTGTTAGGGGCATCGCGACGAGCGTATGAAGGGCTGCAAGTGGTCCGGAATGGAAGCTGGAATCCAACTGACCTTACAGCGCTCTTGGGCTGGCAACTCACAGGGAAAATTCTCGGAATTTACGGAATGGGGCAGATCGGGCAGGCAGTTGCGCAACGCGCTCGCGGTTTTGGGATGAAGATCCACTACCACGAACCGCATCGGTTATGCGTCGAGGTTGAAGGAGACGCGATATTCCACGATGAGCCTTACGACTTGCTTAAAGTCAGCGCCTTTTTGTCCTTAAACGCACCCGAAACAAAGCAAACCCATCACTTCCTGGATGCCAAAGCAATTGCGTGCTTGCCGCGTGGCGCAATTGTTGTCAATGCCGCCAGAGGTGGCATTGTGGTTGATGAGGATCTGATCGCTGCCCTCAAGAGCGGCCAAGTCGCTGCTGCCGGCTTGGACACGTACGAAGGGGAACCAAAACTACATCCGGGATATCTGACGCTGCAGAACACATTTCTGCTGCCACATGTAGGCGCCGCCACGATTGAAACGCGAACCGCCATGGGCATGCTCGCTCTAGATAATGTGGGGGCGGTTTTGAGGGGATTGCCTGCCCCTTCGCTTCTGACTTCCGAGCCGGCGGGAAAAACACATTCCGCCTAAGCGGCCACGCTAGCCCAAGTCCGTCACGAAGTCCGAGAATTGGTAAGTGAGACAGGAGGCCGAATGAAGGTGGGACTGGTGGTTCCCTGTTATGTCGATACGTTCTATCCAGAAGTCGGCATAGCAACGCTTGAGCTGCTTGAACGTCTTGGGGTAGAGGTTGAATACCCGTTCGAGCAGACCTGCTGTGGCCAACCGATGGCGAACTCAGGATGCGAGGAAGACAGTCGCGCGACAGAAGAACATTTCGTAAGACTTTTCTCCCGGTTTGAATACATCGTTGTTCCCTCGGGATCGTCGCGGACATCATGGCTAACCATGGGGCCACGACTCTAATCAAGTCGAAGTCCATGCTGAAGGAAGAATGCGATACGCGGCGATTCTTGGAGAATAGAGGAATCGTTGTCACGGAGACCGACCTCGGAGAACGGATTCAGCAGCTGGATCATCAGCCCCCGGCCCATATCATCGGCCCCGCCATACAGAAGTCCAAGGAAGATGTAGCGGCCTTGTTTGCCCGAACTTATGGCTCAGATCCCAATAATACTGACGAGGTTTACCTAGCGCAGCAAATGCGGAATCACACTCGTCCTTTAATCGAGAAGGCCGACATAGGAATGACCGGTGCCAACTTCGCGATCGCGGACACAGGAGCGATTGTCACAGTTACGAACGAGGGGAATGCGGATCTGTCTGGCAATGTACCGAAAGTCCGCATTTGCAGTCTTGGGATCGAAAAGATTCTTCCTTCAAACAAGGAACTCGCCCTTTTTATTCGCCTTTTATCCCGCAGCGCCACTGGGCAAACGATTTCGCAATACACTTCGCACTTCCGCGGGCCACGCAAGGACGGGAAAATGCACGTCATCATCGTTGACAATGGCCGATCGGAACGACTGGCGATGGAACGGTTCTGGCCGTCTCTCAAGTGCATCCGCTGCGGCGCCTGCATGAACACCTGCCCAGTGTATCGACGCAGCGGCGGCCTGAGCTATGGCTCGACCTACATGGGGCCGATCGGCATCATTATGATGCCGACCTTCGATATCCACCGCTATAGCGAACTGCCGTTTGCTTCCACGCTCAATGGCAGTTGCTCCAACGTATGCCCCGTGAAGATCAACATTCACGAGCAGATTTATGCGTGGCGTGGAGTGATGGACCAGAAGCATCAGATCAATCTAACCAAGAAGGCCGCACTGAAGGCCGCCGGCAACATTCTGAGCCACCCCGAGCTGTATCAAATAGCTACGGCCATGGCCGACGCTGCGCTGAAGGTCCTCCCGCATTTTGCCATTTATAATGACCTCAATGCGTGGGGCAAACATCGCGATCTTCCCGACCCCCCCAACCAGACATTTCACCAATGGTATAGGCAGCATCGGTTGAAGGAGGCTTAGGGCGATGAGCGCACGACAAGACATTCTGGAACGTGTCCGAAACAGTCGTCTTTCCGCGAAGGACAAACCGGAAGTACCCGATTTCCCACGCTTAGCCAAGGCAGACTTCCTATCACAATTTCGGAAAGGACTCGAGGATATGGCTGGTGTGCTCGTCGACAAGCAGCCTGGGGATTTCGCAGCGTTCCTACGGAGTCAATTTCCGAACGCGAAGAATTTTTGCTCGGCCGTGCCTGAGTTTGTAGGAAATTCAACTCCGGAGGACTACTCGAATTGGGCGGCTGCCGCCGACATCGACGTAGCGATCGTGCGCTCTCCGATGGGAATTGCCGAGACCGGCTCAGTGCTCCTGAGCGAAACGGATTTGCGGGTCAACGCGATTGGCTTCCTGGCACACGATCTCGTCGTCCTGCTGGATCCGGCCGACATCGTCGAAAACGTGCATCTCGCGTACAGGCATCCTGCCTTCCGAAACACAGCCTATTCGGTGTTGATGACCGGTCCGTCGGGGTCCGGCGACATAGGTGCACGGGTCGTACACCCCGCGCAAGGAGTCATGACTCTGACCGTCATTTTTTGGCCTCAAATCTGAAAATGAGGACGGCGTAAGTGAAACTATTCACCTATAGACACCGAAATCGAGGTGGAAAGACCCGGGAATGAGGGATGAAGCTGCCTTCATTAGTGTCCTCCTTGCGATGTCTGCGCGTGCGTGCGCACAGCCTGAAGATGCGGCGCGAGAAACGCGTCGCGGTCGCGCCCACCATTCAGCGCCGCTGTTCCACCCGCCGTAATGAAGGTCGCTTCGGTCACACCGAGGAAGCCGAAGACCGAACGCAGATATGGCTCCACGAAATTGAAAGAGGCCATCTGAGTCTGAGCGTCGTAGATGCCGCCGGTTGCAATGATGAAGGTCGCCTTCTTGCTGACAAGCAGGCCTTTTGGCGCACCGCCGCCAGCGTAGGAAAAGGTCCTGCCGACACGCGCAATCTGGTCGATCCAGAGCTTGAGCACGGAGGGCACACCGAAGTTATGCATTGGCACGCCGAAAACATACTCGTCGGCCCGCTCCAGTTCGGCAAGCAGTGAGTCGGAGAGCGAAAGCAGTTTCTTCTGCTCTGGTGTGCGCGCCTCTTCCGGGGTGTATGCGGCGCCGACCCATTCCGAAGTGACCGGCGAGATTGCGGTTGCATTGAGATCGCGGTCAATGACCGTACCATCCGGGTGCGAAGACTTCCACTGAGTGACGAACGAAGCGGTCAACTGACGGGAGACTGACCGACCGTAGAGTGGGCTGGAATCGATATGAAGCAACGTAGACATGGCAAATCCTCCTATACGACATAAATGTCTCTTTCCAGTATTCATTGATGCCAATTCAATTGATATAGATACATCCTTCTGGGCATCGGTTACATAGAACGGCACAATAGTTTCGCCATGGATAAGCGCTCGCGAGACTCTGTTCACTGTTGGAAGCGGAAACAGCGCAAGCCAGATTGAAAGAGATTTGTAGAAACGAGGCTGGAAAGAAATCTTGCGGTTTGCCCTGCCAAGACCTTAAGGCTCCATTGGCTGCAGCTCGTCTAATGTACCGAAGCTCACAAAATGTAATTACTGTGAGCTAGCTGTTCCTCACCTCTCCGACACCTGTCAATGAAAGCTGGCTTCCTGAGGGCTCGATGCTGATGGAGCCGAAGAACGACAGCGAACTCAGTGCAAGGCGGGCGAAGAGCGTGATCGAGGCGACCCTTCGTGCGCAGCCTGGGAATCCCACGATCAATGCTAGAATCGAAGATCCGGTCTCTCAAAATCGATAAGAATCGCTTCAAAACCTCGACCGACGAATAAGCCTCGGCTGGATTTTGAACCTCGTCTTTCTTCGGGGAAACGCAGAAGTGAACCATAAAAGAGTCTAGCTCACACAACAAAGCCTGGCTCTCAGAGTGCTCTCGAGCCCACGTCAGCCTTTTCCGTAGATGTCGGCATGGACTGCCACTCCGTCCTCGGCAGGAAAGACGTCTTATCGAATTATTGTTGGAAAACTGGAGGAGGTCCGCCGACCCGCTTCCATTTCAGGGAAACATTGACTTCGACACGGTTGGCGATCTTAATGAAGGGAATGTTCCTGTTCATCCCGTAATCCTTGCGGTCGAAGGCCATTGTGCCCTCGATGCTTCCGGAGGTGGATCCCTTGCCGTTATCTGTAAGCGTAAGTTTTTCGGTTTTCGTGACCCCGCGAATCGTAAAGTCTCCTTCCAAGTCGAATGTGTTTGGACCGGTCTGAACGACTTTGGTGGATTTGAAGGTGATGATGGGAGAGTCTTTTACGTTAAAAAAATCCTTGCTCTTTAGTTTGTCGTTTTTTAGACCACTACCGGTGTTCACACTGTCCGCTTGAATCTCGATGTCCAAAACGCCGCTCCTCACATCCGTGGACGAAAACTTCATGCTTGCGTTCCATTTGTCGAAGCTACCTTTGATGGAAACCGAAGAGTCGACCCCAAATTTGATGGTGCTTTCTACGGGCGTGACTTCATAGACCGGAACTTGGGCACGGTTTGCCGGCGGAAGAGTGCAAATCACAACCAGACACAGAATGGCCATCGGTAATCTGCAGTTTCTTGCTCTTCGGAGATCCCGCTTAACGTAGATCGAGGACCATTTCTCTCTCTCTGCCAGCCTATTCAGATTCATGCATCACCTACCTCCCCATTCATTCTATTCCGACCGAGACGCGGGGTCACCCTGTGGAGGGATGAATCCGTTTGACCATCGCTCGGATGTCACGGTTCTCAAAAACCCGACCTCCGCGCTCAGTTTCTCGGACGGCGACGTCCACCATGGCGCGTGCCAAGTCGTCGGCCCGAATCACCTGGTTTGGAAAGAGCAATCGAAACGCGGGATAAACGACGCGCAACAGGCGATAGGTGAAATTGGGTTCCTCCCGCGGCTCCACGGGGTAGATGTATGCTGGCCGGAAGAGGTTAACGCTCGGGAACCCGGCCGCGAGGAGTGCGTTCTCGGCCTCTCCCTTGTATCGCGCGAAGGCCATCCGACTTCGTCCCGTCGGGTCCGCGCCGCTTCCGCTCAAGAACGAGAAAGCCGCGTTGGGGCTGCTCCCGCGCAGAACTCGCGCGAACTCGATCGTGTAGTCCACGGTTATCTTGCGGAGTTCGGTGTCGGATACGGCCCCGGTATAGACGCCCAGGCAAAAGGCTATTGCGTCCTGACCTGAAAGCGCCGGCGAGAGTGAGGAGCAGTCGGCGAAGTCACGATGCAGAACCTCTCGCAGCTTTGGATGCGAAATGCCGAGCTGCCGGCGCACGATAGCAGTCACTCTTCCAACGGCGGCGTCCTCGAGCGCGTAGCGAAGCGCATATCCACCAACCATTCCTGTCGCTCCGACAATTACAATGCGCTTTTGACTCGCCATTGGAACGTTCATTCAGAGCTCCGAGATTCAAAAGCGTTTGTCGAAGACATCCGATTAGCCGCAGTCATCACAGTGTGCGCTCCTCAATCCAGTCGACATAGAGCAGGCGCTCGGAAAATAGCCATGCGCCGTCCATCTTCACGAACTGGTCCGAGTACCGGAGAGCGGCAATCATCAGGCTTCGCTTTCGACCGTCGCTCTTGAGGTGATGGGCCAAGGTGTAGGTCTCTCCTGTGGCTCGGTTGCCGGTCAGGGTAAGAATCGTGCTCTGTCCGACGAAGTGCATGGTGGCGTCATACTTGTTGAGATCCCTGAAGACTGGAGCGAGCGCCTCGCGCGAGTGCAACTCCTGGGAGGGCGTCGGATCCTTGCTGTTCATGTACACCACGAAGTGGGTGTCTAAGGTAAAGAGGGCCATCTGACCTTTCGCATCGCGACGATCGGCGCAGTGCGCATAGGCCTCGACGAGCTCTCGAATAGCGAGGCGATCCGCGGCTTCGGTGGCGGAGATGGTAGCGTGCTTGCTCATAAGCTGGTCTCCTCACGACTCCAGGATGGCCCGGGTTTCGAGAAATGCCTCGATCCCGTATCGGCCATATTCACGTCCAACCCCGGAGTATTTGAACCCTCTCAATCATCACCTGCGTCTGCAGCAAGCTGAGCTCACTGGGCTTGATGACAACCGTACAACCAGCGCCGACGGCCGACGCTAGCTTGAGGCAAATGAACAGCGCGTTCGCGTTCCAAGCTGTGATCAAACCGGCTACGCCGACCGGCTCCAAGGTGACCGTCGTCTTGCCCCAGCTCCGCGTCAAGGGCAACTCTTGGAGTCCCCTCTCGGTCGCAAGGAAAGCATTGGCTCCCGACTGTACAATGAGCCTGGCGAACTGGACGACACCGCCGTACTCCTCAACCATCGCGGCCGTTGAATCGTCGATGCGGGCCGAAACAGCCTCATGCAGCTGCCGCAAGTAGCGCGCGCGCTTCCTTCGTTGTCCGGCCGAAAGTGACGAATGCGAGCTTGGCCGCGGCAATGGCGCGGCGTGTATCTTCCTCATCGCCCAGCGTTGCGCGGGCGATCACTTTGCCGTTGGTCGGCTTGAGAATGTCCATGACTTCGCGACCATGCGACTCGACGAACGCCCCATCGATGTAGTGCTTCGTGATTGTTTTAATCCCGTCTCTCTCGGTGATTGTTTCCCTCGTTGCCATTGTGTGTCTCCCTACATGAGTTTCTACAGTCAGAACGAAGTAACGGCGACGCGCGTGAGCGATCCGTCCTTTAACGCCGCGCAACCATCATTCCATTGGCGGGGCAATGTCCACGTCCTCGCGGTCGAACCCACGGACGAGTGGGTTGAGTACAAGTGCCTTCACCTGGGGCCTCCTCGGAGTTGCCTCGAACCGACCTGGTGTTCCGAGCAGTCATGTGAGGAACCATGGGCTGGCGCTTGGCTGGCTTCGGTTCCAGAATCGGTTTGGCCTTTGGTTTCTTCTTGCCGCACGTCACCTACGTGAATCTGATAAGGATTATCTAATCGGTCCAAGACATCTTTACTATCAGACCAATCGCGATAAAGTATCAGTATGGAATTGCGGCATCTGAGATATTTCGTGGCCGTCGGCGAGGAACAGCATTACGGCCGCGCGGCGCATCGGCTGCGCGTTGCTCAGCCGGCACTATCCCGTCAGATTCAGGATTTGGAGGCTGAAGTGGGCTTCAAACTTTTCGAACGCCTCCCGCGGGGCGTGAAGTTGAGTGCAGCCGGCACGCAATTCCTGCAGGACGCGAGACGCATCCTTCAAGAAGTAAACGAAGCGGCCGGTCGCGCCGGCCGCGTGGCTCGCGGTCTTTCAGGGACACTGCACGTCGGGTTCGCTGAGAATGCGTCTTGGCGCGGCGTAGTTCCGGACTCCTTCCGGCGATTCCGGGAGCAGCAACCTGATGCGGAACTGAAACTTCAACCAGCGGCGAGTTTGGAACAGTTAGAAGCCTTAAGATCGGGCCGCTTGGATGCGGGGTTCGTCAATTTCATGCCAAAATCCGATCCGGAATTGGACCAGCTTCCCGTCGCCATACAGCATGTCGAGCTCGCCGCGCCCAAAAGACATGCTCTGACAAAGCTCAAGAAACTCCGCCTTCGGGACCTCACGGATGTGCCGTTTGTCTGGTTTCCGAGGTGGGCAAGTCCGACGTTCTACGACCGCCTGATGCGCGAATGTTATCGTGGCGGTTTGAAATCTCCCCGTATCGTTCAGGAGGGACTGAACGAGGCAACAATTTTAAGTCTCGTGTCGACCGGTTTGGGGGTGGGGTGGGTCATTGGAACCGCACGCTGGCGCTCCCCTGAAAGCGTTGTCATCTTGCCGGTGGTCGATTTGAGCATGCCTCTGCCGCTGGCTCTCGCATGGAGAAGGGACAATCCCTCGACCTTGCTGGCAAATTTTATTGCCGACGTACAGCGCTTGCCTGACGTGCGGGCAATCTTCGGCACGAGAAGCCGTGTTCCTGCGGCGCAGGATTGACCGCTTTTCAGAAATGTGACGCCGGGGACCCTTGGGATGGCGTTTTTGAGGTCGGCGTCATCGTAGTTCGTCAGGTACAATTCACCGGCCTGTTCTATGATCCTGGAAGCGACGGCATCCGATGCCGCAGCCTCGGCGTATACGAACATTGGAACAATGGGTCAGACAAAAAGTACTGGCGCAATCTCGGAAAAGCGCACGGGATCGAGCTTTTCGAAGTCTACAGTGCGGAACACACTTGAACCGCCGCTGCCGCTGAGCCGGAGAGCGTTTTCCTTATGCTTGGTAGCGGCATCGATGCTACCGGCAATTGCGTTTTCCCAAGCATTCCTGGGCCTGTACAAAGGCCTGCCCTATCAAGACAGCCGCTATCAGGGCGGCCCTCAGAAAATACCGGGACGGGTATTGAGTGCTTACTATGACCTGGGCGGCGAAGGGGTCGCATATCACGACAGCGACCCACAGAATCACGGAAGCGGAGAGTTGAACCCTGCCGATGGGACCTACCTCAACGAATTCCGTATCCACGAGGGGGTGGATACTTCCTATACGAAGTTCAACCGGAAACCGGATCCAATTGACGACAACGCCTTCGAAAAGGTTCTTCCTCCTAGAGACCTGCTCTACGTGGGCTGGACCGAACCCGGGGAATGGTTCAACGTCACTGTAGACGTGACAAGCGCGGGAACATACGCGGCCGATTTCCTGTACACATCGAATCGTGGCGGAACAATATCCGTTGATGTGAATGGAAAGGATGTAACAGGGCCCCTGGAGATCGCTTCAACATACGATCCTCGAGACCCGCTGGCCTGGCGTCAATGGCACCACTGGAATCTGGCGTCGCAACTCTTCAAGGTTCGCCTCAACAAAGGGAAATGCGTTCTCACCGTACACGTTTTGACCGGCGGCAACATGAACCTCGCTTACTTTGACTTCAAGCAGGCCCACAGATGAGTGGAATGTTGGAGCCTCCCGGAAACAATGGCCCTTCCTCCCAAGCGCGTGCCGGTGTATGTATGTTGTTGATTTAGTGTAACGTGGTGTTGCTATGGACACGGGGGCATCAAAATCCTGCCATACGTACCCATTCAGATTCCGTCTCTCATCCAACGGAAGGGAGACTCTAGGCAAGGATACGTATATACACACATTTTCGACCGATGGAGCGAGTCTCTTAAGTCAGAACCTTTTGAAGTCCGCGCACTGTTAAATCCGGGCGGCTACTAGAGGAGGAAGAGCGAGATGGGCAACACTGGCGATAAAGAGCAGAACAAGCTCTCGAGACGCGATTTAATCAAGGGAGTAATTGCAGGTGGCGCGGCAGTCTCCTCCGCAAGCTATCTTTTCCGCGCTTCCACTCTGCTAGGACAGGCTACTCGTGGTGCCGGTGAAAGGCTTCTCACCATCAATGTAAACGGCCAGTTGCGGCGAGCCGACGTCATGCGGCAGGAAACGCTTGCCTGGACTCTGCGCCACAAACTTGGCCTCACCGGCACAAAGCTGGGCTGCGACCGCGCCGAATGCGGCTCTTGCACCGTGTTGATCGACGATGTGCCGTACTACGCCTGTTCGGTGCTCACACACACCGTGCGCGAACGCAAGGTTCTGACCGTCGAAGGACTGGCAAGCCCAGAGGGAAAGCTGCATCCTGTCCAGCAAGGTGTCATCGACGAGCAGGGCTTCCAGTGTGCTTTCTGCATGCCGGGTTTCCTCATGGCCTCGGTTGGATTCCTGAAAACAAATCCCAATCCCACGCGAAGCGAGTTAGCGCAGGGTCTCTCTGGAAACCTCTGCCGGTGCCAAGACTACGACAAGATTTTGACCGCGATGATGCGCGGAGCGGCGAACATGAGGGAGGCGAGCCGTGCCTAAAGATACTAAACCCGCTGAACCGGCCGCGCGTGTCTACGGACCTGGCCACAAACTGATCGGCAAGGACTACGAAACCGCTGATCTCTATGCGAAGGTGACTGGAGTGGCGAAGTACGCCGAGGATTATCACGCCGACGGCATGCTCTACTGCAAGCTGTTGCTGAGCCCCCTGCCTCATGCGCGGGTAAAGCACCTTGACGTGCGCCAAGCGCTTGCCATACCCGGCGTGAAAGCGATTCTCACTGCCGACGAACTCCCACCCCCGGCTGATACGCTCACCGACAACGGCACGGTGATTCGCGCCAACCCAAAGAGCGAGAAGGCGCTTACCATGGAGCCGCTCTACCAAGGTGAGCCGATTCTCGCCGTGGCTGCAGTCGACGAGTTCACTGCCGCCGAGGCGATTGAAAAGATTCGAATCGATTTTGAGCCGCTGCCTTTCGTCATCGATCCGCTCGATACGCTGAGACCTGGCGGTCCGAACCCCAGAACAGATGGCAACATTTGGGTGCAAACTCCGGCACCACAGGCGGCGGCAGGATCTCGGCCGCCCGGCCCGCCACCTCCGACGATCGGAGTGCTCAAATGGACCGAGGCAGACTTCGCCGACGCGAAGGAAGGTCGCCTGCCGATGGGAAAGACTCCTGACGAATGGTCCTACGGTGATCTTCAGGCGGGGTTCCAAAATGCCGCTCTGGTACTCGATGAAACGTTTGTTACGCCGGACACGAGCCACCAGACGCTCGAAACCCGTAGCGCCATGGCTTATTGGCAAAACGGAAAAATATATGTCCACACAGGTACGCAGAGCACCGCCCAAACTGTTCCGGCTATCGGGCGCTGGCTGAACATTGACCCGAGCCAGGTTGTCCTTATTAGCGAATACACGGGGGGCGGCTTTGGAAGCAAGATCACGGGCGGCGTTACGCTGGTTATTCCGGCGCTCTTATCCAGGAAGGCGAATGCACCGGTGATGATGCGAATTAGCCGCGAGGAGGAAACATTCATCGGTCGTGCGCGCCCCAGTATGCTCGGCCGGATGAAAGCCGGGTTCTCCAAGGACGGTCGGATTATTGCGCTGGACATGTTCGTGATTGCGAACAATGGTCCTTATGACGCAGTGGGCGACTCCCCCTCTTCAGGCCGTATCGTATCTCTTCTATATCAGCCACAAGCCATGCGCTGGCGCGGAGCCACATTGCTGACGAATACGCCCCCGAGAAGTGCGCAAAGCTCGCCCGGCGGCATGCAAGGGATTGTGATTATGGAGCCGGTCATCGCGAAAGCGGCTCGCAAGCTCGGGCTCGACCAAGTGGCTATTCGCCGAATTAACTGTCCCGAGGGCAAGGCTTCCTTCGGTCCGGTGTCGCAAGGCAAACGTCCCTACGCGACGAGCGCATTCCTCAAGGAAGCGCTCGACCGTGGTGCGGAACAGTTCAAATGGGCGGAAAGAGTTGCGCGGACGCCGAAACGGATAGGCTCGAAGGTGCGCGGCGTCGGCGTTTCGCTTAGTTGTTATGTGGGCGGCACGGTCGGCTTCGATGGAATCCTGATCATCAAGCCGAATGGTCGAGTGTCCATCCTCTCCGGAATCGGTAACTTGGGAACGGAGTCCGTAATTGATGTTCATCGAGTGGCTGCCGAAGTTTTGGGAGTGCCTTGGGAGAAGTGCGACATCACGTGGGGGGACTCGTCGAAGAACCTTCCCTTCACCTGCGTTTCGGGGGGCAGTCAGACCACGCATGCCATGACGCGCGCAGCGCATGCGACCGCAATGGACGCCCGGAGAAAATTGCAAGAGCTTGCTGCCAAAAAGCTCGGTGGCAAACCGGAGAATTATGATGTTGCCAATGAGCGCGTATTTCGCAAGGGCGGCGCCGGCATGACCTTGGCGCAGGCCGCGAACTATGCCATACAACTCGGTGGCATCTACGATGGCCACGAAGTCTCGCCCGACCTCAATAAAGTGACGAAGGCTTCCGTGGCCGCGATTGCGGGCCAGGGTCTGATAGCCGCTGCCAAGGACAAATACCCCCGTGACGGCGCGACATTTTCCTATGTCGCCAGCTTTGCGGAGGTCGAGGTGGACGTCGAGACCGGCAAGTACTACATCGTGGATTTCCTCGCTTCCGCAGATGTGGGTTCCGTGATTCATCCGCGTGCGCTTGGAGGTCAAGTTCTGGGCCGGTCGATTCTCGGGATCGGCCATGCGATTGGCCAGAAGTGGGTGTTCGACCCTCGCTACGGAGCCATGCTCTCGACGCGCTTCAGTCAGAGTAAGCCGCCTACGATTCTGGATGTGCCCGTTAATATGCAGTGGGCGGCGCTCGATATTCCCGATCCGGAAACGCCGGTCGGCGCTCGCGGCGTAGGCGAGCCGCCCGTGGGTGGAGGATGCGCCTCCATCCTTAACGCGCTATCGGACGCGCTTGGTGATGAGATTTTCCGGCGCAGTCCCGTGAACGCGGACACGATTCTGACCTCGCTCGAAGCGGGGCGGCCCATGCAGCATCCTTTGATGGCGCACATTTAGATGGCGCAAATCTAGCGGGAGCGAAAGGAGATTCCATGGCAGTAATCCGGGACGTCATGCCGGCTTTTGATCTGTTTCAGCCGAGCTCGATTGCCGACGCGCAGAAATTGCTCCAGCAGCAGGGAAGCGACGGCTGGGTGCTCGCCGGAGGGATGGATAGCTTCGACTGGCTCAAGGACCGAATCAAAAAACCCAAGGTCGTGGTCGATTTAAGCGGAATCGCCGAGCTCAAGGGCATTCGCAGCACAGCCGAGGGCATCGAAATCGGAGCGATGACCACGCTCACAGAAGTAGTCGAGCATCCCCTGATTAAAGAGAAGTTCAAGCTGCTGGCGGACGCCGCGGAACTGGTAGCCTCGCCTCAGATCCGAAACCAGGGCACCATCGGTGGCAATGTTTCGCAGGACGCTCGCTGCTGGTATTACCGCGCCGGTTGGCCGTGCTACCGCGCTGGCGGGAACATCTGTTATGCGGACACTCCGGAAGGCCGCAACCGCGAGCACGCAATTCTCTATGCGGATCGATGTGTGGCGGTGAATCCCTCAGACACCGCTCCTGCTCTCATCGCGCTCGACGCGAAATTCGTGATCCGCGGGCCCAAGGGCGAGCGGGCCATCGACGCCGAGGACTATTTCATCGGTCCGGACATCGACATCACCAGCCTGCATGTCTTGCGTCCCGGCGACCTGCTGACGGCCATTCGCATTCCTTCCACATGGGCCGGCGCACAATTCTATTTTGAAAAAGTGCGTGACCGGAATGTCTGGGACTTTCCCCTTCTCAACGTGGCGTCCGCGATGGTGGTATCGAACGGGGGAATCGAGCGAATCCGCATCGCGGTAAACGGTGCGGCTGCTCGTCCACTGCGTTTAAGGGTCGTTGAAGACGCCGTCCGCGGCAAACCGGCAAACGCCGCAACGGGCGAATCGGCAGGGAAACTGGCGGTACAAGGAGCTGTCCCCTTGCAGTTCAATGCGTACAAGATCCCTCTGATGCGAAATCTGGTGAAGCGAGCCATCGGAGGAGTTGCGGAGGCCACATGGACTTCCTGAAGTGGGCCATCAGTCCGTGGGGACAGCGTGTCCCGATTCACATTGCTTGGTTCCTCATTTGGGTCGCGGTGATTGCCGGATTTCTGTTTTTCATCGTTCACGCCACTTACCTTCGATATTTCGCCAAACCCAAGGAGTTTCAGAGCAGCGGATCGCCGCTGATCGCCGCGCGCATACCCGAGCACGTACCCAGACATTCGCTGACTGCGAGGCTCTTTCACTGGATCATGGCAGCCTCGATGTTCACCTTGCTATTTACCGCCTTTCTCCCCAAGGTCGGCATGCCGTTCGACTGGGTGACTTACCACTGGATAGCTGGCTCCGTCCTGACCGTCTCCATCCTTTTTCACATCGTCCACGCTTCCTTCTTTATGGACTTCTGGTCGATCTGGCCAGACAAGATTGATCTGCGCGACGCCTTCCGAAGAACACTGCGTTTCCTGGGCAAGCCTGAGCCGCCGCCGGATAAATTTGCCAAGTATCCCCTCGAGAACAAGCTCTATCACGCCGCGATCATGGCCGCGGGTCTCTCTCTAGTCGTGACCGGTGTGTTCATGATGTTTCGCGTGCGCACAATCTTTTTTCCCCGCAATCCATACCTATTCAGCGACATGACTTGGGGCATGATGTATGTGTTGCACGGCCTTGCGGGCGTGGGACTGATCGCCTTGATCATGGTGCATGTCTATTTTGGGCTTCGTCCCGAAAAACGGCCGATCACGAAATCCATGATCTTCGGGTGGATGAGCCGGGACTTCTATCTGAAAGAACATGATCCGCAGCGCTGGCCCGTCGAATCTCCCATTTCATCCCCGGCATCCAAGGGAGAAGCCCCAGAGGGATTAAGAGATGCTGGCTGAGATCTCAGAAAGTTGCGACACGATCGAAGAATGCTACGAATTCATGCTGGCTTATGCGGCGCAAGGGCTTCCCAACGACGAGGGAAGCCGATCCGGCGGACAAATTCGCGAGTATCTCGGCCGTGCCGCGAAAGCCATCTCTGGTCTGGGCGATAGCTGTGCCACCGCAGTGAAACAGGAGCAACTCGATCCGGCGGAAAAATATCACGCATTTTTCGCGGTGCTCCAACGCGACGCGAGCGATTCGCTCGCCGCCATCGAGTTGGTCCTGGCGCAACCCGCCATCGGCTCTCCGTTGATCGACAACCTGAACGCTTCCATTCATCTGCGTGCGCTCCTCACGGATCTGTTTCTTTTGACCGAGATCGCAAAGATTCAACGCACACCGGCGAAACCTATGGCTTCGGGCGGTTAGGACTCCCTGTTTCGCGGCGCAGCTTTTAGAGAAGACAGCCGGACTGAGCGCTCTCGCATCCACGCGGCCTGCAGCGAAGCCTGACGAAGTGGCCCGGACCGCGCGAGAAGAAGCGATGGAGACACACATGATCCACATCGCATTCGACGAAGCTTGGACTGTCGTGCGATTGTCCATTATTCTCAGGCCCGAAGTATTCGGGAACCTCTGACGATCGCTTGCCGCCATATCGAGAACTATCTCGAAACAGTATTCGTGCGAAATAGTCCAAGGCTTGGAGAAACCATGAATCCACCTGAAGCGGGCTTCCAGCCAGACTCCTCCCAGAAGGCCCTGACCAAGGACATGCCCGTAGGTCATTTGATCGGCTTTGAAATAAAAGAAGGTGCGGATGGACGGGCGATCGTCGCGCTCCTGGCGGGGCCGCAGCATCGAAACCCCATGGGCACGCTCCACGGTGGAATTCTGTGCGACATCGCCGACGCCGCTATGGGTATAGCCTTTGCCAGCACACTTGCGGCCGACGAGTCCTTCACCACCATCGAACTGAAGATCAATTTCTTCCGCCCGGTGTGGAAGGGCCTCCTTAGGGCCGAGGGCAAAATCGTGAGGCGAGGCAGCAGCCTCGGTTATCTCGAATGCGAGATTACGGATGAAAGCGGCCGTCTGGTTGCGAAGGCCGCCTCGACTTGTATGGTCCTGAGGGGGCAGCGCGCGGTGGGGCGTTAGGCTACAACGTTGCCCGCTAAATCCTTGCGTAATTGCTTGCGAGAATTGCTTAAGAGTGCACTCTTTGCGATACACTTAGCAAAGTTTAGAGCAAGCTGTCGAAAATGACGGATAGATTGAAGATGCCCCCTCTTTCTCTCTGCAGTGTACAGCCCCGTCCATTCAAGCCGTCAAGGTTCGTATCGATCGTCCCGCTCGTCGGCCTTTCGCTGCTCCTTTTCACTCCTGGTTGTTCGAAGCAGCCTGCGCAAGAGCCTGTGACCGTAACATTTCTGGATGTGGAGTGGGATACTACCGCTCTGAATCCCGGATTGGGACACCAGTTACAGGACTTCACAAGAAAAACTGGGATCCAGGTCAATCGCCTGCCTCGCCCTGACGGCTCTCTCAATCAACTCGCTCTCTGGCGGGAGCTGCTCCAGAAAGGCGGCGCCGCTCCTGACGTAGTGAGCATTGACGTGATCTGGTCCGGCATATTGAACCAATATCTCATGGATCTAAAGCCTTACTTTGCTTCCGAGCTTTCCTCACAGAATCCGGTAGTGCTCGCGAGCTACACCGTGAGTGGCAAGCTCGTGGCTATGCCGCATCACGCCTACATTAGTGTTTTGTATTATCGTCCGAACCTTTTGCGAAAGTACGGCTATCGGGAGCCCCCCAAAACTTGGGATGAGCTTCAGAAGATGTCCGCTCGCATTCAATCGGGTGAAAGGGCCAAAGGCCAGCCTGACTTTTGGGGCTACGTATGGCCAGGTGGGGTCACCGAGGATCTGACCTGCGGCGGCCTGGAATGGCAGATCAGCGAAGCTGGCGGACGGATCATCGAAGACGACCGGACAATTAGTGTGAACAACCCCCAGGTAATTCGCGCATGGCAGCGGGCCGCGCGCTGGGTTGGTTCTATTTCTCCGCCGGGGGTGACGGCCTATGGACTGTGGGACGCTCAGAACCTCTGGGGCGGAGGGAACGCAGCCTTCCTTCGGGGTTGGCAATCCGATTATAGTGTGATCACTGGCGGGTGGCCCTTTTCGGGGTCGCCTTCAGCTGCTTCCGCCGGCAATTCTGGGCAGATTGGCCTGACCAGCATTCCGGGCGGCACGGCGGGGCGAGCAAGCACCTTGGGTGGAAACGGATTGGCGATTTCCCGAACTTCGGCGCACCCTCGCGAGGCGCTCGAACTTATCCGATTTCTTCTCAGAGAAGATGCACAGCTCGCGAGCGGTAAGGAGAACTCCGCGCCCACAGCGGAAACCGAATTCTATGAGCTGCCTCTGATGTTAGATCCGTATCCCCAGCTTGCCAAATCCAAGCAGCAGGGGGCCGGTTTGGTTGCGCGCCCCTCCATCGTTGCTGGTGAGAAATACGAACAGGTCAGCAGGGCGTATATCGGGGCAGTGCGGTCCGTCTTGACCGGCGAAAAGGTTCCGTCTGTGGCTGCTGCGGACTTGGAGAAGCAATTGGTTGGAATAACCGGATTCAGTCCGGGACCGCCCTCCAGGCTGAATTGATCGTCCCGCGAAAAAAGTTCTCTGAAAGTCTCACACGTCTTTTGACACTTCTCGGCTTCGAGTCTGCGCACTAGCGATCTTGGCCATGCGTCGTCGAGGCAAGCAATAGGGAGTCAACCGTGGTCGCGAAACTCGCCGGATGGTCGAAAAAAGCTCGCCATAGATCGTTTCCCATTCACCGGCTCAACATCGCTCCTCGTTTGACGCTGTGCTTTGTCTTCATCATTCTTGCGATGTTGCTGGGGAATGCGGTCCTGCTCTGGGAATTCCATCTGGCTCGCGTTCAAGCGGAGCGTCTTCAGGGCGTCGACCAAGAGTTGATTGTCGTCTTGCAAGCCCATACCAATCTCATGTCGTTCTACGAGCGCCTCGATGCTCTGGCCCATTCTGAAAACGCCGCCCAACTCGTGACCGAAGCGGAGCTTCTCCGTAACGATCTCCTCGAGGACAGTCGGCGCACAAGAAATGCCCTCACCGCTTTGCCGCCGGAGCTAAAGCTGGATCCGGCGCTGCTGCCTACTCTAGAGGTAATTCAGGACGAACTGCCGGTGGAGCTTGAGGCCATTATAGACCTGGCCAAATCGAGAGACTGGCAGGCCGTTCGCCTGCGCCTGGCCAACCAGATCCGGCCCCTGGAATCCAGGACTTCGGCTTTGGTCAAAAACATCGCTCAACAAGTTACCGACGAGCAGACAGAGGCCGCTCTCGAGGTTGTGCGTTTACAAAGACGAATTCTTCTGATTGTCCCGCTTACCGCCATCTTTACCCTGCTCATCGCGGCTATCCTGGGTTTGGCCATTACTCGCAGTATCACTCGGCCGCTTGGGCTACTCGTCGAGGGCTCGAAGGCCTTGGCCCGCGGCGAGTTTGGGCATCAAGTTACCGTTCTGGGTAAGGACGAGATTGCCCAGCTCGGCCAGGTTTTCAACGACACCGCAGGGAGATTGCGCTCTCTCTATGAGACCTTGCAGAGCAGCGAGGCGTACCTTGAGGAAGCCCAGCGGCTCACGCATACCGGAAGCTGGGTCTGGCGCGTGGTGGGGAGAGAGGCGCTCCATCTCTCCGACGAATGGTACCGCATCTACGGTTTTGATCCGGAAAAGGGTCCGCCGGGTTGGGAGGAACGGCTCGAACGCGTTCATCCCGAGGATCGCGACAGGTGGCAGGGAACCATCGAGGGCGCCATCTCTGAAAAATCCGAATACGATGTCGAGTTCCGAATTCTCCTGCCGGACGGAGCCGTGAAATACATTCATACCGTCGGCCATCCCGTCTTCAACAACTCCGGAGAACTCGTCCAATTTGTGGGTACCTCGACAGATTTCACCGAGCGCAAACTTGCCGAACAAACGCTTCGGCGAAGCGAAGGTTATCTAGCTGAGGCCCAGAGGCTGACCCGCAGCGGAAGCTGGGCTTGGAACGTGCGCTCACGCGCTCTGTTTTGGTCCCAGGAACATTTTCGTATTTACGGATATGACCCTGGGAAAATAACGCCCACCTGGGCGCATATTCTTGAAAGGGTCCACCCTGAGGATCGGGCAGAAGTTGAGCGGAGAGCCGAAATAGAGTCCACTCAGAAGGACCGGCAGGATTCCATAGGCGACTATCGTATTGTTCTTCCGGACGGAAGTATAAAACATCTTCATTCTATTGCACACCCCGTAATGAATGAGTTGGGCGAAATCACGGAAGTCGTCGGCACCACCATGGACGTGACCGAGCAATACGAAGCGAAAGCCGCTCTCGAGACTGCTTTCGAGCAAATCAAGGAGCTAAAGGACCAGCTCTACAAGGAAAATATTGCTCTCCGCGAGGAAGTGGATAAGGTCTCCATGTTTGAGGAGATTGTCGGCTCTTCAGAACCGCTCCGCCGGGTCCTCGTACAAGTTGCGAAGGTGGCCGCGACCGATTCCACGGTGCTCATCCTGGGCGAGACCGGGACAGGGAAAGAAATGATTGCCCGCGCCATTCACCGACGTTCGAAGCGGGCAAACCGGGCGTTTATCCGCGTGAACTGCGCTGCGATTCCTCCCACATTGATCGCTTCCGAACTTTTCGGACACGAGAAAGGCGCGTTCACCGGGGCGTCTCAGCGGCGGCTGGGCCGTTTTGAGCTGGCAGACGGAGGCACGCTCTTCCTTGACGAAATTGGCGAGCTGCCGGCAGAGACCCAGAGCTCCTTGCTGCGCGTGCTGCAGGAACGTGAATTTGAACGCGTGGGAGGAAACCAATCCGTTTCGGTCGACACAAGGATACTATCGGCCACAAACCGGGATTTGAAGGCAGCCGTTGAGGCCGGAACTTTCCGGCAAGACCTCTTCTACAGGCTGAATGTTTTTCCGATTCATCTGCCTTCGTTGCGAGAGCGGTCGGACGATATTCCTCTCTTGGTGGAATACCTCATCGAACGGTACGCGAAGAAGGCGGGAAAAAAGTTTCAGAACATCGACAAGAAGACCCTGCGGATGTTTCAGGATTACAACTGGCCGGGGAATATACGCGAACTGCAAAATGTGGTCGAGCGCGCTGTTGTCTTGTGCGATAGCGAAACCTTCTCCGTTGACGAGACATGGCTCAAGCGGGAACTGCCTCCTCCGTCTTCTCCCCCGAGTGCCATTTCCAGGGGCCTCGGGCGTCTGGAGGAGACGAAAGAAAGGGAAATCATCGAAACGGCCCTGGCAGAGACGGGGGGACGCGTTTCTGGGCCCTCCGGCGCTGCCGCTCTTCTTGGTGTTCCCCGGCAGACCCTCGAGTCCAAAATTGCCAACTTGGGTATAAATAAGCATAGGTTCAAGTCGGTTTAGATTTGCAGTGTGAACTTTCGTCCTATTTAACCCATCGTTTGAGTAGCCTTGGTCTCTGACTTCTCGCCGCCACTCTGAGCCCCTGAATCCTGGTCTTCCTCCCCGCTTGTCCCCGATCAGCATTTCCTATTGAGTGCTCGATGTAGACGCCGAAAATCGGCAAATGCCGAAATTGGGCAAGGTACTTCACGCAGAAACCATTTGTTTTCAGTTTCTTGGAGATGGGCCGCGGATTGCCCCTGGTCTTTAGAGAGAAAAGGCGGGATGACACTCAGAATTGAAAAGACTTCCGAGGGCGAGAAGACCGTTTTTCGCGTCAGCGGGCGAATTGGGTCGGAGCATTTGGAAGAGCTAAAGGCAGAGATCGAGGGCTGGGGAACGGGAACGGTCCTGGATATGGAGCATGTGACGCTCGTAGACGTTGAGGGGGTGCGTTTCCTCAGTGATTGCGAGAGAAGGGGCATCGAACTCGCACACTGTTCGCCATACATCCGGGAGTGGATCGCTCGAGAACGTCAGAGTTAGGCAAACGACTGGGGGAAATATGGCTTGTCAACGCGTGGTCGTATATACAGAAGAGAATTTGGCGGACGAGAATTTTGCGTTCAGGGAGGACTATGAGGGACTGGACGATAGGATCCTGGTCCGAGCCGCGAAGTGCGGGCATAGTGTGGCATTCGATGTACTCTGCGAGCGCCTCAAGCCCAGAATTCTGCGGTCCCTGTACCGCATAACCAAGAATCGCGAGGATGCGGAAGATGCCCTGCAGGATTCTTTTCTCAGCGCATTCCTCCACATTGCGGAATTTGACGGACGGTCGACCTTCTCGACGTGGATGACCCGCATTGCGATCAATTCCGCGCTGATGATTTTGCGGAAGAGGCGCCATTCACAAGAAATCTCGTTGGATAGTTCGGCGGATTCCGATGAGAAGCCGGTGACCTGGGAGATGCCGGACCATGCTCCAAACCCCGAGAAGCGTTATGCACAAATGGAGCGAGCGAATGTTCTGAGGGGCGCGATCGGCACCTTGCGGCCGGCCATTCGAAAGGTGATCGAGCTTCAACAATTGCAAGAGCACTCCATGAAGGAAACCGCGGCCATGATCGGCATTTCGGTGCCCGCTGCCAAGGCCCGCCTGTTTCACGCAAAAGTCGCGCTGCGAAAAGCGCCAAGGCTGAGGGCCATCAAGCCCGGCCGCACCGACCGCTCCATTTTGCCGTTTATCGTTCGAACGAAGGAATGTAGCCGAGCAAGCGGGTGGGCCCGCTAGGTTGAATGCCTCGAGCGCGAATTTGTGGAACCTCGGAGAACTCGGCCAGTAACTTTCAGCGAGCGCGTCCAGGAAAACGTAAAAGTAGATTCTTATGCCGGACGGGCTGGCGTTTCGAAGGGTTTCGCGCTTTCGCGGCTGCAAGATTTCTTTGACACGAGGGCGAGGTCCACAGTCAAATGGTTTCTTTGGTTCCTGGAGGGTGGTCATGGCTCCAACTCCCGACAACGGGATGCAGCACCTGAGCAGCCCTTACTCCGTTGAGGAAACTCTCAAGCGTGTCGAATCCTTGCTTCAAGAAAAAGGGCTGACGATCTTCTGCCGTGTCGATCACAGCGGCGAAGCGGAAAAGGTCGGCTTGAAGATGCATCCCACGCAGCTCATTCTTTTCGGAAGTCCCAAGGGTGGCACGCCGGTCATGGTTGCTTCGCCGACGGTCGCCATTGATCTTCCGCTCAAAGCCTTGATTTGGGAAGATGCCGCCGGCAAAGTGTGGGTTTCCTACAACAGCCCGGAATATCTCGAGCAGCGGCACAACGTTCCTGCTGACTTGATACAAAATATCAGCGGGGCGGGGCGGCTCCTTGAATTAGCATTGAAATCGGACAGTTCTTCGGCGCCCGGACTTTCCCTCAGGAATTTATGACCGAACCTTCCGCCAAGGATTCTCTGCCGTTCACCAGAGACAACCGCGACCTAGCGCGCGATCATCTCGCGAACGAGCGCACGTTTCTCGCTTGGGTCCGCACTGGCATTGCCGTCGTCGTATTTGGCTTTGCGATTGGCCGTTTTGCCATCGCCATCCGGCAATGGATGCAGTTGGAGGGCCAAGGGCATGTTGTGCCGACCTCCGGACTTTCGGTTTGGTTCGGCACGGCGGCAATCCTCGGAGGAGTGCTCGTTTGCCTGGCGGGACTGGTTCGCTACCGGCGGACCCGCAAGCAGATCGACTCTGGAAATTTTCAGCCTGCGGGTTTCATCATCGATATCGTCGCAATGGTTACCGCTATCTTCGGTTTGGCCCTTGCCGCTTATCTCGTGTTCATCGAATTGCATTTCTAGCTAGAGTCTGCAGATCAATAGTTCCCGCTCGTAAACCATTTCTTTCGGCAAGTGGTCATGAAGCCTGATGAACAATTCTTCGTGCTCGATAACTTCTTTGCGCCAGGCTTCGCGGTCGAACTTCTGCAACTCCTCGAACTTTTCCTTGGAGAGATCCATGCCTTTCCATTCCATGTCTTCGTAGCGCGGCATCCATCCGATGGGCGTCTCTCTCGCCAGCGCCCGGCCTTTTGTGCGGTCCACGATCCATTTCAGGACACGCATGTTTTCCGAAAATCCCGGCCACATGAATTTTCCGTCCGCATCTTTACGGAACCAATTCACGTGAAAGATTCTCGGCGTCAGCGTCAGCGACCGCTGCATTTTGATCCAATGGCGGAAGTAATCGCCCATGTGGTAGCCGCAGAAGGGAAGCATTGCCATCGGATCTCGGCGAACTTCGCCGACCGCACCTGCTGCGGCGGCAGTGGTTTCCGATCCCATGGTTGCGCCAATGTAAACACCGGAACTCCAATTGAAAGCTTGGAAAACGAGCGGCATGGTAGTCGCACGCCGCCCTCCGAAGATAATCGCGCTGATGGGGACGCCGCTGGGATCTTCCCACGCCGGGTCGATCGTTGGACATTGCGAAGCCGGCGCGGTAAAACGTGCATTTGGATGCGATGCCTTGGCGCCCGTCTCTTTCGCGATTTCCGGCGTCCACTTCTGGCCTTTCCAGTCCAGGCATTCCGCAGGCGGCGTGTCCGTCATGCCTTCCCACCAGACGCCGCCGTCGGGAGTGAGCGCGACATTTGTGAAGATGGAGTTTTTTGCGAGCGTAGCCATTGCGTTGCGATTCGTCTTTTCGGAAGTGCCCGGCGCCACACCGAAGAATCCCGCTTCCGGGTTTATCGCTCGCAAAAGGCCGCGTTCGTCCGGCCGAATCCAGGCGATGTCGTCGCCCACCGTCCAAACTTTCCATCCCTCGAATCCCCTGGGCGGGATGAGCATCGCGAAATTCGTTTTCCCGCAAGCGCTCGGAAACGCGGCGGCCACGTAAGTTTTCTCGCCCGCCGGGTTTTCCACTCCGAGGATGAGCATGTGTTCTGCCATCCAGCCCTCATCGCGCGCAATGTTGGAAGCAATTCGCAATCCGAAGCATTTCTTACCTAGCAGCGCGTTTCCGCCATAGCCGGAGCCGTAGGACCAGATTTCGCGCGTCTCCGGAAAATGCACGATGTATTTTTCCTTGTTGCAAGGCCAGGTCACGTCTTTCTGACCAGGTGCGAGTGGCGCGCCTACCGAATGCATGCACGGTACGACACGTGGTATCCCGGTGTCGATCTGCTGAAAAACCGGGAGCCCAATACGCGCCATGATGCGCATATTGACGACTACATATGGCGAATCTGTGAGCTGCACGCCGATCTGCGACATCGGCGAACCGAAGGGCCCCATGCTGTAACCCAGTACGTACATCGTGCGTCCGCGCATGGCGCCATTGAAAAGGCTCTTCAGCTTCTTCCGCATTTCATACGGATTTTCCCAATTGTTCGTAGGGCCCGCGCTATCTTTCGAGAGGGAACAAATGAAGGTACGGTTTTCCACGCGCGCGACATCGTCCGCATCCGACCTCGCGTAATAACAGCCAGGCCAAAGTTTTTCGTCGAGCTTGCTGAGCGTTCCGGAGGCAACCATCTGACGGCGCAAAGCTTCGTTTTCTTCCTGCGAGCCGTCGACCCAGTGGATCGCGGCGGGCTTGGCGAGCTCCGCCATTTTTTCAACCCAGCGCAAGAGATGTTCGTTCTTGCTGAGTGGCATTGCCGGATTTCGGCCAAGCATCTGTGTGACGTTCCTTGCCGCAGCCTCGTGCATGATAATAAATAATCTCCACTATCAACTTTACTAGGACCGTAGCGGAAAGGGAACTGCGGCGACCGTTTTGAACGGGTTCTTGTGCCGGGAGTTCTAAGTCGCTTTTGCGGGTTCGGCCGCGATTTCGGGGCCCCGCTCGAGAAAGTAGTTGATCGCTGGCGTAAATACCAGAGACAAGACCATCGAGCTCAAAAGTCCGCCGATCACGGTAATCGCAAGCGGCTGAAGCATTTGCGATCCGGCGCCGACTGCCAAGGCCAATGGCAGCATCCCGGCGATCGTGGCCAGCGCGGTCATGGCAATGGGTCGAAGCCGTCGGCGGCCTGATTCTAACATCGCCTCCGCGGCGGAACAGCCCAACCGGCGAAACCGTTGTTCCGCGTCCAGAAGCAAGATGCCGTTTTTCGCGACGATGCCGACGACCATGATCATTCCCATAAACGACGCAACATTGAAATTCGTGCGCGTGACCAGCAGCGCTAGAAATCCACCGAAAGTTGACAGCAGCGCCGATGCAAGTATTGCTAGCGGCGCAGAGAAAGTCCGGAATTCGAAGAGAAGTACGACAAAAAGGAGCGCGAGCGCCAGAAAAAGAACCATTAACAAATCCCGGAAGGACTTTTGCTGTTCCTGATATTGGCCGCCGTATTCGATGCGAATGGATGGGGACAGGTGAAGACCCGCGACGACTTTTTGTACGGCCGTAATTGCCGTCCCCAGGCCCACTTTATCCAGATGGGCTGTGACTTCGACGAGCCTCTGCAAATTCTCTCTGCGGATCTCCGTTTCCCCGGGGTTCGTCGTGAGCGTAGCTAGGGATCCGAGCGTCGCGGTGCGGTTGGTGGAACTAACAATCAGGGTGTTCGTCATTTGTTCCAGGGAACTTCGGCTGCGATCTGGAAAACGCACTCGAATAGGATAGGCTCGATCGTTCAAGACCACAGGCGTGGCCGCCGGTTCGCCTTCGAGGAGTGCAGCCGCATCCGTACTGACCTCCTCGGCCGTAAATCCTGCCCGTGCTGCGGTTGTCGGATCGATCTGAAACGTAACCGCCGGACCGCTAACAGTATTCTCGATACCGTCGAGGACGTCGACTATGCCGTGAATTTTTCCGATGGCCTCGGCCACGTCCGGTGCGGTCTTCAACAGGAGTTGCGCGTCTTGCGAATACAACTTGATCACGACAGGCTCCGGCTCGTTCGATAGATCATCGATCATGTCCTGGAGCACTTGGACAAACTCGACGTCCACGGCTGGCTCGCTCTCCTTGATCCGGCCGCGCACATCGTCGATCACCTCGTCGATGCCGCGCTTACGATCCCTCTTCAGCCGGACCGTGAAGTCGCCACGATTCGCTTCTGTCACCGCCGCCAGTCCCAGTTGCAGTCCGGTCCGGCGCGAAGTATTTTCCACTTCTGGCGTATTGTGCAGAATGTTTTCGATGTGCTGAAGAACGCGGTCCGATTCAGCCAACGAACTGCCCGCAGGGGTGTAGTAGTCCAGAATAAATCCGCCTTCATCCATTTCTGGCAAGAGACCCGTTTCGAGTAGCGTGTAACACACGCACGCCAGGACGACGATCACCGCGGAACTGGCAATCAAGAGCACGGGCCGCTTCGTAACGCCCTTCATGCATCGCTCGTAGAAATTCACGATCCGAGCAAAGGTGCTGCCGATGTGCGGTTCCTCGCCGGCAAGGGCCGCCCGCGCATCCCCGGGTCCTTGCTCAATTCCCGCCGGCTCTATGGCCGGCGACTTCGCCCCAGACCTCTTTCTCTGAACAAGGTATTGGCTCAAAGTGGGCGTCCACGCGAGCGCTAGCAGAAGCGAGCAGAGCAGGGAAACCGTCATCGTAATCGCGAGCGCGCGGAAAAAACTCCCGGTGACTCCGGCAATGGACACCAGGGGCAGAAACACGACGATCGGAGTGATCGTCGAACCGATCAGCGGAACCGTGATTTCCCGCAGCGCACTCTGAATGGCCTGTGCGCGTCCTTCGCCTGCATCGCGGTGCAACACGATGTTTTCGAGCACCACGATCGCATCGTCGATCACCAAACCAACAGCCGCCGCCAGACCTCCAAGCGTCATTAGGTTGAAGCTTTGACCGCTGAACTTCAGCACGATAAATGTCAGCAATAAGGTCGCGGGGATCACCAGCGCCGCGACCAGCGACGTCCCCCAATCCCGCAGAAACAAAACGAGAATCGCTGAGGAAAGAATAAGTCCGAGGAGCACGGCATCACGGACGCTCGAGATCGAGTCGTGCACAATCGTCGACTGATCGTAAAAAGGCTCGAGGTGCACGCCAGGAGGCAAAGCCGCAGCGAGTTCATCAATCTGTGCATGAACTTCGTTTGCCACGGCGAGCGTATTGCTCTCCGGTTGCCTGTTGATGCTGAGCAGCACCGCCTGTTTTCCGTTTGCCGTCACGATCGTATACACCGGCGCGACAGATGGTCCCACCGTGGCGACGTCCCCAATGCGTACCGGAACACCTGCAGCCGTGTTCTTCACCACAATCCTGCCAATCTGTTCCGGGTTGCGCACCTGTCCGCTTACCAGGCCGAGGACGAGTTGATGATCGTGCTCGAGCAATCCGGGCGAATCGATCACGTTGGTTCGCCGAATGGCCTCCAGCAAATCCGTGACAGTGACTCCTGTCGAGAGCAGCCGCGCAGGATCGGGCGAGACCTGAAATTCCGGCACGCGACCTCCCTGGATCAGGACGGAAGCGACGCCGTCCAGCCGGTTGATGCGTGGCTTGATGTCGTACGTCGCGATTTCCCAAAGCTTGTCTTGCGACAGCGCGTCGGAAGTAAGGCTGTAGCCAAGAATCGGAAAACTCGCAAACGTCAGCCGGTGCGTCTCAAGCTTCGCAGTCGCCGGCAATTCGCTTTGCAATCGGGCGACAACTGCGTCTACGCGCTGCAGCGTCAGGATCATATCGCTGCTCCAGTCGAAAAACAGATCGACCTCAGCCGAGCCGCGGCTCGTTATGGAAACGACGCGCTGCAAACCGGGAACGCTGTTCACTGCTTCTTCGATAGGGCGAGTTACCGTCACCAGCATCTGATCTATGGGCGTCACCCCATTGTCGACGCCAATGACGACGCGCGGAAAATCCGTGTTGGGAAACACGGAGACCGGAATGCTGAATGCCAGATAAGCCCCGGCCAGTGCAAGGCTGATGACGAGAAACAGAATCGGGCGCGAAAGGCGCTCAAACCACGGCACACTCTCTGCTCCGGGCACACTCGAACGGAAATCCGCTTCGGAGGCCATTACCGCTAGTCCTTTACCTTTTCCGCGGGCTTCGCTTTGTCATTGCTCTTGTTGTCGGATTCCTTTGCGGAAGCCCCGTCTTTTTCTGTCGGAGCTGGTGCGGCGACTTTGATACTCGTGCTGTCCGGCAGCGCGTAACCTCCCGAAGTGATGACGGCCTCTCCTTCTTTGATCCCGCTGAGAATCTGCACTTCTCCTGCACCTTGCAAGCCAGTCTCGACCGTCCTCGAATGCGCCTTTTCATCGGCTCCCGCAATGAGTACAAAGCTTGCGCCATCCGCGTTTTTGAAAATCGCCGAGGCAGGAACCGTGAGCGCGTCTTTGGCAGTCGCCGCTGCGATTTGAACTTGCACGGTCATTCCGGGTTTCAGGACAGAGTCAGGCTTGGTGGTCTCAACCCATACCTCGATCGTCGTGCTGCCAGGGTCGAGAGCCGGACTCACCAGGCTCACCCGTCCTTTCACGCTCTCGCCTGATCCGGGCACCTGGAGCTCCGCTGGATCACCTGCCTTCAGCCCAACAGCTTCGGTTTGTGCGATGTGCGCCTTCGCGATCAGCTTTGAAAGATCCATCACAATAAGCAGTGGCTGATTCGCTGCGGCCAATTCGCCTGGATATTGCGGCCGTTCCGTCACCACCCCATCGATCGGGCTCTTGATCTCTGAGTAGCTGAGCTGCGCTTGTGCCCCGAGAAATTTTCCCTTTGCCGCGGCGAGCTGGCCGCTCGCGGATTTCAGGGCTTGCTCTTTTCCAATCCTGTGCAAGTCGTCGACCTGCTTCTGCGCCTGCTCATACTGACTGCGCGCCTGCATCAGCGACACTTGTGCCGAGTCAAAGTCTCGCCGCGGGATGCCTCCCTGCTCGAAAAGCTCCTTGCGGCTGTTGTAAACCTGCTGTTGTGCATCCAAAGCGCTTTTCGCGGCTGCAGTGTCCAGCTCCGCCTTTTGAATTTGTTCGGGCAAACTTGCGCCGGTCGTCGTGGCGTAGCCCGCTTCCGCTTGCTCAAATTCGCCCTTGCTTTGCTCCGCGGCGGCGGATAGATCGGCATTCTCTAAAACCGCGAGCAACTGTCCTTTGTGAACGCGGCTGCCGCGCTGCACGAGAAACGTTTTGATCGTCGATGTGATCTTTGGCGTGAGCACAGCCTGCTGCAGGGGGAACACCACGGCGTCCGCCGAAATGTGTTTCGAGATAGTGGTGCGGTGAACCACAGTGGTCTCGACCACGACGACCGGATCCTTTGTTTTCTCCTCCGATCCGCATCCGGATCCAGCGCAAGCAGTCGCCCACAATACGGCCCAAATGAGAAAATTGCGCCGCCCACCCCGCAGTTGGCCGTTACTCATGGTGTAGTTAAAGCTCCTGTGAGTGTTTCTAAATTGGCCAGCGCGACGCGGTAGCGCACGGCCCCATCCTGGTAGCTGGTATTCGCCTGCGCGAAGGAGTTCTGTGCATCTACAACTTCCAGCACCGTTGTTTCTCCTCCCTTGTACCGAAGGGTCGCCAACCGCAGTCCCTCTGACGCCAGTTCCGCGGAGCGCTCTAGACCTGCCAGTTCATTCAAGGCTGTTTCCGCTTCCGCGTAGAGTGACCGCATCTCCGCAAGCAGCTTGCGCTGGGCCAACGAGAGTTCGCGCTGCGCCTGAGCGCGCCGAAGCTCGGCTTGCTTGACGCGGCTTTGCGTGGTGCCCCAGTTCCAGATGGGTATGTTCAAAGTTGCGGAAGCAGAAGAGCCGAGGTTATGGATTTTCTGGTTGTCGATCACGCTGTTCGTTGCGAAGTGCGACGCATCGATCCCGTAGAAATAATCAAGGCTCAGAGAAGGGAAGTAGCCAGCGCGAGCATCCTCGACGCCATGCCCGGCTTCCGCGACTCCTGCCAGAGCCGCGCGCAGGTCAGGGTTGTCTCGTGCCCCCTCTTGCTGCACCTCCTCGATCGTGGGGAGTGGTACGCTCGCGTGGAGGTCTTCGCCAACCTCGAAGCTCTGATTGAAATCAGGAAAAAGGAGCACCGCCAAATCCAGTTTTGTGTTCAGAAGTTCGAGCTGGGCTTCCTGCAATTGCCGCCGCCGGTCCTGCATTTGCAATTCCGCCCGTATGACGTCGGAGTGCGCCACCTCGCCGCCCTTTTCGAGCGCCTGCGTCAGCTTGAAAAAGTCTTCCCCTTCTGATGCGCCTCTCTGTGAAATCTCGAGCTTACTTTGTGCTGCCGCAACACGGAAATAGTCCTGCACAACCGTAACAACGAGCCCACGCGAAGCAATCTCGGCGCGCTCTCTCGCCATCGCCGCCGCGGCCGCTGCGCGTCTATAGTTGGCCACTCCCGCGAGGTCGATCGCTTCATGAATGTTTCCCTGACTGATGTATTCGTGCACTGCATTGTTGGCAATATAGCGAACGCTTCCTGCCCCGTTGCCTTGCGTGTAGAGAACTTGATTGTTGTACGTTGCCGTGGGCAGCAACGCGTCGCGCGCCTGCTTTCGGTCTTCCGCCGCGATGGCGGCCTCCGTCGTGGCGGCCTGGAATTCCGTACTGTTTTTCTTTGCGCGAGCGAGGGCGTCCTGAAGGGTCAACTGCAAAGGTGTGTTCGTCTTAGCGGCAGATTGTGTATCAGGGGACGGCGGAGCGGACTGGGCCACCTTCGGAGCGGGGTTATCGGACTGCTGGGTCGCGCCTGCAAAAGGGAACAGAACAAATGGAGTGAGGGCAAAAACTGTCGATCGCAGCCAAAAATGCCGGGTGTTCACGGGCTCTCTCTCGAGCGGCCTCGGGGCTTCACGTTCCGCTTACTCGAATGTAGCGGCCTCGAGATAAACAGACGATTAATCTGTTGGTCCCAGGTTCCAAATCCTGGCGGGCCCACCAACTAAGCCCTTTGGATTATTGTAAATAGGTGGTGTGATTTCGGGAGGCCCCGCGGGTTGTATCACCTGTTGTAACACCTTCCAGCCGCCCGACCGCCGCCGCGAGGTGCTTGTCGGCCAGGTGCGTGTACCGCATGGTGGTCTGCACATTCTGGTGCCGCATCAATCGGCAGACGGTGAAAATGTCCACGCCGCTCATCACTAGCCGACTGGCGAACGTGTGCCGCAGGTCGTGCCAGTGGAAGTCGCCCAGCGCGGCCGCTTTCAGGACCGCCAGCCACCAGCCGCGGTGCTGGTGGTAGTCGTTTGCCGGGCACACGAACTCTGATTTAGGCGCGAGGGCCTTAAGGTCTTGGAGCGCGCGGCGTGCCTTGGCGTTGATCGGGATGTGCTGGTCCTTGCCGCCCTTGGGCCGCACGACCTTGATGTCGTTACGGGCGAGGTCAACGTTCGGCCACCGCAGCCCGTACTGTTCGCTCCACCGTATGCCGGTGTGGAGAGCCAGGTCAATCTCAGGTTCCTTGTCAGGGTACAAGTTGCCGAGGGCTTCACGGAGCTGGCTCTCCTCATTCTTCATGCACGGCAGGGAGAACTGATTCAGATACCGCACGCGCTCGTTATTTTCTTTCTGCATCCTCACGAGCCGCCCTGGATTCTCCGTGACCTTCTTGTTCTCAAGGGCGATCTTGAACGCGTGGCTGATCGCGACGCGAAACCGGTTGAATGTTGCTGGGACCTCCGAGTGGCCGCTCAGCTTCTCGGCAATTTCCGAGCTGGTGAGGCTGTCGGCGGCTCGCTTGGGGAACCAGCCCTTCACGATCTCGTAGTTGCCGGGCTTGAACTGCTTGTCTGGATGGTTGATCTTGAATCTGTCGCGCGCGCGTTGAATGGCGTCGTCCACGATCTCCTCAATCGAGACGCCGCTGGCGGGGAAGAAGCGGCGCTCGGCCACCTCGGTCCGCCGCTTCGCGCAGACCTTTATCGCCAGCGCCTTTGACGGGCCGACCGCCTCGACGCGTACCTTGCCGCCGCCGTCGGAGAAGCGGATGTACCAGGTCTTGCCGCGCCGAAAGACGCCACGCTCGCTCCTGTCTTTCTTCCACTGGCCTCGCTTGGGTTGGCTGCTGCGGTTGCCCTTCATTTTTTCCTCCTCCGCCGCTTTCGGAAGTTATTGACGCTGATCGCTACCGCGCACCGGTGCGAGCAGAACTTCGCGTCACGCCTGCCCGCAACAAAATATGGGGTAGGGCAATCCGGGTTTTGGCACACCTTGGTGCGCTTTTCGGCGAGATCGCGCGTCAGCAGGATTCCCATGTAGTTGTCACAACTCGCGGGACACAACTCCATCTGGTTCCCCCTGGCCTGCCAATCGACGGGAAGCAAGTCGTAGCCCAGAGACTTGCTGGAATTCTCTGGATCGGTGAACAGGCTGGCGTTCTTTTCTTTCCACGCGTCGCGCAACTGAGCTTGCGACAGCCGAAAATTGACTAATGGCATCCAAAACGTTTCTTCCGACTGCGTGGACGCGATCACTCGCTTAGCCGCCTCCATCACCTCGGAGGGCTTCGGCTGCTCTGCAGCCGCACCTGGACCCTGGAGGATGCTTAGCGGGCCGTAGCGCGACGTGAACATCTTGATCTGGTCGTCCGAGGCGGGGCCGCCGCGTCGCGCGGGATCATAACCGAGGTTGGCGAACGCCACATGCGGTGGGTCTTTCCATTTGGCGGGGTCTACTGGCAGAGAACTATTCACACCCTTTAGATCTCCGTTCTCGATCTTTAATGTCTTGGCCTGCGGCAATCGCCACCCGGGGCGAAGTCGGACGTCTAATCTGTAATATGATATTTTCATAAACGTATTGTAATAAATTACTGAAAGGCTGTAAATAGGCAAGTTTCTCTCGATACGTCGACCTGGGAACTCAACTAGCTGTAATACGATAATCACCTAGATTGTGCAGACCGTAAAACGGCGATGGCCCTAACCGGGCCCGCTATTTATTATTGCCTCTGGAGGAGATCACTGATGAACAACGAAATTAGCGTTCGCGAGGCCGTCAAGCTGACGGGTTATTCTCGCCAACAGATTTACAACCTCATCGTCGGCGAGCGCATTCCTGCCCGGCGGGAGGGCCATGAGTACCGCATCGACCGGCCCGCCCTGCTCCACTATCGGCAGAAGTCCGCACGCAGGAAGTAAGGCCGTGTCCGCCCACGCGACCGCTGGCGAACCTCGCGGAGTCCCCAGCCGCGAGGCTGGCGGCCCGTGGCTTGCGCGACCGGGTCACGCGCCCCGAGCCGCTGAAAAACCGCCGCCCAACGTGCGGTAGAAATTTTTTTTGATGCAGCATCCGGCAAGAGAATTTTTTTCATCCGGTGAAAGTCACGAAGAACCCAACGGGGGACCCCACAACAGGGCCGCCACCGGGTCTCCCATGTGTCTGGCCGAATTGCGGCCTCTTTTCCAAGAACATTTAATTGTGCAAACACCTCCCGCCACGAGTCGATGATGTTTTTCCTAAGGGGGGTCCCAAGTTTTCGCAGCGCTTCACAAAACCGAAAAGGGGTCCCAGCCTTCTCTGTGCCATCTCGCAAGCTGAAAAGTGGACCCGGCGCTCAGATCGCCTCTCGTTCTCCCTAAAGGGGTGCCCCCCCGTTTCCGAATCCCGGTCGGAGTCACCATTGCTCCGAGACTCGGGTCCCGGCGGCTTGCCAGAGGGCAATGGGCCTCATTCTTTTGGCCAACGCGCAGGCCTTCGTACCTCAGGCGGCAGCTTTGTAGAATCATTACCCCAAGCTGAGTCTACCTGCTCCCAAGTGAGTGCACTCACCTTGCTGAGGTTCGCCCCCTGCATGTACGCCCCATGGAGGTGCGCCTGGAGGAGATCCGCACCGCTAAGGTTCGCCCCGCGGAGGTTCGCCTCGCTAAGCTCTGCCGAGCCAAGTTCCGCCCCGTGGAGGTCTGCCTTGTCGAGCTGTGCTTGATTGAGGGTCGCTCCCAAGAGGAACGCCGCACTAAGGTCTGCCCCGGAGAGGTTTGCCCCTCTAAGGTCGGTCTCGTTGAGGTCCGCTTGACTGAGGTCTGCCCCGGAGAGCTGTGCCCCCCTAAGATCGGTGCCACCGAGGCCCGCCCAACTGAGGTCTGCCCCGTGGAGCTCCGCTCGGAAGAGATTTGCTCCGGTCAGGTTTATGACCACCCTCTTGTTGGCTTCACGCCTCCCGATAACCGTGAGTATCGCTTGGATATCTTCACGTAGAGTGCGAGTAGCGTCTCGGGGAGCGAATTTGTCACGAGGGGACTCCTTCCGAACGTATGCGGTCAGGACCTCCATAATCACCCCATAGTCCCTGTCAGAGTCGCGGGCGATGCGTTCCAACGCGTAGATTCCTCCGAGGCGGACTTCGATCTTCGGGTTACCTGATGAATCCAAAGCGCCGAGTTGCTCGATCGCCTTCGTGAAGCGATCGGTTATCTGTCCCTCACGGGACAGGTCGAAGGTCTGAACGGATGAATATAAACCTGCAAGGACAAAGACCCCAGCCAGAATTTGCGCCAGCGTCTTTCGTGCCTCGTTCTCGCGGTCAAACCTGTTCTCATCCGTCAGCGCTCTCGACCTCGCTACCTGTAATTGTGGAAGTTTCCACAAAAGCCAGATAACGACAATTCCCGCAAATAGCAGTGATATTAGCAGCAGCGGTTGCCTATCCCCCGCGTGACTTCCGAACACATACGCGTTCCCCGCTAGGTGACGGCGCCCAACAAGGTGCGCTACCTCGACCGCGCAGACGATCAAGCCACCCACACCGATAATGATCACCGCGGGGTTCCAGAAAACCTTGCCACGCCTTGAAAAGGGTGGCGACTCGGGCTGCTTAGCCCAGACCGGAACTCGTTTCCCTTTACCCATCGTCCCGGAGTGTAGCCTATCAGCTAACCGAACAACATGAATGATCTATAAGCGGGGGCGCCAACATCTCCCGGCACCTCGAGTCGGCGGGCTCGGACCGCATCACCGCGGCGATTATGTTATTCCGCCTTAGGCTCAGGCGCGGGCGGTTTCTGCAGATTCTGCCAAGTAAGCGCTGCAGCGAAATATGTAAGCGCCCCCACTCCTGCAGCTAGCCAGCGCCAGAAGCCGAACTCTAAGAGGCTCTCTGTTGTGTAGAACGAAAAGTCGTCGCCCGGCATGGGGATATATACTGTTTTATTGTGCCCGAGGTTGTCGGTGATGCTTACAGGCATGAGCTCAGGAGAGGCGTAAGCGAACAGCGCTAGGATTGCCAAGCTGATTCCGATTGCATAAGCAACTGGTACAAAAGACAGCGGGCGTGCGCGAAAAAAACGTCGTACCGGCACAATCAACCGAATTGCCACCGGAAGAAGTAAGAGCACCCCGATAATCCGACTAGTTAAGTTGGGGGGCCCGTACCCCATGACACCGTAACAAAAATGGATCACCGCCATCGAGACGATCCCTAAGGTTGGAATAACAGTCGCTGCCCCGGATGCGTATCCTATAGCGTATAGGTACACGAGATAGGTGGGAATCGCTGCCGCTGCAAGTAAATAGCCCGTAAATGCGCAGACGTTGATGATGGTTCCGAAACGGCTCAAAGGTGTGGACGCAGAAAAGAGAAAGTGATATGGAGTCAGCCTTGAAAACAACCAGAGAGGTATCGCGGTTGCGGCTGAGGCCAGGATGCAGGCTCTTGCAGCTGCTCTCGTTACGCCACGGGCGACGTCTTCGGCCATCTCGTCTACCGAGTTCTCTAGCGAACCCACACCAAAAGAATCCCGAATTATAGGTGCACTGTTTTGTTCAGTAAAGACTTAACGTCGTCACTAAACGAGTCGCCCCGCCTGCGGTGGCCCACTGAGGGCCCTCGAACCCGAGTCCCAGGGCTCGGGCCGCACGCCTGTCAAGAATTCCCTGCGGCAGCCTCCGGGGCTCCGCACCCGGGCCGCGTAATCTATACGGGAGAACCGCACGTCGCGCCCCGTGGGTCGGCCTCCGAGGCATGACAAGCAGCTGGACCTATTTGTGCTCGCGCTCGCCGCACGGGCAGCGCTTCACGATGTGGTTCTTCGCCTCGCTGGTGCTGGGCAAAAAGGGACTGTCCGCGCCCGGCGCATAGGTGGCGATAACCTGATGTTTGCCGACTTTCAAGCCAGTCGTTTCCCAAGTCGCGCGCCCCTTGGCGTCGAGAGTCACTGGCGCTCCCACCCTCATTCCATCAACGGCGAATTGCACCGTTCCACTCGGACGGTCAAGGGCCTCCGGGCCGTTTGCTGAAACAAACGCTGAGAAGGTTACCGATTCCCCGAGCTGCGATGGTTCCGGATCATCGGTCAGGCTGGTCGTCGTGGAGTCTTCTAGGATGCGCTGTGTCACGAGGTATGTCGTGGCGAAGCCGGTATTGCCCGTGGTCCGCACATCGAAAATGCAGTCCGCGCGCCGGTTCGGGTCCGCCACTCTCCGGCACGCCGCCTCGGCGATCTCCAGACTAGTCGGCTCAACCGGCTTCGTCTCCGGAACAACGCATGGCGCCTTCTCCAGCGGCCAGCTCTTGTCCGTAAACGTATCCGTCGAAGTACCGGGCGCGTAGTCGAACAAGCTATCCTTCTTCGTGACCCGCCAGGCGTCCGCGAATTTGTGGTATAGGTCGTTATAACGCTGAGGCAACGCGGCCGGCATGGGTCCAATCGATGCGCCGTTTGGCAGTGCCGGTATCCAACTGCCGTTAGGAATCGGGCCAGCAATTCCGCCGAGCAAAACCCCGCCGCCGTTCGGGTCGACGAGCCCCGCGTTGCTGACATCCACGTTGAGGTACCACTTGCTATACGTCGTCCAAAACTGCGGCGTCACGAACAATATTTTCCCGTCGGCAAAATCAATCTCGAGATCACCGCCCGTCAACGACTGCACGACGCGTCCTCCGTTGCCGAGGTTGATTCCGTACGGGCCGAGCGCTGTCAGCACACCGTCGATGCGCAGTTGCAGCCCCGTGGGATCGGGTACTCCGCTCAAGTTCGGCTCATAAGTGATGCGGTGCTCGCCCACGCGAGCGGCCACGGCTGTATTGAGGCTGACGCACGTGCTCAACCCGTCGTGCGCATCCGTGCCGAGGGCAGTAGTAGCAATCGGTGTCTGCCGTGTCTGAATTTCTGCTCCGTCGGTATCCCGAAGAGAAATGAACTCTCCAGCGCCCTGAAAATCGTAATGCGTTCCGTCGGCGGTAGTGATGTGCGGATCGCCCTCGATCCGAGTGGGGCCGCACGTGGCGGTGTGGGCGGGTGTGGCATTTGTCTCCATAAACTCGATCCTCGGCGATCCTGGGTAAGGACAACAAACGAGCTGTGTGGGGCTACCAGTCACGTCGGCCAAGTTGAGATTATTGGATTCGCCCGTAAAGCTTCGGTCTAGACAGGTCGGGGCATTCGAGGTTCCATCCGTTATGCTGGTTTCCACGTCGATGGTTGATCCGGGGTTAAAAACTGCCTGGCTGCCGCTGTTACCGAACACGTTGAATTCGGCAACATCCCAGCTTTGTCCCAAATCGAGGGCGCTGTCCGAGTTTGTTGCCGTGAGAGTGCCACTGCCGTTATCCACAATAGCGGTATCCGTGCCGCCTGCCGTTCCACCCGTCACAGTCATCTGACCCAGGCTCGTGATGGTCACCGGGCTGAGCGGCACATCCTGGCTGTTCAAAAAGCAGTCGCCAACGTCTGGGGACCACCCGCTCGGGCAGGTTGCTCCGCCGTAGGGGACGAGCCAGTATTGGATGCCTCCGCAGGCCGGGCAAAACGGAGGGGGTGAGTTGTTACCGTATACGAACTGTGCCCAACCCTGGCACGTCGATGGGTTCGCGGCACCTGTGCAGAGGTTCACGGTGGTACTGTTTGAGAAGGGCCTGCTATTCAGCTGGAGGGAAAAGGAATTCGCCAAGCCGTTAACGCTGTCCGTTTCACTCGCAACCCCATTGGTGCTCAAAAACGAACCCACAGCCAAGGTTATCGTGCCAGTAGATTCCGCCGACCAGTCAGTCGCGCCACCTCCGCCCACAGTCGGCGGATTCCCGCCTCTTCGCTGAGGATGAAGCGGCGGTATCGTTAGGTTTGAGCATGGGACCTCCTGCCATTCTCTGTTTGGATACGAAGCCTGGAAACATCCCTTTTTCGGCAGCGGGATCCGCACCATGGTCTTGCGCCAAGCCACGCGCTCCGCGGCCTGCGGGTTTGCCGCCTGCTTGGTCTCCTGCGCTCGGCAGAGGTTGGCGCTCACTGTCAACACCAAAGTCGCACCGATGAACCAGGAATGCCTGCGGTTGAACATGGGCTCTCCTTTGCGCGGCGCCTTGAATTTGTGCCGGCGTTGCTCCGCCGCGGACGGTTACGATTGGTTCTATCCACTGGAGCTAGACGCTGGAGTAGTGAATGAAAAGAACGATTCGTTTCATATCACCTAAACGATTTCGCAAAGTCTACTTGTAGCGAAGACAGTCATTCCGGAGAGTTATTTAGATTGCTGGCTGCGGGCCACTTGGAGGTAATTTACATACCGTAATCAGGCAAGTGCTTCTAAACTCCCGGGGCCGTAAAACTCCTCACCCACAAGCGAGGCTCGGGCCTCGCGCGTCACACGGCACAGATTCTCGGCAGCCCCGGTGCTCCGCGGCCGTCTTGAGAGCGGGTATCCTCCCCATTTCCGAATCCCGTACCGAGTCACGTTCAACTGCCGCTCTCGGGTCCCAGCTTCTGGCTACTAACTTCTGGCTACCGGCTTCCGGGGGCCGTTCCGAACACCATTGTTTATCGGGTATGAAGAGGTCTCCTAATTGTGTCAGAGTGATTCTATAATGGATATTAAGCCACTTAAGGATTACGTGGTTGGTTGTATATGCATAGAGATTGTGAATTAATATGGAAAAAATAAAGCGCTCAGTCGCCCTCGTCGTCTCCGGAGCACAGGATTTGACCGTTCCGTTCACTAAGGTGCTTGATGAGGTGCGCGACGACATCACGGACAACCCATATCTGGAGGAGGCGTTCCGCGTTCTACCAGTTGGCGGATGCCGAAGCGCCATTGGTTCTGTCTGGAATGCTGTCGTTGATGACCTCAGAAACAAGATCATCCACCATAGTGTCGAGTTATTTAACAAGGTCGTAAAACCTTTCCGTGATGTGCAGACGTAGGAAGATTTCCAAAATTATGTCAATGACGATCAGCTTATCGACGGTGCCTACAAAATCGGAGTTATTGGTTGGGAAGCATCAAAGATTCTTAAGCATGCGAAGGAAACTCGTCATGTCTTCGACGGCCACCCCAGAAGCAGCCAGCCCTCTTTAGTGAAAGTTCTTGCGATGCTGGAAGATTGCGTAAAGTACGTTTTGTCGCAGCCGTACCCGCCCAAGATAATCGAAATCGATGAGTATTTAGCGCAGATGGCAACCCCAGACTACGATAGGAATGCTATCGCTATTGAGACCGCACTGTCGGAACTGCCTGAGGTGTACAAGATAGAACTCGCAAATCGCCTTTTCGCAGCGTATATCCATCCCGGTAGCTCCTCCATCCTTCGTTCGAATATCGAGTTCGCTAGCCCCATTCTCTGGAGCGTATTGCCCAAGGAGACCAAACTACAGATCGTTCGTCGTGTAGATCAGCAGCTAACGGCCGGGAGTACCGAGAAAACCACGCTCGCCTTCGAGTTCGTCAACGCTGTAGAAGGGCAGCGCTTTTTGTCTCCGCCGGCAAGAAAGTATAAACTTGCGCCCATCGTTCAGAGATTAAAAGCAAACCTGGATCAGTGGGACACTGAAAACTCCTGCGTCCGGCAATTAGAACCATATGCAGCTTACATTCCGGACAGTTTACTTGTGGACTACGTTCGGGCCCTCGTCATGACTTACGTCGGCTACACGGGCGGAAGTTCAACGTACAGTCGTACCGACTTCTATGCGAACGGCGCCGCGTTGATTATTCCTACCATGTTCCAAGCGTTCGATGATAAGGCCGGTACGGCGTTTGTGGTGGCAATCAAAGGAAACACCGAACTGAGATCGCGAATTACCAACCCGGAGAAACTCAATCGCCTCAGAAGCCTTGGCAACATCCTATTTATGTTCGCGAAGCAAAAAGCCTGCTCGCAGTCATATTGCCGGTGTTTGTCGCACAACTAACCATGGCAGTACTCTGGGCGCGTCATCGCAGTTTGCCAGTGACGGGCGGGGGCTTGGCGCAGTGGGTAGTCGCTGTGCCCCTGGTCGCCATCGCATCAATTGGAGCCGTCGTCTGGATTTTTGCAGCAACCAATAGTCCGAAATTTATTGGGATGGGGCTTTCCTTCGATTTTCTCTTGGGCGCCGTTACTCTGTGCGCGGCGGCGCTGAGTTCAGCCACGGTACAAATCGCGACTTTAGTGGTTTCGCGTGTGAACGAACTTAGTGAGAGCAACCTTGAGTGGCGGGCAAGGCTCACTGCCCCACGTCAAATCCCACAAGCCAAGCCCCGTTCGCGCCCCAAAACCTAATTTCCCGGCCTCGTAATTCGACTGGTCTGGCAGGACCTAAACAATTTGAGGAATGATTTTCGCCGAAAGCGAAAGCACCGCTAACCGAGTTGCCTGGAGCGCGCGAAAATTGAAAAGCAACCTGCGGCAAGAGATTGCCATGTGGGTGCTCGGTCTACTTTGGACCGTACTCATTTTTGCTGTCTACGGTCATATCGGCGATTGGTCAGGCTGGATTCCCCTGGCCTTGTTGATTCCAACCTGCCTCATAATTTTCAGTCTGCGAGATCGCAAGAAACCAAATTAGTGCTTCCTGTTCTTAACTTCGTCTGCGGTTCAAGTCGCGGAAGCTGTTTTCGAAAGAGAAAGAGTTGGCTCTTCAGTTGGAATATGCCGTCTGAGTTTCCAAGGTCGGTTATGTACTCTCGGATGTGGTCCGTTCCCAACCGCACTTTCTGATCACTGCGTGGATTGAAAAGCGTGATCTCTTCTCTGGTCGGATTGAGTATGAGCCATTTATCGTCAATCGGCTCAAGTTCGATCCCCTCAACCTCGTCAATTCGGCGCGCCACGGGCCACAGTCTGATGTGCTTGTACTCCATCTCCGATACTTTCTGCTTCTTCATTTTTCACTTCTCTCCACTGGTTCTTCTGGGCGTGCTTCTTAAACCAATTCTGAACACGCGGGAGGCCCTCATTCACGGTCGTTGTGCTGGAAAACACACTCAATGAAATAGGCCTTCTGGTGGACGATTCTTCAGCTGTGGGTTTTTCTCCGCGAAGAATTTTTAGCTGCGTTTCGTCCGCTGTTCGAATCGCTTCTTCTAAGGTCTCAACCATTTTCCGCGGTGTTATCTCGCAAGCGATTGGTAGGGATGGTCGTGTGGCAGAAGAGTCCCCACCCACCGTGAAGTGATCGATGCTGGCGTTCTCTAGGAGGTCGACGAGTTGGTCTTTTCCTTTCACGCCACCCATGATGGCGAGGCGCTGATTCCAATCGTCGGTGGCGGCAACGATCTTTACCAAGTTCAGTTCATCTAGAAAAGTGAGATAAAGCCTGAGATTGTTTTCGATGTTCATGACCATTTTGTAGCGCCTACCTGTGCCTGTTGGTAATTTTACTGAGAACAAAAGTAGAGCACAAGTGGGGCGCAAACCTGTCCTTAAAGGCCGAGGCCCCGGGGGCGACACCTCGTCTTACGCGAGTACGCAACCCGGTCGCAGGGACGCTGGAGCGAGTCTCTGGGCGGCGGCTTCGTCTTCAATCGATTTTCAAGTGACGTGGCGCAGGCCGTCTACTTTGTTCCTGGCGGTAACGCGCCGCTCCAGCGGTCGATAACCGTCACGCTGCACGTCATCACCCCCTTGAAGAGTTCCAGCGTGAATCTCGCCAGCGGCGTCGATCCAAGCGGGAAGATACGGTACGGCGTGGACGGCAGGATGTTCCTCGGCTCGGGGCTCGGCGGCCCGGGCCGGACGGTGACATACCAAAACAACGGGAAGTTTAGGATCGAGGATACGGTCGTGGATCAGAACGGGCAACCTGTCTCAGGCGCGGCCATCAGGTTGGGTAAGGACCTCGTCTTTACCGACACCAGCGGTCAACTCTTTTTGCGGGTGAAACGCGACAAGGCTGTTTCTCTAGCCGTCGTCCCCGGCGAGTTCACCGTTCCGGGCCGATGGGTGACGGTGACGGCGCCCGCCGAGGCGCGTCCCGGCCAGGTGATCCTGATCATCGTGCGGCGGGGAGGCAAATCATGAGCGGGGACGGTTGCGGGACAGTGAAACCGATACAGCTCATTAATCAACTGCTTGCGGTCAGGATAGGTCTCTAACAATGTGATCGAGAGCAGCGACGGACAAAAGCGCCGTGCCACGATCACATATTTGGCCAATGCGCTGAGCGCGTCCGGGATGAATCAGGTTACGAAAGTCTTTGGCGAGCCTAGCTTCCTTCGCGGTGTCTGGTTTGATTACTCCGAGATGAGCGGTCACTTCGATGTAATGGTGCAGCACCCAGTCCTCTAAATCCCCTGGCGGCTGTTTTGAGAATGTTTTGTTTATGACGAGGGTAGACACAGCTGACGGGAAGGCAGCTTTTCGACGGTTCAGGATGTCCCAGAGTAAAAGAGCCTCGATCATGGAACCAGCAAGCACCGTCGCGGCCTTCCACTCGCTGTTCGATAAGGCCCTGTCGATCGCATTGATGTCGATTAGTAGGTTCCTTCGCAGTTCCGGGTCGGGTATGAAATGGAGTTTAGATGTGGCGGACCCGAGAGGCTCGTCTCGACACTTCGCTAGCGCGTCCCGGATCTCGGTTACTGGATTCATCTGAGTGGCGCCCGGCATAAATCCAAGATCGTGTCCACGGTCAGGGAACCTGATCCAAGTTGCAAGTTTCTGGCCGATGTAGGCTGTGGCGCAGACAAAGGTTGGGTACGTGGCTGTGTCCATAACGAGAAGTTCACTAGGGATTTTATCGACGAGGGTGATCAGCCCGGAAAGTTGCCCCGCTTGGCCTCTGGTGATGTTGTTGAGGTCGCGACTGGTGGGCCAGAGACTATTTATAAATGCAACGACTTGGCTCGGAACGACTCTGGGCATTGGACACCTCTGGAATGCAGTTCTACCAGAGCAAGGTCCAAGTGGCTAGCGGTGACCGCATTCGACAAATTGGCCTCGGAGAGTTCGCTCTCCGGGGACTTTCTTGTTTTGAACAATCCCTACTAGATTTGAACAGGCGTGCTCAACGCCCGTCCCATCGACTTTGCCGTTTGAGTCAGTCCTGCTTGCCCAGCGTCGCGGACAGCCTTACGATTTATCGTGGGCCGTCGCAGCGAAAAGCGGTGTGCTCGCCCAATCCTCTCCCCGCTGAAATTTCCGTAGCACAATCATTGGCTGTGGCGCGGGCTCCTCAATCAACAACTCGAATGGCTGAAACGCCTCCCGCAGCATCGCCTTGTATTTTTTCCGGTCGTAACCGTGCCATCCCTCCCACAGCGCGAACGCCCGAACGCGATCATTCGACACGGCTGACTCGCTGTCCGTGTAGACATACTCGACGGTCTGACCCGGGCGCAGCTTGACGCCGCTTCCGAAAAGCTGCTGTGCGGCGATGGCCGTGACACCGGCCTTCTGATAATCGCGCGGCTCCCGGGTGATCCGCTTGCTCACGACGAGGTCCTTGATCTCGACATCGCCGTTCGCGAGTCGTTCCTCGTAGTCAGCCAGCACCATCCGCGCGATCTCCAGCTTTTTCAGGTACGATTCGCGGTCGTGTGCCTCGGCCAAGATGGGAATCACCTCGTGCTGCATGCGGCTCAGCAGCGGCGGTGTGTCGTGGCGTCGGCACTCGAGGCCCCGGACCTTGACCTCGCCGTCTTCGCCGACCGCAAAGAAACGGTTCAGGACCGGAACATCGGCGTATTGCTTTGAGGGAAGGAAGACCACGTACCGGTAAACGGACTCGATGGCCAACGGAAGGTTGGTCAGCTCTTCGATGTCCGTGGCGAGTCGCTCGAACTCCTCACGCGTCGCCCCCTCCCGCCAAACGTATAGCGAGTCGACGAGCGCGTGAACAAGCTCGAATCCCCGGCTCTCGGCCAGCTCCTTGGCCACCAGCAGAGTCTCGCGCGCCACGGCGTTGATGGCTTCATGCGCCTCGATCTTGCCGAACCGTGCGTTCTTGTAACCCGTGTAGCCGAAGCAGCAGACCAGGAGCCACTTCAGCGAGTCGCGTTGGAGCTTGAATCGCAGCGCGACGAGAGGCTCCGCCGTCTTTTGAAGCTTCTTCAGCGCTGTGCGCTTGGCGATCAGGCGCTCGACCACGCGGCTGGTGATCCCGCTGCGCTTCTGGCAGATGCGATAGCCCAGCTCGGGAATCCGCGGCGCGTCGGGGCAGCACGGACAATTCACCGTCTCCGGCGAGATGTTGAACCGCGCCATGATGCTCGGGAACTGGCTCACGAAGTCCAGCTCGGCGACGTTCGCGGTGAATCCCAGCTTCGGCACAAAGACGAGCCCACCGCGATCCGCTAGGAGCAGCTCATCCGGCGACTTGGGGTCCTCCGGCTCGGCCTTCTGCTCCGGTATCAGCACGCCGTCACGATGCGCGAGCTCCATCTGCATGTAGCTGATGCCGGTGCCGGTCGTCGTTCGCGCCGCGTACTGAATCGGCAGCTTGGTGACTCGCGCTAGCTCCCACAGCCCCGCGAAGTCGCACTTCTCGCTGATAAAGGAGTTCTGCTTGTCCACGTGGATGCGGCCAAAGAGGGTCGTCGCGCTCGCCTTGAAGAGTATCCGCCCGTAGCTGGTGTAACTTCGCGGTTTTGAACGCTGCACGGCGACGCCCGGTTCGCGGTTCAGGTTGAGCGAGAACTTCAGCCGCTCCGCCTGTTGGCTGAGCAGCGGAAGGATGGTCGAGTCACCCCACTCGGAGAGAATCACGTCGGGGTCCTCTCGCTTCACCAGCCGTGCGAAGCCCACAGATGGCGGCTCACCTGACTCATCAAGCTCCCAGCACGTTCCGTCAACTTCAATTTCGAGAGCGGCATGGCGCCCGTGCTCGGGGTCAATCCGCGACAGGCCGGCTAGGCGAATCTGCATGATCTTGAGCGGCGGCATCTCGTAGTCGAGAGCCCACTCGCTGTCGCGGCGCTCGATGGCGAGGATTTTTCCCTCCTTGTCAGCCTCTACTTCGACATACGCCAGCGGGAAGAGATGTTTCTCCCAACAGTAGAGCGAGGCGACCATGAGGTCGCTGTTGTAAAGCTGGAGCCGCGAGTCGAACCGGTGGACCCAACGGCCCCAGCTCACAAAATCGATTGGCGAGTGAACCGACACCTGGAGCACGGGCCGCGCGGCCTTTAGCCACAGGTCGGTGCGTTCGGTCATCAAAGTTCGCAGGTCGGTGGCTTGATTCCGTGCGGCGTCCTGGAGACGGGCCAGTTTCTCCTCGCTCCCGGACACGAAGAACGCCGGGGCGAAGTCATCGGTCAAACGGTAGCGCGCTTGGTTCCGGTCGATCAGCCAGAGCGTCATCCCCCGCTGGTTCGGGTAGAGGTCGAGAATCCATCCTTGCAATCTCACAGAGCACCCCGGCGTTCTGAAGAACCTTCTCGACCGCGTACAGCCGCTTTTCCTGGTCGAGCGCGATGGAAAGCAGGATGGCCTCCATCGGGTTGTCGTGGCACTGATACGTGGCGGCCTGGGTGTAGCAACGCACGCGGACAAACAGCCGGTCGAAGTGCGACTGGTCCTCGCGGCGTAGCGCGCGACGAAACTTTCTCCAGCGGTCCGCCGCCTGCTGAATGAGTTGTACGAATGTAGGGACGGTCCGGCCCATGGTTCCTCCAGGGAATCAGTTCAGACAGATAACAACGGTGCGGTCTTCTCGCTGGTAAAGGAGAGCTCACTGTCGGGGCGGGCCTCAACCTTGAAAACGTGGCGCGCCTGCTTGGAGAGCTTCGGGAAGAAATCGTGCCTCTTCGTCTTGAACGAGTTCGCGTCAGAAAAGACGGCGCTGGAAATGGGAAGCTGCGCAATCGCTTCGAGCCCTTCGAGCGCGTGCTCGAACGCCGCGCGCGCCGGATGATCCCGGACATCTTCGTCGAAAAATAAATCAGGCAACGCGGTCACGATCAAAGCGTCAGCGGACCAGGAGTTTAATATTTTCGGGACGCGTAAGACCAACTCCATAAGCTGAAAACAGGTGAACGCGCGGGACACTCGAATGAGCTTGTTAAATTCGGAAGGCTCAAGCCTACGCTCTCTCGCGAAGCGCGCGATCAGGAGCGGACTGATCTGATTCGCGCCGTCGAGATAAAGAATGCGCTTTCCGCTGAGCAAGAGCCTCGGAAGAAAGTAGTGGGAGAGCCGGGGCATCTCGGGGCACCCGTAGTACACGGACACGCCCCGCTCGGGCAGAGCCCAAGGATTTAGAGACGACTCTTTCTCAAGACCTCCAACTACGACCGGCGGACTCATGGCGACTCAAGGCTCTTGGAAACGGAAGTCGATCATAGGCGAACAAAAGGCGAAATGTCAATGGGCTGGCGAGGCCGAAAAATTGATGGTGAACCTCCACATGTCCAGTAGGGGGTTATTCCTCTTTGTAATTTAGGGTCATGATAAGATACCGGCGAACTCGGACCGCACGGAGGCTCCGCCCATGGTCGTAGGCGAGATAATAGCTGGAACAGCGGGTGCCCTTGAGATCGGCGAAGTCATCGTCCACATGGTCAAGGAGGCCAAGCGCGACGGGAGCCGTCTCGGTGTCCCTGAAATAGTGAGCGTTTTGCCAGCCCACACCGCGGCCGCGTGCGCGAACGCCGCGAGAGAACTAAGAGATTTCCAGGCAGATTTGAGCGCGCACCACATCGACACGAAGAAGTCCCTTCAGGAGCTTGAACAAGAAACCGCTATATGGAGAGTCGGGCCTTACAGGGCGATACGTAGAGTTAGAAAACGCATTGAGGCTATCAAGAACGAGATCATCGAGCTTCACGACGACGCCGTTGCGTCCGCCCAATGCCTGGAGGATTCGGAGTTTGTGCCACGCTCATACAAGCAGGCTGCCGAGGCAACGAAGGCCATCCGAGAAATGGCGACCGCAGAGCTGCCAATCAGCAAGATGATTGATACCATGGCCAGTGACATGGAGAGTCTCGCAGAACGTTTGCGGGACGCTTCCAAACCAAGAAAATAGACGCCTCTTTGGCAAAGGGGGAGTTCGAGGACGAGAGCGCTAGATGGCGAAACGAAACTCCAGCCTGCCGCCCGAAGTGCTGGCGGTCCTTCGGAGGTCATACTACCTGCCCCCCTGCCGGAAATTCCGAAAAGCTAACATCTTTAAATTCTTCGAGCATCTCAGTGAAGGAAACTGCGCGCGGTGCCTGGCGTTCTTTCGTCAGTTGGGCAAGGAGCAGGGGTTGATGAGGTTCCTGAGGGAGAGCCGAAACTGAGAATTCAGGCCCGCAGCGGACGGGTAATTAGACCTTTAGGAAAGATACCTCGTGCCCTCCCTCGCGCAGGTCGTTGTAAAGCTTCACCAGGCTGCATCTCGCAAAAAACGGCAACCCGGCAGGCGACTTGCCAAGAGAGACGAGACAGATATTCCAATCGCCGTGTCTCGGTCTAGTCTTCAGCCAGGCCGTATCCACACCCTTGTGGTACTTCTTGAAAACCTCTACCAGTTCTCTTCGATATTCTCCATCGGCGGTGAACAGGAGCTCGGTCGTTCGGCGGACCTGCTCGACCAAGTGGCTCATGCCGCTGGACTTCGTAGCTATCTTGGCAAAGAAGAGAGTCTGGCTCGCCATATGAAGCACGTCGCAGAACTCAAATTTTGATTGGCCGCCGCCGTACATGATGTTCTTCGCGTCGAACCCCAGGAATCCTTTCGCTTTTCCACACCGAAGGTTGTACTCGCCTTCGCTCTCCACTTGATTCCAAGGGGGCAACACGGTTCGCGGCGCGGGAATATTGCTCGCTGCCTTATTGATTTTGTTGAGGAAGTTGATCGCAACTTCGTACCAGATTCCCGACGACAAGATGTATTGCTTGCTGGCGAGTGGCAATTCGTAGCCGAAGCACTGAAAGGCCGTGCACCTGCTGAGTGACTCCTTGGCTCCGTCCATTAGATGGATCCAAGACGTTCTGGCCGCGGCGACGCTCGGCTCGAGCTTTTCCTTTTGCAGATAATTGATCCAGCTTTGAACTAGCAGGTAGGGAGTTGTCGCGGGAGCTTTAGACATACGCCCGAAGACATATGAATCGACGGCCCAAGCCTCTTCTCGCCGGTATGTCGGTGCGAACATGACCAATTTTTTCTGAGCGCTTCCAGCCTTTAGTTCAATGTCGAATTGCGCCTCAAGCTTCGCGATCAGAAGCTCGTCCGTGACGACGTTAATGTTGTCAATTTCGGGCCAGTTTTTCTTGTAGTCGTCGCTTTGGAAGAGTGGTACGGACTTGTCCAAAATGTCGGGCAGTTCGGAAAACGGTAGATCGACCCGGAGGCTGGTGCCGCCGCGAAGTTTCGAACCGAAACTGGACTCCGACGGCTCACCCTCGACGCTCGCCACCAGATCGCGGTCGAACTGAACGCCGAACTCTTCGACCGAGGAAGCGCGCGGCGCTCGTTCGCGGGCGATGTGCCATTTTGCAAATACTTGCTCAACATGAATCTCAACGAGCTTATCTGGGGGAATCAGATTGAGAGCCACGCGCCTGCCAAAGTCAGGTTCCAGCCAATCATCGTCGAGCTTCGCCCACGCATGACCGAAGGGCAAAACAAACGTCTTTCCAGCCCTGCGGATGATCAGCATCGCCGCCGGGGACTGACCTATCAGTGAAAAACCGCTTGCATTCTGAAGCACCGATTGGATCACGGGCACCCACGCAGGCACGCGCGCGCTGGCCTGCAAATTAAGGGCATAGCCGTCAAGCGGTGGCGTAAGCGGCAAGGCGTTCACACTTACGTGCAACGCTTTCTCGAAAGCCGTGACGCGATCCGGCCGGAAGAGATAGATGCTGAGAGGGATCGTTTGATCCGCCATGCCGAGTACCAATTGAGGTGAGGGACCCGCCCAGGGCGCGCCTCGCATCCTATACTCTTGACCCTAGCATGGGCGGGTAGTCATGATTCGATGAATACCGCTGAGAGTTAGTAACCGGATGGGCAACTAATTCGTTTGGTCGAAGCCATTCAGCGTGGTTGCGTTTCTCGGAAGTGCTGTCACGTTACAAATAAACGTTTACGGCTTCTTGCTTTTTCTCTTGTCGGGAATCTGTGTTGTCCCGCCGAAGCTGAACGGTGCCTTAACACCGACGAATATGTTAAGGGTCGGCGCTTTGATTCCGGACGTTGTGCCCAAGTGTCCCGCCTGGGTTATGATCGAACCAAGTTTGAGCGTTTCGTCTATGTCTGGGCCAGAGATTGCGACGGTGTTAACCATCGGCGCTGCCGGTGCACTCTTACCACATAGATCGACAGGTTTCATTCCGGCAGAACCGGTAGTCATCACCAGTACACTGCAGAGTCCCCAACCTTCTTCGTCACCAACGTACGACGTGATGATGACCGTTTGCCCGCTAAATTGTCGCAATTGTTCAACAAGCTCGTTTGGATTCTCTATTCGTCGCGCAGATATCAGGGCTTGCGTTATCCCCAAGTTGAGCTCGGTCCGCTTCAACTGTTGGGTCAACTCATCAGCCTGTTCTGCTACGGCGGCGGATCGCTGCTGGGCACTGCCAGCCGAATCGTTTGCACGAGACGCTGCCAAGGCTGCACCCTCAGCGGAAGCTCTAGCATCGCCCGCCTTCCTATTTGCGATTGTGAGTAAAGAGCTGTCGACCTTTCTAATTTCAGTTTCAAGGCGCTCAGATTTAATGTGTATCCCGAATTCTCCGGAAACCCCAAGGGCTACCAGCCCCGCACCCAAGAGGGCAAATATGAGGACCATGCTGCTTGGCCTTTCGGGCACACCGCGTTCGAAAGCTAGAGTCTCGTGCCGATGCTCAAGGCAGATTACGACCAGTTCCACAGCGAGGCCGATCACTACGAGGAATATGAAGAACGTTAGCCAATGGTCGAGAGATGAGCGCGATGCTTCGAGGGCAACTAGCTTTTTGGTGAGAGCCAGTTCTTCCATATCGTAGCGGAGTTTTTACGGTGTTCTTAGAAGCTCCGAGATCGTCCAATCGAGCGCAGCTTTGCATCCCTTTGCCACGTCCATGTTGATGAAGTAACGCTGTCTCTTAATGTCCCGGCCGGGATGAACGTGGTTTCGCATGAACAACAAAAGGCTTGATAGCGCGGCAATTCTCGTATCAAGTTTCAGGATGCCCTGCTTGTGGGCTTCCGTCAAAATCGTACCCAAGGTTTTCCCCATCACGGACGGCGGCATCCGGTCGACCCAAATCGCCTCTAGCACTCCGCCGACAAGCCCGATGATGGCGCGCGCTAGGGGGTATTGATCGTTTACCTTGTCGATGTTCTGCCTCTGTAAGGTGAACATCTCTAGCAGGTTCTGAGTACAGAAATAATTTTCGCCTGCAAATCTTCTTAGTGCGTCGCTCTTAATGAGCTTTTGAAGATCAGCTATCGTGAATGTTTGCATGTCCAAGGCATGGACGCCGATTAGGTCGTACACGGTGAAAAGGACCAGCACGAGCAGCTTTCTGTTGTGGCTCGTCAGTAGTCCGCTCTCCCACTCGTGTGGCTTCTTCGCGCGAAGGTAATCAAAGAAGTCCTTCACGACCGCCAATAAAAGGTATGCTCCTCGCCTCTCCGCGGGGACGTCGATCTCTTTCTGTTCCTTCTCCCTCTTGTCTTCGTGGTAGGCCTGTTCCAAGAGCGTGAGTCCCTGCGGCTCATCGGCATCTTCGAGGAGGTGCAGTATGCCCAAACGAAATAGCGGAAGCCCCTTTATCGAGTGATTTTTGTCGAGGATAACGCAGACCTGTTCCCAGACGCGAATCTTCTCCGCATTCGAAGGAACGGCGCACACGATCCTATCCATCTTGTGCCAGTTTTCTCTATTCCTGAGCTGGGCTGCGTCGAGACGAAGTAGCTCGTCCACGTTGTTCAGTGGGATACTCTCAGTGGAATTAGCGACGGTCCCTTTCGAAAGGACCTGAGGTCCGAAAGACGGACCGGTGCCGGCAATCGCGGAGGCGGTTGAATTTTCCCCCGCTCCGGCGCCATTATGTTGAAAATGATTCGTGGTCATTCTCTTTGTTCAACAATCTCTCCTGACACGTCCCGGTAGAGCTGATTTGGGCGGCCGCTTTAGTTGCCGCTCAGAACCCTGACAATGTGGCCTTGAGCGGCGGTACCTTGCTGCATCCTTTCGCCCTTACGGTCCACGGCATTTATCAATTTCATTTTCAGGGGATCGCGTTCCTGTTGATTCGCACACTGCGGTTTGAACTCTCTCGCCAGTTCCGCAACGCGTGCATTGTAGTAGGCACCATTGTGGATGTGCGCCATGTGCAAACGAGCCCTGTAAATTTCCTTGTCTACTTCTTGGCTGTTGAACATCTTCCCGCTCCTTTCGAATCGTAGTGTAGCATGGGCGAAGGAAAGGCGTAGCCTGTACCAAAGGACAGGGTCGGAAGGCCGCCACCATTACTGGCCTCTAATCTAGTTGACGCCGCAAGCTGCCTGCGAGCACACTTTTGTACAATGAGGGGAAGTGGCCCTCAACGGAGCTTGCTATGACAAACCAAATCTCAATCGACTCTCTTCCCAGCGGAACTGGTGTAAAAACCACCGCATTCTGGGGCGGAATGAGGTTTACCCACTACGGCATCCTAGACCGCACCTGGGACGGGAGCGTCGTCATTCACCACAACTCAAAGCGCCACGGACGAGCCGTAACGACGGACCTGTTTGGATTCTCGGACGGGCAGATCGTTTTTCTCGACACGTTACCCGCGAATTTGAACCGGGGCTGGGAGATTGCCGAACGCGCTCGCACCGACGTGGAGCGAGGCGTCACCTGGACGGTGGTCAACAACTGTGAGGACATGAAGTCGCGCGCCCTCACGGGTCAATGGGGAAGTCCCACCAGGAATGCCATTGTCGGGTTAGGTGTCGCTGGAGTCTTGCTCGCCCTGGTGCTTGGGTCCTGACATGACGAAGGTTGCTACTGAACGACACATCCAGATACCTGTCAAATGCTCGTACTGCGAGGAGAAGCAGGTCATCCAGGTTCTCGCGCGCCCCGGCTTTGGTGCGATGGGCTATCAACGGGTCGAGTGCGTCGCATGTAAGACGTCATTCGAAGTGATGGTTCCTGACCGAATTATCGGCGGTCCGTTCCCGGAGAACTGGAAAGGAACAGCGGGTCTGTCACGCGAGTAGATCTAAATGAAGCCATGGGAACACCCGGTCCCCCCGGTCTTATATAAGTACCTGCCTCCGGAGCGCCTCCATGCGTTGGCTGACTGCCGGGTTCGGTTTAGCCAGAGGACCGTTTTTGAAGACGATCACGAACTTGAGCCGGATTTTGCTATTTTTGGGACAGAGAGCGAGATCTGGCGATATGCGATCTCAATCGGTTTCCAGCTTAGCCGTAATGGACTTCCCGCCGGTGTGATTGTGCAGGCGCTCGCATCAAATCCTGAAGCTCAGAAAAGCGCCATTCAAAACTTGCGGCAAAATACCCCAGTCGTGGACGAACTCGGGAGTTTGTGCCTAACCGATGCTCCAGACTCCGAGCGAATGTGGATGGAATATGCCAAAAACTCAACGGGTTTCGTACTGGCCTTCGATACGAACCATCGCGGCTTCAGTACCCTGTTGAAGGGTCAAGGACACGTGGGGAAAATGTCTTACAGCGACGAGCCGTTTGGCAGCGCTCTGGGAACAATTCTTGGCGATGAAGGTGCTGGCGTGCTATTTCGCAAGCGGACAAAATACTCGTTCGAGAGGGAGTGGCGAATCATCCGTATGCTGAAACGTTTGGAGCGTCTCCCTGGCGGCCTGTTTTTGTCCGAGTTCGACCCTGGGAGCGTGGCACAGGTTATCATCCGTCCTCAGTGCACGGTAAACCTGGAGTTACAGCAGCTCGTGACAACCGATGCGAGGTACAAGCACCTGGAAATCAAATCGAACCCTTCGCCTCCCGTCAATTGCGAGGCCTGTCTCAACTAGTGGATTTGAGGAGAAAGCAAACTATGCGTGAGCGAATCGAAGGTCGCGGTCAACTTGAAAGCTGGGAACGCCCGGAAAAGAAAATTCCGGTTGAGTATGTATTCGACATCATTACCGACGTTTTGGCGAGGCCGGGCTTTCCTCCCGTAGCAACTAAGAAACACAGCGAAGGGAGAATTCATTCTGTGGCCGGCGAGTCCATCACTCAGGGTTATTACAGACTCTTCGCCGAGGATGGCGAAATTCTAAAGGTACAAAACGTCGGCCTTGATTATTGGTCAATCTCGGCCCCTTAGTGATTCACTTGGTGGGACCGAAACAATCCGGCTTCCGGAAATTCTGTATCACTTCCTGTTACACCTGGCCTGACAATGGTATGCAATCGAGTGCCATGCGGAGCAACGGAATCCTTTGCCGTTCAATGGTTTAGGGTGCATCGGATTGCATAGCGTTGCACCGCCCAGCGGATTTTTGGACGATTAATCCGTTCCCGTACGCGCAATACCAGGTCCCGGCAGAAACGCCGCGAAGTGAGTTCCCGTCCAGTCAGAGCAGACCAGTTCGAGCCGGCCGTGATGGGCCTGAGCAATCCAGAGAGCTATCGAAAGTCCCAGTCCGGCTCCGCCCTCGCGTCCCGAACGCGATCGGGCGGGATCAGCACGGAAAAACCGCTCGAAAATGCGATCGCGCAGATCCGGGGGTATCCCCGGCCCCGTGTCGGTGACGTGCACTTCACAGGCCGTAGTTGTGGCGAGACAAGCGACATCCACGCGGCCACCTTCTGCTGAGTATTTGATCGCGTTGTCCAGGAGATTCAAAATCATGCGCCGCAGAAGTTCTCTGTCCCCGCGAACAAGACATTCCGAGGCAGCATCGACGCTCAATTCAATGTTTTTCTCGCGTGCCAGTGTCCGTACCGAATGCGCGCAGTCCGCTACCACTTCCTCGAGATAAACGTCTTCCTGCGATATCGGGTACTGGCCGGAGTCCGCTCTCGTCAGAGTGAAAAGGTCTTCCACGATTTTAATCAATCGCGACGTTTCTTCATGCAGAATCTGGAGCGATTCGAGATAATCTTCCGCCGTTCTGCCTTGTTGCGACATAGCCACTTCGGCCTCTCCGCGAAGAATGGCCAATGGCGTCCGCAGCTCGTGCGACGCATCGGCGATGAACCGCCGCTGGCGCTCAAACGATTGGTCGAGCCGATTAAGGAGATCGTTGAAGATGGTAGCCAACTGTCCGAGCTCGTCGTTGGCATTGAGCACCGGAAGCCGTTCGTGCAAGTTGGTGGCCCCGATGCGCCGCGCGTGCGCGCCCATCGCAACTACCGGAGCCATACTCCTCCTCGCCAAAAAGTAGCCCCCCGTCCCAGCGAGCAGCAGACCAAGAAGAATCATCCATGAGAATGTCAGCCGGATCGTTTCGAGCACCTCGTATTGCGCATGCAGCGAATGCAGAATAACGAGCAGGTAGTTCTGGCCATTCGCCTGGAACTGACGCGAGTAAGCCCTGAATCGCGAGTGCTCTGCACGAATTGTTTCCAAACCGGCTTCTTTGCTCTCCCTCATTTTTGTGAAACTCTGAAACTCGCGGGATGCGAGTGCGGAAGCCACAGACCGGTCGGAGCGGACGCCGGGAGAAAACGTGCCGGTTGAACTGGCCACTATCTCGCGGCCCGGGCCCAGCACAAGGAAAGTATCGTTATTCGAGCGATGCTCAACCATGGACTGCTGCGCAGCCGATAGAATTGCAGAACCCGGCGTGTTGGGCGCGTCTAGAAGCTCAGCCTGAAAGGTCACGAGGAACGAATCCGCCAGCACGGCCAAGTCCCCGTCCGTCCTCTGCATCGACGATTTTTGGACGATAAAATACGTGGTTGCAGAAACCAGCACCAGCACGACGGCAAGCACCGCCGAGTACCACACTGTCAGTCGTACGCGGACGGAATTAAACATGTTTCTTGCGATCCGGGGCACTTGCTTTGCCTTGTGGGCGCCCTGTGCCCTCGGCATCCTCGCCGGCTTTCAAAATGTAACCGGCGCCTCGCCGCGTCTGTAAGAGTTCCGAGCTCCCATCCGGATCAATCTTCCGGCGCAGCCGGTTGATATAAACCTCGATCAAATTTGAAAACGGATCGAAACTCTCATCCCAAACGTGCTCGGCGATGTCCGCCCTGCTTACCACCCGTCCTGCATTCCGCACTAGGTATTCCAGCAGCGCATACTCCTTGTGCGTCAGCGAAATCGCGTGCCCGCGACGAGTTGCGTTCTGCGCCGCCGTGTCCAGCTCAAGGTCTCCGACGCTCAGCCGCGGCGGATGCAATTCCGTTGAGCGCCGCAGGAGCGCGCGCAGGCGCGCCAGAAGCTCGCGAAATTCAAATGGTTTTGTAAGGTAGTCGTCCGCTCCACGATCGAGTCCGCTGACCCGATCCTCGACGGCATCTCGCGCTGTCAGCATCAGGATTGGCATGCGCCTGCCAGCCTTGCGCAGCCGGCGGCAAACTTCAAACCCGTCGGGCGCCGGAATCATCACGTCCAGAATAATCAGGTCGTATTCGTTAATCTCCGCTTGATAAAGCGCATCTTCACCGGTCGTTGCCGCGTCCACCGCGTAAGCCTGCTCGCGCAAACCTTTAACCACAAACCGCCGCACCCCTGGATCGTCTTCGACCAGCAAAATTCGCATGGCTGCATGATACGTGAAAGCACAGGCCGAGATGCAACCCATCGATCTGCCTCGAACCTTGACGTCTTCGAACTGGGTGGGAGTGAGATAGTGCCAGAATCGATGCGGGGAGCTCGCTGCTTGCTCCCTTAAATTGTCTTGTCTTTCGAATAGCAGATCTTCTCGAGATTGCATTCCACGCACTTGGGTTTGCGCGCATGGCATACGCGTCGCCCGTGCCAGATGATCTGATGCGAAAAGAGAATCCATTTTTCTCGCGGAATCACTTTCATCAAGTCCTGTTCGATTTTTTTTGGATCCTCATTCCGCGTCAAGTCCAGCCGGTTCGAAATGCGAATCACATGCGTATCCACAACGATTCCAGCTGCAATACCAAAGGCCGTGCCCAGCACCACGTTGGCTGTCTTTCGCGCCGCCCCGGGCACCGTAAGGAGCTCTTCCATCGTGCGCGGCACTTGCCCGCCGAACCTCTCGATGATCGCCTTGCTCGCTCCCATAATCGATTTCGTTTTGTTTCGAAAAAATCCCGTCGGCCGTATCTCTTGCTCCAACTCGCTCGGATTTGCGTATGCGAAGGCCTCCGGGGTCGGATATTTCTTGTACAGCGTCTCCGCCACCTGGTTTACCCGCACATCCGTGCACTGCGCGGAAAGAATCGTACTAATCAGCAGCTGGAACGCATGGTCGTGCTTCAATTCGCAAGTTGCGGCCGGATACGCCTCGTCCAGCTTTGCCAAAATGGCCGCAACGCGTTTCGGATCCGTTCCCCCTGCGGACGATTGTTTGGCATTCGCTCGGCCCTTTGCGCTTCGCGTGGGCTTTGCCGCATGCTCTTTCTTGGCCGCAGGTTTCTTCTTTTTATTTATTTTTCGTATAGGCATGACGCGAAGAATATCACACGGTGGGACAGACATTCCGTCTGTCTTCTGCGTTAGTCAACGGCGTTCCATGAAAGTGCCGGGCACGGCGTGCGGTGCCACTACGAAACGGTGAGTGAGCGCAACATCTTGCGGAACGCTTTCCCACGATGGCTAATCCGATTCTTTTCTTCAGGCAAAAGCTCCGCAAATGTCTTCTTGAGAGCTGGGAAGTAAAACACCGGGTCATACCCGAAACCTCCGCTCCCCCGCGGCGATTCCAAAATCTCGCCATCCACGCGCGCCGTCACAATTGCGATCGCCCGCCCTTGTTGCGCCAAGGCAATAGCGCACACGAAATGCGCTGCGCGCTCTCGATCCTTCTTTCCGCTAAGCGCGCCCAGCAATTTCGCATTGCGTTCCGCGCTGGTCGCGTTCGGCCCGGCATACCGCGCAGAATGAACTCCTGGCGCCCCGCCCAGCGCCGGCACCACCAAGCCGGAATCGTCAGCAAACACGCGCCGGTCTCCCGGCAGCGAATAGTGCAAAGCCTTCCCCGTTGCGTTCTCCGCAAACGTCGGCGCATCTTCCTGAAACGTCGGCAAGAAATCGAATCCCGGCAACAACTCGATCTCCACATGGGCACCCGGCGCATCGGTTACACTCAAGGCATCCGCACTTCCCGCCAGCGCGCGAAACTCTCGAAGTTTTCCAGGATTGGAAGACGCCAGAAACAACTTAACAAGCGCGCACATCAACGGGCGCGCGCACTGAACTTAACCGGCAACACTGCGCGCTGGTCCTCCGTCAGCCGGCGAATTCCCGCCGCTGCCAACGCAAGGAGGTCCTGCATTTCGCTTCCGCTAAACGGCCGCCCCTCCGCCGTAGCCTGAATCTCAACAAAATGTCCGCTGCCCGTCATTACCACGTTCATGTCCACTTCCGCGCGCGAATCTTCCTCGTACGCCAGATCCAACAGCGCTCGATCATCTACAATCCCCACGCTGGTCGCGGCTACGGTGTCAATCAACGGCGAGCTCTTCAAAATCCCCGCCGCCACCAACCGTTCGAACGCCAGTGCAAGCGCCACGAACGCACCGGTAATCGAAGCCGTCCGCGTCCCGCCGTCAGCCTGAATCACGTCACAATCGATCCACACGGTCCGCTCGCCTAGCGCTTCCTGATCCGTCACCGCTCGCAGCGACCGCCCGATCAACCGCTGAATCTCCAGAGTCCGCCCGGACTGTTTGCCGCGAGTCGCCTCGCGCTGCGTGCGCTCTTCCGTGGCTCTCGGCAACATTCCGTATTCGCTCGTCACCCAGCCTTTGCCGGTACCTTTCATAAATCCCGGAACGCCGTCGTCCACCGTCGCGGTGCATATCACGCGCGTGCTGCCAATCTCAATCAACACGCTTCCTTCCGCTGTTGAAATAAAATCAGGCGTCATCTTCAAAGGTCGCATCTGATCCGGACCTCGGCCATCCGCTCGCACTCTTCCTCCTGCTGTCACTGCATTTGCCATCAGTGCTCTTGCCGTTTCCACGCAAGCTGCGTCAGTTTGCCGGGTGCATTCGCGAGTGTCAATCTTCAAACGCCATCGGGAGAAGCAGGTCTGGTCGCCGGAGCGGCCGCAGGGGCAGGTTTGTCGGTCGCAGGAGCGGGAGCCGACGGCTTCTCCGCGACCGGCGGCGTTGCTGGCGCTGCTGCTGGTGTCGCTGCGACAGGCGCCGGCAGCGGGCCTTCCGCGTTCACCAGAAAAGTTCCAGTCAGGTCCAAATGCCCGGCCAGCGTTTCCACTTCCTGCCCATGAATCAAAATTTTCAGCCGTTGCACCTTCGGCACATTCGCTTCCAGTGTTCGCGCAATCGAATCCACCGCCATCTGCTCACTCTGAATTCCCGATGGCGTCGCCGTCGCCAGTGGCTCGGAAAAATCCGCAATGGCCGTACCGTTCGGCAGCAGATAAAACGCCAAGAGCACGGCATCCGGTGGCAGTGTGCGCAGGTCAGCATCCACCGGCCCTGCCAGCAAGGTATTCAGCACTTGTTTCGAACGCAGCACCGGATCGCTAGAAAGCGGCAACTCCACCGTCGAGTCCATCAGCGTCCCGTCGCCATTCCCCGAAGCCCAAAATAATTTCGCCTTCACGCGCGGCTCGCCCGGATTCACGGGGACCGCCTGAGTCAATTCTCTCCGCGCCTGCTCCGCGGTTTGCTGCTGCAACTTCGCCGCCGCTCGCAATCGCCGCCGCAAAATCGGAAAGTAAATCGCTCCCACGATCACCAAAACGCAAAGGATGCCCACCACCCATCGGATCCAGCGCGCCATTACGGAGTTCCCCCCCTTGTCGTCGGCACAACATACGACGGACGAAACGCCGCAACACCGGTGGCGATCGCATCGGCCACACCCGGCGCCATGCGATCCAGGTCCGCGCGGTTTTCCACCACAACGCTCGATATTTCCACCGCAATCGCCGGCGCCGCCGTCGTTCGCAGTTGCCGAACCGCCGCCGTTTGCGCCGTGCTCGGCGATCCCTTGAATCGCTGCGCCAGCAAACCCTGCACCAGATCGCCCAGCTTCCTGCTCAAACCTTGAAACGGCGTCTGCGCGCGGTCCCAGGAAATCAAACCGGCCACATCCCCTGATACCGGCAAATCTGAGTTGACGTAAACTCGCGCCGTCCCCGGCAGGCCCGTCGAGGCAATATGCAGCGTTAGAAACACCGCTCCGCTCTGTGCGTTCGCCAGCGCCGAGCGGTCGTCAAACGAGGGATCTTCATTCCCCTGCCGTGTCTGCACCACCTGGAATCCCTGCGACTCCAGCGCACGGCGCACTTGGGCCGCAAAGTCGAGCACAATCTCGCTCTCCCGGATTCCCCCCGTTCCCCGGGCTCCCGGATCCGTCCCGCCGTGCGCCGGGTCAAGAACCACGACATTCAACCCTGCTCGTGGCACGGCCGGTGAAATAGTTTGCGGAGGGCTTTCTGGCGTTGCAGGCTGTGCCTGAGGTGCAGCGGGCGCTGTTTCGGAAGTTGCCGGGGAAGAGAAACTGAGTACCCCGGCTCCTGAAACGAACAAAAGAAAAAGCGCGCCAATCCGAGATCCATTACGGACCCAAGCGCACTGCTTCATTCGAGCGATATTTTCCACGTCGAGCAGCATACCAAATCTAAACGCGATTCCGTGCTGCCCGAATCTCTCCCTCTACGAAAAAGGAACGGTCTCTTCGACCGTCCCTCGATGAATCGCGTCTAGAACCTTGATCCGGCCGATGAACTCTTGATTCCTAGGAATCGGACCGCCCCGGAGGTTGCCGACCCCATCAGCCCTGTGGCTGGGCCTGTGGCGGCTGTTGCGGCTGCTCTCGGCGAGACGCGCGCAAAGCCCGAACATTGGCCCGCATCTGTTGCCGCTGCTCAGGTGTCAAGAGTTTTACCATCTGCATGCGAGCGCTATGCCGCAGCTGATGAATCTTTGTTTCTTTCTGATCCGCCGCCAGCGACTCATCCTTATTCACGGCATCCAATTGCGCCTTGGTAGACTCATGAATTTTCTTCATGGCCGCTTTTTGATCCTCGGTCAGGTTCAGTCCTTGCATCGCGCCATGCTTTCTTCCTTCGTGCTGCGTTGGCCGGGCAGGTGCCGCCTGGCTTTGATCTTGGGCTGGTGGCTCGGAGCCACTCTGTGCACGGCTGATTCCCGGCGCAAACGTCAACGCCAGTAATCCGGCGGCAATCGCGAGCTGCTTTCCTGTGTTCTTGCTGATCATTGGGGTGTCCTCATTCTCTTCCGGGCTGGCGTTCTTTCTTCCTACCCTCATCTAACCCGCCCCGCCGGCGAATGTCGCGCTACCTGTCCTTCAGGAATTCACCGCCGCTTCTCCTTGATTCTGAGAGACATGCCGCGAATCCTCGTGCGCCATAGATCCCCCAACGCGCTCCATAAAAAAGCCGCCCGGCCTTTAGAAAGCCGAGCGGCATAGCTCGTCCGTACCCGCCAGCTGGCTTGTCCGGTCTATTGCACTCTGAGCGGTTCGAAGTGCACCTTCTCCATCAACGAATTTACGCTCGCGACGTCTTTCGTTTGAATCGCTTCCCACCGCCCCAGGGCGCTCTTTCCCGCTGCTTCCCATTTCTCGGCTGCCGCTGTCGCATCTGCCGAAGGAGCCACATCGGCACCATCGACAATCCCCAGCAGAGTCCCCATCGCAGCCGACACTTGCCGCAGCGTCGCCGGCTCCTTTCCCGGCACGCTAAATCCAAAACCTCCGAAGCCGCCGCCGGACGCGGAGCCGGCCACTGCCCCAATCTCTTTCTCAAGGTCCGAAAGCGCCGTCATGGCCTCCGTACTTGCCGCCGCCTGCTTCTTTCGCGCCGCAATTTGCTTTTGTAGATCGTCCGCACGCGTAACTGCTGCAGAGAACTCTCCCGCGCCCGCCGCCAGTCTTGAAGCCAAGCGGAACTGCCGCTGCAAATCCTCTCTGCTCGTCTTCACGCCCGGGTCCATCTTGAGCACCAATGGCACCGAAATCGTTTTTCCCGCTGCCGTCAGCTTCACCGTGTACCGCCCCGGAACCGCCAACGGCCCTCCTCCACCGCGTCGAGACCGCCGCCGGGCTCCCGCAAAGGCATACCGCAAGTCCCAAACGAATCGGTGCATCCCGGCCTCCGCCGATAATGGCTCCGCGTCATGCACCCAGTACATCGGGATGTCCAGTTCGTCCGGATTTGTCTTCGGCATTTCGTCGGTACTCGCAAATCGCCGCACCGATTTCCCCTCCGCGTCAATAATCTCCAGCTGTACAGCCCCCGTCTGTTTCTCCCGCAAGTAGTACTCTAGTACCGCTCCCGTCGGTGGATTTGCTGCCTGCGGCTCATCCAGTGGTATCGGCGTTCCCTGATCCGCTCCCGGACGAACTCGATACGCCGTCTGTGGCTCAAAGAGCCAGGTATCCGCGCTTGCCACTTTCGCGCTCCACTGCCGCAGCGGCGTCACATCGTCCAGCACCCAGAAGGATCGCCCAAACGTCGCGATCACCAGATCATCGTCATGCACAACCAAATCGCGCACCGAAGTCGTCGGCAGATTAAATTGCAGCGGCGACCAGCTGTCTCCATCATCAAACGAAACGTACACGCCTTTTTCCGTGCATGCATACAGCAACCCGGGAACCTTCGGATCTTCCCGCACGCAATTCAGAAAGCTTCCTTCGGGAATCCCCTCCGAAGCCCGCTGCCACGTCTTCCCAAAATCCTTCGTGCGATACAGATAAGCCCGCAAATCTTCCAGACGGTGCCGATCCACCGCGGCAAAAGCTTCGCCGGAGTGGGAGCGCGACGCCGAAATATGCGTCACTTTGCTCCACGGCGTCAGGTCCTTCGGCGTGACGTCACTCCACGTTTTGCCTTCGTTCCGCGTCAGCTGTACGAGTCCGTCATCCGTCCCCACCCAAATTTCGCCCGCCTGTCTTGGCGAAGGCGCAATGGTATAAATCACGCCATGCCTTTTTCCTGGCGGGATATCCGCCGCCGTCGCCGCATCCAAATTCGCCGGAATGCCCGGATCTTCCCGCGTCAGATCCGGGCTGATCTTCTGCCAGGAATTTCCGCCGTCCGCCGTTCGAAACAAGACTTGAGCGCTGAAATACAGCACATGCGGCTCAATTTCCGAAAAAACCAGCGGCAGAGTCCAAGTCCGCCGGTAGTCGCCGGGATACATCATGGTCGGCGGGATCTGCTGAACTTCTTCGTCGTGAAAATCCTGACGCACCACCGATCCGCCGTAAATGATTTCGGGATTCAACGGATCGGGCGCGACGTAGTCGCTCTCGCCTCCGGCTTCCATCGGCCGCCAATCTTGAAAATTTAGCCCTCGCCACTTGCTGCGGCTCGGCGTGGCGGCAGCTCCGCTGTCCTGCTGCGCGCCATACACCCAGTAGGGGAATCGATTGTCCGTCGCCACATGATAAAACTGTCCGGTTGGCTGGTTGTACCAGGAGCTCCACGTCTCCCCGCCATTACGCGTCACGATCACGCCTTGATCGCATCCCAGTACCATGCGCTGCGGATTGTCTGGATCGATCCAAAGCTGGTGATAATCGTCTCCGCCAGGCGCACCCTTGATCGCCGTAAACGTCTTACCTCCATCGCGCGAACGATACGTCGAAGTGTTCGGCACATACACCGTGTCCGGATCCTGCGAATCGACGCTCACCTCGCAGAAATACCACCCACGTCCCCAAATGCGCGCATCTTTCGAAACGCGTGTCCAATTCTCGCCGCCATCATCCGAGCGGTACATCCCGCCTTCTTTCGCGTCAGCAATCAAGTAAATCCGCTCCGCATTGCTCCGCGCAAAGGCAATCCCCATCCGCCCCAGCTCTTCGGAAGGCAATCCGTGTCCGGTCAACTGCTCCCAATGGTCTCCGCCATCCTTCGAGCGATAAAGCCCCGTTCCTGGCCCCTTCGACGGCGGATAAATGCTCCACGGCGGCCGCCGGGTCTGCAGCAAAGCCGCGTAGAGAATCTGTGAATTCCCCGGCTTCATCGCCAAGTCAATCGCGCCGGTGTTCTCGTCCTTGAAAAGAATCTGCTGCCACGTTTTCCCGCCATCGTTTGAACGAAAGACTCCCCGCTCTTTGTTCGGTCCATACGCATGCCCCAGCGCCGCCACAAAGACCTTTTCCGGATCGTCCGGGTCCACCACAATCCGCGCAATCTGCCGCGAGTCCTCCAAACCGATGTGCGTCCAAGTCTTGCCAGCGTCCGTCGATTCATACATTCCGTTCCCATACGAAATGCTCGAGCGCATGTCCGCCTCGCCCGACCCCACGTAAATCACATTCGCATTCGACGGCGCCACGGCAATCGCCCCAATCGAACCGACCGGCTCCGCGTCAAATATCGGATTCCACGTCCGTCCCGCATCATTCGTTTTCCAAACGCCGCCGTTCACCGATCCGAAGTAATAGACCTCCGGTTGCCCCCGCACTCCCGTCACTGCCAGCGTTCGCCCCGCCCGAAAGGGCCCAATCGACCGCCACTTCATTTCCAGAAAGAACTTTTGGTCAAACTTCGGGGCCGCGTCCGGCAAAGCCGCGGCTGTCGCGTGCAGAAACAGTGCCAGGCCGGAAACTAGCAGGAGTAGTAGGAAAAGCCGCAGCTTCTTCACAGTCTTGTCTCCAGTTGGAAAAATGAATTCAGAAGTGAATTGGGGAGTATAGCAGGAGCGCCGCCAAGGCGCCGAAGCTTAGTCGCCCGTAACCGCGTTCGGCGTAGCCGCCGGAGCAATCACTGATCGCCGCAGCGGCTTGGTCGCCGCATAGAGAACAAATCCGCCCGCGATAATCATCGAGCCAAACAGCAGCCCGTTCATCCCAAGAATGTTTTCACTTTCGCTCTCGACCATTGCCAAGCTCATCAGCAACAGCGGAAAGATCCCGCAGGAAATCGCCCCAACCAACCCGCCGGGCACCTTGAACTCGCGCTTCAATTCAGGCTCGCGTATCCGCAAGACCACCAGCGTTACGAACTCCAGCATCAAGCTCGCGCCATAAAGCATAATGTCCAAAGTCACGAGCTTCCTGAATCCCAACCCCAGGCACAGCGCCCAGCACCCCGCGCAAACCAGAATAGCCAGCCACGGCGCATGGGTTTTCGAACTCGTCTTCGCAAACACCTTCGGCAGCATTCCGTCGCGCGCCATCGCCAGCGGAAGCCTCGAGTAACTCATCACCAGCGCGTTGAACATCCCGAACGCGCTCATCATCCCGCCGATCACGATCAGCAAACGTAGCCACTCAAATCCCCAAATTTTTCCGCCAATTAACCCAGCAATCGTCGCCCAAGCCCCGTCCGTGCCAAACGCCGCCGCTGGAATCCCCGTAAAGTACACCGCCAGGAAAGGCAGCACGTATGTCAGCGCAACCAGAATGACTGCCGCGATCATCGCTCTCGGATAAGTCCGCTGCGGTCTCTCCACCTCTTGCGCGATCGTCGAAGCGTTGTCCCATCCCATGTAATTCCACATCGCCACAAGCACGCCGCCCAGCAAACCGAGACCTGTCGCTTCCGCCCCGCCATGCCCGCTGCTACCAGCAAAGGCTCCCACTCGAAAAGGCGCCATCACCACGATCACTGCAAAAGGCGCGGAAAGAAAAAAGAACAACCACAGCGAAGTGATGCCCACAACGCGAATTCCAAGGATATTCAGCAGCGCGCAAGTCACAACTACAAAGAGCCCAGCCATCACGGCGTGACTACTGGAACCAAACCACGGCGACATCTGCTTCAAATAAAACACGAACAGCGTGGGATAGATCGCCATGTCAAAGATGCTCGCCACCAAAGACAGCCAAGCCTCTTGAAATCCCCAGAAGTTTCCCAGCCCGCGTCGCACCCACGCGTAGTAACCGCCCTCAGCCGGCAAGGCGCTGGAAAGTTCCCCGATCATGAACGCCGTCGGCAAGCACCACAAGACCGGCAAGAAAAGCAAAATCAAAATCCCATGCCCGTACCCCGCGCCATGCACGATCTCTTCGGTCCCGTACGTCCCCCCGGACACCATAAAAAACGTCGCCGCCACAAGCGGCCAGAGCGTCAGCTTTGCGATCTTTTTTTTCGCTGTTGAAATGGCGTGGGAAGGAATCTGGGCAGGAAGGGATAAAGAACTCAATTTTTACTCTCGTCCTCCTTAGCGATTCTCACTCGCGCGCTGGGGGAAGTGAGTTCGCATTCGAAGAATACAAGGTTCGCCCCCGCATGCAACAAAAAAATGCACTCCGCAGAATATTTTTTCAACGTGCAAACGGTCCCCTTCAACAGGGCCCGCGCCTCTCAAGCCCGCTCCCTGCTTGTCTTCCGCGGCTCGGCCCCGGCTCGGTGGCTGTGCTAAACTCCGCCCTTTGGTTTCGCGCCCATTTTCGTCTCAGGAGTCGTCTGCATGAGGACTTTCTCGGCCGTCCGCTGTCTCCATCTCTCGGTACTCTCTGTCGCCGCGTTTAGCGGCCTTTCTGCCTCCGAGCAATCGTCTTCGCTTCGCCCCATCACGATCGGCGACTACTTCCAGATCCAAACCGCCCACGATCCTCAAATCAGCCCCGACGGCCAGTGGGTGGCCTATTCCGTCGATAGTGCGTCACTTAAGACCGACAAAAACGAAACCAGAATCTGGTTGATCCGTATCTCCGGCGGCGACGCGCTCCCCATGACCGCTGCAGGCTTCTCCTCCACCCATCCCCGCTGGAGCCCCGACGGCAAATTCCTGGCCTTCCTCTCCGAGCGCAGCGAAGGCAAGGCCCAGGTCTGGCTCCTCAACCGCCTTGGCGGTGAAGCCCAGCAACTCACTGACACGCCTCAAGATGTCGAAGATTTCGCATGGTCTCCCGATGGTCGCCGCCTGGTTCTTGTTCTGAAAGATCCCACTCCCGAAGAACTAGCCGCTTCCAAAGAAATATCCGCGGCCCCCGGTCACTCGCCAGCCGGAACGACCCCTGATTCTGACTCCGAAGACAAAAAGTCCAGATCCAAAAAGCCTTGGGTCATCGACCGCCTTCAATTCAAGCTCGACGAAGTCGGCTACCTCGACCGCCGGCGCACCCACCTCTACGTTTTCGAGGTCGCCAAGAAATCTCTCGCCCAAATCACCGGCGGCGACTTCGACGACTCCGAACCCGTCTGGTCCCCTGATTCGAAACTCCTCGCTTTCACGAGCAACCGCTCTGCTCCCGACCCCGACGCCACCTACAACTCCGACATCTGGACTGTCGACGCCTCCAACACCGACAAACGCGCCGATCTCACACAAATCACCACCAACCCTGGCATCGACATGTCCCCTGCATGGTCCCCCGACGGCAAATCCATCGCCTACGTCACCATGCTCGATCCCAAACTCTTCGACTACGCCACCCACCACCTCGCGGTCTCTCCCGCCACGGGCGGCCCAGCGAAGGTCCTCACGCTTTCCCTCGACCGTATGGTCAGCAATCCCCATTTCTCTTCCGACGGAAAATTTATCTATTTTGTGGCCGACCATGACGGCGCTCTGGTCCTTAAGACCATTCACCTCGAATCGGGCGGAATCGCGGACGCCGCCGCAGTCCCCTATATGTCCCCTGGGCAGTACTCCGGCGCTCGCACGGTCAACGGCTATTCCGTCAGCCCCGGCCCGGTACCCTCCGTCGTCGCTCAAATCGCCACCGTCGACCGCCCCGATGAGCTCTTTAGGATCGAGGGCAACCAGTACAAGCAACTCACGCACGTCAACGACGCGCTCTTCTCCCAGCTAAAGCTCTCTCACGGAGAATACGTCCACTTCAAAAGCAAGGACAGCACCCCCGTCTCCGGCTATCTTTACAAGCCCCTCGATTTCGCCGCCGGTAAAAAATATCCCACTCTGCTTATCCCCCACGGCGGCCCCGTCTGGGCCTACTACGCCGAGTTCTCCCATCTCGCCCAGCTCTACGCCGCCAACGGCTACGCCGTCCTTTTTCCTAATCCCCGGGGCTCGACCGGCTACGGCCAGGACTTCGCTAAAGCCATCTACGCCGACTGGGGCAACAAGGACTTCCAGGACGACATGGCCATGGTCGACTACGCCATCGAGCAAGGCATCGCAGACCCTGACAAACTAGGCGTGGGAGGCTGGTCCTATGGCGGCATCTCCACCGACTTCATCATCACCCAAACTACCCGTTTCAAAGCCGCCATCTCAGGCGCCGGCGCCGCCGAATTCTCGAGCCTCTACGGCCACGACCAATACCAAAAAGACTATGAAACCGAGCTAGGCTTCCCCTGGGAAAATCAAGCCGCCTGGACCAAAGTCTCCCCATTCCGCAACGTCGCCAAAGTCACCACCCCCACCCTCTTCATGGGCGGCAATATCGATTGGAACGTACCTATCCTCGGCGGCGAGCAAATGTACCAAGCCCTGAAACGCCTCGGTCGCACAACCGAACTGGTCGTCTACCCCGACGAATACCACGAGTTCACGCTCCCCTCGCACATCAAGGACCGCCTCGAACGCGACCTGGCGTGGTATGCCCACTTCGTCAAAGCCGACGGCACCCCGGCCCGCCCCGCCGAGCCCCCGTCCAAATTGACAGACTAGGTGTAGGGGTCGTACCAGTGAAGACGACGGTTGAACCTGCTCAGTGGCGATCTTCGCCCGCGGTTTCATCCCGCGGAAAGCGGCGGCCCAAGCAGCTCCATACCGTACGCGCGGTAAATCTGCGCCTCGTTGGCATAATTGCCGCCATGGAAGTGCTTCGCGTTGTCCCTAAAGAAGGCTTCCATTTTGTTGGCGGGCGCGAAGGCGATCAGTACTTTGCCGGGAGTGTCCCCGGTGAACGCCCAGGCGTGAGGCACCTCTCGCGGACCGAGAATGGAATCGCCGGCTTCTAGATGGAAGCGTTCGGACCCCACCTCCAGCGTGTAATCTCCTTCGATCACATAGAACCACTCGTCTTCGTTGTGGTGCAAATGGCGTGGCGGACCACCTTTCTTAGCATTGGTATGCTCGAAGAGGAACAGTGCGCCGCCGCTATCTCGCGTCGTGACCTTGAAATCCGTCGAACTGATCCCGATGCTGTGGTGTTCGCCCTCTCGGTCCTCGCCATGAGGAACTAGCACACCCTTGGCATCGGTTGACGCCGGCGCTGACGATTTCGTGGACTGCCCCAGTACAAGCAAAGGAGCAGCAGCCAATGCTGCCTCAACAAACGATCGACGGTTTAATTCGCTCATTCCGATAATCTCCAGGCCTCTTCAGCCCCGCAGCGTAATTTCCAAGGCTTTGATTTCGCCCGAGTATACATGGTCCAGCTGTATATCCGCTTTTCCCTTCACCGGAGCAACCAAAAGTCGGGCAGTCGGCACAGTGTGCCGTACCGGTCGGTAGGTAACGCCTTCCTCCCCGTTAAGTGAAAAGTCATATACAATCTGCGCGCTCGGAAGGCGAGCTCTACGGGCAAGTGTGAATTTTGCTAGGGAGGCCATTGTGAAACCTTCGAGGCGAGAACTTCTGATCGGCGGAAGCGGAGCTTTGGTAGCGACAGCATTTGGGCTGACCGGGCCTTCGCGGCTGTTTGCGAATCCCTTGGGCAAGTCCATTGGATTGCAGCTGTACACCGTGGGAGCGGAGCTGGATAGGGATTACGACGGAACACTGCACCGAATCGCCGCGATTGGATATACGGAAGTCGAAACGGGCGCTTCGCCGAAGCGGAAGGCCGCCGACGTGAAGAAGTCGTTCGAAGACGCCGGATTGGGATGCCAGGCCTTGCATATGGGTTTTGGCGGGATGGAGGAAGCGCTCCCGTATGCCAAGGAAATTGGCGCAAGATACGTGATCTCATCCGTTACGCTGCCCAAGGTCCCCGAGGCCGGCAAGTTCGATATGAAAGCATTCCTGGCACAACTCTCTGCTCTGCGGACGGACGACTTCAAAAAAATCGCTGCGCGCTGCAATAAAATGGGAGAGCAGGCGAAGAAAGCGGGCCTGCAGTTCGGATATCACAACCATAATTTTGAGTTCAAGCCGCTGGACGGCGGCGAAATCGGCTACGACGTGGTCTTGCGCGAAACCGATCCGGCGCTCGTCAAATTTGAGCTGGACTGCGGATGGATGGTTGCAGCCGGGCACGATCCCGTGGCCTATCTGACGAAGTATCCGAAGCGCTACCGGTTGCTGCATATCAAGGATTTTCAGCCGACCGCCAGCCCCTCGACAGGACTAGACGAGAGCGTGCGTCCGAAGCCGGCGGAGTTAGGACGCGGGCAGATTGACTACAAACCGATTTTCGCCGCAGCGAAAAAAACGGAGGTCGAGCTGTATTACGTCGAGCAAGAACCGCCGTTTACAAGCACACCTGCCATGGAAGCGATCAAGATCGACTATGATTACCTGCACGCGATGGCCTGACCAGCATTTGAACGCGTTCGCGTGACCGGCCTGGGAACTTGGACTTCTGTTTGATGTAGACTTCCGGTAGCAATCACCGCCGGGAGCGAGGAGTTATCATGAAACGACGCGAAATGTTACGAGCAAGTGTTCTTGTTGGTGCTGCGGCGGCGTTGCGCCCCGCGCTTTCCAATGCCCAAAGTGGAGCGCAAGGCACGGCGCAGCCCTCTGAACTGACTCCCGCGCAGAGCGGTGTGGACGCCTCGAAAGATCTCTCAGCTCCCGGTTGGAAGCCGCTTTTTTTGGATGAACACCAGAACGAAACGCTTATCATCCTGAGTGACCTCATTATCCCCGCGACGGATACCCCCGGCGCGAAAGAAGCGCTGGTGAATCGCTACATTGATCTTGTTCTGGCCGCCGAAACGCGCGACACACAGCGAGCTTTCTTGAATTCGCTTGGCTATCTGGATGGCGAAAGCAGGCAGCGATTCAAGTCTGCGTTTCGTTACTTGTCCGCGGAAGATCAGGATGTTTTGCTCCACGCACTGGCCTATCCCCGCTTCGGGAGCAGCTGGGCGGGCGATACCGGTCCCATTGCCGATCCGGGGCACGCTCATTTTGAGGCGCTCAAAGAGCGCATCATGACGGCCTACTACAGCTCGCAAATTGGCGAGAAAGAATTGGGCTGGGACGGCGCATTTGCGCACGGCCCGTATCAGGGCTGCGAACATCCAGAGGGAGAACACAAGTGAGCGGGACCTATATCACTCTCAAGGCTGGCCTGGCCGAGGACCCTCTCGAGCAAACCTACGATGCCATCGTTGTAGGCTCCGGAGCCACCGGCGGCTGGGCCGCCAAACAACTTGCCGAGGCCGGGCTGAAAGTCGCCCTGCTGGAGGCCGGCCGGGCGATCAGTCCAAAAGAATTTACCGAGCACATGCCCGCGTACAAGCTTAAATACCGCGATCATTCGCCCGAAGTCGTTCGCACGCGGCCGGTCCAAAAACAGTGTTACGCATGCATGGAATACAACTACGAGTGGTTCGTCAACGACCTCGAAAATCCCTACAGCACGCCGCCTGGCAAACCATTTACCTGGCAACGGCTGCGCATTCTCGGCGGCCGCTCTCTGGTCTGGGGCCGCCAGAGCTATCGCATGAGCGATAACGATTTCAAGGCGGCGACCGGCGACGGTTACGGCGACGATTGGCCCATCAGCTATGCGGATCTTTCGCCGTATTACGACATCGTGGAAAAGTACGTCGGCATCAGCGGCGCTGCCGAAGGGAACGAGATGCTGCCCGACGGCCAGTTTCTCCCGCCCATGAAAATGAGCTGCGGAGAGATTCAGCTCCGCGAGCGCGTCAAGGCCAAGTACGGCCATACTGTCACGATCGGCCGCACCGCGATCCTCACGCAGAATCACAATGGCCGGCTCCAGTGCCACTATTGCGGGCCGTGCGAACGCGGCTGCAGCACGTTTTCCTATTTCAGCAGCCCGTTTACGACCGTGAAGGACGCGATTGCTTCCGGCAACTGCACGCTTATCACCAACGCGGTCGTGAGCCACGTGGATATGGACACCGCCGCCAACAAAGCCCGCGGGGTAACCTACGTCGATCGCTTGACGCGCCAAGTCAAAGAAGTCCGCGGCAAATCGGTGATCCTATGCGCGCAAGCGCTGGAATCCACGCGCATCTTGCTGAACTCTTCCACCCGCGAATATCCCAATGGGCTGGCGAATTCGAGCGGCGCGCTCGGCCACTACCTGATGGACCATGTGGTTGGCGCGGGAGCTTCTGGCCGTCTGCCAAATTTCAATCCTCTTCCAAATGCGAATGAGCCCGCGCGTCCCAACGGAATTTACGTCCCGCGCTTCCGCAACACGCCTTCCAGCAAAAAACATTCGCAGTTCATCCGCGGCTACGGCTACCAGGGCGGAGCCGAGGCCGGCTTTAACTTCAACGCAGAAGGCTACGGAACGCAGCTGAAGAGGGCCGTGAAAGAAGGCGAGTACTCGGTTTCGCTTGGAGCTTTCGGCGAGTCTCTGGCGCGCTGGGACAATTACATCGAAATCGACCGCGATCTGAAAGACGCCTGGGGCATTCCCGCTCTACACATCAACATGTCGCACGGCGACAACGAAGCTGCGCTCATGCAGGATGCCGGCGCGACCGCGGCCGAAATGATCGAAGCTGCGGGCGCAAAAGACATTCGCGTGCAAGCCAATGTCGAAATGCCGGGAATGGCCATCCACGAACTGGGGACGGCGCGTATGGGAAATGATCCAAAGAAATCCGTGCTCGATCCGTTCAACCAGGCACACGACGTGAAAAATTTGTTTGTGATGGACGGCGCGAGCTTTGTGTCCTCGGCGTGCCAGAACCCGACCCTCAGCATGATGGCGATCACCGTCCGCGCTTGCGATCACCTGATTGGCCGCTTTCGCAAAAACGAGGTTTAAAAAGAACGATCCGCCCTCCATGAAACGCATTTCGGGCTGCTGCCGTCACACAACATGCAAGCAGCACCCTGTGGCGGCTCCAGCAAGAATTAGAAGCGAAAGATTTGAAACGGAGGAGATTGTGCGCAAGCATGCGAGTGTGTTCGTTGTTTTGGCTTTGCTTCTGGCAGTTGCTCCAGGCAGAGCGCAGGCCCCTGCGGTCAGCACCTCCGATTTGGTGGCGATCCATCAGATCAGGGAAGAAGGTTTTAGCCCCACGACTTCCAAAATCATGGAAATCATCAGCTATCTCTCCGATGTCCATGGCCCGCGCCTCACCAACTCTCCCAACGTCAAGGAAGCCGCCAAGTGGACGACTGACACGATGAACGAATGGAAACTCGCGAACGTTCATCTCGAGCCGTGGGGACCATTCGGACGCGGCTGGTCCAACGAGCGCACCAACGTTCAGGTCATCGCGCCGCATCCGTTTCCGCTGATCGCTTACGCGAAAGCGTGGACTCCCGGCACTGGCGGTCCAGTCACCGCCGACGCCGTCTTCGTTCCGATCATGAAAGAAGAAGACTTCGCCAAATATAAGGGCCAGCTTAAAGGCAAATTCGTTCTCACTGCCGCCATTCCGGAAAGTCCCGAGCGATTCGATCCGCAAGCGCACCGCTACACGGATGCCGAGCTGGCCGATCTTGCCACACAGCCCGTTGCCGCAGCTCAAGCGGGCCAGGAAGATCGCATCGCTCAATTCCGCGCTCAGCGCGAATTCCAGCTCAAGGTTCAGAAGTTCCTGGTCGAGGAAGGCGTAGCGGCGTGGATCGAGCCGTCGCGCAGCGACGACGGCACCGTGTTCGTACAACAGGGAGGCGGACGCGACAAAGAGAAAGATCCTCCCGCTCCGTGCCGCATAGCCGTCGCCAATGAAAACTACGGACGCATCGTTCGTACGCTTGAAAAGAAGGTTCCTGTCAGTATGCTCGTCGACATCGAAAACAAGTTCTACGACGACGATCTCAACTCGTTCAACATCATCGGCGAAATACCCGGCTCCGACAAAGCCAAGGCCGACGAAGTCGTCATGCTCGGCGGCCACTTCGATTCCTGGCAATCCGGCACCGGCGCAACCGACAACGGCGCGGGCTCCGCCGTAATGCTGGAAGCGATTCGCATTCTTAAAGCAACCGGGCTCAAGATGCGTCGCACCGTGCGCATCGGCCTCTGGACCGGCGAGGAACAAGGTCTCCTCGGCTCAGCCGCCTACATCAAGCAGCACTTCGGCGACCCGTCGGTGGAAGATCCCTCCACGCACCTGATCAAGACTCTTCCCGAACACGCCAAGCTCGACGCCTACTACAACATCGACAACGGCACCGGCAAAATCCGCGGCGTCTATCTGCAGGGCAATGAGATGGTCGCCCCCCTCTTCAACGCTTGGATGGTCCCCTTCCACGATCTGGGGATGACCACACTGACGATCCGCAACACCGGCGGCACCGACCATCTTTCTTACGACGCCGTCGGGCTCCCTGGCTTCCAGTTCATCCAGGATCCCATGGACTACGACACGCGCACGCACCACTCCAACATGGACGTCTACGAGCGCATTCAGGAACCAGACATGAAGCAGATGGCGGTCATCGTCGCGAGCTTCGTCTACCTGACCGCCAACCGCGACGAAATGATCCAGCGCAAACCACTGCCAAAACCGCGCCCCGCGCGTGTCTTCTGACGCTTTCCGGCTCGCAGCTTTTGAGGCCGCGCGAAACATTTACAGCTTATTCTGGCCGCGATTCGCTCAGGTTCGTGGTTCCGTCGACCTCCCCCGGGGGGCCGGCTGCCCCTTTTTCTTGCCTTTCCCGATACTTCCACTTTCGCCCGCCGCCGACGGAACCTTTGAAGGTTTCCTTCGTCTTATCTAGCCGAGGGGTGAGGTATGACCAATCTCTTGCGCGATCTTCGCCACGCTTTTCGCCTTCTTCGGTTAAGCCCGGGCTTCACCATCGTCGCCGTGCTTACCCTGGCTCTCGGGATTGGCGCCAACACCGCTATTTTCCAACTCATTGATTCCATCCGTCTCCGCACCATCCCTGTCCAGCACCCAGAGCAGCTGGGTACCGTCCGCATTGCAAACTTTCATTGGGGTTCCGGCAATTTCTCCGGGCAGTATTCCCAGCTCACTTTTCCGATATGGGAGCAGATTCAGAAGCGCCAGGAGGGATTCTCTCGAATCGCCGCCTGGGCAGGCGATCGGTTCAATCTCGCGACTGGCGGAGAGGTCCGCAAAGCCACTGGCATACGGATTAGCGGCGAGTTCTTTCATGTGCTTGGCATTCAGCCGATTCTTGGCCGCCTCCTCGGCCCGGAGGACGATCAGCCCGCCTGCCCCGCGTCGGGTGTGAATATCAGTTATGCATTCTGGCAGCGCAATTTTGCCGGCAACCCTTCCGTCGTGGGCAAACGCCTGACTCTCGACGGTAACTCCTTCGAAGTTCTTGGCGTCACGCCGCCGGGATTTAGTGGGATCTCCGTGGGCGATTCCTATGACGTAGCCGTTCCCCTCTGCGTCGAGCCCATTCTCAATCCACGCAACAACCGGCTGCCGACGCGCCACGCCTGGTGGCTGGCGTCCATCGGCCGCCTGAAACCCGGATGGACGATCCAGCGCGCAAACGCGCAGATGAATGCCGTCACCCCGGCAATCCTGCAAGAAACAATTCCTCCCGTTTACGACGGCGATGGCGTGAAACACTATCTCGAATACAAACTCGGCGTGTTCTCCGCCAGCACTGGATTCTCCGGATTACGCGAGGATTCTGAAACGCCTCTCTGGCTGCTCCTCGGCATTTCCGGCCTGGTACTTCTGATTGCTTGTGCCAACCTGGCCAACCTGATGCTCGCCCGAGCTGGCGCTAGGGAACGTCAAATCACCATCCGCCGCGCATTGGGAGCAACTCGTTGGCGAATGATTCGCGAACTTCTTTCAGAAAGCCTCCTGCTGGCAGGCGCTGGCGCGGTCTGCGGGCTGTTTCTGGCGTTCGCTGTCAGCCGGTTGCTCGTAGCCTTTATCAGCACCTCCCAGAGCAGGATCTTCCTCGATCTGGGAATGGATTGGCGCGTACTCGCTTTCACCACGGCTCTGGCCGTTCTCACGACCGTTTCCTTCGGCTTGGCTCCCGCGATCCGCGCCACGCGCGCCGAACCTGCCACGTTGTTGCAGTCGGGGAGCCGTGGATCGACCGGAGGGCGTGAGCGCTTCAGTCTTCGCCGCATTCTGGTTGTCTCCCAAGTCGCGCTTTCTGTGGTGCTCCTGATGGGTGCACTCCTTTTCGTCCGGAGTTTGCGCAACTTGACGACTCTGAATGCCGGCTTTCAGCAGAGCGGCATCTTGATCACGAGCGTGGATTTCGAGCACTTGCACATCCCCGAGGGTCTCTATACCGAATACAAACGCGACATCGTAAAGCGTGTCGCGGCCATTCCCGGCGTGGAATCTGCTGCCAACGCCATGCTCGTACCGTTTGGCGGCAGCAGTTCGAATCAAAACGTCTTGCTCGAAGGATCGGATGAAAACGTCGGCGTGGCTTGGCTGAATTTTCTCGGTCCCGGCTATTTCCAGACGATCGGAACTCCGTTACTGGCCGGGCGCGATTTCAACGACCAGGACACCGCTACATCTGTGAAAGTGGCCATCGTCAACCAGGCCTTTGTGCAGAAAATTCTCAAGGGCGCCGATGCTCTCGGAAAGCGGTTTCGTTTGCATGAAGCTCCGGGAAAGCCGCGCCCTCTCTATGAAATCGTGGGAGTTACGAAAGACAACAAGTTCCAGGACATGCACGAGGAATTCCTGCCGTTCATGTACTTCCCGGCCACGCAGCAGGAAAAGCCCAGCCCGGACGATCAAATCCTGATTCGCTCGTCGCTGCCGCTCACAAGCCTTGTAGGTGCGCTCAAAGAAACGATTGGCAACATGAATCCCGGCATCGATCTTGAATTCAGAGTCTTCCGGACCAGCATTCATGAATCGCTTCTGCAAGACGAATTGATGGCCACTCTTTCGGGCTTTTTTGGATTTCTGGCGGCCTTGCTGGCGGCCATTGGCCTCTACGGGGTCATTTCTTACATGGTCGTCCAGCGGACCAAAGAAATCGGCATCCGCATGGCCATTGGCGCAGAGCGCGCCGATGTCCTAAGGCTGATCTTGGGCGAAGCTGGACTGTTGACTACGACCGGCCTCCTGATTGGCGCGGGTCTTGCGCTCGGTGCTGCCCAAGCCGCCAAATCCTTGCTCTACGGCCTAAAACCACGGGATCCCCTCACGCTCCTCGCAGCCGTGGTCGTGCTCTCTGCCGTTGCCGCTATCGCTAGTTTCTGGCCAGCGTATCGCGCCTCCAGGCTCGACCCCTTGATCGCTCTGCGGTATGAGTGATAGGCACCCTTACGCGATCACCGGAAAATCGACTTCCACCGGCTCGATCAACGGCATCAGCCAACCGAGCAATTTCTGATGAACCGGATGATCCCCATACGCCTCGAAAGCTGCCTTATCTCGAAACTTCATTACGCCGCCGAACTCATAGCCTTGTCCGCGCGGCGAATCGTTCATCCCCACCCAGGACTCGAGTACCTCGGGAATCCCGCTCTTTAGCTTCCGTATCTCGTCAACGACGTGATCCTTCTGAGCCTTAGTCACTTCAGCCTTGAACCGAAACGCAAACATATGTATGTACATGGCTTCCGTCACCCTCCCCGCGAATGTGCATAATTCTTTCACGGCGCATAATAGCGCGCGCACCTTCGACTCATTATTCCTGAATTGTATTGCGGCGGCCCACAGCCACCACTCTCCGTTGCGCGTCCCTCAATTCGCAAATGATTCGGTAGTCACGCACTCGGTGACGACCCAGCCCAAATTTGCTGTGACGCAGCGGCCCGAAGGTGCGAGGCTTTTCGGTCTCTCCCACGCGCTTCTTCATATAGTCCAAAATCTCTCGCTGCCTCTGGCGGTCGAGTTTCTTAAGATCGGCGAGCGCCCCTTCGTCATATTCAATCGTCCAGGCCAATCTCCCTCCGGACCTGCGCGTCGCCATATGTCTTGCCGCGCTTTTCGAGACGGGCTTCCGCCAGATATCGGTCTTCAAGATCCCCGAGATGTTCTTCGATGAGCTTTGTGGCGTAAAAAGTCTTGGTCCTCCCCGTCTCCTTGGCAAGGCGGGACAAGCGTTTTTCAATGGAAGGTTTCAATCGAACCGAGAGCATGGTGCACCTTCTCTTGTCATATACGTATGACACGTATGATGCGTTACAAAGACCGCTGCGTCAAACCGCCGCTTGCTCTGCTACACTTCGCCCGGTTTATCCAGAAATGCCATCAGGAGGAATTTTCGGCATGAAAAGCGTCCGCAGTGTTGCCTTTGTTTTCCCAGTACTAGCATCCTTGTTCGCCGCGCGGCCCTCAGTCTCGGCCCCGCCACAGTCTCGCCCTCCGGTTGGACTCCGCAACATATCCATCGACGACTATTTCCAGATTCGCGACGTTGGCCAGCCGGAGCTAAGTCCGGACGGCCAGTGGGTCGCCTACACCGTGCGCAGCAAAACGCTGAAGGAAGACAAGAATGAGACGCGCATCTGGATGATCTCGACGCACGGGGGAGAGCCGCTTCCGATGACGGCGGAGGGTGTTTCATCGGGGCATCCGCGGTGGAGTCCCGACGGCAAATTCCTCGCGTTCACGTCTTCGCGCAACGCAGGGAAGAGCCAGGTCTGGCTTTTGAACCGTCTTGGCGGTGAAGCCGTTCGGCTCACGGAAGTCTCCCAAGGCGTGGCCGACTTCGAGTGGTCACCGGACAGCACGCGTCTTGTATTGGTCCTTCAGGATCCCAAGCCGGAAGACGCAGAAGCGGAAAAGGATAAAGACAAGCCGGCTCCCGCCAAACCGAAAACGCAGCCTCCGTATGTGATCGACCGTCTCCAGTTCAAGGAAGACACGGTCGGTTATCTCGACAATCGCCGCACACACCTTTACGTGTTCAACATCGAAAAGAAGACCGTTACGCAAATCACTTCTGGAAGTTTCGACGACGAGCAACCCGCGTGGTCTCCGGACGGGAAGCAGCTCGCCTTTACCAGCAACCGGAGCATGCCTGATCCTGACGCATCGCGGGACACGAATATCTGGGTGGTTGAGGCGGACAACACCGATAAGGGCGCTCACCTCACGCAGATCACGAGCAATCCCGGCCCCGACGGTCAGCCTGCCTGGTCTCCCGACGGCAAGTGGATTACCTATGTCACGCAGCTCGACACGCACCTCTTCTGGTACGCCACGCAACATCTCGCGACTTCGCCTTCCACCGGTGGGCCCGCAAAAGTCCTCACTCTCGCGTTTGACCGCAATGTGCGCCGGCCGCGATTTTCCGCTGACGGCAATTCGATCTATTTCATTGCCGTCGATGACGGCACACAAAACCTCTGCCGCATCGCCGTTGCGGGTGGCGAAATCAGCCGTGTGGTCGGCGGCCGGCTTACGGTGGCGAACTACTCCCTGGGCAAGGACGGCGCGGTTGCCGCGCAAATCGGGACAACGGATCGTCCCGACGAGATTTTTCTTCAGAACGGCGGGGAGCTGACGCGTCTGACGAAGACCAATGACGCGCTTATTTCCCAATTGCGGCTGGCCAAGGTCGAGTACGTGCATTTCAAGAGCAAGGACGGAACAGCGGTCGCCGGATACCTCTACAAGCCGGTGGATTTCGACCCCAGCAAGAAAGTTCCCACTTTGCTGAATCCGCATGGCGGGCCGGTTAGCGAATATGAAGCATCGTTCAACCATCTCGCGCAGCTGTATGCCGCGAACGGTTACGCCGTTTTGTTGCCGAATCCACGGGGCTCTTCCGGCTACGGCGAGAAATTCTGCGCAGCCATTTACGCGGATTGGGGCAACAAGGACTTCCAGGATGACATGGCGATCGTGGACTACGCGATCGCCCAGGGCATCGCTGATCCCGAAAAGCTCGGAGTCGGCGGCTGGTCCTACGGCGGAATTTCGACGGACTTTATCATTGGGCAGACCACACAGTTCAAAGCGGCCATCTCCGGTGCGGGCGTGGCGTTAATCACCAGCTTCTACGGGCACGACCACTACCAGCGCGATTACGAAACAGAGCTTGGTTACCCCTGGGAACATCAGGCGCTGTGGGACAAAATTTCGCCGTTCTATCGAGTGAAAAACATCACCACGCCGACGTTATTCATGGGCGGCGAAATTGATGCGAATGTGCCGATTCTCGGAGGCGAGCAGATGTATCAGGCCATGAAGGCGCTGGGACGCACCACCGAACTCGTCGTGTATCCCGGCGAATATCACGGGTTCACGGTGCCGTCACACATCAAGGACCGGCTTGAGCGGTATCTTGCATGGTACGCGCATTATGTGAAGGGCGAAGCGACACCGGCAACTCCGGAGCCAAAGGGGCTACCGGCGGTGAAAGCAGGAGGCGGATCGGGCGAGTGAAGCGCAGGTCGGAACCGCTTACGGAAGAAAGTCGCGATGAAGGAGGCGGAGAATCATGGTCTTGCCTTCTTCTTCCGTGAGCGCACCCCTGCGCATCAGAGCAATGATCAGTTCGTTCAGGACGTAGCCGGACTCTTTCGCACCATAGGTGTTGCCGGCGCCGACGTGCGGGTATTCCTTCATCGTTGGAAGGTCCGGGATTTCCGGCGGGACGCTGCCGCTAAGCTCCCCAATCCATCCATCTAAAATGCACAGTTCACGCGGCTCGATGGAAATGAAAGCCAATCCCATGCCCATACCGATCTTGGAGTAGACGACTTTGGCTTCGGCGGTGAAGGAGGCTTTTTCCCGCGTGAGGCGGATCTTTATGGCCGTTTTCAAAGGATAAGGGCTAAAGGTGTCGACATAACAGCCGCCTTTGCCGAGGTCGCTCGTGCGGGCGTTCATGCGCGTGCGGTGTTGCGGATCGAGCGCCTCCGCAGCCGCGCAGAAATGAAATCGCGGGTGGGTTCGGCGATCGTCCGGCGGCAAGGCAGCATGACCGTTTCCGGATCTCAGGCGTTCGTTGAACATAGGTGGGCGTCAGTTTTCAAGAGCAGATGCCAAGAGGGAGGTCTGACGGAGGGAGGAGCCAAACCGGCACGAAACAGCAACAACCAAGAACAGTGTATCGCGGGGGCGCGAGCGGCGGGGCGAATCCTCGGAAGGAATTGCCGTACTTCTAACCAGGCCAAGAGGAGGAAATGGCGTGAGCCGGGATCAGAACTTTTCGCGGGGATCGACGCTTTGGAAGCCCGAGGATTCGTAGCGCGTGCTGATTTTGCCTTCCCGAAGGCTGACGACGGTGAAGCCTTCCGGGAAGCCCATGCGCGGGCCGTGCCACCAATTTCCGCAGACGGCACCGCCAGTGATGAATTTGGTGTTCTTGTATTCGACGATTTCGTTGACGTGCGTGTGGCCCTGCAGCACGGCGATGATGTTGTGCCCGTCAAATGCCTTCAATACTTGCGGAGCGTTCCGGACCGTGAGCGTGCTGTATTTCGAGGGGCGGATCGTATCGGCTAGAAACGTGGCAAAGGCTGTTACCAGCGGAACGTGAACGACGCCGATCACCGGGGTAGTGGCGCCTGCGCCCTGCAGATCGTCCGCGAGCCAGGTCATTTGCTTTTCGTCGATACGGGCTTCCCAGAGGCGGTCGTCGGTGGGCTGGATGGAATCGAGGACCACAAAGTGATAGCCCCTGTGATCGAACGAGTAGTAGGTCCTGCCGATACGGTCTTCGTACATTTTTTTGCCGTAGAAGGGATCGCTCGAGGGCACGCCGCTTTTTTCGATGATGCCAAAGGGGTCGTGATTGCCGATCGCGTGATGGATGGGCATCTGCAGGGATTGTTCGGTTCTTTTGTAGAGGTCGAAGACAGTGTTAGCGCGGTCGGCGCCGACAGAGGTTGCGTCGTAGACGTGATCGCCGCCCATAATGGCGAATTCCGGTTTGAGCGAGGCGATTTTTTTGAAGCATAGGTCGCAGCCGTGCGGGGCGTCGAGTTCGGGTTCAATGTGCGTGTCGGTGAAGAAAACAAAGTCGAACGAGCCAGGCGTTTTAGTGTCCGCGACCAAATCGAACGCGGCCGCGCCGCCAAGCGCCGCTGTGACACCTGTCACCGCCGCCGTTTTCAGGAATTGTCTACGATCGAAAATCATGGGCACCCCATCGAACGGACTTCAGAACCGCAGAAATCTTACCACTACAGAAGTTCGGGTAAGAGAGGCGCGCTTGCCTTTCGGCTCTCTTGCCCTGTTCAGAAGGCAGAGTGTTTTGCTGAGTCCGCCAGAAAACCCGGATTCGGCAGCCGGTATTGCCGAGGCGCTTCTCCCGCGTTATGCTCACTCGCCCTGAGGTTGCCGAAGTGCTCGCTATAAGGAGGCTTCATGCTTCGCACAATTCGTTTGCCACTCGCGTGTGCCGTGGCGCTTTTGGTGCTGCCAACTGTTGTGCACGCACAGCGTGCGTCATTTCGTGTCGGAACGGCGACCGCCGCCGCGGGACAAAAGGCGAACGGCTATATCGAAGTGCCTGCGGGGACGGACGCAGGCACAAACATTCCCGTCGTCGTGGTGAATGGCGCTACACCCGGACCTGTCCTCGCTCTGGTTACGGGAGCCCATGGGACGGAATACGTTTCGATCATCGCCGTAGAAAAATTAATTGGGGAGCTGGATCCGGCGCAGCTCTCTGGCACCGTCATACTGGTGCCGCTGGTGAATGTGCTCTCGTTCGAACAAAAAGTGCCGCATGTGAATCCTATCGACAACAAAAGCATGAACCGCTTTTATCCCGGGAAAATGGACGGTACGCAAACAGACCGGGCTTTGTTCCTGATCACCAAGGAAGTCGTCGACCGCTGCGACTATTTGATCGACTATCACGGCGGCGATTTGGATGAGAGTTTGCGTCCTTACGCGTATTGGGGCGCGGTCGGCAAAGAAGCGCAGGACCGCGTCTCGAAACAGATGGTGCTCGCGTTCGGGCTGGATCACATCATTATATGGAGCGAGCGTCCCACCGATCCGACTGCGACCCGGTATCTCGACAACACGGCTTCCGTTCGTGGCAAACCATCGATCGTCGTGGAAGCGGGGTATGCGGGCACGGTCGAATCGGATGACGTGGCGATGCTGGTGGACGGGACGCTGAGCACAATGCGCGCCCTGAAAATGATTCCCGGAGAGCCGCACTACATAGAAAATCCGGTTTGGCTCGGGAAAGTAGTGGACATTATTTCGGACGGGCCAGGCATTTGGTATCCTGCCGTCAAGCGCGGAACCTACGTTCAGGAAGGCATGGTTCTTGGCCGCGTGACGGACTACTTTGGCAACGTCCTTCTAGAGCCGCGCGCTCCAGCATCGGGCGTTATTCTGCACGTGAACGCAGTTCCTTCGCTAAAAAAAGGCGACAACATCGCCGACATCGGCGTTGTCGCCCCTAAGGCTCCCTGATTTCCGATTTGCACTGCGGTATTGGTGCATCGGCGACTCCCGCGCGCGCCCGGCCGGCAGGGATAGAGAAGCACCGGCCGGAACCTCGCGACCAGCCATTTCAACGAAACAAAGCAAGCAAGAGATTTGCGAGGTAAGATGGTGCGGTTCAAATCGCTCGCGTGGGGAGCTTATATGCCTTCGGACTATTTGTTGAAGACGGAACCAACCGTATATTCCTTTGCCGACCTGAAAAAAGACGGCATCACCATCTGGGATGGCGTGTCGAACCCGACCGCCGTGAAAAATCTTCGCGAGATGGAGCCAGGCGCGAGGCTGGTGATCTACGAGACTGGCGAGCACAAGAGCGCGGTGGGAACGGCAATAGTGGTTTCCGTCGATGCGTCGAATCCCAAAAATCCGGAGGTGAAGATCAAAGCGGGAAAGGCGATCGCGCCGCCAGTGTCGCTCGCTCAAATCAAAGCAAACAAATTGTTCGCCGATTCGCCGCTGGTGCGTATGGGAAGGCTGTCGGTTGTCCCTTTGACCAAGGCCCAATATGCAATGCTGGCGGGCGGCTGACCGTCCGATTCCGCGGAATCCGCATTTGGGCTTGGACCTTTTCGCAGCGAGGTGATTCCTATGAAGCGCAATCTTCTCGTTTTTGTCTTGTGCCTTCCGGTGACTGGGTCGGCATTTGGCCAGCAGCCGCCGGAAATTCGGTATAACTCCGTTCCTGATTTTCTGAAATTGCCGCCGGACATTTACTTGGGAGAAGTGGCCGGGGTGGCTGTCAATTCGAAAGGGCACGTGTTTGTTTTTTCGCGCGGCAATACGACAGGGCCGGCGTATGCGGCAAGCGGTGCGCAACTGCTCGAATTTGACACGGGCGGAAAATTTGTGCGGGAGATTGGACACAATCTCTATGCGTGGTCGTACGCGCATGCCGTGAAGATCGATCAACAGGACAATATTTGGGTGACGGACAAAGGGTCGGACATGGTGATCAAGTTCAACCCGGAGGGACGCGTGGTGATGGTGTTTGGGCGAAAGCAGGAGGCCTCCGATGAAGGCACGGGGCCGCTGAAACATGTTAAGCCGCCGCTGCCAGCCGTCGACGGAATGTTCCGGCAAGTGACCGACGTGGCTTGGGACGCAGCGGGGAACGCGTTTATCAGCGACGGGTATATCAATTCGCGCGTGGCGAAAGTAGACAGGGAAGGCAACTGGGTGAAGTCCTGGGGCGAGCCGGGAGATCAGCCTGGACAGTTCAACGTGCCGCACAGCATTGCCGTGGATGCGGCGGGAAGTGTTTACGTGGCGGATCGCGGGAATCGGCGGATACAAGTTTTTGACGGAGATGGAAAATTTCTGCGCCAGATGACGATTGATGTGCCCGCTCCTCCGGATGCGCGCGCGGCTATAGGGAATAAACCGACGGCAGCGACCGGCACGATGGCGCCGGGAGCGCCGTGGACGGTCTGCATCACGCCGGGGCCGAAGCAAGTGATATACACATCGGACGCATTTCCGGGCCGTATCTATAAACTTAGCCTGGACGGAAAAGTGCTAGGGATGTTTGGCAAAGCAGGAAAACAACTCGGGCAATTCGGATGGATCCACGAAATCTCTTGCCCCTCGGAAAACGAGCTGTATGTCGCCGAAATCCTGAATTGGCGCGTGCAAAAACTCATTCTGGAACCGTCCCACTAAAGAGGCCGACTCACTTTGGTTTGAGCTTGGTTGCGGCGGGCAAGCGCAGATTGGCGTCGAAGAAATCGTCGACCCGGTGCCAGGCGTCGAGCAGCACGTGCTCGCGCGTGAAGTAGTGAAACTCGCCGGGATAAATCATAAAAGAGATCAAATCGCCTTTGTGCTTCTTCAGAGCTTCGTCCATCAGCCAGACGGATTCTAGGAACGGAACGTTTACGTCGGCAGTGCCGTGAAGAACAAGCAAAGGGCGTTCGAGGCGGTCAATGTGCGAAAGCGGCGAAGCGTTGGCGTAGACTTGCGGATTTTGCTCAGGAGTGCCGATGCGGCTGGCGGTCCAATCGCCGTGGTAGGGATCGGAATAATACATCGTGTAGTCAGTCACGCCAGCGACATCCACGCCTGCGCGGAAAAGTTTGGGTTGATCGGTCATGGCGATCAGCGTGAAGAAGCCGCCGTAGCTCAATCCCCATACGCCGATGCGATCAGCGTCCACGAAGGGAAGAGTCTTCAGATAATTCGCTCCCATCCACGCGTCCTTCGCGTCCTTGCCTCCGACGTCCATGTAAACACCGGTGCGCCAGTCGCGTCCGTAACCGATGCTGCCGCGATAATCAGGCGCGAAGACGACGTAGCCTTTCTGTAGAAAATACTGATGGATGCTGTAGTAGACGGCGTAATTTCGCTGGACGTGCCAGCCGTCATAGTTCTGATTTACACCGTCGCCGTGAATCCACAGGATGGCGGGATGTTTGACGTTCTTATTGATGTTTTTTGGGACGAAAAGCCAACCGGGAACTTGCTGGCCATCGGGTCCGGGAAAATGCACGAACTGCGGCTCGACGAATTGCGAGCGGTCCATACCCGCCGGCATGGAGTCCGTGAGGCGAACCGGCGGCGCGCCAGGGTTGGAGCCGATGGTATAGAGGTCGGCGCTATTGTGTGTGTCCGTGTGCTGGTAGACGAGGCGGCCGTCACCTTCGGACCAGCGTGGTTCGATATTTGTCCCAGGCTCCGCGGGAATGTAGCTGACCTCCGCGTGCGCGGGATCGTCGCCGATTTTGGCGATGCCGAGGACGCGGTCGCCGGGGCGATCTTCGAGATTGGCGTCGAAGGCGATGCGCGTGCTGTCGTGCGACCACGCCGGACGCCAGGCTTCGAATTTACCCTTCGTAATTTGAACGGCGTCGCCGCCGGATGCGGGCATCACATAGAGATGGTCCCAGCCGTCTTGATCGCTGAGGAAGGCGATCCACTTGCCGTTGGGGGAAGGCCAAGGTTGTGCGCCGGCTTCCCCCCAGTCGGGGATGCTCCAGAATTTTTCTTCGTGAATTTCGTGAAGCACTTTTACGTTGCCACTCGACGCATCCGCCAGATAGATGGAATACGTTTTGAAATCGCCCGACTGGCCATCGAATACCAGATGCGCGTTGTCGAGCCACGCCAAGCCACCATATTCGGCGGGCTTGGCGATGGGGACGGGCTTGGCGTCAGCAAGTTTGATCGCGCAAATCTGGCCGGGGACATATTCGGAAACGCGATAGATGAGTTTTGCGCCGGAATACGAGGGCGATTCGTCGTGATGAATAATCTTTGCCCCGCTAACGTAGGCGAGGGATAGGCCGTCCGGCGACCACAGGATGTCGTGAATGCCGACGTCGTCGTGCGCGGTGGTGGCCTCGGTGCCATCGGAGAGCCAGCGAATGATGAGATCGCTTGAGTGAGGTCCATCATCGGAGGCCGCACGCTTGCTGCGGACAAAGGCGACACGCTTGCCGTCAGGCGACAGGACGTAACCGCTGCCAGGATCCGGTTTGTTCCACACAGGTTTGGGAGCGCCGGCAGCCGTCGCTACCTGCCAAAGATCACCTTCGTGCGGGAAATAGAGGAGATCGCCGTCCTCGCTCCAGAACGCTCCTCCCACCTGGCCCTCGGTGAACGAAGTGAGCGGCCTCGGCGCACCGCTGCCATCGGCATTGGCGATATAAAGATTGGCGACGCCGGCGCGGTCCCATACGAAGGCGACAAGCTTGCCGTCGGGCGACCAAATGGGATCGGAAGGATGCTTGATGTCGATGAGCTGTTCGATTGTGAGCTTAGGCTTGGCTGCGGACGCCTGCGCCTCAGCGTTGGTGGCAAATGCCAGTAGAGCAAGTGCAAGAACCGCGATCGAGTGGTCAGAATTGCGCATGAGCGCCCCCTCAAGAAATCGGACAAGTTCCAGCCCGGGAAAAGTCACGCGGCGGGCGGAGTGAAAATACCACTCCATCCGCCGCTTAGGAAAGAACCATTGCTGCCAGCAACCGCAAGCAGCAATCCGAACTAGAACGTGAAGCGCAAGCCGAAACGCGTAACGAACGGGTTAATGGCCAAGGATGGCTTCAGATAGGTACCGCCGTTAGGAGGCGTGAACTGCGTTACCTCCGAAATGATGGTTTGCGAGTTCGTCAGATTAAAGAAATCGACGGTGGGCATCAGGTGCCAGTGATCGTTGATGATGAATTCGCGCGAGAGGCGCAGGTTGAGCTGATTGACGCTAGGGAGACGCTGGATCCCGGCCGGTTGCAAGATGATGGTTTCGGTGCCTTGCGTCAGGCCTTCATTCAGACCTCCGTTTGTGGTTCCGCCAAACGTCTCGGTCGGCTGGATCGGGAAGCCCGTGTAGTGCTGGAAGTTGACGCTGGTGCCAAACTTCCAGGGCAGTTCGTAGGTGCTGTCAATTTTGAAGACATACGTGGAGTCGAGGTTCAGGTAGTTGTTTCTCCGGTTGATGTCATCATTGGGGTCGGTGAAATTATCGCTGGTGGCTTCATCCGAGAAACCGCGGCCGAATGTCCCCTTCTGGCGCTGGATGGTGAAGCCGGAGAGGACCTGCCACTTGTTGGACAAGCGCTTGACCGCGGTGAATTCCACGGCGTTGTAGGCATTGTCGTTGAGCTCGGGGATGTTGGTGACCTGAAAGTTAAACAAATTCGCGTCCGCTGGATTGAGATTGAACAGCGTGAGCGGCTGTCCCGTAAGTCCGTTGGCAATCGGAGTCGGCACGCCTTGGGCGTTCAGCAGCGTGGTAATGGGCGTGTAATCTGACGGGGACAACGCCCCGTTCTGGATGCCGAAGAGATTCTTCTTGGTGCGGTAGTAATAGGTGGCGGCGACCCGCAGGTCGCGCCAGAGCTGCTTTTCGTAGCCCGCGCTGACTTCTTCTGAATAGGGGCGGCTCATGTTCGGGTTAATGTGGGTGCTGGACCCGCCCGATTCGGAAATCGGCACGGTGTTGGCGCCATCCGGCAACCATTGGCTGAGCAGAGGAGTTGTAGTGCCGGCCGGCGCGTTCCACAAATAGGTTTTGCTGGCGAGGCCCACGGGGTTCGAGGTTTCGGCAAGGCCGGTACCTTGCATGATGTAGTAGATGCCGTAGCCGAAGCGGATCACGGAGTTCCCGTTGCCAGTGGGATCCCAGGCCACGCCGATGCGTGGGGAAACGTTGTTCCAATTAACCAGGTTCCCGGAGGCCGGGAAGGTCTGCACCGGAAACAGATCTGGGAACGTCTCGTTGGCGGAACTTGTCTGGGTCGGGTAAAAGGTGATGAAGCGGTCGTAGCGCAGGCCGAGGTTCAGGGTCAGGTGATGCTTGAGTGTCCAGGTGTCCTGGAGATAGAGACTCTGGTCGTGGAAATAGTTCTTTTGCGTTGTGGGCGTATTATAGGCAACCACTTCGAAAGGCTGGGTGAAGGATTGCGGACCGGGGCTGTTGAAGACGGCGTTGATCCCCCCGCTGACGTTATAGATGTAGGAGTTGTAGTTGTCTCCCCACTCAAAACCGAACTGGAAATTGTGCGAGCCGCCCCACTTGGCTTTGTAGTAGGAGCCGCTGGCGGACCATTTGAGGACCCAAGCGGGGTTTTGAAACTGATAAGGCGCGGCACCGGACTCGGTAGAGGTGCCGATATCCTGCATGTTCAAGCCGGTGGAATTGGCCTGATAGCTTAGCGGGAAAATGATCTTGTTCCAGCCGATGCGGAAGTCGAACAAGAGATTATTGGTGATCTGGCTGGTCCAGAGTCCTTCGAGGATGTAGGCCGGCTCGATCTGCTTCCAGCTGGCGTTCTCTGTAACGAATTGGTAGGACGTATCGCGGCGGAAGAAGCGGTTCTGTTCGTTGTAGAGCCAGATGAAGCTGAACTTGTTCTTGGAGTTCACCTGGAAGTCGCTCCGCAGATCGGTGTTCGTCTGATGGTTGACGTCCACAACGGGAACACCGGCTTCGTTGGTTACGGCAAGAATTTCCTGGCGTAGGTCGTACCGGCGATAGGAGCCGAAGAGCCACCACTTATCCTTGATGATGGCGCCGCCGAGACTGGCTGACGTATCCATGGTCATGTCGAAAGGCGATCCGGTCGGGACGAGCGAGCCCTGAAACTCAGGCTGCTTTACGCCGGCCTGCGTGGCAGCGGTCAGATAGTACACAGCAGCCTGGCCGTGCAATTCGTTCGAGCCGGACTTTGTGACCATGTTCATGTAAATGCCGCCGATCGGGACCGAAGCCGGAGCGTTGTCGGCGACCACTTGAAATTCGTCAAAGGAGTCATGGTTCGTATAGAACTGCGTGTAGCCGCCGCTCGAGCCGGGCCAATTCAAGTCCAGACCGTTGTAGCTGTAGACCTGCTCGGCTTGCGTGCTGCCGTGCACCTGCATGGCGGACTGCTGGTAGCTGTTGTCGCCAGCTACGTCGAAGGTGCTCGAGGTGACTCCGGGCATCTGCGCAACGGTGGACCAAGGGTCGCGGCCGCTCGGAATGTCTTGGAGCAGCGTTTGATCGAAGGTCGTCGAGGTCTGCACGTTTTGCAGGTCGACCACCGGTTCGCCTTCCACTTTAACCGTCTGGCTTACTTCACCTATCTGTAGTTTGGAGTTGACGGTGGCGGTAAAGCCGGCAGTAAGGACGATGCCGCTTTCGTTGACGGTTCGGAAGCCTGTCGCCGTGATGGTGACTTCGTAGCTACCAGGAGACAGCAAGTCAAACAGATAGCTTCCGTCTGCTCCGGTATTGACGGAGCGCGGACTCATAAGCGCCGTGCTCTTCACGGTTACGGTTGCATTTGGCACTGCCGAGCCGGACGAGTCCGTTACAACCCCTGTGATTTTTCCGGTGACAGCGACTTGTGCGGAAAGTAGTGCGGGCAAAATACTGACTAAAAGAAGTATAAATAAAATGCGATTTCTCATTGCGCCTCCCAGAATTCATAGATCGAGCAGAACGGGCCTGGATACACAAATCGGGAATCCGTCGGCGTTTCTCCAAGTTCGCACCCGCGTCTGACCACGAGACGCTACCTGTATGTATGGGGATGGATTCTGTACCGAATCCAGGTCGAGTCAAATGAAGAATTCAGATCTCCCCCATCGAAAGGACGCGTCCCGGTTATTAGTAGTAGACGGATTTGGGGACGATTTGTTCTGTCCCCCGAGAAAAAAACATCCTTGGGCCGGAGAAGGATGCGAAGCGGTGAAACCAGTGCATTTTGGCTGGTTGAGCTGCGTTCGGAGCGGCGGGGTCGACTGTGAGCCGAGAGATACGGCGTTAGCTTGCGGGCAGGCGGTTCACGATGAAGTCCGAGATGCGAGTGGCCGCGGGCGGATCGAGATTCGAAAGCACCACGATGACGTAGCCAGCTTGCGGAAAGATTTGCAGATCACCGTTCATCCCGGGCGCGCCGCCGCCGTGGCCGAAGTGGCGCATCGCCGTCCCGGCGTCGCTATCCATGAAGCCGAAGGCGTACTTCGCGCCGCGCGTTGTATCGACTTTTCCGCTGCTAAGTAGGTCGGTATTTTGTGCGTTCAGCAGCTGGTGACCGGTGAGGGCATTCGCGAAACGCAGAAAGTCCTCGACGGTGCAATAGCCGCCGCCGGCGGAGGTCCCGCGATAAGGGAGCGTGTCGGTGTTGGGTCGAAGGCTGTCACCGCCGAATTGCGTGTAGCCAACGGAACGATTCGGAACGTCTTGGTCTTCCGGCAGAGAGCCTGTGGAAGTCATGCCTGCGGGTTTATAAATGTTTTCGCTCACATAATCGTAATAACTCTTCCCGCTGACGCGCTCGACGACCACGCCGAGCATCAAGAATCCATAATTGCTGTATTCCCAGCGGCTGCCCGGTTCAAACTCTGGAGCGCGCTCACCGTAGAGTTTTATGTAGTCCCCTAGCGTCTTTAGTTCGAGGCGATGGGCGTCAAACTGAGGGCCGAAAAAGTCTCCGGTGCCGCCGGTGTGCGTGAGGAGCTGGTAGATGGTTACCTTGGTGGCGATATCCTTGTTCGGATAGTCGGCCAGGTATTTGCCCACCGGATCGCCGAGAGAAATCTTGCCGGCCTCTACGAGCTGGAGAATCGAGACGGCCGTGAACATCTTGTTCATCGAGCCGATGCGAAATTTCGTGGTCTGCGTGTTGGGAATTTTCTTTTCCCGGTCGGCCATGCCGTAGGCGCCGGTGAAAATCGGTTTGCCGTCCTTCGCGAGCAGGACGGCGCCGGCAAATTTGTCGGCGGCTGCGTCCTTCTCGAGTCTTAGGCGAAGCGCGGCGACGAGGTCTGGCTGGCTAAGGCGGGGAAGGGCGAATTCCGCTGGACGATCAATGGCTCGGAGGTCGATGCGCGTAACTTTGTGAGGATCTGCGGGCTCCACTTCGATCGTGATCCGGGCAAATTGATCGGAGTTCCGCTCTTCGACCAGGACGGACAGCTTCGTGAGGCCCGATTCTTCGATTTTCTTGAGGTCAAATCCTCCCACTTGTTGCCGGAAGGCGAAAGCGCCATCGACCTTATGCTCCTCGGGCTTCAGGAAGTGGCTGCGGAAACTTTCAAGCTGGGCCCGCTCGCCGCTGTTAAAGGCGGCAAACCATGCGGAGAATTGCTCGCCAGCAGGCGTCTTGGGAACGTCGATTGTGGCGGATTGCGCTTCGGCCGTTCTCGCGTGGCCGAGCGTGCAGCCTACGATAGCCAGTGCGAGAGCAACTCCCGTGGATCTCTTGAATGTCTGCCAGCGGTTTGCCATGATTTCCCGTGCCTCCGGAAAGGGCGTTCGTTTTCGAGATTCTATAACTATAGACGCCCACAGTGCTCGAGGGTTTAGGGAGAAGCACGCGGTATCTTGGAGGGATCAATCCGCCATCTTCTTCATGCCCTACCCGTCCTTTGGATCTCGAATGAGCTTGCACCCTTACTTCCGAGGTCAACAGAGAATTCGCCAGCCCGGAAAATACGTTGTGGCTGTCGCGAGTAGGTACCTGGGAAGGAGTCGACCAAAGCCTTCTGGCTGCAGGAGGCTGCTCTGATCTGGGAAGTCGCGCACGAGCTGCGCTTCACTCACCTAGGGATTCGCGATCCAGTGGACCGGCTCTTGGGCGCTACGACGAGGGCCTACAACCTGACACTTCTGACAGCCGACGAGCGGCTGCTGAGTGTGTCCGGGCTAAGCCTTTTGGCGAATCACTAGACTGCCGAGAGGACCGGCAAGACTCCTGGTGTTCCATGCCAAATACATCCGCCAAAGCTCACGCCTTCGGCGAACCATCCGCAGAGGAAACTTCCAGCCTACCTGGACCCGCTGCCCTGCAACTCCGTGAGCGCCGCAAGTACTTCCTCACTGTGCTGCGGAGGCTTCACCTCGAGAAAGACCTTGCGCACAACACCATTCGGATCGATCAGGAAGGTGTGGCGCGCAGAAAACTTGGCATCGCCGTAGGTCATCACCGAGTCATAGAGTGCGGAAACTTCCTGCTTGGTGTCGGCGAGCAATTTGAAGTTCAGCCCTTCCTTGGTGCAGAACTTCTGGTGAGAATCCTCATCCTGTACGCTCACGCCAACAATAACGGCATGCTTTTGCTCGTATTGAGCCAGGTCGCGCTGGAAGTTGTGGGCTTCCAGTGTGCAACCGCTCGTAAAATCCTTCGGGTAAAAATAGAGCACCACCCATTTGCCTTTGAAATCATGCAGGCTAACCGGCTTGGCTTCCTGCGAATTCAAAGTGAAGTCTGGTGCAGGACTTCCAACCGCAGGCGCCTTGCCATCCGCGCGGACGGCTCGGATCCCCAAACCCAATCCGGCCAAAAACAGGACTGCAACCGCAATCTTCATCGCTTTTTTTATGTTCATGGTTTACCCCCTCAACGTATACCAGCTTTAGTTCGGATTTATTCCCGTAAGGACCTTAACTGCCTGCGAGCTCGCAAGCTCCGCCGGGCTGGACGGCCTACATCATACCGCTCCAGGAGAGCACGTGCTAGTTCGGCTGGGTGAATCGACCAAATCCCAGGCGCAACTGCAGCGTGTTTATTCCTGGATTCAGATTGGCGAGAGAGGCGTTTGAAATGTGCATGAACCGGAGCTCCGCGCTCAAGTTGTATTTGTTTCGCAAAAAGTGCAAACCCAGCGCGCCGCTCGATGTGAAATTGACACGCGAAGTTCCTGGTGGCACGTAGTCATTCGTGAATAGTGTGCCGCCACCGAGCTCGAAATAGGGAACGACTTTGCGGGGCTTCGTAAAATTCCATTTCAGCGCGAAGGGGTTCAGCCCGAAGCCGTAGGCGGTGTCGAACTTCTGAACCACGACGAAGACCGGCACCACGTCCACCGCGTATTCGAATTGCCCCTTCAGAAAGCCCGGACCGTGCGGCGCAGTCAAAATCCAGCCGTAGCGCAACCCCACGTTCCAGACTCCGCTGTCCGCTGTACTTCCATTCAGTCCGTGGCCGCCACCAGTCCATATTTGCAGATCGTGCCCGCCATCCTCCGGCCCGGCCTGAGCCTTCGCGGCCGGAGCGCAGAGAAATGCCACAAACAACCAGCTTCTGAACAGCAGCCTCACCGGTCGTGTCACCGAAAGGTCTCCCTCCGGTCTTGGATTCGCTTGCCCAAGATTCGGGTGCACGGAAGATACAGAAAAACAGCCACAAACGCGACTGTCTTTTGCATTATTTCAAATAAGTCCGCACGATTTGAATGACGTCGTCGGCAGCCTCTTCCGAGGATTTTGAATTGCGCGGCATGTGGTTTCGGATGTGGTCTTCCATCAACTCGCCCATGAGGCCGTTGATCGCGCCGCGGGCGGCCGCCAGTCGCTGCAGCGCTTCCGCGCAAGGTTCGTCTTCATTAAGGGCGCGAAGAACGCTTTCAAGCTGGCCGATGACTTTCTTGGTGCGCGTGACGAGGTCGAGCTTTTCGCGAGAAGTGTGTGACATTTTGCTTGTATACCCTAGTGGGGTATGGTATCAAGGTCCGGGACGTTGCCGCAATGGCCCCCTGCACAGTAGTGCATGGCCTGGTGCGATTTCAATGCTTACGTGTCCCTCGCGGCGTTCATCGTATTGTAATAGAACGCCTTTTACCCTCCCAGGAGCACATATCAGCGCATCCGCTGCAAAATGCGAACAGTGAGACGAACATGTTTCGAAATTCCACCGTCGTATCCGCGACCATGAGCCTCCAGTTTCCCGGGAGCTCTTTTCAGCGAGTCTGCTCGGGGCTGCATCCGGCTGCGCACCTTGGGGAAGAGCCTGAGGTTGTCCGATGAAATCCGGTCGCCTTCTAATATTCGGTCTCTGCTTGATGCCGGGTCTCCTGGCCGCCGGCTGCCGAGACACAGAAAATGATAAAAATGCAGGAGCGCCGCCCCCGCTGAAGGTTGAACAGGCCAGCGACCCGGATGTTTTTCAAGTCGATCATCCCGATCAATTTCCGTTAGTGACGGCGGTGGAACATTTTGCCGCGTCGCAATTGAAAACTACCGGTACGGTCACTCCTGACATTTCGAGAAATGTTCCGGTTATCTCCGTAGCCGCTGGTCGCGTCGTGGAAATTGCCGCTCGTTTGGGAGACACCGTAAAGAAGGGCCAGTTGCTGCTGCGCGTCCAGAGCGCCGACGTTGCAGCCGCTTTCTCCGATTATCAAAAGGCAGTCGCCGACGAACAACTCACACGCACCCAACTGGAGCGAGCGCAACTCCTCTACGATAAGGGGGCATTCTCGTTAAATGATTTACAGGTTGCCCAGGACACCGACGCCAAGGCGAAAGTGGACGTGAAGACCGCCGCTGAGAAACTTCGGGTGCTGGGGAACACCAACCTCGATCAACCCACCGGCATTGTCGAGATTCGCGCGCCTGTCTCGGGCGTAATAACCGACCAACAAGTCACCAACGCGTCAGGCGTCGCGGGCCTGGGTTCGCCCAATCCGTTCACGATCTCCGATCTGACCTATGTCTGGATTCTCTGTGACGTCTACGAGAATGATCTATCCAACGTCCAACTCGGGCAAAACGTCGACATCAGCCTGAACGCCTATCCCGACAAAAACTTCGCAGGAGTGATCAGCAACGTCGGCCTCATCCTCGATCCAAATATCCGCTCGGCGAAAGTCCGCATTGAAGTCCGCAATCCGGGCTTGATGCGCCCCGGCATGTTCGTGACCGCTACGTTCCATGGCCAAAAGAAAGAGAAGCGCGCGTCGGTTCCGGCGGACGCCATCTTGCACCTGCACGACCGCGATTGGGTCTATGTCCCCACAAAAGACAAGAAGTTTCGGCGTGTAGAAGTCCGCGCCGGCGAAATGCTTCCCGCCAAGATGCAGGAAGTCGTGGCTGGACTTGTTCCGGGGGATCAGGTCGTCGCCAATGCGCTGGAATTCCAAAACACGGTGGAGCAGTAATGATCCGTTCTCTGGTTGACTACGCGCTCAACAACCGCTTCATCGTGCTCAGCATCGCGTTTTTACTTTTCGTGTGGGGCGTCGTCTCCTTTGAAAAATTGCCTGTGGAAGCGTATCCGGATGTCGCAAACACATGGGTTCAGGTGATCACCCAATGGCCGGGGCGAGCAGCGGAAGAAGTGGAACAACAGGTCACGGTGCCGATAGAAATCCAGATGAACGGCATCCCGCATTTGCAACATGTGCGCTCCGCTTCGTTAGCTGGCTTGTCGGTCGTCAATCTGATCTTTGACGACGATTCGGACAATGACTGGGATCGTCAAAAAGTTCTCGAGCGGGTCTCGCTGGTAACGCTTCCATCCAACGTTACTGCACAGATTGGCCCGGATTTCAGTCCGATCGGTTCGATCTACTGGTACACGCTCAAGAGCGGCAATCCCGCATACGATGTGATGGAGCTCAAATCCCTCCAAGACTGGGTGATCAGCAAGTATCTGAAATCCGTGCCTGACGTCGTCGATGATTCGTCCTTCGGCGGAATTACTCGCGAATATCAAGTGCGCATCGATCCCGACAAGCTGGTCTCCTACGGACTCAGTCTCGCTCAGGTCGAGCTGCAGCTGTCGAATGGCAACGCAAACGCCGGAGGCAGTTTCATCGAACAAGGCGCGCAGCAAATCAACGTTCGCGCCGTGGGCTTGGTCCACAACGTTAGCGACATTGAAAAAACCGTCCTCAAGACGCAAAACGGCGCCGCGCTGCGCATCAAGGATATTGCCGTCGTTTCTCAAGGCCCAAAAATTCGCCTGGGCCAAATCGGGAAAGCCGTCCATCGGTCTGATGGGGTGGTGGTCGATGATCCTGACGTAGTGGAAGGCATCGTCTTCATGCGCAAGGGTGCGGACACCGCCACCACGCTCGAGGGAATCCATGCCATGGTTCAGCAGTTGAACGATCACATCCTTCCTCGCGGCGTGAAGATCGTTCCCTATTTGGATCGCGACGATCTCGTGCATTACACGACGACGACGGTCATGCATAACTTGGCCGAAGGAATGACCCTCGTCGTGATCATCCTTTTTCTGTTTCTCGGCAATGCGCGCGCCGCCATCATCGTCGCGCTGACGATTCCATTTGCTTTGCTTTTCGCATCCATCTGTTTGGATTTACGCCATATTTCGGCCAATCTGCTTTCCCTGGGCGCATTGGATTTCGGCATGGTCGTTGACGGTGCGGTCGTGATGATCGAAAACATTGTCCGCCATTTGAATCGTCACGAATCGGAGCGAGGCACTCCTCTCGAACAAATTCGGCTCGCAGCCCACGAAGTGCAGCGCCCGGTTTTCTACGCTATCGCCATTATCATCACGGCTTATCTTCCGATCTTCACCCTGCAACGCGTCGAAGGAAAACTATTCAAGCCGATGGCCTGGACGGTTGTTTTCGCTTTGCTGGGCGCGCTGATTTTCTCCATGTTGGTTGCTCCAGCCCTGGCGAGCCTCCTCTTTCGACTGGGTGTCAAGGAATGGGACAACCCGTTGATGCGCTACCTGACGATTCGCTACAGGAAAGCGGTTGCTTGGGCGATTCGCCATCGTCCGGTCACGGTAGGAATGGCCGCTCTTTCGTTTGCGCTGGCGGTTTTCCTGGGCTTCAGCGGAGTCATCGGCTCGGAATTCCTTCCTCACCTCGATGAAGGCGCCATCTGGGTTCGTGGCACATTGGCCCCCAGCACGGGGCCCACCGAAAGCGCGCGCGTTGCGGACAGGGCGCGGCAAATCCTCTGCTCCTTTCCCGAAGTTCCCCAGGTGGTTGATCAGATTGGACGCCCGGACGACGGCACCGACACAACAGGCTTTTTCAACACGGAGTACTTTGTTGACCTTCTTCCCAAGGAAAAATGGCGGCCGGTCTTCGGACAGAACAAAGAAAAACTCATTGCCGCCATGAGCCACGAACTGGAAAAGATGCCGGGAGTAATCTGGAACTTCTCCCAGCCTATCTCCGACAACCTGGAGGAGGCCGTCAGCGGAGTTAAAGGCGCCCTTGCTGTGAAAATCTACGGTGACGATCTGAAAACGCTCGAGGAAAAAGGCGACCAGGTCGTCAGCGTCATGCGAGGCGTGCGAGGGGTCGAGGACCTCGGTCTGTTTCGCCTCCTCGGCCAACCAAATCTCGAATTCGCCGTCGATCGCGACCAAGCTTCGCGGTACGGCATTAATGTCTCCGACGTTCAGGATGCGATTCAGACGGCGGTCGGCGGAAATGCCCTCACCCAGGTCCTGATTGGAGAGCAGCGATACGATCTGGTGCTGCGCTACCTTCCGGAATTTCGCGACACCCGCGAGGCCATCGAGAAAATCCGGCTGCTCTCCCCCTCGGGTGAGCGCGTCTCGCTTGCGCAATTGACGAAAGTTAGCGTCTCCGATGGCGGTTCGGAGATTTACCGCGAAGCGAACTCGCGCTACGTCGCCGTTAAGTACAGCGTGCGTGGCAGAGATTTGGGCAGCACGGTGGAAGAAGCCATCAAAAAGGTAAACGCCAGCGTAAAATTGCCGTCAGGCTACACTTTCGATTGGGCAGGGGAATACGAAAGCCAAAAACGCGCACAGCGCCGGCTCATGATTGTACTGCCTATCACCATCCTGGTGATCTTTATCATCCTCTACACTATGTTCAAATCGATGAAGTGGGCGCTGCTCATCATGATGAATGTCGCCATGGCTCCTTTCGGGGGCCTGCTCGCTCTGCTTGCCACTGGCACGAACCTCAGTGTTTCTTCCGGAGTCGGCTTTCTCGCTCTTTTCGGCGTTTCGGTGCAAACGGGCGTCATCATGCTGGAATACATCAATCAACTTCGCGCCAAAGGCTACACCATTGAAGAATCCGCGGCGGAAGGAGCGGTGCTGCGGCTTCGGCCCATCATGATGACCATGCTCGTCGCCACGCTCGGCCTGCTTCCCGCCGCGCTTTCCCACGGAATTGGTTCCGACTCGCAGCGTCCCTTTGCAATCGTGATCGTCGGTGGCCTGATTTTCGGCCTGATGATGGGCGTTTTTCTCCTGCCGACACTGTATGTATGGTTTGCCAGCGATGGTGATAAGCTTCCGCAGCCTGAGGAAGCTGTCTGAGGAATTTACTGTTTTACAAAAGAGACGGCCGCTCTTTGAAAGGATGAGTCGAGAGCTTTTTATTCTAACGAAGCCGATCTCTCAGCGCAAAATGAGACACCCGCTGCCATCAGAAGGACCCTGGTCATGAAAAAGCCTGAAGTGTGTGCTCTGATTCAGGAAATCGGCATCGTTCCTGCGATTCGGGTGTCGTCTGCCGAAGACGCTCACTTTGCCGCCGAAGCCGTTTCGCGCGGTGGTGTGCCGATCGTCGAGATCACCATGACGGTCGCCGGTGCCATCGACTTAATTTCCCATCTCGTTCGTTACCATCCCAAGATGATCGTCGGCGCCGGAACGCTCATGGATACGGAAATGGCCCGCAAGTGCGTCGATGCGGGAGCAAGTTTCCTGACGAGCCCCGGACTCGATCCGACGATCATTGAGTTCGCGGCAAAAAAAGACGTCGCAGTTCTCGCGGGCGCGTTGACACCTACCGAGGTGATTTCGGCGTGGCGCGCGGGTTCCGACTTCGTCAAGGTGTTTCCATGCGCGCAGGTTGGCGGCGACAGTTACATCAAAGCTCTAAAGGCTCCTCTGCCCCAGATTCCGTTGATTGCAGCTGGAGGCGTGAATCAACAGACCGCGGCCAATTTTATTTTGGCAGGCGCCACCGCCATCGGCGTAGGCACGGAACTCATCCCCACGGAAGCCATCGAGAGGCGTCAGTCCGATCGAATCCGCGAACTGGCGCAACGCTTCGTGGGCTTTGTCAAGGACGCGCGCGCCCGTCTCGAATCGCGAAAGCCTAAACGAGCCGCTCAGAAATTCGATGGAGTCGAAAAATGCGAAGAGAAGTAATACGTTTATGACCGGAAAAGCAAAGATCGCGTTTTGGATCGCGCAGTTTTTATTTTCGTGTCTGATGGGATCTCGTGTGGCCGTCGGCAGGCTCTAGCCGTGGGCGGCGGCTGCATTCCTTGCCCTGTCCGTTTTTTTGAAGCGTGCCATGTCCGGAGTGCGCAGCCAAGCGTAGCCATGGGACGACTCGTCACACAATGGGTGCTTCTTGTCTGGGGTTGCCTGATGGCCTGTGCGCTGGCGGCCCCGCCGGCGCATGCGCAGGATCCAGTCTCGTCACAGCAGAATTCCACGGGCAACGATGACGCTTCTGCTTCTCCCCATGCGCTTCCGATCATGTTTCCCCACCAGGAGTGGGATCGGCTCTGGCTCTCCGGCCAGGTCAATATCATCTCGCAATGGCATCCGGCCTTCCCTTCGCCCTATCAAGGACCGCACAGCCTGAGCCCGCAGGCGCAGGATGCCAGCTCGCGTGTCCTGACACTCCTCACCGGACTTCGCCTAACGGGGACCACTGCGTTGCTTTGCGATGTACAAGAAACGGGCGGACACGGAATTGGCGAAGCCTTGGGACTTGCGGGATTCACAAACCTCGATGTCGTGCGCAATCCTTCACTCAGCAAAGCGCCCTACATCGCCCGGCTGATGATCCATCAAATCATTCCACTGGGCCATGCGAAAACATCCGCTGAACAAACGCCATTTTCCGTTTTTCGCGAGCTCCCCGAGCGCCGCCTCGAAGTTCGCTTCGGCAAATTCAGTATGGCCGATTTCTTCGACGTCAATTCCTACGGCAGCGACTCCAATTTTCAGTTCATGAATTGGAGCGTCGACAACGCCGGAACCTATGACTATGCCGCTGACACTCGCGGATACACCTTCGCCGCGATGCTGGAATATCACGATCGCTGGTGGACGGTGCGCTTTGCGGAAGCACTGATGCCCAAAGTCGCCAATGGAATTAATCTGGACGCGGACCTGGCCCGCGCCCGCGCGGAAAATATCGAATTCGAGTTTCATAAGCAGGCCATCCGGCATCAACAGGGAGTGCTTCGTCTGCTGACCTTTGTCAATCACGCGAACATGGGAGACTACCAGCAGGCCATCGACAATTTTCTTGCCGGCCTTACGCCAAAGCCGGAAATCACCGACCACCCGCTTGAAACCACCATCAAGTACGGCTTTAGCGCCAATTTCGAACAACCCCTGAACGATTGGCTAGGCCTGTTCGGACGCTGGGGCTGGAACGAAGGGGAGCACGAGTCCTACGCTTACACGGAAGTGGATCAGACGGATCAGATTGGCGCCGCCGTCAAAGGCTCGCTGTGGAGGCGCAAGTGGGACCGCGCTGGCATGGTTTTCGTCTCCAACGGAATCTCGCGCGATCATCAGGAATATCTAGGGCTCGGCGGCGAAGGTTTCTTACTGGGAGATGGCCGCTTGAACTATGGCCGGGAAAATATCGTCGAAACCTATTACACCCTTCATGCCTGGCGCGGAATCTACCCGGCCTTCGGGCTCCAGCACATCAACAATCCCGGTTACAACCGCGATCGCGGCCCTGTGCTGGTGCCGACGCTGCGCTTGCATCTCGAGTTTTAGTCGCGAGCGGAGCTGTCATGTGCCACCTACACCCAAAGGGACCAGGAGGCAGTTACGTGAAGATCCTGAATATCAATGGGAATGCGTGCGCATGTAACTTAGGCGTTCGCCGCTCACGTCGTCGCCTCTTAACTCTCGCAAGGCGCAAGTCACAAATTCCCCGGTCACCCTCTTGCGCCAGCTCATGTCGAAATCCGTGTTGTCGAGCGGCTTAGCGATGCGCGCCGCGAGAACAGCAGCCTCCGCAATCGATTCCCCATTCAGCGGACGCCCCACAAGAGTTTTTGCTGCGTCCAGTGCAACCAGGGGCCGCGAGGCAGCCGAACCCATCACAATGCGCGCGTCCTCGACCACGCCACTTTCCGTAAAGCGCGCCGCCGCGGCAACCGATAACACCGGAAAGTCGAACGAGCCACGCCGCCTCAGCTTCCAGTACGTGCTCTTCCAACCGTGCAGCGAATCCAGCAACACTTCCGCCAGAATTTCATTCGGCTTCCGCTTGATGTAATCCAGACCGTCATTGTTATAAAGCTCCCCGAGCAACACTTCTCGCTCTTCCAAACGCGAAACCAGCCGAACGCGCGCGCCCAAAGCGATCAATGCCGGTGCTGTGTCCGTCGAAGAAACCGCCATGCATTTCAGACTCCCGGGCGCGACCCAGCACGTGTCGCCGTCCTTTTTCAGACAAAAATCGATCGCTTTCCTCCATTCATAGTTCTGATCGTAATAATTGCAGCGCGTATCGAGGCAGAGATTGCCGCCAAGTGTCGCCATGTTTCGAATGTGCGGCGTGGCCACCAGCGAAGCCGCCTGCGCCAGCGCGGTCAATCCATTCCGAAACCGCGGATCCGCCGCGATGTCTGCAAGCGTCACGCAAGCTCCAAGCCGCGACGCCGAAGCCTCCATTCGAACGCGATTCAAATCCTCGATGTACCGCAAACTCATCAACGTCTTCGGAACTTGTTGTCTCCGCTTCATGTTGGGAAGCAAGTCTGTGCCGCCGGCCAGCGGCATGGCCTTCGGACCTTCGCCGTCCAGGATCAGCACGGCCTCGTCAATCGTGCGCGGCATGCGGAACTCGAAAAGTGGCAGCCGCATCATGGGCTGAGTACCTTTTCCTTTTCAGGGTTGTGTTTCGCCGCCCGCGGAACATCGTTCACGGCGTTCCCGTCTCCTCCCTCCCACGGCGGAGGAACGCGCAGCGCTTCCGGCCAGTTCACCTTCGGAAAGTGGTTCGGCCCGAAACGCGGCGTGCGGCCGGCTTTCTTCTCCGCCAGCGCTTTCATGATTTTTTCCGGCGTGATTGGCACCTCATCGATCCGCACTCCCAGAGCGTCATAAACCGCATTGGCCACCGCCGGCATAATCGGCAGCAATGGTCCTTGCCCTACTTCCTTCGCGCCAAACGGCCCACGCGGATCGGGCTCCTCGATCAACTCCGTAATCACCTCCGGCATATCCAGCGAAGTCGGGCTCTTGTACTCCAGCATCGAAGGAAACTTGTGCACCAGCGCATGTGAAAGTTTTTTCGGCAGCCGTCTAAACTCCTGCTCCTCCATCAGCGCTTCACCCAGCCCCATGTAAACGCTGCCCTCCACCTGTCCACGCACAAGCGTCGGATTCAACGCGCGCCCGATGTCATGCGCGATCCAGATCTTCGGCACGGTAATCCATCCTGTCGCCGGATTCACCGCGACTTCGACGACCGCCGCCGTGTAGGAATACGTCGGCGAAGGTCCGACACCCCCGCCCTTATAAAGGGCCGGCGACTTCGGCGGCGTGTAGGAACCCATCGTCCCGATCGTGCCAAAGCGCGCCTCCGCGTTGCACACTGCCTGCGCAAACGTCAAGCACTTCTCTGGCGCAGCTGAATCAAAAACGCGCTTGTCCGCAAAGCGCAGTCGCTCCTTCGGAACTCCGAGTTTTTCCGCTGCCGCTTCCGCGATCATCTCCCGCCCGCGCTCCGCCGCCTGCAAGGCCGCGTTGCCAGCCATGATCGTCACCCTGCTCGAATACGATCCCAAATCCACCGGCCCCAAATCCGTGTCGCCCGTGTACAAGCGAATGTCAAACGTCTCCAGCCCCAGGACTTCCGCGACAATTCCCGCCAGGACATCGTCCGAACCCTGCCCAATCTCCGTCGCGCCGCAAAAAACCGCCACGCCTCCGCCGCGATCGAACTTGATGTGCACTCCCGAGTGCGGCATCTTGTTCCAATAAATTGGCAAGCCAGCTCCCGTCAAATACGCCGAACAAGCCAGCCCGACACCACGCCCGTCCGGCATCTTGCGGAATTTTTCCTTCCAATCCGAATTCTTCACCACGCGCCGAATGCATTCCGAAAGATTCACGACGCTCAATCGAAAGAAATTTGCCGTCACCGCGTTCGAACTCTCCGCGATGCGCAGCCGCAAATCCGCCGGATCGATGCTCAATTTCTCAGCAATCTTATCGAGTTGCACTTCCTGGCCAAATCGTGGCTGCACCGTTCCGTGCCCCCGCTTAGGCCCGCACGGCGGTTTGTTCGTAAACGTCCTGCATCCTTGAAATTTGTAGCGCGGAACGTGATACGTCACCGTCTGCAGTGCGCCGGTATAAAACGTGCTTGCCACTCCGTACGACCCATACGCCCCGCCGTCGATCAGTGTTTGCAAATGCATTCCAGTGATCGTTCCGTCTTTCTTCACGCCGGTCTTGAATTTCATCAGCACCGGATGCCTGCCGCGGTGACAATAGAACACTTCCTCGCGCGTCAAACAGATCTTCACTGGCCGGTCCAACAGCAGCGCCGCCTTCGCCACTACAATCTCGTGATTAAACGGATCGCTCTTCCCCCCGAACCCTCCGCCGTTCGGCGTGGCGATCACGCGGATATGCCCCGGCGGCATTTGCAGAACTTTCGCGAGAGCGCGATGCAGGTAATGGGGCGTCTGCGTGCTGCTCCAAATCGTCAGCTTTCCTTCCGGATCTTTTATCGCCATGGAAGCATGCTGCTCGATCGGAAGATGCGTGTTTCCCTGATAAAAAAACGTATCCTCGAAAACTTCATCCGCTTCCGCAAAACCCTGCTCCACATCCCCGAACTCCAGCGAAACCCGCTTGTGGATGTTTCCCTCTTCTCCGTACTCGTGAATCCGCGGGGCGGGCGTAGCCAGCGCCTCTTCGGGATCAGCAATCGTCGTCAACAACTCGTACTCCACATCAATCAAGTCCAGCGCCTCGAATGCCGTCAGCTCTTCACGCGCCACGACCGCCGCCACCGGATCGCCCACGTGCCGCACGTGGTCCACGCAAAGTGCTTGCTCGTCCTGGCTTACCGGCAAAATTCCATATTCAATCGGGAGATCCTTACCGCTCAGAACCAAATACACTCCGTTATGCGCCGCCGCCCGCGAAGTATCCATCTTCCGAATCCGCGCATGAGGATGCGGCGACCGCAACAGCTTGCAATACGCCATCCGCGGCAAAAAAATATCGTCTGCAAACCGCGTCTGCCCCGTGACTTTCGCGCGAGCATCGACTCTTCGCCGCGGAACGCCGATCACGCGCATCTGTTTCTCCTCAGCAACTTGTTTTGCCCGCGATCTTGATCATTGCCGCTTCCACAGCTTCAAAAATCTGTTGATACCCTGTACATCGGCACAAATTCCCAGAGAGCGCCTCGCGAATCTGCTCGCGCGAAGGATTCGGATTCGAGTCCAGCAGGGCTTTCGCCGTCACCAAAATCGCCGGCGTGCAGTACCCGCACTGTGCCGCGCCCAAATCCGCAAACGCATCCTGCAAAGGATGCAACTTCCCGTCCGCCCCAAGTCCCTCCACAGTCAAAACGCTTTTCCCGTCGCACTCCACCGCCAGCAGCAAACACGAAAGCACCGCCTTGCCCTCCAGCAAAACCGCGCAAGCCCCGCACTCGCCCAATTCGCAGCCGTGCTTCGTCCCCGTATGCCCCAAGTCTTCGCGCAACACTTCCAGCAAGGTCTTGTACGGCGCAAACGATACGTCCGTTGCCTCGCCGTTAAGCGTCAAACGGATATGCGCCGTCTTCTGCGATTCGATTGGCAGCGTGACTAAGATCATTCGGTTTCTCCGAAGAGTCTCCCGCTCATCGCGGAAACAATTTCGCCGAGTTGTCGTACAAAATCTTCCGCTTCGCTTCTGCCCCAATTGGCAGCGCGTGGAACTTCTCGATATTTCCCTTGATCTCCGGAACGCCCGGCCCGGGCCAGTCCGTCCCCCACAAAACCTTGTCCGCGATATCCTCGATTCGAGGAAAATATTCCATCAATTTCTGCGGCGGTATCCCCGAAATATCCATGTACATATTCTTGTGCCGTCGCACCAGAAAAAACGCCTCGTTCATCCACAGCGGCCGCCCGCCATGCGCCAGAATCACCACCAGATTCGGGTAGTCAATGCTAATGTCGTCGCACAACATCGGCTGCGCGTGCAAATTTCTCGCGCCCGGAAAGATCGAAGTCCCGGTATGAATCATCACCGGCATCGCATTTGCCTGCGCCCGCTCGTAAATGGCCGCCAAATCCTTGTTTCCGTTCATGTACGAATTTGGTGTCAGCACCTGATGCGAGGGATGCAGCTTGATCGCGCGGATTCCGATCTTCGCCATGCGGTCCACTTCCGCTCCCGCATCGGGCACTGTCCCCGGCAGTACGCCGCCAAATGCAATCAACCGCTCGGGAGCTGCGCTGCAGTATTTCGCGCTCCAGTCATTCACTTCCGGCGTGAACCCGATGATCTTCGGCGCAACATAATTGATCAGCCCCGCGCGTTCGATCCCGAGGCTATCCAAATGTCCGAGAAACGCTTTGGAATCCTCGCAGTAGCGCATCACATCTGCGTAATCCTTCCGCCCGCGCTTCATCAACTCCATCGCGGACGGCTTCATCATGTGGTACGGCATGATGTGAATGTGAATATCGATGATCGGCTGCAATCTTCTCTCCGATAATCCGAGCGAAACAACGGGGCGCTGCCGGTTCGGGGCGGGCCCATTCGTCGATTCTCTCGACCTCGTTGCTTCTTTACTTCATTTCTTCCTTACTTCGCTTCTCAGTTAAACCGCACGTATTCAAAATCCAAGGGCTTGCTGTTGATCCCTCGCAGCGGCGGCGCGATCCAATTCGCAAATTTTCCCGGCTCCACGACGCGCCCCGTCATCAACGACTGCACAAACTTCTCATCCGCCGGACTGGGCAGCCACTCGTGCTTCCGCTTGTCCCAAGCCTCTGCTGTCAGCACAGCCCCGTCCACACCGATGTGGTGCCCGGCAAAATTCCCAATCGCGCGGTGAAATCCCTTGTGGGGCAGAGTCAGCTTAAAGGGAATGCCCGCTTCATCGATCACTCGCTGCCACCGCGCAACGCCGTCCGCGATCTCTTCGATGTAGTCGTCACGCAACCGCTCGTTTAAAGCCGTCAGCGCCGGAACACTCTTCTTGATGATCCTGTCGCCGACCACTTCGTACACCGGATATTCGGAGTCGCTCAGCAGGTGATCGTCGTCGAGCTTCGTCTCGCGAAACCGCCCCTTTAGCCCGTTGGTGAAATAGCTCGCGGCGTTCGAAGAAACATCCGAACCATAGAGATCCAGCGTCACACTGTAGTGAAAATTCAGGTATCTCTGAATCGTCTCGAGATCGATCACTCCAAGCGCTCGCACTTGCGCCGGATCTTCCAATTTGTTTTCCTTCATCACTTCGCAAGTGCGCTTGATAATGCGCGTCACGCCTGTTTCTCCAACGAACATGTGATGCGCCTCCTCGGTCAGCATGAACCGGCAGGTCCGCGAAAGCGGGTCGAAGCCGGACTCCGCCAAAGCGCACAATTGAAACTTTCCGTCGCGGTCCGTAAAAAACGTAAACATGTAAAACGCCAGCCAGTCCGGCGTAGGCTCGTTGAATGCGCCCAAAATGCGCGGATTGTCCGCATCCCCGGATCGCCGTGCCAGCAGCGCCTCCGCCTCTTCACGGCCGTCGCGCCCAAAATAGCGATGCAACAAATACACCATCGCCCACAAATGCCGCCCCTCCTCCACATTCACCTGAAAAATATTCCGCAAGTCATACATCGAAGGGCACGATGATCCCAAAAGGCGTTGCTGTTCCACCGACGCCGGCTCTGTGTCCCCCTGTGTCACAATCACGCGCCGCAGCGTCGACCGGTATTCTCCGGGCACTTCCTGCCAGGCTGGCTGCCCTTTGTGAATTCCAAAGTTCACCTCGCGCTTCTCGTCGCGCGGCTGCAAAAATATTCCCCAGCGATACTCCGGCATCTTCACATAGTCAAACTGCGCCCATCCATCCGCTTCCACGCTGATTGCCGTCCTCAAATAAACCTCATAATTGTGGCTCTCATTCGGCCCCATGTCGTACCACCACCCCATGTACGCCGGCTGCCAATGTTCAAGCGCGCGTTGCAAGCCGCGGTCCCTTCCCAAGTCCACGTTATTCGGAATTTTTTCCGTGTAATCAATCATGGCCGATTCTCCTCAGTAGCACCGGTACTCTTGCCTGTGCTTCTTCACTTGCCTCTTCACGGCATTACTTCCTTACTTCCTCTACTCAAACTCTCTCCCAATTAAATTTCACCGGCGCCCCGGTTCCGTAAACCTTCAACGCCCCGTTCGCCCCCACCGCATTCGGCCTAATAAAAATCCAATTCTGCCAAGCCGACAATCTTCCAAAAACGCGCGTCTCGAGAGTTTCGTTAATCCCAAAACGCAGATTTGCCTCGAGCCCCGTCAACGCATCCGGCGAAAGGGCCGCACGCGATTCCAAAGCCTGCCGAATTTCATCTTCCCAATCCAAATCATCCGGGGCTGCTGTAACAAGACCCGCTTCGATCGCCTCATGAACGGTGAGTGTCTTTCCGGTCAAACCCCGCAGCTTTTCGATTTGCGCCGAATCCTGATAAAACCGCGCCGCCATCCGCGAAAGACCGTTCACCATCGGCAACGCCCCAAAATTCATTCGCGAAAGTACCACCCGTGCTACATTCGCGCCGTCCTGCGAATCCCGCATGTAAACACGGTCTGCCGCCAGCGCCAGTTCAAAGAGCGTCCCCGCAAAACACGATCCGGGCTCGACAATCGCGTACAAGGACCGCGAAGAAACATCGATGCGCGCAAACGTTCGTCGCATCATCCCCAGAACTTCGCGCACAAACCAGTTGTCCTGGTGACCCAATACAAATGCGTCGCTTGCCAGCACGGCCTCTGCGTTTCCAGTCGCCTTCAAAATCCACAATCCCAAATCGAGCTCGTTCGTACGCAGTGTCAGAATGGCATCATCCAGCTCCCGCGCCATTTGCAGTGGCCACCATCCAGCTCCAGCCGCAAGCGCACTCTCCACCGTGTAGGTCGGCACGGACTCAGGCGCGCGAATCGTCAATGTCACTGTCCGCGCCTCGCGATTTACCTGGGCGTCTACAAATTCATAATGTATGCCGGCTTCATCCACCGTCCGGTTGAGCGGCGTCAGCGTCACCCCTTTTGCTCCAGCTGGCCGGTCACTTTGTTCCGCCAACTTCAAAGCACGTTGCTTCACCTGCTCCGCAAACTGCTGCGGCTTCACCACTTCATCCACCAGCCGCCAGTCCTTCGCTCGCTGTCCCCGCACGCCGTCCGGGTTCGTGCAGAACATATCCGCATAATCCCGGCGCACTTTTCGCTTATCCGTTACGCGCGTCAAACCGCCCGTCCCCGGCAAGACGCCGAGCAGCGGCAGCTCCGGTAAACTCACCGCCGACGACCGGTCATCCACCAAAATAATTTCATCGCAAGCCAATGCCAGCTCGTAGCCGCCGCCCGCCGTCGTTCCATTGCAAGCCGCGATGAATTTCAACCCGGAGTGCGCGCTCGAATCCTCAATTCCATTCCGCGTTTCGTTCGTGAACTTGCAGAAATTCACCTTCCATGCGTGCGATGAAAGCCCCAGCATGTAAATATTCGCGCCAGAACAAAAAATCCGGTTCTTCGCGCTCGTGATAATCACCGAGCGAATCTCCGGATGCTCAAACCGAATCCGCTGCAACGAGTCATGCAGTTCGATGTCTACCCCGAGGTCATATGAATTCAATTTCAGTTTGTACCCCGGCCGAAGTCCGCCGTCCTCCGCCACGTCCATTGTCAGCGTTGCCACCGGCCCGTCGAAGCCGAGCTTCCAATGCTTGTATTTGCCAGGTTCGGTCCGGTAATCCGGCGGTTCCATCCTTGCCTGCAATTGTTCTGTCGCAGCAACGTCCACGGAATCCTCCTACCCCTCGTTCTGTCTTTCGCTCACATGCAATGCGGCTTTCAGTTTTGCAAAACTTTCATCCACGGAACTCCCCGAAGTATCCAGATACATATCCGCCTTCCGGTACAGCGGCTCGCGCGCCTCAAGAATCCGGCGCAAATCGTCCATCGCCTGATTGCCGCCCGCAATCGCACGCAAATCGCCCTGCGCAATCACGCGTGCCATGTGCTCCTCAGGCAGCGCCTTGATCCATACCGTATAGCAATTCGAAAGCAGATAGTCGTAGGTCTCTTTTTCCGAAACCACTCCGCCGCCAACGGAAACTATCGCGCGCTCCTGCTCATGAAGCACGCGTTCCAGCGAGCGCCGCTCGATCGCGCGATAACCCGTCTGCCCGTACAGCGAAAAGATCTCTCCGAGCGGCATCCCCGTATCTTTTTCAATCTCGCCGTCGAGTTCGACGAACGGAACGCCCATCTCCGCGCCAAGTCGCGCGCCCAGTGTCGACTTGCCTGCTCCGCGCAAGCCAATCAGCGCGATGCGCCTCTGCCTCACCGCTTCTTCCTCGCCAAACTCCCGCAGCAAACGAAACATCGCCTCCTCGACGCGATGCGCGGGAATCCGCTCCAAAAATCTCTCAATCAAAACCTTCTCATGCCGTGTTTCCGCTTCCGCTCTAAACAACTCCGCCAGCGACACGTGCAGCGCCGCTGCGATTCTCCGCAAAAGCACAATCGAAACGTTCCCCTCGCCTGCCTCTAGTTGCGCCAAATGCCGTTCCGACACGTCCGCCTCGCGCGCCATCATCTTGCGCGTCAACCCCCGCCGGTTCCGCAACTCCCGTACGCGCTTCCCGAGCGACAAGAGAAACCCGTCATTCGATCCGGGTGTAGCGCGTGAGGCGGGCTCTTTCGACGGCGTGCTGGTTTGCATTGGTTATATTATCGGCTGATTCGGCTGATGCGAATCGCAACCTGCAGTATATCGCATGTAGCCGTTCCATCGTCAAGAAGCACGATCAGCCCAATCCTGCATCTTGTACCCTGGGGGTCCTACTAGAGTCTACCTCCTTTCGTGTAACTATAAATTTATCAAGCATGTACGGTCTCTGAAAATCGCTGGCTGTTCTTCTCACTGCCGAACGCCTGGCCATGGCTAGATGCACTATTCTGCCGGGGCCGGGTCATTTTTTTGATCCCAGCGTTCGCGTGGCGCCGGATTTCCAGTTGCGCTCTCGACTGTGCCAAGATGCAGACCAGCCCCAAAGCCAACCGGAAGATCAGAGATATAACTGCCGAACTAGGTATCCGGCGAATGGAAAGAAGGCGGGGGCCCAGGCGAACCGCTTGTCGATCCGGTGATCGACTATGAATTGGCGCGCATCCCTTTGGAAGGCATCGACGAAGAGCCGCCCTCGACTTTACGCCGACACCAGCCTTTTCTATTCCTAAGACCACTCCGGACTCTAGGAAATATCGTGCCTTTGCCGGTCCTGCAACTCGCGCAGCTTGAAGCGCTGCAATTTTCCCGTGGCCGTCTTGGGGATGTCGGATAGAAATTCGATCCAGCGAGGGCGTTTGTAGCCGCCGATTCTTTGTCCGACCAATTCCTGCAATTCGTGTGACAGATCTGCGCTCGGTCGGAACTCCGCGTTCAAGACCACGTAGGCCGCAGCTTTGGTGAGGCCATCCTCGTCCTGGCGAGCGATGACGGCCGCTTCGCGAACCGCAGGATGTGCGATCAGGACGCTTTCGACTTCCGCGGGGCTCAGCCAAAGTCCGTGAACTTTGAAGACGTCGTTGGAGCGCCCGGCATACCAAAAGTAGCCTTCTTCGTCCTGATAGTATTTGTCGCCGGTACGGAACCAGTCGCCGACAAACGTCTCTTTGGTTTTTTCGTGCTTGTTCCAATAGCCGGAGCACGTCGAGTCGCCCTTGATGAGAAGATCGCCGATTTCGTTTCGGGCGACAGCGTTGCCCTGCTCGTCGACGATTCGTGCTTCGTAGCCGGGGATGATTTTGCCGCTTGAGCCGGGTCTGGCTTCCCCGGGACGATTCGCAATCACCATCTGCAACGTTTCTGTCGACCCCAGCGAATCTAGAATCTCGACGCCGAAGCGTTCTTTGAAGCGATGAAAGAGCGGCGCGGGAAGCGATTCGCCGGCGGAGATGGCGTGGCGGACGCTTCCCAGATCGAATTCCTTCCCATCCTCGCGGTGATGAGCCAGCAGCGCCGCAAAATTCGTGGGCACGGAGAAAAAAAGAGTGGGGTGGTAGCGCTCGATGTCGGCATAAATTGTGGCGGGAACGGGGCGCACGGGCGAAAGAATTGTGGTTGCACCGCAGCCAAGAGGGAAGTAGCCGGCATTGCCGAGTCCGTAGGCAAAAAACAAGCGCGCGACGCTGAAGCAGCGATCGCTCTCGTTCATTTGCAAAATGCCTTTGGCATAGAGCTCACAGCAGACAACCATGTCGTGATGAAGATGGACGCAGCCTTTGGAGGCGCCGGTGCTCCCGGACGAGTAGAGCCAGAAGGCCGGTTCGTCTTTGCTGGTGGGCGCGGCTCGTAACTCTGGCAAAGCGCTGGCAATCAGATTTTGCAACGAGTGATGCGTATCGGAAGGCTGACCCAGGCGAGGAAGATCCGACTTCGCTTCGCCGGTCACGCCTACTTCGCTAACCACGATCTCTTGCAAATACCGGAGTCTTTCTCGTGGGATGGATTGCAATTGCGACAGCAGAGGTTCGCTCACGATGGCGACACGCGCGCGGCAGTCGTTGAGGATGTACTCGTAGTCCTGTGGCTTTGCCTGGGTATTGACGGGAACCGCGACGGCGCCAAGCTTAATAGCGCCGAAAAACGAGTAGAGAAATTCGGGCGTGTCGAGGAGTAAGAGAAGGACGCGTTCTTCCGGCCTGACGCCAAGAGCGAGCAGGGCATTGCCGGTTCGGTTCGTATTTTCCAGCAGTTGCCGATACGTAACCCGCTCGTTGCCGCATTCGATGGCGACCTTGGCGCCGCGGCCTTCCTGGACGTTGCGATCCACGAAGTAGGTGGCCACATTGAAATTTTCCGGCAAGGTGATCAAGGGAGCAGCCGCCTCCTGCTTGTGCATCCAGAGAGCTGGGAGCTTCTTGCGCGCAAACGGCCGGGAGTATAGCACGTGGGAATTCTGCGGGAAGGGAGCGGCTTTGGATTGTGAAGAGAGGCTGGGCAGGCATACGCTCTGACGCGCTTCGGTCTTGGGCACCGGCTTTCGATACTTCTTCTATCTGGCACCCGGCGTACCATGCCGGTAACGTACGGCGTTTCACCCCCAACGCGCATCGAACAAAAGCGAACAGACCTGCTTTGCTCCTTAGCCGGCGTGTATGATCGTGCTGACTTTTTCACGAAATGGAGGTGAGCGCAATGAGACGAGAGATTTCCCGCCTGGCGGCACTCCTTATGGTCCTGCTTTTGTTGCCAGTGCCTGAGTGGGCCACTTGCGGCGGTGGTGGCGGAGGCGGAATGGGAGGGATGCGAGGCGGCGGTGCTCCCGGAACTCCTGGGATGGGGAGCGAGCAGGTCTACCAAGTTCCCTGGAAAATTCTCAAACCGGAAGAGGCGCTCACTCCAGGCGGACTCGTGGTGTACTGGTTCCCGTCCTCTGTGCAAGAGTTTCAGAAATCGAGCTTGCGGAATTCGCGCAGCTTGTCTCTCTTTGCGACGGAGTGCGTCACGATGGGCGTCGCCGAGGCTAGCTCTACCTTGGGCCAAAAGTTCGTCGGTGGAGACAAGCTTCCGGTGGTCGTGCTTGCGAAAACGGACGGGACGGTGATCAACAAGCTCCAGAACAACAACGGATTCCTGAAAGTCGATGACGTCGAAAAGCTGGTGGAATCCGAAATGAAGCAGCGTGAAGAGGCCGTTAAGAACGAGCTAAAAGCGGCCAAGGAAAAAGCCAAGTCGGGCGATAAAGATGGCGCGATCCCCTTGTACAAGTCGGTGCTCGACGAAAAATGTCTTTTCCCCGGCAAGGCGAAAGATGCGGCCAAAGAGCTGAAAAAGCTCGGCGTCGATGCCGCAGTCAGACTTTTTGACGCACCGGTTATGAATCCCGTTCAGAGCGCCAAAATCGAAGCCGTCATGAAGCGTGGCCTTGCGGCTGAGATGAACGAAAAATACGAAGAAGCGGAGCGCCTGTACAGCGAAGCGCGCCGCATGGATCCTGCCGATCCGGCTCCGCTGCGTTATCTCGGGGAACTCTATCGCCATCACCTCGGCGATTGGGATAAGGCGCGCGTGACGTTTCAGGCCATTCTCGATATGCCCGCTGATCCGTTGTCGCGCGCGGTGGCACTGCATGGCATCGGCAAGATGACCATCCACGAAGGCGATTTCCTTAGAGGCTTGCACCTCATGGAAGATTCCGTGCGTGAATATCCTCTGGCTTTGGCATACCGCAATTTGGCAGTCTACTGGAACTCTGAAGGCGAAGCCGCCAAGGCTGATTACTACACGCGCGAAGCCACGAAGCTAGATCCCGCCGATCCCTACAATCTCGTTTTCGCCGCCGCTTTCCTTGCCGGCAACGGTCATGGCGACGAAGCTCTAAAGATTGCGCAGGAAAATGAAGCGATGCTGCCTGCTTCCTATAATCTCGCGGCTATCTATGCCCAGCTCGGCCAAAAGCAAAAGGCTCTCGAGCTGCTCAAACGGCATTTCTTTCAGTACGAGCGATATGAAGCGGTGCGCTCGAAGGAAATGATGGAAGCCCGCGTTGACGCCGTGTTTCTGTCGCTCCGCGAAGACCCGCAATTCATCGCGCTCACCAGCGGTGCTGACGGGAAACTCCCGGTACCGCGGGATAGCAAAATGCCCACGGTCGCGCAAGCGAAAATGTAGACGAAGGCCCTCCCCGCGCGGCTTGATTTACTTGGCGCTGGGAGCGCTCTTTATAACGGGGACATCTTCTCCGAGAGCAGTGGCAAGGGAGATCAGATGATCCTGCTCGTCCTTGAGAATCTCGCGGATTAATTCGGCCATCGCGTATTCGCCCAAACTTTCGCACTGAGGGATGCGTTCCCGATAACGCCGGATAGTGGCCATCTCGTTCTCAAGATCAAAACGAAGCATTTCTTTAGGTTTCTCTGATGTCCTAACGGGCTTGGGATGGACGGTAGGCATGCCTCCAAGGTAGTCGATCTGTTCCGAGATAATGAGCGCGTGACTGAGCTCCTCTCCTGCGTGCTTCTCGAGCTCTCCGGCGATATTCATGTACTCAGCGCCGCTCAATACCTGCGAATAGATGACATACGAGATGATGGCCTGGTATTCGCCCGCAAGATCTTCATTCAGCAGCTCGATTAATTCCGCTCGTGAGATTCGACCAGTGGAGTGGACCGTGGCTTCTTCTTTTTCAGCTTTCAATGTTAGCCTCCTCTAATTCTTAGATGCGAACACAATCCAAGAAGCTAGGCGGCGCTTGACACGAGACCGATGAACGATAGACCTAAGCGTCTCTAACGCTGCGATAAGCTTCCTGGCCGGCTTCGACGGCGCCCGTTACGCTGGCAGTCACGTCGTCCACGGTTTCTTGCGCGCGCCGCTTCCAACGCTTTCCTGTCGAGGCGGCATCGTCTATCCCCTTTTTTACACTGCTGGAGATATAGTCACGTGTATCCTCTCCCGAGGCTGGTGCAAAAAGCAAGGCCAGAAGCGCGCCAACTCCGATCCCCACGGCGAAGGTAGTGTATTTGTTGGCCCATTTATTGTGTCTCATTGCGTCCGTCCTTTATGGTCGGCTTCTTTCGCCGACGCTTCATGGATGTGTTGCTTACCGCTCGTGCGTTTCCTGGAATTGTTTTTGAGATGAAAAGGAGGAAGCCGTGATGCGACTTCCTCCGCTTGGATGAAATGGACGGATTGGATCAATACGAGCCGGTGGTTCCCTTGGCGGCAAGCTCGCGATTATCTGGCTGCTTGCTGTCAACGGAGGCTTCGCCCGTGGAGGAAACGTGCTCTCCGCCTGTGGCCTTGAGCACTTCCTTGGCGCGCAGGATTTCTCCAGACGTATCGCAATGAACCGAGAGAAGAATTCCGCCCTTCTTCAGACGACCTTCGTAACGCTTGGCTTCGAATTCGGGGATACCCATGCCGATCAGCGCACCGGTGAATCCGCCGACAGCGCCGCCGACGCCCAACCCTGCCAAACCGGCCATGATTGGACCTGCAGCGATGAATGGGCCGAGACCAGGGATGGCCAGAAGACCAACGCCCAGGAGCACCCCCAGAGTTCCGCCAATGACGCCGCCGGTGGCCACACCTGCGGCTGTACCTTCTGGCGCTTTTGAGGCCTTTTCCGTGCCCATTTCCTTGGGCACGCCGAGACTCTCGGGCAGAAGCACGGATACGTCGGAAACCGGGAAGCCGGCCTTGACGAGCGCGTCCGTGGCATTTTCGACGGCGATGCGAGTAGAGTAAATTCCAAATACGCCTACTTTTTTGGATGACATTTCTATTTCTCCTTTGTGTTCAGACTTGCTTCGATTTGTGGCCGGTTACCTCGAGACTGACAGTTCGAGTTGAGGAGACTCCTTCGTGGCAGGAGGCAAATACGCAGACACAACAGTAGTCAAAAAGAAGAGAAAGGGCTGTCACGTTTCGGACACTTTCGGCTTCTAAATTTAGAGTGCCATTCGGGCACACTTATCCGATGTTCAGGAGGAGCTCTCTCGGCTCGGTTGAATTAAGATGTGGACAACGGAAGTCTTGTCGTAGGCTGAACGGGGCCAATGGACGGTTGCGGCGGAGAACACGGGATGATCGTAAAAAGATTCGAGGACAAGGGGGCTCTCGGGCGAGCCGCGGCAGATCAGGCGGGGCTTGCCATATGCAGAGCTATTAACGAGCTGGGGCGAGCACGGATTGTGGCGGCCACGGGGGCGTCGCAGTTGGAATTTCTGGATGCGTTGACGCGAAGAAAAGACATTGATTGGCAGTGCGTCGAGATGTTTCATCTGGATGAGTACATCGGACTCCCAATGGCGCACCCGGCCAGTTTTCGCAAATTTCTGCTTGAAAATTTTATTCAGAAAACGGGGATTACGAAGTATCACCTGCTCGACGGCGAAGGCGATGCGCCGGAAGCTGCTCGGCAGACGGGAGCGATTTTGAACGCGGCACTGATTGATATTGCGTTCGTGGGGATTGGTGAGAATGGGCATCTGGCGTTCAACGATCCCCCGGCGGATTTTGAGAGCGAGGCGGCTTATCTGATAGTCCAGTTGGACGAAGCTTGCAGGCGGCAACAAGTGGGCGAGGGGTGGTTCGCTGATATTTCGGAAGTGCCGCAGAAGGCGATCTCTATGTCTGTGCGGCAGGTCCTGAAGGCGCGCGAGATTCTTGCGGTGGTGCCAGATGCCCGGAAAGCGAACGCCGTGAAGCTTTGTTTCGAGGGAGAGATTGGCCGGATGGCGCCCGCTTCGATATTGCGGACGCATGCGCGGGCGACGGTTTATTTGGATAGAGAGTCGGCGGCTCTTTTGAGTCCCATGACTCTTGCTGCGTTTGCGCCACAAGCGTAAAGCTAGCGTTGCGATGAACTACCAGAGGCTCGCGCGGGAACAGCGAGCTTCAGAGGGTCGAAGGGAATCGACCCTCCGGAACCGGATTCGCGCGCACTGGATGCGGCGGCGAAGGGCTTCAGAAATGGACGACGGCGCTCAAGGAGATGCGCGTGCAGTTGGCGGTGCCGCCGGAATCATGCAGACCGACATAGTCGAGCTGGGGCCGCAACGCCACGTGAGGCAGAACGCCGATGTCAACGCCGCCGCCAAAACTGTAGGCGAAGTTGGTGTTGGAAGGGCCCCCGCCGCCGTTGGTCAAATGCCCGGCACCCGCGAGGAATTGCACAAAAGGAGTGAGCTTCGTTGGGTTCCGCATGTTGATGCGCGGGCCGAACATGAAGGTGTATGTGTCGAGCGAAACGCCGCCGGGAGAGCCGTGGTAGCCGCCAACGTCACCGACGATACCCAGGTAAGGGATGGGGTTGTAGGCGACTGACCCGCTGATGCCGTTCTGATTGACGCCGCCGGAGCCGCCCAAGCGGAAGTAAGAGTAGCCAACCGAGGCGTCCACGGAGGACTGGGCGTGTGACGGAACGGCAAAGAGGAACAGCCCCAAGCCAAGTAAGAACAGCCGTTTCATAGGTATAGAGTCCTTTCGAAAGTAAATGAGCGTTAAAAACTGAGCCCCCAAGGGTACGGTTGGCAGGGTAGGAGGCCGCCCCCTAGGATCATCCATTTTGATGCAATTTGGAAGCGTTTGGCAGGGGAAGGCGGGAAGTTTTCCTGGGGTGAAATAGCGGTCGAGAAGGCGCCCGCCTTACGGTCAGACCGCCGCCGGGGCGGGTGCACAGGCGGTTTTTGCGTCCAGCGTTTTCCTGAGATCCAGGATCATTTGAGCGACGCACTGATCTCCGGTCGCCGTATTGATCATGGCGTGGTAAGCGGTGCGGTCGGGCCATTCGACATGGAAATATTTCTGGATGAACTCGACGCGCTCGTGATCGACGGTATCGACGCGCTCTTCCGCTTCCTTCTCGGTTTTGCCGCGAGCGATGAGGCGGCGCACTTTATCCTCTCTCGAGGCATAGAGAAACACGCGTAAGGTGTCCTGGCGGTTCCTGAGAAAATGCTGCGAGCCTCGCCCGACGATTACACAGTCGCCGGTTTTGGCCGCGTGTTGGACGACACGTTCGGTAATCTTCAAAATACTTTCACTGTCGACGACGTTAAGTTTGTGCGCGTTGAGACTTCCTTCGTAACTCCCGCGCAAAAAGGATTTGAAGAGCCGGTAGTAGAGAGGGTCGGTGCGTTCCTCGCGGACCTGGACAATCTCTTTGGGACAATTCGCAAGCCTGGCGATCTCCTCCGTCAGTTCCTGATCCCAAAGTTTCCAGCCCAGTTGCCTGGCAAGGAGTTGAGCAATTTCGCCGCCGCCGCTTCCGTATTCACGCTCAATCGTGAGTATTCTGATCATCTGCATCCCTTGAGCCCACAAACAGCCAAGTATGATCCTACTGCAAATGAGTTCATTTCGCTTATTCTGCCAAAACCCTGCCACCGCCGGGATCGTTCGCCTTCAGAAGAAAGGCGAGGAAAAACATGATCCCCGAGACCACGCAAAGAACCATAAAGATGTCGATATAGGCTAAGGTCGTGGCCTGCGCTTGCACCCCCTGGTAAATCGTGGCGACGGCTCGCGCATAAGCTTCATGCGCGCCAATACCCGAGTGCGCCAAATGCTCGGCAAGGCCATTCGCGGAATTTTGGAAATTGGGATTGTCGGGCCGCGCGTATTCCACCAGCCGGGCTTGATGGAGTTGTGCGCGGCGCGCAATCAGCGTGGTAACCAGCGAGGTTCCCACGCTGCTTCCTATATTGCGCATGAAGTTGGCGATCCCGGCGACGGCGTTGTTTTTTTCCGGCGCGATACCGATGTAAGCAACTAACGTAATCGGCGTGAACAGGAAGCCCAATCCGATCACCTGGGTGATGCGCAGCATGGTGGCGGCGTTGAAGCTGATCTGCAAATCAATGCGTTGCGTGGAATAGTACATAGCCACGGACAAGGCCAGCCAGCCAAAGGCAATCAGGTAGCGCGCCTGGATCTTCGTTGTAAGTTGGCCGACGAGGGGCGTCTCGAAGAGTAAGACTAGTCCTCCGGTGGAAAGCGCAAAGCCGGCGAGTTGCGAGGTGTAGCCGACAAGGGTTTGCAGGAATTGCGGCATCAGGACAAGGCTGCTGAACAACAGGATGCCCAGGACGAACAACATCAGGCTGGCACTGGCGAAGTTGAAACTCCTGAACATATGGACGTCAATGATGGGCGCTTTGTGAAACCACTCCCAGATCACCAGAGAGATGAGACAGACGGTGGCGACAATGATGAGAGTCGTGATGAAGTGCGAGCCGAACCAGTCGTCTTCCTGGCCCTTATCGAGCAAAATTTGTAGGGCTCCAACACCCAAAGCCAGCAAAGCGATGCCGATGTAGTCCAGTTTCACTCCCGCTGACCTGACGCGTGCCAAATAGGGCGGATCTTCTACGACACGGCGCACCAGAAACCAGGTCATTATCCCAACCGGGATGTTGATAAAAAAAATCCAGCGCCAGGAATAGTTGAAAGTGATCCAGCCGCCGAGGGTCGGGCCGATGGTGGGTGCAGTGATGGCGGTGATGCCGTACAGAGCAAATGCCAGGCCGCGTTGATGAGGCGGAAAAGTGTCTGCGAGAATGGCTTGAGCCATAGGCTGAAGTCCGCCGCCGCCCGCACCTTGCAAGACGCGGAAGAGAAGAAGAAAACCGAGACTCGGCGCAAAACCGCAAAGCAGGGAACTCACCGTAAAAATACCCAAACACGTCATGAAAAAGCGCTTCCGTCCGAAGGTGTTGGCGAACCATCCACTGATCGGGAGAATGATGGCATTCGAGACGAGATAGGAAGTCAGGACCCAGGTGCTCTGGTCGTTGCTCGCGCCCAAATTGCCAGCCATGTAGGGCAGGGCCACGTTGGCGATGCTCGTGTCCAGAACCTCCATGAACGCGGCCAGCGCCACGACAACGGCGATGAGCCAGGGATTGAATTTGGGCTTCCAGACGTCCTGGTCGAGGGTGAGCGCTGCGGAGCTCATTTGAGGTACACATCGGGGACCACGTTCATGCCGGGCCGAAGCTGACGCTCGTGATTTTCTCCCGGTTCGAGAACGATCTTTACGGGAATTCTTTGAACGATTTTGACGTAGTTCCCGGTGGCATTTTCCGGGGGAAGCAGACTGAAGAGCGGGCCCGTGGCGCCGGCTATGCTGTCAACGTGGCCTTTCAGGGTGCGCCCGGTGGAATCGATATGAATGTCCGCTTTCTGCCCGACCTGCATATGCTTCAGTTGGGTCTCCTTGAAATTGGCGGTGACCCAGACTTCGTCGAGAGGGACGACCGTAAGCAGTTGTTGCCCAGCTTGCACGTTCAGCCCGACGACAACGGTTTTGTTCACTTCACCGGAAACCGGCGCGACAATTTTGGTGTAGTCCAGGTTCAGCTGGGCCTGCTCGAGCAGCGCGCGCTTTTGCTCAACATCGGCGACAGCTGCGCGCGCGCGTGCTTGGCTCGACGACACCTGCTGCGGCCCGGTTTCCGCGTAACGATGGTTGGCATCGGCTTGCACCTGGCGGCTGAGGGCTTGCTCCACGAACTGCTGCGCCGCCGATTCATTGGCGTGGGCCGCCGCAACGGCCGCGGTGCTGGATCTGGCGGCAGCCAATGCTTGATCGTAAATCTGTTCGGCCACTTCCTTTTTATCCACGAGCTGCTTGTATCGGCGCAAATCGTCTTGCACCTTGACGTCGTTGGCCTCGACTTGTTCGAGCTGGGCATGCGCGGCGGTCAGCTGCCTTTGAGCGGCAATCACTCCGGCTTTGGTGTTTTCGATATCGGAGGCGGTGGATTCGAGCTGGCTCGAACTGTTCACCGAAGTGATCGGTACCGTTATATTGAGCGATTGCGCCGTAGCTACGGCATTGGCGAGGTTGGCCTGCGCCTGCGCCACAGCAACTTCATAGTCTTTCGGATCGATCTCGACGAGCAGGGCGCCTTTCTCGACCCATTGGTTGTCATCTACATTGACCTTGATCACGTAGCCGGAAATGCGCGCGCTGACGGGGTAGAGGTGGACGTCCGCTTGGGCGTCATCGGTGGACTCGTAGCTGCTGAGATAGCGCCACAAAAACACGCCACCAACAATAACCAAGAGGACGACGATCAGAATCACGATGTTTCTGCGGCGCTTGGTATTTGGGCGCGCAGGCGGCGTATAACGCGCGTCCGCCAAAGGGGAAGGATCTACAGAGGATTCTTCGTGACCTCCGCCAGGCACCGAACGGGGTGGCTTCTCGTCCGCCATGTTCATTGTCCTTTGAAATACTCTTTGACGCCCTCTTCCGCGATACCGAGAGCGCGAGCGAGAGAGATTTTTGCAAAATTGAAGCTGTAAAGACTAGAGATGTATTGTTCGTGCGCGCTCGCCACCGCTTCCTGCGATTGCACGACTTCGACTGTATCGGTAACGCCTGCGCTGAAACGATCGCGTGACTGGAGCAGGGTCTGTTCGGCGAGATCAATATTGCTGCGCGCCACGCTGACGAGATCCGCCGAGGACTGCAAGTTCAGCAGAGCGGTGCGGACGTCGGAGTCGATCTGCGCGCGCAGGTTGTCGAGTCGCTCGCGAGTCTGTGCGAGTCTGGCATCGGCTTCCAAAACGTCGCCGTGAACGCTGCCGCCTTGAAAAATCGGAATCGACAAAGTTCCCCGGACGTCGAAAACCTGCGATGCCGTGGAGGGGTGCGCGCCTCCGTCCCCAACGTCCGCGTTAAAGGCAAGCGACGGAAGATAGCCGGCCACGGCGGCCTTGCGGGAGAATTCCGCTGACCGCACGTCGGTCATGGCGGCGAGGTAGTCCGAGCGCGAAGCAAAGGCGCGTTTCAGGGCCTCATCCGTGGTGATGCCTTCGAACGGCTGGTAGGGTGATTTGTCCGTTAGCTCGAATTCCTGGCCGGGAGCCAAGCCGATCACCCGCGCCACGGTCAGCTTCTGGATAGCGAGGTTGTTCTTGGCTTGGATCAACTGCTGCTGGCGGGTCTGAAGCTCTACTTTGGCGCGGAGGCCGTCTATGGCCGGCGAGGTGCCGGCATTCACCTGGTCGTTCGCTTGATCGAACAGCGCCTGCGCTGTCTTGACTTGCGCTTCAGCCGTTTCAATACGGGCTTCGTCGGCAATGGCCTGCAAATAGGTATAGCCCACGGCGAGCACAACGAGGTCCCGCGCGTCTTTGAAAGCGTACTCGGTGGACTTCAAGTTCTGCGTGGCAGCTCGGGTTGCGTTGATCGACTTCCAATCAAACAGGGACTGGGTCACGGCTACGCGAGCGTCAAAATAGGAAAACGGACCCACCGAAGGCGGGATTTTGACTCCGCCAAGACTGGTAATCCCGAGCTCTGCGAGATTGATTTTCGAGTCCGCTATATAGGGTGCCGCGGTCACGTGCGGAAGAAGAGCGCTCAATTGTTCCCATCGCTGGCCGCGGGCCGCACCAATGTCTGCGCTCGAAAGCAGGAGTCCTAGATTCTGTCTCAAACCGCGATCGATGGCCTCGCGCAACGAAAGCGGGATGACCACGGGAACCAGCTTTGCCGGGACGCTGCCAGCGAAGGGACTCACTCCTTGTGTTCCAGGTATGGGTTGGCCGGGCGAGGAGGTCGCCTCGGTTTGGGCAAGCGATGTCGCTGCTCCCCACGACAGGGCTCCGGCGAGCAGCAGCGCGGGGACGGGTCCATGACTGGGCTTCAAGGGAGCCTCCTTGGCCTGGCATTTAGCTAAGTGGCGGTGCCGGGGGCCATATCCTAGTCCGGTCGGCGATTCCGGGCAATCCGCATCTTCCCAGCCCACCTTCGATTCTTTCAGGATGGTGCAACGATAGAGTTTTTCGCTGAAGGTACTTTGTCCATCAACAGTGAAGAGCGGGGTTGTATACGGGAACCTAAACCGTGCTCGATGCTACGCATTTGAATTTGAGATTACCGTCGGCCGGAAAAAATAGATCCCGCCGAAGCCGAGCAGGCAATGGCAAAGGAATATCCGAAAAGCCCCGTGGCCCCAATCCACAAGTTCAAAGAAGAAATGACCAACAGGCGGCCTCCATCTCCGAGCGTGCATCGCCAACCAGGAGGAATAATTCGGTGAGAACAGCCTCTGAGGTTAGCAAGGGAAGGCGTAGTTGATGGAATGCGTCGACGCAGGAATCGTGCCATCAATCAGTTCTGTCCAGCAACGCAAGAATCGCTCCAGTATCGATGAGCGCATTAGCGGTCATCGCGCCGCCTGAGGCGCCTGCGGGCTGCTTCACGTGCTGTTTCGGCGCGCCGGGGATTGATGCCTGCGAGTACGCCGAGGCAACGCGTCGCAGCGGTGTGAAGTTTCCGCTGCGCATGGTCATCTGGAGCGTCCGCATTGGTCTTCTTCAGCCAATCGCGGACGGCCGTTTCGAGGACGGAAGATACCGACACTTTCCGGTGATGAGCCTCCCGCTCCAGGTCCGACTTAAGCTCTTCAGACAAACGCCAGCTGTATACTTCCGTCTTCATGCACCACATTGTAGTGCAGCGTTGCAATCACATTGCAATGCAATTTCATAAATGCTGATTAACTGTCCGGCATCCGAGGAATCTGCATTGGCAGATCGTTTATTGTGGCTCCGGCATTCCACGCTCTAATCGTCGATGGTATTCGGTGCTATCGAAGTGGCCCTGCGAAGTGGCGGTGGAGGTATGCGTGCAGGTTTTAAGATGCCTTCAAAGGAGTCTCAACATTGATATTTCCACTGCTATCCCGACGTTAAGCTCCCAGAACCTCAAAAGATGGTGTGATTGCAAGGTTGTGAATGGACTTGTCCCCAATTTTGAGACAAGCAGTTAAGAGACAATACTCAGCGAATGGAGGAAAGCATGGGGTTGTCTCGAAGGAAGTTCACGCGGGAGTTCAAGTTGGCGGCGTTGGAGCGAATCGAGCGCGGTGAATCCTTGGCAGCGGTGGCGCGCGCTTTGGAAATCCATCCGAACTTGCTGCAGCGGTGGCGGCAGGAGTTTCACACTTCGCCGGGCC
>JABCYZ010000009.1 GCA_013289955.1 Acidobacteriota bacterium
TAAGTAACTCGCTTCCAGAACACGCAGTCCCTCGCGTACAACCCGCGAAGGAGTCCAGCCCAGTTCTCGTACCAGAACTGCGAGCCGCTTCCGCGATCGGTCATCCAGCCTGGCCTGAATTGTGACTCGCATGCAGCCATTGTATTACAAATAGCTGTTTGTATGACACATGGAAAATCGCACGTTCGTGCGGGTCCCTGGCGGACCCTGACTTCGAACTTGGCCCAAGAAGATCCAGTGGTCCGAGGCGGTAGGAGTACGTCCGGAGCTCAACAAACCAGCCATGACCTGGCGCCAAACCTTTGTTGCCACTTCCGTCGCTGGAAGGCCCGGTCCGGCAGAAGGATTCCCAGAACGAAAGCGAACCTGTAAGCGGTATTGCGCGCGGTATGGATGTCACGGGATTCGTCGAAATACATTTTCACGTGTTTGTCTGCCGCGTCAGAACCCGGCCGCCATCTCCCTGGCCCGCCTTGGTTGTCTCGCGTGCTCGATTTGCTCCATTATCTTTGGGTGGAGAATGTCGCGACAAAATCGCAGAGTCCCTGGCGTCCTCTTCGCATTCCTCTTTTCCGGAATCTTCTGATCGCGGACCTGGTTTCGGACATTGGCACGTTCATGCAGAGCGTGGGTGCGGCGTGGCTGATGACCTCTCTCACGACGAGCCCGATGTATGTCGCTCTGATTCAAACGGCGAGTGCGTTGCCATTTTTCGTTCTGGCTTTGCCAGCCGGTTCCCTCGGAGACATTTTTGATCGTCAGAAACTGATCCTGCGAACCGAACTGTGGATGCTGGGGATGGCCATCGTCCTCGCAGCGACCACGATCACCCACACAATGACGCCGTGGTTGTTGCTTCTGCTGACCTTTGGGCTTTCGGCCGGTGACGCGATTGAAGCTCCGACGTGGCGAGCTATTTTCCCGGAGCTTGTGCCGAAAGAAGATCTGCCGCCCGCGCTGGCGTTGAACGGAATTGAATTCAACCTGGCTCGCGCAATCGGCCCCGGCCTGGCAGGACTGATTATAGCCGTAGCCGGAGTAGGCATGGCGTTTGTACTGAACGCGCTTTCTTTTTTGGGCGTGATCGCCGTAATCGCCGGTTGGAAACGGCCTGCGCGAAAACGCCAGCTTCCCGCCGAGACCCTCGGTGGAGCGACAATTGCAGCGCTGCGCTACGTGCGCTATTCACCCGACATTCAGAAGCTGCTGTTCCGCTCGGCGTGCGTGATCTTCTTTTCGAGCGCGTTCTGGGCGCTGCTCCCGGCAGTGGCAAGAGGGTTGACGGAGAGTTCGCTCGGTTATGGATTGCTGCTCGGGTTTTTCGGAGTGGGTGCGGTAATTGGGGCGGTGGTGCTGCAGCGCGCGCGAAGCAAATTGTCGGTCGAGTGGGTTGTTTCCGGAGCGACAGTGGTGTTCGCAGGTGTAATGCTTGCGCTTGCGACGTTGCACCGGTTGCCGTTGCTCTGCTTTCTGATTTTGTTTGGAGGCGCAGCGTGGACGGTGTTCATGTCCACGTTCAACACGCTGGTGCAGGATCTTGCGCCCGACTGGGTGAGGGCACGGGTGCTGGCGATTTACCTTTTCATTTTTCAAGGAAGCGTTGCGCTGGGAAGCACACTTTGGGGCGTTGCTGCCGAACATACGAGCGCGAACAGAGCGCTGCTGTTTTCGGGCATTGGAATTGCCGCTTGCCTGGCGCTTCCCGTTCTAGCGCGATTGCCGGCGGCAAGGGGCTCGCTGGAAGCATGGAACCATTGGGGAAAGCTGTCGATGGTCACGCAACCGGAACCCGACGAAGGCCCGGTTCTTGTCGCCATTGAATACCGCGTCGATCCAGAAAAGGTTCCGGAATTTCTGGATGCCCTGCACGACTATGAGCGGATTCGAAGACGCGACGGCGCCATGCGCTGGGGCGTTTATTACGATGCGGAGCATCCCGGCGTATATCTCGAGAATTTCGTTGTGGAGTCTTGGGCGGAACACGCGCGGCAGCACGACCGGTTTACGGTTGCGGACCGGAAGTTCGAAGAGCGCGTGCTTGGTCTCGTTCTCGAATCCCCGAAGACCCGACATTTTCTCTATGCGAACCGCGTGAAAGGAATATCGACGGTCCGGGAAAGGAAACAATGAACTCGTGGGAAAATTGTCGAGCGATGCGAAAGGGAACCGGCAATAAAATGGGCCCTGGCTTTTTCCACCAAGGCCCGCTCTGTTCGGTACACGTCGAGTGCTTATGGTCTTGCTTGGGTTAAGAGTCCTTAACTTAGAAGTCGCGCTGGGCCGCGTCTGCCTCTTCCGCCAGTTGGTTCACCACTTTGAAGAACTCCTTTGACTGCCCGACAAATAGTCCATCGGCCGTGAACGATGCAATGGTCGCCACTGCGCCGGCAAATTTGTCATCGAGCGGTCGAATCACCGAGACGTGCGGCAAATCTGCGTTAATGAATTCGCAGGGGACCGGAAAGATCAGGCTGGGCTGAATCGCCACATTGTTGGGGTTGCTGGCGCTGGGTGGCTGGTTGGGATTGATGGGCAGAAAGAAATTAGGAAAGGTAAACCCTGTTGCCGGGTCAGTCACCGGTGCGACAGGCTGTTGAACGGCATTGCCGGCAAAATCGACCCACTCAAGGAAGTGCGCGATCTCATCGCCGCCAATACCCTGGGTGATTTTCAACACTTCCAGGCTGCTGGTTTTGCGGCCGAGCGCGGGATAGAGGCTGGAGCCACCTTGTTCGATGTATCCGAAGTGGAAGGCTGCAATGTTGGCGATAACCTGGATGTGATTGGGGTCGTTGAAGTCGGCATTGGTGACGGGAATAGCGGTGTGGTTGGTGATGGTCAGGGCTTGCGGAAAAGTCGCACCAAAGTCCGGGTTCTTGGAGCTCCGATAGCGAGTGAACCAGCTGGTGTCGACGTTAAGATGCATGAGGTTGGTGAGACGGCCGATGCCTGTCGAGCCCGTCGCTGTGCTCCCCGGGAGTTTACGGAACTCGTCGAAGTTGACGGTCTGCGCGCCCTTGGAAAGCAAGTAGGCGTTCAAGAAGGCAGCGTGGCTGACTTCATCGAGGGTGTTGCTGGTGATGTATTGCGGGCCATCGCCGTCGAGTTGCAGGAAAGCATTTTGATAGCTGTTGCTCGGATTGGTCTGGAGCGTTTCGAGCGGTAAGTCGCCAGGAGTAAAACCGCCCAGCTCCGCATATTGGGTCCACAGATCTGCCTCGATGAGCTCGGCAGCGAGCAGAAACCTGAGGATGGCGGCGTCTCCTGGTGTGAGCCGGTCGTCACTGTCGTGGTCGTGCTCAAATGCGCGTGCGTCGCTGCTCATTAAGCCAGCGCCTACGGCAACCACGCCTCCTGCCAGTACTCCTTTCTGCAAGAAACTGCGGCGACCGGTTCCTTTCCTGAACACATTGCCCTCTTTATTCATCGGTTTATCTCCATTTTTTGGTCGAGTCTTGAATTCCAGTGAAGCAGCACCCCAGAAAATAAGCAGTTACCCCAATCGTCGATCGCGAATCGCGCTCTTATCGAAAGAAATCCGCCCACCTGGCCGGGTGACTTACCAGGCCCGCTGCACAGCGGGAGAAAGAGAGGCCAGCGAGCCGATCCTGGCCCCGCCTGTTGTTATTGGACGGTGAGTGTGACGGTGGCTGAGTGGGTAAGATTGCCCGACGTGCCGGTGATCATCACCGTGGTCGTGCCTCGCTGAGTGCCGTTGCTGGCGCTATTCGCGTTGTAGCCGCAACCACCTGCGGTGAGCAGGAATCCCGCGGCGATAAGCAATGCGAGGCTGCCGGTCATGTAGTGAAACCATTTTCTCCCTCGGAGGAGTCGGCGGTTTCTCTTCCCTGCGACAAGCAGGCCGAAAAGTCCCAGGATGGGTACCCGAAGCAGCGCAGCGAAAATGCCTGTGGTCGGGTTCTTCGCCATCCGTACTGCTGGATTGTAGGGCGACGAGGAGGTTGTGATGGTCATCATCGAAGTTGCTGTTCCGCCGCTTGCCGGCGAAACGGATGCCGGCGAAAAATTACAGGTAGAGCCGAGCGGCTGGCCCGAGCAAGCGAGCGTCACAGCGGAACTGAATCCATTGAGCCCGGCAAGAGTTACCGTAAAGGCGGCTGGCTGCCCGGCTGCGATCGTCAGCGTCGACGGCGACGCAGCGATGCTGAAGTCTGCGGTGGCCGCAGGCGGCGTAGCATTCGCAGTGATGGCTGCGAAAAGTCCGTGCATTTCGTTGGTGAGACCGGCCGTGATGTACATCGTGTTGGGATCGCCGGATTGTGCTCCGCCCCCGCCGAACACCATGTCCCAAAGAGAGGCGTTGAGGATCGGGGCGCCGGTGGAATCCTTCATCTGGTCGATAAAAGCTCCGGTGGAAAAGTTGTAGGCGTTGATGGCCCCGTCGCCAAAATTTCCGACCAGTAGATCACCGGCAAGCGAGCCACCGAATCCCGCTGGCGGGATAACGATGCCCCAGGGCGCGTTAAGGTGAGAATCCGCTGTGATCCTGCGAACCATCGTGCCATTCGTGCTGAACAGGTCCAGGAAACCTGATCCGGGAATCTTCAGAGGATCGTGCATGGGCGTGTCCTGCAACGCGTACGTCACGACAATCATCGGAGTGTTGTTGACGGTGATCGAGCGGACGCCGAACGGCGCATATCCCGGCGAGCCCGATCCCGTGGGTACTGCGGGCGGAGCGGGATCGTTGAATGCACCGGTGCCCAGGACCTGGGTTTGCTGAAAGGTGGTGTCGTAGATCTCCACCTGGCCGGAGCGGAAATTCGTGGCTAGAAGAAAACTGCCCGAGCTGTTGGTGACGAGCGCAAGGCCCTTGTACACGGCGCCCGTGGCTATGGCTGGTTTGGCGGAATTGTCCACCGCAAGGATGGAAGAAGTACCGCCCGTCCAGCCGGAGATGGTTCCATCTTCCGTGTCAAAGATGAAAATGCTGCTGCTGCCGCTGAGAGTAAAGCCTCCCGCGGAATTACCGACGCATCCTGTCGGTGTCGCGGGATTGGAGCTTCCTGCCGGGGGCGCAATCGTGAAAGCTCCCTGTATCGCTCCGGCTGTATTGTAGAGAGAGGTCACCCCCATAGGGCTGGCGTTGTCCGCAATCCAAAAGGGCTCGCCGGGGATGATGCAAATCCCCCACGGATTAACCAGATTCGGATCAATGACAGGTGCCAGGCCCTGCGTGTCAGACACCAGATTGGTCTGTTTGTAACTGTTTGCCTGGGCGCGGGCAGCCGGCAGGCAAAGGACTTGTGCACAGACAAGCCCCAGCAATAAAACTCGTACTCTTCGCATGATTCTGAATTGCTCCTCTCATTCTTCAGTCGTTTGTCAGGCAACCGCCTGGCGCATGCCTATACTTTCTCCGCAGTTGGATGCCTTCGAAGCGCCGGGAATAAATCAAGGACGGGGCAAGTCTTTATCAACTTGGAGGTCTATCAGTGAAAACGACTTACGAGCAGATATCACGGCTGAACACCGCGGGGCTGGCAACTCTTCCGGTGGAAATGGCTTCCAATGGAAAAAAGGTCCTCGCCCGCAACGAAACAAAGTACCCCGAATCGATTATGCGATTCGGTACATTCGAAGTGGATATAGAGTCCCGCGAATTGCGGAAGCACGGAATGCTTGTGCGTCTCGAGGAGAAGCCCTTTCGCATCCTGCAGCTACTGCTCGAGCAGGCGGGTCGGGTGGTCACACGCAGGGCATTGCGCGAAAAACTTTGGCCCGACACCCACGTCGACTACGACCAGAATCTCAATACGGCCGTCAATAAACTGCGCGAATTGCTGGGCGACTCGGCGCAAAGCTCCCGCTTCATCGAAACTCTCCCCAGGCTAGGCTACCGCTTCATCGCTCCTGTCATGTTCCCCGCGCGTTCTCCCTCTTTCGGGGAGAAGAAGATGCTTGCCGTTCTTCCCTTTGAAAATCTTGGACGGGATCCAGAGCAGGAGTATTTCGCCGAGGGCCTAACCGAAGAGATGATTTCTCACCTCGGCCAGCTCGATCCTCGGCGGCTCGGCGTGATTGCACGGACCTCGGCGATCCAGTACAAGAACACGCGAAAATCGATTACGGAAATCGCATCCGAATTGAAGGTCAGTTACGTGCTAGAAGGGAGTGTACGCTGCGAAGGAAACGGCGCTCGCATTACGGCGCAACTGATAGAAGCCCTCGACCAGACGCACCTTTGGTCTGGCAGCTACAATCGCGATCTGAGGGACATTTTGAGCGTGCAGTCCGACGTCGCGCGTCACGTCGGGCGAGCTCTTTCTCTCGAACTGCTGCCCGAACCTGCGGCGAAATCACCGGCTTTCGACCCCACGGCGCATGAGTCCTATCTGCGCGGGCGCTTCTACTTTGGTCAGACGACGGAAGAGGGATTGAAAAAGGCGATTGCCTCTTTTGAAACGGCGCTGTCCATCGAGCCAAACTGCGCTCGTTCCTACTCTGGGATTGCCGATTGTTGCGGCTTGCTCTCGTGGTTTGGCGGGCTCGCGCCGAAAGAAGCCGGCCGAAAGGCCGCGGCTGCGGCAAATCGCGCGATCGAGATCGACGGGTCCCTGAGCGAGTGCCATGCTTCACTGGCTCTTGTGCGCTTCTGGTACGAATGGAATTGGGAAGAGGCGGAACAGGAATTCCTACGCGCCATCGAGCTGAACCCGAGCTACATCTCTGCCTATCAGTGGTACGCGGCCTTTCTGAACACGCAGGGGCGTTTCGAAGAAGCACAAGCAGCGCAGAAATGCGCGAGGGAACTTGATCCTTTTTCGCTGATCTCCAACGTGAATGCCGCGGTTCCATTCTTTTTCTCCCGGCAGTACGACCGCGCTTGGAAGCAACTCGTTGCGATTCTTGAGCAGGAACCGCGGTTCTTCCCTGCACTTTTACAACTGGGCCGGGTTTACGTCCAGATGAAACTCCATCGAGAGGCTATAGCCGCCTTCGAACTCGCGCTGCAGCTTTCTCGCCAACACGACGTGCTGTCCGCGCTGGCTCATGCGTATGCCTTGGCTGGAAGAGCGGAAGAGGCGCGGAATATTCTGGGCGAGATGACGAACGATAAAATCGGATGCTACGTAGCTTCGCCGATGATTGCTCGCATTTATGTGGGCCTGGGCGAATTCGAAACGGCTCTCGATTGGCTGCAAAAAGGTCTCGAAGAGCGGTCTCATTGGATGGTCTTCTTGAAAGAAGATCCTGTCTACGACCCTCTCCGCACCCATACCAGGTTTAGCGAGTTGCTGAAGCTCGTGGGTTTGGTTTCGTAATCAATTCCGTGATCCTGGTGACAACGGCGGAATAAGCGTTCGATCGCCTTTAGCTCGGGATTTCTTTCGCTCCAGCCATTGGTCCTGGGTTCGGATATTGAATCGGTTCGGCCGCGCCACACTCAGGGAACCATAAAAGTGGAGAGAAAAAGAGATTCGTGACTGTCTGGACCGACCGATTCACAAAATAGCCGTCTTAACTGCTGCCATGCGCTCATCGCGTGATTTTTCTCGCTGAACTTCGTGGAGGAGTTCACGCAGCCGCGTGCGGGCCTTATGTAATTGCGACTTCGAAACACCTGCCGAGCGCCCCAATATCTCGGCAATTTCGTGGTGCTCATATCCTTCGATATCGTGCAAGACGAATACAGTGCGATAACCCACCGGCAGCCGCTCGATGCAGCGACTGAGATTTATTCGGTCAATCGATCCCTCCAGCAGCAAGTCAGGCACCCCAAAGTCGATGGTTGGCCAGGCAGTCTCACCTTCTTGATCGGGAGTCGCTTCGATCGAAACCATTGGCGGGGACTTCTTGCGCAAACGCATGAGTACGACGTTAACCGTCAGTCTGTGCAACCAGGTGGAGAAAGCCGATTCACCGCGAAAAGTGTGAATTTTACGGAACAAAAGCAAAAAGGCTTCTTGAGTCAGGTCTTCCGCTTCCGCCGAATTTCCTGCCATGCGCAGGCATACCGCATAGACCCGTCGGCCATGCACGCGATAGAGGCATTCAAACGCGGTACGATTGCCGAGGCGCGCTTGCTGGATGGCCTCCGCTTCAGTCCATTCACCGCTGGTGGCAGGAAAGACTGGCAGCGAAGCCTTCTTCGGGATGCATTCCGTGCCGGAATGCGCATTCCGGTTCAGGCTAGGCCGCTTCTCTTTAACGGGCCCTGCCGGGGGCACAACAACCAGCGTTGTGCCCCCGGCATTTGCAGTCGCTTGCATCACTTCTTCCTTAGCGACCCGCGGCCTGGACTACGATAGAGGTTCTGTTCTCACTAGCCTGTGTAGGAGTCGCGGTCTGCGGCAGCGTCTTTTGATGTACTTCCTTACGTCCCATGTGCTTTTGCGTGGGCGTCGAGTACAAAAAAGTCTTTCCAAGTTCCGGCGCGTCGAATGTTTCGACGGTCTGCGTATCCGCCATGTCCACGAGGTTCAATTGCGCGTGGCCTGAAACAACTTTTTCGTCGGCTGCAGCGGCCATGATGATGGCGTTGACTTTTTCTCCCCGGAGGTAAAGCCTGTAGCCAGAGCTTGCGGACGACATGACAAAAGTGTAGTTGCCGGCCGGCAGTGTGGCGCTTCCCCAGCGAGTCTCAGATGGCAGCGTGAACTTCCCTTCATATATATTCTGCGCGTTTCCGTTAGTCGCCAAAGCGCCCACTGCAAGAGCAGCAACGCCGACCTTTGCAATTAGTTTCAAATGTCGAGCCCAGATCATTTCTAATCTCCTTTTTGAAGCGATTTTGAATTGCGAGACGTTTCATTGTCTTCAGCGTGTAAGACCACGCATGCTCTCGGATAATTCCCCGATGCGGGGCTGTTTGGGAGCCGGGAATAAAATTGTGTGTATTTCGGTCGCCAAGTTATGACCGATTTTCCCAGCGGACTTGCGTAAAGGAAAAACTGATGAAATCGTTTCTTTCAGTCCCTCCGCTGTATCAGATTGTTCGCGCACTTCAATGCAGAGCGACAGGTGGACAAGGTTTGAGGCAATCCATTCCGATTTCGCAGGCGGTAGCTGCGTCTTACGGATTTCTCAGCTCACACGCGGTGACAGGGAAACAATTCGGCGTGAGATCCATAAACGCGGGTTCATACCTTTCTGATTTCGTTCCTTCCACCCAGCGGCTGCGATAAGTAGGAATTCGAATATCACCGGTCATCCAACGCATACACTCATGCGTTCAGGGCTACTGTTCGCCTTGAACTTGGCGCCGTATCTCTCTTCATGTCCCCTCTCAGAATCTGACGAAGCCGGCCCCGCGCACGCGATAAGCTCGACATTACGGTGCCTGCGGGCATGCCGGTAATATCTGCGATCTCTTTGTAGGACATTCCCTCGAGTTCGCGGAGAATGAGTACTTCTCGATAATTCTCCGGGAGCTTCTCCAGCGCTTTTCGCACCTGAGTGTTGCTGTCGTTTTGCAGCACGGCTTCTTCTGGATTGAGAGCGGAAGAATCAGGAGGGAGAAGGTTCTCGTCGAATTCCGTGGCCTCTTGCAGTGGCCGGTTAGCATGCAACCAGCTGTAGCAGGTATTCCTGACAATTTTCAGGAGCCATGCACGCGCGTCGCCGCCGCGGAAACCGGGAAAGAATCGGAAAGCGCGCAAGTACGCCTCCTGGGCTACGTCCTGGGCGTCCTCGTCATTGCGCATCAACCAGCGCGCGAGGTTGTAAGCGGCGTCAAGATGCGGCAAGACCGCCTGTTCGAAACTCGGAAGCTGATTGGGCTCGAGGATGGAAACCTCTCTCTGACGGGTCCGCGCTCTCGTACGGCCTCACTATGCTTTGCCGCTGAAATAGTTCAATGGACGGGCAGTTCTCTCCCTCTGGAGTGAGGGTCCCTTGGTAACCGTCACTCTTTAAAAGGCTTGCAGGATGATGTCCCCCGGTTCACGTGAAGTCTTGCCAGGTGATACACTCGGTTTCGCTGGGCATCACCTCTTTGTGCAAGAAGACCTTTACCTTCGCATGCGGCTCCGCTTTGGGGTTTTCGAGCTGGATCTTCGCGCCGGCGAATTGCGCAAGCATGGCCTCCGAGTTCGCCTTCAGGAACAGCCCTTCCAGGTCCTCGCGATGCTCGTTCGGCACCCCGGCGAGGTCGTAACCCGCGAGGAACTTCAGAAAAAACTCTGGCCCGCCGACACTTTTGTGGATTTCGACCACGGGCTCAACAAAGCGGTCAGTAAAATCCGTGAGGCCCTCGGGGACTCCGCCGAGAGTCCCCGCTTTGTGGAAACCGTTGCTCGGCGCGGCTACCGGTTCCTCGCGGATGTCAAGGTTGCCGAGGAAGTCCCTGTCCGGAGCCCGGAACTCGCCGCTCTGCCACATCCCGTGGCGGAAGCTGGTGATCGCCCGGATCTCCTGGGTAAACCCGGAATTCCCAAACGTCGCCCGCCATCACTTGTGTGGAAGATATCAGCTCTCGCGCTGCTTCTGTTGGTGGCCCCCCTTGCCGTCTGGAAGATCCATTCCTGGATCCGCCCGTCCTCAGCGATTCGTTCTTTGGCCGTCCTTCCGCTCGAAAGCCTCTCGAGCGACTCGTCTCAGGATTATTTCGCCGATGGCATGACCGACGAGTTGATTTCGGACCTCGGCCAGATCAGCGCATTGCGGGTGATCTCCCGTACCTCTGTGATGACCTACAAACACGCGCGCAAGCCCCTGCCGCAGATTGCTCGCGAGCTGAATGTGGACGCCGTGATTGAAGGAACCGTGCTTCGTTCAGGCGATCGGGTGCGCATCACAGCCCAGTTGATCGAAGCCTCGACTGACAAGCACTTGTGGTCACAGAGCTACGAGGGTGAAGTGCGGGATACTTTGGCGCTCCAGAACCAGGTGGCTAGAGCGATTGCGGATCAGATTCGGATCAACTTAAATCCGCAGGAACAGGCTGCGCTGAAAACGGTAAGGGTTGTTAATCCGGAAGCTTACGAGTCCTTTCTCAAAGGGCGCTACTTTTGGAACAAGCGCACGGCGGATAGTTTGAAAGTTGCCCTAGCCTATTTCCATCAGGCAATCGACGAGGATTCGAACTACGCCCAGGCCTATTCTGGCCTGGCCGACACGTATGCTCTGTTGGGAGACTGGCAGTATGCGGTGATGACTCCCAGGGAGGCACTCCCGAAAGCGAAGGCCGTGGCGATCAAGGCTCTGGAACTGGATAGCACGCTCGGCGAAGCCCACAACTCCCTTGCATTCTGCTTGGATGGCTTCGATTGGGATTTTGATTCCGCCGGGAAGGAATTCCGTCAAGCTATTGAACTGAATCCAGGCTACGCCACCGCTCACCATTGGTACGCCTGGCATTTAAGTCTGCTGGGCCGGTATGACGAAGCTATCCCGGAGATGAGAAGAGCAGAGAGCTTGGATCCGCTGTCCCTCATCATCAACGCCGATCTGGCGGAGCTTCTTGTGCTCGCGCATTCTTATGACGAATCGATAGAACAAAGCCGCAAGACAATCGAAATGGATCCTAATTTTCCCCTAGCGCATGTTCAACTTGCACAGGCATACCTCGCAAAACACATGAACGAGGATGCCGTCGCGGAACTGCAAAAAGCGGTCCAGCTTTCCGCTGGCAGCCCCACGAGCATAGCCAATCTTGCTCGCGCCTACGTCGCCGTCGGCAAGAGGAGCGATGCGCAAAAACTGCTGAGCGAGCTGAAGCAGCGCTCAAGCCCAAGCTCTTCGTATGCCGCGGAGATTTCTGTGATCTACGCTGCTCTCGGGGATACGGATCAGGCAATGAGTTGGCTCGAGAAAGGATACGAAGAGCGGTTTAATCCCGGCGTTCTGCTGCGGCCTGGCTTCGATCCTCTACGCTCGGACCCACGCTTTGAAGACCTTGTGCGCCGTATCGGCCTGCCTCATTGAACAGATAATTTGATGACAAGAGCGGGCGCACTCGGAAATCGCCGGATCGACAACGGATGCCGGGTAGCTGCCAAGCGTCGACAGCCCCGGGAAACTAGAGGCTCGGCGCGTAGTAGCCTGTTTTTGCGTAGACGCTCAGAGGCGGAAGCCCTTTGGGGGCGCGCAGCTTGATCTTGATCCTGCGCCACCTCGCGTCATGCGATTTGTTGCTCGGGCGGTATCCGAGGAGGTATTGGTTGCGCAACTCCGCGCCGATTTTTGTGGCGATGTCCGGCAGCTGATTCAGATTCTCCACGTCAAAAGCACGGCCACCGGTCAATTCTGTCACCTCCGTGAGCAGCGAGGGCCCATTGAGTTCTTCCGGCGTTCCGCTGCGGAACTCCAATGGATCAAACATTCCAACGGCATACAGCTGGGTATCTGACTCTCGCGCCAGACGCTTGATGTCGTTCTCCCTGTACCGACTATGGTTGTCTCCGCCATCGGATATGATCAGCAAAGCCCGTTTGGCGTTTCGAGCGGTCCTCATCTCGCTGAGACCCAGATATATCGCATCGAGAAGTGCGGTGCTGCCTTTCGTTGATGCTGAGACGATTCGGCTCTGGAGATCTTCGACACTATCGTCGAAGGTGCTCATAAGCTCGGCGTGGTCGCTGAAACCGACCAGAAAGAACTCGTCTTGCGGATTCGCAGTCTTCAGAAACTGCAAGGCGGCTGCCTTGGACTTACCGACTTTGTTGCCCATGCTGCCGCTGAGGTCGAAGATGATTCCGATCGATATGGGGACGTCTTCGGAAGAGAAATACTGGATCTCTTGCTCGACGTTGTTTTCGAAGACGCGAAAGTTTTCTGGCAGAAGGCCTGTAACAGAGCGGTCATGCGGATCGGAGACGGTCACGTTGACAAGCGCCAGGTCCACGTCAATATGGACGGATTGGCCTTGCTTAATGACCTGACCCGGGGTGTCATGCTCCACGTCGTCAGCGACGAGGGATTGGGTGAACGCGGGCGCGGGGAGATTCCAGATGACCAAAACAAAGAGGAAAAGAGAAAGGAACGGAACGAGGGAGACGCGAGCCGCAATCAGACCGCTTTTCACAAGTTCTCCATGGTCCCGTTTGTCATAAGGCTGAATCTGAAAGACCAATGCCGGTTCCCGGATCGTTTTGCGCCGGGATCCTGATGCAGCTTGTAATCTGCGAATTCTTCTTTCCTCAAATCGCAATCGTTGACGCCCGAGGCATGGAGCATTTCGGTCATTGAACCTCTCCTTCGGACGACTCTTGCTTGGTTCTTATTCGCTGTCGTGCGCTTCGTCTATGCAAACCACGATTCCCAAAGCTTTATTCCGACTATCGTCACGACAGGGGCAAGCCTCTGTTCCGATGCCACCTCGATTTCATTTCCGAAACAAATGCGGCACGTACCAACGACCGTAGGTTGCGAACCCCAGCAAGAGCACGAGCCACCAGAGCACAAGCACAGTTCGCATCCAGGCCTTGTATCTGGTGATTCGGAATTTCTCCGGCAAAACATTCGTGCCCGCAGCTAGCAGGATGTACAGTCCCGCGAGTTCGGTTATGGTTCCGAGCGCGGCATGCGTGGTTGCCAATAGGTAGTAGGCCTTGCCAAGTTTCAGCGGTATCTTGGGGCTCACGTGAATGCGGAAGGAAGGAATCATCATGAGCACGATCAAGGCGAGGTTGAGGAGCACGATCGCTGACTGGCACCAGGCATGGGCCCGAAAATGACGAAGCCTGGCCAGCACGGCGCCGATGAGCAACCCTACTCCCATCGCAATCTCAAGGACGAGAGTCATATCGGCGCTGGCAGAAGCCGCCGTTCCTAGGAATCCTCCGTTCAAGGCATCGTCTCTCGGCTCGCGGCCGCTCCCGCCCGCTGATCTACCCAGGGGACTCCCGCGGACCGGTTGTCATCGTGGCGGCAACAAGGGCTGGGAATTCGGTCCGCGGGTCCTGCTTTGGAGGGATGTCTCATCAACCGCCGTAGGAATCTCCCGCCGAGGCCGGGTCGGCGCCGATCGCCGGACACCCGCTGAATTCCTTCCAGGACTCCCTACCCTTCAGAAGCCCGTCTGCATTCTTGAGCTTCAGCAGGAACACTCGCTGGATCTGGCCGCTGCTCGCGTTTTGCCCCGGTCCTTGAACGCAAACGTAAATTGCAGACGCTTTTTGCTGGAGGATCCTGATGTTAATCTGCGCTCCTCCAGGGGTCGCTTCGATGAGTGCTTCCTTCTCATCCACGCGCCGCGCGGCGTAGCCATAATCACTGAACGTCTTCTTTTTCTTCTCCAGTTTGGGCCGGATCGAAGACGGAAGCGTTGTAACATCCAGCTTCTCGACCACAAACTCGGCGAGCTTTTCGCTGGGAATAGCGGCATTATTCCTTGCCAGGGCCACGGGCACACACGCCAGGGCCAACAGTCCATAAAACAGTTTCATCACTTTTCTCCTCTGTCTTTGATTTAGGTCTGCCTACTTTATTGAGGCAGTGAACAAACTTTTTTGCTTGGGTCGATTCCGATCACCGCACCAAAAGCTTGCCGGTCATACTCGGAATCGAACGGAAGTACGGATAGGTGCCCGGCTAGCTGAAGTTGAAGGAAAGCTTTTCGTCGGTATCAAGCACTCTTGACTCGAAGCGGCCGTCTTTGCTGACCGCGGTTATTTATTGTCTTTACCCTTGCCCCCGATCTTCAGGTGCTATTCGAACCAGCGACGCGGGATGGAGGCGGTTGCCCGCGTCGCCATTGCATCTGCTTGCGTTTATTTAGACCGTGACAGGGCCTGTATTATTCCGAATTCTTCCGCGTCCATTTTTCTCTTTGCTTGCTCGCTGGAGGAGACCGAATGTCGAGAATAAAAACGTCCTTCCTCCGGTTCTTAGGTAGGAAGCCTCACCGATCGAGGGAAGTCTTTGAACGATTTGGATGCCGAAAACCGCCTGCGCTTCGAACAGCTCGTGCTGCCGCATATCGACGCTGCTTTCAACCTGGCGCGATGGCTGTTGCGCAGCCGCGAGGATGCCGAAGATGCCTCTCAGGAAGCCTTCCTTCGCGCGTGCCGTTTCTTCCACGGCTTTCACGGTGGAGATGCCCGCGCCTGGCTGCTGCAGATCGTGCGCAATACGTGTTACTCCTGGCTGGAAAAAAATCGCCCGAGGGAACTGGTTGTCGAATTCGACGAAGAACTGCACCTGCAGCCCGTTGCCACTCCCGAGTCCATCGCGATCGCCGATGAAGGTCGGGAGCACCTCAATCGCGCGCTGGAATCCGTGCCGCCGCGTTTTCGCGAAGTCCTTGTCCTTCGAGAGCTCGAAGGCTGTTCCTACAAGGAGATCGCAGCGATTACATCCATTCCCATCGGTACCGTGATGTCCTCGCTCTCCCGCGCCCGCCGCCAGTTGCATTCCGCGCTGGCAAACTCCTCTCAGAAAGAGGCCGTCCGTGAGGTGTGACTTTGCCGACTCCATCCTTCATGGCTATTTCGACGGTGAGCTGAGTGATGCTGGCGCTGCCGAATTCGAACGCCACCTCCAACATTGCGTCCAATGCGCTGTTGAGCTCGTGGACCTGGACTTGCTAAGTGGGCGATTGCAGGTCGCACAAATCTATGAGGTCGCGCCGGCCCCCTTCAGGAAAAAGATTCGCGCCAATCTTCGTCCGGCCGCCCCCACGCCGGCCCCGGCCTCGCCCTTATCACGGCGGTGGCTAGCTGCCGCCGCTCTCCTCCTTGTCGCATTTGTCGTATGGCGGGTCATCCCTCGGTTCCACGGAGAGGAGGACTATCAAGTCCGATTCGCAAGCGGGATTGTCGATGCTCACCTGCGCTCCCTGCTGCCGGGCCAAATAACAAACGTCAGTTCCAATAATCCGCAGACCGTAAGAGCTTGGTTCGAGGGCAAGGTCAAATTTGCTTTTCCGGTCGGCGATTTCGCGGACTACGGCTTCTCGCTGCGGGGCGGTCGAGTGGATGTCGTTCAAGGTCGCACTGTTGCCGCTCTCGTTTACGCCAACCGAGAACATCTCTTGAATGTCTTTGTCTGGCCTACAGGTGAACAAGACGCCTCCCCTCGTGAGGGCTCGCGGCAAGGCTATCAATGGATTGATTGGCGAAAAGGAAATACAGAATTCTGCGCTGTCTCCGATGCCCGAGCCTCCGACCTTCAACAGCTCCAGCGGCTTTTCATGAAGTAGTCATACAAAGGAACATGCCAAGCAGTGCCCGCTGGACGGGCTCAGGCCCGACTACATACCGAGGAAGAACAACAAGGGCTCGCGCCAAAAAAACGGGGGAATAAAAGAAATGACAGGTCGTGGCTTTGCTCCATCAGACAGGTGAAGGTGCAACTTGACATCAACCGAATAAAGCCGGTTGAGCCGGGTCCTCCGTATCGAGGAAATTGCTCACACCCACACCGACGAGACGAAATCGCTGTTGCGGACCGAGGGCAACGCGTTCTCTCAGCGAGAGCGCGATTGCCGTCAGCTCTTCGCATGACGAAGGAGGGGAGGAAGGAGTATGGCTGCGCGTGAGGATCTTGAATTCCGCGGTCTTCAATTTCAGCACTACGGTTCTCGCAATCCGCCTTTCGTTGCGCAATGCTGCCCAGGTCAGCTCGGCAAGCCGGCGGATCATGGGCTCCGTCTCGGCCAGCGGCACGTCGTATTCGAAGGTATCTTCCGCTGAGATGGATTGTGTCGGCCGATCGGGCACGACTTTGCTCTCGTCGACACCGCGCGCCAGTTCATAGAGACGGATTCCGTAGCGTCCGAAGCGGCTTTCGAGTACGGGCAGGCTGAGGCGCCGCAAATCCGCGATTGTGTGCACGTCGAAGCCCTTGAGCTTTTCTTCCGTGACTTTTCCGACTCCAGGCAAACGGCCCACCGGCAAGGGCAGGAGAAACGCGTCGACCTCCTCGGGCTGGATGACAAAGAGTCCGTTTGGTTTTCTCCAGTCCGACGCAATCTTGGCGAGAAACTTGTTCGGCGCGACGCCCGCGGAAGCCGTCAGCTGAAGTTCCGTGCGAATCTGTTCGCGAATCGTGCGCGCCACCTGCGTTGCGGTCGGCAAACCCGTCTTGTTCTCGGTAACATCCAGATAGGCTTCATCAAGCGATAGCGGCTCGATGACGTCGGTGTGCCGGCGGAAGATATCACGCACTTGCCACGACACGACCCGATAACGCGGAAAATCCGGAGGGAGAAAGACGGCGTTCGGACAGAGGCGTTCGGCCCGAACGGCGGACATCGCTGAACGCACGCCGAATTTCCTTGCCTCATACGAGGCCGCGCACACCACTGAGCGATTCCCGCGCCACGCGACGATGACGGGCTTACTGCGCAGCTTTGGATCGTCTCGCTGCTCGACCGACGCATAAAATGCATCCATGTCGATGTGCACGATTTTGCGCATGAGAGTAGGCTGATTTGCTCAGGCGTAAGGCGTGCCTGCCATTGCGGCTTTTATGCCGATGGATCCCTGATCAACGATGGCGAGAAACGTGGCTTTGGCCCTCTGGATACCTCGCCTCTGTCTGAAGGTCCGGTGACCTTCGATGAGGGCCACGGTCCACGTCGCCAAGAGCAGGCCGGCCGCCAGATGGGCGACGGGATCGGTAGGTTCTCGCCCTGCGGATTCAGATAGCGCCACCGCGACGACTTGCGCGATCTCGTCGCGTATCGCCCTGGCCCGAGCCTTGAGGGTTTCGCTGCCCTCGATCGTCTCCATGAATCCTTGGCTCCTGGCAGAAAACTCGACGATAGGGCTCCGTTCCGCAACCAGCCGATGAGCGAGCAGGCGCAGAGTCTCGATCGGGGCGAGGCGTGGGTCACGATGCCGCAAGGCTTCACGCAAGATCTCGCGGCTCTCCTCGTCGCGATCAAAGAACATGTCCTCCTTGCGGGGGAAGTGGTTGAACACCGTCATCCGTCCAACGTCGGCGGCGGCCGCGATCTCATCCACGGTCACATGATCGAAGCCCCGCTCGTGGAAGAGGCGCGTGGCGGTATTCGAGATGGCTTGTCGCGTGGCGAGGCGCCTGCGGGACCGGCGGTCGGAAGGCGTTGACATACAGACAGTAATAGCACAATATGTACGCAGTACACAAACTGTACTGAGTACATATTGGAGCCGCCGGATGGATGAGCAAGTGGACGTTGTCGTTGTGGGAGCGGGTCCAGTCGGACTCTTGACCGCCATCGAGCTGGCGTTGGGCGGAACGCGCGTCCTTGTCCTGGAACGCTTGGCCGCCCCCAGCCTGGACATGAAAGCTGGCGGTCTCGGACCGCTTGGACTCGAGGCGTTGGAGCGCCGCGGCATGGCGACAGACATCGCCGCCGCAGAGGCGCGCAGCTTCGCTGCGATGGCGCTGGCCGGGGCAGACCCGCGGGCGAAAGGGTCGAAGTACAGCGGCCATTTCGCGGGGCTCTCCCTTATCCGAAAGGACGCGCAGAAGGAGCCCGAACGGCGCTCCCGCCCCGTGGATCAGCAGGCCCTCGAAGCCATGCTGGCCGACCGCGCTCTCTCTCTGGGGATCGACGTGCGCCGCGAGTGTGACGTCACAAGCCTCGTCCAGCAGGCGGACGGCGTCGACGTGGATTGGGCATCTCCGGCAGGCGGACACCATATCCGCTGCACCTACCTCGTCGGTTGCGACGGGGGACGCAGCTTCGTCCGCAAGATGGCCGGCTTTGACTTCCCCGGCACGGAACCGTCTTCGACCTTCTACCAAGCCGTCGCGCAGATCGACCATCCCGAACGCCTGGCGCCGATGGGATGGCGGCGCACATCGGGTGGCGTGTTTTCCTACGGGCCGTTCCCCGGCCGAGTGGTCATGCTGGAATTCTCGGGTCCGCCAGAAGATCGGCAGGCGCCAGTCACACGTGAGGAGATCGAAATCGTTCTACGCCGAGTCAGCGGTGCGGACGTCCGCGTGAAGGCGCTCGAGAGCGGCAGCCGATGGACGGACAATACGCGCCTTGTCGATACCTACCGCAAGGGCCGGGTGCTGCTCGCCGGCGATGCGGCGCATATTCATACGCCCTTTGGCGGTCAGGGCCTGACACTTGGGCTCGCCGATGCGGCGAATCTCGGCTGGAAGCTCGCCGCGGTTACTCGCGGCGAAATGCCCGACAACCTGCTCGACACGTACACGGCCGAGCGGCGACCCGTCGCAGAAGCTGTTCTGGCGAATACCCTCGCCCCAATAGCTATCATGCGGCCCGACCCACAGTCAGGTGCGATGCGGGATCTCGTGGCAAAGCTCTTGGACTTCGACGACGTGAACCGCTTCGTCGGCGAGATGACGAGCGGCCTTTCCACCCGTTACGATCTCGGGTCGGATCTGGACGATGTCGGGCGGCTGATCGGCGACAAGGCGATTCGCCACGGCGACGCCGACGTCTCGCTCTACAAAGTCATGCAGGATGGCCTGGGCGTTCTCCTCGACGCCTCAACCGGAGGGAAGCTTTCTGAACTCGTTGCAGCCGCCACGCAGAGGATACATTGCGTCGGCGCCGATAAGGGGCCTTCGATGCTGATCCGTCCGGATGCCTGCATTGCTTGGGCCGGCGAGGAAAACAACACGGACGGATTGGAGGAAGCGCTCCGTCGCTGGTTCATCCCGACACTGTATGGGTCTAGAGTGCGATCCGAAAATTGATTTATTTCTAATACAGCCCAAGGTCTGAGCCCGGTAAATTGCCGTCGCACCTGGCTTGAGTGGTCTTGCCAGCTTCCGAAGTGTCGACAATCCTTCCCTAATCGGTAAGGGAACGTTTCCCGTTGTTCGGGAGCAATTGCCTGAATACTTTCGCCGATTTCCGAAGTTCGACTACGTTCACCACGGGAGCGGGCCGTCCTCGTTTGAGAACGTGCCCGTCGGACCGTTCGCATCAAGCAGCGCGAGGCGCACTGGCTCGCGGGCTCCCTCCTCGACACTTCGCGTGCCCGTATAGCTGTTGAGGTTCGTCTTGGTGTAGCCCGGGCAGGCGGCGTTGACCTTGATCGCGGTCGACTCCAGCTCGATCGCCATGGCGACCGTCATGGCGTTCAGAGCCGTCTTCGACGCAGCGTAGCCGGGGCCAAAGATCGAGCGGTAGGCGTAGGCCGGGTCCGAGTTCCTCGTCAGCGAGCCAACGCCGCTCGACACGTTGACGATGCGGGCTGCCGGCGCCTCGCGCAGGAGCGGCAGCATCGCCTGGGTAACGGCGAGGACGCCGAACACGTTGGTCTCCCACACCGCGCGCACCTCCTCAAGGGACACGTTGCTCGGGCGGTTCAACTTAGCGTAGTCCTGGACGGACATGCCCGGCAGCTTACTCGTATTCGAGATAGCCGCGTTGTTGACGAGCACGTCGAGGCGGCCGAGCTCCTTCCGGATGCGCTCTGCAGCGGCGGTGATCGAAGCCTGATCCGTCACGTCGAGCTGGAGCGCGCGGGTGTCCGGCCCAACCTCCTTGGCCGCAGCCTCGCCGCGCTCGAGATTGCGCGACCCGACCAGCACGGTAAAACCGTGTGCCGCGAGGTCCTTTGCGATTTGAAGACCGATTCCTTGATTGGCCCCGGTGACCAGGGCGACGGGTTTGTTCTGCATAGTAATCTCCTGTTTGGGGTAAGGCCATAAGCGATGAACGCTTCCGGCCGTTGTTACTGTCCGGAACCGCGACCAATGGTTTCCAGATCCGCAAGGACTTCGGCCGGGATTTGAAGTGTCGCAGCCTTGAGATTCTCCCGAAGATGCCCGACTGAGGATGTTCCCGGAATCAGCAAGATGTTTGGTGAGCGCTGGAGAAGCCAGGCAAGCGCAACCTGCATCGGCGTGGCCTCAAGCGAGGCCGCTGCGCGGTCGAGTGCCGATGACTGTAGTGGAGTGAACCCTCCTAGCGGGAAAAACGGAACATAGGCAATACCTTGCGCGGCCAGATCGTCGATCAACGCATCGTCTTTCCTCTGGGCCACGTTGTAGAAATTCTGCACGCAGACGATCTCGGTAATTGTTTGAGCCTCCGACAACTGCTTGGGAGTTATGTTGCTCAATCCGATGTGACGAATCAGGCCCTGACGCTTCAGTTCGGCGAGTACGGTCAGGGGTTGCTCGATGGATCGCTCGGACGGTTCCATGACTCCGCCAACGCGGAGATTGACCACATCGAGAGTCTCAACACCCAGATTTCTCAAGTTGTCGTGGGCGCCGTCGATCAGTTCCTGACGAGAAAGAGCGTGAATCCACGACTTGTCTCTGCCCCGACGAGCACCCAGTTTGGTGACGATCGCGAGACCATCCGGGTAGGGATGAAGAGCCTGCTTGATAATCTGATTGGTCACATGCGGACCGTAATAGTCGCTCGTATCGATGTGATTCACGCCGGACTCTACTGCCTCGCGTAGAACAGCAATGGCGGCGTCAACGTCCCTTGGCGGTCCCCAGACCTCGGGACCAGCCAGTTGCATGGCGCCGTAACCCATGCGGTTCAAAGTCATCGAGGTGCCGGGCGGCGTGAAGCTGCCGGCGAAACCAATCTGTTCAATCATTTCCTTCCTCCTTGCTATAATCCTTTGATGAAGGATTCTTCAGGTTTGGTGTTTCGCATATGCCGGCTGACGCGCTACTCGCATTAGAGCCAAGAAAAACGCCCGTTCAGGCGAGGTCGGCCGTCACGGTGCAATCGATTTCCGAGGCAACTATTCAGGTTTTGCTGAGCCAGGGAGCAGAGCGATTGACCACTACACGGGTGGCCGAGCGTGCAGGCGTCTCTGTGGGCACCCTCTATCAGTACTATCCCAATAAGCGGTCATTGCTTTTTGCTGTGCTGGAAAACCATTTGAACAAGGTGGCGGCAAGAGTGGAGGCTGTTTGTGAGAGTGCCCGTCATAAACCCTTAGCCGGGATGATTCAGGAAATGGCGGAGGCGTTCGTCGACGCCAAGATGGAGCGCGCAGACATCTCCGTCGCTCTCTACCGAATCTCGACAGGACTGGGTGGGCCTCTATTGGTCAAACAGGTCGGTCAGCGGTTGCGGCGAGCCGTTGAGGCGATGCTTGGGACTGCGACAGATGCCAAGTCTCCACCGGACAAATTCGCCGTCGAGATAATGCTTTCGGCGATGGGGGGCGCGATGCGGTCTCTGTTAGAGGCTGGATCTAACCCATCTCCCGCCACGGTCCGCAAAGCGCGGGAGCAACTCGTGCTCCTTTGTCAGTCCTACATGGCGGCCGCGACAGCCAAGCGCGTTTAGTGAGCCTCGTAATCCGTCCACGACCCATACCAAGAGCGGAGATCTCTTCCCGCAAGAAGACTCATCGCGTCAGGCGCTCCCAATTGCCGTGAGCAAATAGCTCCTTCTCTTCAGCCGAGAGCGCCGCTTCCTTCAAGAAGGACACCCCCGCGCCGCCCGGCCGGTACTGGTAGGGATAATCGGTGGAGAAGAGAATGCGCTCTGGTCCAACAATCTCAAGCGTGCGTTGCAGGTAAGTCTGACTCCACATCCCACTTGGAGTCACGTACAAATTTTTCCGAATGTAATCGGCAACCGGGCGTCGGAGTTGTGCGACACGCGCGAGTGAACCAAGCCGTTCCAGATAGAAGAGAATAACCTCGCCCCAGTGACCGAGGATGATCTGCAGGTCAGGGTGTTTATCGAAGACGCCCGCAAGCATCAGCCGTACAAATTGGATGCCGGCCTCATAGTGCCATCCCAAAGCGAACGTCGCGAACGCCGTGTCAACCGAGTCTCCAAATCCGGAGTAATAGGCCTCCCTTACCGCACGTTGCGGGATTTGAGGATGCACAAACAGAGGAGCTCCTAGCCTTGCAGCCGTTTCTAACATCGGCAGGAAGTCAGGGTGATCCAGGTTCTTGTCGCGCGTCCGACCACAAAGCATCGCACCAGCCAATCCGAGGTGTTGCACACTTCGCTCAAGTTCAAGCGCAGCATCTTCGGGTGCGGCCGTCGGCAACGTGGCGAAACCCTGGAAGCGTGTGGGATAGTTCGCTATCGTGGCGGCCACCAGATCGTTAGTGCGTCGCGCCAGAATCAAGCTCTCTTCCGGTTCGAGGTTGTGCAGGGCCGGCGTGGTCACGGAGAGCACTTGGACTTCTACTCCGCTTTCATCCATCAGCGCCAACCGGTGCTCCCCCAAATCGTCGAGCCGCTCCTCGATTTCACCTCGATCGAGCCCGGCCGTACCCTCTTGTCCGATAGGAGATGCTGCCCAGGCAGCACGGATGTCAGGTGTGACAAAATGCTCTTCGATGCCGATCAGCTTCGTCATTCCTGTGTCTCTTTCCTTTCTCTGCTTGAGCTTCTGTGGAGACAGGCGGACAGAGAGATTTTGGTGAAAATCGCGACTTTCAACATTAACAATATCAATAAACGCCTGAACAACCTCTTATCCTGGTTGGCAAAGGCTGAGCCAGACGTGGTTTGCCTTCAGGAACTGAAGGCGGAGCAACGGGCCTTTCCCGCAGATGCTCTTCAAGCTCTTGGGTACGAAGCGGTCTGGCAAGGTGAGCGCTCCTGGAATGGGGTAGCTATCCTCGCGCGACATCACACTCCGGTGCTTACCCGCACCAGTTTGCCCGGAGATCCTCAAGACCACCAGGCCCGCTACATCGAGGCCGCTGTACGGGGAGTTCTGATCACTTCCATTTATCTGCCCAACGGCAATCCCCAGCCTGGACCGAAATTCCACTACAAGTTGGCCTGGTTTGAGCGCCTTATTGTCCATGCCGGCGACCTCATGGCGAGCGGCGCACCCGTGGTGTTAGCTGGCGATTACAATGTCGTGCCGGCCAAGCAGGATATCTATCCGACTCGATCATTGGATAACAACGCATTAATACAACCTCAGAGCCGCCAGGCCTTTGCGCGATTACTCGCGCAAGGTTGGACCGACGGACTGAGGAAGCTGCATCCGGAGGGACCACTGTGGACCTTCTGGGATTACAAACTTGAACGGTGGCCGAAGGACAAGGGCATGCGACTCGATCACTTTCTGCTCTCGCCGAAAGTCTCAGACCGCCTTGTGGACGGGGGTGTGGATCGATGGGTGCGTGGACAGGTAAACGCCAGCGACCACGCGCCGACATGGATAACGCTGGATCTCTAGGAGCTGGCGACACTGACTATCGGCTGTCGTTCCGTCCGACCAAACATCGGGAGCACTAGTGTCAACGCGTGCATCGGACGGTATCGTTCTTCCATATATCCCGCAAACCCGAGTCACCGCTTGACGCGCCTCAGTAGATGAGCTTTAGCGAAAACTGAACTTGCCGCGAAGTTCCTGCCGTCTTGCTGATCATGCCAAATCCGGTACCCTCGATGATGTTGGCAGGCAGCCCCATGTTGACGATATTAAACAGATTAAAGAATTCCCCGCGGAATTGCAGGTCCGCCCGCTCCAAGCCATTTTCCCGGTGGCCAATCGGAGTCGTCTTGATGAGCGCAAAATCGAAATCATAATATGCCGGGCCGCGAAATGTATTACGGCCGAGCGTTCCAAAGCGCCCGGAGTTTGGTCCGGTCCCGCCCTGGATACCGATGGGAATGGAAAAGAAACTTGCGTTGTTTGCGCCCCGCCCAAAATAATCGTCGCGTGATCGGGTTGAGCTGCCAGCGCTCGAGAGGTCCGGTATTCCGATCTGGTCCGGTCGGTCCGCACCAATGGTCCCCGCCCCCGTCTGCTGGATTCCCGAGTACACCGTAAACGGCGAACCGCTCGTAATCGTTGAGATACTCAGAAACTCCCAGCCCTTCGTCAACAACTGGGTTCGATCCGACTGAAGTCCCCAATGCTCAAAATGCAAATCCTGGGCCGCGCTCAACGTGAAGGCGTTGGTCACGTCAAAGCTCGACGGCCCCCTCTCGGCTTGCGGATCAAAAGGGTTTTGTGGGCTGAACAGTGTCACGGCGCCGGTGGATCCTGTTCCTCCGAGGATGCCGCTGACATCATCCAGCGACTTGCCCCAGGTGTAACCCGCTTCTAATGACGGACCGCCGTGCCCCACATTTCCCGACAATGAGGTCTGGAGCGCGTTGTACGATGAGTGCGCCGTTGCCGTCATCACGGACTCGAATCCGAAACCTCCCGTCACCGCTCCGCTGCTGTCGAAGTCTGTAAACCGAGCAAATTCCGAGTCCGCTCCGGGATACGCGTTCGGATAGGACATGCTGGGAAGTCGAAACGCCGATGTTCCCACATACGCGACATCAGCCGTGAGGCCGCCGAAAGCCCGTTCCAACCCGAGCGTCCAAGTTTGCAGGTAGCCATTGCCGAAGCGCCGGTCGATCCCGGACAGACTGAGCAGCGAGAGCTGATTACCCGGCGCCAGGGCTGCCAGATCTTGCTGGTATCGATTTACGTCCATCACCGTGTTGGCCGGCACTTTTTTCGGATCGCCGCTGGCCAGCACGTTCCCGCCGGCGGTGTTATAAACCTGCGGCAGTTCGTCCGGTGTGATTTGGAACCCGTAGGAAATCTCCCCGTTTTGCGCCGCGTTGACGCGTGGATAAACAACGTAAGGCGTTGACCCTGTCAGAAGGTTGTCTTGCCAGATGTTCGGCGGAATCACCGTGATTGCTCCGCCCATGTGCACATGCACTGCCAGCGGCGCATTCCATTCCACTTGCACACGTGGCCCCCAGCCGTTCCCATCGGTCTGATAGGTAGGCTGCGGATTGATCAAATATTCCTGCCCAACACCAGCGGGTGGGAACGAATCCAGAAAGCTCGACGTCCGCCGCGCCCGCTCCGAAATCGGCGTGTAGAGCTCGTATCGCAGCCCATATTCGAGCGTCCAGTGCGGACTGATTTTCCATATATCCTCGACGTAGGCGTTCACATCATTCCGGTTGATTGCCGCCGGCCCGATGTGCGCGCCATCCGATGCGTAGGGCGGCGCCACCGCGATCGTGTACGCGTACGGAAAACCCAGCAACAGGCTGCTCAAAGTGTCCGGCAGAGGCTGGCCGGGCTGGACGTCGTGCCGTCCACTCGCAGAAGGGATGAAAACGGGCGAATAAACCGTTCCGCCGCCAAAATCGTATTCCCCGTTCGGGCTGATGCCAAAGTATGTCGTGTCGCGATTGAGGCGCGCTTCTGTGCCCCACTTCAGCGCGTGTCGCGCCGTCGTCCAGGCAAAATTCAATTGTAACTGGAACAAATTCCCGAACGCTGACATCACCGAGCCCGCCGCGCTGTTGTACGCCTCATACAGACCATCGTTGAACTTGAGGGCCGGATCGGTGTGGTTCTGGGTCACAAACGAAGGCGTCGTCCGCGTAAAACTCAACGAGGTCGACCAGAGAAAGCGCGGTGACACGGTACGCGTGTAAGTGATGACCCCGTTCCGCTGCCGATCCACGTACTGCACGCCAAAGCTCGGGTCGAGCAGCGTTTGATCCGGATTTGTCGTCGGCCCCGTCAGATTGTCGTAATTGAATCGACCGAACAATTGTCCTTTTGCGCCCACTTTCTGATCGATGCGGATAGAAAACTGATCCGTGTCCGTGTTCACGTTTGAAGGCGCAGCATAGGTTCGCGCGCCAAACGGGCCGGTTGGGTCGTTGGGGAGTGGATAGCGGTCCAGCACCGCAGCAATTGCCGGATTCACCGGTACCTGCAGCGTGTCCGTGCTGCCGTCCGGGTAGGTCACTACATCCTGGCCCCGCCTCTCTGCTGCTGTAGGTACGGCCAGCACCTGGGTCGTTCCCAGCACCTGCCTGAATCCCTGATACTGCACAAAATAGAACGTGCGGTCACGTCCGTCATACACGTTCGGCAGCACGACTGGCCCGCCGTTAGTAAATCCGAACTCGTTTCGCCGGAACGGAGGGATACGGCCCGGGTCCGCAATCGACGGGTGATCGAAATAATTCCGCGCATCGAGGGCAGAGTTCCTTAAAAACTCGAAGAATGACCCGTGAAAACCGCTTTTCCCGGACCGTGTCACGATGTTGGTGAAACCTGCCGCGCCGCGCCCGATGTCCGCCGGCATCCAGCCTGAGCTTGACCGCAACTCCTGAATCGCATCTACGTTGAAATTCGTGAACGTGCTCCCGCCCATCTCCGGATCGCTGACATCCGCATCGTCCATCGCGAACACAGCCTCGACGCCGCGCTGTCCGTTGATGGCGAACTGCTGGGTGAAATTCGTCTGCCCGTTCACGTCGGTCATAGTGCCCGCTGCCAACAACAACAGCGTGCTGAAGTCGCGTCCATTCAACGGCAACTCATTGACCTTTTGGCTGGAGAGTTTCTCGCCGTTTGTTCCGCTGGCTGCGCTCGAAGTTGTGCCCGGGTTCCCATTCGAGGCTCCCGCTGAAGTTTGCGGATCGGCTCCGATCGACAGCACGTTTTGATCGGATACCGTCAGCATGACTGCTGTGCCGGTGATATCCACTCCAATGGACGCTGTCGGACCTCGCCCGGGCAGTTGCACGCTGACGCGATTTGGCCCGGGTCGAATATCCCGAATCGCGAACCTTCCGTCGCTTCCCGTCACTGCTGTCGTTTTCTGGTTAGCGGCCGCCGTGTATACCGTTACCTTCGCTCCGGCCACAGGTTCACCGGCAGCCGTGCGTACGACACCGGTCCACGCTGGCGCAGACGGAGAACTCTGTTGCGCTTCAAGCGAGACCGCGACCATCAGTCCCAGCAGAAAACATCTCTCTGCCAGTCGGAAGGCCTTATGAAAGGTTCGAGCCATTGCGTGTTCCTTTGCGTGGCGGAATTCATACATGACAAATTTCCTCAAGTGAAGACGGAACGCCATCGAGTGCATGAAGCCTTTGATCGCGCAGCATAGAGCCTTGTCCCGGTCCCTCTTATGTCGACACGGCGTACCTATAGAAGTGTCGAACCGCTTCGGTTTATGTACTTGTGACTTCTATGCCTTGGGAGCGGTAGGGATCCAGGACATCTTCGCCTGATGCATCGGTGATCAAACGTGTCAGTCGGGAAGCAGGACCGACCAGGTAAGGCAGTGATGTCCCCATTTTCCCAAGTGAAATCAGGCCAACCACTTCCGTTGAAGCCCCTATCATCGCTTGCTTCACGTACGCTTCTTCCCGGTCGCCGACGGTTATTCCGACCTCCGGGTGCAAACTGCACATTCCGAGAAAACACAGATCGGCGCGAATGGATTCGACTTGACGAATGGTCTCGATGCCCGTCGTAACCCGCGCTTCCTTAAGAAAATTTCCTCCGAGCATCAGCACGCTCAACTTCGGATGATCCGCCAACGCCAGCGCAAGCGGTGGGCTGTTGGTAACAATCGTCGCCGAACGCTCTCTTGAAAGGTAGGAAGCAATTCTTAGATTAGTCGTACCTCCATCAATCAGCACCACCTGGCGGTCGCGGATCATGGCAGCGGCTGCTCGAGCAATTCCGATCTTGCTCTCCGTGTCGATTTGTTGGCGAGAGACGAAAGGAACGGCCTCGGCGCGGCGAGGCAGGGCGCCGCCGTGTACCCGCTGGATCTTTCCCGAACTCGCCAATTCGCGCAGGTCTCGACGAATCGTATCTTCAGAGACCCCGTATCGACTGCTAAGGTCCGCGGCGAGGACTCGGCCCTCACGGCCAAGCAGCTCCAGGATGTACTGGTGGCGCTCTTCCCTTAGGGCGATTTGGCCTGCTTCCGATTCTGGTTTAAGTGTGCCCATCTGCACGAATACACTTGGTTATACGCGTATATACGCATATTATCCGATTTCTGCAGGATACGGCCAAACGTAGCGCCATACAAGGTCATTCGCAGAAGCGTTTGATTCGGGCAGTCGACCGACGACCTAAGTTCGGCTTGGCTGGTGAGATAAAGGTGAGGAGGATACCTCGCTCTGATTGGTTGCTATCCTTAATATATATAACGTCAGTTTCGGCGTCTTCGTCATGCAATTCCTGGCCTCAGCCCTTCAGAAGTCCATGGAGCCATTCAGCGGCCCGACCGAGTCGCTCAGAAGTGAAATTGCGGCCTCAAGCGACCAGGGTTTCAAGAAGACACAAGATGCAAAGAATCTCGGATTTTCGAATACTTGGTATCGGCCGGCAATGGACCATGCGGAAGAACGAGAACCCGAAAAAGGGTTTGAAGATCCGATTGGTCGCGCTGGTATATTTCTGTCCTGCAAAGCTCGATGCTTATGCGCGGCGCGGCATCAAGGGCTATCTGCTCCTGACCCCAGCTGCCGGTCGTTCTGGCTTGCGCCATTGGAGTTCGCTGAAAGATTCCTAACCGCGGCTATCGCAATTTGTTGGGGGACAACTAGGGATGATCAGAGGTTCGCTTGCGAGGAGTATCGGACGGCCCGATTTTGTCATCCAAACTACATCTTCAATGGCCGGAGAACCACTATGGCAAGTTCACCCGAGGTTCTGAGACCCCTTTCACAGGAAGACCTAAGGAAAATGGATGCCTACTGGCGAGCCTGCAATTACCTGTCAGCGGGAATGATCTATCTTCGAGCAAACCCCCTTCTTCGCGAACCGCTGAAACCAGAGCACATCAAGAATCGGCTCCTTGGCCACTGGGGATCCGATCCTGGCCAATCCTTTATCTGGGTCCATCTGAACCGGCTCATCAAGAAATACGACCTGGATATCCTCTACGTGTCCGGGCCCGGCCATGGTGCGCCCGCCACGCTTGCCAACTGCTATCTCGAAGGCCATTACTCTGAGATTTATCCAGACAAGAGTCCCGATGAAGCCGGCATGCTAAAATTTTTCCGCCAGTTCTCGTTTCCTGGAGGGATAGGCTCGCACTGCACTCCGGAGACGCCCGGGTCGATTCACGAAGGCGGTGAGCTTGGCTACTCCATTTCTCACGCGTACGGGGCAGCTTTCGACAATCCTGATCTTATCGTCACCGTCGCGGTAGGCGACGGTGAGGCGGAAACTGGTCCGCTGGCGACTTCCTGGCATTCGAATAAATTTCTGAATCCGATTCGGGATGGAGCCGTTCTGCCTGTGTTGCACCTCAACGGCTACAAAATCACAAATCCCACCATCCTGGCGCGTATCCCACACGAAGAACTGGAAGCACTGCTTACCGGTTACGGGCACAAACCTTATTTCGTTGAGGGCCATGACCCGCTTACGATGCATCAGAAAATGGCCTCAGCCCTGGAGCAATGCATCCTCGAGATTCGTTCGCTTCAGCATCATGCGCGCTCAACTGGCGATGCCACGCGTCCTCGCTGGCCCATGCTCGTGCTTCGTTCGCCGAAGGGGTGGACGGGGCCAAAAGAAGTTGACGGCCACAAGGTGGAAGATTTTTGGCGCGCTCATCAGGTTCCCGTGCTTGACCCAGTCACGAATAAAAAAAGTCTCAAAATAGTGGAAGACTGGATGCGTAGTTACAAGCCTGAAGAGCTTTTTGACGCAAACGGAACGCTCCTCCCCGAGCTAAAGGAACTTGCGCCTTCCGGCACGCGCCGCATCTCGGCCAACCCACATGCGAACGGAGGCCTGCTACGCAAAGAGCTTGATCTGCCGGACTTTCGCGACTATGCGGTCACCATGAAGGCTCCCGGCGCTGTGTACGCGCCGCCAACCGACGTGCTTGGGCACTTTCTTGCTGAAGTGATGCGCCGGAACATGAACTCCTTCCGTGTCTTCGGCCCCGATGAGACGGCCTCCAACAAGCTCACCGCCATCTACGCCGCCTCGAAGAAGACCTGGCTCGCCGAATACAAGCCGGAAGACGCCGACGGCGGTGAGCTTGACGTCGCGGGACGCGTCATGGAGATGCTCAGCGAGCACACGCTTGAGGGCTGGTTCGAAGGTTACGTGCTCACTGGCCGCCACGGTTTCTTCTCCACGTATGAAGCTTTCGTGCACGTGATCGATTCCATGTTCAACCAGCACGCCAAGTGGCTGGAAAAGTCGAAAAAAGAACTGGGCTGGCGCGCTCCGGTACCGTCCCTCAATCTCCTCATCACGTCTCTTGTGTGGCGGCAGGACCACAATGGATTCACTCATCAAGATCCGGGATTTCTTGACGTCGTGACCAACAAGAGCGCCGACGTAGTCCGCATTTACCTGCCGCCGGATGCAAACTGCCTGCTGAGCGTGGCGGATCATTGCCTGCGGTCACGGGATTACGTCAACGTCATTGTCGCGGACAAGCAGGATCACCTGCAGTACCTCAGCATGGAGGAGGCCGTAACGCACTGCACGAAGGGCATCGGCATTTGGGACTGGGCTTCTACGGACGATTCTAAGGAACCCGACGTGGTAATGGCATGTGCCGGCGATATCGCGACCATGGAGTCACTGGCGGCCGTCGCGATTCTCAAAAAGCACTTCCCCGACCTAAAGATTCGTTTCGTCAACGTCGTCGATCTCTTTCGCCTTTTGCCTTCGACCGAGCATCCACACGGACTCTCCGACCGCGACTTTGATTCGCTCTTCACGATCGATAGACCGGTCATTTTCAACTTCCACTCCTATGCCTCGCTCATCCACAAACTCAGCTACCGCCGCAGGAATCACGACAACATTCATGTACGGGGATATAAGGAAAAGGGCAATATCAACACGCCGCTTGAACTCGCCATCCTGAATCAAGTCGATCGCTTTAATCTTGCGATTGACGTTATCGACCGCGTTTCGCATCTCAGCTCGACAGGCGCACACGCCAAGGAGTGGCTAAAGGACCAAATCGTCGACAGCATCAACTACGCTCACGCCGAAGGCATCGATAAACAAGAGATTCGCAGCTGGAAATGGCCGGATTAGACATGCAGGTGAAACTGCCCCGAAAAGACGACCTAATCTTCGTGCTTAACAGCGGCTCGTCTTCGCTCAAGTTCGGCATATATCAACGGGGAGCGAGCGACGAAGAGGCGCTTCTGACCGGAAGCGCCGATGGCATCGGACATAGCAACGGCGCGTTACACGTCCGTTCTTCCGCGGGGAAACTGCTCCTGCGACGCGAAGGTATCCTCGAGTCACAGAATAATGCCCTCGCCGCGGTTGCTGAGGAAATCCGGAAGCATATTCATGCCGCGCCAGTAGCAGTAGGCCATCGCCTCGTGCACGGAGGACCCCGTCTCCTTACGCACCAGCCCGTTACGCCGCAAGTTCTGGACGAACTCCGCTCCGCCACACACTTCGCGCCACTGCACATCCCGCAGGCACTGTCTCTTATCGCTGCCGCGCAGTCCCTCTTTCCTTCAGCGACGCAGTTCGCCTGTTTCGACGATGTATTTCACCAAACCATGCCGGAAGTGGCATCGCATCTGCCACTCCCAGGGCGCTATCACGAAGCGGGTGTTCGACGCTATGGTTTCCACGGGCTCTCCTACGAGTCGCTCGTCCATCACTTCGGGGCAAAGCTTCCCGAACGAGCCATCTTCGCGCATCTTGGCAACGGGGCAAGTCTCTGCGCTCTTCAGAATAGCAAGTCCATTGACACCACCATGGGGCTCACTCCTACCGGGGGAATCCCTATGGGAACACGCTCGGGGGATCTCGACCCTGGGGTGCTTGTCTATCTTCTCCGCACGGAGCAATTGGGTGCCGACGAGATCGAAGACCTGGTCAATCATCAGAGCGGCCTCTTCGCTCTCTCCTCCGGCGAAAGTGATGTGAAATCGCTTGAAGATCGCGCCCGCTCCAGTGATCCAGAGGCCACGCTTGCGCTGAACATCTTTGCCATTTCCGTACGCAAGGCAATTGGTGCATACGTTGCCCTGCTCGGCGGCGTGGACCTTCTCGTGTTCACCGGCGGGATTGGAGAGCACAGCAATTATGTCCGTTCCGCAGTTACAAGCGGCCTGGAATTTCTGGGCATTACTAGAGACAAGATTATGATTGTCCCTGCAGAGGAAGAACGACAGATTGCACGCCACTGCCGGAGAATGTCAGGCCAGTCTGTGTAGGAGAAGGGTCCAGTGCCAGGCAGTGCTGTCGTCGTTGCTGTTCACGCCTCCTGGGCCGTGCGAAGCATCGCGAGCACGAACGGGAGGTTAGACGGAACGCTCGATTACCCGCTGGTCACTCGCAATGAGAGCAAGGGTAGCCATTCCCAGGAAGAGTCCGTGTTCCACTATTCCGACAGTGGAGTCGAGCTTAGCCGCAATTTCCGCCGGATTTTCGATAGAAAGGCCGGAGCAATCGAGAATCAGGTTGCCTTCGTCGGTGATGTAGCGTGTTCCATCAGGGTTCACTCGAATGGTTGGCGTGAAGCCAAGCTCGCGGAGCGAGCCACTCACCAATGGAGCGGCCATTTGAATCACTTCCACAGGCAAGGGAAAGCGGCCGAGCTTCTCGACCTGTTTCGACTCGTCGGCAATCACGACGAACCGCTTGGAAGCGCTGGCGACAATCTTTTCACGCAGGAGTTTGCCGCCACCTCCCTTGATAAGTGCGAGCCTAGGCGCGATCTCATCGGCTCCGTCGATTGTGAGATCGAGGCTCGGGCACTCTTCGAAATTGACGAACGGTATGCCGTAGCTTCGTCCGAGGTGTTCGCTGTCCTCGGAAGTGGCTATGGCGCGAATCTGCAAGCCATGGTCGCGCACCTGTTCGCCGAGAAGCTTGATCCAAAGAGTCGCCGTCGTCCCGGAACCAAGGCCAAGTGTCATTCCCGGCTCGACCAGTTCCAGCGCCCGCCGAGCGGCACGCAGCTTCATGTCTGCCCGGTCTTCCTCTTTGGTATGCGTTGGCATCGCTATTTGCGCCTTTACGAAGTCCTCATTGCTGCGCAGCCTGGGCCACGCCCATTTTTGAACGGACGAGCAGGCGTGGTTCGACCTCGAGTCGTCCCTCCATTTGAAAGGATTGTATCTAAAATCGTGTTTAACAGGGCAGCTGTTGCGGGGCACGGCCCGCCCGGCAACAAGCCGGACCTGACGAGATCCCGGGACATGCTCATTACTTCTCGCGATCGCATCCGGAAATTGAAGTCCGCGGGAAATCCGCAGAGCAAGCCGCCGCGGAAAAGCCATTCGCCGATCTCGACTCCGTCTGGGGTAACGGTATCATTACTTCCGACCAATGGGCCCAAATCGTGTATCTGACGCTCTGAATCCACGGCTGAGTATCTTCCCGGCGAGCTATCCATCAAATGAAGTTGCAATAAAGGAGCGACAAAATGACCAATTCAAGGAAGGCTATGAGCGTACTACGAGGAATCTCGCAATCCCTCTGCATCGTTTTATCGCTGTTGCTCTGCGGGGCGTTCTCCGCAGAGAACGAAGCGCATCGCATTCGGAATATTGTTCTGGTCCACGGCGCCTGGGCAGATGGTTCTGGCTGGAAAGGTGTTTACGACATTCTCGTCAAGGATGGCTACAACGTCAGCATCGTCCAAGAGCCAGAGACGTCCTTTAAGGAAGACGTGGCGGCTACGAAGCGCGTCCTTGCTCAACAAGATGGGCCCTGCATTCTCGTGGCTCACAGCTATGGCGGGGCCGTAATTACGGAAGCGGGCACGGACCTATCGGTTGCGGGCCTGGTCTACGTCGCAGCCCATATGCCAGACAGTGGAGAGAAAGAGTCCGAAGACGGAAAACGCTTCCCGAGTGACCTGAGCAAGTCCGGTGCGATCAAGAAGACGCCGGACGGCTTCACTTATATCGATCCCGCTCAATTTCATGAGTACTTCGCAGCCGACCTGTCTGCCGAGCAGGCCGCATTCATGGCGCGCTCGCAGGTACTCAACTTCGCGGATAATTTCTCAGCGACGATCACCACGGCTGCCTGGAGAACCAAACCGAGCTGGATGCTGGTGGCCGGAAGCGATCGAACCATCAGCCCGGACTTGGAACGCTGGTATGGCAAGCGGGCCAAGAGCCAGACGGTTGAAGTCCCGGGCGCCAGCCACTCGGTCTACGTGTCGCATCCAAAGGAAGTCGCCGACATTATTGAGAGTGCAGCGCGCGCGGTCTCGAAGTAGCTCGGACTCCCATGTTTACCGTAACGATGAAGTCCAGGGGATCAACCGGGGAAAAAGACCGTCCAAGCAAAGCCCAACGCCTTGTGATTAGCGTGGCGGACCGAGCGCTTGGCAGAAGCCGGTCCGGCTGTAAGCCTTCCTTTCATCATGGCGCTGCGAGAATTTCGCAAATCGCCAGATTGTAGCGGTCCGTTGTCGGAGCGGTGTCGTTGATCGTCACCGTCGTGCCACTAAGCAAGGTGTAGTTGCTCTGCACCTGCACCCAGTAGGTATCGTTGACCGGGCTGAGGTACTGGTGAACGAGGGTTTGGTTCGGTCCTAGAGTGCGCGCTGTGGCGTGGTCCCAATCATTGCCCACGCCGATGACCAGCGAGCCGTTGGCCGTGGTTACGAGTTGTGCGGTTGGGGCGCCGGGGTCGGCACTTGAGGCGTCGACAGCGCCGATCGCGCCTGAGCCGCCGGAACCGGACGTGTTCACGCCGGTGAAGCTCATCACCGTAATCGTGGCAGAAGCGCTCTGAGAGAGATCCGCTGTAACGGTAACGCTTCTCAGTGTGGACGTAGCGAAGGCCCGCCAAATTTCGGCTGTGCCTCGCTGCGCGTTGCTGCGCTCCACCAGCGTCCAGCTGAGGCCGCCGCCCGTCACGCTGGTGACCTTGTTGTTCGTGCCGCTGCTGGAAGCATCGGCGGAAACGAAAGCCAAGAGGAGTTCGTTAGCTGCACTGGTCGAGAATGACCCCGTCTTAACGCTGGATTTCGCAGAGCCCTGATCTGCCGAAATCTGAACGTCCACTTTCGGTGTCACGGTGACAATCGGGTTGACCGTTTCGGTTAGAGCGCCGGAAGTGCTCGCAACAAAATTGGTATCGCCGCTGTAACGCGCGGTGATGGAGTTGGCGCCGGTAGGCAAGGTGCTGGTGCTGAATTGCGCGACGTTGGCGGACACAGTCGACGAGCCGATCTGCGTGCTGCCATTGTAGAAGCCGACGGTGCCCGTAGGCGAACCGCCAGCCGCTTGAATCGTCGCCGTGAAGGTCACGACCTGGCCCGATGTGGACGGATTCAGGTTCGAACCGATGCTGATCGTTGTGGCCTCCTGATGGACCGTCTCGACGACCGCGGAGGAAGTGCTTGCGGCCAGATTGCCGTTTCCACCGTAAGACGCCGAGATCGAATGCGAACCGGCCAGCAGCGTAGCCGTCCATTGCGCCGAATTGCCGGAAAGCGTGACGGTGCCAAGAGTGGTTGTGCCGTCGAGGAACGTGACACTGCCGCTCGCAGTGGTTCCCGCAGGTGGCGTAACCGTGGCCGTAAACGTAACCGATTGTCCGTAGGTTGCCGGATTCAGGCTGGAAGAAACCGTCGTGGTCGTCGAGGCCGCATTGACGGTTTCCGTGAGCGCCGGCGACGTGCTGGCGGAGAAGTTCGTGTCTCCGCTATATTTCGCGGTGATGGAGTGCGAGCCCGCCGCAAGGCTCGAGAGAGAGAGCTGCGCGACCTCATTCGTCGGTACAATGACCGTCCCCAACGCATTCGAGCCGTCGTAGAACGTGACCGAACCCGTAGCGAGGTCGCCGCTAATGGAAGCCTGAACGGTCGCGCTGAACGTCACGCTCGAAGCGTACGGAATCGGGTTCTGGCTGGCCGTCACCAGAACGCTCGAGGAAACCGTTGTGACGGTCTCCGTCAGCGGTGACGAGGTACTGGCCAAATCATTGGGATCGCCACTGTACTTCGCGGTGATAGTGTGCGTGCCTCCCTGGAAGCCGCAGTCGGTCAGCAGCGCCTGGTTGTATTGGCTGGGATTATTGCTCACCGTCGCCGTCCCGATCGAGTTGCTGCCGTCGTAAAACGCAACGGTCCCGGTGACTGTTCCTCCCGTCGCCGGTTGAACGGTTCCAGTAAATTGCACGCACTGGCCGAACGGCGCGGGATTCAGATTCGAGGTGAACGTGATCGCGGTCGGCGTCTGACTGATCGTTTCGGTGAGCGCCGAAGAAGTGCTTGCCGAGAGGTTGCCGCTGCCCGCGTAGGAAGCCGTAAGCGAATGGGCGCCGACCGCGAGCGTCGAGATCGTGAGTTGGCCGCTGTTGTTGGCGAGGTTTAGGGTGCCGAGCGACACGGTTCCGTCAAGGAACGTAACGGTGCCGTTCGCCGTCGTGCCCGCGGGCGGCTGCACAGTCGCCGTCAACGTCACGGCTTGGCCGTAGCTCGCAGGATTGGCGCCCGAGACGATGGCCGTCGTGGTCGCGCCCGGATTCACCGTTTCTGACAACGCCAACGAGGTGCTCGCGGCGAAGTTCGAGTCACCGCTGTACTGCGCTGTGATGGAATGCGTACCCGCCGTCAAGGTAGCGATCGAGAAGCTTGCCGATCCGCTTGAAAGCGGCGCGCTCCCGAGATTGGTGGAGCCATCGAGGAACGTCACCGAACCTGTCGGGCCGCCGCCCGAACCCGGTTGCACGCTGGCCGAGAGCGTGATGCTTTGCCCATAGGTTGAAGGATTGCCGCTGGCCGATGCGGTGGTGGTCGTGGTGGCGGGATTGACGGTTAGCGTTTGCGTGCCGCTGGTTGTGCTGCTCGTAAAGTTGGAGTCGCCGCTATACCTGGCGCTGATGTTGTGCGTGCCGGTCGCGAGCGACGAAGTGCTGAACTGCGCAGAGCCGCTGGCCAGCGAAGCCGAACCGAGCGTCGTAGTTCCATCCAGAAAGGTTACGGTCCCCGTGGGCGTGCCGCTGTAGGCGCCATGAATGGCCGCAGTAAATGTCACCGATTGCCCGTAGTTGATCGAAGTAGCGCTCAGGCTGACTGAGGTTGTGGTAGCCGCCTGGTTGACGGTCTGCGTAAAGGCCGAAGAACTGCTGGCGGTGAGGTCATTGTCACCGCTATAGCTCGCCGTCAAAGAGTGAGAACCCGCAGCAAGCGCGCTACCCGGGAAGAACGCCGTGCCCTGGCTCATCGCGGCCGTTGCGATCTGTGTTCCGTTGTCGAAAAGCGCGACTGTGCCGCCCGAGGAGATGAGGTGATACGTATTGTCGACCCCCACGGTAATGGTGATCGACTGCCCGTAGGTCGAGGGATTCGTGAGCGTGTAGACCGAGGTCGTCGACGTGGATTGCGTCACGACCTGCGTGGCTGCATTCGACGTGCTCGGCGCAAAATTCGTGCTGCCCAACCACTGCGCCGTCAGGGTATGCGTGCCGGCGGTCAATGTATCGACCGCTAGACTCGCGGGCCATTGCGTGATCGTCTGGGTCCCAAGAAGAGTCGTGCCGTCATAGAAAGACACTTGGCCCAGGGCAATTCCGCCACCTACGGGCAGCGAGCCATAGGCGGGAGTGAGGTGCACGGTCATGCTGATATACGACCCATAAACGGAAGGACTGATGCCTGCCGTAAGGGTTGCGGTCGTGCTCGAGGCAACGATGGTTTCCGTCATCGTCGCAGAACTGCTCGTAAAGTCGCTGCTGCCGCTGTATTGTGCCGAGATGTTGTGTGTACCCACGCTGAGCGAGCTGACGGAAAGGGTCGCCGAATTGCCGGCGACATTGGCGGTCCCGAGCGCTGTCGAGCCATCGTAAAACGTCACCGTTCCCGCGGCTAAAGCGTTTGTGGAGGATTGCAATGCCGCAGTGAACGTCACGCTCTGGCCATATTGCGCTTGATTCGGGCTCGCCGAGAGCGTCTCCGTGGTGGAAGCCTGCGCTACCGTTAGAGACACCGTCGACGAACTGCTTGCCGTGCAGTTGGCATCGCCCTGATACGTCGCGAGGATCACGTGTGTGCCTGCGGACAAATTGTTCAGCGCAAGCTGGGCGGCGTTGTTGGCCACCGAAACTGTTCCGAGCGTCGAAGACGTGGTGAGATCGGTAAACGTCACCGTACCCGTCGCAGGCGACGGATATTCCGGCTGGATGCCCGCGCTCAGCGTGACGGAAATTCCATACGGGGCGCTGGTGGGACTCGCCGACAAGCTGGTAGTCGTGGGGGACTGGCTCACCGTCTCCGTCACGACATTCGAAGTGATCGGCGCGAAATTCGTGTCGCCGCTGTAAACGGCAGTGAACTGGTGCGTTCCAGCGGTGACAAAGTACGGATACTGCAAGAGAAACTGGAATTCATATTGTGATCCGCTCAACGTAGAGCTGCTGACCTGCGTCGAACCATCGAAGAGCGTCACGGTGCCGGTTGGCCCACTCGGAGAGGGAGGGGGCTCGATTTGCACGCTAAATGTTGGAACGATTCCGTAGACAAACGCCGACTCGTTCGTGCTCAACACCAACTGCGCCACCACCGCCTGGCGCATTACCGAATAGCTGCCCGACTGATTGCTCGTCATGATGTCCAGGCGGCCATCCTGGTTGAAATCTCCCAGCACCACTCCGTCCGGTGCGTTTCCCGTCGAGAAATTCGGCGCGCCCTCGGGGGCTTCTACGGCGGTGAAAGCTCCCGTCCCGTTTCCGAGCAGCACACTGACGTTATTTCCCGCCGAGTTCGCCACCACCAGGTCCAAAAATCCGTCCGCGTTCAGGTCGCCCGCGGCGATCGCCACCGGGTCTCCGCCCACAGGAACCGCGCCGGACGTCGCTGCCATAAACGTGCAAGCCACGGCCGCAACGGACGGACAATTTTGGTTCAGCAGGATCGACACGGTATTGTCGGTGCCATTGGTCACCGCAATGTCCAGAAATCCGTCGTTGTTGAAGTCGTTCACCACCAGAGCCGTCGGGCCGTTCCCCGTTGCCGGCGAGGCGGTCGTCGGCGCGAACGTACCATCGCCATTCCCCATGAAAATCGAAAGAGTGTTGCTGATGGAATTAGCCACCACCAAATCCAGGATGCCGTCGCCATTCAGGTCCGCGGTAGCAATGGCGTAAGGAACGTTCCCGGTTAGAAGTTGCGCGCTCGAAGCAGAAAAAGTTCCGTCGCCGTTGCCGAGCAGGATCGTCACACTGCCCGGGCCCTGCGGCGCCGCCAGCGGGAAGCACGGCATGCTCGACCCGCACGTGTTCACCACCGCCAGATCCATCTTGCCGTCGCCGTTGAAATCGCCGGCGACGACTCCGGTAGGGAAAATGCCCGGCAGACTCACCGTGGAAAACACCCGGTAGGACCCGTTCGCCCCGTTCGCCACCAATAGCGAAATGGTGTTGTCGAGAGAGTTTGTAACGGCGAACTCCGGGAATTCGTCACCCAGAAGGAATTCGCCGGTTGCCATGGCCCACGGCTGCCGTCCGGTCGGCGCGCCGTAGCCGGTTTCAAATCCGCTGTAACTATCCAATTCTGTCGAAAACGTGTTCGTGACCTGCGAAATAATCGCCAAACTTGGCAGCCCGTTGTTCTGCATATTCCCGGTCAGCAGCGCTTGTGGTGCGCCACCGATGACGGTGGTCGTGTTTTGGTTCAGCAAAACCGAAGCGGTCATCGGTGTTTCGGGCAGGTAAAAAGCATTCGAGATGGTCGGCGGCGTTCCATTGGGATTGGTGACCGTGATCGCGAATACTCCCGGCCCCGGAGGAACGTTGTTTGTGAACTGCGCGGTAATCCCTGAACCGCTGGAATTCACCGTGGTCGACGTCGCGTGCGCCACGTAGGACCCGTTAGCGGTCAGGCTGACCTGCGCATTTTGCGGAAAATTGGCGCCGATAATGGTGAACGTCGCGCTGCCGGGTCCGCCGGAACTGTTCGAGACCGACAAGCTCGGCGGGGTTACCTGGCTGATGAACGGCACACCGCTGGAAGAAGCAGTTTGCGCATTTACCGCCGCGGAAAAACACACAAAGAGACACACCACCCAGAGAATTCGGACCATCCGCATGAGTTGACTCCCTTGAGCAAAGTTCCGAATGACTGAATCGCGACTGCTAGGTATGCGGGGCTATCAGCGAAGCCACCAACGATCGCTGCTAGTTCCGGAACGCCGGTCCCGCGCAGGCATGACGCTAGATGAGGGTACTGTAAAGGTAAGAGTGCAGCTGTGCCAACACCAATCGGTTGCGCCGTTCGTATCGGTTAGCTGAACCTACGGCCAGTCGCCGCCATCCGTTCGGGAAGCAAGGGTCCGCTGGCCGCCGGTCTCTAACACTGCCGTAACGCGCGATTTACCAAGCGTTCACACCAGTGAGCCTAGACTCGGCTGAGAACCCATGAACATTCTGGTTGTGGAAGACGATGAGCTCATGGCGGACGTGCTGGTGCATGGCCTGCGTGAGGAATCGCACTGCGTTGAGCGCGCTGCCGACGGCCGTGCCGCCCTTCGGCTGACGGGCGAGGCTACCTTCGACCTGATCCTTCTGGACGTAATGCTTCCCGGGATCGATGGGTTGGAGGTAGCGCGGCAGCTGCGTCTCCGGTGCAGCTCTGTGCCCGTGCTGATGCTCACGGCCCGCGATGCTCTGCCAGATATCGTCATTGGCCTCGACGCGGGTGCCGACGACTATCTCACCAAGCCGTTTTCCTTCGTGGAACTGCTGGCGCGCATCCGGGCCCTCGAGCGACGCGCGGCGTTACGACCGAAAAACGTTCTGGAGTTCGAAGACCTTGTGCTGGACGTCAATTCCTTGCGCGCCTTCCGAAGAGGGCAGGAGATTTATCTGTCCGCCACCGAATTTCGGCTACTCGAACTGTTTGTAAGAAATCCGGGCCGCGTGTTATCGCGAGATGCAATTCTGGACGCTGTCTGGGGCAATGGCCGCGACGTCGGCGAAAATACCGTCGATGCCTTTATCCGGCTGCTTCGGAAAAAGATGGAGGACGGCACGGCCAAGAAATTGATTCAGACACACCGTGGATTCGGTTACTCGGTGGGAGGCCCGCTGGCTTCATGAATTTGCCGATTCGCGCGCGCCTTACCGCTCTTTACTTTGTGGTTCTTGCCTTGTCGTTCGTGGGGTTTTTCTGGGTGAGCGATATCGGTTTCCGCAGCAGCATTGACCTAACGGCCGACAACGCTTCACGCACGAACCTGGAAACGATCGGGCGTCTCCTGGCCAATACTTCCTCTCGGGGAGAGAGCAAGGTCAGAAAGGAACTGAACGAGCTTGCGGGTCTTTGGGCCAATGGGGCGCTCTTCGAGGTGGCCGGCCAAAACGGGAATTGGATCTACCGGTCTACGCAGTTCGAACGGACCGATTCCTCTTTTGCCCGAGTCCGGGAGGGAGACATCTCGTTTGTCACCACCAATCTCGACTCCTCGCAGTACCGCATCGCCCTTCAGCGGGTCAGCGCCGGAAACGAAGTTTATGAAATACACGCCGCGGTTCCGACCGAGCCGTTTGATCAAGCGCTGGACCGGTTCAGGCTCATGGAACAGGAAATTCTCCCGCTGCTTGCGATACTCGCATCGGTACTGGGTTATTGGCTCAGCGGAAGGGCTCTCGCGCCGGTCAACCGGATTATCGAGACAGCGGGACTGATTGGTGCGGGGAATCTCTCCAGCCGGCTGGAAGTCCCGAAAGCTCGCGACGAACTGAGGCACCTGACGGAAACCCTGAATGCCATGCTTCGGCGTATCGAAGCTTCTTTTAAAAGAATCACGCAGTTCACTGCCGACGCGTCGCACGATTTGCGGACGCCAGTGGCCGTCATTCGCGCCACGGCGGAAATTACGCTGCGCAAGCCGCGGACTCAGGAAGAGTACCGGCGAGCCTTATCCAGGATTCTTGAAACTTCCGTTGATACGTCTGAGCTGCTGGAAAACCTGCTGACGCTTGCGCGCGCCGATGCCGGCGCCGCGGGCATGGAGATGCGCACGCTCGACCTGGCTGCCCACGTACAAAAAGCCCGGGAGCGCGCGGCTTTGCTCGGCCTCGAGAAAGCGCTGGATGTCACCGCCTCGACGCCGCCCGAGCCCGTGTGGGTTAAGGCCGACGCGATCGCGATCGACCGGCTGCTGCTGATCCTCCTGGACAACGCCGTGAAGTACAGTCCGAGCGGAGGGCGCTGCGAGATCGCTTTGTCCCGGTCGGAGAACCACGCGCAGATAACAGTTCGCGATTCGGGCATAGGCATCCCGGAATCGGAACTGAACAACATCTTTGACAGATTTTATCGGATCGATCGCGTACGTTCGAGAAACACGGGAGGCGCGGGCCTGGGGCTCGCCATCGCCCGCTGGATCGCGGAAATGCATGGCGGCACGATCGCGGCGGAGAGCAAGGTCGGCGAGGGGGCGGAATTTCAAATCAGACTGCCGGCCGGGGTGGTTTAGAAGTCCATGTATTTGAGAGACTTAGCTGCTCGCCCGGGCTTTTCTGAAAAAACTTCAGCGTCAATTTAACCAACATTCCCAGTCGCGTCACAGGAGGTTTCCACCTATCCCCTTTAATGAAGGAAATCTTTAGAGCGAGCAGGCGTCCAGGCGGGCCCGAGGGGCCGCCACAGATCACGGTTTCTCTTCGAGAACGGGAATGGGGGTGGACTGATGAAGTCGAGATACGCCGGCACACGAATTACTTTCTTCGCCCTGAATGTGTTGCTCTTGGCCTGTTTGGCTTTCTCTCCTCGCCGCACGCTTGCACAGGGCGATGCGGGGACGATCACGGGTCACATCGTGGATTCCTCGGGCGGCCTTTTGCAGGGCGCACAGATCAAACTCCAGCCCACCGGCATCACCGTCGCCTCGAATCAGCAGGGCGCTTACTTCATCAATAATCTTGCGCCTGGCAGCTACACGATCTCGGTTTCCTATGTCGGATTCTCCCTGTTCACAAAAGAGGTGGGCATCGCCGCGGGGCAGACCACCACTGTCGACGTGAAAATGCAGGTGTCCTCCCAAAACGAACAGATTCTTGTGACTGCCGAGAGTGTTTCCGGCGAGGCCGAAGCCGTCAACCGGGAACGCACCGCCGACAACATTCTCCAGGTCATGACGAGCGAAGTCATCACCTCGCTTCCCAACGCCAACATCGCCGACGCTGTCGGGCGGCTGCCGAGCGTGACGCTGGAGAGGGACGAAGGCGAGGGCAAGTATATTCAGATCCGCAGTCTCGAGCCGCGCCTCACCAACGCCACGATTGATGGCGTCAATATTCCTTCGCCGGAACCGGGTGTGCGGGAAATCAAGTTCGATGCCATGCCCGCCGACCTGGTCGAGTCCGTCGAAATCAACAAGACTTTGCAAGCCAACATGGACGGCGACGGCATCGGCGGTTCCGTAAACATCGTCACAAAGACGGCCGGAGAGCGCCCCACCCTGTCTTTCAGCGCAGGGGGAGGGACGAGCGATATCGATGCGGGGCGCAACCTTTGGCAGACCTCTGGAACCATCGGCAAGCGCTTTGGCACGGACAAGCGATGGGGAACGCTGATTGGCGGTTCTTACGATTGGAACGGCCGCGGCATTGATGATATCGAGCCGGTTCCGGACGTTGCCACGTTTTCATCTAGTTCCCAGGGCCGTTATTTCGATACCCAGGATATCCGCCAATACCTTTACAAGCGCACCCGCTGGGGACTGACAGGCAGCACCGACTACAAGCTTGGGGACGGCTCAGACATCTATCTTCGTGGAATTTATTCCAGCTTTCACGACTATGGCGACAAGTGGGTCTACACGCTCACGGATAACACACAAGGAATTACGCTTCTAGGGGCCAATGGGTGCGCCACCGACGGCAACAATGTAACCGTCGCTCCTTGCAATGGCGTTCCCGCCTTCAGCGAATCCAATCGCGTGCCCGTGTTCAATATCGGAAGCATTGTTCTCGGGGGCAAGCACGTTTTCGGAACCAGCTGGCTTTCCTGGGACGCCTCCATCTCGCGGTCCGAACAGCTCAAGTCGGGTGGCGACGAGGGCGCGGATTTCGCTGTAAATTCAACCTACAACAACCTCTATCCGAACGGCAGCACCTGCCAGTTCAGTCCTTCGCTTACCACCCACGTCTACCTCCCGCAGTGGACTCCGAGCTGCTTCACGGAAGCGTATTCGCCAGCCAACTACGATTTGCAGGATATCAACACCTCGGTCGGAAAATCGCCCCAGCTGAACCTGCAGTTCACGGGCGCTTACGCGAAGCAATACCATCTGGGCTCGCATCTCTCCACGTTTGAAATTGGAGGGAAATTCCGCAACGCCCACAAGTTCGACGACTCCTATTCCCCCGACTACACAGCCAACGGTTCGTTTCCCATGACGCAGTTTCTGGGCGCCTATCAGAACAGCAACTACTACTCCGGCAATTACAAGGCGGGACCCACAACCAGCTGGAACAAGGACATCAGCTTCCTGAACGCAAATTTGGCGGACTTCACGCTTGATCCCGCGACGGTCGGCGTGAACGCCGGAAATTTTGACTACATTGAAAAGGTGTCCGCAGGCTACGTAATGGACACCATTGACTTCAGCCGGATTCGCGTGGTGGCCGGTGTTCGCTTCGAAGGAACGAACCTCCGCACCGCGACGCCTTCCTTTGACGAAAACAATGCGTTCCTGGGAAATACGGTTATGACCGGCTCGTACCTGAAGGTTCTTCCGAGCGGCTCGGTGCGCTTGGACCTCGGCCATGACACCGATCTCCGGGTCGTATACAGCCGGGCGTTATCGCGGCCCGATCCTCAAGACATCGCTCAGGCACTTAGCGTCACGATTCACCAGACGCCGCTGATGGCCTCGCTCGGCAACCCCGGGCTTCAGGCGGAAACGGCCAACAATTACGATGTCCTGATGGAGCATTATTTGAAGCCCTTCGGCATGATTCAGGGAGGGTTCTTCTACAAACAGCTGTACGATCCCATCGTCACGCAATCCATCCAAAAAACGAATTTCAGCCCGGACCCTGCCAATCTTGGCCTCTACCCCATGGGTACCTGGATTGTTTCGCAGCCTGTCAATGCGGGGAGCGGTTGGCTGGCCGGTTTCGAATGCGCTTATCTCCAAAATTTCACGTCGCTGCCGGGTGCGTTTGGCGGCCTGGGGCTCTCGGCCAACTACAGCTACACCAACTCTCAAGCCAGTGGGATACCCGGGCGCTCGGATAGCCCGAGACTCCTGCGCCAGGCTCCCAACACTTTCAACATCAGCCCCACGTACGACCACGGGCGCTTTTCCCTCCGCGTCGGCATGACTTACAACGGCGCGAGCATCTACGCCTACCAATATCAAGACGGGACTGGCGGTTCGACCGCCACTCCGGGCGGGCTTCGTGGCCCGCTTGGCGACAACTACCTCTATTCGCACTTCCAGCTGGACGCCCAAGGCAGTTTCCGCGTGAAGTATGGATTCACGCTCGTTGCTTACGGCCTCAACCTGACCAACGAAGCCTTTGGTTTCTATAATGGTCAGACGCAATACATGGTTCAGCGCGAATACTACGGCCCGACCTTCGCTCTTGGAATGCGCTGGTCGCCGGCACACGAGAAATAGTTCGCTGGAGGGTACGCCCGAGCTTCGCTTCTGTTCGGATTGGTTCGATTCGGCCAGCCAGGCCGTCTGTCGAGGGGGTCTATGAAGAGAGTTGCCAGGGGATTGGGGATGCTAAGTGTGGTGTGGCTGCTGGCGTTTTTCCTGCTGCACGCCAGAGCCTATCCAGATCCCCGAGCGGCCGAGAAAAACGCCGTCCTCGTCGGCGCAGGCGACATCTCGGACTGCGCCGACCCCTCGGGCGCCGAAGCTACCGCAAAACTGCTCGACCAACTCCCCGGCACCGTCATGGCTGTGGGTGACCTTGCTTATCCGGACGGCAGCAAGGAAAATTTCATCTGTTACGACAAGACCTGGGGCCGCGTAAAATCGCGCACACGACCGGCGCCCGGCAATCACGAATTTCATTCCGCCGGCGCCACTCCCTACTTTGAATATTTTGGTGCCGCTGCCGGCGACCCCAGGACCGGCTATTACAGCTACGAACTCGGAACCTGGCACATCATCGTGCTCAATAGCGAATGCAAAGATGTCGGGGGCTGCGACGCCGGTTCGACAGAGGAAAAATGGTTACGCGCCGATCTTCGAGCGCATCCCGCTGCTTGCACGCTCGCCTACTGGCACAAGCCGCTATTCAGTTCAGGCGGAGCACACGGGAACGATCCCGAGATCAAGCCTCTGTGGCAGGCTCTTTATGAAGCCAACGCCGACGTGGTGGTCAACGGTCACGATCATGACTATGAACGATTCGCGCCAGAAACTCCTGACGGCGTTGCCGATGCGGCGCGTGGCATTCGCGAATTCGTCGTGGGCACCGGCGGCAAGAATCACCGCCCTTTCGGCCCGCCGAAGCCCAACAGCGAGTTGCGCGATGCCGTCGCCTTCGGCGTCCTGAAGCTGACGCTCAAGCCAAATGGCTATGACTGGCAATTTGTTCCCGAAGCCGGGAAGAGCTTTACCGACTCGGGCAGCGGCTCCTGCCACTGAGTTCGAATCGCGAACCCGTATTTCTGGCGGAATAGTCCAGAGTCTCTACGGAAGCACGCAGTGACACCGAAGGATCTTTATTTTCCATCCGCTCGCCGAATAACGAATCGCAATATTCCGAAATTGCTGTTTTTCAAAGGGCATTGACATGCCCCGAGCCGCACCGTAGCATCGCCTCTATCTCAAGGCTGGGCGTTCGATCAGCCGCGCTCGGAGCGGAGGTCCCTCATGAGTCTTCGCGACTTTATTTCCAAGCAGTGGATTGACGTCATCGACTGGACGGAGCCGGAAGACGGCATTCTAGCCTATCGCTATCCGATGCAGGACCGCGAGATCCAGAATGGCGGCAAACTCACCGTTCGCGATTCGCAGCTTGCCGTGTTCGTCAACGAAGGCAAGGTCGCGGACGCCTTCGGGCCCGGCCTCTACACGCTCAACACCAATACCCTTCCCATCCTTACGTATCTAAAAAACTGGGACAAAAAGTTTCAGTCGCCCTTCAAGTCCGATGTTTATTTTTTCTCGTCGCGCATTCAGACCGACCAGCACTGGGGCACGCCAAATCCCATCACCATCCGCGACAAGGAGTTCGGAGCGATTCGCCTGCGCGGCTTCGGAATTTACTCCTACCACGTTACCGATGCGAAGGCCTTCTACTCGAAAATCAGCGGTACGCGCGACATCTATCACGTCGCCGATCTCGAAGGCCAGTTGCGCAACACCATCATCGCCAAAATGACCGATGCCTTTGCGGGCAGCCAGGTGCCCTTTCTCGATATGGCCGCCAACCAGGGCGCGCTCGCGGAAAAAATCAACGAGCAGCTCAAGCCGGCGTTCACGGATTACGGCCTCGCGCTCGACAGCTTTGTTGTCGAAAATCTTTCTCTCCCCGACGAGCTGCAAAAAGTCCTCGATCAGCGCATCAGCATGAATGTGCTCGGAGACATGGGCAAGTTCACGCAATATCAGGTAGCGCAGGCAATTCCGATCGCCGCCGGGAATGAAGGAGGCGGCGCCGTCGGCATAGGCGCCGGGCTTGGAGCGGGCGTCGCCATGGGCCAGGCAATGATGGACGCCGTGAAGCAATCCGCTTCGGGCACCGCCGGCGGTGGAGGCGCGGCTCCCGCGGCTGCCGGCGCAGCCGCCTCCCTGACTACGAAATTCTGCAGCGAGTGCGGCAAGCCGATTCCGCGCACCAGCAAATTCTGTCCGGAATGCGGGAAGCCTCAGGCCTAGTGGTGACCGAAGCATGAGCGGAATCGAGTGGGTCGTCGAGGCCTTCGGTTGCTCCGAGGATTCGCTGCGCGACCTTCGCGCCGTCGAAACGCTCTTCCATGGAATGATTCGCGGCATGAAGCTGCGTCCGGTCGGCCCAGCCCAGTGGCATCAGTTTCCCGGCACCGGCGGCATCACCGGACTCTGCCTGCTCAGTGAATCGCACATCGCCTGCCATACCTTTCCCGAGCACAATTCGCTTTGCTTGAATCTGTTTTGCTGCCTTCCTCGCGCCGAATGGAATTTTGAAGCGGCGCTGCAACAGCTTTTTCATGCACGGACTGTTTCTGTGAGGCGTCTCGCGCGTCCGTATGAAGCGGCACGCCATCAGGCGGCCGGCACCTAGAGTTTTCGAGCGAGGATTTGTTTTGCAACCAATGAGCAACGGACAATGACTCAGCCCGTCTCGAACTGTCCCAACTGCGGCGCAAAAATTGTCTTTGAGTGGTCCAGCAGCGTGCAGACAGTTTGCCAGTATTGCAAGAGCATTCTCGTGCGCACCGATGTGGATCTCAGAAAAGTCGGCCAGGTGGCCGATCTTCCGCCGGACAGTTCGCCCATTCAGCTCAATACCGAAGGCGTCTATCGCAACCGATCCTTCGTCGTCGGTGGCCGCATCCTCTATGAGTACGACCAGGGCGGCTGGAACGAATGGCACATCACGATGAATGACGGCGCGAGCGCCTGGCTGTCCGACGCGCAAAATGAGTTCGCTGTATCCTTCCTCAGCAACACGAGCGGCTTGCCGGCAGCCGGCCAAGTCCAGGTCGGCCAGCAATACAACTGGAACAATCAGGAATACACCGTCAGCGTGATTACGCCGGCCCACTATCGCGGTGTCGAAGGCGAATTGCCCTTTCCCTACTGGGACAAGACGGAAGTCACCTTCGCCGACCTCCGCAGCCCAACCGGCAAGTTCGCCACGCTCGATTACAGCGATGAGCAGCCCGCTCTCTATCTCGGCGAATTCGTGGAGTTCGACGATCTCAAGCTCAAAAATCTCCGCAGCTTCGAGGGCTGGTGATGAGCGCAGGCTCGCCGCCGCTTCCGAACGCGCCCAAACCGCAAGCGAAAGCCTTGAACTGCCCGCACTGCGGCGCGGCCATCGCACTTCGCGCTCTTGGCCACGCCGAAACCGTAGTTTGCGAAAGTTGCCACTCTATTCTCGATGCCAAGGATCCCAATCTTCAGATCCTGCAGACGTTCCAGGTCATTACCGGCGAAGACCGGCCGCTTATTCCCCTCGGCGCGAGAGGAAAGCTTCGCGGCACGGACTACGAAGTCATCGGTTTTCAGCGCCGCGGCATCACCGTCGAAGGCATCCGCTACAGCTGGCACGAATACGTTCTCTTCAATCCCTACAAGGCCATTCGCTACCTTACCGAATACAACGGCCACTGGAATGACATCAGCGTCTGCAAGGAACTTCCGGTCGTCCAATTCGCTGCCGCCAACTATCTCGGGGAAGTCTACAAACACTTTCAATCCTCCGACGCCACCACGGACTATGTGCTTGGCGAGTTTCCCTGGCAGGTGCGCGTCGGTGAACATGCCGCGGTAACGGAATACGTCAGGCCGCCGCGCGTCCTTTCCGCCGAAAAAACCGGCAATGAAGTGACCTGGTCGCTCGGCGAGTACACCTATGGCTCCGATATCTGGAAATCCTTCAGTCTGCCGGGACATGCGCCGGAGGCAGTCGGCGTTTATGAAAACCAGCCGTCGCCGGTCAGCGAGAATGTCAAGGGCGTTTGGGGCGCCTTCCTCGCCTTCGCCATCTTTCTGCTGTTGCTGATGGCTGGTTTCGACCTCTCCTCGAGCAAAGGCACGGCATTTGAGGCCAGCTACCGCTTGAATTCCGGCGAGCCAAAAGGCGAAGCCTCGTTTGTGACCGATGTCTTCCCTGTCGAAGGCCGCACCTCAAATGTCGAGGTCACCACTTCCGCCAACGTCTCGAACTCCTGGATCTATCTGAATTACGCGCTCATCAATCAGGACACCGGCCAGGCCTGGGATTTCGGACGCGAAGTCAGCTACTACTACGGTTCTGACAGCGACGGCTCCTGGACCGAAGGCAGCACGAAAGACTCCGTGGTCATACCGAGCGTTCCCGCTGGTCATTATTACCTGCGCATCGAGCCTGAGGTGGACGCCGGACATGCGCCCATCTCCTATTCCGTCCTGGTCAAGCGCGACGTCCCGGTTCTCGGCTTTTTTGGAATTGCCCTTCTGGCGCTCTTGATTCCGGCCATCGCCATCACCTGGCGCTCCATCAGTTTCGAACGCGCGCGGTGGTCGGAGAGCGATCATCCGCCCATGCAGATTCAGCTCGGGAATTCGGAGGAATAAACGATGTTCAGAAAACTCTATCTCGCTTATGGATTTCTGGTTCTCGGAGGCACCAGCTTCGCGCAGTATCATGGCTGGAGTCTCGATCGCATCAACCAGCTGAAAAACGTTCCAAGATCCGTCCGCGACAATCCCGGCTCCTATCGTTCCGTCTACGGCTTCTATCACCATTACACCGGAGGCAAATAAGATGAACCTCGTTCCGCTCGCCAACATCGTTTCTGCACTCGTATTCGCCCTGATCGGCATGCTCATCTTTATCATCGCGTTCGTGGTGATGGATAAGCTCACGCCGTATCATCTGTGGAAGGAAATCGTCCAGGAGCACAATATGGCTCTCGCCATTCTCGTCGGAGCCATGTCTCTCGGCATTTGCATTATCATCGCCGCCGCCATTCATTAGCTCATGGGCGTGCTGCTCTTCATTTCGGTTCTGCTGGTTGCGGCCTGCGGCCTCATCTACGAGCTCGTCGCCGGCACGCTTGCAAGCTATCTCGTAGGCGACAGCGTCTTCCAGTTTTCCACCATCATCGGCACGTACCTTTTCGCGATGGGCATTGGCAGCGCTCTTTCGCGTTATCTGAACCGCGGACTCGTCTATCGTTTTGTGTGGATCGAGCTTTTGCTCGGCGTGATCGGCGGTTTCTCCTCCGCGCTCCTGATGCTGGCGTTCGCGTTCACACAGGGATTTGAACTCATTCTCTACGCTCTCGTGACCGTGATGGGTGTCCTTGTGGGGCTGGAAATTCCGCTGCTCATGCGCATCGTGCGCGACCGCTACGAGTTCCGTGACGTCATCGCCCACGTCCTTACCTTCGATTATCTCGGCGCGCTCGGCGCTTCCCTGCTTTTTCCCATCCTTCTCGTCCCGCACCTCGGCCTTGTCCGCTCGGCCATGCTTTTCGGTCTCGTCAACGCCGGCGTCGCGCTCTGGACTACGTATCTGTTTTCAACGCAACTTTCAGGCGCGCGCACTCTGCGCCTGGCGTGCGCCGTCGTCATCCTTGGCCTCGGAATCGGCATGGCCGACGCCCGCCGCATTACTGCCACCGCCGAAGACAACATCTACGCCGACGACATTATCTTCGCCCGCGACACTCGCTATCAGCATCTCGTCCTCACCCGGTTCAAGGATGATTTTCGCCTCTTTCTCAACAGCCATCTCCAGTTCAGCTCTCGCGACGAGTACCGTTACCACGAAGCTCTCATCCATCCGGGCCTTTCGGCCGTTCCCGCGCCGCGGCGCGTCCTGGTCCTCGGCGGCGGCGACGGCCTCGCCGTCCGCGAAATCCTGAAGTATCCCCAAATCGAAAGCGTCACCCTGGTCGATCTCGATCCCGAGATGACGAAACTCTTCTCGACGCATCCCATGCTCACCAGGCTCAACGACAAATCCTTCCTGTCGCCGCGCGTTCGTGTCATCAACGCCGACGCTTTTCCCTGGGTCGATCAGAACACCGACAGTTTCGATTTCATCGTCATCGATTTTCCCGATCCCACGAATTATTCTCTCGGCAAGCTCTACACCACCGCGTTTTATCGTGCCGCCGCCCGCCATCTCAGCGTGCAGGGATTTCTGGTTGTCCAGAGTACTTCGCCGATGTTTGCTCGCGACTCCTTCTGGTGCATTGCGGAAACTCTCAAGCAGGCCGGCCTTCAGACGTATCCGTACCACGTGTACGTCCCGAGCTTCGGAGAATGGGGATTTGTTCTTGCCGGAAAGCACGAATACTCCCCGCCCACCGCGCTTCCGGGCGGTCTTCGTTTCCTTAGCGTCGAAGGCTTGCCCGCTCTTTTCCAATTTCCGCCGGACATGGCCCCGCTGCCCATGCCTGCCAATCAACTGAATAACCAGGTCCTCGTCCGCGCCTACGAAAACGACTGGAAGGACATCAGTCATTGAAGGTGGGACGCAGAAAATTTCTCCGCAACGCGAGCGCAGCCCTGGCTGGACTTTCGCTCAAGTCGGATCGTCCGATCGCCGGCTCGTTCGTCAACGATTCCTTTCAGATGGGCCATCTCCTGCGCGACCGCGCTTCCTTCTCCCCGCCGAAACGCACCGAAAGATTTCCCGTCGTTATCGTTGGCGGCGGCATCGCCGGTCTCAGCGCCGCCTGGCGTCTCTCTAAACGCGGCTTCACCGATTTCGTCCTCCTCGAAATGAATCCGCAAGCCGGCGGCAACGCCCGCTGGGGGGAAAACGAAATCACCGCCTATCCCTGGGCCGCCCACTACGTTCCCGTTCCCGGCCGAAAGGCCGAATACGTCCGCGAACTCTTCGAAGACCTCGGCGTCCTCGAGAATGGCCAGTGGGAAGAGCGCGACCTCTGCTTCTCGCCGCAAGAGCGCCTTTTCCTCTACGGCCGTTGGCAGGAAGGTCTCGAACCCGCCGTCGGCCTCACGCAAAAAGATCGCGACCAGTTCCAGCACCTTGAAGATCTCTTCACAAACTTCCGCGCCAGCGGCGCATTCACGATCCCACTCGAACTCGGCCGCTCGGCAAAGTTTCAGGATTTGGACCGCCTCTCTTTCGCCGATTGGCTCCAGCAGCAAGGTTCGGATTCGCGGCTCGTCAACTGGTACATGAACTACGCCTGCCGCGACGATTACGGCGCACTCGCCCGGGACACTTCCGCCTGGGCCGGCGTCCACTATTTCTCTTCCCGCGAAGTGGAAGAAAAAGGCCCGCTCACTTGGCCCGAAGGCAATGGCTGGATCACCCGCCGCCTTCTGGAAAGGGTCGGCGAAAACGTCCGTGTCAATCAAATGGTCCATCGCATCGCGGAAACAAAACGCGGCGTCAGCGTCTTCGCCAGCGACACCCGATTTCTGTCCGATTTCGTAATTTTCGCCGCACCCACTTTTCTCGCTCCCTATCTCATCGAAGGGTTTCCCCGGCTCAACGATTTCGTCTACTCGCCGTGGCTTACCGCCAATCTGACTCTCGAGCGCCTTCCTGATTCCCGTGGCGCGGAGCCCGCCTGGGACACCGTCTTTCTCGATTCGCCGACGCTCGGCTACGTCGACGCCATGCACCAAAGCCTGCGCACCCACATCGACCGCACGGTGTGGACGTTTTACTGGGCTCTCGCCGAAGGTCCTCCCGCCGAAAACCGCCAGCTGCTGCTCGACAGGGATTGGAACTACTGGAAAGAGGCTATTCTCCGCGACCTCGAGCGCGTCCACTCCGACATCCGCCAATGCGTATCCCGCATCGACGTCATGCGCATGGGCCACGCCATGATTCGCCCCGCCGTGGGCTCCGTTTTTTCCGAAGAGCGCCGCCGCCTGACGCGCCGCGAACCGCGCACCGATTCCCGCCTTCTCTTTGCCAACTCTGATCTCAGCAGCATCTCCATCTTCGAAGAAGCCCAGTACCAGGGCGTCCTCGCCGCTCAATCCGTTCTCGAACGCCTCGAGGGCCATCGTTAGCCGAGAAAAAAGAGCGAGCGGGCCCGTCCCTGAAATCCTCTGTGAAATCTTTCGCATCCAATCTAAAAGGACGTGCGTACTATATAAGGGAGTGTCATTGCTCGTTTTGGGGAAGGGATAGATGTTTAGAGGAAGAAAACCCGAACTGACCTACGCGGACGTCACGCCCAAAGAGCTCTATTTCAACCGGCGCAAATTCCTTCAAGCCATGGGCATCGCCGGCGCCGCCGCACTTGCCGGAAAAAACCTTATCGATCTCGCCTCCCCGCCGCGCGGGGTCTATGCGGGCGCGAAATTCACGAACCTGACAAAGAGTCCTTTCAGCACCACCGAAAAACAAAACTCTTTCGAAGAAGTGTCGCATTACAACAATTTCTACGAGTTCGGGGTCGACAAAGACCAGCCTGCGAAAAACGCCCAGAAATTCCGCACCTCTCCCTGGGCCGTCTCCGTAGAAGGCGAAGTCAAAACCAAGCGCAAGTTCACGATGGAGGAAATTCTAAAGCTCGCTCCTCTTGAAGAGCGCATCTACCGCCACCGTTGCGTGGAAGGCTGGTCGATCGTTGTCCCCTGGATTGGCTTCTCCTTCAGCGTTCTGGCCAAGCTTGTGGAGCCGACTCCCAAAGCGCAATTCGTGGCCTTTGAATCGTATTGGGATCTGGGCCAGATGCCGAAAGCGCGGCCCGAACTGGCGGGCATTCAATTTCCCTACGTCGAGGGCTTGCGCATGGATGAAGCCATGCACCCTCTCACGCTTCTCTGTGTCGGCATGTACGACGACGTGCTCCCCAATCAGGACGGAGCTCCGGTGCGCATGGTCATTCCCTGGAAGTACGGTTTCAAGAGCATCAAGTCGCTCGTCAAAATCAGATTTGTCCCGAAGGAACCCCCCACCACCTGGAATCTCGCCAACGCTCACGAATACGGTTTCTACTCCAACGTAAATCCCAATGTCGATCACCCGCGTTGGTCGCAAGCCAGAGAGCGCCGCCTCGGCGAGATTTTCAAACGCGCCACGCTCATGTTCAACGGCTACGAGGATCAGGTCTCCAGCCTTTACACGGGCATGGACCTGAAAAAATACTACTGAGGCAAATCCGAAGCGTGCCCTCGCCCCTCGCCAGCAAATGGACCAAGCTTCCGGTTTTTCTGCTCTGCCTCGTGCCTCTCGGCCTTCTCGTCTGGCGCGCTCTGGCTGGAAACCTTGGCGCGAATCCGGTCGAATTCATCCAGCACTCGACCGGCGACTGGACGCTCCGCTTTCTCGTCATCACTCTCGCTGTCACGCCCGTCCGCAAACTTCTGGAGCTCCCCGATCTGATCCGCTTCCGCCGCATGCTCGGCCTCTTCGCCTTCTTCTACGCCTGCCTCCACTTCCTCACCTATCTCGGCCCCGATCTGAGCTTCGACGTAGCCGCCATGGCGAAAGACGTCGCCAAGCGGCCCTTTATCACGGTAGGTTTCCTGGCCTTCGTCCTTCTGATTCCCCTGGCGCTCACTTCCACTGCCGGATGGATCCGCCGCCTCGGCGCGCGCCGCTGGCAAATGCTCCATCGCCTCATCTACCTCAGCGCTATTTGTGGTGTGATTCACTACTACTGGCTGGTAAAGTCCGCAGTCCTTCGACCGTTAATCTACGGCTCGATCGTCGCCCTGCTCCTGCTTTGGCGCCTCAGAGACTGGTTCATCCGCCGCGGCCGCACAATCCCGCCCGCCCGAAAAGCGAAGCCCGTTTCGGCGAACGGTTAGTCGGCAAGTAAGCTCTCGGGCGGGCGCGGGACGGCAGGCTAGTGAACGGCCGAAGCCTCGTCTCCCTGCCTGGCCATCTCCCCAAACTCCACTCCCCAGAACCGCGGCGCCGGCGTCAGGAACTCCACGCCGATCCTCTGCCCCTTTTCGCAGGGCTCGCCCTGGTATACCACGCGGCACTCCTGCTCTTCCAAAGTCTCCGGGTTCGTCAAAACAATCATCTCCCCGGTATCAATCTCGTGCTTCATCATCAGCAATCCGCCGTGCGCGTTCACCACCACGGTCTCGCACGACTCCTTGAACTTCTTCCCATCGTGCGCGCGGCCCTTCGCCTCCAGCCGCATCTTGTGGAAGGCTCGTCCGCTGCGCCGGTGTGTCGGTGAGGAGGTTCCGTTCATACCGTCATCATCGGCTGCTTCCCCAAGCAAGGTAAACTGGCCCACGGGACAGGTGTTCCCCATCTGCAACCGCCGCCCACCGCCCGGTCCCTCCCTGACCAGGGCCTCGAAGGTTTCCGGCCCGAGGGTCGAGGTCCTTCTTCTACAATGAGTTAAGAAAGGCGATGAACTGTGACTTTTCTTTGTCGGTCAGGTTCATCTGAAAGCGTTGGTTGTAGAAGTTAAGCACTTCGTTCAAGTCGCGGGCTGCGCCGTTATGAAAATACGGCGCGCGAGCGGCCAACCCTCTCAGTACCGGCCCCTTGGTGCGGTTCACGTCCCCGCATAGCCCTGTCACAAGCCCCTTGCCGGGATCCGTCGTGTAAATCACGTACGGTGTACTCGGTTGTCCAGCCGCAGCGAACGGGTTCGGACATCCCGTGATCTCATAGACGGGAACCCGCGGAAAGCTGAGCTGGGCAAGTCCGTTGGCGATTTCCGTATCTGATTCCTGGGCAGAGTCGTGGCCCGTTCCGATGTCGAGCGGCAGAGGCAGCGAGTGGTCCCCCACGTTTGGCGTGTCATGGCATGTCGTGCAAGTTCCTGGAAACGACGCGATGGGCACCGTGGTCCCCAGCGCCGTGGCCAGCGCCGGGTTGTCATTCAAACCGCGGACGTTGGCGATCGTCAACGCGCGCGAGTTGAAAAGCGTTTCTCCCGCTGCGATATCTTGCCGGGCCTCGATCGTTGCCCGGTCCCATGCATTGTCCGCTTTTATGTTTTCCCACGACGAGAACAGTGTCATCGCGGTGGGGTTGAACTTGGCGCCCGTTGGATCCGCCCCCAGAGTGTCATTGATTCCAGGATAGTAGCTGGCGTCCGAAAGATTCCGTGCCCCGCCCAGCGCTCCGTAGTCTCTAAGCGATCCCGCGCGGCCGTCCGCCAGTTGTGCACTGGACAAGCCTAGCTCGAAATTTACGATCGCCGTCTGCTGCTCCATTGTCGGCGGCACGGTTGCTTGTGCATGGCCAGTCGTTGCGTCAACCGATTGGTGCATCAGGTCGCTGATCAGATTTGCTTGAAACGTTTCGGTGTTGTTGAGCGGCGCGATCGTCTCCCGGCCATCAAACATGATCGTGCTCAGGAATTTCAGATTCGTCGTCGGCAAAGGCCGCCGGTAAACCGATACGGTTTCCAGCCCCGAGACAGGATCGGTCACAATGGCGCAACCGTACGGATCTACCACGGCGCGTATCGTGAACTGCGTTGTTGCGGGAAGTTGTATCGGAATACGAATCAGTCCGTTCTTCAGCAACAAACTATGGGTCTCTGGATCACTAGAACTCGTATTCGGACAGTTGGCACCATCAAACGCCGCAAACAGCGGATCCTGCCCCCGTGTCATCACAAAACGCTGCTGGATATTTTGTGTGCTGAGTCCCATCGCGTTGCCGGCGATATGGCACGTCGCACAGCTTCTCCCGTTTGTCCCGAGGCTCTGGAAAAAGGGCGTGTTTTCAACAATCGGCCCGGCCGTGTTGTAGGTGGAGACGATCCCGGTGGGATCGAGGAACGGAAATAGATTGGGAATGACCACGACGGCCGAGGCGGCCGTGGCCAGGCACAACATTCCCGCCACAATCACGAGTTTCCTAGAATGGAGTCTCACCCACAGCCCGATACTTCCGCTTTCCTGAATTTGCATATTCGTTCCTCCGGGTTTTTCCGCCAAAAACTCATGTCGAGATATGCGCAGCCCAGACAGCAATCGAATCGAAGAAACATCTCTTCTACCCGTCAGCAATCGCCCTGACGAGTCCTCGCAAGAACGGCTCTTTCAGGCCGTTGGCGCAGACACAACGTTTTGTTTACGAGCCGCCCGGCGGGTCCGCTTTCGGGCCGTTGCCCCGTTAGAGATGACGGAGCTTGGATGGGTCGCCGCCGGGACTTTGACGGCCTTCTTCGTCGTCGGCTTCTTTACCGGGTAAGCGTCTTCGACGCCTGTATCCGTGAAAAGCGCCGGGTTGACTTCCTGCGCTTTGAGGGACGGCGCCGAGCCGAGCAGCATGGCCGCGAGGCCGATGCTCCCTACCCATAGAGTCTTAGCTATCCAGAGTTTCTTGATTTTCATGGCCATTCACCCTTCTGTCCTCGGTTCCGAACATCTAAATCGGCTGCACAATAAACGATTCCTCGCACACCCCGGCTAGCCTCACAATGCACGCGGTCTGGAAATCTAATCAAGAAAAGGTGAATGCCTAACTCTTTCATTTCACAGAGGATCTTTGCTTGCTGCGTACCTGAAACGAGGTCTATATTGGGCGCACTATGTAATACTCGCGGTATTCGAGGGACGGCTTTGCAAGCTACCCGGTTTGGCCCGTATGAACTGCGTCTCAATTCCCGAGAACTCTATAAATTCGGGACCAAGGTCAAACTCCGTCCTCAACCGTTCCAGGTTTTATCCCTTTTGCTCGGCCACCCGGGCGATGTCGTTACTCGCGAACAGCTTCGGCAGCAGCTCTGGCCCTCGGATACCTTTGTGGACTTCGAGCACAGCCTGAACACCGCCATCAAAGAGCTTCGCAGCGTTCTGAACGACTCCGCTACGGAATCCCGCTTTATCGAAACCCTCCCGAAGCTCGGCTATCGCTTCATCTTCCCCGTTGAGCACAGTCAACCAAATGGCCAGCCAAGCCCCGCCGCTCTGGCTCCCGAACCCGAAGCCCTCCCGGAAAAATCTCCGCTTGATGCGCGAACTTCCGCCTCGGCTCCCCGCGTCGAAAGATGGACTTGGGTGTCGCTTGCTGCCACCGCCGTTCTGGTTTTCGGCATAGCTATGGTCGCCGCCCGGATTGGTGTTTTCCGTCACTCCTTAAGCGGCGCCACTTCCGCTGCGCTCAAACCCCGCCCCTCGATCGCCGTCCTTGGTTTCAAAAACCTCTCCCGCAAGCCGGACGACGAGTGGATGTCCACGGCCATGGCGGAGATGTTGGGCGCCGAACTCGCCTCCGGCCAGCAAATCCGCGTGATTCCCAGCGAAAACATCGCTCGCATGAAGCTGGATCTGTCTCTCGCTCCGACGGACACCTATGGCCAGGAAACGCTCGGCAAGATTCACAATCATCTCGGCACTGATCTGGTTACGTCCGGCTCCTACCTCGCACTTCCCGATGGCTCAGGCACGAAACTCAGAATCGTTCTGGAGGTCCAGGACACCCGCACGGGAGAAACCATCGCGGCGATCACCGAAGACGGAACCGCGTCCGACCTTCCCCAGCTCATCACAGCTGGCGGAGACAATCTGCGTCACACTCTCGGCATCGGCTCTCTGTCTCCTGCCGCCACGCGCGAAGTACGCGCGTCCTTCCCCGCTAATTCCGAAGCCGAACGGCTCTACGCCGAAGGGCTGGCCAAACTTCAAGGATTCGACGCGCTCGCTGCCCGAGAGCTCTTTGAAAAGGCCATCGCGGCAGATCCCAATCACGCTCTTTCTCACTCGGCACTGGCCGACACCCTGTCCCATCTCGGCTACGATCTCAACGCCCAGGCGGAAGCCAAGAAGGCCCTCGATCTATCCTCGAATCTCTCGCGTGAAGATAAACTTTCGATCGAAGGCCGCTTTCGCGAACTGACGCATGACCGTGACGGAGCCGCCGAGGTTTATCGCACTCTCCACAATTTCTTTCCCGACAATCTCGACTACGGCCTGCGCTTCGCCCGCGCACAATATCTCGCAAATCACCCGAACGACGCTCTCGATACGGTCGCCGTTCTCAGAAGGCTCCCGGCACCCATGGGCTCCGATCCCCGGATTGACCTCGTCGAATTCCACGCCGCAGAGCGCCTCGGTGACATGAAGCGCAGTCAAAAGGCAGCCGCTGCAGCCATTGCCCGCGCCAGAACGCTCGGCAGCGGTCTCCTCCTGGCCGGTTCGCTCACAGCCGAATCCTGGGCCTGGTCGAATCTCGGTGAATTCGATAAAGCCATCGACGACCAATCCCAAGGCCGCAATCTCTATGCCGCCGCTGGCGACACTTATGAAGCTGCCGTCGCTGACAACGGCATCGGCATGTTCCAAAGAAACAAGGGAGACCTGATCGAGTCCCGGAAATCACTCGAAGCTGCTCTTGCCGAGTTCCGTCGTTCCGGCGCCGAATGGGACATCGCTTCGTGCTCCAACCATCTCGGCGAACTCTTTCAGGAAATGGGCGACCTGGGCCAGGCCAGATCCCATCTGGAAGAAGCTCTTCAGATTCAGCGCTCGCTAGGCGACAAACGCGGCGTCGCTGCGGACCTCGATAATTTGAGCAACGTTGAGCTAAGCGCCGGCCGATTGTCGATTGCAAGAAAGATGAAAGAGGAGGCGCTCGGAGATTTCCGTGAAATTGGCGACAAGCACGGCGAATCCATAACACTTGTCAATTTGGGAGAGGTCCTTTATCAGCAAGGCGAACTGGCGGCTGCAAAAGATACGTATTCAGAGGCCATCGCCATCGAGAAAGCCACCTCCCACAAGAGCAGTCTCGCCTACTCGCTCGTCGGTCTCGCGGAGGTAGAGACCGCCGAGGACCAGCTCAGCGATGCCTTCAGATCCACCGAGGAATCCATGACCCTTCGCGAACAGACAAAGGAAGAAGTTCACTCCGCCGAGGGCGACGTCCAGCTCGCCATCATCGCCGTCGAACAAGGCAAGCCCGGCGACGCGGAATCGTTCGCGCGAAAAGCACTCACCATTTTCGAGCAGCACAAGTCTCCCAGTTCGGCTTCCATCGCTGATTCCGTGCTGGCCCGTTCGCTTCTTGCCCAGGGAAAGGTAAGCGAAGCCCGCGCCGCTGCCGATCGCGCTGCCGCTCTCGCGCATCAAGGCAGCGACCGCATGATCCTGATGACAGCCGGCTTTGCCGAAGCCGAAGTCGACACCGGCGCCGGCAAAGCCGCCGACGCGGAACGCCATTTGAGCGCCCTGGACGATCAAGCCCGACGCGATGGCTACGCGGCCTTTGAACTTGAAGCCCGTCTTCTGCTGGCAAAAGCCGAAATCGAGTCCGGCAAGCGCGACGCCGCCCGGGCCTACCTCGAGAAACTTGAGACCGACGCCCGCAAGAAAGGCTTTCTTCTCATCGCGAGAAAAGCCGGAGCAGCGCGACACCGTTAACGTGAGGGGAGCCGGCTGAAAAGGGCTGGTATCCCCTGGCTGGAAAGCCGTCTCTCGCCGGCCGTGCTCTGCCGCGTGCTTGTGCCGGGGGCGGGCCCGGTTCTAGAATAGGAATCAGCAGCAGAGGGCACTTTCTTTAGGTCCGCACTCATTCCGCTGCACATACATACGCTTCATGTTTCGTTTGATTTTATTTGAAAGGACTCATAGCCCCCGAGAGCCCCATGACCAACCTTGCTGAATTTATAGAAGGTAACCGCGACAGACACCTGGCGGAGCTATGTGAATTTTTGCGAATCCCCAGCGTCAGCGCGAAAAGCGAACACAAACCGGACATCGAACGCGCGGCTCGCTGGGTCGCGGATAATCTTCGCGCCGCCGGTTTCCAGAAAATCGAAATCGTCCCTACCAATCTCCATCCTCTCGTCTATGCCGAATCTCTCGAAGCACCCGGCAAGCCCACTATCCTCTTTTACGGTCACTATGACGTGCAGCCTGCGGAACCGCTGGACCTCTGGACTTCGCCCGCCTTCGAACCCGCCGTTCGGAACGGCAATCTTTTCGGCCGCGGCACGGCCGATGACAAAGGTCAGGTCCACATCCACCTGAAAGCGCTCGAATCCATCCAGAAAGTAAACGGAAAGCTGCCCATCAACGTAAAAGTCCTGATCGAAGGCGAGGAGGAAGTCGGAAGCGTCAGCCTCTGGGACTACGTGCAGAAGAATAAAGAAAAGCTCAAAGCCGATGCGCTGGTCGTTTCTGACACCTCGATGCTTGCGAAAGGCGTGCCTTCGATCACCTATGGCTTGCGCGGATTGAATTATTACCAGATCGAACTCACCGGCCCCGCGCGTGACCTCCACTCCGGCGTCTACGGCGGCGCGGTCCCCAATCCGCTGACGATTCTCGCCGAACTGTTTTCGAAGCTTCACGGCAAGAATTTCCAGGTCAACGTTCCAGGCTTCTACGATAGAGTCGCAAAGATCTCCGCACCCGAACGCAAGGCGCTGAATGGGTTGCCGTGGAAGAAAAAGGCCTTTGAGGAAGCCGTCGGCGCGCCGGGCTACGCCGGTGAAAAAGGTTTCACCATCGTCGAGCAGCTTTGGACGCGGCCAACGCTCGAGCTGAATGGCATTTGGGGCGGCTATCAGGGCGAAGGCGCTAAAACCGTCATTCCGTCGAAAGCCTACGCGAAATTCTCCACGCGTCTTGTTCCCCATCAGGATCCGCACAAAATCGCGGCCCTCGTCGAAAAACAGATCCGCAAACTTTTGCCGAAAACCGTCAAGTGCAAATTCGACGTGCTCAGCACCGGCAAGCCGTGGGTCGCTCCGTTTGAAGCGCCGATTTTCAAGATCGCGCAGACCGCTCTCGAAAAGGGTTACGGAAAAAAAGCCGTCTTCATCCGCGAAGGCGGCTCCATACCCTTCGTCACGCAAATGCACGACACGTTCAAGGTTCCTTGCGTGCTCATCGGCTTCGGCCTCCCGGACGAAAACGCGCATGCTCCCGACGAACACCTTGCTCTTGAAAATTATTTCGGCGGCATCAAAGCCATCGCCCATTTCTATTCCGGTCTTGCCGCTCTCTAGTTGCGGGAATTTTTTACGCGGCAAGTCGCTCGGAAGCGGCATTCCTGCGGGTTATTCACAAGCGCCTCTCAAAAAAGCCGCATTTTTCCGGCCTTTTTTGCTGTTTTTCCTTGCGTTCTACTCTCACCTTGGCTATAGTGCGGAACGGCCCGAGTTTTTCCGCAGCAAAACAGGGGTTTTTCGCTCGCGGCCTGCCCCGCTGGTTTCTGGGGTGGAAAGTAAATACAGGAGGATAAGCAGACTAGATGGCAGCCAAGCCAATGAGCAAGAGCAAGATCGTTTCGCACATCGCCGAGAAAGTGGCCACACCGAAGAAAACCGCGGCACTCTTTTTTGAAGAGCTTTTCAAGCTCGCGGTCAAGGAAGCCAAGGGCGGCGCCGGCAAGTTCGTGATTCCGGGAATTGGCCGGGTCGTGAAAGCGCACCGCAAGGCGCGCATGGGCCGCAACCCACAGACGGGCGAAGCGATCAAGATCAAGGCCAAGACCGTAGTTCGCCTGCGCCCGGCGAAGGCGTTCAAGGACGCCGTCCTGAAGTAGATTCTCTCTCTCGAGAGGGAATGGGCCCGGACACAGCGCACGAGAATCGGTTGGCGCCCTTTCAAAGAGTCTGCCGGCCGCCACTTCGGACGGCGCTAGGCGTCTGGGAGGGTGTCCCGGTCAAGTTTGCCCTCGATGGGCTGATCGCTCAGTCTATCGAGGGCTTTTTCGTTCCTCGAAATGCCAGAATTTTCCCGCGACAGTACGAACGCTTCCAGGAAATTTCGAGTTCGCTCGCGCGAGTCCGCTATTTCCGGGGTCTTAAAGCGTCTTTACATACGCGATGACGTCCCTGATCTGCTGTTCTTCCAGAACGTCCTTGAAGGGAGGCATGAGCGCATCGCCGTTTTCAATCCAGGTCTTCAGATTGTCGTCGGTGACCTTGTTGTTGTTCACGGTAAAGGTGCCGCGCTTGGAAATTCCTTTTAGTCCGGGGCCGATTTTTTTCGCGTCGCTATCCGCGAAATGACAGATGCCGCATTTCTGGTCGAACAGTTCCTTGCCTTTGGTTGCGGAGCCTTTGGCTGCCGCCGCTTTTTTCGGAGCCGGTTTGGGCGCCGGATCCTGTGCCACAACGGCTACCGCCATTCCCAATAAAGCGATCCCGAGAACCAGATAATTTCGCTTCACGTCTCCCCCTTCGTCATGGACTGCAAAAATTTTTCGGCCTGAACGTCTTCGCGTGCGAAATACCCCGTCATGTGGCGTGCCAAGTGCGCAACCATCTTCTCTTTTTATCGCCGTAATTTCCACTCCCAGAACCCGGCACAAAGTACAGGTTCCCTCTGTGCACCGATGGGACTCTCGTACTTTTGACGCCCTCAAAACCGTGTGTTAACAATCTACATCATGAGCCAGGAAACCCTGACGAGGGCGTGGGAAATCCTTCAGGACGCTTATCAGGCCCAGATGGAAGGCGACTACGACCGGGCCGTGGAGCTCTATCAGTCCTCGCTCGAACTGCATCCGACCGCCGAGGCTTACACGTTTCTCGGCTGGACGTATCATTTTCAGGGCCGCATCGAGGACGCCATCGCGGAATGCAAACGCGCGATCGAAGTCGATCCGGAATTCGGCAATCCTTACAACGACATCGGGGCGTATCTGATTGAACTGAACCGGTTTGATGAAGCGATTCCCTGGCTCGAGCGAGCCATCGAAGCGCGCCGCTACGAGCCGCGCCACTTTCCTCACTACAATCTGGGCCGCGCCTATCTCGGCAAGGAGATGTACGCGCGAGCGATGAAGTGTTTTCAGGAGGCACTGGAGGTCGAGCCGCGGTATTCGCTGGCGCGCCAGGCGCTTGCTTCCCTTCGCCGCATGGTGAACTGAACCAGCCGACCCGTCGGACTCCCGCCCCCTCGAAGGATCCTGGCTGCCTTGTAATCGATGGTTTACAAGAAATTTGTGATGCCGATCGCGCGCTTGTGTCCGAACCCGGCGTTCCGCCAAGGTTCTCAAAGCGCGGATCGGTCGCGCGCATCACGCCGAAATTCGAGAAGTTCAACCGGCGCGCCGCTATCGAGGATCATCGCCACCATAACGCCTTCTGAAGGTGAGTTCGGTTCCGTAAGAATCTCCTTCCCTGCTATGGCAGATTGAAGGTCGTCTACTTCGAACGCGATGTGAGGGACGGACTTGACCAGGGGATGCACCGGGCTGTCGGGCTCGAAGCGCATCCATTGAATGCCGCAGGGACTGGTCTCGAACGCAGAGACGTACATCTTAAACCGTTTGAGGTAGATCTCGTCAGGACGCTGAACGTCGGTCGGAATGCCGATGTGGTGATACCGCCAGCCGCATACTGAAGTAGCCATCGGCGGCTCGTGGCCCTTCCTGAAAGTTACCGGCCCATCAGGTTTGGGTTCTGAACTAGACATGATTTCCTTCCGGCTGAAATATCACCGCGTTCGCGGAGCCGGGACGCGCACGAGGGATTGTGCTCTCTCTTGTCCTGCCGGTGCTTATTGATAGCACTCAAAAAACCAGTTTTCAAGCCAGAGGAGCGAGCGACCGGGGAACCCGGCCAGGACTTCCGCCTTTCCATTCCGCCTTTTCCGGTTTTTGAGCGTATCGATTTTCGAGTCGCTTGCGTGTTTTGAGCGTGCCTCGATATTCCAGGCAGCGCTCAGGGCAGGCAGTCCCGGGTGAAGAGTTGAAAGTTCAGCCCGGAAAAAACTTTCCAAAAAGAAACCTTGTTGCTCACCCGAGCGACGGAACGTCCCCGGCGGGGGGCTTGACGGCGCGGTCGTAAATCCAGAGAAGTAGAGCGGTGGCAAAGCCGACGGCGCTGATGGTCAGCCAGGCGCGCTCGGGATGGTGGGCGACTTCGCCGAAATGGTGCATCATCGCGCCGCCGAACCAGCCTCCCACGAGTGAGCCTATTCCGAGCGGGAGAAATGCGAAGCCCATGTAGGTGCCTTGCTGCCCGGGGGGCGCGAGGCGCGAGATGTATGCGTAGTAAGGCGGTTGCTGAATAATTTCGCCGATCGCGAGAACGGCGATCGAAACGACCGCGCCGGTGACGGTTGGCCAAAACGCCAGTATCACCCAGGAAAGCGAAGAAACGACAGTGCCCAGAATGACGGCGTGAAAGGGAGGGATTTTGCGGGCGAAGTAGTTCACCAGAAAAGTGAGGCAGACAACGATGAGCGCGTCGGTGATGAGGATGAGCTGGACGCGGGCGTGGGAGTCGACATAGGTGTGCAGGAATCCGGGCAGGCTGGTGTACTGCTGCCAGTAGACGATCCAGTAGCCGGTAAAGATGACGAGGAACCACATGACCTTGCTGATTCCGGCGAGCGCCACGAGCAAGAGCCCTACCCACACCCACCAGGGGACCGAGAAATGGTAGTAGAGCGACGTGATTCCGAGCACGATGGCGACGGCAACCGCCGGCAGAACCAGCCAGTAATTGCCCAGGACGACCGAGAAGTTGCGGGCCACCTGGACGAGGGATGGCGCCGGCTCGTCGCCCGGTTTCTCGGGATCGCGAAAGAAAAAGAGAACCAGAAAAAACATGGCGAAAACGCTGAGAGCGGAGATGCGAAAAACTCTTTCGAGCCCGAGGTGCCGTTGCGCCCAATCGGCGACGAAGGGTCCCGCGGTGCCGCCGATGTTCACCATCGTGTAGTAGATGGAATAACCGAGGGTGCGGACATTTTCCTTCGAGGCACGAGCCGTGGTGCCAACGACACTTGGTTTGACCAGCGCGATGCCGAGGGCAGGAAGAAGCAGAACCGAAGCCACGAAAAGCCACAAGGGAACCAGACCGCGAACCGGGGCAAGCCAGGACGCGCCGATCGAACCTATCAGAAAATACGCGGCCGCCAGAATAAGATAGGCCATCGAGAGCGCGCGGCGAAAGCCAAGCTTGTCCGCGACGGCGCCGCCAAAAATCGCCAGGAACCAGACCATGCCTCCGAAGAAGCCCGTGAGCGTGTCAGTAAGCTGGGTCGAGAAGCTGAGCCTCTCGTGAAGATAGAGGGCGAGAGAGGAAAACGCGCCGTAGTAGGAGAGGCGCTCGAAGATTTCGCTGACGTTGGCGACCCAGAAGGGCCGCTCGAAACCGTCGCGGATTTCCTGGAGCCGTAGGCTGACGCTCATCGAACCCCCAAGTGAAGTCGGCTCCGGAATGGAGCGCGGGGATTGTACTTGAAGAGTTGACCCTTCGACTACGCTCAGGGCAGGCAGACGTCTTGGAGTTGCAGGTGTGGCCGTGTACGCCCTGACCAGTCGCCGCCGGGGACAGGGTGCTCGTTCAGGTGTTGGGGTTGGGGCGGTAGGCACCCATCAGTCTGGCGATTAGGACGGCGAGGTACAGGACGCCGAGAATGGCTTCAAGGACGGTGATGGAGCGCGCTTGAGGCGATACGGGCGTGATGCCAGCGGCGCCGAGCGAGGTCATGGTGGCGAAACTGTAGTAGATGAAGTCGAAGCGGACGGGCGCGAGGTGCAGGTTGGTGCGGGGATCGAGATAGAAGGCGGCGGGCTGCGCGGCGGCTACCATTTCATAGAGACTGGCAAAACTGAATCCTACCAGCAGATAGATGCAGAGAGCTCCGAAGATAGTTTCGGAATTAGGCTGATCCCTGGCGAAGACGTGGCGGAAAATGACCACGACGATGAGCAGGTCAAAAACCAGGCTGAGAACTACGTTGAATATGGAAAACGAGCTCAGCCCGGCGGTGGAAAGGAAGATGCGGTGGAACAGGGTGGGAATTGCCAGAACGATGGCAAGGACGAGCAGGCCGCGATGGATTTTGGCGGCGTAGACGCTGATGAGGATGGCGGAACTTCCGGTCACGAGAAAGGCGTAGTGGCCGAAGCGGCTGGATTGCGAATAGGGAAAGAGAATGAGCGTCGCCAGAAGAAGAACGAAGAGGAAAAAGAATCTGTGGCCGGTGATAGCCGGCTCCTGCTCGGGCAGAGTCGCGTGCGTCATTTTGGCGTGCCAGACTCCGCCGGCGATGGTACACCTTTTCCCCAATTATTCGGCAATGGCGGAGGATAGCGCCAGCGTCAGAGATTTACTGGAAATGTGCGATAGGCGGTTCCATGGAACGAGTGCGCCGGATTTTGAACAGCGTGGCCGCGCACGGTACGCTCGATGCCGATTCTAACGCTGCGCCTCACCGGGAGATCCATTCGCGCGAGCGCTAAGTGCGGGGCCCGGCCGAGGAGGGTGCCCATGCGCACTGTTCACACAATTGCTGTTGCTTAAGTCAGCATGACGAAAGCACGAGAGGCGCGCGGGCGAATTTCGATTTGGTATGCTCGGCCGAGGCCCTCACTTTCGATCCAAAGGAGATCCCCCGATGAGAATATGGCTAGCCGTAGCTGCTGCCTTGATTGTGCCGGCCTCGGCGCATGCGCAGGGAGCAAAAGCCTGTGAAGACCTGAAAACGGAAATCGCGGCGAAGCTGGACGCGAAGGGAGTCAAATCGTATTCGCTGGATATCGTGGCGAAGGACGCGGACGCGGCGGACGGAAAAGTGGTGGGCACGTGCGAAGGCGGCGCGAAAAAGATCGTATATCGCAAAACCACGACCCCGCCGGCTCCGGCGAAAGACCCGAGCAAGCCTTAAGTCCGAAGAAACAGGTAAACACAGTTTTTCGGGAAGCGCGGGTGAGCAGGCGGTTTCCTAGAAAGCCTGCTGCACCATCCTTCTTGGCAAAGGTGGCTCAGGGCACAGTTCACCCGAAATCCGCAACGCTTGGCTCCCTGCCGTTGGCAGCATTTCTGGCGTTAGAGCCGGCCGGAACGACCGGGAGCCGCGACTATTTTTCGGCGACGGTGAGAGTAGTTTCGATCAGGTCGACTGAATTTCCTCCAACCATGATCTTGAACGTTCCGGGCTCGACGACGCGGTGCATGTCGCGATTCAAGAAAGAGAGCTCTTCGAAGCCGAGAGAGAACTCCACCGTTTTTGTCTCGCCTGGATGGAGCGAAATCCTGCGGAAGCCGCGCAGTTCCTTCACGGGACGCGTAACCGAACTGACTTCATCGCGGATGTAGAGTTCGACGACTTCTTCGCCAGCGACCTTGCTGGTGTTGGTTACGTTCACACTCACGTGAGTGGTTCCTTCGGGACCGATAGAATCCGGCGCCAGGCGGAGATTTTCGTACTTAAACGTCGAGTAGCTCAGGCCCCAGCCGAACGGAAAAAGGGGCTTGGTGGTGTCGTCAAGATACTCTCGCTTCGCAGAGGGCTTCTGGTAGTAGTAATCGGGAATTTGACCGACGGTGCGCGGAACCGTGATAGGCAGGCGGCCGGCGGGATTGTAATCGCCGAAGAGGACATCTGCCGCGGCAGTGCCGCCTTCCTGACCGAGATACCAGCCTTCGAGAATGGCGGGAACATTTTCGGCAAGATAGGTGACCGCATTGGGCCGGCCGTGGAGGAGCAGGACGACGACCGGCTTGTGGGTGGCGAGCATGGCCCTGGCGAGGTCGTCCTGGTTTCCGAGGAGGGTGAGATCGTCGCGGTCGCCTTTGTGCTCCGGCGCCCAAGCTTCGCGAGAAGTGGATTCGTTTTCGCCGAGAACCAGAATGATGACGTCGGCCTTCTGCGCGACCTTCACGGCGTCCGCGATGCGCTGCGCATTTTTAACGGGATCGCCGAGCTCGACCTTGTCCGCGTCCCAATCGGGAACGGTCTCGGTGATTTTCGCGCCTTCGGCGTAGAGAACTTCCGCGCTTCGGCCGACGCGATTCTTGATGCCATCCAGAATAGTGACGCCACGGCCGGGTTTGTTGCTGTAGCCGCCGAGATGGAGGTCCTGCGCGTTGGGACCGATGACGGCGATGTGTTTGTACTTGGCGGTGTCGAGCGGAAGAAGATTGTTCTGGTTTTTCAGCAGCGTAAGCGTTTCGCGCGCGGCTTGTAGCGCGAGTTTCTGATGTTCGGGGCTGTTGGTCACTTTTTCGGCGTAGGCGGGATCGACGTAGGGGTCATCAAAGAGGCCGGCAAGGAATTTTGCGCGGAGCACGCTGGCGGCGGCGCGATCGACAGCGCCTTGAGAGACCGTGCCGTTGTGCACCTGCTGGGGAAGGCCGGGAAAGGCGTCCGGAAACGGCAACTCGATGTCCACGCCGGCGTCGAGCGCCATGCGCGCGGCGGCATCCTTGTCCCGGACGACGTGATGGACGCGAATGAGTTCCATGATGCCGAAATAATCGGAGACGATGACGCCCGGGAATCCCCACTCGTGGCGCAGAATGTCGGTAAGCAGATGCTTATTGCTGTGCGAAGGGATGCCGTCGATTTCGTTGTAGGAGGCCATGACGGTCTGAACGTGCGCTTCCTTGACGGCGGCTTCGAACGGCTTCAGCCAATATTCGCGGATGACGCGCTCGGAATAGTTGCCCGGCGCCACGTTGGTGCCGCCTTCGGGCTGGCCGTGTACGGCGAAGTGTTTCGCCGTAGCCATCACATGCGATTTATCGACACCGGGGCCGTCGCCCTGAAAGCCTTTGATGGCCGCGACGCCGAGTCGCGACACGAGGTAGGGGTCTTCGCCGTAAGTCTCTTCCGTGCGGCCCCAGCGGGGGTCGCGCGCGAGATCTAGAACGGGAGCCAGGCATTCGTGCGCACCGCGGGCGCGCGCCTCCGCGGCATCGGCGGTGAAAACCTCGTGCAGCAAGTCCGGATCCCAGGTCGCGGCGAGCCCAATCGCCGCAGGATAAGAAGTGCCTTTGTCGGCGACGTGGCCGTGCAGGCATTCGTCATGAAACATGACGGGAATGCCAAGCCGCGTGTTCTCCTTCATCCATTTCTCGAGCGTGTTGGTGAACTCCGCTTCCTCGCGCGGCCCGCGCGTGACTTCGCTCGGACGCGACATCTGGCCGATACCGTCCTTCAGCAGGACGGCCGCGTGGTCGGGGAGGAACGCGCCCTTGTCATCGACGAAACGGGATTCGGGAGTCTTCATGAAAGCCGGGTTCTCCCAGACGCCTTCCATCTGGGCGACCTTTTCCTCGAGAGTCATGCGGGAAAGGAGATCGGCGAGGCGCTGTTCGACCGGCAGATTCGGATTTCTGTAGGCGGGAGCATCCTGCGCCTGGCTGCCGAGGAACAAGGGAGCGCATCCGAGGAGCGCGACCGAAGCAGCGAGGGCGAGCCGGACGGAAGAAGAAAGCTTCATCAAAGCCTCCGAGAAAAAATACCGATGCTTGCAATCTGAAAAACGGGTGGTACTATAGCACGGCCGTTAACGTACACGGTCGTTTTTTCATGCATGAGCCCATCTTTTTATTAGGGTCCATTAGGGCGAGGGCTCGACGGCTCTCCTCCGCAAAATGGGCCTCGTGGCACACAGGGACCTGAAGCAAATCACGAAGAGGTTAGGGACGGGAAGGCCAAGGAGAAGGTGGCTGTGTTTCTCACTGGGGAGCACCCCCGGGAAACCAGGACGTTTCGAGGTTCCGGATACTGGTGGATTTTCCGGGAAGCGATCGGCGCAAAAAGAATAGCGCCTGAAGAGGAAATTTCGAATGACTAAGAGTCCCGGCCTGTACGAACCGAAGAAAGAGCACAAGTTTTCTTTTGGTCTGTGGACGGTAGGAAACCGCGGCCGCGATCCGTTCGGAGATTTTGTGCGGGAGGCGCTGCCGCCCGACGATATTGTGGCGCTGCTCGGCGAGGTGGGCGCCTGGGGAGTGAATTTCCACGACAACGATCTTGTGCCGATCGACGCGACGGTCGGGGAGCGCAACCGGATTGTGGCGAGTTTTAGGAAGGCCTGCGAGCGCCATCACGTGGTGGTGCCGATGGCGACGGTGAACGCGTTCTTTGATCCGGTGTTCCGCGACGGCGCCTACACTTCGAATGATCCGGCGGTGCGTGCGTATGCGCTTCAGAAAGTTCTGCGCGCAATGGACCTCGGGGCGGAGCTGGGCGCAAAGATCTTCGTGGTGTGGAGCGGGCGCGACGGTGTCGAGACGGACGCTTGCCGCGATCCGCTCGAAGCCATCAAGCGTTACCGCGAGGCGCTGAATTATATGGCGCGGTATTCGGCGGATCGGGGATATGGATATAAATTCGCGCTCGAAGCCAAGCCCAACGAGCCGCGCGCCAATATTTATTTCCCGACGACGGGTCACTATCTGGCTTTCATAAACACGCTCGACGACCATGAGAGATTTGGCGTGAATCCCGAAGTCGCGCACGAACACATGGCCGGACTGAATTGCACGCACGCTCTGGCGCTCGCTTGGGATGCAGGGAAACTTTTCCACCTCGATCTGAACGATCAGATGGCAGGCTGCTACGATCAGGATTTCCGGTTCGGTTCCTACAATTTGAAGTCTGCGTTTTTTGTCGTGAAGTTTTTGGAAGATGTTGGTTACCAGGGCTCGCGGCATTTCGACGCCCACGCTTACCGCACCGAGGATTACGAGGGCGTGAAGGATTTCGCGCGGGGCTGCATGCGGACGTATCTCATCCTCAAGGAGAAAGCCAGGCTCTGGAAGCAGGACAAGCAGATTCAGCAGATTCTGCGGGAGATTGGAACTCCCGGGGCAGTTTCGCCGGAAGCCAGGAGCTTTTCGAGGGCGCACGCAGCGAAATTGTTACAGCACGCCTTTGATCGCGGCGCCCTGGCCAAGAAGCGGCTGCCGTACGAGCGTCTGGACCAGCTTACTGTCGATTTGTTGCTTGGAGCGCACTAGGGCGCCGGGATTTCTCCCTACTTTGGTTGGTCCATCTGTGGTTTCATGCAGTTGCATTCGGCAGTGCACGGTAATTCCATGCGTCGCTTTTTCTTCCATTGCCTATCGGTCTCTGGCGCGTTTCTGGCGCTTGGGGGAACGTCTGCGCGGGCGGAGACGGGACGGGAAGCGTGGCTGCGTTACGCACCGCTGGACAAGACTCTCGCACAAGAATACGCAGCGTTGCCCGCGAGCGTGGCCGTTCTCGGGGATTCCCCGTTGCTCGATTCTGCGAGAGGCGAATTGATTCGAGGCGTTCGGGGAATGCTGGGGCGGACTTTGCACGAGGAGAAAACTCTCCCGCGCGAGAGTTCCATTGTGTTGGCCACGCTCTCCGAATTGCGAGCCCACGCGCCTGCGATTTTCGGGCAGGCCGTCCTCGGGGAAGATGGTTTTCTGCTTAGGAAGGAAAGGATTGACGGGACCGACTGTCTGGTTGTAACGGGTACAACGGACCGCGGGGTGCTCTATGGCGTGTTCGCGCTGCTCAGCAGGATCGCTCGCGGCGAAACCGTTTCCGCCCTGAACGAAACACAGCAGCCCTATGCGCCGATTCGGTGGGTGGACGAGTGGGACAACCTGGACGGCCGCATCGAGCGCGGCTATGCGGGTCCTTCCATTTTTTTTGAAAATGGCAATGTGCGCGCCGACTTGACGCGTGCCGGTGAATACGCGCGACTGCTCGCATCGATCGGCATCAACGGATGTGCCATCAACAATGTGAATGCCAATCCGCGCATTCTCGAAGACGATTTTCTTCCGCAGGTTGCTCGCGTCGCTGACGTATTTCGTCCGTGGGGTGTGCGGCTTTCCCTCTCCGTCGACGTCAGCAGCCCCAAGGTGATTGGCGGGCTCGATACATTCGATCCTAGGGACCCGCGCGTTGCGGAATGGTGGAAGAAAAAGTTTGATCAACTTTACGCGCTCGTCCCGGATTTTGCCGGAGTCGTCGTCAAGGCGGACTCGGAGGGCCGCCTCGGCCCGGCTACCTACCAGCGCACTCCAGCCGACGCGGCCAATGTAATCGCGCGCGCCCTCGCGCCGCACCACGGCATCGTTTTTTATCGCGCGTTTGTCTACAACCATCATCTCGACTGGACCAGTCCCAAGAACGATCGCGCGAAGGCCGCTTATGACAATTTCCATCCGCTCGACGGGAAGTTCGACGACAACGTGATCGTCCAGATCAAGCATGGACCCATCGATTTTCAGGTGCGGGAGCCGGCGTCGCCCCTTTTCAGCGGCCTCGATAAAACGAATGAAGCCATCGAGCTGCAGGTCACGCAGGAATATACGGGCCAGCAGCGCCATCTGTGCTTTCTTCCAACGATGTGGAAGCAAGTTCTCGATTTCGATATGCATGCGGGCCCGCAGCCGACGCCGGTGAAGGACATCGTGAGCGGCAAAACGTTCGATCGGCCCACGGGCGGATTCGTTGCCGTCGTGAATGTGGGGATGGATGCGAATTGGCTGGGACACCCGCTCGGGATGGCGAATCTTTACGGCTATGGCAGGCTGGCATGGAATCCCGATCTCGATTCCAAAGTGATCGCCGAAGAATGGACACGCCTCACCTTCGGGAACGACTCCACCGTGGTACGCACCATCCAATCCATGCTTGTCTCGTCCTGGACGGTTTATGAGAGCTACACAGGGCCGCTTGGCGCGGGCACGCTCACCGATATTGTGGGCAGCCATTTCGGGCCGGGAGTCGAGTCCTCCGAACGAAACGGCTGGGGACAATGGCATCGCGCCGATCCGGGCGGCATCGGCATGGACCGCACGGCGGCCACCGGCACGGGCTATGTCGATCAATATCGCGCGCCCGTCCGGAAGATGTATGAATCCCTCGACACCACGCCCGACGAACTGCTGCTTTTTTTTCATCATGTCCCGTACACATACGTGTTGGGTTCGGGAAAGACAGTCATCCAGCATATTTACGATTCGCACTACGCGGGGGCGCAGCTCGCGGCAGGTTTTGTCAATCAGTGGAAGACGTTAAAAGGACATGTGGACGAGGAGCGATACGAGGAGGTGCTCGGGCGCCTCGAATTTCAGGCGGGACATGCGATTGTCTGGCGCGACGCTGTCTGCAACTGGTTTTTGGGGATTTCCGGCATCGCCGATCAATACGGCCGAGTTGGCCATTATCCCGGCCGCATTGAGGCCGAAGCGATGCAGCTTGAAGGCTACGTGCCCTTCGACGTTGTTCCACGTGAAACCGCCTCAGGCGGGAAGGCCATCGAATGTCTGCCTTCCGAACAGAAGTGTTCGGCGACATACCGGTTCGCCGGCGCCGCGGGCCGGTACGAAATAGACGTCGAGTACTTTGATCAGAACAATGGCAAATCGCACTTTCGCGTGTTCGTTCGGGATAGAGTCGTTGACGAGTGGGTTGCCGACGATCGTTTGCCGGCAACAAAGCCGGGTGGAGATTCTTCAACACGCCGGCGAATTCCTGGTCTCGCGCTTCGCCCCGGGGACAACATCCGCATCGAGGGCGTTCCCGACGGCGAAGAGCACGCGGCTCTGGACTACATCGAAATCCATGCCACCCCCGAATGAAAAGGCGCATGGTACTGGACGGAGATCGTTTCAGGGACCTTCGGTTTAGTTCGTCCAACTCAGCGTATTGTTTTCAAAATCAAAATTGATCCGGCGCGCTCTGAGGGCGGTCAGTCCAAGAAATCCGTCGACTCCGTCCAGCACACCTTTCGCGGGTGAGTGGGTCAGAAATACCGTGCGCCCCACATCGCTTCCACCCAGCTGCAGTCTTCGGAGTCTGGCCCGTGTCAGGCGCAGAACGCCATGGATGCGAAAGCCGTAGTCTTCCTGCTCGATACTGTAATCCACGGCCCGATTTTCAAGTCGCTCTTCGTAAAGCATCGGGCCGGGTGCTCCACTGTCCAGAATCATGTGGATGAGTCTCCCATTCGCTTCGGCCTCCACTTTCAGCGAGACGTCGTCTGACATCATCGGGATAGCATGCCGCCCCGTTTCTAGCTGTCCGAATCGCATCTTCTTCCGGGCAAAATCAATGCTGAAATTTCGCTGGCGAAGCAGGTCGAGCCCGATGACCGCATCCACATGACTGCCGAGCGACCTGAAATAGTCCAGGTCCGTAACCATGGCGGGAAGATGGCTCGCCCGAATCGGCCCAAATTCCACCTCGGGCAAGGCCGTCCAGCCTGTTTCTACCATTTTGTCGATGTTAAATACCTTTCCGGTGAGGAGCGGCAGGCCAAGTTGCTCTGCCACTTTGCCGTTCACCGCGGTGTGCGTGGCCCCCGTATCCAGCACGAACTTCAGGCCGTGCAGCGGGCCAATGCTCCCCTCCACGACCATCAGGTATCCCGAGACCAGCTCAAACGGCATTTCCTCATTGGGATTCGGCTGGCTAGAATCCTTGCCTGCCTTAGCCGTACCAATTTGAGACAACAACAGGAATCCCAGGAGCCCTACGAAAGATTTCCTCATGGCGCCACCTCATCCGCATCTGCGGTCGCGCCGAGATTGCTTTACCCCTCAGGGCAGCACCATGGTTGACGTCTAGAATGGCTCTGGCATCTATCTGACGTGCTAAAAGCTGGCCATACTTGTATTTACGGGGCCTGCTGACACATTAAGTTTGAAAGGTTATTGGTTTTCATCCGTCTATAATCATAGCGAGACAGAGTCATGGCAGCTTCGCCACAACTTGCGCCCGACTATCGCTTCGGAGCCTTCGTCCTGGATCCCGGCTCGGGTGAGTTGCGGCGCAACGGCGCAAAGCTCAAACTTCAGGAACAACCCTTCCAGGTCCTGCTGAAGCTGCTCGAGAAACCCGGCAACCTCGTGACGCGCGAAGAACTTCATTCCGCTCTCTGGCCTGCCGACACCTTTGTGGATTTTGACACCGGGCTCAACTCCGCCATCAAACGGCTTCGGGAAGCGCTTGGCGATTCCGCGGATATACCGCGCTTTATCGAAACGGTTCCTCGCCGCGGCTATCGCTTTATCGCGCCTCTCAACGGAGTTCGGTTAGAGGCAGCCGTCCAGGCAGAAAAGTCGTCGCGCCTTTTCTCTCCCGCTCGCGTCCTGGGAGCGGTGCTTGCCCTGCTTCTAGCCGCGGGTGCGGGAGCGTTTCTCGTTTGGCTGCGTTCGCCGCTGCCTTCTCCGCAAATTACAGGTTCGACGCAACTGACTTGGGACGGCTTGGCAAAGGAGAACCTTCGGACCGATGGGAAGTCGCTTTTCTTCGGTGCGCGCCGCGGCGCGCAATACTCCGCTTTCGAACTCCCGGTCGGTGGGGGCACGCCTGCGGCGCTGGATACATCCAGCGGGGGATTTCTCCCTGGGGACATATCGCCTGACGGCACCCAGATTCTCTTTGTGCCGCACAAGATGGCTCGTCCCCACGCGTATGTCCGGCTCATGGACCTGGCATCGGCTTCCGTTCGCGATGTTCCTGGAATAGATTCCGAGTCCGTGGCCTGGGCGCCGGGCAACAACCTGGTCTTTGGCGAGGGCTCGGACCTTTTCCTCGCGGGCCAGGATGGCGCCGGCAGGCGCAAGCTGCTTTCGGCTCCCGGGTTCATCAACTCCGTGGGGTTTTCCCCGGACGGCACGCGGATTCGTATGAGCGTGGTGGATAAACTCAAGTACACGGGTGCTATCTGGGAAGCTCGCGCCGATGGATCCGGATTTCACGAACTCTTGCCTGGCTGGCATCCTGTACCGCAGGAATGCTGCGGAAGGTGGACTCCCGACGGACGATACTATGTTTTCCAGAGTTATCAACGGGGCGTCAGCAAGATTTGGATCCTTCCCGACGCGCAGCCATCTCTGCGCAAATCGGCGCCGGTACCCGTTCTGCTGACAACGGAACCATTGAATTTCTATTCTCCAGCGCCAAGCCGCGATGGTAAAAAACTATTCGTTACGGCGGAACAGCCGCGCGCCGAGCTGGTTCGTTATGACGCCAGCTCCGGCCAGTTTCTCCCCTTCCTTTCGGGCATCTCTGCGGGCGATGTGGAGGCTTCCCCGGACGCGCGCTTCTATCTGTTTGTGCGCTACCCCGATCAGACGCTCTGGCGTAGCAAGGCCGACGGCAGCGAGCAGGTTCAACTCACAAGCCCGCTGCTGCGCGCAGCCCTTCCCCACTGGTCTCCTGATGGAAGTCGCATCGCTTTTTCGGCGCAGAAGCAGGGGCAAGCCTGGAACATCTATCTTCTTCCCTCCTCCGGAGGGGCCGCTGAGCAAATCACTTTTGGGAGTGTCGCCGACCTCGATCCCGCCTGGTCGCCCGATGGCAAGACGTTGGCGTTTGGCCAGGCCGTTTCCTCCGCGTCGACCCACCACGCCATTCAATTGCTCGACCTCGAAAAGCATACGGCCAATCCGTTGCCGGGCTCGGACGGGCTTTGCTGTCCCAGGTGGTCTCCGGACGGCCGCTATCTTGCTGCCGAAAAAGACTCTACCTTCGACCAGATCTTGATCTACGATTTTTCTACAGAAAGGTGGCGCGTCGCCGTTAAAGGCATCGGACCTCTGGGGTATTTTGCCTTTACGCGCGACTCGAAATCTCTCGTCTTCGAAACTCAGGAAGTTCAGGACCCCTACTTCTATAGGCTTCGCTTGGCGGATTTTACGTTTGCGCCGATTGTCAGCCTGAAGGATACGACGCGCTTCTACGGTCCTTTCGGCGCCTGGAGCGGCATTGCTCCTGACGGCTCTCCGCTTCTTGTCCGCGATATCAGCAATCAGGAAATCTACGCGCTGGATTGGCAGTTGCCTTGAGATTCTGCTTTGTCGGCAAGATTCCGGAAGAGAAGTCCGTTGCTGGCCCGAGGGGTTTCGGTTGGCGGGACACGTGGCAAACTGGTTCGGTCGATGCGCTACAGCAGACCAAGCGAGTATCGATCCGTGCTGCCAATCGGAGTAGAATGGGTTCGTAGGAGAAATATACCAATGAAATGGGGCCCTTCCTTCCTCCTCGCGGCATTAATCGCAACGTTGTCCATCTCGTGTTCCTCAACGCACAATCCGGTGCTGAGCAATGCCGCGGCTTCCTTTAAAAAGCCGCCTTCCCTGATCGGCACGGAATGGCTGCTTACCGACATGCCTGGCACTACGGTTGTGCTTACCTCGAAAGCATCCTTTTCTGTCCTCGAGAACGGGCGGGTCGCCGGAAATGGTTCCTGCAATCGTTTCACGGGCCCGGTCGAAATCGATGGCCGCAAAATCAAGTTCGGGCCGGTGGCTTCCACCCGCACGGCATGCGGAGATGACGCACTAACCGCCGAGGAAGCACAATTTCTGAAATTCCTCTCGGCAGCCAATCGCTTCGAAATGACCGACCCCTTTCTCCTGCTCTTTGCCGAGGGCTATCAGCAACCTTTGCACTTCTCCCGCATTCCCCCAAACACCTTCGAGTAATCCTTGGCATCCCGTCTAACCTGCCAGCCGTCCGGCCCGAAATAACCACGGAAGTCCCCTGCGTTTCGCTCTCTTCACTCTACGGAACGACAAGGCAGGCGGCGAGTGACTCGCCAGAGGACAAACTCTCAGGCTTGTACGACGCTGCGGCCCTTCTGCACAGGTTCGCTGGGCCTGGCTTCTGTCGATCTCATTTCGCGGAAGAGGTGCAGGTTTGTGGACATCACCACTCCAGGGCTCAGATGCGCCGCCGGAGGGAGGTGAACTTTGTTGGTGAGGTTATCGGCGAGGAGACGCACGGCGACCTGACCTTGGCGGTAAGGGTGCTGGTAGATCGAAGCCGTGATGATGGCTTTTTGAAAATAGGATGCCATCTCGGCAAAGAGGTCCGTGGTGATGAGTTTTACCTTTCCTTCGAAACCGCGCGCGCCGAGAGCCCGGCAAACCGGAAGGCAGTTGACAGTGTTTACATACAGTCCGTCGAGCGCGGGAAAGCGCCCGAGGAGCTCGGAAGTTTTTTGGAAGCTTTCGTTTTCATCTTCATGACCTTCGACCACGCTGATGATTTTCCCATCGGGGCAATGGCGCAGAAATCCTTCGGAAAAACCGTCCGTCTTTTTGCGGTGATCCTCGGTCGAAAGCATTCCGGCTACGACAGCAACCTTGGAACCCGGCGCCACACATTTGCCCATCAGTTCCCCGGCCAAGCAGCCGTTCAAGTGCGGCTCGACGCAAACAATGCTCGAACGGTGGCTCCCGGGCGCATCGGTCGAAACACACACGACGCGCACTCCTTTTTCCTCTGCTTCGTTGATTAAGGGCGTTAACTCCTTGGGGCTTCCCGCAGTGAGAACAATTCCGTCGACGCCGCTTTCCACCAGTTCGTTGAAAACTTCTATATCGCCTTCCCCCAGTGTCTTGACCGGGCGGTTCTCAAATTCGACGCCAAGCTGCTCCAGATGGTGCTCTTCGTCGAGGACTCCGCCCCAGAGCTGGTCGTAGAAAAAATGTATTTCCTTCGGGATGCAAACGCCGATACGCACGCGGGATTTCGCGACCGAAAGCGCGCGCGCCGCGAGATTCGGCGAATAACCGATTTGCTGGGCGATCTGCAGGATGCGCTTGCGCGTGGCGTCCTTGATGCCCCCGCGGCCGTGCAGCGCGCGATCCACGGTGCCGATAGACACGTTTGCCATTTCGGCGATCCTGTGGATTCCGTGTTTCTCCTTGTTCATCGACCGCACTCCGCAATTCCGCGCGCAACTCGTACGGCTGTTTTGCTCCCGCGCTGCCACGCAAGATCAATCCATAGATACTGAAAGAATGGCCGATTTGTTTCAGTTGTTCCGTGCACCCACCCCAAACCCCACCCCTGGAAAATAGATTCAGGAGACGGGACACACGGCCCGCGTACCTTAACACGATTTAACGAAGGATAAGAGAGGAACAAGCGGACGCTGCCGGCGGCGGCGCAAAACCGCACGGTTGCGCCCGTTGACTTGGGGAGTACAATCACGGCCGGTCACTTTGCCAGCCAGGGGATCGCAGCCGGCTGGTAGCGTTCCTTGCCGGCACTGGCGGATGTCGAGTCTCTTGCGGTCTAGCGCCAAATTTGCTGAGGAGCTTTCCAAATGCGTTCTCTGTCACGGCGGCACTTCCTGGAAGACGCGTCCAAAACCGGTATCGCTTTGGGCGCGAACCTGGCCTTCGGGGGCCATATATTTGGCCAATCGCCGGCCGCGAACGCCGGCCAGCCGATCCGTATTTATGCCGATTCTCGCCGCACGCTTGCTCCCATCCATCCTGAAGTGTTTGGCTCCTTCCTCGAGCATCTCGGCCGCGCCATCTACGAGGGTATTTACGATCCGCAATCCAAACTTTCCGACGCGAACGGGTTTCGCAAGGACGTTCTCGAAGAAATAAAGAAGCTCGGCGTCCCCCTTATCCGCTATCCCGGAGGAAATTTTGTTTCCGGATACAACTGGCTTGACGGCATCGGCCCCAAAGCAAGCCGCCCCGCGGTGCTCGACAAGGCATGGAATTCGATCAATTCGAACGAATTCGGCACCGACGAATTTCTCGCCTGGTGCCGTCTCGTAGGCACGGAACCTTTGCTGGGCTTGAATTTGGGTACGGGGACCGCGGAGCAGGCGGCCGCCCTGGTGGAATATTGCAACCTGGAAAAGGGCACGCGCTGGAGCGATCTGCGCCGCAAGAACGGAATCTCTGAACCCTACAAGGTCCAGAAATGGTGCCTCGGCAACGAGATGGACGGCCCCTGGCAAATCGGCCACATGACCGCTGCCGAGTATGGTTTGAAAGCCGCGGACGCCGCGCGGCAGATGCGCTACGCCGATCCTTCGCTGAAGCTTGTGGCGTGCGGGTCGAGCGGCCCCGGCATGCCGACCTATCTTGAATGGGACCGCGAAGTCCTCGAGCAATGCTACGACTATGTCGACGCCATCTCCCTGCACCGTTACTTCACCAACGCCGAGGAAACCGGCGGAGACAGCTCGAAGTTTCTGGCCATGAACCTGAGCATGGAGCGGCAAATCGACGAAGTGGCCGCGGTGTGTGACATGGTCCGCGGGCACAAACGCTCGCCGAAGAAGTTATGGCTGAGCTTTGATGAATGGAACGTGTGGTACCGCGCGAGGAGCGGAGACGCGATGAACGGCCACAGGCAAAGCGCCCCCCATCTCCTCGAAGAAGTTTACAATCTGGAGGACGCGCTGCTGGTCGGAGGCCTGATCAATTCGCTGATTCGCAAGGCAGAGCGCGTGCAGCTTGCCTGCCTGGCGCAGCTTGTCAACGTTATCGCGCCGATTATGACCAATCCGAACGGTCTGCTGAGGCAAACGATCTATTATCCGTACAGCTGGGCACTCGAGTTTGCGCGCGGCTCAGCGCTCGAACTTCTGGTGGAGTCCTCCACGTACGACGTCCCCGGAATGGGCGCGGTCAGCTACGTGGACGCGGCGGGAACCTACCAGGCGGACACCGGGAAGATCGCCCTGTTCCTGCTGAATCGCGATCTGGCGAAGCCGCACCAGGTGGAAATCGTCTGGGAAGGCTCTTCCCCGCGTGCGGGCGATGCCCGGGTCCTCACCGGCAGCGACCTGAAAGCCACAAATACGTTTGAGGCTCCTTCGAGAGTAGTGCCTCAAAAAGCCGAAAAGGCTTCCGGCACACCCAGCCGCTCAAGCTTTGAACTTCCACCGCGTTCCTACACGGTTGTCGAATGGAGCCTTTAGCAAAAACGGGGACCTTACCTCTTCACCTCAGAGTATCGTGGCGCGGTTCGGTGTCACCTGCTATCATCTGCACAGGGAAGTGTGTTATGCAGCGACAGTATGCACCTGTGTTGTTCTCTCTTCTGCTCTTGGCTCCCTTCTCCTGCCTTGCGCAACAAGAACCCCTGAAGAAAGTCCTGTCCGGCTACGTTCGCGAAGAAGGCTCGAGCCATGTGATCAGTGAGGCTCGCATACAGCTGCAGAACGCAATGGGCACCCCGATCGAATTTGCGTACTCCGACGGAAATGGTACCTATGAGTTCGATAATATACCCGGCGATTGCTATGTAGCGGTTCAACACGAAGGTTACGTGTCCGTCCGCGAATTCATTCGGCCAGATGGGTCGGGACACGTATACAAGGACATATTTTTGCGGGCGGTAAGCGGCGAGCCCGGATCCAAACCAGCAAGTCCCGTCTCCGAGCACGAGCTGAGTATTCCGCCCAAGGCGAAGGATCTATTCGAAAAGGGTGTTCAATTGGTCGTCGACAAGTCCGACTATCGCGGCGCTGTCGCTCAATTTGAACGCGCCATCGCCAAGTATCCCTCCTACTACGAGGCTTACGCGGCGATGGGCCTGGCGCAAAATAAGATTGGCGATGCCGCCGCAGCCGAAGCCGCGCTCAGAAAATCGATCGAACTCAGCGCAGAAAAATATCCGCAGGCGATGATCGACCTCGCTACCATGTTCAACGCGGGAAAACGCTTTTCCGACTCCGAACCTCTTCTCCGCAAAGTGATCGCTCTGGATGCTTCGTCCTGGCGTGGGCAATTCGAACTGGCCGTTGCGCTCTCCGGAATGAAACGCTTCAGCGACGCCCTCGTTAGCGCGGCCGCCGCTCGCGACCTGAAACCCGACAATCCACAGACCTATCTGCTGCTCTACAATCTCCACATCCGCACCGATGATTTCCCCGCTGCTCTTCGCGATACAGAAAGTTTTCTGAAGTTAACACCCGAGGGCGCGGACGCCGATCGCGTCCGAAAGATGCAGGAACAGATCCAGAAAGCCATTCAATCTGCAGGCGGCAATCCAAGTCCGTCCTAGGATGCGGCCCCCGTCGGGGTCCCGGTCTGGGTCTTCGATGGAAGCGGCCGCCGCGGTCCCACTGTTGTATGTCTCGCTCTAGTGGCTCTTCTCGTTGGCTTTTTTCGCTTCCTGGATCGTAACGATGCGATCGACGCCCGGTACGGTGATTTTTTCCTTGGTCCCGCTCGGCCAATCAATTTCGATCGAATCCACCCTGGTAGCCGCGCCCAATCCAAAGTGGATGCGTTGATCCGAACTTGAACTGTAGGAGCCCCCGCTGTACACATCGCCCCGCTGGCGGACTCCGCCTGTAGTCAGAAATACTTTTGCTCCATTCGCGTCCCGCGGACTCTTCGGCCCGCCGACGAGTTTCAGTTCCAGCCAGTGATTAGGGGTCTTCAACACATTTCTCAGCAAGGTCGGCCTCGAATCGATGTTGTTGATCACCACGTCGATCACGCCGTCGTTGAAAATATCCCCGAACGCCGCGCCTCGGGCCGAGATTACATCCGCCAGACCGCTCCCGGTCGCGGGGGGGACTTCCTCGAATTTTTTGCCGTCCAGATTCCGGAACAGTTGCGGCCGTTCCGCCCACGTTGTGCCCCAGTCCTGCTTGTCCACCTCCGGATAAACGTGTCCGTTGGCGATAAAAAGATCGAGCAAGCCGTCGTTGTCAAAATCGAGGAAACCCGTTCCCCAGGCCAGAAAAGGAATCGTCGGACCGGCCAGACCCGCCTGGTAGGTGACATCGGAAAAATTGCCCTGCCCGTCGTTTCTGTAAAGCGTCTTGTAGTCGTCGGAAAACGTTGTCGTGAAAAGATCGATTCTTCCGTTTCGCTGGTAATCGCCAATCGCGATCCCCATCGAGGCCTGCTCGCGTCCGTCTTCGCTTAGAGCAAATCCCGACGCATAGCTCACATCCTCGAAGGTGCCGTTGTGCTTGTTGCGATAGAGATAGTTCGGCGTGGAGTCATTCGCTACAACCAGGTCCACCCATCCATCATCATCCACGTCCACAAAAGCAGAGGCCAGGCCGTAATAGCCGCTGGGATCGGAAACGCCCGCCTTGACGCTGACATCCGTGAAAGTCCCGTCGCCGTTGTTGTGAAACAGGTGATCGCTCTCGCCGGGCAGACCTCGCGGCCCGCACATCACCGCGATTCCGCGAAACTGGCAGAAATTCGGCGGGATGCGCCCTTGTCCGGCGATCGGCGGATTGTCCACATCAAACTTCACGTAACCAGGGACAAATAGATCGAGCAACCCGTCGTGGTCGTAATCGCCCCAGGCAGGTCCCGCCGACCAGCCGCCCACCGTTACGCCAGCCTTTTCGGCGACATCCGTGAACGTGCCGTTATGGTTGTTGTGATAAAGGCGGTTTTTCCCGAAGTTCGCTACGTAAATATCGGGCCAGCCGTCGTTGTCGTAATCCCCCACCGCTACGCCAACTCCCCAGCGCTCGTTCCCGACACCGGCCTTCTCCGTCACGTCCGTAAACGTGCCGTCGTGATTGTTGTGAAAGAGCATGGCTCGCGGCGGCGCTTCCTTGCCCTTGAGCGCCCGGATAGTCGAAGCGTTCAGGAGATAAATGTCGAGCCAGCCGTCATTGTCGTAGTCGAGCAACGCCACACCCGAGCCGATGGTTTCCAGGATGGTGGATTTTTCCGAAGTTCCCGAACGATGCAGGAATTTTTCCAGGCCTGCTTGTTTTGTGATGTCGCTGAAGACGACCGTTGCGCCATCCACAAAACCGCCGGCCGTGATTGGCCGCGAGAGCGAGTCCTTGACTGCCGGATGCGCGCCGCCTGTCGCAACTCCCATCCCTGAATCCGCTGGTTTTGTCTGCGGATTCGCTGTCTGCTGGCCCGTTGAGCCAAGCGCGAGGAAAAAAATAGAGAGGACCGCAAGGGTCAGGATCGCTCCGAAAAACAGTTTTGGAGGCCGCGGGCTTCCGGGGTTCTGGTTTAGAAAGGTCACCCCTCGATCCTATATCGACTTCGTCCCGGAGTCATGTTCTGCGCTTTCAGGAAGACTTACCCGGATAGATTGAGGACCAATCGAGTCAGCTCAATGGATTTAGTACAGCAATTCCTGCTAGTAGCCGGAAACGCCTGGTCCCGCCTTTCCTCGGGTGATTTTTCCCTGAATTGTTACGAGGTTAAGCATCAGGGGCACAGCTACTACAAATCAAAAAAAGTGCTTGACATTAACAGTGCTCCAATGAAAAGCTCCGTTTACGTTAACGGCGTTTCCAATCGCCGTGGGGTGTGGAGGCATAACTATGAATTTGCCGTTGTGTTCGTTTAAGAATATCGTTTTTGTGTCTAAGAAATTTCCTCTGCGGTATCTACTTGTTCTTCTGGTTGCCTTGATCGGTTTTTCTGCTTCAACGTTCGCACAGCAGGCCACCATCGTTGGGACGGTCACCGATCCTTCGGGTGCCGTCGTCCCGAATGTGGCTATCACTCTTACGAATACGGATACGGGGATCAGCCGCGTTATTCCCACGAATGACGCCGGCCAGTACGTCGCCGTAGATCTCCAGATCGGTCACTACCGAGTCAAAGCCGAAGCAAAAGGATTCAAGGTTTCGGAACAGAAAGACATCGTCCTCACCGTCGGCGACCGTGTTCGCGTGGACTTCCAGATGCAAATGGGAGCTGCGCAGGAGACCGTGACTGTCGAAGCCAACGCCGTACAGGTTCAGACCGATTCCGGCGAGCGCAGCAACCTCATCACCGATCAGCAGATGAGCCAGCTCTCCATCAATGGCCGCAGCATTTATCAGCTCGCTGCTTTGACGCCAGGCGCTTCGAGCCAGATCACCGGTACTATCAACACCCCGGTGGGCGGCGACGCCAGCGTCGAGTTCAATGGCATGCGCCAGAATCACAACATTTACTTGCTCGACGGCGGCGAAGATGATGATCGCGGCGGCGCGGGCGGCATGAGCATCGCGCCTTCCACGGACGCCATTCAGGAGTTTCGCGCTCTGACCTCCAACTACAGCGCGGACTACGGCCTCTCTTCGGCCGGTACCATGACCATGGTGCTGAAGTCTGGGACGAGCCAGATCCACGCTTCCGCTTGGGAATTTGACCGCAACGACGCCTTCGATGCGCGCAACTTTTTCCAGCCCGAAGCCGTACAACCCGTCAAACAGGAACTCCGCTACAACATTTTTGGCTTTAACGTCGGCGGCCCCGTAACTCTGGGTCACCTCTATAACCCGGACAAAAAGAGGACCTTCTTCTTTTACAACATGGAGTGGCGCAGATACGTTTTGGGCGGCAGCACCAACCAGACCGTTCCCGATCCGTCAACCTTCGGCGGCAACTTCAGTGCTGTTAGCACACCGCTAATCGTGCCGGAACTGGGTACTCCCACGAATCCAACACAAAATGAATCCTATATCGCCGGAACTTGCGCTGGTCCCGGGCCTGGTGGTCTCCCAGCGGGAGTCGTCCCGGGGCAGCAGTTCCCCGGCAATGTCATTCCTAGCTGTATGTTGAACGCGAATGGCGCGGCTCTACTGAATGCCGGCATCTTTCCGAAGCCCAATGCGAACATTGCTGGCGGCCTCGGTAACTTCGTCGGCGGGGCCAACTCCGACACGAGCCTCAAGGAAGAGATCGTTCGCATCGATCACAATTTCACCGACAAATTCTCCGTCTTCGGCCACTTCATCGCCGAGCAAGCCAGCCAGGGTTTCCCCATTAGCCAGTGGAGCGGTGACAATGTTCCGACCGTTGGAGACAACTTCGGTAACCCATCGTATAGCGCTGTAATCCACACCACTTACACCATAAGCCCAACGCTGGTGAACGAAGTCGCTTTCAACTATAACGGCAATCGCATCAACATCATTCCCTACGCCGCTACCGGCCTGTCCAGTTTGGCTCTGCCGAGCGCTTACGACGGGTCGAGCTCGCGCTTGTTCGGCAACAGCCCCAACAACCTGAACCGCATCCCGAACATCGACATGAGCGGCTTTGCTGGCTCTAACTTTGAGATCTCCAGTTGGCCGTGGATCAATAGTGCGAACGACTACCAGATTCGCGACGACGTCTCTTGGACCCATGGTGCCCACCAGTTCAAAATCGGTGGTAGCTGGGCGCTCTACAAAAAAGTCCAGGCCCTCTTCGGCCAAACCCAGGGCGGCTTCACTTTCAACAACAGTGACTTCACTGGAAACAACGTGGCCAATATGCTTCTTGGCTTGCCTAGCTCTTACCAGCAATTGGCAATTCAAGATAGCGGCTATTGGAACAACATCTCGACGGCTCTATGGATTCAAGACAACTGGCGCGTCAATCGTCGCTTAACCTTGAACCTCGGCCTCCGCTGGGACGGCGTTCCCCACACCTACGAAGCGAACAACCGCATGGGCAACTTCTATCCGCAACTTTACAACCCGGCCTTGGCGGCCACCTTTGACCCGAGCGGCAACATTTGCAGCGCGGGCGACGTCACTGCCGGCACATGCGCCGCCGTCAGCCCCGGCCTCGGCACCAGCCCCAATCCGATTCTCGCGGGCGTGCCTCTCTACCTGAATGGCATCGGCGTTGAAGGGAAGTGCTACACAAATCCTACCTTCTGCGTCCCCAAGGACCTTGTCAACAATCACTGGGCTGCTTTCGGTCCTCGTCTGGGCTTTGCCTATGACGTTACCGGCTCCGGCAAGAACGTCGTTCGCGGCGGCTTCGGCATCATGTACGAGCGCATCCAGGGCAACGACATGTACAACGCCGGCCCGAATATCCCGTTCAGCTTGCAAGTTAACCTGAACAGCGTTGAGATGACCAACCCCAGCATCGCGCTAACTACAGGCGCTGCCGCGGCTCAACCGATCAACCCGCCGAACATCACCGGCTTGGATGTGAACAACTATGACCTGCCGGTAAGCTATCAGTACAGCATTGGCATACAACACGCTATTAACGCCAAGAGCGTGCTGTCCGTTAGCTACGTCGGCAACCAGGGCCGCCATCAGAACTACGAGACCACCAACAGCAATTTGATCCCAGAGAGTTCCCTGCCGGGAATCGTCTCATCGATCCTGGGCGGTGCTCCGGCCCCGCCGTACCAGACTACTCCGGGTCTGACCTATCCAGGTTTTAATACCATCAACCTGTCTACGAACGAGGCCAACACCCATTACAACAGCCTGCAAGTCGATCTCAACTCGCAGCTGAGCCGTGACCTGACCCTGCGAGCGTTGTACACCCTGTCCCGTGCCGTGGACCCAACCACTGCTGGCAGCGGTGGTGGCGACCTCGGTGGCATATCTAATCCCTACGCGGGTTGGGCCTATGACAATGGCCTCAGTGGCTATAACCGCACTCACGTCGGTGTCGTGGACTTCATCTACGACATTCCGTTCTTGCGGCACAACGATAATCATTTCATTAAGACCGTGGTAGCCGGTTGGGAAGTCTCTGGCATCGTCACTATCGAATCCGGGCTGCCAGTGAACATCAATCTCTCCGGCACCCAAGGCGGCAACTTCGTTGGCGGCAACAACCGCCCGGACTTGGTTGGTGCGATCGACTACCAGCACACTGTGCTGTCGACCGGCACTCAGCAAATCCAATACTTTAGCCCATCGGCTTTCGGCCTTCCGGCGCCAGGTGCGTGGGGAACTTTCGCGCACAATGGCCTGACCGGACCCGGTCGCGACAACTGGAACATCTCGCTCTTCAAGAGCTTCGCGCTGAGCGAGTCTCGCGGCAGCCGTTTCGAACTGCGTCTTGAGACCTTTAACACTTGGAACCATACTCAGTTCAACGGCACCGATGACACCGTTGGTGATGCCCACTTTGGCCAATTCAACTCTGCCTTCGACCCGCGCATTCTGCAGCTCGGCGGCAAGATTTACTTCTAATCACCCCGGAAGCAGCACCCCTGCCCCGCTCGCACGCACTGCGAGCGGGGCTTTTTTTTCGGGCTTGCTGGTGTTGTGGCTCGAAGAGACTGCTCCCTCTTCGCCGAAGGATTACAGGGTTCGTTCGAATACGACAAAAACAATATTTAACTAATGCTCTATACATTCCGCCTGCTGCTCCCTCCGGCTTCTGTCCGGCCGCGTCCGTTTCGCTCTTTCTGGATTGCGTGAATTTAGGTCGAAGATCGTCCTCCTGCCGGGTTGACATCTTACCCGAAGGCGTGCATAGTCGGGTCATATGTCTACCCAAGAGACCCGGGAACGATTGGAATTGCTGCAGGGCACACTGGATCTGCTGATCCTCCGCACGCTGATTTTTGGATCGCAGCATGGGCAAGGAGTCGCGCGCGCCATCCAGGAGACCTCAGAAGAAGAGCTGCTCGTCGAGCATGGCGCTCTCTATCCCGCACTTCAACGGCTCGAAGAACGAGGCTGGATCTGGGCGAAGTGGGGAGTTTCTTCAAACAACCGTAAGGCCCGGTTCTACACACTGACCGCCGCGGGCCGCAAACAACTGGTCAAAGAAACCAACAAATGGAAACGATTGACGGGAGCCATCGCGCGGATTCTTGGAGCGGAGGGGGCGGAAGGCTGAAGCCATGTTCGGGCGCAAGCGCAAACTCGACGACTTCGCCTCGGAAATCGAGGCGCACATACAGCTTGAGGTCGAGCGCCTGCGGGGGGAGGGGCTGAGCGAAGAAGGGGCCCGAGCGGGTGCGCGGCGTTCCTTCGGGAACGTCATGCACGCCGAAGAGCGCTTTTACGAATCGGGGCGCTGGCTGTGGTGGGAGCATTTCTGGCAGGACGTGCGTTACGGCCTGCGCATGCTCGGGAAGTCTCCGGGGTTCACCGCCATTGCCGTGCTGACGATCGCTCTGGGGATCGGCGCTACAACGGCAATTTTCAGCGTCGTCGACGCCATGCTGTTGCATCCGTTGCCGTACGCCGAACCTGAGCAACTCGTGAGCATTCAGGATGATTTACCCGGCGTTGGCACGCGGGATGTGGGACTGTCGGAACCGGAGTGGCAGGATCTCGAACATTCCGGAATCTTTCAATACGTGTCGCCAGCATGGTTCGATGAAAACAATCTCACAGGATCATCCGAACCGGCCCGCGTTCGCATACTGATCGTAGCGCCGAATTATTTTGCGCTGCTGGGCGTAAAACCACAGTTGGGCCGGAGCTTCAACCCCGAGGACCACTCGCCGGGCCTTCTGCTCGAAGTGCTCATCAGCGACGGCTTGTGGAAGCGGGCGTTCGGGAGCGACCCGCATATTCTGGAAAAAAGTGTGCGGCTCGACACCGACTTGTACCGCATCGTGGGAGTTATGCCGCCGGGATTTGACGCGCCGGGACGAAGCCCGGAAGAAAGAAATATCGAGGTCTGGGCCGCAACCAGTTTTTACGGCGCGCCTATGTCCGATCACCCGCCGCGGAGCAGACGCAATCTTCCCACAGCGATCGCGCGGCTCAAACCAGGTCTCTCGATCGAGGCGGCGCGAAACCGGTTGGACGCGCTTGTAGGCGCTTTAGAGAAGCAATTCCCGGAGGAATATCCGCTTCAGAGCGGTTGGACGGTGCGACTGGTCCCACTCAAGGAGAACCTGGTTGGCAATGTGCGCCAATCTTTGCTTCTGCTGCTTGGCGCGGTGGGATTGGTCCTGCTGATCGGCTGCGTCAATGTGGCGAATCTGCAGCTCGCGCGCGCCAATGCGCGAGGCCCGGAGATGGCGCTTCGCCAAGCGTTGGGAGCAGGGCGCGCCCGATTGACGCGGCAACTGTTGACAGAGAACGTGATTCTTTTCCTGCTCGGCGCCATGACCGGATTGGCAATCCTCGTCTGCCTAAAGGGATTGTTGCTTCGGTTCGTGCCCGAGGGTCTGCCGCGGTTGAATGAAATATCGGTCAGCTGGAGCGTCTGGTTATTCGCTCTCGCCGCCTCGCTGGGCACCGGCGCGATTTTCGGCTTGGTTCCCGCTCTATCCGTGGATCGGCTGGATTTGACTGGCGCCCTCAGACGGAGGGGTCGCGGCTCGACAGGCTCCGGGGAACAGGCGCGCATGCGGCGCTTACTGGTGGTAACGGAATTTGCTCTTTCTCTGGTGCTGATGGTCGCGGCGGGTCTTCTGCTGCGCAGTTTCTGGGATCTGCTGAACGTGCCGTTGGGATTCAATCCCGAGAATGTGATGGCGGTCAGGACCAGGCTGCCAGAGCCGAATGATCCCAAAACCGACATCTACCGAACCCCTCGGCAAGAGGCGCCGTTCTTCCGCGAAATACTTCGTCGCGCCAGAGCGCTACCTGGAGTCGAAGAAGTAGCCCTCGGCGATACCGCTTCGATTCCATTGGACCAGAGTCTACGGGATCTGAAGCTCATCTCGGAAGGTCAGTTCTTCTTCGCACTGGAGGGGCGCGACACCATAGAGAGCAACGAGCCGGCCGTCGTCGAACGCTCGAGCGTCACTCCGGACTATTTTCACTTGCTGGGAATCTCCTTACTGCGTGGCCGCTTGTTCCATGAAATGGATACCAACGACAGCCCGCAAGTCGCCGTGGTCAATGAGGCCTTCGCACGAGCCACCTGGCCAGGCCAAGAGGCGATAGGCAAGCGCTTCAAGAGCACGCGGGCGGATTCTCCGTGGATGACCGTTGTCGGCATCGTCAGAAATGCGAGGACCGTGTCGCTCGAGGAAGCGAGCGTACCGCAAGTCTATCTGGACGTATATCAGACCGGCGCGAAACGCCTCGAGATGCTTCTGCGCGGCCATTTGGACATCGCTCTGACTGCCGAGCAGGTGCGCGAGCAGGTGCAGGCCGTCGATCCAACGCTTCCCGTTTCTGGCGCGCAAACACTCAGCGAAACGGTTTCCGCATCTCTGGCCGAGAGGCGGTTCTCGATGGAAATGATTGCTCTGTTTGCGCTGACGGCGTTGCTTCTGGCAGGACTTGGAATTTACGGAGTGATTTCCTACATCGTGAGCGAGCGCACGCACGAGATCGGGATTCGGCTGGCGCTAGGCGCAGAAAGACGGAACATCCTGCGCATTGTTCTCTGTCAAGGCCTGGGGCTTGCCCTGGCGGGTGCCGCCGTTGGATTTGTTGGCGCCTTGATCGTGTCGCACTTGATGGCAGGACTGCTTTACGGCGTGAGGCCGGCCGACCCACTCACGTTTGCGGGTGTCGCGCTTCTTCTCGTGGGTGTTGCCCTGCTCGCTTCTTACCTTCCGGCGCGGCGCGCGATACGGGTCGATCCCTGGGCCGCACTGCGGCACGAATAGCCCAGGCGGGAAGGAGAGATCACGGGAATGAAACAAGTTCCAATCTTCATCCTCCTGGCGGCGCTCCTTGCTACGGTGGGGGCGTTCAGGGAGCGCGCAGAGAGCGCCGCTCGGGCGAGTGCGGCGCAGTCCCCAACATCGCAGCAGCCGCTGGCGGGGGTTGTGGTTGACCTGAAGGCGGCTGACGGAACCATCCTGAAGGCAACCTACTTTGCCGCGGCCAAGCCGGGTCCCGGCGTTTTGCTGCTGCATCAGGTCAACCGGACGCGCACAGCGTGGGATGATCTGGCCGGGCAACTGGCAGCGGCTGGAATCAACACGCTTACACTCGATATGCGAGGACATGGCGAAAGCGGCGGCACGCCTTATGAGAAATTGACGCCCGAGGAGAGGGCACAGGTACGCGGGCAGCTGCCGGGCGACGTTGACACCGCGCTCCAATATTTGGTCTCGCAACCAGGCGTCAAGAGAGATGTCATCGGCGCGGGAGGAGCCGGACTGCTCGGAGTCGACAATTCCGTCGAGGCGGCGCGCCGGCATCCAGCCGAGCTAAAATCGCTGGCATTGCTTTCCGGCGAGACCTTCCGGGATGGCCTGCAATTTCTGCAGCAGACGTGGCAATTACCAGGACTGTTTGTTGTGGCCGACGACGACGAATACCCTCCTACGGTCGAGGCGATGGAATTGCTCTACATCACCTCCTCCAGCCCGGGCAAGAAGTTCATACACTACTCCGCGGCGCAAGAGGCGCCTTGGTTATGGTATGAACCCCGCGATGTCGGGAGGGTTCCCGCCACCGGTGGCCACGGAACCGACATGTTCAAACCTCATCCGGAGCTGGCCGGCATGATCGTGGATTGGTTTGTGACCACGCTGATCAAAACACCGGGTCGCGCGCCAGCGGACACCGAGTCATCTGCGGTAATCCTAAATCAAATCCGGATGCCCGGCGGAGTCGCCGAAGTCACGCGGCAACTGATGGAGGCTCGTCGGAAAGATCCCAACATACGATTGTGGCCGGAAGCAACGGTCAGCATCATCGGCAACGACCATATGCGCGCGGGCGAGCCCAAGGCGGCGCTCGAGATCTTTAAGCTCAACCTCCTCGCTTATCCGGACTCGGCCGACGCACACGATGACCTTGCCGATGCGTATTTGGCAAACGGGCAGAAAGATCTGGCGCGGCAGTATGCCCAGAAAGTACTGGCCATGCTGGATTCTCACGCTGCGCCCGCATCTTCGTGGTCCGATACCGAACAGCGTCGCGGTGAGATCCGCCGCGACGCGCAGGATGTACTCAAGAAATTGAATGCAGGGCGTTGAGAAAGAGCATGCTGGATTCGCGTGGACGGGTCGCCACGCCGCGCTTCTTCCGATTGAGCAGCAAATCTGGACTATGACAGAGGCCGATATAGTCGAGGCCATCATCCTCGGTCTTGAATTTGCGGGTGACGTCTATGAGATTCATGGCTTGCGACTTCTCCGAATGATGAGCACAACAAGAATGATCAAACAGATGATTCCCACAAACGAAGTATTTGATCAGAGGCTCAATGTTCATTACCATGCCTCAAACCATAGCAGAAAGGTCTATTCTGTTTTAACGGCATAATTGCCCTTTAAACCCTTTAGGATCCCGGCTACCTCAAAACCGGGCGGAGAGGGGCATAATGTTAACGATGCTATGCCCAAAGCCTCGGCTGGTCCCTCTCCTGAGCGCCGCGCTCTTGTGGGCCAGCTCTCTGTTCGCGCAATCGCCGAGCCCAGCGGAAGCCATGGCGCTCGAGCAGCAAGGAAAACTGGACGACGCTGTCAAAGTTTGGCAGCGAGTGATCGACGAGAACCCGCGCGATACGGGGGCCCTCGCGAGCCTGGGTGTGGACTTATCGAGAGAGCAAAAATATACGGAAGCTTCCGCTGCCTACCGGAGAGCGCTCGCCCTGGACCCCAAGCTTCCGGGAATTCAGCTGAATCTGGGGCTGGCCGAGTTCAAGCAAGGCCACTTTGAAGCGGCCATAGCCCCGCTCGACGCCGCTTTGGCGGACCAGCCCGGCAGCATGCAGGCGCGCGCGCTGCTTGGCCTTAGCTATTACGGGGCGAAGCGGTTTGCGGACGCTGCGAAGCATCTTGAAATTGCGGCAAATGCCGATCCAGACAATCTTCAGCTGCGGCAAGTGCTCGCGCAGAGCTGTTTATGGGCAAAGAAATTCGACTGCGCCCTCGAGGAATTCCGGCAGATCGAGCAGCGCGATCCCAACTCTGCCGCGGCTCATGTGCTTACAGGGGAAGCGCTGGACGGCATGGGCAGGACTCCGGAAGCAATTGCCGAGTTCCAGGCGGCGGTGAAAGCCGCTCCTCTCGAACCAAACGTACACTTTGGCCTGGGCTACCTTCACTGGGAGTTGAAGCAATATGATGAGGCCGAGACGGAGCTTAAGGCGGAGCTGTCTCTCGACCCCGCGAATGCGCAAGCCCTGGCATATCTTGGCGATATAGCATTTAAAAAGAACCATCCGGATGGGGCGGTTCCTTTGCTAAAAAAGGCTTTGCAATCGCGTGACGATATTCGTATCGCGCATCTCGACCTGGGAGCCATTCTTACCCAGCAGAGGCAATATCCAGCCGCGATCGTCGCGCTAAAACGCGCCGTGGAGCTGGATCCCGAGCAGCCCGACGCGCACTACCGGCTGGGACGCGTCTATCAGGCCATCGGCAATCAGGCGGGGGCGCAAAAGGAGTTCGCCAGGGTCCGCGAACTACACGACAAATCCGAGGAAGACGTCGCGCGAAAAATGTCGGCCGCTCCCCCTCCACTGCCCCAGTAGCCTTTCTTCGATACGCCGGGAGTCGAATCCTTTGTGCGCATGAATTCTTGTGCTAGAGTCTGCCCCATAATGAGAAAACTCTGCCCGCTGTTCGTTGTGATTTGCCTTCTCTACCTTGGCAGCCTGGGCTCGCCGGCAGCGCGGGCGCAGGACAAGCGTGGCGTTACACCGGAAGATTATTTTTCGTTCAAATTTGTCGGCGATCCGCATATTTCGCCCGATGGAAAAGTTGTCGCCTATGTCTTGACGACCATCGACCAGAAGAAGAACAAACGCGAATCGTCGGTGTGGGTTGTGCCTGCGGACGGTTCGCCAGCGCCGAGGCGACTGAGCGCGGAAGGCTTTAGCTCGAATTCGCCGCGGTGGAGTCCGGATGGCAAGACCTTGGCGATGCTTTCGGCGCGGGCTTCGGACGCTCCTGCCGGTGAGACGCCCAGGTCCGAGATCTATCTGCTCTCCTTTGCCAGCGGAGGCGAGGCCATTGCGCTTACGAAACTGAAGAATGGAGTGCAGAGCTATCAGTGGTCGCCCGAGGGATCGCGGATCGTTGTTGTCAGCACCTCGGGGCCCATGGATGGCGTTGCGGCAGCGGACCGCAAGAGCGATGTACGGCATTACACGCACATCCAGTACAAGTTCAACGACACCGGGTGGTTTGACGACAAGAGGCGGCATTTGTGGGTTGTCAGTGTGCCGGGCGGAGAAACAAAGCAAATCACGGAGGGGCAGGATTGGAACGACACGGATCCGCAGTGGTCGCCGGATGGGACGCGCATTGCTTTTGTTTCCGATCGAACCGGAAAAGCGTACGACGACAGCCATAACACGGATGTATGGGTGATTCCGGCGGCGGGCGGCACGCTCACCAGGATTTCCGATCACGCGTTTGAGGATGAAAATCCGCGGTGGTCGCCGGATGGGAAGCAGATACTTTTTACGGGCCAGACGGCCGTGCACCAGTTTCCGAAACTCTACGTGGCGGATTCTTCCGGGGGCGCCGCTTCAGAGATGGTGCTAAAAGATCTCGACTCTATACCGGGGGAGCTGCACTGGCAGACTTCTAACACGGTCTTGTTTGCGGCCGGCGTGAAGGGCGAGACGCATATTTTTCGGGCCGATCCGAGCGTGCCCGACCGGGGAGTGCGCACTTTTACCGCCCTGACTTCCGGACCGCGTGGAATTCACGCGTTCGACGTAAATCAGAGCACGGGGAAAATGGTGTATTTGACCAATGATTTCGAGCATCTGGATGATCTTTATATTTCCGGTCTGGATGGCTCCGGCGAGCGGCAGTTGACGCATGTGAACAGCGACCTGTGGGCGCAGCTGGAGCTTCAGCCGGTCGAGCGGTTGCCCTATAAGAGTACGGATGGCTGGGCGGTCGACGGTTTCTTCGTCAAGCCGCTCGGTTGGCAGGCCGGAAAAAAATATCCGATGGTTTTGGTGATTCATGGCGGGCCGGAGGGGATGTTTGGGGTGGACTGGTATCACGAGTTCCAGGTGTATGCAGCGAAGGGCTGGGCGGTTTTTTTCTGCAATCCGCGCGGCTCGACCGGTTACGGCGAAAAGTTCGAGCGGGGCGAGATCAACAACTGGGGCGGGATGGATTATCAGGACTTCATGTCGGGAGTGGACGCCGCGCTCAAGCAATATCCGTGGGTGGATGCGAACGATCTGGGCGTAACTGGCGGAAGTTACGGCGGGTACATGACAAACTGGATCGTTTCGCACACCAACCGGTTCAAAGCGGCGGTGACGCTGCGATCGATCTCAAATTTTATCAGCGACGATGGGACGCGAGACGGGGCTTACGGCCATCGAGACTATTTCAAGGGAATTGTTTTTGACGACTTCGACCAATACTGGGAAGCTTCTCCGCTGAAATATGCGCACAACGTCCGAACGCCTACGCTTATTCTCCATTCGGACAACGACTTTCGTGTTCCGATCGAACAGGGCGAGCAATGGTTTCGAGCTCTGCAGCATTTCGGCGTGCCTTCGGAGATCGTCTTTTTTCCCCGGGAGAACCACAACCTGACAAGGACTGGCGAGCCAAAGCACCTGGTCGAGAGCCTGAACTGGCAACTGTATTGGTTTGACCGCTATTTGAACGGCAATTCGGCAGCGAAACCTCCGGACGCCCCATAGCGCAACCAGAGCCTGCATTTTTCCCGGGCTTCAGCGGATCCATGTCAGGAAACCCCTATCTACTACAAAACATAGTAGTTTACAAAATTTTTACATGAAAATAGTTTGCATCTGAATTAGGACTAGATTAGTCTTATATCCATTCTTGTTGTAAATCATTTGCAACTGATGCGGGGGTCGTGGATGCCAGGTCATACTTATCCAGGGATTCGTTCCCTTCTCAGCAGGTGGCTCGCTGCCACAGCATTCCTCAGCTTGTGTCTGGCGAGTTTTTGCGCCGGAACAGTTCAGGCGCAGGAACCTCCGTACCTGGTTACCTATTCCGATGCCCTGGAGGAGCCGGGGAATCTCGAGATTGCCGTCAAAGGCGTCGAAGCCGCGCCGAAGAACGCCAACGCCTTCAGCGGGGCCACGCTCGAACTGGAGTACGGGGCCAAGGGGTGGTGGACGACCGAGGTCTACCTCTCGGGCCAGACCACGCAGAACGACAGCACCGTGTTTACCGGGTTTCGCTGGGAAAACCGTGTGCGCCCGCTTCTCCGGCAGCACTTCATCAACCCCTTGCTCTACATGGAGTACGAGGATGTGAATAGAGCAGACCGAAGTTTTTTGGAGATCACCGGGCACCACAGCATCTCGGATTTGCAACTGACAAACGCCGAGGCGCGCAAGACGGTCGAACGCTCGATGGAGCTGAAGCTGATTCTTTCCAGCGACGTGAAGGGGTGGAACTTCTCTGAAAACTTCATCGCGGAGAAAAATCTCGCAAGTGAACCGTGGGAGTTCGGCTATGCACTGGGGATGAGCAGGGCCCTCGCGTCGAAGGCCAGCGCGCGACTATGCTTTTTCTGCCGGCAAAACTTCAGAGCCGGAGGGGAAATCTACGGAGGCCTTGGAGACCGCTACAGCTTTGGCTGGAAGCAAACGTCCCAGTATCTGGGGCCTACGGTGAGCTTTGACGTTCCGAAGGGGCCCACGATTACCTTCTCCCCCAGCTTCGGGCTGAACGCGAATAGCGCGGGAGTTCTTTACCGCTTCAAGGTGTCCTACGAGATACAGCAGATTTTCAGCCACGTGCACAAGGGGGCAAACTGATGGCTCAGGGTTCAAACCATCGTAGAAATTTGCCGGGGCTGCTGCTGGCGCTGTGTTTTGCGGCGGCGGCTTACGCAACGGCGGACGGTTCCTGGCTCAAACGCGTTCCGGACGCGGACAGGGCGCGGACGAATCCTTATGCGGGGCAGGCGGATGCCATCGCGGCAGGCGGAAGAGTGTTTCTGGACCACTGCGCCAAGTGCCACGGTGCCGATGCCGAGGGGCGCGGGAAAAAGCCGAGTTTACGAAGCTCGCGGGTGCAAGGAGCGGCGGACGGCGAGATCTTTTGGCTGCTGAAGAATGGGAACCTCGGAAAGGGGATGCCTACGTGGAGCAAGCTGCCGGAGGAAACACGCTGGCAAGTGACTGCCTACGTGAAGAGTCTGGGGAAGAGCGGTCTGTTCAGCTACGCCGCCAGGCGAGACAGGAGAGAAGGCCAATGAGGGAGAGGATGCTTCAAAAGAGATTGGGAATCTTCCTGGGCGCGGTCTTGCTGCCAGGGCTCGCGGGCTGCGGCTCCGGAAAGGCGCCGCAATTCGAGACCGACGAGGATGTGACGCCCGCAGAGCAGAACATCGGGGAACGCATCTTTGTGGATACGCGATTTGCGGAATATTTTGCCCTGAATATGACGGACGTGAATGCGCCTCTCGAAGTTGGAGACCCGGTCGTTCAGACCGTAGAGACGCCGAACGGACCTCTGCCGGGGCCGTTTCTGGGACAGTCGATCAACTGCCGGTCGTGCCACTTTGTCGTGGAATTTCAAGGGGTAGCAGGCGCGGGAAACCGGACGTACGCAGATTTTACGGATCATAGCCCGATACCGCGCCTGCTGAATGGCTTCACGGCAACGCCGAGAAATTCGATGCACATGGTGGGCTCTATGCAATCGCATGACGGGCCTTCGTTCCTGCATTTTGACGGAGAGTTCACAGACCCGGCGGACCTGGCGAAAGCGACATTGACGGGGCGAAATTTCGGATGGGCGCCGGACGAGTACCAGCAAGCGATTGCGCATATCGCCAATGTGATTCGCAACGACAACGGAAAGAATGATCCCGCTGTCAATTTCGGATGCGGATTTTCTTACGCGAAAATATTTCTCGGAACCGACCCGGCCATTCCCGCGGATTGCCGCCTCCCTCCCCGGTATCGCCTGGATGTTACAAGCTCCGGCGACGAGCAAATCGTCGAGGACATGGCGCAGATGCTGGGACAATACCTGGATGGCTTGCTTTTCCAGCAGGATGAAAACGGGCGATACATTGGGTCGCCTTACGATGTATTTTTGCGCATCAATCATCTCCCGGTCGAGCCGATCGCCGGCGAAACACTAGCCCAATACAACCAGAAGCTTTTGGGGTTGCTCGAGAATCTGAACAATCCGGTTTTTGTGGATGGAACTTACGGCAGTTTCAAATACCACGCCGAGCCGTTTGCGTTTTGGGGCGCTGGAGCTGGCAGGGCTGAAGATATTTCTGAAGGTAGCCGTGAATGCGGTTGACGGATGCCAAGACGCGGGGAATTGCGCGGCTTGCCATATGGCCCCAAACTTTACGGACTTCAGGTTTCACAATACCGGTGTGTCCCAGGCGGAATACGACGGCGCCAACGGCCAGGGGGCGTTTGCCGCGCTCGCTGTGCCGGCTCTCGCGGACCGCACCGCCCATTTTAATCAGTACATGCCCGCTTCGGCGAACCACCCAAACGCCACGGAGAGGTTTCGTCATCCGGCGGTAAGGGGAAATCCGATTTACGCCGACCTCGGCTTATGGAACGTGTACCTCAATCCCGACATTCCGAATCCCCAGGCGAGCCTGAGCACAGTGGTGTGTGCGATCGTTCCGAATTGCGCGGTGGATCAGGGGCTGGCGACGACGATTGCGCAGTTCAAGACGCCGATGTTGCGTGACCTGGAGGATTCGGCGCCGTATTTTCACAACGGAAGCGCGGCAAAGTTCACCGATGTTGTGGAGTTCTACATTAAAAGCTCGCAACTGGCCCGCCAAGGGGCTCTCAGAAATGCCCCACCGGAATTTCAGGGGATGTCGCTCGGCGAGAAGGATGTGGCGGCGCTCGTGGCGTTTCTGGCTTCGCTGACCGAAGACTATGACGACGCGTAGAGCTTCCGCTAAACCTCTTCCGAATAATCCCCTTAAATTCCTGTTGCTCGCCGAAGGATAACCAGCCAAAATGCGCGCGGTGATCCGTGACCAGCCACGGCAGGCCGATAATCCGGAAGTGATTTTTTCCAGGGAGGGTGTGACGCGTATGGCTGCTCGAAGCAACCGTTTCTGGGATTTTCTGGTTCGTGACGCCGGCTTTTTTGTCGGCTTGCTCGTGCTCTCGAATCCTGCCGTCGCGCAGACGAATCTCGTATATCAGCAGCCTCCGAAGGCTATCGTTGACATTGTCGATGCTCTGCCGGTGCCGGGCGTCGAGTTGTCCCCTGCAGCTGGCGGGGCGGGCAGGCGCTGGATGTTGATTGAACATTTTTCCGGGTTGCCAACGATTGCGGAGCTGGCGCAGCCGGAGCTTCGCCTGGCGGGATTGCGTTTCAATCCGAGGACCGTTGGTCCGAGCAGGGGGCGCTATGACACTTCGCTCGAACTCCAGGAGCTGCCGAATGGCAAGCCGGTCGCCGTTAGGGGATTGCCCGAGCATGCGAAGATCAGGTTCGCGGATTGGTCGCCGGATGGACGGAAGATTTCGTTTGTAAATATCAGCGATCGGAAGGATGACCCGGGACTCAGTCTCTGGATCGTCGATGTGGCGGCTGCCGAGGCGCGTCGATTGCCGGGAATTGCGCTGAACGGAATTTTTGGGGCGCCGTGCGAATGGCTGAGCGACAGTCAGAGTCTGGTGTGCCGGACGGTTCCGGCCGATCGCGGCGCGCCGCCGGTGCGAAGCGATGTGCCGACAGGGCCCGTCGTCCAGGAAAATCTGGGGCGCGTAACGCCTGGAGCTACGTTCGAAGATCTTTTGAAGAACCCGGAGGATGAGCAGTTTTTTGATTATTACGCCACCTCGCAGGTGGCGATCGTTCGGCTGGATGGCGCGGCTGTGCTGCTCGGGAAAGCAGGAGTGTTTGTAGAGGCAACGCCTTCGCCGGATGGGGAATGGGTGCTTTTGTTCGAACGGCATCATCCTTATACGTATTTGTTGCCGTTTTCTGCGTTTCCGGAGCGCGTCTCGGCCGTCAATCTGAAGACCGGGACGGCGAAGCAGTTCGTAGACAGGCCGCTCGAGGATAATATTCCCAATATTCATGACGCCGTTGCGCCAGGCCCCCGGGATTACGAATGGCGGAGCGACAGAGGCGCATCCATTTTCTGGGTGGAAGCCGGAGATGGCGGCGATCCGCGGAACAATGCGGCGGTGCGCGATGCCTTGTTCCTGCTGGACGCGCCGTTTGAAAGTGCGCCGCGTAAATTGGCGGAGCTGCCGGTGCGTTATCGGAGCATTGCCTGGGGGAATGATCACCTGGCTCTTGTCGAAGAGAGGCGATGGAAAGATCGCAAGCGTGTGATTTTAGCGGTGGATCCGCTGGCCTCGGCCACATCGGTGAAAATGTTCGAAGGTTCGTTCGAAGACCGCTATCACGACCCCGGTGAACCTCTGGAAGACTACAATTCCGCCGGCAAACTGGTCATCCAGACAACCTCTGACGGCAAGGGGATTTACTTTAAAGGGGAAGGCGCGTCTGGGGAAGGGGACAAACCGTTCCTTTCGTTGATGAGCGTGGCCAGCGGACAGGCGAAGCAGCTCTGGCAATCCACTGCGCCGAATTTTGAGATTGCGGCTGCCGTTCTGGATTCTGGCGCGGGCACGGTTTTGGTTCGGAGAGAATCCGAGAACGAGAGTCCGAACTACTTCATTCAGAAAATCGGGGCTTCCTCTTCCGAGCAGGTAACCTTTTTCCCGAATCCGTATGGAAATCATCCGCTGCCGAAGAAACAGGTTTTGCATTACAAACGGGCGGACGGCGTGGATTTGAGCGCGAATCTTTATTTGCCGCCGGGATACAAGCCCGGGGATGGTCCGCTGCCTGCCTTGATGGAAGCGTATCCGACCGAGTACAAGACCAAGGCCGCGGCGGGGCAGGTTACGGGATCGCCTTACCAGTTTCCGGTGTTGTCGTGGGGTTCGCCGGTGCCGTTTGCGGCATTGGGTTACGCGGTGCTTGAAAATGCCACCATTCCCATCATCGGCGAGGGCAATACGGAACCGAATGATTCGTATGTGGAGCAGCTTGTGGCCAGCGCAAAGGCGGCGATTGATGAGGGCGTGCGGCTCGGAGTTGTGGACCGCAATCGCGTAGCGGTCATGGGCCATTCCTATGGCGCGTTCATGACGGCAAATTTGCTGGCGCACAGCGATTTGTTCAGGGCGGGCATTGCGCGGAGCGGCGCGTACAACCGGACGCTGACGCCGTTTGGTTTCCAGAATGAGGAGCGCACGTACTGGCAGGCGCCGGAGATTTATTACAAGATGTCGCCGTTTTCGTTTGCGGACAAGATCAAGACGCCGATTTTGTTGATTCACGGCGAAGCGGACAACAATTCCGGGACGTTTCCGATCCAGAGCGAACGGCTGTTCAGCGCGCTGAAAGGGCACGGAGCCACAGTGCGCTTTGTGCTGCTGCCGCTCGAATCACACGGTTATGCGGGGCGCGAGTCCGTGCTTCACATGTTCTGGGAGATGAACAACTGGCTGAGCACGTATGTGAAGAATCCGCCGGCGGCCGCCGCTGCCGCGCCCCATTGAGCGTTTGCCCGTGGGCTTTTAGAACGATGACCAGAATCCTGGGGATAACTCTTTTTCTGCTCGCAACCACTTCCATCCGGGCGGAGGCCCAGACCGCCGCCAAATCGCTTGCGGAAAGACTCGGATACGCGCGTGACGCGAGACTGGTGATCGTGCATGCCGATGACCTGGGCATGACGCATTCGGTGAACGCTGCCTCGATCAAGGGCCTCGAAAGCGGGCTGGTGACCTCCGCGAGCATCATGGTGCCGTGTCCGTGGTTTCCGGAGATGGCGGAGTATGCGAAAGCGCACACCGATGCGGATCTCGGACTTCACCTGACGCTCACGAGCGAACGCGTCTTCTATCGCTGGGGACCAGTCGCTCCACGCGACAAGGTCCCGAGTCTCGTCGATGCGAACGGCTACTTCCACCTGAATTGGACCGATACAACGCACATCGACGCCAAAGAGGTGGAACTGGAGCTGCGCGCGCAAATCGAGAGAGCGATCGGCATGGGCGTCCGGCCGACGCACCTTGACTCTCATCAATACCGCCTCTTTGAAAATGGAAAGGATATTTTCGAGAGCGTTCTGCGCGTCGCGCATGAATATAAATTACCGCTGTTTGTGGTGCGGGATTGGTTCGCCGGGCGGCCCTACCTCGAAAGCTCGCTGGGCCCCGATGATCTTGTGGCGGATCACACCGTAACCATCGAGCCGGGAGTGGCGCCTCAAAAGTGGGCGGATTTCTACACCGCTGCCTTGAAGAATCTTCAGCCCGGAGTGACCGTCTTCATTATTCATCTGGCTTTCGACGACGAGGAGATGCGCGCCGCCACGCGGGAGCGCGATACCTGGGGTGCGGCGTGGCGGCAGCGCGATTTCAACTTCTTTACCAGCGAGCGGTTCCGCGCTCTCGTCCGCGACGAGAACATCAAGCTGGTCACCTGGCGCGAGCTGGCCAACGCCCCGAAGTGAAATGTTTTGGGGGGGCGCTATTTCCCCGTGGATCGTGCCGGCAAAACGCCTTCACTTTTTTCCCTGCCTTCGCATCCAATCTAGTGAGGCTCGAAGAGCCTCGGCCCTCTCGGAGCAAGCTCATGGTGTCTGAACCGGTTTCTGAACCGAAATCCCTGCGGAAGAACCCGCTGCTGTATTCTTCCGCCGTTCTCGTTGTGGTTCTCTTCGGCGTGGCGTTTGTGATGATTTCGCGCTGGCAAGATAAGCGCGAGTTCGAACGCAGAGCGGCCGAGGAACGCGCGGAGAAACAGCACGAGCAGGACCGCTTGGCCGTCGCGCAACTGGGAGGGAAGGAGTTTGGAATCCTGGATTTTTACGCGAGCCCGAAAGAAATTCGGCGCGGCGGATCGGCGCAACTCTGCTACGGTGTTTCTGACGCCAAAACCGTTACGCTCGCGCCCCAGCCCGCGCCGGTATGGCCCTCGCTAGCCCATTGTGTGGATGTATCTCCAAGTAAATCAACAACTTATACCTTGACGATCACGGATGCCACGGGCAAGACAGAGTCCGAGGACGTGGAAGTAAGAGTTCGCTGAACCCCTCCGAAAAAGCCGGCCCGGTGTAAATCCCGGAGCCGTGGCTTGTTCCCCGAGCGGCCAGGGAGGGAGCGGAAGAGCTCAAAACTATCTGGGCCTGCCCCTTGTGGCGGCAAATGCGACGCATCTATAATGTTTCCTTCCGCGGGGTCCGGCGAGCCAACCTGCTAAACCGGACTCCGCGAACATTTTTTGGCAGCCAGGTTTTGGTGACCTACGACCATGTCTGACCCGCTCGCGAAGATCAAGCAGCGACTGCAAGGGGAGATCGACAATCTTGAGCACGAGCTCAACATCGACCTCCCGAAGGAGATCGCCAAGGCGCGGGCGCACGGCGATCTGTCTGAAAACGCGGAGTACAAGTACGCCAAAGAGCGCCAGGGATACGTCAACGCAAGAATCGGCCAGCTCAAAAAGCGCATGGGCGACCTCGGGATGCTGAACCTCAGCAATATTCCCAAGGACCGATCAGGGTATGGCTCGCGCATTGTAGTGCTGGATATTCACAAAGAGGTAAAAATCGAGTACAAACTAGTGACTACGGAAGAGGCCGACGTCGAGAAGGGGCTCATTTCAACCACTTCGCCGATCGGCAAGGCTTTGCTGAACCGGAGGGTTGGCGACGAAGTCCAGGTGGCAACGCCTGCTGGGCAGAAAGAATTTGAAATCGTCCGGCTGACTACAATTCACGACGACGAGTAACCGGCAGTGTTTTCTTGACGTCCTACCGATATCGGTGGGACGTCTGTGAGGCACCATGTATTGGGGAGCTGGCCCGGCGCTTGGGCTATTAACTGTGCTTGGGTACGTCGCTTTTACGATCGGCGCGGCGCTGGTATGGCGCAATCGTGACGATTTTTCCATTTGGGTCCACGACGAATTCGGGGCGTTCCGCCGCAGCCTGTCGCGATACACGGTGATCGGACCGTTTTACGGTGTTCGTGAAGAGTCTCGGTTGAAAGCGGTGCCTTCTCAGTTTATCCGCTCGCTTAGCCGCTTTCCCCGGCGGCACATCAATCCCGCGTTCATCCTCCTTTTTCTGGGAGCAGTTCTCTTCGTTCTCGATTTCTTCATCTAGAAAATGACCCGGCCCGCGCTTCCCGATTCTGGACAAACCCTGTTCGCTTTGCCATTCTCGTCCCGATGAAACCTTCCCTGATTGTGCACGGCGGAGCTTGGGATATTCCCGACGAGGCGGTTGAGGCGTGCAAATACGGCTGCCGCGACGCTCTCGAAGCGGGCTGGTCGATTCTATCGCGGGGCGGTTCGGCGCTGGACGCTGTGGAAGCGGCCGTCGTCGTATTGGAAGATGATCCGGTGTTCGACGCCGGTTACGGGTCGCATCTGAATCTTGACGGACGCGTCGAGTGCGACGCGATTGTCATGAACGGGGCAACACTAGGCGCCGGGGCGGTCGCGGGTTTGCAGCGCATCCGCAACCCCATCCGGCTGGCCCGCGCGGTCCTCGAGCAATGCCCCCATATGATGCTGGTCGCTGAAGGCGCCGAACGTTTCGCCAAAGACGTTGGCATTCCATTGTGCGATCCAAGGGAACTCGTCAGCGACGCCGAGCGCGAAGCCTGGCAGGTTTGCAAGCAGGACAAACACGCTGCGGCGCACCATCGCGGCCACGAGCAAGGGACGGTCGGGGCCGTCGCTGTCGATGCCCAGGGGAAACTGTTCGCGGCGACTTCGACCGGCGGCACGTGCTGCAAACTTCCAGGCCGCGTAGGCGATTCGCCATTGATTGGGTGCGGATGCTACGCCGATTCGACCGCAGGCGGCGTCTCCTGCACCGGATACGGCGAAGCGATCATGAAGATCGTCATGGCGAAAACCGCCAGCGACCTGCTGCGCAGCGGGAGCAATGCTTTTTGTCTCTCTGAATCCTCTCGAGACCCATCCAATCCGGGATCGCACTCCTCGGCGGCGGATACCGCAATGCTCGTTGCGCGCGAGGCGGTTCACCTTCTGGGCAAACGTACCCATGCCACCGGGGGACTCATCCTGCTCGATAGCGAAGGAAATCCAGGGTTCGCCTTCAATACGCCGCGCATGGCGTATGGGTACGTCACCACCGGCGGTTCCTTCTTCACTGCGGTCTAGCTTGTTCGAATGGAGCTCCGATAGCTTCCCTGCTCGCCCGTTCCGCGTCCAGAAGCTTAGTTGGCTCTTCTTAGGAAATGAAAATTCTGAATGCGCCCGGCATTTAGAATAAAGCCCGAAATGCGCTGGTTCGCGTCGCGGGTGAAACGTACGGTGCCGATATCCCCGGTAAAAACGTCGCGAATGGCTGGGTGAAGCGGATCGGGCTTGCTCTTCAGTCGCCTGAGGGTCAGGTTGCCGTCCTCGAGAACCATGCGATAGACAGGATCAATTTCCTCGCTGAAGTAAGCGCCGGCGTATTCAGCCAGTTCCGCCGCAGTGGGAGTGTACGCCGCTGCCGATTCGAAAATGTTCGGCTTTCCGGCGCTGAAGGTCTGCTCGAGGCGCTGCGGCTTTTCCGCTGTGGCTGCCAGGAAGTGGATGTCCACATCATCTCCCCAGGGAACGTCGGCGACATGAAAGTGCGCCTCTCCTGCGGGCTTCAGTGTGTGCAATTCGTCGCCGCCAAGGTTGATTTGCAGCTTGCCGTCCTTCACCTGGACTCTTTCGAAGTCATCGTCTTCGCGGTTCCAGTACGTTCCGGCGATCAGTGCCATCTGCCCGGCCGTGAGCGGCGTTCCGGCGCTCTTCACGGGTTCTTTCGCGGGAGCCGCTTCCGGTGTCTTGAGGTCTTTCGCCAGAACGATGTCGGCGACCTGACGGGTCAACCTGCCCGGATTGGCCTCTGCCGAGTTGCAAAGCACAGCGGCGGAAAAGTGCTGCTCCGGGAACCGAACGAGGTCGGAACGATAGCCGGCATCAGCGCCGCCGTGATCGACTGTCGGCAATCCTTTGTATTTGCCCACGACCAGCCCGAAGGCGTAGTCGAGCTGCTCACCGCTATTCAGATGGCCGCGTTCGAGCATCTGCTGAAGAAATGCCCGACCTCCGACGCGTGGATTGTAGAAATTCTCATCCCAAAGCTCGAGGTCCTCGACGGTAGTGTGCAGGCTCGTCGCTCCCACGGTGTCGAAGTTCGTCAGACTCATCCGGAAGGGCTTGTCCTTGCCCTCCTGCTCGTAGCCCAGCGCGTCGTGCTTGATGATTTCCGCGTGGTCGTCGCGGAAATGGGTGTGCGTCATTCCCAGCGGCTCGAAAATATTCCTGGTCGTAAACTCGCGCAGCGACATACCGCTGACGCGTTTGACGATCAGTCCCATCAGTGTATAGCCGGTATTGCAATAAACGTGTTTGTCGCCGGGCTTGAAATTCAAATCCTTCTGCCGCGTCATTACGGACATCACGTCGTCATCCGTGATCAGATCGAGCGAGTAGCGCCAGCCCGCCAGATCGAGAAGGTTCCACTGGTCGCGAAGGCCGCTGGTGTGGTGGACGAGGTGGCGGATCGTGATTCGCTCGCCAAAATCGGGCAGTTCCGGAATGTACTTGCGCACATCGTCGTCCAGAGAGAGTTTCCCCTGCTGAGCCAAGAGCACAATCGAAGCGGCCGTGAACTGCTTGGACATCGAGGCCACGTGAAACACCGTCGCGGGCGTAATGGGCACGTCGTCATTCAGATCGGCCATGCCGTAGCCGCGCTTGTAGGCGATTTGGCCATCCTTATAGATTCCCAGTGCGCAGCCCGGCGAGTCGGGCTTATCCCACTTTTCAAACACCTTGTCCACCTGTCTCCGGACGTCCGGCGGAAGACTCTGGCCTTTGCCGACGCGCGAAACGAGAAAAATGCTCAGTAGAACTATCACCCACCTCATCCATTTCATTGTGTCTCCCACCCCGGTTCACTCATCCAGATTGCTTCTCTGACCCACACTTTGCGCTCGATGGCTTTCTCGCGCTCGAACTGGCCCGGTGCCGCAGCCTATTCGCCCATCTCTACTCCGTCAAGGCCATCTTGTTCCCTAATGACGAATGCTCCCAGGCAACGAAATTGACCCCAAATGCTTCTGCACATAACATGACAAAGTGGCGTGGAAAGGACGCGGCCGCCAAAGGCCATGCTTTTCAAATGGGATACCGATGAGCAGAAAGCCGTATGGGGTTAGAACACGAGGGTTGGTACTGACCCTCTTCCAAATTGGACTTCTCGCGGGAGGAGTTCAACTGGTGCATCCAGCCGAGGCGGCGGGGCAAACTACCGACGAGATTGTGGCCAAAGTACTGGCGGCACGTGGGGGGCTCGAGAAAGTGAAGGCCGTCCAGACAGAGCGCATTATCGGCACACTTTACTTCAATCCGGAATTGTACGGGCCGTTCCTCGCTGAGTTCAAACGGCCCGGAAAGATGCACAACGAAGTGACCATTCAGGACAAGACCGTTTCGCGTTCCTTTGACGGCAAGGATACGGGATGGGTGATCAACCCGATCACGGGCACGGGTGCCCCGGAACCGATGTCGGCGGAAGACTTGAAGGACGCAGTGAACCAGGCCGACTTCGACGGTCCGCTCGTGGACGCCAAAGCCAAGGGAAACACCATTGAGCTGACGGGCACGGAAAAAGTGGATGGGCGGGACGCGTACGTACTCAAGGTGACGCACAAGGACGGCCAGGTCTCGTTCTACCTCTTCGACACGAAGACTTTTCTGCTGGCCAAGTGGAGCGGCGCCGATTCCGTGAACGGCGACCCGGTCACGCGGGAGACTTACTTTCACGATTATCGGGAGGTCCGGGGGCTGAAATTCGCGTTTGAGCTTGTTTCAAACACCCCAGGAGCGGATGTTACGCAAAGAATTGTCGTCGAAAAGATCGAGGTGGATACGCAAGTCGATGAAGCGCATTTCGGAAAGCCACCGGCTCGTCCCGCGCCTCCTGCCGCCGCCCCCTCCGCGGCTCCCCCGAACAGGCGCTAGTCTCTCACCAGGATTTCGGAGCGAATCCAGGCTGATTGTGGACCGGGAATGGTATTCTGGCATCGAGGATCGTGCAGTTGGTGTCAGGAAACTGCGCTTCTGGCTGGAGTTCATGCTCTTAAGGATTCAGAATAACCGTGGCCTGCGGGGAACCTTCCTCAGGGCTCTCGTCCTTCTCTGTTTTTTTCCTGGCGCGGCTTGTTTCGCCGATGCCGCCAGTACACCGGCCGAACGGTCGCCCAGTTCTTCGCTGGGGTTCCATTCCACTTTTGCCATTGCGGATTTTGATGGAGACCGGGCGCCGGATCTGGCCATCGTGGAGCAAACCAGCACCTCCGCGAAAACCACGCGGTATTCGATTCGATTGCGGCTGGCCACCGGAGCCACCCAGCTTTTTGGAGTCATTGCGCCCGCCGGCGGGCTGCAGATCGTGGCACAAGATGTAAACGGCGACAGCGCTTTGGATGTGCTCGTCAGCAGCGCCTGGCTGCATAAACAAGTCGCGGTGCTGTTGAACGATGGCCACGGGAAATTCACGCTGGCCGATCCGGGCGCGTTTCCGGCGGCCATTCCGGAAGACGGAACGCGCTGGAATTCCGGAACGATTGCGCTGTCAGATAACGCGGTCCTCGTGCGGTCAGGGTACTCGTCGGGCGAAATCGAATGCGTTGGCGCGTTTGACGGGTCCGAGCGGCAATTTGGCCGCGCGTACGTACCGGTTTCCCCGGGTTTGATTCGTTTACCTCTGTTGCAGCTTCTGGGCCGCGCGCCTCCCCTCTTCGTTTTCCAGTCGTAAACCACTCATTTCAAAGCGCCGAAACGGGCGCACCCAAAACCGGCTTTCGTTGACCGGGCGCAAGGGCGCATCCCTGTCGAACAACCAACCAGGTGTTTTGCATTTTATTTGACTGCGCGGGCGAGGCCATCTCGCGGCAGGACGTGAGGTCAGGCAATGATTCCGACGGGCTTTAGACATTCGGCCCCCATTCTCGTTTCGGTGTTGTTCATGACGGGCTGCGGTGCGGGCAAGGGAGATCCCAAAGCGGAGGCACCACCGGCGGCGAAGGTCGAACACGAAGAAGACCTGAATGTGGTCAAGGTCGAGCATCCGGAACAATTTCCGCTGTTCGCGGCGATCGAGCATGCCGCTAGAAGTCAGTTAGTGGCCACGGGGGTCGTGAGTCCCGATGTGTCGCGAACCGTGCCAGTGATCTCGATTGCCACCGGACGCGTGGTAGAGATCAAGGCGCGGCTGGGCGACACGGTGCGAAAGGGACAGCTGTTGATGCGCGTCGAAAGCACGGACATTGCCGCGGCGTTTTCGGACTATCGAAAAGCGCAGGCGGACGAAAAACTGGCCAGCGTCCAGCTTGAGCGCGCCAAGCTTCTGTATGAAAAGGGCGCGTTCTCCTTGAACGAGTATCAGACCGCGGAAGACGTGGAAAACAAGGCCCGGGTAGACGTGGAAACGGCGGCCGAGCACCTTCAGGTTCTGGGCAGTCCGCTGGACCACCCGTCGGGGATTGTGGATGTATATGCGCCCGTGTCGGGAGTCGTCACCGACCAGCAGGTTACAAACGCGGCGGGGGTAGCGGGCCTTGGATCGCCGAATCCATTTACGATTTCCGACCTGAGCCGCGTGTGGATTCTCTGCGACGTCTACGAGAATGATCTCGCCAGCGTGCATCAAGGAGAGACGGCGGAAATCCGCTTGAATGCTTACCCCGGCAAGGTTTTCCGCGGCGAGATCGCCAACATCGGACCAATTCTCGATCCCAACCTGCGGACAGCCAAAGTGCGAATCGAGGTGGAGAATCCCGGATCGATGAAGATCGGGATGTTCGTGACGGCGGCGTTCCAAGGCGAAAAAAAGGAAACGCATGCCGCCGTTCCAGCCGATGCCATCTTGCACCTGCATGACCGGGAGTGGGTGTACGTCCCCGCGGGGGATAAGACCTTCCGCCGCGTGGAAGTGACGGCGGGCGAGTCTCTTCCAGACAAAATGCAGGAGATCGTCGCCGGCGTGCGTGCGGGACAGCAAGTGGTGAAGAACGCGCTGGTGCTGCAGAACACGGTGGAACAGTGAGACGGGACTCCATGAGGGGAGGCAAGGATTAGGCGATGATCGGCGGACTGGTCGAATACGCGCTGAAGAATCGTTTCATCATTATGATGGTGGCGATTCTTCTGCTTATTTGGGGCGCCATCTCGTTTCACAACCTGCCGGTCGAAGCCTACCCCGACGTCGCCAACAATTACGTGCAGATCATCACGCAGTGGCCGGGCCGGGCGGCGGAAGAGGTGGAGCAGCAAGTCACCGTACCGATCGAGATTCAGATGAATGGAATGCCGCACCTCGAGCATCTGCGTTCGGTCTCCCTCTTCGGGCTTTCGAGCGTGATGCTTATTTTCGATGACGACTCAAGCAACGATTGGAACCGGCAGAAAGCTTTGGAAAGACTCTCCGCGGTGACATTGCCTGCGGGAATCACGCCGCAGATGGGCACGGACTGGAGCCCGGTGGGCCAGATCTTCTGGTACACGCTGCGGAGCACGAATCCCAAGTATGACTTGATGGAGCTGAAATCCATCGAGGACTGGACGCTTGAGAAGCAATTCAAATCCGTCCCAAATGTGGTCGACGTGTCGAGCTTTGGAGGGACGACGCGCGAATACCAGGTGCGGGTCGATCCGAACAAGCTGGTGGCGTACGGATTGAGCATCGGGCAAGTCGAGGCGCAGCTCGCCAGCAACAACACCAACGCGGGGGGGAGTTTTCTGGAAGCCGGCCTGCAACAAATCAATGTTCGCGCCGTCGGATTGTTCGACAGCGTCGGGGATATCGAGCAGACCGTCATCACCACAAAAAATGGCACGGCGTTGCGTGTAATGGACATTGCGACGGTAGCGCAGGGTCCCAAGATCAGGCTCGGGCAAATTGGAAAAGCGATTCGTCGTGCCGATGGCACCGTGCTCGATAACGACGACGTGGTGGAGGGTATCGTACTGCTGCGCAAGGGCGCGAACTCGGACGATACCCTCGCGGGGATACACGCCAAGGTCAAAGAGCTGAACGAGCATATCCTCCCACCCGGAGTGAAAGTCGTTCCGTTCCTCGACCGCAGCCAATTGGTGGAGTACACCACGCACACGGTGTTGCACAATCTCACCGAAGGTATCGTTCTCGTTTCCATCATTCTGTTTCTCTTTCTCGGCAATTTGCGCGGGTCACTTATCGTCGCGCTGACGATTCCGTTTTCCTTATTGTTCGCCTCCATTTGCCTGAGTCTCAGAAATATCCCCGCCAATCTTCTTTCGCTGGGTGCGCTTGATTTCGGCATGGTCGTGGATGGGGCGGTGGTGATGGTCGAAAACATCGTTCGTCACCTGAGCCACGGTGAAAACTCGGTCAAGACTACCCTCGAGCGCATCCGCGATGCCGCCTATGAAGTGCAGCGGCCCGTTTTTTATGCGATCGCCATCATCATTACCGCCTATTTGCCGATTTTTACCCTGCAGCGGGTGGAGGGGCGATTGTTCCAGCCCATGGCCTGGACGGTGGCCTTTGCGCTGCTTGGCGCGCTGATATTTTCGATGCTCATCGCGCCGGTTCTTTCCAGCGTGTTTTTCAAAGAAGGTGTTCGCGAATGGCGCAACCCCGTGATGGACTACCTGAAGCGCTCCTATCGGATTTCCGTGCGCTGGGCGATCGAGCATCGTTGGGTGACGGCGAGCGCAGCCGGCTTTGCTTTTTGTCTGGCGCTGTTTCTTATGTTTGGCGGAGTGATCGGCTCGGAGTTTCTGCCGCACCTGGATGAAGGCGCCATTTGGGCTCGCGGTACGCTGGCGCCCAGCACGGGGCCGACGGAAGGAACGCGGGTAATGGAAGAGGCGCGCCTGGTTTTTGCGTCTTTTCCCGAGGTTACGCAAGTCGTTTCGCAAGTTGGCCGGCCTGATGACGGCACGGATACCACGGGCTTTTTCAATACCGAATACTTCGTGGACCTCTTGCCGAAGGGCAAATGGCGTCCGGTTTTTCGCGAAGATAAGGAAGAGCTGATCGGAGCCATGGATCGCGAGCTCAGCAAGATCCCAGGAGTTCTCTGGAATTTTTCACAGCCGATTTCAGACAATATGGAAGAAGCGGTCAGCGGCGTGAAAGGCGAGCTGGCCGTCAAGATTTACGGTGACGATTTGCGCCTGCTCGAGCAGGAGGCTGACCAGATCGTGGCCATCATGCGCGACATTCGCGGCATCGAGGACCTCGGCGTGTTTCGAGTCATCGGCCAGCCGAATCTCAATTTCGTTGTCGATCGACGGAAGGCGGCGCGCTACCAGATCAATGTCGCCGACATACAGGACGCCATCCAGACGGCCGTGGGCGGCAACGCCGTAAGCCAGGTGTTGCAAGGGGAACAACGCTATGACCTCGTCCTGCGCTACCAGGCGCCCTACCGGGACACCAGAGAAGCGATAGAAAATATCCGGCTGCTGTCTCCTTCCGGAGAGCGAGTTTCGCTCGCTCAGCTGGCGCAGGTGGAAACCCGCGACGGAGCCTCGGAAATCTATCGGGAAGAAAACTCGCGGTACGTGGCGATCAAGTACAGCGTCCGCGGCCGAGACCTGGGCGGCGCGGTGGAAGAGGCCATCCACAAAGTAAATGAGCAGGTGAAACTTCCCGCTGGCTATCACATTGACTGGGCCGGCGAATACGAGAGCCAGAAGCGTTCTCAGAAGCGTCTCCTGATCGTGCTGCCGCTTACGATCCTGGTGATTTTCGTCATCCTTTATACGATGTTCAGTTCCGCGAAGTGGGCTTTGCTTCTTCTTGCCAATGTGGCCATGGCGCCGGTTGGCGGATTGCTGGCCCTTTTGATCACCGGCACGCACTTCAGCGTCTCCTCGGGGGTGGGGTTCCTTGCGCTCTTTGGGGTTTCGGTCCAGACCGGCGTCATCATGCTCGAATATATCAACCAGTTGCGCGCCCGCGGCCACACGATCGAGGACGCGGCTATCGACGGGGCCGTCCTCCGCCTCAGGCCCATCCTGATGACCATGCTTGTGGCCACTCTCGGCTTGCTGCCCGCGGCTCTCTCGCGTGGCATTGGTTCGGATTCGCAGCGGCCGTTTGCCATCGTCATTGTGGGAGGCCTTGTGGGGGCTTTGCTTCTGAGTATCTTTCTCTTGCCGACCTTATACGTATGGTTTGCAGGCGATCGCGACAAGCTACCCGAGCCAGAAGCGGGCTTCGAGGAAGGTGCCTGACGCCCGACGTCTCACGCGACCTGCTCCGTTCTGAAGGTGTGTGCGCTATTCTGGCGGCATGGCGAATCGAAGCGATGCCCGAGCGGCGAAAGAACGAGCAGGGCTCTGCGCGAGTTGTGTCCACGCGCGGAGCATCGAATCCAGCCGCGGGTCCGTCTTTCTGCTTTGCGACCTATCGCGGAGCGATCCCCGGTTTGTCAAATATCCCCGTCTGCCGGTGCTTTCCTGTCCCGGCTACGAGAAGAACCCCGAGGAAACCGATCGTTCCTAGATCTGCCCTTCTCTTGTGTTCCTAAGGGCAGCCAGGTCGCACTGAAGCCGGTTCTCGAACGCGCATCGTAAGGCAAGACTTCGGAATTCCAGAACCCAGGGAAAAAGCGGCAGAGCGCCTTGTTCGACACTCTGCCGCCCGGCGGATCCGGAAACTATTGCTGAGGCTGCTCGGGTTGTTGGGGATTCGGCGCGCTTGCCGGCGGCGTCTTGGCGGTGACCGGCGTCACGCTGGCAGAGCCGGCAGCGGCCAGCTCGGACGGCTTGTATTTCGGAGCGCTGATGTAGCCATGAATGGCATCCTTGTCGATCCGGTTTACGACAATCTGGACGGGCTGCGAATCGGTTTCGGTGTGAATCCAGATGGGCTCGTAGAGGTTTACCTTTTTCTTCTGAAGTTCATTGTCGTCCACAATCATCGCAATGTCGTAGCTTTTGTGCTTGGTGTCCGCCTTGCGCAGCGAAACCGTGATCGGCCCCACGCGCTGGAACTGTTTCGCCCTGGAAAGGTCAAATTCAAAATAGCTGCGCTCACCGCGCTTCTCGAGCGCCACGAGTTCACCGTGCGTTTTCGCGATCGAGCCGTTCAGGTCGTCTCGCGTGGAATGGATCGTTCCTTCGAGATCAGAGCGATCTTTCGCCACCTCATCCTGTGTCTCTTTCAACTGTTTTTCCTGCTCGGCCAGCTGCGCCTGGAGCTGTTCGTATTTCTTGTCGACTGCCGGCGCGCGGCGCTTCACGGCGTGCCGCTTCGCCGGCGCGGGCTTTGCCGAGGGGGCGGGCGTGGATAGGGGTTCTGGCGCTTTCGTCGACACTTCTGAAGCAGACTCGGAAGCAGCCTCGGCCGAAGGCGGCGTAGCTGCCGCTCGTGGCTCTGTCGGGGACGGTGACGCCAGCTGTTCGTTGAGTTTTGCAGTCAAGGCGTTGACTTGGCCTTGCATCTGGTTCACGGCCGCACTAGCAGCCGCGGCCTGCGCACTGAGCTGGCGGGCTACGGATTGCTGGTGATAGCCGTAGGCGAAGGCCACCGCCGCGATTCCGAACAGCGCTACGGCGGCGGCGACCAGCAAGCGGTTTGTGTCGGCTCGCGCGTCAAGCCTGCCGTTTTCTTCGTGGTTCGATTCCCGGTACTCTTCCATGATTGCTCTCCTCCGTGTCTTGCGCTCTGCCGGCGGCACTCTTATCCCTTGCCTGGACAACGCTCTTCGGCAGATGTGCGGTAGTACGGAAAATCTCGATCTCGGCCTGTGGGGACAAACATCACCGTATGTTTCTGAGCACGCCGGTGGCCGGGAAGCAAATCCCTCGCCTGGCGCTAAACGGTTTGTCTTCATCGACTAGCTAGGCGGTGGCTGGATTTGCCGGGGTACTAGACCTGGAAAAATGTCCCTGGCCGAGCGAAGAGTTTATCCAGCGTGCATTTTCCTGGACGGACGTTGGCAGTCTGCGGCTCACGCATCCGCGGGAATACTTCAAGGCGAGAAGCAGTTGCCTCAGATTGCCTGTGCCGCCCGTTTTGGCCGGGCGAGTGCCCGTTCCGGGAAGGACGGCCAGGGGCAAGGACCGACATTGCCGCCATGCAGGGGCGTGTGCTAGCATCCGCGGAGTTGGGGAACGGACCAGGGGTAGATGCTCCTACGGCGCTTCACTCCAGAGACGCCGGCATCAGGGCCACGCTCTCCACCAACTTCTGAATCGCATACCCAGGCGCAGGCCCGCGCCTGAATTCTTGGGGACGGACCTCGTCTGTTGGCGCCGGCATCGCCGGGGCCACCGAAAGGGAGGTCTGTATGAAGAGCTATCTCACCAGGGACATCCGAAACGTTGGCATTGTCGGCCACGGCGGCACCGGGAAGACGCAACTGGTGTCGTCGTTGCTCTACACCGCGGGAATGACGCCGCGCTGGGGAAAGATTGCCGAGGGCAGCACGACGACCGACTGGGATGAAGAAGAAATCGCCAGGAAAATCTCCATTCAGACCGGACTCGCCTATGCGGAGTGGCCTTCGTCCGGCGGGCACCCGGGCGGATCTGAAAAAGTAAAAATTAATTTCACCGATCTCCCCGGCTACTCGACGTTTATTACCGAAACAAAGGCTTCGCTGATTGCGGCCGACTGCGCGCTGATAGCCGTGGATGCTCACGTCGGCGCGCAAGTGACCACGGAAAAAGTCTGGGATTACTGCACGGAGTACGACATTCCGCGCGCGTTTGTGCTGACCTGGATGGACCGGGAGCTTGCCAGTTTCGAACGCTCGATGGCGTCGCTCGAGCAGGTTTTCGGACGCAACGTTGTTGCGCTGCAGCTTCCGATTGGCTCGGAAAAAGGATTCCGCGGCGTGATCGATCTCGTCGCGATGAAGGCGCACGTCTATAAGCCCGATGGAGACGGGAAGCCCACGACAGAAGAGATTCCTGCCGCACTCGCCGATGAAGCAAAGGAAGCGCACGAAAAGCTGGTCGAAATGGTGGCCGAAGGTGACGACGAGTTAATGGAAGAATTTTTCAGGGAAGGCACCATTCCCATTGCGGATCTGATTCCGGGAGTGAGAAAGGCCATCGTCGCGGAGAAAATATTTCCGGTGCTGATGGTTTCGGCGCTGCGCAATGTCGGAACGGCCAGCCTTCTGACGTTTCTGGCCGACGCGTTTCCGCACCCGGACGAGCATGCGCAAATCGGCTTTACGGAGCCGAACGGCAAGGGGGAGCGCGTCGAGCGCAAGTACGATGACGGCCAGCCGCTGTCGCTCTTTGTGTTCAAGACGCTTGCGGATCCCTTTGCAGGACGTATCAACTATTTCAAAGTGAAAAGCGGCGTGCTGAAAAATGACGCCACCCTGACAAATTTCAACCGCGGCAGCCTGGAGCGCTTCCAGCATACACAAATCGTGCAGGGCAAGCTGCTCACCGAAATTGCGGATTTGCACGCCGGAGACATCGGCGCAATCGTCAAACTGAAAGAAACGACGACCGGCGAAACTCTGGGCGACAAGGCGGCTCCAATCTACTACAAGCCTGCGCAGCTTCCTGAACCCTCGATTACGTTCGCGATCGAACCCAAAACGCGCGCGGACGAAGACAAGATCGGAGTCTCGATTCACAAGATTATCGAGGAAGATCCCGCGCTGCGCTTCATGCGCGACCCGCAGACCAAGGAATTCCTGCTCGCCGGCTCCGGGCAGCAACACATCGAGGTGGTCGTCGCGAAGCTGCACAAGCGCTACCACGTGGACCTCACGCTGAAGCCGCCCAAGGTACCGTACCGCGAAACGATCCGCGGGAAGGCCGATGCCGAGGGCAAGCACAAGAAACAGTCTGGCGGACACGGTCAGTTCGGAGTCTGCCGCATCAAAATGGAGCCGATTGAACGCGGCAAAGGCGTCGAGTTTGTCGACGACGTTTTTGGCGGGGCGATTCCGCGGAACTGGATTCCTTCGGTGGAGAAAGGGATTCGCGATGCGGCCGCGCGCGGCTATCTCGCGGGTTTCCCGGTGGTGGATTTCCGTGCCGTGCTTTACGACGGGAAGTACCACGACGTCGATTCTTCGGACATGGCTTTCAAGATCGCCGGTTCTTTGGCGTTTAAGGAAGCGATGAAGATGGCCAAGCCTGCGCTGCTTGAGCCGGTGATGCACGTCGAGGTCTACGCGCCGGACCAGTATTCGGGCGACCTGATGGGCGATCTCAGTTCGCGGCGCGGCCGCATCGCCGGAAGCGAAGCGCGCGGCCACAACGTGGTCATCAAGGCGCAGGTGCCTTTCTCGGAGATGCTGAGTTACGCCAACGACCTCATTTCCAAGACGCAGGGACGGGCGACGTACTCGATGGAGTTTTCTCACTACGACTACTTGCCGAATGAGCTGGCGCAAAAAGTGATCGACGCGCACAAACCTGCTCACGGGGAGGCTGCAGAGGAAGAAGGATAACCCTTCGAGCTTTTCGTTCGAGCAAGAGACTCGGGCGTTCCGCCGGAGTTCAGGAAAACCTTGGCAGGAACATGCCCGTGTGACGAGTGTGGGTTTCAAACGCGTCGCCAAACTCTTTCGCGAGCCATTGCTCTTCTTTGCTGGCTTTCAGGAAAAATGCAGTGAAGCAGATGGCGACGGCCGCGAGTCCGCGAAGTTGGCCCACAACGAGCGCCGTGCCGACCATGGCCAGAAGCATCCCCGTGTAGATGGGATGGCGGATTCGCCTGTAGGGACCTGTGCGGATGAGTTCATGGCCCGCTCGAATGCTTACCGCGCCGCTCCAATTCGCTCCGAGGTGCGCGCGAGCCCATATCGCGAACGCCACGCCGAGCGCGGTGACGAGAAGTCCCGCGAATTCGAGAGCCGGGCTTTTTGGCAGAAAACGCCATCCGAGCCAGCCGAAACTCATGAAAGGTTCCAAGAGAAGGATGTAGGAAGCCGCCATCGGCAGGATCTGCCGCATTCTCTCGGGACCAGATTCCCGCTTCTTTAGAGACTTTTGGTTGCGCGCGGAGAGAAACCAGTACACCCACAGAATAATCCAGCAGCAAACGGCCAGAGGAAACGCTATCCGCGTCATATCGCGTTGTCCCTGTAGGTCGGACGAGTGCAGGCGTATGGTTTCATTCCTGCGGGCGCCAAATTGGTGCTTGTTGGTTTGAAAGGCGCGTCCAAAATGGTGTCCTAATGAAAAACAACCCCGCCACCAAACAGAGTACACAAAAACACGGCCCTCAGACCGAAGCCATCCATGGCGGAGAACCACCGCGGCACGGTGTCGGTGCACCCGTGGGCACGCCGATTTGCCGCACCTCGACGTTTACTTTTTCTTCGACCGCGGAAATGAAGCGGTGGGCCGAGGGCAAAAGCAAAGCCTACATCTACACGCGCTATGGCAATCCCACATTGGCAGTTGCCGAGGGGAAAATCGCCGCGCTCGAAGGCGCGGAAGCTGCCGTGGTGACGGCCTCGGGGATGGCGGCGATTTCTTCGGCCCTACTGGGCGTGTTGAAGTGCGGCGACGAATTGATTTCGACGGCGCAAGTCTATGGCGGCACCTACCGGTTGATGCGCGATGTTTTTCCGGACATGGGGATCAAGGTGCATCAGGTGGGCACGGGTCTTCTCGGGCTTGAGGACCTCGTCACCCCGCGCACGAAGTGTCTTTATGTCGAAACGCCGACGAATCCCACGCTGCGTCTTGTCGATTTGCCGAAGGCGATCGCTTTCGCGAAAAAACACAAGTTGGTATCCATCATCGACAACACCTTCGCCACCCCTGTGCTGCAAAATCCTCTGGCGATGGGCTTCGACATGGTCGTGCACAGCGCCACCAAGGCGCTCGCGGGGCATTCCGACGTGCTCGCCGGCGCGGCCGTGGGCGATAAACACTGGATGGACCGCATACGCCAGATGGTCATCTACCTGGGCGGCTCGATGGATCCGGAGGCAGCCTATCTTCTGATTCGCGGAATGAAGACGCTGGGAGTGCGCGTCGAACAGCAGTGCCGGAACGCAATGGCGGTTGCCGAATTTCTCGAGAGGCATCCGAAGGTCGCGCGCGTGCACTATCCGGGACTGACGTCACATCCGGACCATAAGCTCGCGAAAAAACAGATGCGCGGATTCGGCACGATGCTGGCGTTTGATTTGAAGGGCGGCCTGGCTGCCGCGCGTCGTTTCTGCGATCGCGTGCGGCTCTTCCTCCTGGCCGCGAGCCTCGGGGGCGTCGAGTCGCTCGTCATACTCCCCATCTACAGTTCCCACTACAACATGAGCGCCGAGGAGCTAAAACGCGCGGACGTAAGCCCTGGTTCGGTGCGAGTTTCCGTTGGACTCGAAGACACGGAAGACCTGATCGCCGATTTGAAACAAGCCTTGGCCTAAGCCCGCGATACGATCCGAATCGTCCTGCGGCGGCGACCGTAAGCGATGCCGGGTGACCTGAGAGAGGATCGAGGTCAGCGGCGGACTTCGGTAACGACCGCGTAGTTCTCAGAGGGGCACAGACGGAAGCCTGGGCTGGCAAAAACAAAAACGGGCGGTACGCCGAAGCGCGCCGCCCGTTCTGTATTTTTGTGAAGTGGAATTAGAGGGGTTGGACGTTCGAGGCCTGCAGGCCCTTGGGGCCCTTGGTCACTTCGAATTCAACCGCTTGGCCATCATTCAGCGACTTGTAGCCATCAGCCACGATCGCGGAGAAATGGACGAAAACGTCCTCACCGCTCTGGCGCTGGATGAACCCGAAGCCCTTGCTGGCATTGAACCACTTCACTGTTCCTTGTTCTTTACTCACTGCTGTACTCTTTTCTGTCGGCTGACTTGCAACCGAGCATTACTAAATTGAGCTATTTGATGCCTCGAAATCCGAACCCCTCTTAAAGAGTTACGGCTGTCTCCGGACGTAAAAAAAGGCCGCAAGTTTGACCTTGCGACCGCTTTACACATCCAAAGGCGATACAAGAGCAACAAACGCACTTACAGGGTACCAGTTTTTCCGCCAATTGCAAGCGGAATCTTTTACAACATTTGTTTCAGGCGCCCGAATTCCGGGTCTCGACCGGTCGCCGAGCGTCAGTCCGGGAGCGCGGCTTCGCTCGTGATCGTGAATTGGGTTGCGGCTCCCGGAGGCTTCGGGATGGTGGACGACGTGATGGGCTGGCCCCCGCCGACCCAGGCTTCGACTTTGCCGGGCACGATCCGGTGCTTGCCGGATTCATCGACGATGCTCAAATCGCGGTCGGCGAGAACGAACTGTACGACCCTTTTTTCCCCGCGATCGAGATGCACGCGAGCGAAACCGGCTAGCGAACGCAAGGGTGCGCCGCTCCGGCCCCGGTGCGTGAGATAGAGCTCTACGACTTCGTCTCCCGCGCGAGGGCCTGTATTTTTCACGTTCACGGAAATGGTGACGGCATCCTTCGCGGAAATTTGCGCGTGATTGACTGTCGGCTGATCGTAGGCGAACGACGTGTAGCTCAAGCCGAAACCGAAGGGATACAGCGGCTCGCCGTCGAAATACCGGTAGGTGCGCCTGGCCATCCTATAGTCGTCGAAGGCCGGTAGCTGGTCCACGGATTTATAGAAAGTGACCGGCAAGCGCCCCGCCGGACTGAAATCGCCCGCAAGCGCTTCGGCGACGGCCGTGCCGCCTTGTCCGCCGGGATACCACGCTTCGAGAATGGCAGGGATATGGGGACTCGCGTCGGCCCAATTGACGGCCAGCGCGCTGCCGTTCGTCAGGACGAGAATGGCCGGTTTGCCGGTCGAAGCGATGCGTTCGAGAAGTTGTTCCTGCGGGGCCGGCAAGTCGATGCGCGTGCGGTCGCCGCTCGAAAAACCGTCGGCGCTCACCTTCATCTCTTCGCCTTCAATGCGCGGCGAAAGTCCCATGACGGCAATGACGAGGTCGGCGTTCTGCGCCGCTTCGAGGGCTTGCTCCTCTTCGCCGCCGGGCAGACTCCAGATGAGGCGAGCTTCCGAGATGCGAATATTCTGAAAGTATTCAATCACCAGCGAATAGGCACGGCCCTTTTCGAGACGGAGTTGCTTGCTCAGGGTGTTGGCGGGGCGATGGAGCGTCCAGTCTTCGACGAGCGGAGCGCCATCCAGCGAAACGCGAAAGCCGTCCTCGCCCGTGAAGCCGATCAGGTAGTCGCCTGATTCGGGCGGCACGAGCACGCCGGTCCAGCGCACGGAATATTTGTTTGGCAGTTGCGGCGAGACGCCGGAATCGCCCCAGCTGAAATCGACCGCCGCATCGACCCGGCTCACTACGGGAGCGCCTTCCAGCGTCATGTTGGAGAAATAGTCCGCTTTCAGGCCGTGTTCGTTGCACGACGGGTCGGTGCAAAGGGCTTCCGGAGGAACCGATTTCGTCGCTGGGCCGACGAGCCCGGTGCCTTGGACGAAAACGATCTTGGATTCGGGAAAGCGATTGCGAATGCCGGTGAGGATCGTGACCGGGGTGGAAGGCGTCCCGCTGTAGTTTCCTTCCAAAGCATCGAGGCTGTCGGCGTCCGGGCCGATGACGGCGATGGATGCGGGCGCGTGTTTCAGAGGAAGAAAATTATTCTTGTTTTTCAGCAATACCAGGGATTCGCGGGCCATCTGAAGCGCGAGCTGCCGGTGCGCTTCCGTATCGTTGTCGGCCTTTGTCAATTTGGAATAGGGAACGGAAGCCGGGGGGTCGAATAAGCCGAGCCGAAAACGCGCAATGAACAAGCGGCGCAAAGCGCGGTTGAGATCGCCTTCAGAAAGCAGGCCTTGCTGTACTGCGCCCAAAATCCCCTGAGGATCCGCATTCATGTTGTTGCGAGAGTCGCCGCAAATCAGATCCATGCCGGCTTTAAAAACGGACGCGGCGGCGGCTTCGGCACCGGGCGTGAACTTGTGGCCTTTATAGACGTCCGCGACAGCGCCGCAGTCCGAGACGACATAGCCCTGGAAGCCCCAATCCTTGCGCAGGTGTTCGACGAGCAGCGCGGAATTAGCGCAAGCGGGCTCGCCGTTCAGCCGGTTGTAGGCACACATGATGGATCCGGCTTTGCCTTTGACGATTGCGGCGCGAAACGCGGGCAGATACGTCTCTTCCATGTCGTGACGGGAAGCTTCCACGTTCACGCTGTGACGCGTGGATTCCGGTCCGCTATGAACCGCGAAATGCTTGGGCGTCGCGATGGTCTTGAAATAGTTCGGATCGCTGCCTTGCAGGCCGGTGATAAACGCGACGCCGAGACGGGAGGTGAGAAATGGGTCTTCGCCGTAGGTCTCCTGGCCGCGTCCCCAGCGCGGATCACGGAAGATGTTGATGTTGGGGGACCAGACGGTCAGGCCGCGATACCAGTCCGTCGAGCCGTCCGCGTGAACCATGGCGGAATACTTCGCGCGAAATTCCGTGCTGATCGTGTCGGCCACCTCGTATAAGAGAGGCTCGTCAAACGTTGCGGCCATGCCAATGGCCTGGGGAAAAACAGTGGCATAGCCCGCGCGCGCGACGCCGTGCAGCCCTTCGTTCCACCAGTTGTAGGCCGGAACCTGAAGTCTCGGAATCGCGGGAGCGACGTGCCCCAGCTGGTCGATTTTTTCTTCAAGCGTCATGCGCGAGATCAAATCGTCGGCGCGCTGTTCCACAGGAACCTTGGGATTCAGATAGGGCGCATCCGCCGGGGCCTGCTGCGCATAGAGGGCCGAAGGCGCCAAGGCGCAGAGAAAAGCGCAGGTGAAGAAGCTCGTTTTGCTATGCATCGTTCGTCCGTCCGATGAGCGATTTGCAGTTGGCGCGAATCGATGCGGATCCATCGAGCACTATCGATTCGCTGGGACACTACCATTTGGCAGGAGAGGATGTAAACGGCATTTGGGAATGCTCAAATGCCTGCCGTTCGCCGCCGAGATTTGTTCTTCCCGGCAGTTGCCTTTTGTAGATGACGATAGGGCAAGAGCAGTGCCTCGAGCTCGCGGCGAACCCAGGAAGCCACCGAGCCTTGCCGGTAGACGGCCCAGGCGAGCATGGCGCCGCCATTGGTGTGCTGGATGAGCCGGGCGAGTTGGGCGGTATCGCAACGCTTCAGTTCACCGGCAGCCACCGCTTCCTCGAGAAGCTTTCGCGTCTGGCCGCGAATGGCGCGGAATTGCGCGATCGTAATGCCGTGAAAATCGGGATCGGTCAGATCGTTTTGCAGCCAGGCGAGACCGTTGGCCATGGCTTCGGGTGTCGGCGCAAACGAGGTGCAATCGGCATAGAGCTCGACAAGCGCCGTGAGAGGCGATTTGTGTCTCGCGCGCGCGGCGGCGAATTGTTCGGCAACACCGGAGGGAGCGGAGCGGCAAAGGGTCAGGATCAGAGTCCGCTTCGTGCCAAAGCGCTGAATAAGCGTGGCCGGGACGACGCCCGCTTCCTTGGCGACGTCGGCGAGGGTAAGCTGCGTCGGGCTGCGCCGTTGCATGACGCGCGCGGTCGCGGCGAGGATCTCTTCGTCGGAAGTTTCGCGGGGACGAGGGCTCATGGTGTCGATCGTAACCCGCCGATTATATCTGAATGGCCATTCATTTTCAGCTTGACATTGCTGAATGCTCATTCATAATCAGGGCACTTCTTGAGGAGGCGCCTCATGACCGCAGCAACCTCCCCCCGCAAATCAAAGCAGACAAGGCTCCTCGCCCGTTGGGCGGAGGAGAGCTGGCGCGCGAGTTTTTGAAAGAGGATCTGATGGACCGTATCGATCTCGGCGTAATGCCTATTTTGCCCGGTGCGGGCGTTTCCAGCCGCATCCGCTTGAGTTACGCGAGAGTTTCCCGGCCGCCGCGGAAGAAGGGATGAGGAAGTAACCATGACCCCGCCAAGCCTGTATCGATTGCCCGATCTCGGAGGGCGCGTGGCCCTGGTCGCCGGAGCTACCCGCGGCGTCGGGCGCGGCACCGCGCTCGCTCTCGGCGAAGCCGGCGCGACTGTCTATTGCACCGGGCGCAGCACGAAGGCCAACCGCTTGCCGCGCGGGAAGTCAAAGAAAGTGTCGCCGTTTGACCATTCGCAGAGGCCAGAAACCGTCGAAGAGACTGCCAGGATGGTCACCGCCCGCGGCGGAAAAGGGATTGCGGCGGTTCTCGACCACACGGACGCGAAGGAAGTCGCCAGGCTGATCGGGAAGATTAGGAAACAACAAGGCCAGCTGCACATCCTTGTGAATGACATTTCCGAACTCATTCCGCAGGATTTCGGGAAAACATTCTGGCAGGTGAATCTGGAAAACGGTTTTGCCAACCTGCGAAACGTGTTGCATACCCACATCATTACGAGCCACTTCGCGGCGCCGCTGCTGATCGAAACGTCTGCAAAGTCGAATAGCCCGGGGCTGATCGTCGAAGTCGGCGACGGAGATTCTTATTCCTATCGTGGGCATCTGTTCTATGACCTGAACAAAACGTCGGTGATTCGATTGGCGTTCGCGATGGCGCGGGAGCTGCGGCGAAAGAACGTGGCAGCCGTGGCGCTGACGCCGGGATTCCTGCGGTCAGAAGCCATGCTCGAGCATTTCGGCGTGACGGAGGCGAATTGGCAAGACGCGGTCAAACAGGATCCCAACTATACGGCGTCGGAGACGCCATTGTTTGCCGGACGCGCCATCGCAGCCCTGGCTGCGGATCCGGACATCATGAAAAAATCGGGGCGTGTTTTCAGTTCCTGGGGCTTATCGGAGGAATACGGGTTCTCTGACTCCGACGGCCGCCGGCCGCACTGGGGAAAGCACTACAAAGAAAAATACGGGGACACGATGAACTCCTGCGACGAGGGGTTCTATAAATATTGGTTTGGCGGCGCGATGGACGCTGTTTTCGGAGACTGGCCGTAAAACCTTCGGCCGGTCTCTACGCTCTCCCTCTAGGGTTTGCCGTTCAGGTCCAGCACGATTTTCAGTATGGCCGTGGATAGTCCGGCGGAATCGACGCCATCCATATTGGCCAGCACCACGATCCCGGCGTGCCGCTCCGGGACGAGGATGATCGAAGTGCTCGTGCCTTGCTGGCCGCCGGTGTGCTCAAGAAGCGCGAGGCCATATTTCACTTCCGTGCCCCAGCCGAGCGCATAGTTGTTCTCTGAACCGTCGGTCACTTTCTGCCGAGTCCACATCAAATCGCGCGTGGCCGGCTTGAGGAGTTTGTTGGCCATCATGGCGATTTCAAACCGCGCCATGTCATCGGCGGAGGAGATCAAACCACCGCCGGGAATTTTATAGCTGGAGTCCAGGACGCCGGCATTCTCTACCACGCCGGCCTTGTCCTTGTGATACCAGCGCGAGCGGTGGGGCACGATGGCGAAAACATTGTCCGCCTGCGTCTCCTCCATGCCGGCCGGCTCGAAAATATTTTCCTTCACATAGTCGACATACTTCTCGGAAGAGGCGCCTTCGAGAACGCAGCCGAGAACCGTGTAGCCATACGTCGAGTAATGGAATTTCGTTCCGGGCTTCAGAACGAGCGGATCGCCGGCAAAGATTCCGAGCGATTCTTCCATGCTGCGGAAATGCCTCGCGCTGTCGTCGGGAATGTCGCCTTTGCCATCCGGGTTGTAGTGCCGGATGCCTCCCAGATGGCCGAGCAGCTCGCGTGAGGTGATGGGCCACTCTTTTTTAGGAAAAGCCGGGCAGTATTTCTGCACTTCCAGATCGAGATCCAATTTTCCGCGCTCGGAAAGCTGCAGGATGGCAGTGGCCGTGATGGGCTTGGAAATCGAGCCGAGCCGGAAAAGTGTTGAGGCGGTCGCCGGTACGAAGTTTTCGAGATCGGCCATTCCGAACCCTTCCGACCAAACCAGCTCTCCATCCTGAACGACGGCAGCGGAAATTCCCGGCACACTCGAGGCAGCCATGAAGCTCGCCGCGGCTTTTTCGATCTGTGCGCGCTTATCCGCGGAAAAACCCCTGTTCTGCGCTCGGAGCGGCGCCGGGCCAGGGAAAAGGAGGAACAGCAGGAAAGCAAACAAGGATCCGCTCCGGCCTGACTTTAAAAGACGGGCGATGAGAATCGGTTTCACGGGAAACACCTCGCGTCCAGAGTTTATCCCGGGCGGTCCTTCCAGCAACAGCCGGAAGAGGCGGGACAGGGCCCGCGGTCGTGTATTGAGTAGGTCAACCCTCCCCTGCCGGAAAGCGTTGACCTGGGCTCCAACAGCTCCTTAACATAAGGAGATGCGCCCGAAGCTCCAGACTGGGCTGTACGCCGCGCTGCTGGCCGCAATGATCTTGGCCGCCGCGGGTTGCGAGGATGCAGCGAAAAACGGCGTGCAGGCGCGCGTCCCGGCGCTGACACCGACCCATGCCGCCGCTGCTCAGGTTCCCGCCAATATCGGTGAGCTTCCCCTGCCTAAACTTTCACCCAACTGGCTGGCGGCGCTGGCCCTCAGAGCGCCCAGCCCCAAGGAATACCTGATCGCCCAGGTCGAAGCCAAATTCGCTTCCGGCGAGCAAAACTTCAAAGCAGGCCATCTGGAAGCAGCGCGCCGCGATTTCGACAACGCTGTGGACTGGATGCTCGAGAGCGGCTACGACCCGAACAGCGATCCAAAACTGAACGAACTGTTTCATCGCGTGGTCGATACCGTCTACAGTTACGAATTGCAGGCTTTCCGCGCGGGCGACGGTTTTCAGGAAGCGCCAGCCGTGCCGGCGGCCATTGACGAAGTAGCAGAGATGACGTTCCCCGTCGATCCGCGGTTGAAAGCGCGCGCGGAAGAAGCCGCCAAGAACATCTCGCATGACATGCCGCTTACCGTGAATGACGAAGTGCTTTCCTTCCTCAATTTCTTCCAGACGCCTCGCGGACGCGCCATCGTCGAAACAGGCCTGCGCCGTTCCGGCCGTTACCGCGAAATGATTTCGCGCGTCTTGCACGAAGAAGGCGTTCCGCAAGACCTGATCTATCTGGCGCAAGCGGAAAGCGCGTTCCAGCCACTGGCGCTTTCGCGGGCCGGGGCGCGGGGAATCTGGCAGTTCGTGGCGTATCGCGGAATGGAATATGGACTGCGGCACACGTGGTGGATCGACGAGCGGCAGGATCCGGAAAAAGCCACGCGCGCAGCTGCGCAGCATTTGCGCGATCTCTATGGACAATTCGGCGACTGGTATCTGGCGATGGCGGCCTACAACTGCGGTCCGGGAAATGTGCAGAAGGGCATCGAGCGCACGGGCTATGCCGATTTCTGGGAGCTTTACAAGCGTAACGTGCTTCCGCGCGAAACGCGAAACTACGTCCCCATCATTCTGGCACTCACCCTCATCGCCAAGGATGCCGCGCACTACGGCATTCAGGTGGATCCGGAGCAGCCTGTCCCGACGGATATCGTGAAGCCCGGCCGCGCTATCGATCTGCGCCTGGTGGCCGAGACGATTGATGTGGATGTCGATACGCTGCGCAGTCTAAATCCCGCTCTGCTGCGCCTCGCCACGCCGGACGATCCTTCTTTCGAGCTCTTTCTGCCGGTCGGCAGCGCCGAAAAATTTTCCGCGGAGATTGCGGACATTCCGGCGGACAAATGGGTGAGCTGGCGGCGGCACCGCATCGAAGCCGGCGAGACCCTGACGTCCATTGCAAAAAAATATCGCGTGACCCCGGCGGCGATTTCCGACGCAAACAATCTCGATCACCACGCCGCGCTTGACGTCGGAGAAAAATTGATTATCCCGGCCGCCGCTCCCGCCGAAACCAAGAGCCGCCTGGTGCGCTATCGCGTGCGCAAGGGCGACACGCTCGGCGGAATCGCGGATCGTTTCAGTGTTCCGACCGAAGACGTGCGCAAGTGGAATCACATGAAAACCAATCACGTGAGCCGCGGCATGGTGCTGCGCATCTACACCGTCGGCGGAGCGCCGGAAATAGCCCCAGAGCACAGCCGCCCGAAAACAAGCTCGAAGACTCACGCCTCTCCGCAAGCTTCTTCCACCAGCCAAGCTGCCGCCATTCACAATTAAGTCTGTTATTTACAGATGGATAGAAGGGTTCTTGCGAACCGGGTTGGCTCCGGCTTTTAACCGAGGCGTATCTCCTGATGCTCCCCGGAGCTGCCAGAATCGCGTCCTGCTTCTGCCCAAGCTGCAGAATGCTTGACAACTTTGCAGGAGTACGATAACAACGGCGATGCGGCGGAGGGGGAGTTAGCGACTCCAGCTGATGCAGCGTCCTGCAAGCCAAAGGCTTGTGGAGTGCTCCTCGGGAGGATGGTATGGATTTCGAGAAGGACAACTTCGAAGACGACAACGAGCTGTCACGGCTGGAGGAAGAAGACGAGCTGGGCGGCGGTGACGAGATCGTGGAGACCGAGGAAGAAGAGATCCTCATCACCGAAGAAGAGCCCGTAGCGGCGGCGCCGGCAGCCAAAGCGGCTCCGAAGCCTGCCGCCAAGCCGGCCAAGAAAGCGGCTCCGAAAAAGAAAGCCAAGGCGAAAGCCAAGAAGGCCAAGCCTAAAGCCAAAGCCAAAGCGAAAGCCAAGCCAAAGAAGAAGGCAAAGAAAGCGGCGAAGAAGAAGCGGCGCTAGCGCTCCGCGACTCTTCGGGTCTTCAGACGCACGAGAGGGCTTGGGCTATGGTCCAAGCCTTCTCTTTTTGAAAACGATCCCACTCCACTCTGGGACGCGGCACTCGGGGACCAGCTCCCCTTTGGGCCGGGCAAGTCTCTCGAAACGGGAAGCCGTCCGTTTGAGGAGAACCCTTCTTGCCGGAATCTCGTATTGCCGCTAGCATAGCCGCGCATGTTGCGGGCACTGGAACAGTTACGCCGGATGCGGGGCGGCGCGCAATCGCACCTGATGCGCTGTTCGGACGGAAACGACTACGTCGTCAAATTCCAAAATAACCCTCAGCATCGCCGCATCCTGGTCAATGAACTGCTAGGAACCAAACTAGCCGCTCGGCTGGGGCTGCCGACGCCGCCCGTGATGATCGTCGAAGTGTCTGAAGAACTCATTCGCCTTACGCCGGACCTGGCCATGGAGATGCCGCGCGAGCGCATTCCATGCCAGTGCGGCCTGCAATTCGCCTCCGGCTATCCAGGCGACCCGCGGCGGATGACGCTGCACGATTTTCTGCCCGATGAGCAGCTGCGGCAGGTCGCGAATCTGGGCGATTTCCTTGGCATGCTCGTCTTTGACAAATGGACCTGCAATACCAACGGCCGCCAGGCGCTTTTTTTTCAGGAGCCGCGCCCGAGCCAGCATCCGGCTCGGGATTCTTCCGCACGGGAAGAGGCCCCTCGGCCATACAGCGCGCTGATGATTGACCAGGGCTTCTGCTTCAACGCCGGAGACTGGAATTTTCCCGACGCTCCGCTCCGCGGGCTCTACGCGCGCAATGGCGTCTATGAAGGCGTGACCGGCATGAACTCCTTCGCGCCCTGGCTGGAGCGCCTGGAGAAACAGATGACCGAACGCGCTCTCGACGAAATCACCAAGCAAATTCCTCCGGCCTGGTACGAGGACGACTTCGATGCGGTGCTGCGTATCTCCGAACAGTTGCTCGGGCGCCGCTCGCAGGTCCCGGAACTACTTCTGGCCGCCAAACAATCCGATCGCCAGCCCTTCCCGAACTGGATATGACCCAACTGGACGTGAAAAATGAATGAAAGCTCTCTCGAATCGATACAATCCGAACGCACCTGCGCTTACAGGATCCTGCGCTACACGCCCAACCTGGTGCGCGACGAATGGGTGAACATCGGTGTCCTGGTCTACGACCCGCGGTCCGGCGAACGCCGCCTCCGTCTCATCGAAGAGCAGGAGGAATACAACCGCGTGCGGCGCCTTCATCCGGATGCCGATGAATCTCTGCTGCGCGCCCTGCGCGACAATCTCGAAGATCGCTTCGACTCCGCGCGCAGCTCGAACGGCCACGGCACAAATGGCGGTGGCTCTGGCGGCCGAGCGCTCGAGGAACTTCTTGGCAGGTGGGATGATACGCTCTCAAACGCCCTGCAGCTCGCGCCTCAGAAGGGCGTTATCTCGAGCGATCTGGACGCCGAACTCGAACGTCTCTATGGAGATCACGTCGCCCTGCCGCGCTTCCCCGGCCGCATCGGCGCTCCCGGTAGCCGTGCCCAGATGCGTTCCTACTGCTCCCAGGTTTTTCGGCAGACCCGCTTGTGGAACAGAATCCAGAAATCCGTGCGCGCCGCCGAGTTCACCTTTCCAGGCGATCCCATGCGCATCGATTACAGCTACCGCCAGAACGGCACGCGAGGTTTCCTGCACACGCTCGCCGTCTCGCGCGCTCCGGGCGACGCCAAAGCCATCGCCTACACGGCAGAGCACATCGCCGCCAAAGCATCTCTCAGAACGGAATTTGCCGTCGTCACGGATATTGATCTAAAGGACCACAGCGACCGCAACCGCTTCGTGGATCGCACCCTCCGCGACGCAGGCATCGAGCCGGTTTCTCTGGAACACTTCGCGGTTTGGGTCGGAAAACTGAAGCCGATGATTCCCTGATTTTGATTTCGCCGTGGTTGAACCGGGGAGAGAGACAAGCACGCCACCGGAGCCCGGAAAGGCTCGCCGCTAGGAAACTGCAAGGACCAGCAGCGTCGCATCGTCATGCCACTGTCCGCTGCTGAACCCGCCTGCTGCCGCCAGGATTTTTTCCTGGAGCGCCGAAGCGGCCGCCAGGCGGTTCTCCTGCAGCAAACACAGCAGCCGCACTTCGCCAAATTCTTCACCCGCGGCGTCAGAAGCTTCCGTCACGCCGTCGGTGTAGAGAATGAGGCGGTCACCGGCCGCCAACCGGGCGCCTCCGGAGGCAAATTTCTGACGGGGGAAAACGCCAAGCACTCCGCCCCCCGCCTGCAGGCGCTCATGCGATCCGTCGGCGTGCAGAAGAATAGGCGCATTGTGTCCCGCATTCGCGTAGTGCAGCAGTCCTGCCGGACCGTCGAGGCGCGCGTAAAAAAAAGTGATGAAACGGTCGGCGGCGGTGTTGTGGCAAACCAGCGAATTCAGCCGCGAGCACAGACCGTCGGGCGCAAGAGCAGGCGAAGCGAGCCCGCGCACCGCGGCCTGGAGATTCGACATCAGCAGCGCCGCCGGCAGCCCTTTTCCCGCAACATCGGCGATGCACAGGCCAACGGAGTTGTCCTCAAACTCGAGAACGTCGTAGTAGTCTCCGCCCACGCTTTGCGCCGGCTGCCATGCTCCTGAAATCTCATATCCCGGCCGCTGGGGAATGCTCCTCGGCAAAAGTCCCTGCTGGATGGACCGCGCTTCGGCTACTTCCTGTTCCTGATGGTGAAACTGTTGCGCGATCTCCTGATGATCCCGGTTCTCCTGCGCGGCCCGGCGGCGGGAAGCTCGCCGCTCCCTCCCCAAACCGACTTGCTTTTCGAGAATCTCCAGTAACCGCGCATTGGTCCAGGGCTTTTCGACAAAATCCGCCACTCCGTATTGCATGGCCTCGACGGCCAATCCCACGGTCGCCCATCCGGTCATGACCACAATCGCCGGAGCATCCTCGATTTCTTTCAAGTGACTGAGCAAATCCAGGCCTTCGCGGCCCGAAGTGGTGTCCCGCGCATAATTCAGATCCATCAGCAGCAGATCGAACTCGCGCTCCGCAATGCACCGCAGCAGCTCCGCCGGCGACGTCACTCCCTCCGTTTCATACCCCTGGCCCTTCAACAAGAGGCGCAGCGCGTTCAGCACGTCGGGCTGATCGTCGGCAATCAGGATTCGGGGCGCTATTGTGGCCATCTCAGCAGTGATCTCCGAGTGGTAGGGGCAGGCTGGCTGCCACCTTGAATCTGATGTAAGCCCTTTGGTTTGGATACATTGGGAAATGGCAGGGATCGAGGCGGCGCCAGCCGCGCCCAATTGCGGGAATAGCCGTCCCACATACGGACAGGTGTCCGAATCCAGGAAACTCAGGCGCGCGAAAAACCACTGGCCGAGCTTCCTGGCAGGAGGCGTCCGTCCGTGTCTCGAGAACCCGCTTAGAGGACCGGTTCCGACCAGTTCTCGAGCGTCTCCTTCACCTTATGCAGGAACTGGTGCGCGACCGCCCCGTCCACCACGCGGTGATCGTAGCTCAGCGTCACGTAACACATCGAACGGATGGCGATCGAGTCGTTGATGACCACGGGCCGCTTCTCGATCATGCCCAGTCCCAGAATGCCCACGTTCGGCTGGCTGATCACCGGCAGTCCGAACAGCCCTCCGAACACGCCTGGATTGGTGATGGAAAACGTCCCTTCCTGCACCTCTTCGGGCTTCAGTTTTTTCGAGCGAGCGCGCTCCGCCAGATCATTCAATGTCCGCTGGATCCCCAGCACATTCTTCTCGTCCGCGCCCTTCACCACCGGGACGATCAGCCCCCAATCGAGCGCCACGGCGATGCCGATGTTGATCTCCTTGTGCAGGACGACGTTCGTGCCGTCCAGCGACGCGTTCATCGTGGGAAACGCTCGCAGCCCGGCGACGGCGGCCTTCACGAAAAACGGCATGAACGTCAGCTTGGTCTCGTAGCGCTTCTCGAACTCGTCCTTGGACTTCGCGCGCAGCGAAGCCACCTTGGTCATGTCGATCTCGTCGACCGAATAGACGTGCGGTGAAACGCGCTTGGAAGCCACCATGTGCTCCGCGATGCGCTGCCGCATGTTGCTCATGGGCTCAACGGTGTAATTGCCGAAATACATCTTCTCCCGCGGAACCGCCGATTCGAACGCCACGTGCACCTGTCCGCCCGAAACGGCCGGAGGGGCCGGTGCCGCGGACGGAGCCGCCGGCGGCATAGCCGGCCGCGCCGGGGCTGCTGCCGGTGCCGGAGCGCTGCTCGGCGGGGCTACCGCGGGAGCTCCCCCCGCCGCGATCACCGCCTCAATATCCTGCTTGCTGATTCGCCCGCCCGCTCCTGTTCCTGGCACGGTTGTCAAATCGATGCCATGCTCGGCGGCCATGCGGCGCACGAGCGGCGAGCTGTGGATGCGTTCTCCGCCAGAGCGCGGAGGTGCAGCGGCAGGCGCTGAGGGCGTTGCCATCGCCGGGGTTGCTGCTGGAGGCCTGGGTGCCGGAGGCGGTGCGGGCCGAGCCGCGGCCGGGGCCGCCGGCGCTGCGGCCTTTGCCGGAGCTGGTGCGGGGGCCGGTGCGGCTGCGGCGGAGCCCGCGCCGTCGATCACCGCCACCACCGTCTGAATCGGCACGGTCTGCCCTTCGTTGACCTTGATCTCCTTCAGCACGCCGGCCGAAGGCGAAGGAATCTCCGCGTCCACCTTGTCGGTCGAAATCTCGAACAAAGGTTCGTCCCGCTCGACTTTGTCGCCGGGCTTCTTCAGCCACTTGGTAATCGTCCCTTCAAAAATGCTTTCGCCCATCTGCGGCATGACAACGTCTGTGGCCATATTCGATTCTCCTGTCCGGCTTCCATTCCGTCAGAGGTGCACGCCATGACGTGCCCCTAGAAAAATGATCTAGTACCGCGCCAATTCCTTGGCAGCATCAAAAACTTTCTTCGCGTTCGGCAAGAAATACTCTTCGAGCGGCGGCGAATACGGCACCGGCGTATCCAGCGCCGTCACGCGCATCAGCGGCCCATCCAGATCGCTGAACGCCTTCTCAGAAAGAATCGCCGCAATTTCTCCAGCGATTCCCCCGGTCTTCGTGTCCTCGTGAACCACCAGACATCTGTTTGTCTTGCGCACCGACTGCAAAATCGTCTCTTCATCCAACGGCAACAACGTCCGCAAATCGATCACCTCGGCCTCGATACCCTCTTTTGCCAGCGCATCCGCCGCCTCAAGCGATGTGTGCATCATCGCCGCATAAGAAATAATCGTCAGGTGCTTGCCCTCGCGCCTCACGATGGCCTTCCCGATCGGCACGGTGTAATCCCCGGTTGGCACTTCACCCTTGATCCGCCGGTAAAGGAATTTGTGCTCAAAAAACAGTACCGGATTGTTGTCGCGCACGGCTGCCTTGAGCAATCCTTTCGCATCGTAAGGCGTCGAAGGATAGATCACCTTCAACCCCGGCGTATGCACGAAATACATCTCCGGATTCGCCGAATGAAACGGTCCGCCGTGCACAAAGCCGCCCGAAGGTCCGCGCATCACCATCGGCGCGGGCGCATTCCAAAGATAATGTCCCTTGGCCACGAAATTCGTAATCTGGTTGAACGCGCACACGATGAAGTCGATGAATTGCAGCTCGGCAATCGGCCGCAACCCCGCATAACTCATCCCGCAAGCCGCGCCGATGATCGCGCTCTCGCTGATCGGCGTATCAATCACGCGTTCCCATCCAAAACGCTCCAGCAATCCTTCGCTTGTCTTGAACGCCCCGCCGTACACGCCGACGTCTTCACCGAGCAGCACCACCGCAGGGTCGCGCTCCATCTCTTCGAACATGGCCTGCTTGATCGCTTCGAGAAACGTGATTTGCGTGCCGTTTTCCGTTTTGTTGTCGGGCACGATGGCTACCTCTTCACCTTTCCCGTGGTGCCGGCCGCGCCTACTTTGACCGGTTTTTTCCCCCGAGGCTTTGCCCCATTTTTCCCCGGGACCTTACCATTGCTCGCCGGAATCTCGATGGTATTCTTCGTGTCTCCAAAGTGAATCGGTGCGTTCGCGCCGCCCGAACTCTTGCCGGACCCGAATCCCTCGACCGTCCAAACTGCCTTGACGCTCGATTTCGGCGGCGTCACTTCGGCTATCGGCCGTTCCCATCTCGGCTGAATCTTGTGGCAGTCATCGCCTGTGCAGTACACGCCCGTCGAGGCAAACTCCGGCGGCGGCATCGGCGAATTCTCCGCGAACTCCCGCTCCCGATCGAGCAGCGTGTTGATCTTCTCCTCGACGGCTTTCTTGCCCTTGGCATCCAGCAGCTTCTCGCCCATCAGGAACTTCTCGTACAGCTCGATAGGATCGCGTCCTTCCCAGTAGGCCCGCATCTCCTTCGGCACATATTCGGCCGGATCGTGCTGCGCATGCCCCAGCCGCCGGAAGCTCTTGGCTTCGATTAAAATGGGCCCTTCGCCGGCCCGCGCCCGCTCGACCGCTTCCTTCGTGGTGCAGTAGACCGCGACCACGTCATTGCCATCGACGATGTAGCTCGATATGCCATACGCCTTTGCGCGGTCCGCCAGATTCTCAATCGGCACCTGCCGCTTTACCGGCGTCGAATAGGCCCACAGATTATTCTCGAGGATCAGCACAAACGGCGCCTTTTGCGTCGCCGCGAAATTCAAACCTTCGTGAAACACGCCCGTCGAACTTCCGCCGTCGCCGATCCACGTCATCGTTACAATCTTCTGCCCGAGGTAACGTCCCGCCATGGCCACGCCGGCCATCACCGGAATCAGATCGCCCAGCATCGAAATCGGCGAAACGATATGCAAATTCTCCAGATCGCCGAAGTGGCTCGTCCCGTCCTTGCCCTTGGTCGGCGAATCGTATTTCGCCATGTGCTGCATGAACACGTCGCGCGGCGGCACGCCCTTCACCAGCAGCGCCCCGATATTCCGGATCATCGGCGCCAGCCAATCCTTTTTCTCGAGCGCATAGGCGCTTCCCACGGAAATCGCTTCCTGCCCCAGACTCGAATACAGCCCCCCGACAATCTTGTTCTGCCGGAAGAGCTTCACCATGGTGTCTTCCACGGCGCGGTTCAGCCGCATGTAGTAGTACAGGTCCAGATACTGCTGCCGCGTCAATTCTTTCTTCATTCGCACTCCTAAACTGGCACCGCGACCGCCTGCCCGGCAAGCTCCAGCATCTCAAACAATTCTTCCCGCGATCCGAGCTTGTTCTCCACCCCGAACACGTCCCCAAAATGCCGCACCATCACCCGAGCCACGTCGCTCACTTTCACGGCCCGCTCCAACAACTTCTCGAGCGAAGTAGCTTTCCGCCCCGCAATTCCACAAGGCACGATCAAATCAAAATTCCGCAAGTCCGTCGCCACGTTAAAAGCAAACCCATGGGAAGTCACCCACCGGCTGATATGCACTCCAATGGCCCCCAATTTTTTCGGCGCAATCTGTTCTCCAGGTGCACTCCGGGCCCTTCCGGCATTCTGTGTAAAATTCTTCTCCTCATCCGCCACCCAAATCCCGGTTTTTCCAGGCTCGCGCACCGCCGAAACCCCAAACTCCGCCGAAGTCCGTATCATCACCTCTTCGAGCATCCGCACATACCAAACCACATCTTTCCGGATCGCCCCGAGTTGCAAAATCGGGTACCCCACGAGCTGCCCCGGCCCGTGGTAGGTAACATCCCCTCCGCGGCTCGATTCGTAAAACTCCACATTCCTCTGCCGCAGCACATTCTCGGATACCAGAAGATGTTCCCGCTTCCCGTTCCTACCCTGGGTAATCACCGGCGTATGCTCCAAAAGCAGGAGCACGTCTCCCATCGCTTCCGCCTTGCGCGCCGCAACCATGCGCTTCTGCAGCGCATATGCTTCCGCGTATCCGATCAATCCAAGATCGACAACCAGGCAGCTCTTCACAGCAGCTCGATATCCTTTCCGGGGGCGCACGGCATGTCCCATCCCATCGAGCAGGTCCTAAACGTTAATCTGCAACCCTCGCACCGACGCAAACGCATCCCCCATCCCCTCCCAAACCGTCGGATGCGCATGAATCATATTCATCATGTCGTCGACGGTTCCCTCGAGGTTCAACGTCGCTGCAGCCTCCGCCAAAATCTCTGTCGCCAGCGGCCCGATAATGTGTATCCCCAGAATCTCGCCGTACTTCTCCTCCGAAACCACCTTGATGAACCCGCTGTGATTCCCCAAAATCGTCGCCTTGCTGTTGCCCACAAAGGGAAACTTGCCAATCTTCACCGCGTACCCCGCCTCGCGCGCCTGCTTCTCCGTCAATCCGATCGATCCGATCTGCGGTTCGCAATACGTTGCGTTCGGAATCCGCGTCTTTAAGATCGGCTGCGTCTTCTTCCCCGCGATGTGTGTCACGGCTACGATCCCTTCCATCATCGCGGCGTGCGCCAACTGCGGCATTCCGGCCACGATATCCCCGATCGCGTACAGCCCCTTCTCGTCTGTCTCGAAATTCGCGCCGGTCAGGACAAATCCGCGATCCAGCTTCGCCTCTGATTTCTCGAGGCCGCAATTCTCCGTCATCGGTTTGCGGCCCACGGCCATCAGCAATTTCTCGGCCTGCAGCGTCTGCGCTTTCCCGTCCTTATCCTTGAAGGAAACCGTCACGCCCTTGGCGTCCTTCTTGACCGAGTCCACTTTGCTGCTCGTGAAAATCTGTATCCCTCTTTTCTTGAAATCCTTCTCCAATTCCACCGAAACATCTTCATCCTCTACCGGCACCACGCGCGGGAGCGCCTCGAGGATCGTCACCTGCGTACCAAACGTGTTGTAAATCGACGCAAACTCCACTCCGACCGCTCCTGCGCCCACGATGATCAGTGTTTTTGGAATCTCCGGCAGTTCCAGAATCGACCGATTCGTCAAAATCGTCTTGTGATCCGGCTCGATCCCCGGCAGCGACCGCGCCTCGGATCCGCTCACGAGCAAAACATTCGCGGCCTCAATCTCGCTTTTCTTTCCGTTGTTGTCGACGCTCACGCGCCCGGGCCCTGCGTACTGCCCCCAGCCCTGCACCCACTCCACCTTGTTTTTCTTGAAAAGAAACTCGATCCCCTTCGCGTGCTTCTTCACAATCTTGTCTTTGCGCGCGAGGATATTCGCCCAATTGATCTTCAACCCGCTCACTTCAAACCCCAGTTCCGCGCCATTCTTGAAGTGCTCGTACACATCGGCGTGATGCAGCAATACCTTGGTCGGAATACACCCGACATGCAAACACGTCCCTCCAAGAAACGGATCCTTCTCGACAACAATGGTCTTCAGTCCCAGTTCGCCCGCCCGGATCGCCGCCACATACCCGCCCGGACCGCTCCCGATAATCGCCACATCATACTTTGCCACTCGTAATCTCCCTTCCGCGGAGCGCCGATCTCCAGAGGCGAGCGTCCTCACGCCCGCCTCTTCTACTGGTTTCTCCGCGGTTGCGCACTCTTTGGGGCTTTGCGCTTGCCCATACTACCGGTTCCTAAGCAAACGCCTGCAATTTCTGTGGGATACCCATCCGGCAAACAGCAGGTAGCCTACTCTACGGCTGCCGGCAACCCGGCAAATCAGCAATTTTAGCAGCCGCTCGCGGCCCCCGCAACCTGACCGATAGAGTCCGTCTCTGCGTCTGGGGCAGAGCCATGAAGAAAAAATACGTACCGCCGAACGGCGCCTGTCCCGAGCCCCTGCCGGCCGAGGATCCTGTCGCCCGGCCAGAGCTCTCCCGCAAGGGCTGAGCTAGGCGCGCGGAATGGAGGAAAAGTATCGCTCCTCGAGAATCCGCCGGTGATGCAGTTCATGGCCGGCCGTGATGAAGGCGAGCGCCCGCACGCTCACCTCGTTTTTATTGGCCGTGCCACGCCGCAACCACGCCTCCGGTCCGAGTGACCGAAACAGCGCGAGGCTCGCGCTTCGCACGTGTGCAAATTCTTCCACCAGACTCGCGAGCGGCCGTTCGTTGAATCCGCCGCTGCGTACGTAATCGTCCTGCTCGAACCCCTCCATCGGCGTCTCGTCGGCCCGCGCAATCCGCAGCGCCCGGTACGTGAAGATACGCTCCGAATCGCTGATGTGGCCCAGCACTTCCTTCACCGTCCACTTGTCCGCCGCATAGCGAAAATTCCCGTCCCGCTCGCTCCGCCCTCTAAAGAGCTGCAGGGTCTGCACGCGCTGCGCATCCAGCGCCCCCGTAACGTCTGTTCCAGGAAGCAGCGAAATATACTTGTCGTAGTAGGCTGCGTACTCTCCAGCCTCCGGTCTTGCCAGTTTCATCTTCCTTCTCCTCCGGCGCAGTATACCTCCCTGGCGCGCCGAGGAGGCGAGCTTCTGGAGTGTCCCTGCCAGGAATTCGCAGCCAATGTGGCTCCGATACCAAAGTGGGACACCCCGTTCACTGCCTGGTTTTAGGAGACTCGGGCGGCGATGCTGCTCGCCGCAGCATTCTCTCGGCTCTTCTGGCCATCCAGCGCCCTTTCCAGGCTTCTTTCTACCAAGACGGCCGTCACCACCGTCACCATGCAGCAGATCCATGGTATGACCGGTGAAACCCAGAAAACCTTTAGCGCAAAGCGAAGCGCTCCGATCCATCCGAGCGTCAACAACAAGCCGTACACAATCGCCGCCACTCGCGCCCGCTCCCTCCATCCTAAGCCCAAGGCCGACAGCCCCTCTAGAAATACCGCGAACGGAAAAGCCACAATCAGATCGATCGAGTAATGCTCCCCGATGCCCATCGTCGCGAAAATCGTGAACCCCAGGAACGCCATGGCAATCCCGCGCTCCCAGACCGACAACCCGCGCGAGTACCACCACGCGAGCAACACCCAGCCCATATGCAGCGAAGGCATGCAATTCCGCAAACCTGCCACCGCTATGGGTTCCACAAACAGGCGCGTTACTTGCTCGGTGGGAATCGGCTTCCACGGAAATTGACCCAGGAAAATGTGGATCGGCCCGACCGCAGGAAAAAGATTGTAGAAAATCACGCCCACCGGCCCCGTAATAAGAAACGCTATTATCGCGGACACCGCCCGCCGGCGATCGCGCAAAAGCTGCCCCGCATAGACCAGCCCGATGACCATCGGCAGTCCAACGTAAAAGACCATCCCGGCGTCCTTAAACCACGGCCATAGCGCATAAGCCTGCCCTGCCAGAAACGCGATCTGCACTCGCAGGCTTGAATCGAAGGAAAACAAATAAAGATCGAGCACTCTCGGATTGGCCTTCTCCGTCCACCCCAGCAAAATCGTGCTGCCCCAATCCGAAGTCACGAAAAGCAGCGCCGGCACAAACGCCAAAGCCATTTGCTCCTGCTCTGCGCCCTGCGACCAGACGGCGCGCAGCCCGAGTATCGACAGGCTGCTGATCCCCAGATAAGAGGCGATCCCCGCCAGGCTGGGCGGGAAATGCAGGAACCCGAAATCGATGACCGTAAAGAGAACGGCCCCGCCGGCAACGCCCAGGGCGTCCTGCCACGACGGCCGCACCCGAAGATGAATCAACACCACGCTCCCGAGCGTTACTCCAAAAAAAAGCGAAAGCAGCGCCGATTTGTAAAAATGCTCGCTCGTCCCCAGCCACACGGCCAGTCCCAGCAGCGCCAGCGTCGCCACAATTTTTACCGGCATCGGTATTTTCATTCTGTAGTTTCTCGGATGGAGTTACTCAGCTCTTCGGCTCCCCAGTTTCAGGCCGCCACGCCCGAGCTTGCAGCCGCCCCGTTTTCATTTCATCATAGGGCGCGGTTTCTCGCGGCGCGTCACACGTTTCCTGTGCCCAACCCGTGACGCCGCCAGGTTTCTCCAAAGCAAAAAGGCTGGCCACGGTATGACTGCGGCAGATCGTAAGGTCGGGATGCGAATTGCCTTCCAGGGCGAGCCCGGCGCCTTCAGCGAAGAAGCCGCCGTCCAGCTACTCGGCGAAGCCATCACCACCGTCCCGCGCCCCACCTTCGACGCCGCCTTCCGCGCCATCAGCGACGGCCTGGCCGATGCTCTCCTTGCCCCCGTTGAAAACACGCTCGCCGGGCCCGTTGTCCGCGTCTACGATCTCCTGCTAGAAAGCGACCTCACGATCACTGCCGAGACCATCCTCCCCATCGAGCATCACCTCATCGGCTGCCGCGGCGCCACGCTCGATGGCATCCGCTCCGTTCAGAGTCATCCCATGGCGCTCGCGCAATGCGAACGCTTCTTCACCACGCATCCCGATCTGAAACGCGTTCCCGCCGAAGACACCGCCGGCAGCGTTCGGGAAGCTCTCGCCCGAGGCGACAAAACGAGTGCAGCCATCGCAGGCCGCCGCGCCGCCGAACGCTACGCTGGCGTCATCCTCCTATCGGACATCCAGGACAACCCGGAAAATTTTACGCGCTTCGTGCTCCTCCGACCGTCCGCCGAAGCCCCACCGCCCGCGGCCGACGCCCGCAAAATGTCTATCGCCATGCGCCTCGCCCATCGTCCCGGCGCCCTCCTCGCCTCTCTCGATCCTTTCGCCAAACACGGCGTCAACCTCCAAAAAATCGAAAGCCGCCCCATCCACGGCCGTCCCTGGGAATACCAATTCTTCCTCGACGTCGAAGCCGAGTCCTCCTCGGAACTCGAATCCGCCCTGGCCGCCGTCCGCCAGGCCACCAGCCATCTCCGCGTCCTGGGCCTCTACGCCGCCGCCCGCACTCCTGCCCCCACTCCTGAAAGGTGAGGGAACCCGCCTTGACCCATTTCGACCGAGTCTCCGGCGAAGAGGGGACCGTCGACCGCCTTCCCCAACATTCTTTTTGCGAGCCGCCAAGACGGTGGTAGGCTTCCCACTTGGTTACTCGGAGGAAAGAAGTGAGCCTAACCGCTCCACCAGATCATCTTCATTCTCTCAGAGGCCTCGAAGGCCGCCGCAGCACGCGCATCGACCGCACTGTTCCGCTCGTTGTGCTCGGCCAGACCAAAACTGGACTTTCTTTCCAGGAAAAGACATCAACGGTCAGCTTTAATCTTCACGGCTGCCGCTATCCCTCGCGCCATGAATTCCCTGTCGGAACTTCCGTCGGCCTTCGCGTTCTCCAGCCCGATGGCGAAACGATCTCTCCCGTCATTCGCGCCTTCGTAAAATCCGTCCATCCGCCCGCAAGTCCTCGCGAGCTCTTCCAGGTCGGCGTTGAACTGGAATCACCGGCGAATATCTGGAATCTTTCGCCCGCGCCACCCGACTGGAATCGTCTGCTCGGCGGCGGTACATCTTCTGCGGGTATGGCCACCGGGGTAGCTCCTGCGCTCGAGCCGCCGGCCGCCTCTCCTGATTTTCCGCCTTCTCTTGCGCCAGGTGCCGGCGCAACCGAAGCGAGGACGAGCCAGGTAACGGAATTCCCGTCACCGTCTTCCGCCGCCGCGCAGCCTGGAAAAGAAGCCGCTCCTTCAAAACCGGAGCGGGTAGCCATCACGATCGACCAGCTCGTCGCCGCCATGCAAGGCAAGCTGCAGGCCGCCGCCGAAAAAGTGGTTCAGAACGCGCTCGCCGAGCATCTCGAGGAAGCCATCGACACGGCCCTTGCGCGGGTCGAAGGCGTCCGCGAACGAAATCTCCAGCAGCTGGGCGAATTTTCCGAGCAACGCATGGAATCGCTGATGCGCTCTTCCCGGGAAGAAATTCTCGGCCATCTCGAGTCGCGCCTCGGCGAAGTGCAAAGCCGCTGGGATGAGCAGCACAACGCCTACCGCGCGCAAGCCGAAGAAATTGCCCAGCGCCTCGAGAAACTTTCCGCGGACATGCAGCGCAATCTCGCGGAATCGCAGAAATTCATCGAGAAAACCACTCGCGAAATCGAGCCGCAAACACGCGGCCGGCTTGACGAATCCCTCGGCCAGGCCACCGAACAGTTTGAAGCCTCCGCCGACCGCATCTCCGATCGCCAGCTTATTCGCGTGATGGAAGCCACGCGCATGGTCACGCGCGAAGCCGCCGCCCAACTCGACGCCCGCGTCGCCGAATCCCGCGCGCTGCTGCACAGCGCTTCCAGCGCCACTCTGGAAGAGTTTCGCCGTCAAGCCGAAGTTCAAGTCGATCTGGCTATCTCGGAAACCACCGAGCGCGTCAGGTCCGCGCTCTCCGCTCTCGATGCCGAAAATCGCGCCGCCTGCGAAAATCGCCGCCGCGCCATGATCGAAGACGTCACCCGCACCACCGAACAATCCACCGAACAGTTCCGCACCGGCATCAAAGCCTTCCTCTATTCCTGCCTCGTCGCCGCCGTCGGCGCCGTCGACGAACACGCCAAAACCACTCTCGACGGCATGGTCAAGGACCCCATCGGCTCGCCGCGCACCATCGGCGATATCACCGACATCAGCGAAATCACAAAAATTCCGCCCGACGACGAAAAGCCGAATTAGCAGACGGTCGCGGAGCGAGTTCTTCCTGGCTGCACGGCACTGCCGGGCCGGGCTTCTTCTGCCGGCTCCCCGTCTTCCGGAAGGAAAAAGTGCGGGAAATATTTAGTTCAGGGGCGTGCCCAAACCGAATTCGCGATGCACGGTGATCAAGGCGGTCTTCGCCGCTTTTTCTTCGACGACGAATGAAATATTTGACTCCGAAGATCCCTGCGCAATCGCAATCAAGTTCACATTTTCACGGCCCAGGGCGTTGAACGTCCGCCCGGCCACTCCCGGCGTCCCGCGCATGTTCTCGCCCACTACGGCAACGATCGCGATATTGGAATCGACGGTGATGTGCTCCACCTTCTCGTGCGCCAGATCCTGCCTGAACTCTTTTCTGAGCGCCTCGACCGTCCGCTGCGCGTCCACTGCCGACACAATGAAGCAAATGTCGTTCTGCGATGAGGACTGCGAAATCAGCAGCACATTCGCACGCACTTCGGCGGTTGTCGAGAACGTCCGGCCCACAACGTCCGGCAATCCCACAATCCCCGGCCCGCCCACGCTGATCAGTGCCACGTCCTGAATGGCCGTCAGCGCTTTGACGCCCCCGCCGATGCTGCGCCCTTCCGGCGTTATCTTCGTGCCCGGTCTCTCGGGTGCAAAGCTGTTGCGAATCCAGACCGGAATCGCCGCCTGCATCACGGGCTTTAAAGTCTTTGGGTGCAACACTTTCGCGCCAAAAAAAGCCAGCTCTGCCGCTTCGCGATAAGAAATCAAGGGAATCGTTCGCGCTTCCGGGACGAGCCGCGGGTCAGCCGTCAGCACGCCATCCACGTCCGTCCAGATAATCACTTCGTCTGCATTCAGCGCCGCGCCCAGAATCGTCGCGGAATAATCGGAGCCGCCGCGGCCGAGCGTCGTCAATTTTCCTTCTGTTGTCGCGCCAAGAAAACCTGTCACGACCGCGACGATTCCTCGCTCGATCATCGGGCGCAACCGCACCTCGCATTCTTCCTTGGTGCGGTCCATCAACGGTTCCGCGCCTCCGTGGAACGCGTCCGTAATAATCACCTCGGTCGCATCCACCGCTTCGCTCTCTAAGCCCAGCTCGCGCACCGCGCCCGCCACGAGCGGAGCCGACAGCCGCTCACCCAAGCTCGATATCGCGTCCAAGGTTCGCGGGGTCAGCTCCCGCAGCAACGCCGTCCCTTCAAACAACCTGCTCCCCTCGCCAAAAACTTCCTCGAGCTCTTCTCTGATAGCGTTCCGCGCGGTCTCATCCCGCACGAGAGTACCGAGCGCCTGTTCATGCTGTGTGCGCAGCACGCCCAACACCGCCGCTCCCTCGCCGCTCTCCCCGGCCGCCGCCCGCCTCGCCGCTTCAATCAACCGGTTCGTCACTCCGCTCATCGCGGAAACGACGGCTACGCACGCTCCCTCACGCGCTCCCCCGGCGATGATCTGCGCCGTCCTCGCCATGCAGGCCGCATCGCCGACCGACGTCCCGCCAAATTTCATCACCTGCAATCGCGCGCTCATTTCTTCCGGCCTTCCCCAGCTTCTTCTGGTTTTCTATTGCCAGTGTACCTTGAGTGTTGGCTGGATTCGCTCTGAGGAATTCCTCTGGTTGTCTGGCCGGGGAAGCGAGGCGAGCTAGGGCCGGTCCCAATCGAGGGCATAGATCTCCTGGATGCTGGCGTCGCGGACGACGAGCGGAGATTCGTCGGGGGCGAGGCCGCTCCAGTTGCCGAAGGCGCTGTCGGCGGCCTGAAAACCCTTCAGGCTGAAAATGCGCTCCAGTTTGCCGTTGCCGATCTGCACGCGGAAGTAGCTCTCCTGGTTATCGAGAATGCCGTCAAAATAGAGATAGCGGCCGTCGCCGGACCACGTCGGATACGCCACAAAGAGGCTGGCGAGCTCCGTCCATTTCTGCGTCGTGAAATCAAAAAGCATGAGCTTCAGGGAGTCCAGCGGGATGGCGGCGATGTAGCGCCCGTCAGGCGACCACCGCGGAGAATACAAACCGTCCGAGCCGGGCAGCTTCACCGGGTTTCGCGTCTTCAGGTCGAGAACGTAGACCGCGGACCCCTGATTGTTCAGCGAATTCTCCCCAAAGGCGAGTGATTTGCCGTCTGGCGACCAACTGGGATCCGCCGAGTTGGTCGTAGTTCGATAAATAAGCTCGGGCGAGCCCCCCTGCGCCGGAACCAAATAGATCTGCCACGGCTCGCCGGGCGGATGACCAAAGAAAGCGATCTTCCTGCCGTCGGGCGACCAGCGGGGCAAATAAGCGAGCATCGGCGGAAAAACCAGCTGGAGCTTTTGCGTTCCGTCCAATTTGCTGCGCCACATCGTGCCATCGGATGCATCGTTGTAGGCGACCCACTCGCCGTCGCGAGAGAAGTCGAGCCCCATCGCGGAGATTCCCGAAAGGTAGGGCGCAAGTTGTTTGGAGGAGGCGTCGTAGCGCAACAACTCTCCACGAGGCTGCCAGCCCTGGACAAAGAGTTTCTTCCCGTCGCGGCTCGGAACGGGATTGCCGACATTCATCGGGCCGGTCGTCAACTCGACCGGCGGCTGGGGCGTGCCGCGGAGAAATCCGCCATGCTCGTTGATGACCCAGAGGTTCGCCGTACTGTCCCGCCGTGCCTGAAAAACATAATACTTTCCGTCCAGAGTCCACCGGCCGCAGCATTCGTTGGGAGCGTCACTCCAACCGGGCAGCAAAAGATGGAGATTACTGCCGTCCGCAGAGGCTTCCCAGATCGCGCGGTTATTGGTCTTCGGATCGTTGACCGTAAAGCGCAACATCCGTCCGTCCGGCGACCACCGAATATCGCTGGCAGTTCCCCCCAGAAGCAGGAGCCGCCGCGGCTCGCCGCCATCGCGCTTGGCGAGGAAGATCTCATTCCCTTTGCAATAAGCGATCTGCTCCCCATCGGCCGACCAGGCCCCGGCGTGGCCCTCGAGGTCCCCCAGGCGCCGTGGCGAACCGCCCAGCACAGGGACGCTCCAGAGTGGGCCATCCAGAGAAGTTCCCCGCGCGGTATTCATCAAAAGCGCGGAACCATCGGAGGAAATGTCGAATACGCCTGAAAAGCCGGTGTTCTCGAGAGAATTCGGAACCGGAAAGGTATCGCCTCCGGTCACGGAAGTTTGCGCGAGGGCAGACTGCCCCTCGATGAAGTAGAGCCGCGAACCATCTGTGACCACATCGGATTTCGGCCGGTTCGTGTTGGTGAGTTGCACAGTGCGGAGCACTCGCGGCGCCGCCACCGGGCGCGACGGTACGTACCCGAGAATTACGGCGAGGGTGATAAGCGCGCCGCCGACCAGCGCCCAGGTCTGCCATCGGGGAGAAGAATGCTTTTCCGGAACTTCCCGCACACCCGGCATGGCAACGCTGGCACCCGATTGTCCCAAGTCCAGATCGCGCTTCAGCCGCTTCAAGTCCGCACGAAGTTCCGCGGCTGTCTGGTAACGCAGAGGGAGATCTTTCTCGAGCGCCTTCGCCAGAATATTTTCCAGGCCCGCGGGCAAACTCGAATTCCGTTTCCTGGCGGGCGCAGCCGACGAATTCAGGATGCCGTCAAAAATCAAGGCGACGGCGGAGCCCCCAAAAGGAACCACGCCCGTGGCCATTTCATAGAGCACGACGCCCAGCGAAAAGAGATCCGTGCGCGCGTCCAGCTCCTGGCCGCGGGCCTGCTCCGGCGACATGTAGGCGACGGTGCCCACCGAGTTGCCCGGACTCGTGATGAGACTGTCGTCCAGAACGTGACGGTGTGTCGGCATGGACAATTCGCCCGCAGACTCCGCTGACGGCTGCCGGTAGGCGGCAAATTTCGCCAGGCCGAAATCCAGTATCTTTGCCGGTCCGCGATCCACCAGAAAAATGTTTGCCGGCTTGATGTCGCGGTGCACGACACCTTTGGCGTGCGCCGCTTCTAGCCCGTCGGCGATCTGAAGGCCCGTGTCCAGAAGCTCCGATATGTCGATGGACTTTTTAGCGATGCGGCGCTTCAGCGTCTGGCCCTCGAGCAGCTCCATCACGATGAACGGGCGCCCTTCGAATTCCTCGATATCGTAAATGGTGCAGATATTCGGATGATTCAGGGACGAGGCCGTGCGCGCTTCACGCCGGAAACGTCCGATGGCCTGCGGGTCCTGGGAAATGTCTTCCGGAAGAAATTTCAGGGCGACATGGCGGCCGAGGCGCGTGTCCTCGGCCCTATAGACAACGCCCATGCCTCCGCCACCAAGTTTTTCGAGGACGGTGTAATGGGAGACCGTGCGCCCGACAATAGAAGAAGTATCAGCCACTTGCCCCGAAGTTTACTCCAGCCCCTCGAGACGGGCAATCGCGCGAAATCCTGCTCTTTCGCGCCCGCCAACCGAAGATCTGTTCAGGGGGAGAGGGGCGGCTGAACAGAGGGACAGACGCTGCCCGTAACTGGCCCTCGCCCGGAATCTCTTCGCCGGCCTCGAAACTACCACGATTCTACTCGCTCGCCTCTGGTTGAGCCTCTGCCGAGCCGGGTGCTATTCTGATTTCTATGGCGGATCCCGCTATCTTCCCGCCCGAACCAACGCCCGCTGCGCCACTCGAACATTCCAGGCGGCAGCTCGAAGCCTTGCTCGAAGTGGCCGAATCGATCGCGCAACATCGCGACCTTGCCGCACTTTTTCATGATCTTGCCGAGCGGCTTCATTCCGTCGTGGACTTCGATTTCCTCACGCTGGTGCTTCACGACCCTGACCGCAACGTGATGCGGTTGCATATTCTCGAAACTCGGCTGCCAACGCCCGTCAAGACAGGAAGCGAAACGCCGGTCGACGGGCATCCCTCGGGCTGGGTCTGGCAATCGCAACAGGCTTTTGTCGTCACCGACACCGAAGAAGATCAACGCTTCCCCGATTTCCTGCATCGGCTGCGCGAGGTCGGCGTTCGCTCTTTGGCGATGGTTCCGCTGACAACGGCGCAGCACCGGCTCGGCGCGATGGGATTCGGACGGCTCGTACCGCAGGTCATCACCGATACGGAACTTCAATTCATGCAACGCGTGGGCAGCCAGGTCGCTGTCGCCGTCGACAACGCGCTTAATTTCCAGACTTCCCAGGCCTACCAGATCCAGCTCGCCCGCGAACGCGACCGGCTGCAGGTTCTTCTCGACGTCAACAACATCCTCGTCTCCACGCGCGAGCTTACTGAACTCTTCCGTGGCATCGTCTCGTCTCTCGAAAAAGTGATTCATCACGACTACACCAGCCTCGCTCTTCGCGAATCCGGCTCCGGCCTCCTGAAGATTCACGCGCTCGATTTTTCCAGCCGCCCCGGCTTCTTCGATCAGGAAATCACCGTCCCGCTCGACACCACGCCGTCGGGCATCTGCTTTACCACCGCGCAGCCGCTCCTCGCCCGCGGCGCCGAGATCGATCGGTTCTCCAATGAAATTATCCGCGCCCTCCGGGCCGAGGGCGTGCAAACCATCTGCTGTGTTCCGCTCATCACCCAGGGCCGCACTTTCGGCACGCTCAATCTCGCCAGCCGCCGCGAGGACGCTTTCCCGCACCAGGACGTGGAACTCCTCCAGCAAGTTGCCGCGCAAATTGCCATCGCGGTGGAAAACGCCCTGGCCTTCAAACAGATCGACAAGTTGAAAGACAAGCTTGCCGAGGAAAAGCTGTATCTCGAAGAAGAAATTCGCAGTGAATTCAATTTCGAGGAGATCATTGGCGACAGTCCGGCGCTGAAGCGCGCCCTTGCACAGGTCGAGCTCGTGGCTCCGGCAGGTACCGCTGTACTCGTCACTGGAGACACGGGCACAGGGAAGGAGCTGATTGCCCGCGCGATTCACAATCTCAGCCCGCGGCGCGAGCGCACTTTCGTAAAGGTCAATTGCGCCGCCATCCCCAGCGGACTTCTCGAATCGGAGCTGTTCGGCCACGAGCGCGGCGCTTTCACCGGCGCTCTGACGCAAAAAATCGGCCGCTTCGAGCTCGCCGATCGCGGGACTCTTTTTCTTGATGAAGTTGCCGACCTGCCGCTTGAGCTGCAGCCCAAACTTCTGCGCGTCCTTCAGGAACAGGAGTTCGAACGCCTCGGCAGCAATCAGACGCAGCGCGTCGACGTGCGCATCGTGGCCGCCACGAACGGTGATCTTGCGAAGCTCGTCGCGGAACGCGCCTTCCGCAGCGACCTCTACTACCGGCTCAACGTGTTTCCCATCCACATCCCCGCTCTGCGCGAGCGTCCGGAAGACATTCCTCTCCTGGTCCGCTATTTCGTGCAGAAGTTCAGCCGGCGGCTCAACAAGTCCGTCGCCTACGTTCCCGCGGAAGCCATGGACGCGCTCGTCGGCTACGCGTGGCCCGGCAACATCCGCGAACTGGAGAACTTCATCGAGCGCGCCGTGCTTCTCTCTCCCGGCAAGGAATTGCGCGTCCCTGTCTCCGAACTGAAATCCGTCGCCCTCGCGGCCGCCGCGGGCGATGATTCCGCTCCAGCTTCTGCTTCCCCGACTTCCCCGGCCGTTTCTATTTCAACTCTCGAAGACGCCGAGCGCCAGCACATTCTCCGCGCACTGCGGCAAACCGAGTGGCGCATTGCCGGCCCAAAAGGCGCCGCCGCGATCCTCGGCATGAAGCGCACCACTCTCCAGGCACGCATGCGCAAACTCGGCATCCGGCGTCCGGTCTAGCGTCCTCGGGCCGCAAGACTCGCGCGACTTTTATCGGTTTTTTCACTTGTCATTCTTCTATGCGGGGAGTACATTCCGCTTCAACCAGCCACCAGCGAGGTCCCCATGAAGCTACTTGCCGTCCTTTCCGTTTTTTTGTCTTTGGGTCTTCTTTCTTTCGCGCCACCTGTTTCCGAGGCTCCCACCGGTTTCGATAACAAGAGCAACGGTCTTGTCGACGACGCCACGCACACGACGGACCAAAACACGTTCGAAGAGGTCGAGCATCTCACCGACGGACTTGGTCCGCTTTACAACGCGCAATCCTGCCGCGAGTGCCACCAGAATCCCACCACCGGCGGCTCGAGCCAGGTTTCCGAACTGCGCGTCGGACACAAGGATGCCCACGGAGTGTTTCAAAATCCGGAAGTGCCCATCAATCACGGCGCAGAGATCATCAAAGGCCGCTCTTTGATCAACGACCGCGCCATCTGTCCCAGCGGCGCTTTCCCCAGCTCGGAAATTCAGGAGCACGTCCCGGGCACCGAGACGATTCGCACGTTCCGGGTGTCGCTAAATGTTCTGGGCGATGGGTTTGTCGAAGCGCTCTCGGACCAGACCTTGCTTGATCTGGCCAAGGATCAATGCAGGAAGAGTCAGGGAAAGATTTGCGGGCAGGCGCTCTACGTTCCTATCGTGGAAGCGCCGGGGAAAACCGCCGTGGGGCGCTTCGGCTGGAAAGACCAGCACGCCAGCCTTCTTTCCTTCTCGGCCGACGCCTATCTCAACGAAATGGGAATCACCAACCGCCTGCAGCCCGATGAAGTCACGAATATTTGCAACACCGCCACTGAACCCAACGACACGCCCGGCGCCGACGGGCTCTCCGACATCGATCACTTCGCGAGGTTCATGCGCGCCTCGGAAGCGCCTGCGCGCGACGTTACGCTCTCAGCCGCCGCCGAAGCCAAACAGGGCGAGACGCTTTTCGGCAAAGTCGGCTGTGCCGCGTGTCATGTCGCGACGCTCACCACCGCGGCGGCCGGAACGGTAATCAACGGCGGGAACTTCACGATTCCGCCGGCACTCGGCGACAAATCGTTCCATCCCTATGGGGACTTTCTCCTGCATGACGTTGGCACGGGAGACGGCATCGTCCAGGCCACCGTCGAGCATTACGGCAGGAAAATCGCCGCCCATCCCGACTTGATGATCTCTACTTTCCCCAAGTTTCACAGCACCGCCAACAAGATCCGCACCGCGCCGCTTTGGGGCGTACGGCTGCATTCGCGGCTCATGCACGACGGGGCTTCGACGACTCTGACCGACGCCATTCGGCGGCACCGCGGCGAAGCCGCCCACGTCACCGATGAATTTGAAAGGTTGAAGCCCGCCGAGAAGAAGGCTCTGCTTGCTTTTTTGTTGTCTCTTTGACGATTGTTTGGGGGGATGCTGCTTCATTCAAACTGGAGCAGGACAATCTCGGGATTCGAACCCAGGCGCAGCGGCGGTCCCCATGTTCCGGCGCCGCTCGACGTGAACACTTGCATTTTTCCGATGCGGCTCAAGCCGTAGACAAACTGCCGGTAAATTCGCCGCGCCATCCAGCTCCAGGGAATGAATTGCCCGACGTGGGTGTGCCCGGATAGCTGCAGCGAAACGCCGGCTGCCTCGGCGACTTCCGGATGGTCGGGCGCGTGCGTCAGGAGAATGCTCGCGCGTTCGCGATCCACGCCGACGCCTTCGAGAATGGAGGCGAAGTGCGCGTCATGCGTTGCGTGCCGGTAGGGAACGCCGATGATTTGCAGGCCGTCGGCTTCCACTTTCTCGTTGCTGAGTACCCGCACGCCGGCTGCTTCGACCGCGCTCAGATACTTGGTGTCGTCGCCAAACTGTTCGTGGTTGCCCGCGACAAAATAGACGCCGTGCGGTGCCGTCAGCTTGCTCAATGGCGCTGCTGCTTGCCTGGCGTCGATGGCCGTGCCGTCATACAAGTCGCCTGCGATAAAAATCGCGTCCGGCTCTTCCTTCAAAATCTTCGCGACCATGCGCCGCAGAAAGCTGCCGTTTCGCACGTGGCCGAGATGCACATCGCTGATCAGCGCCGCCTTGCGCCCCCGCCAGGCCTCCGGCAGGTTCGCCAGCCGGACGGTAATTCGGGTGATGCGCGTCCAGCTCGCGTTGAAAACGCCGTACAGGCCGGTCAGGATGGCGGCAGCGAAAAAGGCCTTGACGATCAGGTGGAAATTCGAATTCAGCCCCGCGAGGCTGGTGATTCCGAAAACAATCCAGGAAGACGCGGTCGCGAGAAACAGGAAGCTCAGCAGGCCCAGCCAAATCGCCGCCCCGCGGTAGAACACGCGCAGCACTGGACTGGTATAGCGAAAAGCCAAAAGTGAAGCCGCCAGAAAACTCACCGACAAAACTCCGAGCGTCACTTTGAGCCACAACGCGCCGGCCGCCCCGCCTGTGTAGGAAAACGTCCACGTCTCATACAGAAGCAAATGCGTCAGAAAAAGCACAGCCTGAATCACGGCAATGAAACCCACTATACCCGATCGTATCTTCATGACTTATTAGATTCCTCAACCCACCATTCGTATGCATGGAATCGGAGCGCCCCGCGGGGTCTTGCGCGCCCCGCAGGCCAATCCGGCACAAGCGATGGCTTGTGAAACCTTGGAATTTTTCCCTAAACCTTTTCAAGGAAACTCCGTCTAACCGCGGAGCGCGTATAGAATGGGGCTGGTTTGGCTGTACCGCTCGGCGAACAAACTCCCGCGAGGAGACAAATCATGAAAAAAGCTCTGCTCACACTCTTTCTGTTCAGCGCAATCGGCGCGCGCCCTTTGCCTGCACAAAAGGCCCCCGAAGGGATTTGGGAGGGCTATGACGGCGAGTGGTTGCACGTCTCGCAGCAACTGGTCGCGCTTGCCGAAGCCACCCCGGCGGAGAAATTCTCCTGGCGGCCCGCGCCGGGTGTGCGCTCGACGAGCGAAGTGTACATGCACATCGTGGAGGCCAACTTCTATTTGCTCAGCGTGACGGGTCCCAAAATGCCCGCCGACATGAAAGAAGGGATCGAAAAATCGGTCACCGCAAAGGCTGACGTGATCAACTGGCTCAAACGCTCGCTGGAAGCCGTGAAACAGGCTCATCTGGCGGTGACGGCGAAGGATCTCCAAAAGAAAGTGCACATCGCCGATCGCGACGCCACCGTCGACGGAATGTATTTGCGCATCGTCATTCACGCCAACGAGCACATGGGGCAGTTGATCGCTTACGCCCGCATGAGTGGTGTTGTTCCACCGTGGTCAACGGGCTCCTAGGGATAAAAGTCGGGGCTTGATTCGGGCGCGAGGCACACCCGCTTCCTGGATCCCTTTAGGTAGCGGCCGGACTTCCGCCCGGCTCTTCGGTTAGAATCCCCCTCATGCCCAAACCTGTTCTCTTCTTTGCGCTGCTCTTGTTCGGCGGCGCGTTGTGCCGAGGGCAGCAGGCCTCACCCAACGTTGCCATCGAGGTCCACGCCGATCAACCCGATGGCCCACTGCCGCCTGTCTGGAACTTTTTTGGTTACGACGAGCCGAACTACACCTATGCGCCCAACGGCAAAAAGTTGCTCGGCGAACTCACGGCTCTCAGCCCCGTCCCCGTCCACATTCGCGTCCACAATTTGCTCACGACGGGAGACGGCTCGGCTTCGCTGAAATGGGGCTCCACGAATGTTTACACCGAGGACGCCCAGGGAAATCCGGTCTATAGCTGGACGATTCTCGACCGCATCTTTGACACCTACCACGAGTTTCGAATCAAGCCGCTTGTGCAAATCGGTTTCATGCCCGAAGCGCTCTCCACGCATCCCGAGCCGTACCGCCATAATTTTCCGCAAGGACCGATCTTCACCGGATGGGCCTATCCGCCCAAGGACTATCAAAAATGGGCGGACGTTGTGTTTCACTTTGCCGCTCATCTGCGCGACCGCTACGGGGAAGCCGAAACCAGGACCTGGCTCTGGGAAATCTGGAATGAACCCGACATCGACTATTGGAAAGGAACTCCCGAGGAATATTTCAAGCTCTACGATTTTTCCGCTGCCGCGATTCTGCGCGCGCTGCCGGGCGCTTCTGTCGGGGGACCGGACACGACGGGTCCCGCCTCTCCCAAAGCCGCCGACTTTTTGCGCAAATTTCTCGAGCACTGCGCACGCGAGCGCAATTTCGCCACCGGAAAAGTCGGTTCGCCTCTGGCTTTCATCAGCTTTCACCCAAAAGGAGCCACCGAGTGGCACGAAGACCACGTGCAGATGGGCGTCGCGCGGCAGCTGGCTTCGATTGAGCAGGGTTTCCATATCGTCTCGTCTTTCGCCGAATGGCACAACACACCCATCATTCTTGGAGAATCTGACCCCGAAGGCTGCGCGGCGTGTTCCGCCCGGACCCATCCGCAGAATGCGTATCGCAACGGCGCGCAATACGCTTCCTACACGGCGGAGGTGTTCCATGCGATCTACGAATTGTCTCGCCGCGAACAGATTAATTTTGCCGGCGCGGTTACCTGGTCTTTCGAATTCGAGAGCCAGCCATTTTTTGAAGGCTTTCGCGACCTGGCTACCAACGGTTTGGACAAGCCGGTATTAAATGCATTTCGCATGTTTGGGCTGCTCGGCACGGAACGCCTGAAGTCTTCAAGTTCCGCAGCCCTTCCCGTCGATGAAGTCCTAAGCGCGGGAGTGCGTGGCCAGCCGGACATCGGCGCTATCGCCACGCGCAAGAATCAGGAAATCGAAATCCTCGTCTGGAATTATCACGACGCTGACTTGAACGTTCCGGCTGCGCAAATCGAACTGTCGGTCGACGGGCTGCCTGGAAACGTCAGCCAAGCCCTGCTCGAACAATTTCGGATCGATTCCGATCACAGCAATGCATTCACGGCGTGGAGGGAAATGGGATCGACCCAAACACCTTCCGATCGTCAATACGGGCAGCTCGAAACTGCCGGTCAATTGCAGCTTCTGGGGTCGCCTTCGTTTCTGGCGATCGAGCGCGGCGCAACGCATTTGCGATTTGCCTTGCCGCGCCAAGGTCTTTCGCTCATCCGCATCCACTGGGAATAGCCTGATGCGAACCTTTCCCGGCGGCAGCTTGCCCGCTCCTTTGGATCGGGTGGCGCTGAATTCAGGGGCTTTTGGATTCGCTTAGAGCGAGCACTGCATACGCCGTAGCCGCATCTTTCATGAAGCGCGCCGTGTCAGGACTGATGTGATGTTCCTCGTTGTTGTTCAAGGAGTAGGCCAGCCAATATCCGTCCGTCCGGTTCTGATTATCCGTCAGCCATCTAAGTCCGCGTTTCACTTGCGCATCCTGGCGCATCCCCGCCTCGAGCAGCGCGAAGGTAATCAGCCCCGTCGCGTACCCATCGCTCCCTGCTTCCTGCGGTGTTCCATCATGACGCTTCCAGCCTCCGGCCATCGAAGCGAGGCTCCAACCTCCGTCGGCTTCCTGCTTGCTCAGCAGCTCTCTTATGAGCGCCTTCTGCCGTTCCGGGGGGAGCAGTCCAGGCACCTTCGCCGATGCCCACAGCAGCACGGCGCGATTGCTCAGCGTCTGGGCCGCATAGGCGCGGTTCAAATATTCACGCAGCATCTTTAAATTGTTTTGGATTTCCGGTTTCGCGCGGTAATTCTCCGGAGCCGTTCCCACCGCAATTGCCGCCAGCGCCGCTCCGTAGTAGTCGGAGTCGTCCGCCTCCCACGGCTCATTCTTGAACCTCAGCCAAAGCCAAGCGCCTTTTTGATCGCCCGTGGTCTGCTGTTCGGCCCACATATTCTCGAACGCGGTACGCGTGTCGTCGCTCAAGTGCCCGTTCCCGGCGGGGTTGCTCGCATCGTTGCTAGCAAGGATCAGGGCATTGAGGACCGATTCCGTCCCTCGAGATTCGACGCTCTTGTAAGCGCCGCGATCCGCGTCCGTGTAAAACGGCGCCACTTCCTTCCAAAGCCGCACACGTCTGGTCACGTTGTCGAGCAACCTGCGTTCGCTCGCGGAAAGCCCCGCCTCGCCGAGCGACGTGCGAAGCGCCGGCCGCGACATCAGATACGGCACAGCCGTATGGCAGGAAATGCAAAAGGTTTCGTGATCGCGCGCCGCCCGCTTCCACCCCATCCACCAATCTGCGCGCTCGTCGAGATAAGCTGCCGCCGCCTTCGGATCCCATGAGTTCGCGGTTAGCGCATCTGGAGGATTGAGGTGAGCAGCCGTAAGCCTCGGTTCCCCAGGCCCCGCCGCCCCGAGTTCCGTGCGCCAACACACCGCAACGGTTCCTGCAACCAGACACGCTGCTAGTCCCAGTATTCGCCGCACAGCCGTATTCATGGGGATTTTCTCCCTCCGGGCCCAATTCAGAAATGGCCCCCGACATCCGCCACCATGTCCGAAGAAGCATCCATCCTCTCGGAAGAGATTATCACGAACATTGTATGCCGTACGCCCACGGCTCGAAGCGCCGGGGCCGCCCCGCCCACAGCTTCCTCCCAGGAATCCAGGCGACAAGCTTCCTGGCTTTGTCCAGCGGGCGGCGAAAAAAGCGCCAAGTACTCCTCATTTGACCGGTATCGATATCTGCGTCGCTCCAGGCCGTCCCGCTTCATCAGATCCAGTGGTTTCAACCGTAATCGTCTTTTTCATCCGGGAATTCCTCCGCCTTTCCTCCCCTCCTCCCGGCGGCCGAACCTGGTCCGCCAGATCCTCACAATCGGGGTAGCATTCGCAACTAATCGTATTTCCCCTATATCGATTAATCAAAAATGAGCGCACACTATTCCCGAGGGCAAAGACATGCTAGCCGTTGCCGGAGTCTGGAAGAAAAAACGCGACGATTTGAAATCCAAGCGCAACTCGCTTTTCGAAAAATATTCCAAGCATCCCGAAGAGTTTCATCTCGCACTCGAAATCAAAAAGATCGACGACGAAATCGCCGAATGCACCGTGCACGTGGAACAAGAACGCCGCTCCGAGCGCTCCGCCTCTTCTGCCAGGAAACTCCACACCACTTCGAAGTAAGAGACGGAGATACTCCGCCGTATGTGCTTCGCCGCCGAAGGAAAGTAAAGGGCCGTCGAATTGCGGCCTCAACGGCCCTCGTCAAGACCATCAACCTGCAATTGACTAAGCAGGTCTCCGAGTTTATTCTCACGCCCCACGCCGCACTTCTGGCGGGAGGCAAACTCGGTGTCATTCAAAAAAGGGATCAAATACCTAGCGATCTTTGTCGCTGCCGTGTGCGTGGCCGCGGTTTCCTCTGCAGCCATCTACCGGTCCTTCGCTCAGCGCAAAATTGCCGGCATGCGCGCCATTCACACGCCCGACGGAATCAATGTCGTCGAGAGCGTGCAGATCGGCGGCATCCACCAGTGGATCGAGGTGCGCGGCGAATCGGTGAAGAATCCGATTCTGTTATTCATTCACGGCGGGCCCGGCTCTGCCTTTATGCCCGTCGCCAGAGGTTTTCAGGATCCCTGGGAGAAATATTTCACCATTGTTCAATGGGACCAGCGCGGCGCGGGCAAAACCTACACCTCGAACAGCAAGGAGATTCAGCGGCAAACTACCCATGTCGCGCAAATGCATGCCGACACGCTCGAAGTGGTCAACTATCTCCGCAAACGCTTCGGCCGCGAAAAGATCTTTGTGCTTGGGCATTCCTGGGGCAGTTTTTTAGGGCTCGAGCTCGCGCACGATCATCCGGATCTGTTGTATGCCTATATCGGAGTCGGCCAAGCCACCGACGCGTGGCAGAACGAAGTGGTTCTCTACCAGGAAACCCTGGACGAAGCGCGCCGCACTCAAAATAAAGAGGCCATCCAGCAACTGACCGCCATCGCTCCCTACCCTTCGCCAATTATAACTTTCCAGCAGGTTCGGATCATGCGCCAGTGGTCGGGCGCGCTGATCGGGCCATCGCAAACGGACGATTCCTGGATGGGCGCCAAAGCAATCTTCGTGGCGCCCGAATATACCCTGCTAAATAATCTCGATTGGGTTCGCGGACAGTTGTTCTCTATCGACATGATTCTTCCCGAACTGACCAAGATCAATGTCGCTGATATGGGCTACAACTATCACGTCCCGGTTTTCTTCCTCGAGGGCCGGCACGATCCCTATACGCCTGCAGTCGTCGCAAAGGATTTTTTCGATAAAATGAACGACACGGATAAACAGTTCGTATGGTTTGAGAACTCCGGCCACTTCCCGTTCAGCGAAGAGGCGCGCAAGTTCACGGATGTCCTGGTCGAGAGCGTATTGCCGTTAGCTCGGTGATTCCGGCCGTCGTCTTTCCTATCAGCCACTTGGCGCGCGCCGCCCAATGTGCTCTCCTATTAGGGACGCTATGAAGCACTCTCGCTACCTCCTTCCTTCCTTACTTCTGCTGCTCTTTCCAGCTTTGTCTTTCGCGCAGCAAGACCAGGATCAGGACCAGACCCCCGTTATCCGCTTCGTCCGCAACCCCGATCCCGCGCCGGACTTCAAACTCACCTCGCTCGACGGCAAGCCTCTCACTCTCGCCGCCCTCGAAGGCAAGGTCGTCCTTCTAAATTTCTGGGCCACCTGGTGCGGACCCTGCCGCGCCGAAATTCCGGACCTCGTCGCCCTGCAAGACCGCTACAAGGGCCGCCTCCAAATCATCGGCCTCAACGTCGACGACGAAGAGGCCGACATCAAGCAGTACGTCGAGGAAACGGGCATCAACTATCCCGTTGCCATGACTTCCAATGACGTGCGCCTGCAATTCGGCGGCATCCCCGCGCTGCCTACATCTTTTGTTTTGGACACCCAAGGCCGCGTCGTGCAAAAGCACGTGGGCCTCTGGAATCCCGCGGTCTACGAAACGGAAATTCGCTCCCTCCTGGGAATGCCGATCATGGCCAAAGTGGAAACCTTCGAAGACAAGGGCGAGGTTTTCCTCTCACATGCCGACCGCGCCACCGAACTTCCCGGCGTCGATCTCTCGAAGCTCACGCCCGAACAAAAGAAGATTGTTCTCCACCGCTTCAACGCCGATACCTGCACCTGCGGCTGCAAATTCACGCTCGCCCAATGCCGCATCTGGGATTCCGCCTGCGCCGTCAGCAAAGCGGCAACGGAAAAAATCATCGCCACAGTATCTGCGGCTCCAACCGCTCCGAGCGGTTCGGCACCCACTCCCGGCACGCCACCACCTGCAAAAACAGACCCGGTTCCGTCTCAGCGTTCGCCCGAAAGTCCTCGCAGCCCGCGCTTGTGAAGGCGCCGGCACCTCCGCAGCCGTAGAAACAAAAGGAATTCCGGCAGCTGAATACCCTACTAAAATGCGGGTGAATTTCGCATCACCCCGTTCCGCGGCAGTTGCCAACTCCGGCGCTGGCCCTGATACTCTTTTTTCCTCTAATGCCGCTGCTCGCAAAAATTCTTTTCCTTTTGGCGCTCGTTCTTTCCCTTACCGGACTTCTCTCACCTCCGGTCGCTCTCACAATGGGCATCCTGTTTGGCTTGTGCTTCACGCATCCCTTCGCCGCAGCCGCGCGCACATCCGCAAGAATTCTTCTGCAGGTCTCTGTCGTCGCCCTCGGTTTTGGCATGAATCTCTACGAAGTCCTAAAAGCCGGCCGCAGCGGCTTCGTCTACACCGCGCTGGGAATTTCCTTTGCGCTTTTGGTTGGTCTCGCACTTGGCAAGGCACTCCGGGTACGCGGAAATTCTTCGTTCTTGATCACGGCGGGCACGGCCATCTGCGGCGGCAGCGCCATCGCCGCCGTCGGCCCGATTCTTCGCGCCGATGATGAAGAGATGGCAGTGTCGCTCGGCACAGTTTTCATTCTAAATTCCGTCGCACTCCTGATTTTTCCGCCGATTGGCGGCGCGCTTCATCTCTCCGAATCGCAATTCGGCCTGTGGGCCGCGCTCGCAATTCATGACACTAGTTCCGTGGTCGGCGCCGCCGCAAAATACGGACAAGAAGCCCTGGTCATCGGCACAACCGTAAAATTGGCCCGCGCCCTCTGGATCGTTCCTCTCGCGCTTGGCACAGCCGCTTTCAAGCGCCGCAAATCGGAAATCGGCGCCGAATCCGAAACTCGCGGCGCATCGAAGATTCCATTTCCCTGGTTCATTTTGTTTTTTTGCCTCGCCGCGGTTCTCAACACCTACGTTCCCGCAATCCAGCATGCTTCGAATGCGCTCTTCGCGCTCGGACGGCTGGGGCTCACGGCCACGTTATTTTTGATTGGCACCGGGATTTCGCGCGCCACCCTGAAGGAAGTCGGTTGGCGGCCGTTGCTGCAGGGTGTGCTTCTCTGGGCCGTGGTGGGGCTCACTTCTCTTTACTTCATTCGCATCGGCTGGATTGCTCTCTAACGGGCTGCCCCGCACTTCACGCGGATGTATTCGAACGGAGAGAGTTCCGGCTGGCAAGCCGCACTCCCAGAAATTGTCCAAACCATCTCGAGCTCTTATTTCTTGAGCAGATCCATCACCGCGGAAGTCATCGCTTTGACGCCCGTTCGAATGGCTGGGTCGGGAACGGGGGCGAATTCGCTTGAGTGCGGTCCAGGCAGGCGCGTGCCCTTTTCCTTGGCATCTTTCAGCTTCCCGGGGTCGGCAGCGCCGAGCCAGAACATGCTGATCGGCGGCCGGGGTTCTTCGAGCGCAAACAGACTGAAGTCCTCGCTAGCCATGATGGGCTCGCCCGCGAGCACGTTTTCTTTTCCGAGCGCGCGCTCGAGCGAAGCGCCGACGCGGTTCGTTAGCGCGAGATCGTTGATCGTGGCGGGAACGTGATCAGCCGCCACTTCGATGATGGGCGCGCGCTCCGCAGGGACCCCTGCCGCCGCGGCGATGCCGTTCGTGATTCTGGTAATGGCCTCGAGCACTTTTTCACGGTGCGCGGGATTCATGGTTCGGACGGTGAGCTGCAAGTGCGCTTCATCGGGAATGATGTTGTGCTTTGTGCCTGCGTGAAACGAGCCGACGGTGACTACCGTCGGAAGTTGCGGATCCATTTCGCGGCTAACAATGGTTTGCAGGGCCACGACGATTTCCGAGGCGATGACGATGGGATCTTTTCCCGCTTGCGGTGCGGCGCCGTGGCCGCCATAGCCACGCACGGTGATGTCCACGGAATCCGCGCCAGCGAGAAGAGGTCCGGCGTGCCAGGAGACTTTTCCCGCAGGAACCGCCGCCGTGTCGTGGAGCGCGAGGACGAAGTCCGGCTTGGGAAATTTGGTGTAGAGCCCGGCGCGAAGCATGGCCTGTGCCCCGGCGACAGTTTCTTCGGCGGGCTGGCCGATCAGAACGACGGTCCCGCTCCAGCGATCCTTGAGCTCAGCGAGCATGTGCGCGGTCCCGAGAAAAACAGTCATATGCAGGTCGTGGCCGCACGCATGCATCACCCCTACTTCGCCCCCGCCCGGTCGCGCCACTTTTACGTGGCTGGCGTACGGCAGGCCGGTGTTTTCAGTAATGGGTAGCGCGTCCATATCGGTTCGGACGTACACCACCGGGCCAGGTCCATTCTTCAGGACGGCGACGATGCCATAGGCGTTCAGGCCGGATTCGGCGTATTGGCCGAAATGATCGGTCACTTCGTAGCCGGTTTTCTTAAGTTCCGCGGCGATCAGCGCGGAAGTTTCCTTTTCCTGCGTGGAGAGTTCCGGATTTTCGTGGAGATGTTTGTAGGTGGCCAGCAGCGAGTCGGCTTCTTTGTTGATGCGCTGGTCCAGATCGTTTTGCGCAAAGAGCGGCGCGGAGACGCCGAGCGCAGCGGCGAGAGAAAGGACGGCTGTTCGAACGGCGAAACGCATCGGGTCACCTCGGATGAGAGACGGCATTCTAGCACCGCTCGCGGGCGCGAATATGCGTTCCTTTCGCTTCGGCTGCGAGGAAGGGCACAAACAGATGAGTTTTCAGCACGTTTCCGGTTACGACCAACCAGGCAAATGCGGTCCGTTCGAGCCGCGGACCAGACAAACTGCCGTCGCACATCGTCTAAGCTAGACTCGGACGTCTACAGCGGGGGTGACCGGGATGAAGCTCCTGACTTTTCTCATCATAGGGTCCTTGGCTTGCTGGCCGCTAACGGCGCAGAGCCAGGGCAGGCCAGAACCTCCTCATTCGCTGCTCCTCGAGCATGTGACGGTGATCGATTCGACGGGTTCTGACCCCCGTCCAGACATGTCTGTCCTCATCGTCGGCGTCAGGATCAAGTCAATCTTTTCCTCCGGTCAGAGCAACCCCGCCGTTGGGGGTGAGATTGTTGATGCTAGAGGAAAGTTCCTGATAGCGGGCCTCTGGGATATGCACGTGCACGCTTTGAGCCAGAATGAGCCGGAACGCTTCTTTCCGCTATTCATTGCAAATGGCGTTACCGGTATTCGGGATATGGGAGGCGATATCCCGCTCTCGGAGGTGGCTCAATGGAAGAGAGATGTCCATGCCGGATCCCGTCTTGGACCGGAAATATTCGCGGCAGGCCCGATTCTGGAGGGGGAGCACCCTTTCTGGCCTTTCTCTATCGCCGTCAGGAATCCTGCCGAAGCACGGCAAGCCGTAACGAAGCTGGTGAAAGATGACGCCGATTTTCTGAAGGTGTACAACACACTGTCGCGGGATACGTATCTGGCGATTGCGGCACAAGCGAAAGAAAGCAGAATCCCTTTCGAGGGGCACATTCCCGATGCCATCACTCCGGCGGAGGCCTCTGGCTTGGGACAAAAAAGCATCGAACATTTGTGGGGCATTCCAGGTTATATAAGTTCGGAAAGTGTGCGACTGCAGAGCATGAGGACCCAGGCCGATAACGAGGATGATCCGAAGGTCGCACGTGACCTCTTCTATAAGATAAACGAGACAATCCTGGCCACGCACGATGCACAGAAGGCGAATACTCTGTACAAGGAATTCCGACGAAATCACACCTGGCAGACTCCAACGCTCGTCGTGCTGAAATCGTACGCCACGATTCACGATCCGAGCCTTCGCAAGGATCCTCGTACCGCATACATCCCCGATAATCTCCTAAGCTTCTGGGAGTCGATGGGTGGCCAGCCTGATCCGCGAAACGATGAAATCCAGTTTCGTCTTTTCGCCTACGACCTTGACATAGTGAAAGCCATGCACGAGGCAAAAGTGCCTTTGTTGGCTGGTACGGACACGCCGAATCCGTATACTTATCCTGGCTTTAGTCTGCATGAAGAGCTTGAGCTGCTAGTGTCAACCGGGCTCACGCCGCTCGAAGCACTCGAAACAGCGACGCTCAGAGCAGCCGAGTTTCTGGGTGTTAGTCAGTATTTTGGCTCAGTCGAAGAAGGTAAAATGGCGAATCTGGTGCTGCTGGATGCAAACCCTCTGACAGACATTCGCAACACTAAAAAGATTCGAGGCGTCATCCTGCGCGGGCACTTTTTCGACAAAGCAAAGCTGGATGAGCTGTTAGCCGGTCAGAAACTGACCCGTACGCGGAACTAACCGGCATCACGAATCATCCGTCGTAATCCCTACTCGTTTCAACTGTCTGATAAATCAGGAACTAGCGGTTGCTTCCGGCCCTACACCCCGCCGAAGAAACGCTGCAGTTCCTCGAAGGTTTCCTCGGGGCATTCTTCCTGCAGGAAATGGGCGCAATCGAGACTACGCCCGTAACCGTTGAGCTCGCTTTCGCGCCAGGTCGCAAGGACGTCCCACAAATGCCCTACAGAGTTTTTTGCCCCCGATCTCCCGGATCCAATCAGGATGTTGTCAGCTGTCAGGAAAATCACCGACCGACTTCGCTTGGATGCTCGGCGTTTCCTTCGGATATGGTATTTTTCGGGCTAAGTCTTAGAAAAATCAGGCTGCAAAAAGATACCGAGTCAGAGCGATTCCGAAGGCAAAGCCAAACCCATAACCAAAACTTTCAATTCGAGTTACTCCCTTACCCTGAAGGCTCAGCATTGAGCCAACTTGTGACATTGCCAAACCTGTAGCGATGGGGCTCACCAACAAATTAATTCCATGAAGGCGAGACGGGTGCACCAGCGGATGTGGAAAGACGAGAAGACTCAACCCACCTGCCAGAGCACCCAGAAGCACATAGCTTGCTGAGGCAAGAACAGGGTTCGCAAAACGGAATGTCTCGAATATCCTGGCTATCGCCCGTAGAGCAAGATCCAAAACTGCGGCAAAGAAAAGCTCCAAAAGGAACTCGCCAACCAATTCCAACAACATCTCAAGCAGGAGTTCGAGCATCAGGGTGGAGCCTTACGTTCTGCTCCAGGTACTGGCGAAGGTCTCTAACCTGGTCCGCAGAGAGCGCACGCTTGGGCACCATGTTAAAGATCATTCCATTTTTCTGGTAGAGAACAAACGCGCTTTCATAGTCGACATGCATCGACAATAGTCCCCAAGCAGATTCCTATTTGGTTTATTACCAGGGGCGGAGTCTATCCATATCCGAAGCCTTTGAAAAGAAGCTGACCCATCCGTTGCTATTCCAGGGACTCTTCCTCCCTCGTCGTGGCTGGTCGCGGACTCTTTCAGAACCGCTTTCCAGGAAACTCACGTATTCTTGACGGCAGACTCAAACCGAATCGACATGAGATGCATCCATAGCCGCCATGAAACCGCCATGCGATGAGGCCGTAATCCGGTCGAGGAATGCTGACGTTCCGTCGACAGCCAGGGCGGGACGTTGGATTCTCGCAGCGACTATCCTCGGTTCCAGCATGGCCTTTATCGACAGCACTGTCGTCAATGTAGCTCTACCTGCACTTCAAGCAAGTCTTCATGCAAACGTCGTCGGCATACAATGGGTCGTCGAATCCTATGGATTACTCTTAGGGGCTTTGATTCTCGTCGGTGGCTCTCTCGGAGACTTGTTTGGCCGCCGGTCGATGTTCCTGGTTGGTGTGGGGATTTTCGCGACTGCTTCTATCGCTTGCGGTTTTGCGTCGAACATCCAGCAGTTAATTATCGCGCGCAGTGTCCAAGGTCTAGGAGCAGCCTTTCTCGTGCCCGGCAGTTTGTCCATTATCAGTGCATGTTTCGACGAGAAAACTCGCGGCCAGGCCATTGGTACCTGGTCCGGCTTCACTGCGATAACCACAGCGTTCGGACCGGTTCTTGGGGGCTGGCTTATTGAACATGCATCCTGGCGCTGGGCATTCTTCGTCAATATTCCGATCGCGGCTGCAGTGATCGCAATTTCCCTGCGGTATATTCCCGAAAGCCGTAACACGACCGCCAGACATGTGGATTGGCTGGGGGCCATGGCAGCGGCTGCCGGATTAGGCGGCGTGGTCTCCGGGTTCATCGAATCCGTCGATCTCGGCTGGGGCCATCCTCTGGTCTTCGGAAGCCTGATTGCCGGCTTCGCCTTTCTGATCGGCTTCGCGTTCGTTGAAGCCAGGGTAAGCTCACCCATGGTTCCGCTGACTCTGTTCGAGTCACGCAGTTTCAGTGGCGCAAACCTGCTTACTTTGCTTCTCTACGCCGCTCTTGGAACCTTCTTCTTTTTGTTTCCGATGAACCTTATTCAGGTGCAGGGATACTCGACCACTGCGACGGGTGCTGCCGCACTCCCCCTGATTTTGCTGATCTTCTTTCTTTCCCGCTGGTCTGGCGGGCTGGTCAAGCGTTACGGGCCGCGGGTACCGCTGGTCACCGGGCCAGTGATTGCGGCAACAGGCTTCGCTCTTTTCGCCGTACCAGGTGTGGGGGCTAATTACTGGAAAGCATTCTTCCCGGCGTTCGTTGTTCTCGGTTTTGGAATGGCGATCAGCGTGGCCCCTCTCACCACCGTGGTTATGAGTTCAGTAGACCAGAGCCGTGCCGGCACGGCCTCAGGCATCAACAACGCGGTCGCCCGCGTCGCGGGCGTACTTGCCGTCGCAATCCTCGGGATCTTGATGGTGAGATTATTCAGTTCCAGCTTGAATCGCAGTCTCACGGGCGCGCTGATTCCACCCGGCATTCTTCAGTACGTTCGGTCGAACGAGATCAAGCTCGCCGGCCTTGAACTACCCTCTGGCTTGGATTCCAGTGCGACAGCGCTAATCCGCGTGTCAATTTCCCATGCGTTTGTCTTTGGATTCCGGATCGAAATGCTCATCTGCGCCGGTCTATCCCTCGCAAGTGGCGCGGTCGCATGGCTGTTGGTTCCCGCCAGAGCCGAGCAGATCGCGTTGGGACGCTAGCGACATCAAGACGGAGGTTGACCCTACAGGTACGCCAATTCAATCTTTGTCTATCGCGCCTTGCGAGCGACGATTTCGGACGGATTGTCAGATGCGCTGAAGTTATTCCGAAACCGCCTTCCTCATTAAGCCCCTTCTTGGGTAAGGGCGCTCATGATGTGCTCGGGTGAGACTTGAACGATGGCGCGACTGGGGCTATCCCCGGCGAGTCCATAAAAATCCCGCGTCATATGCATCTGGTCGTGGTACCCGAGCGTGTGCGCGATGGCTATCCACGACAGAAACCCAGGCGCTCTCTTCAGCCGCAGCGCCTCCTGGAACCTGGCGATGCGGGTAAAAACAATCGGTGCGACACCGGTGTATTCGCGGAAGCGCCGCTCAAACTGCCGGGTACTTAAGCCCGTCTGGATAGCGATATCCGAGACTCTGTCTCGTGCCCACGGATCTCCGACTCGTGCTTGCGCCCTGCGCAGCACGATCGCAATGGTTCGGGCGAATGGATCGGCCGGCGGGCGCCCCAAAAGTCTTTGGGATAGGTACTCCTCGATCAAGCGCACACGTTCGGCAAAGGTTGCTGTATTTCCCAGGCGTTCGCGAAGCTCCGTTACGCTACGTCCCAGAAGACTGTGAGCATCCGTACCGCAATCCGCGAATCGATCGAGGGGTAGGCCAAACAGGCCGTGGAGACCGGCGGGCCGTAACATCACGGCGAATGCGGACAGGGTCCCGTGAAGGATCAACCGGGCGCGTCGATGAGTCTGCGGCCCAACAACCACAACCGGCGGGCAAGCGTCCCTAGCCTCCGAGCCATAAAGCCTAACTTCGTAGGGTTCGCCAAAGTGAAACTCGAAAGCCTGCTCGAGACGCGCCATCACTGGCTCCACGGTGACGACTCCGTCGACGCGCGCGTCGCGCTGAAGGTAGCAATGGACGAAAGAACGGAGACGCTCGCCGGGCTCAGCGCGGCGGACCGCAAGTTTCGTTGCTGAATCTCCGAAGTCCATCGGGATGCCGTGGGCATCAACCCGCGGGGAGTGGGGGGCCGAGCAGCCGCATTCCATGAACGGCAAATAATTCGTTGACCTTGTCGCCCCCAGCCAGTTCCCCTTCAGAGAGTTTTGAGAATCCGTCGAAAAACTCCTCCAGCGTCCCGGCAGGTTGAGCGAGAATGAGCACCTTCCCGGTCGAGGATCCGATATTCTGAAAGCGATGCGGAACCATTCTCGGCACCAGAATGCTCATCCCCGGCGTCATGCCATGCCGCTCCCCGGCCGCTTCAAAGATGAATTCGCCCTGCATCACCTGAAACCATTCTTCTTGGCGGAAATGCATATGCAGAGGAGGACCAAATCGGGGAGCTATAACACCTTCAAACATCGACCACGCGCCTCCTGTATCCTTGCTGGAGACCTTCACCCACGCCGAGACCGAAGGTGCGATCCGTTGGCCCCAGCGGTCGACATCGGATTTCACCACAAATGAGCTGTTTTGCATAATGACAGCATAGGCCGACAAGCGAAGCCCTCCATAGTACAAATGCGACATTGCTCCGAGCGACGCTCGCGTAATTAGTACGTGCTTGCCAGGAGTTGACCGAGTTTCCGCGTCGCATTTTGCAAAATCCCAGGTCGTTATACGATTTCAGATGATGTAGCATCGGTTCCTGTTCGTCGGAGATTTGTCTTTGGCAAAGAACCCATTTAGGCTCCTATTAACTAGAATCTCCGAAGCGAATCCCGGCTTTAAAACGAACACTCGCCATCATCTTGCGTATCAGATTCACGACGGCTTGGTGCTAAGCGGTTTCCTGCTCGACCTGTCCGGGCTCGAGCGAGGTACGTTTTACTTGACAGCCTTTGCACAGCCGCTCTACGTCCTCCAAGATCATTTGTTTTTGACCTACGGGAAACGGTTGGAACGCAGCAAGAGATGGAAAATTAACGACCAGAATGAGACCGAGGTCGCAGGCAGAGTACTGGAGGCCGTTCGGTCCGAAGGGTGTTCCTTTCTCGAGGTAGTTAATTCTGTCAAGAAACTCGCTGAACTTGCTGAACGAAAGCCTGGAACCAGAGAGAATCCATTCCAATGGCACCCTGATGACCCGAACGTGATCGAAGCCCGTGCGTATTCGTGGATGCTTGTAGAGAACGAAAGAAAAGCAAAGAGGGACCTTCTGTATCTGACGCAGATCTACGTCCCGAAATACGATTGGGAGAAAGAACTCCAGGGACGCGCAGTGACTGTGCTCCGGGCCCTCGAACAGGGTACGGAGATTGGTCAAGCCTTGCTCCGCGATTGGGCGAAACAATCCGCCGCAGGCATTGGGTTGACCTCAAGTCTTGAGTAACGCGTTGTCGGTCAAGTGCCGGCCGGGGGAGATTTTAGGTCTACAATCATTGCGTGGACCACCACACTGTCGCGGTCGTCAGTATTACGGGTACCTGTCTTGATGTGCTGGGCAGTCTCTATCTAGCCTACGACCTGCTGGGTGGACAACACGGTCCGTTGCGCCTGCTTACCCGTGCCGTAACGTACGCCGTTGTCTTCGGCATCGGCTATGGACTTGGCTTGGGTCTCTTCTTTGGACTGGCTTCCGGTTTGGCCAGCGGCATTACCCTGTCGATTGAATTCAGCCGGGCATCCCGGGGGCTGGATCATTACTCATTGCCTTGGGAAGGACTGTTCGCCGCTGTTCGAGGGTTTGCTTTCGGAGCCGGACTCTACCCGATGGTGGGCTTCGGATTCGCCATTGCGTTTGCCATTCTGGTCACCGCCGGCCAAATCCTTGCCTACTCACTCGGAATGCGACCTGCGGCCGAATATGAAGCGTCTCGGCGTCCACGGCTTACGCGTCGTCAGTTTTGGGGAACGGTGCTGCGTACCGTCGGCTACACGGCCACAGCGTTAATCTGTAGCGCGCTCATCCATCACGTGGACCACGCCTGGCTATTTGCGATTCGCGTGGGCCTGGTGACAGGCATTGTCACCGGCGTGGGAATTAGCGTGAATCCTTACATCGAATATTACGCCGACAATCTCCAGGAGCGACGATTAGGCGCATTCGGCATAGCGCTCATTCTTTGCGGGTTTACCCTGCAATCCCTTCAGTATTGGCTGGCACTCTTTGATGTACGTCTAACTTAGGAAATCGTCCTTTCGCCTCTCTTTTTTATTCAAGAAGAGTAGTCAGGCCGTTCGAGTGAGTATCACGGAGAAAACGGCGGCTTTCATTCGCTATCCGGCCTGGGTGTGCGGAGACGGCGGCGAATGGAGTAGTAACCAACCCAGCAGGCAATCGCAAGCATGGCAAACGATCCGAACTGAGCGGGAAAATCACGCATCAAGAAATGAAACTCCTTGATATGGCCGTCTCCGAAGGAAAATTCGCCGGTGAGCGAGATTGCAGTGAAAGTAATCCCGAAAGCGAAGAGCCACTTTTGCCAGCCGAGCATAGCACGCGTGCGGCGCAGCGACCGCAACTCGAGATCTGGCGGCAGTGCTGCAGGCGTAATCCTGCTTAAGTTGTCCGCCCATTGCATGCGAATGCGCTGTGCCAACTCCTTGTCCTGCTCCATGTATTCTTCGATCAATGCGCGTGTGGCGGGGCTGGCTTCACCCGCTAGATAGACCGGCAGGAGATCAAGAATGACTTCCCTGGTAATGTTCATTTTCCACCTCGATCCATCGCATTCATGCCCGATCCTTGCTACGCATCCCGCAATCCCGCCAGAGCCAATCGCGCCCTATGAACCTTCACTTTCGCTGCCGAAAGAGAAATGCCCAGTACCTGCGCAATCTCCTCGTATGCCATTCCGTCCACGGCACGCATGAGCAGAGCGGATCGGCTTGCTTCCGGCAGTCTCTGAAGTTCCATCATTACGGAATGCAATTTTTCCTTCTGTTCCGCCTGGACGTGCGGTCCGACCTGAGGGTCCGGCAGCTCGTCATTAAGCGCGAAATGGCGTGATTTCTTTCGCAGGCCCTGAAAAAACAGGTTGCGCGCAATTGTGAAAAGGTAACTCTTCACCGTAGCCATCACGATAGGCTCGGGTGAAGTCCATGCCCGCACAAACGTCTCGGAAGTGATGTCTTCGGCCTCACCGCGCTCGTTGGACAAATAGAGCGCGAAGCGGTACACGTCCGGGGCGTACTTTTTGTAGAGCGAGCTGAAGTCCGTCATTCGACCGTCTCACTGAGCTGCTCATTTGACCCAGACTGTTATAGCAGTGGAACCGCTTCCTGAACGCCCGCTAGATTCCGAAGATCCCACTTAGAATATCTGACCCTGCATGGGCTATCATGCCCGGGCGCAGGCTTTTGCGCCAAACGGCGAGCAATCCGAACAACGCGCCAAAGCACGCGATTCTCAGGCAGGCTGCGACGCCCTGATAACCGTGCGCAATCCCGAAAAGTACAGCTTGCAGAACCAGCGCACCCCACCTTCCGCGTGTGAATGTCTCAAATTGTTTTTGAAAATAGCCGCGGAAGACAAGCTCCTCGCAGAATCCGGCGCTGATAGAGACGCCAATCCAAAGCAGGATTTCCAGTGCTCGCTGTGGCAAATAGGTCTGGATGGAAGCGGCGGTGCCGACCCCGATCCAGTGATTCCATGCCGTCTCGACTAGTCTCCAAGTGGCCCATATCCCGACCGCGAGTCCGCAGTCTGTCAGCACATCCTTGGCGCTAGCCCACCGCCCGCCAATCAGTTCGCTTAACTTTGTTCCGGTCCTACGTAGTCCGCCTCTCCACACCCAAACGAAGAGTCCCCATTCCATGGCGATGAGCGAGAGATAGAGCGGCGCAAGGGACGAATGCTGCCGCAACGTTTCAGGATGCGAGCGGGCGTGCCGTTGAAAAAACGCGCCGCCTACCGCGAGCGCAAGGAACAGTACGACGACCAGTGCCGTATGCCAACGTGGCGCGATGAGCCTTGGAACAGGGAATTCGATCCTTCTTAACGCCATAGTGGCCATGATTTTTCCTCCAATGAGACACACGTGTGCTGCCGGAGAATGGGTGTCCGTCATTTCTGGCAGGTAAGTGAGCTCTCGGTATAGGTATCCACGAGCGAGGGAAAAGTTACATGGACCGGCAGATGAATACGCCTAATATGCCAGCCAGCGCTAGCTCTTTATAAACGCAGCGGTTATCGGAGAACTCGGCGGGAATCGGACCTCGGCAAATGCCGGTCGGGGGCTGACGACACAAGAAGCGTTAGAGGGCAAGGCCTTCATCGTGCGCATCTTGCCCCCAGCGACGCCGCTATACAATACGGGGAGCAAAGGCTGTGTTTGATATAGGCGTAGATGAAGAAGTGGCGCGATCCCCGGCAGGTGTCCGGTTACGCGACGCAATATAAAAGGGCGCCCCTTTTGGTGTAGGTTTTGGGTGTTTGCCATCATCAGGGAGGCGTTCTTCCAACGAGGTCTACGTGGTCAAACGGATTCGACGAAGCATGATCTGGAAGCGCGGATCAGGACGCAGGCGATCAAGCAGCAAGTCCGACTGGAGGCCCAAGGCAAAGTCTAACGACTTCTCCGAATAAGCCTTCTCCAGTAGATCGAAAGCTTTGTCGTTGTCGCCGAGGCCGGCGTATATGGTGGCCATCGTGTATGGCGAAGCGGAGGTGTGTTTTGCTCTGCGCTCCAAATCACGAAGGATCTTTTCTGCCTCCGCTTTCTTGCCGGCGGCAGAATAAGCGTGTGCCAACGCAACGGCGGGGCCGAGAGAACCATCGGAGAACTGCACCGCCTTCTGAAATTCGGATATCGCTTGCTGAACTTCGCCGGTGCCTTCGTAACCGACTCCGAGGAAGTAGTGCTGACGTGAGTCCTTAGGGTCCAGAAGCAAGGCTCGCCTTCCGGCTTCAATCAAGGCGGGATAATCCCGGAGGGCGTAATAGGTGTTTGATTCCGCCATAGCAGAGCTGAAACTGTAGTCTAGTTGGTCGATTTTTGCGATTTCGGCAAGAGCTTCGGAGCGCCGGCCGGCCGCAGCGAGAAAGATAGCGTGATCCTCGTGCGCGCAGCTGTAGCTCGGCGCCAAGGCAATCGCGCGGTTGAACTCTCGTTCGGCGGCATCCCAGTCCCAATCAAACTGCCAATACAGCACGCCGAGTGTGTCGTGGGCTTCGCCGATGGTGTCGTCCAGTTCCAGTGCCTTGGCTAGCGCCTGCTTCGCAGACTGATAGGCGGATTCCTTTTGCAGCTCACCGGAAAAGGCCAAATAAACGTACGTATCCGCCAGCCCGGCGTACGCCAGGGCGAAGTTTGGGTCCTTTTGGATCGCTTCCTCGAAGAGATGCTGGGCCTTTGTGAGGGAATCCGGTTTGGTAAACTCGTTGACAAAGTAAAGACGCCCTTTGAGATAGGCGTCATATGCCGCTGGGTCTACCGTCGCGGCCCGACGAATCAGAGCCTGTTGCGTTGGCGTGAGTTGCGCGCGGACTTGCCCTGCTATGGCCTCCGCCACTTCGCCTTGTAGCTTCAGGATATCGCCGAGATTGCGGTCGTATGTCTCAGCCCATAGGTGCTGGTCCGTAGGTGCTTGAATAAGTTGGGCGGTAACACGCACTCGTTGACCCGAACGGATCACCGAACCTTCAACGATGGCGTCGACGTTCAATTCGCGCGCAATTTCGGGCAGGCCCTTTCTCGTTCCTTTGTATTGCATGACAGAAGTTCTCGAGATGACGCGCAGCGAGCCGACCTTCGCAAGGTCGGTAATCAATTGGTCAGTCATGCCATCCGCAAAAAATTCCTGGGAAGGGTCGCCGGACAGATTCTCGAGGGGCAGAACGGCAATGGAATTCAACCGAGGAGCAGCGTTGATAGGAGCGCCTCCGGTGCGCGCCAGCCACAACACAATGCTTACACAGAGGATGGCGAACGCCGTGGTGAGCAGCAAGGCATGAGATTTGGTAAGCCGCGCGTGACCAGACAGGGCGGCCGGTGGCGCGGAGCCGGCAGCAGGCGAGGGGGCCGGAACGTCTACGGTATCCACCGGCGCGATAAACCGGTATCCGCGGCGCGGCAGCGTTTCAATGTAGCGGGGCCTCTCGGCGGAGTCGCCAAGCACCTCGCGAAGACGCGCAATCGCGTTGTGCAGGCTATGGTCGAAATCGACAAAGGTGTCGGTGGTCCAAATCTGCGCTCGAAGCTCCTCACGAGTGACCACATCGCCGGCACGCTTGAGCAACGCGGCCAAAACTTGCAGCGGCTGACCCTGTAGCCGGAGGCGTACACCGTGTTTGCGCAGCTCCTCAGTGCGAAGGTCCAACTCGAAACTGTCGAAACGCAATCGGCGCACAGCAAGCTCGGAGGTAGGCATAGCGGTACTCGCCAAGGTGAGGCAAGTCTAGCAGACTTTGCGTGGCCACAGTTAGCCTTGGTGCGGACGCAATCCCTGCGTTCGCAGTCGTTTAGCAATGGAGGGAACTTTGGGAAGGGATGGAGGCCGCGAGTATTGCGCTGTTGGCAGGAACCAGCGACAGTGCGCAGGTTCTTGCGAGAGCTCAAGCTTCGGACCGTACCCCGGCAGACCGCTAGCGAGCTATTTCCGGCAAGACCCTAAGGAGAATCCGAACATGAAGAAACTATCGCATTTGATGATGCTTTTGGCCGCTCCTCTGGCCCTTGGCTCTTTTGCCCTAGCCCAGCAAAAGACACAGCCGCAGGGACAGGGGGAACAGGATAAGCTCGTCGAGATCGTTCGCAGTTCGACGGCGCAGTACGTGGATGACGTCAAGGCAGCCACCAGCGCTGGATACAGTCCCGCCCTCGGCTGCGTAAGCGGCCCCGACCATGGAGCCATGGGCATCCACTATGTCAATGGCAGTCTGCTGAACGGACCCATTGACCCCACGCACCCGCAAGCGCTGATCTATGAGCCGTCTTCGAACGGTCAAAACAAGTTAGTTGGCGTGGAGTTCATTATTCTCGCGGGGGCCCTTCCCCCCAACTCCGCTCCGCAGGTGGAGGGTCACCTGATGGTGTACGTTGACGGCCCGAACCGTTACGGCCTACCTCCTTTCTATGAACTGCACGTCTGGGCGTGGCGCGACAATCCACAGGGGCCCTTCGTGGACTGGAACGACCACGTATCCTGCGCAGCCGAATAAATTGCCGGGAGACGCTTGCCTAGCTGTGTTTTTCCCTGTCTCGGACGCCGAACAATTCATTACCGATGCATCGTGGGCGCGCCCCACGAGTAACTGGAAGCAAGACAGGGAAGGCTTCCCGGCGAACAAGGTAAGGCAGGCGTCTCCCCATCTGTGTCTCGGAAGTCAGGCATATGATCGATCCCGCCTCATCTGAAGCTTATTATCCAGGTACTCGAGAGCAATTGCACGGGCTGGTTCGTCTCGAAGGGAACACTGGACATACTTATCAGGCCGCTATCGTTTGAAGGTCCCGCCATATATCGATTCCGCATTGCGGCTGGATAGTCGGCAAGAACGAAGCCGCTTGTGCGGCGGACGTCACGGCCTCGAGCATATCTGTCATCACCATGCCAACAGTCTATTGATTGGCTGGCACCTCACCATGCTGGCCTTGACCATCGAACGACTCTACCGCCTCCGGTATCTCCACCGTGGCACACATCGCGTGCCCGGCAGCGCACAGCTGCTGCTTCACCTGTGGCTCAGTCTTGCCTTGGGCCGTGTTGCCATCGGCACCCGCAACCCCGAGTTCTGCCTATATGTGCAGCGGGGGCGTTTGCTCATCCCAAACCTGCTGCGAACGCGCTTTCGCCACCAGAGTATCGGGAGTTGCGGGTTCTTCCTTTGAGGCACGGGTGGCGACCGGCGAGAAAAACGCAGCAGCAAGGACCAAAATTACTGGGGAATTCGGTTTCATATTAAGGATCATACGTGGCTTACCGGTAACGCGACTTCCCAGGAGCTTGGCGTTCGGGACGCCTGATTACCAGTGATTTGGGTCGCCCAAAACTTCAAAAATGGTCCCATCTGAGTGGGAATCATCCACGTGATGGTCTGCCGATTCAGTCTTGATATATGTTTGGAATTTTCGAGCATCCTCGGCGGTCTCTAACAGACTGAACTCATTCAAGCGGCCAACGTTGGCCTCGATTTCCTCAATCGAATACCCACAGTTGTTTAGTATCGAGAGGCGTTCGATTTTAGCATCGATTACTTCATATCCGAGGCGCTTGAGCCCATCGTTGGAACGAACGAGGTGCAATGCATATTCGTATCGGAGTGGCCCGACAATTCTCCCTTTGTGTGGATCCAACATCTCCGTGTGTAGTCTCGGAATAGCTTCCCTTTCTACTGAATAGCCATATAGCAACCAGCCAGGAAACTCTGAGATGTCCGGGGGAGTTAGCAAAAATTCAGTGGGGTTCATGACGCCCCCTACGGATTGCCACTGCGGCTTTTCAAAAGACGGATGCACGGTATTTTCGAGCGACGCTAGCCTCTTTCCCTCCCGCTTCCACCAGTTGCGGACGTAGCGTTCCTGCACGAGATATCCGACGAACACAAATTCAGAATCAGCCATATTCGCATTTATACTGCACAAAATGAGCGCATGGTCGATGAACCGACCTCCGGGTTTCCAATGAGGAACAACGCATGGAAGCGCTCGCTTTTCCGAAGGTCCTGGCAACGGTTACCGGTAAAGTGGATTCAAGTCTCCGATTATGAGTTCAGACGCGGCGCACGTGCTTGTAGTCGGCCAGACACAAACCACTGTACTGAATGCAGGACTAGAAAGATAAAGAACACGTTGACAGCAAAAGCGAAATGCACAAAGAAACCGTCCAGAATAGAAGCCCTGCTGTCGTCGGCCGTCCACCGAACGGACCACAAACCAAAGAAGAAGACGATTCCAAAAAGATAGAACGTTGCCAAGATGAGCTGGCGTATATTGGCAGAGCGGGCGTGAAGCGCAGCAATCTCCTTAGACTGGCTTGGGCTCACTATGGAGCGGAGGCGGGCCAGAATTGCTGTCGCCGAGAACAATGAATAAATGGCAACTACGGCGAGAATCAGCAAGAACAACCTAAGCATGGTTGGAAGTTCAGTCCAAATTGACCAGAATACGTACGATGGGTTTGACATAATATATTTTGACACCACCAGACCGCTAACTGTTTCACACTCCTGTGTAATCCGAACACGGTTCCAGACCAAACGTCAACAAAAACGGAGGATGTCCTCTCGTCCATTGTCTCCACATCAGGATTTAGTGGTTGGAATTTGGAGTCAGCTGGATTCGTGCTTGCTGGAAGGCTTGTATCGCTTATGCTCTGTTATTTCAACTGACGCTTGTTCTTTTCCGTAGGGGATATTCTCTCCATCAGAACCGATGACAGCGATTGGGTCGCCGATTTTCACCGACGTGCCAGGATCGAAGATAGTTTTCCTCAGAAGTCCTTTGCCGTTCGATTTGAGTGTCACGACAGCCCAATAGTTTTCAACAGACGCGATGGGTGTTCCGACATCGACGGCGGTACCCTCGGAAGCCAAATATTTTCTAATCTCAACCACATTCGATTGGTGCGAGACTTCTGGAGGAAGTTTTGGGACTGAAAAGTAATACCAAAATGGCATCGATTCGAACCCGTGAATTGCAGCTTAGCCGTCAGTATGCCAGAACTGACCAAGACGCGGGCAAACTGGACTTGCCCGGTTTTGCGACTTACCGGGACTTGAAGTCACAAAACCTCAAGCGATAGTTTCCATCAGAAACACTGCAGAATGGTCCAGGCTTTGTCGAAGTCTCGGGATGCTAGGTCTTGGCGACGAATCCAGACATACAGCGTGCCCGCGTCCCCCCACATCATTTTTGCATTATCGTCCGAGTCAATTTGCAGGAGTAGTGTCCAATCCTTAGCGCCGGGCTCTAGCTCTTTGCGCCGCGATCCTTGTATCCACTGGCATTGCCGGAGTACAAGCCATTAGTCACCAATTGGCATCGGAGTGCCATATCACCTTGGATGACGTGTGGCCAGCCGAGTATTTGATGCAGCGGTGCCGGACCAGCGTGTTTTTCAACGAAATCGTAATATTGTTCATCGTTCTCGATATCGAGAAGGAGGTCCCTGACCGAATCTGCGGAAGAATCTGGGAGCGACAGGAATGGCTCGAAAGAGACCGGCGCGGAAGGAAACGTGGAAACTGCGGGTTCCACAGAGCGAATGAGTTGCGACACTTCCGGAAAATACCAAAGGCGAAATCCTTCTCTGTGGTTCGGGTCAAAACCCCAGGCAGATTGTTCCCTGTCGTAGAAGAAGGAGAGCATGCCAATTTGGGAAGCAGTTCACTTATGGTGAGTTCTGCCAGATTCACTTGTGCTACGATGCAACGTATTTGCCGTCAGGACTGAGCTTGGAGTCAATTAGCTGTCCGCTGCCGAGCCTGATGCGCAACCAAAGCGTGACTAACGCGACAAGACAAATCAGTCCGCCAAGCAAGTACTTTCGGAATGGAAGGCGGCCTGGCTCAGTCATTGGTGGCATCCTGGTTGTTCGTATCTCCATCCGTCGGTGACGAATGAGCCGGATTATACTGCCTTTCGCTCGAAGGTCCTGGCAAACGCGGTTATTGTCCAAGTGGATTTTCAAGTTACCGGTAACGCGTGCGAGTGATTCTCCAACCAGCGCGTCTGGCCTCGCCTGTTGATTTGTCTCCCGGAGCACATACACAATGGGCGCACCCGGGGGGCCCGGATGCTCACCGCCAAGTTGTTTACGGGGCTGGCCATATTATTAGTGGTTTTTGCATTCGCCAGCTCACGGCGATCTCTCGACATGTATTTCCATGCAACGTATTTCGTATTGTCCTTTTCACACTTGCTGTTTTTCGTCAATCTTTGGCAACCCTGCCAATTCCTCGGTGGGCAATCCTGTGAGTTTTGCGGACCGCTTGATTTGTCGCGCAGCACAGAATATTCGCCTGACAGTCGTTTCGTTGCACGACGCCGGATCTCTGATGGGGTCGAAACCTTTGAGATACTGGGACGCGAGACGGAAATATTCAAGAGGGAAAATAGTTACAATCCATATATTCTGGAAATCAAGATTGGGATATCGAACCTGTTCGTCCCTGCGGACAATTTCGCCTTCGCAGCGCCCTCGATGATCCTCCACTATATCCACGGTCACGGCTACGATCCGCCGTCGTCCTTTTGGGACACTGCAATGGCTTCTTCTCGGTTGAGTTTTGAAGCTTACAAAGAGGCTTTGATTCGGAACGGACTTCTTGAGGCCATCAAGCCCAAGCGAAAACGCCCTCGGTAACCTTTGGAGAAGATCCAGAGGCCGGGTTCACCAGGGAGATCGTGGGCACCCGATTGTCGTTAAGGAGACTACGATGTTCGGACCTTAGGTCCTGATCGGAAATTCCGTCCAAGATCAGCTATCAAGTGATCGGCAGCCGAGGGCATGAAATGAAGGCTATCCTTTTGGGAAAAGGACTCTTCGTAATGATTAGCGTTGCGGTGATGTGTGCACCAGGCGCATGGCCACAATCATCCGGCACCGACTTGATCCTTCTTAAAGAAGATACGCCGATCTTTTTGAGGCTGTCCGAGAACCTGCGGACAAACGAGGGCATATCCGAGCAGGGGATCCGGTTCCAGGTCACCCAGGAGGTCAAGGTGGGCGACTCCGTACTGATCGCAAGGGGTGCGGAAGCGTGGGGCAACGCAGAAATCACGGCAAAGGGCCCCCACCTGCGCAGCGGCAAGGTGCTAGTACGGATGGATGCAGTTTATGCGGTGACCGGTGCTCAAGTGTCCCTCCGTGGCGACACTGCCGCGAGTGGCCCATCACGCTGCATGGCTTTTGATTGCCTCCTGGATCTGGCCGTGGGACTCAAGGGCGCCGATGCTTTTATTCCCAAAGGAACAAAGGTGCGCGCATTTGTCGCCAAGGACATCTCGTTTGACAGGGTCGTAGCAAAACGAGAATTCCAGGAAACAGAACGGGCGGAAGCCATGGATCGCCAAGCGCGCTCCGGCGAAGCATGGATTCACATCTATCGCGTTCCAGAGAATGAGGGAATAGGGAGTGGGAAGCCGGAAATCTTTCTGGACGGAAAGAGTGTGGCACGGATGCCCGAGGGCTCTTACGTCAAGCTGATAGTCAAGCCAGGCGCACACATTCTCGCGGCGGGCAAACAGCAAATTCTGGTTCATGCAGAAAGTGCGGAGCAATACTACATTAGAGTCTCAAGATCAGGTTTCTCTGGGGTAAAACTGGAGTTGATCCCTAGCGAACAAGGAGATGAAGAAAGTTATCCCTTCACGCCTGAGAGATAGTTCTTCGGCGGTCGTTCGCCGCACCAGGCGGCTTATCCGCACGTACACGCAACGGGCACCTCCTGATTAACGCTAGCGCTTAATCGGACGCGCGTTTTCGCGAATACGTGAAGACAGGCAGGGTGCTCTGCGCGCGTTCGATTAAGCCGTTTGAACGTGGCCGCCCAGTTTGCGGCGGACGCGGGCCCT
>JABCYZ010000010.1 GCA_013289955.1 Acidobacteriota bacterium
CCGGCCTACGGCCTACAGGACTTGCCGCAAATCCCCTTTCAAGAAAGAACAAAAGCGCCCCTCCAAACCATCCCTGGCGGACATTTCTATATGGCAGAAAACCGGACATTTCTACTTTGCGTTGACACGCGCGCCCGCGCCAGACCCCGGGGAGAATCCTGGCCGATTAACGGCACGGACCCATTTTTGTACTGGTACTGAGACGGCGGAGTTCACGCAGCCTGCACGGCGCATTTACATCCGCGTAACTTTTGCCGCTTAGTGTCAGAGCGCTTTTGTTGACTGCTGACCAGCCAACTACTCATGAAATCCATGGAGGATCCACAAAGAATATGCGCAGAGTTTTCGCGACTTTACTCGCCGGAGTACTGCTCAACCCGGGGATGATCGGCGCCGTTCCGCAGCACCAAGGTTTTGGCGGCACAGCCACACCCATCAGGCATCTGGTTGTCATCTTTCAGGAAAACGTATCGTTTGACCACTATTTCGGAACGTATCCGAATGCCCTGAATCTTCGCGGAGAAAATCCTTTTTATGCGGAGCCCGGCACGCCGAGCGTCAACGGCTACGGCCCTGCACTCTTGACTCGCAATCCCAATTTGAATCCCGCGAACGGAACGGGAGCTACGAATCCCTTCCGGCTGAGCCCCGCGCAGGCCTCGACCGCCGATCAGGATCATGACTACACACCTGAACAAGAGGCTAATGACGGTGGTTTGATGGATCTCTTCCCGCAGTTTACGGGCGCGGGCGGAACGGCAATCGGTGGGACCGGGTCGCCGGCAGTTTTCAACACAAACGGCTTGGTGATGGGCTACTACGACGGCAACACGGTGACGGCCTATTGGAATTACGCGCAGCATTTCGCTATGAACGACAACTCCTACGACACGAACTTCGGGCCTTCCACACCGGGAGCTCTCAACGTAATCTCCGGTCAGACCAATGGCGTCATCGACAACGTGAACGGAAGCGGATCGATCGTCGGGGATGGGAACGGCGGCTTGACGGTCAATAGTGATGCGGATCCCATTGGGGATACTTGCTCCACCTCGACCGGAGAGAAGTTCACGCTGGGCGGCCAGAATATCGGAGATCTTCTGAGTGCCAAAGGCGTTAGCTGGGGCTTCTTCGAGGGCGGCTTTGATCTGACGGTAACGAATGCGAACGGCACGACGGGATGCAACCGGAGCACCGTCTCGGCGGTGACGACGGTTAATAAGAAGGATTACATTCCGCATCACCAGCCATTTCAGTATTACACCAGCACGGCGAATCCGACGCACGCGCGTCCGGCCTCGATTAATGAAATTGGACACAACGGCCCGGCGAATCATCAGTACGACACCCATGATTTTTTTGACGCGGTGAGCAAGGGAAATTTCCCCGCGGTTAGCTACTTGAAGGCTCCTGGCTTTCAAGATGGCCACGCGGGCTATTCCGACCCCATCGACGAGCAGAACTTCGTTGTGACAGTGATTAACTTCCTCGAAAAGACTCCCGAATGGCAGAGCACCGCGGTGATCATCGCGTATGACGATTCCGACGGCTGGTATGACCACCAGCAGCCCCCGATTGTGAATCAGTCGGCGACGGCTGCCGATCAGAATGCGGCGGGTGTCCAAATCTGCGGCTCCGTCCAAAGCGCAACCGCAACTGCCCTGCCAGGCATCAACGGCGGCAACGCGCAGGGGCGCTGCGGCTACGGTCCACGTTTGCCTTTCCTCGTGATTTCACCTTACGCCAGGAGAAACTTCGTAGATCACACCACGACGGATCAGAGCTCGGTCGTCCGCTTTATCGAAGATAACTGGCTTGGCGGCGAACGTCTCGGAGGCGGATCTTTCGATTCTATCGCCGGTCCGATCAACAACATGTTCGACTTTGATCGTCTCCGCGAGGATGGCATCCTCATCCTCAATCCAAACACTGGCGAGCCACATCCTCCCTCCTTCAAGTTCTAGCGAGGACCGGGGAGGATCGGCGTATTTCATCCTTTCCGCTACAAAATGAGAGCCTTCAGCGGGCGTGCGAACTCCGATTCGCACGCCCGTTCCTTTTTGTGGCTGCTGTCATACAATGACTTTCCATTTCACGGGGGCCGGCGTGCCAATCACGCGAAGAGAGTTCTTAGAGCAAAGCAGCCTGATGACGGGAGCGCTGCTGACTCATCAATCGGGCCACAAGGGAACGGTTGTCCTGGCGCGCCCTGCGCTGGACCCGAACTCACTTACGCCGTTCGTAGATGCTCTGCCCATTCCAGGGTCTGCGAACAGCGCCGGGAGCCGGCCCAGCCCGGCCAATCCCACAGTCAAAATCCCGTTTTACCGTATCGCGATGCGGGCATTTGAAACAAAAGTCCATCGCGACATGAAGCCCACACGTATGTGGGGATTTGGCGGTGCGTTTCCGGGCCCGACGCTTGATTTGCCCAGCGGGCAAGAAGTGTTGATCGAATGGGCCAACGAGCTTCCGCAAAAACATTTTTTGCCCATCGACCACAGTCTTCATGGTGCCGAGGCGGACAAACCGGAAGTGCGCGCCGTATCTCATCTTCATGGAGCGAAGGTGCCGCCGGAGAGCGATGGCTATCCCGAGGATTGGATCGTACCGGGAAAATCCGCGGTCTATCACTATCCAAATCAGCAGGACGCGGCGATGCTCTGGTATCACGACCACGCCATGGGAATTAACCGCCTGAACATTTTCGCAGGCCTTTTGGGCGTGTACATTCTGAGGGATAAGCCCGAAGAAGCTCTGCATTTGCCCGGCGGAAAATACGAAATCCCGCTCGTGATTGCGGATCGCATGTTCGATAAAGATGGCCAGCTCTACTATCCGGTTTCTGGCAAAACGGAATCGCCTTGGATCCCCGAGTTTTTTGGCGACGCGAATTTGGTGAACGGAAAGCTGTTCCCCTTCCTGGAGGTTGAGCCACGCAAATACCGTTTTCGAGTACTGAACGCTTCGAACGGACGGTTCTACCGGCTCGTTCTTTCGAATAAGCAGTCCTTTCACCAGATCGGAACGGATCAAGGGCTGCTAGCCGCGCCCGTACCTGCACAGAAAATTGTGATTGCGCCCGGGGAGCGGCTCGATCTGATCATTGATTTCAAGGAGAGCGCCGGAGCCAAAATCGTTCTCCTTGACGACTTCGTTCCACTGCTCCAGTTTCGAGTTTCGCTGGCTGGAGCAAAGGACAACAGTGTTCTGCCAGCGAAACTTCAGAACATCGAGAAGCTGCAAGAATCCGCGGCCGTCAAGAGGCGCATGCTTTCGCTGGATGAAGTCGACGACCTGGTGCAGAATCCCGTAAAGATGATGCTCAACGGTTCCACCTGGCACGACCCGGTTACGGAAAATCCAGTACTCAATTCAACGGAAATTTGGAGCTTCGTCAATCCCACGGACGATTCTCATCCAATCCACCTGCATCTAGTGAGATTTCAGATTTTGGATCGGCGGAAGTTCGAAACGTTCGGCTATCTCAGCAAGCAGCAACTGAGATTCACTGGACCGCCGGTCCCTCCTGACCCTCAGGAGGCTGGCTGGAAAGACACGGTGCGCGCGGAGCCAGGAATGGTGACGAGGATCATTGCCCGTTTCGAGGGCTACCCTGGCCGATACGTCTGGCACTGCCACATTCTGGAACACGAAGACAACGAAATGATGCGGCCTTACGACGTGCTCCCGGCGAAGTAGAGAACCGTTCGCCAGCGCAAACCGGATCCACTTCTACGTAAAACTTTGGGCGGAAGAGACAACCCCGCGGAGGTGGTGCTCATCCGTTAAGTCATCCTCCTGGTAGAAGGAGGGATGATCGTGCATTGGCTCATTGCGGCTGGCGTTGGCGGAGTGCTGTTTGTCGGCGGCGGATCGCGGGCGGCTCTCGGGGGCGAAACCGACCCGGCGAGCCGCAACACAGGAACTGCGCCCCTTGAAGCCCCAGCTCCTATCATTGACGGGATTGAGTTCCGGGGGTTGCGCCACATCTCTTCGGATGCGGTGCGGGCGCAGATCTTGTCTCGCGCGGGCGCGGGACTCGACTTGAAGCGGGTCGAGTCCGATGTAAGAGCGCTCGGGCGTCTGGGGTGGTTTGCGGAAATTTGGGTCGAAACGCAACCCGCGCAGTATCCGTCGTCGGCTTGTCGCGACGTCGCAATAACGCCCGTACGACTTGTCTTCCACTTCGAAGAACTTCCTTATCTCATAAAAGTGGAATACCAGGGTTCGCGGCTGCTTTCGCCGGCGCAGATCGAAAAAATCCTAGTCGATAAAAAACTGGCTCCCCGATTGGGCGAACCTGCCGATCCGGCAAGTCTGATGCGCATCGCGAACTTGATCCACTCGGCTCTGGCCGAGCTGGGACATCCCGAGCCGCAGATACAGATTCGCCACGAGGAATCCCCCAACGGCACAGTGCGGGTGCGCTTCGCCATCGAGGATGGGCCTCACATCCCCGTCGGGCGCATCGAGCTCGAGAGCCATCCTGAAATCCCAGCAAAATTGCTCCGGCGCGAGATGCGGCGGACGGCGCCAGGCGCGCTTTTCGCAACCTGGCGCGGCAAAGGTGCATATACGCGCGAAGGGTTCGAAGAGGATCGCTCAAGAATTCTCATCTATTATCAGGATCACGGATTTCCGGAGGCGCGGATCGGCACCGTACGCACTTCGGTTTACGAAAAAAAAGCTAGCCGTTGGATGCCGTGGCCGCTTCGCACACGTGGGGAGCGTCTTGCCATTTCCGTGCCCATTGAAGCCGGCCCCTTTTACCGGGTCGAATCCATCGCTGTCAGTCCGGAACTGGTCAAAGCCGGCGGGAAGCACGGCGCCAAGCTTCTGGCGTTTTCGAAGACGCAATCCGGTGCCACGTACTCGGCAAAAGCGATGGAAGATTTGCGCCATGCGTGGGTAGCCGCTGCTCGACCAAGTCATGCGAGCGAAGAAGCAGCCGCGGATCGAAGCATCGAAACTTCTCGAAGATTCGATCCGCAGACGCACCTGGTGCGCGAGGGCATTCTCTTCAGCGACGCGTCCCCTTACGTCGTGCGACGCATTGATTTCACCGGCCTTCATCGCTTCAGCGATCGCTACTTGCGGCGGCGCATCGGTCTAGGGGAAGGCCATCCGTTTGATGAGCATGCGCTCGAAGCCGGGCTCGCGCGCCTCGCCAAGACCGGCTACTTTCGTCAAATTAAAAAGGACGACGTTCAGGTCCACACGGACGACATCACGCATACCGCCGACGTGACCATCCGCGTTTTGGAAGCGGGCCAGCAGCGCACGTCCTTCTCCGGAGGGCTCGGCCAGTTTGGCAGCACTCTGGGAATCGCCTATTCTTTGTTCGATCTTCTTCAGCGGGAGGAATTGCTTTCCGCGCAACTTGACGGAGGGCCGGAAAGTCTGCAAATCGTGCTTGGGCTGGTCATGGAGGGCTTTCTCGGCTCGCGCAGCTCACTGGCTTTCTCGATTTTCGACAATGTGCTGCGCCCGCGCTTTCTAACCGGTGTGAAGGGACCGTTCTACACTTCCCAAAGCGAGGGAGCAAACGCAGGTTGGAGCTACCCCTTAACAAAAACGGATTCTTTGGCGGTGAACTACAGCCTCTCGCATACAAACACGGTTTATTCCTCCACTCCCCCCGCTTCCACCTCGGCCCTGCCCGTCAGCGACCTCCGCGCAGAGACTTCCAGCAGCGCCCTGGGGCTGGGCTGGACACACGATGCCGGCAGTGATCGTTTTTCCATCGCAAATTCCATCTCTGGCGGATATCTGGGCGGCACAGAAAATTTGATTCGCTCAAGCGAAGGGTATTCGCGAATCTTTCCCGATCCTTTTTTCAACCATCAAAATGCCTGGGCTTTTCGTACGACGTTCAGCGCGGTCGGCAGCTATCAGGGCAATCTGCCGCTCTACGCGCTTCTCTTTTCGGGCGATGCGCAGGTACGTGGGCTCAGTTCCGGTGAACTGGGACCCTACGCCGCAGTACCATCGGTTTCGAGTTCGGGAAACCAAGCCTATTCCGCCCTCCCGGCGGGAGCCAACGTGGTCAGCGCAGCGAATGCGGAATATCGCGTGCGACTTGCTGGAGGAACCGAAGCAGCAGGCTTTTTTGATTTGGGATCGGGCTGGCTGCTCCCTGACTGGCTCGGGCAGACACGCCCAACGCTACTGGATTCCACGAACGGAATTCTCCACGGCTCCATCGGAATCCAGCTTCAGTGGACGGTGCCGGGCGTTCAAGTTCCCGTGCGGGCCTATTATGCAGTCAACGTCTTGCACTTGAACCGCTTCCTGCTCTTGCCGGACGGCACCTTGTTCCATGCGCATAACAAGTTGTTCGCTTTCGGCTGGGCGCTCGGTGCCCTGTTCTGAGCACTGACTCTGTACTAGACTCCAAGCACCATGAAATATCAAAAACAAATTAAGGAATGTGAGCGGCTCTCCGCACCCTACTGCGTCACGAAGGGTGAAAAATTTTGTTTGAAAGACTACGACACGAACGACACCGGCGAGGTGAAGAACCAGGAGCACGGCGAGAAAATCATCGCAAATCGCGCAGGCTTGCTCACCAATCTGCAGGAAAAGCTCTATGCACAGGACCGCTGGGCGCTGCTGCTGGTTATCCAAGCGATGGACGCCGCCGGAAAAGACGGCGTAATCAAACACGTCATGTCCGGAGTGAATCCGCAAGGCTGCGACGTCCATTCCTTCAAGACTCCGAGCACCGAGGAACTCAATCACGACTACTTGTGGCGGGCGCACAGCCGCGTTCCCGAGCGAGGCATGATTGGAATCTTCAACCGCTCGTACTACGAAGAAGTTCTGGTCGTCCGAGTGCACCCCAAGATCCTGGAAGCCCAGAAGCTGCCGAATCCTTTGATTACCAAACACATCTGGGAGCAGCGCTACGAGGACATCAACGCGTTCGAACATTATCTGACGCACAACGGCATTGTGATTTGCAAATTCTTCCTGCACGTTTCAAAAAAAGAGCAAAAGAAGCGCTTTCTCGAGCGCCTGGAGGATTCAAAAAAGAACTGGAAATTTTCGATGGCTGACGTCAAAGAGCGCGGCTATTGGAAGGACTATCAGGAAGCCTACGAAGAACTCATCCAGAATACGGCCACGAAGCATGCGCCATGGTACGTGATTCCTGCCGACAACAAGTGGTACACGCAACTGATCGTAGCCTCTGCAATCATCAGCACGCTTGAAGAGCTCGATCTCTCCTTCCCCGACGTGGACAAAAGTAAAAAGAAGGAACTGGAGAGCGTGCGCAAGTCGCTAGTCCGCGAGTAGCACGGAACGCGGCGGGAAGCTGAGCAGATCGAAATTATTGCAGTCCTTCGTCCTGGAGGCGGGCTGGAAATCAAATGCTGCTGACAGAGGGCTGACGGCCTGCGAGTTTCACCATGACGACTCGGGAGCGCCCGTCGGCAGCGCGCCATCCCGGGGTCGGCCCCCGGTCGGCGACGCTGTTTCTGACGATGCTCGGGTCCGACTTCCTGAGCTATTCGCTGGTCCCATCCAGCCCGCCGACCGCGAGATCTGAAACCAACTGAGCCTGAATAGCGCAGAAAGAAAGACACCGGGTCTGTTCCACTGTGAAATGCTTAACTGGCTTTGTCCCGACATGGGAATCCCCCTGTTCCGTCCATTAGCCGCAAACTCGATAACGCTTCTTTTTTCAATAGTTTAGATCAAGCCGCGGCATGGATCTCTGGCCTCAATCTTGCCCCTAAGAATGGGGCTCTGTGCTTTTCTGCGATTCCCAGGGGCTGGGGGATGCCGGCAACGGAGTGAGGTTGGTATTTGTACCGCGTGCGCCGGTACTCATGCCCCAGCCGCTGCTACCTCTCAAGAGGCGGAAGCATATGCCTCTAAACGGATCCAGCTGAATCGAGTCGCCATTGGTCTGGCCTCGCTTGTAAAGAGGGAAGTGAAACGATGAGTAAAAAAGAAGAAGACTTTTCGGGACCAGTCTGGAATCTGACGGAACTGCTCGAGAGAGTCGACAATGATCAGGAGCTGCTGCGAGAACTCCTGAATATTTTTAAAGAGGACTTTCCCCAAACGATTCAATCCCTGCAGTCAGCCGTAAACGCCAAGGACTTGAAAAACTCAAGCAGGCTGAGCCACACCCTCAAGGGAATGCTTTCCAGCCTGGGCGCAACACGCGCAGCAGCCGCAGCGGCGAAACTGGAAGCGCTCTCTTCCGCCGGAGAAACTGCCTCGATGGAAGGCGCCTTGAACGCCCTGGAAGCCGAGGCTCATCGTCTTTTGCCGGAACTGGAAGCCTATATGGCGGAGGTGCGGCATTGAAGATTCTGATTGCAGACGACGAGGCGCTTTCGCGTCGTCTACTCGAAAGAACGCTGGATCGCGCGGGCTATGAAGTTGTCGCTGTGGAGAACGGCAAGCAAGCGCTGGAACAGCTATCTAAGCCGGAGGGGCCTCGTCTCGCTTTACTCGACTGGGTCATGCCGGAGCTGGATGGGCCGGGCGTGTGCCGCGCGGTTCGCACGCGCTCGGAACAGACCTACGTCTATATGGTGCTCTTAACTTCCAAAGGGTCGAAGGAAGAAACTGTTCTGGGTCTCGAGTCTGGAGCCGACGACTATTTGACAAAGCCGTTCAACGCCGAAGAATTGCGGGCTCGGCTCCGTGTGGGAGAACGCATTTTGCTCCTGGAGGACCGGCTAGTGGAAGCGAGAGAGAATATGCGTTTTAGGGCCACCCATGATCAATTGACTTCCCTTCTGAACCGTGGCGCAATCATGGACTTGCTTGCGCGAGAACTGCACCGCTCGCACCGTGAACAAAAATCTACCGCAATCCTGTTGGGAGACGTCGATCACTTCAAGCTTGTGAATGATACTTTGGGTCACGTCGTGGGAGACGAAGTCCTCATTGAAATTGCGAATCGCTTGCTCGCCGCGGTGCGATCTTACGACTTCGTGGGACGCTACGGCGGAGAGGAATTTCTCGTGGTCCTGAATAACTGCGATCCGGCCTTCGCTCCGGGCCGCGCGGAAGAGATTCGCAAATCGATCTCTAATCTTGTGATCCAGACTGCAAAAGGCCCTCTCACCCTCACCATGAGTCTTGGACTGCTTCTGAGCTCGGAGTGGGGAAAGAAACCTATCGAGGAGCTGTTGCACGAAGTGGATATCGCTCTCTATGAAGCTAAAGCAGCCGGCCGCGACTGTCTTCGGATTTCGAAGCCGTCGACGGCAGTGGAACTGCCGCCCGCCACCTTACCGCAATCCGTGCGGCTCCGGCATTGATGCGTCTCCCTCCAGACGCAACCTAGAAGCGCTCAGGCACCGTTGGTCTTTTGGCGCGCTTGATCCATCAACTGGCGCATCGCTGCGCTCGATCCTGGTGCTTTTTTCTCTCGCCAAGCCTCCAGCCGTCGGCAAGTATCTTCAATGTTTGAAAACAGTTGCGGATTCTTGAATGCAGATCGCCAGATGGGCACGATGGTGTGCATGCGGTCCCAGACCACCCAAATCTCTCCATTGCTCTCGAAGAATAGCTCATCGTTGATCAAACCGCGATTCACGATACTGGCCACCATATCCCAATAGCTGATCACCATGCGTATAAACGTGTTTTCTTCCCCGCCTTGCGGAAACTTCTGAATCATGTCCTCGGGCGATGTGGGATGAAAGTGTTCGAGGAACCAGCCACGTGCTTGCCGCAGCCTGGGCTCACGCCTCATCTCATAGAGCTTCAGCATCAGATTCACTTCTTCATATGTAACTTGGCTCATGACAGGTTCTCCTTGCTCTAATTTTGGTGCTCTGGCTTGGGGGTCTCTTGGGGAGAAGGAGGGGCGCTCACCAGCTCGAAGCGTTGCACACTCGATAGGGGAAGGCCTTGGCGTTGAAATTCGATTTGGATCCGGCGGCGCAGCTCGCGGGAGACCTCGTCCTGCCGAGTCGGCACGGTGCGCACCTGTAACCGCACTGTCAGGGCTGAACGGTCAAAGTCTTGCACGCCCAGAATGCGCGGGCCATCGACCAGCGCCTGGGACCACGAGGGGTCCCCGCGCATCTCCGAGGCTGCGGCTTCCAGTGCATGCATGCTTTTCTCAAGCGACATTTCGGGAGCAATGGAGATGTCCACAAAGGCTTGCGACCAGTCGCGGCTAAGATTGCTCACGCTGCGAATTTCGCCGTTGGCGATCGTCACCAGCGCTCCGCGGGCGTCTCGCAAAACGGTGCGCCGCAACGTCAAGATTTCGACGCGCCCGATGGCGTCTCCCACTTGGATTGTATCACCCATCACGAATTGGTCTTCGAGAACGATATAGATGCCCGTGATCAAGTCTCGGACGAGATTTTGTGCGCCAAAACCGATCGCGACGCTGGCGAGGCCTGCTAGAGTCAGGGCAGGAGTCGGATTAATGCCGACCTTGTCGACAGCCGTGAGCAGCGCCACGAGCCACACCACTTTGCTTCCGGCGCTGTAAAGGACGCCAGCGAGGGTACGGGTCTGCTGTTCACGGACCTGGGCTGTCCGGCTCTGCGTGGCGGCAGGCTTGACAATCAGATTGGTGACAACGCGGAGAAAACGGTTCGCGAGCAGCGCAATCAAGAAGATGGCGGCGAGGTCAAGTGTGGAGCTTAACGTGAATTCGGGCCAGTGAATCGAGAGACTGGTCATCGTTTTTTCGGAAAGGAGAGTATAACATTGGACCAGCGGGGATGCGCGGCTGAAGAAAGTTCTGTTTTGAGCGCGCACCTCGCGGTGAGGTAACGATGTCGGACACGAGGCGCAAGTTTTTGGCCGTTTTGGCCGGCGCTGGCACGCTGGCGATAATCCGCACTGAGGCTCAAGCCATCCAGTCCAAACCTTCGGGTCGGCCGTCGGCTCCGGACCCGAGCCCGGATGCGGACGATTCCTCTTCCCCCTTGGGGAAGTCTCCTACCAAAGTGATGCTCGAGGCCAATGAGAAGGACATCAAAAAGAACATCGAGAAGTTGTACCAGCTCGCGACTGACCTGAAAGCGGAGGTGGAGAAGACGGACTCCTCCCAGGTGCTCTCGCTGGGGATGCTCAAAAAAGCCGAGGAAATTGAAAAACTTGCGCACGACATCAAAACGCGCGCAAAGGGCTGAGCGGCGGAGCTTCTGCATCCGGCATCCGTTACTCAAACTCGCCTGGGGTCGCCCGAAAGCGCTCTGGCGCGGAAGGCGCGCAAGCGTTAAAATAAGAATGCACACAACTGTTTTCGCGTAAGCGCGTTGCGCGTGAAGGCCGTGAAACGCAACAGTGCGCCCGTAGCTCAGATGGATAGAGCGACAGCCTCCGAAGCTGTAGGTCGTGAGTTCGACCCTCACCGGGCGCGCCACTTCAAAAGAGAGTCTCGTTTAACGAAAGATCTCGATCTCGCCGAAACTGCTCCTCGTTTAGGGCATCGCCGGCACGAGCTCGGGCGTTAATCGATGTCGTCGGAATCTTCCTGTTCCGGCTGCTCCGGTTCCAGCCGTATCTCCGGAAGATTTGCGCTATGCAGCTGCCTGTTCAACGCAGGAAGATCGACGGACTTCAGTTCTTTCCACTGTCTCGATACTTCCGCAAAAGCCTTTTCGGTTTCTGTTGTGGCGTTCCTTTGTGCGCTAGTCGGCGTAGCATCCGCACGTCCTGCCTCCGCATAGAGCGTGGACGCATCGCCATTGACGCGGCCGAGCGTCGGCTTCGGAGAAGGCGGAGCGAAAAAACCCCCGCCACCCAGGAGAGCAGAAAGTTTCTTGTCGAACGCAGCGATGGCATCCGCGACAGGTCCGTTCGCCTGCCCCAGAAGTTTCTGCAACTGTTCGTGCGCCGGACGCGCCTCGAGCAGGGCTTCAGAGCTTTCCGTCATCATCTTTGCCAGGCGCGCCTGCATCTGGAACATCTGCGCTAGCCCTTCCTGAGAAGTCTTTGTGCGCGGATCCATCTTCACGGTCAGCGGCTCAGTGAACGTACGCCCGTCAACGGTAAGCCGGACGGTATACTGCCCGGGAAGCGCACTCGGCCCGAGCGGCAAGCGTGGTGTGTCTCCTGGTATCGCAGCGATTGGATAGTCATAGCGCGTGGATACGGGCGTGGCGTAGTGGAGGTCCCACACCCATCGGTGCATTCCCATGGTCGTAGCGGGAGTCTTCTCCCTGCGCACCCAGTAAGGCGGAATCAGCTGTTTGGCGAGGTCCTCCTCGCTCAGCTGCGGCTTGTCCGTGCTCGAGTAGCGCCGCACAACTTTCGATTGGGCATCCAAAATCTCGAGTTTGACGGCCCCCTCGGCCGGTTGCGCAAGAAAATAATCAATGATGGCGCCGTCCGGCGGATTCTTTGCTGTAGGCTCATCCGGCGGGATTGGCGTGTCCGTGTTGGTATCACGCATGACGCGATAGGCCGCTCCTGGCTTGAAAAGAAACGCCGGAGATTTTTCCATCCCCTCGTTGATCTGCCGCAGCGGAGTGATGTCGTCCAAAATCCAGAACGAACGGCCGTGCGTAGCGACGATCAGATCGTCGCCGTGAATCCAGAGATCGCGCATCGAAGAGTGCGGCAAGTTGAGTTCCAGGCTCTGCCAGTGGTCGCCGTCATCGAAGGAAACCCAGACGCTCGTTTCCGTCCCCGCAAACAGAAGCCCCTTCCGAACGGAATCTTCGCGCACCGTATCAACAGCCGAATTGTCAGAAAGGCCGCTGATGATCAGTTTCCACGTCTTTCCGCCATCATGCGTCCGGTAAATGTAGGGATGATTGTCGTCAATGCGGAAGCGGCTTACGGAGGCGTACGCCGTCTCGTCATCAAAATGCGATGCGGCGATCTGCGTTACCTTGCTCCACGGCGTCAATTCGGGCGGCGTCACATTTTTCCAATTTGCGCCGGCGTCTCGCGTGGTCCAAATCAACCCTTCGTCGGTCCCCGCCCAAAGAGTGTTCAGAGACTTGAAGGACGGGGCCAGTGCATAGACCACCCCGCGCTGCTTGTCCGCATTGGGGTCTTTACCCGCCGAGTTCCCTACACTCGGCGGTACCCCCGAATGCTCGCGCGTAAGATCGGGACTGATCGTCTTCCAGTTGCTCCCGCCATCTGTCGTTTTGAAAAGATAGTTCGTCGCGTAGTAGAGCACTTGCGGATCGACAGGCGAAAAAATAATCGGCTGCGTCCTGTCGGCTCGGTACCTGGCATCAGCAACCGGAACAGGCGCAACATTTTGCACCTGCCCCGTTTTCAAGGAATATTTCGTAACCTCTCGCCGGCCCGCTCCATAAATGATGTCCGGATTCAGCGGATCGGGCGCAGCGTAACCGTATTCAATGACGCCGACAGGATGCCAGTCGCGATATGTAATCTCTCCATCGTTTCCGCGGCTCGAAACGCACACAGAACCGCTCTCCTGCTGCCCTCCGCAGACCAGATACGGAAACGAATTGCTCGTCGCGACATGATAAAGCTGGGCCGTTGGCTGGTTATACCACGTGCTCCAGGTCTTCCCCCCGTTGACGGTTACAAGCGCGCCTTGATCGCCGACCAGCAAAATAATGTTCGGATCATTCGGATTGATCCACATATTCTGATAATCGTCGCCTCCCGGAGCCCCGCGAAAACTCATCCACGTTTTTCCGCCGTCCACCGATTTCATGGTCACCGTGCTCGTGCAATAGACGATGTCCGGATTTTTCGTGTCAACTCTCGGCATCGGCAAATCCCCTCCGCCGATGCGCCCCGCCGGCCGAGGATCGGTCGTGATGCGTTGCCAGTTTTCTCCTGCGTCGTCCGACCGATAAATCCCGACGTCGGAGCCTTGGCCAGTCTCGCCACGGGCGCTAGCCACCGAGGCATAGAGCCTGCTCGGCTGGCTCGGCGCAATCGTGAGATTGACTTGGATGACGCCCTTGGGCAGTCCGTTTGTCAGTGGTTTCCAGTTCTTTCCTCCGTCCGTCGATTTAAAGAGTCCTCCACCGGTCCCGTTGTACTGATTTCCGTCTTCCCAAGGACCGAGCCGCAATTCCCAAAGGCCCGCATACACCACATCGGGGTTCGAGGGATCGATCTCCACGTCCGAGCCGCCAACGTTTTCACCTTTCGAAAGCACCTTCTGCCAGTTTTGTCCGCCGTCGGTCGAAAGATAAATTCCGCGCTCTTCGTTCGCTCCATAGGGATGGCCAAGGGCCGCCGCAAAAATGCGGTTCGGGTCGCGCGGATCAACCGCCAGCGCTGGTATGCCCTGACTGTCACGAAGGCCGAGGTGCGTCCATGTCCTGCCCGCATCGGTGGATTTGTAAATCCCATCGCCGACGGCGAGATCCGGCCGAGCCAATCCTTCGCCGCTTGAAACGTAAACGATGTTTGGGTCAGACGCAGCCACAGCGATTGCTCCCACGGCCTGCGATGGCTGATCGTCGAAAATTGGCGTCCAAGTGCGCCCCGAATCATCGGTCTTCCACACCCCGCCATTTACCGCCCCGACATAAAATACATTCGGCTGGCCAGGCACGCCGGCGGACGCGCGTGTCCGCCCGCCCCGCGTGGGACCAATCATCCGCCAGCGCAACTCCTGAAACGTGCTCTCGGGATACTGCTGCGCTTGAGTGATCTTCGCGATGGGCAACAGGCAGAGCCAGCAGAGCGCAACTATCGAGAGTAGTTTCAGTCGATTCACGAAGCACCTCAGAGAAAAATTTTGAATGGCGCCAGAGAGAACAAACTGCGTCCGGCTACGCTCAGCCAGATACGGAGTTCCGCCCGCAACGGGAAGCAATTTACAAAAGCAGGCGCCGCGCAGAACTATGAACCCAATCGCAGGAAAACTCAATCCACCTCCCTCCGTTTCCTTCGAATGGCGTAGCATGCTGTGCCCCGACTTGCCCGGGAGTACTGATCAGGCGGCCCGTAGAACCGCTCGACCAGCCGTCTAATCCTTGTGAGGTTTCCGTTCGCAAGGTAAACTTTCGCCAGCATTTCTTGCGTAAAGCTCGTGGGGAGGTACTCATGGCCCGTGTTGTCCGCTGCGGCCTTATCCAGGCCAGCTGTGAATGGTCGCCCGAAAAACATTCCCTCGCTCAGATCAAACAAAAAATGATGGCCAAGCATGACGACCTCATCGCCACCGCTGCCAAGAAAAAAGTCCAAGTCCTCGGCCTGCAGGAGCTTTTCTACGGACCCTATTTTTGCGCCGAGCAGCAAACCCGCTGGTACGAACTCACCGAGCCCGTCCCCAACGGCCCCACCGTCGCGCACATGCAAAAGCTTGCAAAGAAACATCAGATGGTCCTCGTCGTTCCCATCTATGAAGTCGAAATGACGGGCGTCTACTTCAACACCGCCGCCGTAATCGATGCCGACGGCCGATATCTCGGCAAATACCGCAAGCACCACATCCCGCATTGCCACCCCGGCTTTTGGGAAAAGTTTTATTTCATGCCCGGCAACGCCGGCTATCCCGTCTTCGAGACGCGCTACGCCCGTGTGGGCGTCTATATCTGCTACGACCGCCACTTCCCTGAAGGCGCGCGCGTCCTCGGCCTCAATGGCGCCGAAATTGTCTACAACCCTTCTGCCACCGTCGCCGGCCTCTCGGAATATCTCTGGGAACTCGAACAGCCCGCCCATGCCGTCGCCAACCAGTATTTCGTCGCCGCCATCAATCGCGTCGGCACCGAAGCTCCTTGGAAAATAGGCGAGTTCTACGGCAAAAGTTATTTCTGCGATCCACGCGGAAAAATCGTCGCCCAAGCCAGCCGAGACAAAGACGAACTCCTTGTCGCCGAACTCAATCTCGACGACATTCAAAAAGTCCGCGACACATGGCAGTTCTTTCGCGACCGCCGCCCTGAATCCTACGGCGAGATCACGCGCACACGCTCCGGCCAGACCTCGGAAGCCGCCGATTGAATCTTCCCATGCCGCCCAGCAAAACAGCCGTCGCCACCCGAACGCAAAGAATAGGAATTGTCATTCCGAGCGCAGCGAGAACTCTGCTTATCGTTCCGTACGAGCACTTCGAGGCGAGCGCACTCAGTGACTGACACGCCCTCCAGCGCCCTCGCGACGGAAACCATCCGTACCAGCTCGCTCTACAACGAAGACCTCGCCCCCGTCCCCACCCAACGCCGTATCTGGGGCACCTACAATTACGCCGCCCTCTGGATCTCCATGAGCGTCAACATTCCCACCTATCTCCTCGCCAGCGGCATGATTGCCGGCGGTATGAGCTGGAAGCAAGCCCTCTTCACCGTCTTCCTCGGCAACGTCCTCGTGCTCATCCCCATGCTCCTCAACGCCCACGCCGGCGCTCGCTACGGCATTCCCTTCCCTGTTTTCGCCCGGGCCTCGTTCGGCGTCCTCGGCGCCAACGTCCCCGCCATTTTGCGCGCGCTCGTCGCCTGCGGCTGGTTCGGCATTCAAACCTGGATCGGCGGCCAAGCCATCAACGCCATGCTCATCGCTCTCTATCCAGGATGGGAACATTTCCCCCTGGGCCCGGCGATCTGCTTCGGATTTTTCTGGCTCCTCAACGTTCTTGTCATCGTCCGAGGCATCGAAACTATCCGCTTCTTGCAGGGAATCTCCGCCCCGTTCTTGTTGCTCATCGGCCTCGCGCTTCTTCTCTGGGCTAAAGCGAAAGCCGGCGGCTTCGGCCCCATGCTGGCCACGCCCTCCAAATTTCGCACCTTCGCCGATTTTTTTCGCTTCTTCATTCCCTCTCTCACAGGCGTGGTCGGCTTCTGGGCCACCGTCTCTCTAAACATTCCGGATTTCACGCGCTATGCACGCAGCCAGCGTGATCAAATGGTGGGCCAGGCCCTGGGCCTTCCCCTAACAATGACCTTCTATTCCTTCATCGGCATTGCAGTAACATCCGCCACTCTCATTATTTTCGGGCAAGCTCTTTGGAATCCTGTCGACGTTCTCTCGCGCCTCGGCAATCCGTTAGCCGTCGTTATTGCCATGATCGCCCTGCTGATGGCGACCCTGAACGTCAACGTTGCCGCCAACGTCGTCTCGCCCGCCAACGATTTCTCCAATATCTATCCTCGCCGCATCAGCTTCCGTACCGGCGGCTTGATCACATGCGTGATGGGAATCGTGATGCAACCATGGAAGCTGATGTCGAGCTACGGCAGCTATATTTTCGGCTGGCTTGTTGGCTACTCCGGCTTTCTCGGTCCGATCGCAGGCGTCCTGATTTGCGATTACTTCGTCATCCGCAAAAAGAATCTCTCCACACAGGATCTTTACCAGCGCGGGGGCCTCTATGAATACTCCCGCGGCATTAACTGGCGGGCCGTCGTCGCCCTCGCCGCCGGAGCCGGAGTCGCCTTCGTGGGCCTCTTCGTTCCGGCCCTAAAAGCGCTCTACAATTACGCCTGGTTCGTGGGCTTCGCCGTAAGCTTTCTCGCGTATCTCGCGCTAACCTCCAGACCCGCACCGGTTGTCGAGGCTGCAGACTGAGAGCAGAAGATGAAAAAATTGTCATTCCAAGCGAAGCGAGGGATCCGCTTTTTCTTCTGGTCTCTGTCTGAAATCCTTTTCTTTGTTTTCCGTTCGACTTTCGACTCTCAACTTTCGTGAGGCTCCCATGGACTTCGGCATAACCATCAAACCCGACATTCACATCGACCGCATCGTCAGCCTGACACAACAGGCCGAAGCCGGCGGCTTTTCCTACGGCTGGATTTTCGACTCCCATGTGATCTGGAAAGAGCCATTTCCGTTGCTGACGCTGATGGCCGCAAGCACGCAAACCATGCGCCTCGGCACCTGTGTCACGAATCCCGCCGTCCGCGACGTGACCGTCTCCGCCAGCCTCTTTGCCACCCTCAACCTCGCCTCCCGCGGACGCATGCAGCTAGGCATCGGACGCGGCGACAGCTCCCGCCGCGTTCTCGGCAAAAAACCCACGACCCTCGAAAATCTCGAGTCCTTCGTCCACGTCTTCCGTGAGCTAAATGCCGGGCGAACCATCGACCTCGATGGAGTCCCCACAAGTTTCCCGTGGGCCAGCGGCGAAATTCCTCATGTTTGGGTCGCCGGCTATGGCCCCAAAGCACTGCGTACCGCGGGCCGCATTGGCGACGGCGTCATCCTCCAATTCGCCGATCCCGATCTGATCGACTGGTGCCTCGGTTTCGTCCGCGAAGGCGCCAAGGAAGCCGGCCGCGACTTCAGCAAGTTTCAGGTTATGGCCGCCGCGCCCGTCTGGCCCTCGGCAGACCTAAAAACCGCGCGAGACCACGTCCGTTGGTTCCCCGCCCTTGTCTCGAATCACGTCATGGATCTCATTTCCAAATACAAGCCCGAGGAGCTGCCCCCCTCGCTCACCTCCTTCGTAAAGAATCGCGGCGGGTATGACTACCATCACCACTGCGAAGTAGGCAGCGACAACGCCGATTTCGTCAGCGACGAAGTCATCGACCGTTTCTGCATCATCGGTCCCATCGAAGCCCACCGCAAAAAGCTCGAAGCCCTGCAAAAGGTCGGCGTCACCCAGTTCAACATCTATCTCATGTGCGGCGAGGAAGAGACGACGCTCGACATCTACGCCCGCGACGTTTTGCCTCACTACCAGCCTGAACCGCTTTCCTGAGGCCGCAGCGACACTCTATCTCGCAGAAAATATGAGACTTACTATTAAATTCACACTTCTGGAAGTGGTGATTGTGCGTGGCTTAATATCCCTTAGAATGAACGCCTGCAAAAAACAGAAAGGAGGACGTACCCTGTCCATGGCCTTTTGCTACTCACTTCTAGCCACACCGGTCCGCCTCCGGAGGTCCCCTCATGCGTTTTGACACCGTCATCACGAACGGCACCATCGTCACCGCCTCAGATACCTACGTTGCCGATATCGGCATCAACGCCGAGAAGATCTCCGCGATTGCTGCCGAGCTTCCCATCGAAAACGCCGGCCAAGTCATTGACGCCGCTGGCCTTCTCGTCATTCCCGGCGGCATTGACGTGCACACTCACCTGGACATGCCCTTCGGCGGCACGACAAGCGCCGACGACTTCCAAACCGGCACGATTGCCGCCGCCTTCGGGGGCACCACCACCCTGATAGACTTCGCCATCCAGTACAAAGGACAGACTCTCCGTCAGGCCTTTGATACGTGGATGAAAAAAGCCCATGACAAAGCCGTGACCGACTACGCCTTCCATTGCATCATCACCGACCTCGGCGCCGCACAGCTCGAAGAGATGGGCGAACTCGTACGCGAAGGCGTTACCAGTTTCAAGTTATTCATGGCGTATCCGGGCGTGTTCATGCTCGATGACGCCACCATTTTTCGCGCTATGCGCCAGGCCGCTAAGCACGACGGCCTAATCTGCATGCACGCGGAAAACGGCGGCGCGATTGACGTGATCGTTCAGCAGGCTCTTGCCGAAGGCAAGCGCGCACCCAAATATCACGCGCTCACGCGGCCAACAACCGCCGAAGCAGAAGCCACTTCGCGCGCCATCGCCCTCGCGGAAATGGCCGGCGCTCCCGTTTACATCGTTCACCTCTCCTGCAACGAAGCCCTTGAAAAAGTCCGCGAGGCCCGTGACCGCGGCCTGCCCGCCTACGCCGAGACGTGCCCCCAGTATTTGTATCTCTCTCTCGAAAACATGGATGCACCCGGCTTCGAGGGCGCCAAGTACGTCTTTACGCCGCCTCTGCGCGAAAAATGGCACCAGGAAAAGCTCTGGCAAGGCCTTGCGAAGGACACCCTGCAGGTTGTCTCCACCGACCACTGCCCCTTCTGCTTCAAGGAACAAAAAGAATTAGGCAGGGACGACTTCACGAAGATTCCGAACGGCGGCCCTGGGATTGAGCACCGCCTCAGCCTCATCTACACGGGCGGCGTCCACGGAAAGCGATTCTCCGCCAATCGCTTTGTCGAGCTTGTCTCGACCGCACCCGCAAAGCTTTTCGGTCTCTATCCCCGAAAAGGAACCATTGCGGTCGGCTCCGACGCTGACCTGGTGATTTTCGATCCCCACGTGGAACAAATCATCAGCGCAAAAACTCACCACATGCGCGTGGACTATTCCATGTTCGAGGGCATTCAAATCAAGGGAGCGCCGCGAAAAGTTTTCTCTCGCGGACGCGCCGTGATCGATGCAGGAAAATTTGTGGGCCGCCCCGGCGCAGGCCGATTCCTCCGCCGCCAGACACATACCACCGTCAAATGAATAGACTGCGCCAAAGCACCCGCGGAAAAAGGTCCCGGGGCCAGCACGCCGGACCTAGAAGAACGCTCTTCTACGGCTTTTGTTTCGATGGATCGCTGGGGTCGGCGGCTGGCCCCGGCGCAGCAGCGGTGGGTGCTTCATCGACTTTGGGCACCGAGATCTTCTGCTTGTCGTCCACGGCAAAGAGCATGTAGTGGCTGAAGCTGTGGCGTCGGTGGATGCGCCGCCCCTTCCAGTCGTAATACACGTCGGCGCTCTGCGGCAGCCACATCTTCACATCGCCCTTGTTGAATTTCACTGGACCATATTCAATGTCCGCGTGATCGGCAACCAGTCGGATTTGAGGCACCGGCGAAACCAAATCCGTCTCCAGCCTCACGATCTGATAGTTGTCCGCTGAAATCCAGGCCCGGCCCTTCAAAGCGACCGGATAAGACGGGCCATCGGCGCCGATCCTGTATCTTTTAATCGTGTTCGGCTTGTCCGCCCTTTGCTTGAAGTGAACTTGCCAGGCGAGCCCACCGCCGCTTCTCGCCAATCCCTCACAAGTCATCTCAAAGTTTACGGCGTTATAGGGATGGAAAATCAGGACGAGAGCCGGCAGCCCGTTCGTTGCCACTCCATCCGGAAATTCGGCGGGGGAACCGCCGCTGTTCCGGTATTCCTCCACGTTCAGATAGCCATGCTGCACTTCCTGAATGGAAACCACATAATCGAACTTCCGCTTTTCCGGTGACGACGCGAGTCCGAATTTATTGATCGATTCATGAGTGAGAGATTCCGTTGCCGCAAACCGGTCGACATCTTTCACCAGCTCCATGAGTTGTTTCCCGGCTTTACTCACCACGTCATCTACAGAACAAGTGGCGCCCGTTTCGACGGGCGGCACCTTCTCGTCCACGTTCGGCGGCAACCAGTTGGAGGGCACAGGCAGAGCAGTGGCCGCCGATGTCACCGCGTCCATCTCGCGTGCCGCAGCGGCGTCATCGCCGGACGCATCGCCTGGTTGAGGATTCTTTAACCGTTCGAGATCTTTACTGGCTACCGTGTCCGCGGGGTGCGCCTGAACGTAGGCTTGCAATACATTTATCGCTCGCTCCGTGTCCCCACGTCCTGCCAGAGCTCTCGCCAAGACGAGTTGAACGGAGGCTGCTCGCTCGCGGCCCAGTCCGATGGCGCGTTCAGCTTCTTTGACCGCCTCGTCGCGTTGGCCTTCGAGCAAGAGAGCTTCCGCGAGGAGCGCGTGTGCGCGCCAGGATAACGGGTCAGCTTGTACCGCCCGGTTGAGGTAGGGCACCGCTTCGGCAGCCTTGCTTTCATGAAGTAGGTCGAAGCTGACAGAAAGCAGCGCACTCAAGTGTTTGGGGTCGAGTTCAAGAGTCTTCATCCAATAGGACTTGGCCTGGGCCTTGTCGTTCACCTGCGACGAGTAAACACCGAACAGATATTCAACTTCTGCACTCGTCGGAGCAGCTTTGCGCGCGGCCTCCAAATGAGCTCGCGCATCATTCGGCTTGTTGGCCCGCAACGCTTCCAGTGCCTTGCCCACTTCCCTTTGCGCCTTGGGGGCAAGTACAAGCAGGGCGGCAGACGAGGCCGCATCTTCCGCGTCGGGGTTCGGCTGCACCACGACGGTGACTTTCACCAGTGTGGGTTCCGGAGCTTCAATTTGTTTTGTAACTACGAGATATCCCGGGACGACAACCTGAGCCGTGTACTCGTCCGTCGGCACGCTGTTGAATCTTACGTACCCTTTTTTTCCGGTTTCCTGGTTATAAAATTTCCCACTCAGTTTTGATAGGGTAACGACAAAAGCTCCTGGAATTTCAACGCCGTCAGGTCCTGTTACGTGGATATCGATATCCGCCGTCTTCATCATGCTGGTTGCGACGTCCAGCGTCGCCTGCGGGTCCTGACCAAGTGGAACAGGCGCCGGGCGACCGGCGCGGGCGACCGGTGTCAGCAAGAATCCGGAGGATAAAATCAGAATGACCCAGAAATATTTCAGAAGACGTACACCCATGTGACCCGCCCATTCATTACTTGTTCGGAGGACCTGATAGCTGCCCTTATGATACTCCCAATTTTTGTGTGCCGGGTAGCGGGAAGCGCGCCGCACAGCCCAGGTTTGCGGGTGAGAGCCGCGGTGGTAGAGTACGCCCGAATGGCAAAGGGCAGGGAGAAGAAGCCTCGGTGGAATGAAACATCGTTCGATGACCATGACTGAAAATCCCTCGGAAAAAACGGGGCCGGGCGGCGGACTCGCCCGGCAGCTTGGCTTGTTTGGTACCACGATGGCCGTCATGGGTGGGATCATCGGCGCGGGGATCTTCATTAATCCCTACATCGTCGCAGACAAGGTGCATACCTCGACGCTGATCCTTAGCGCCTGGGTTGCCGGCGGCCTCATTGCCCTGCTCGGCGGCTTTATCTACGCCGAACTGGCTGCCCGTTTGCCCGTGGTTGGCGGTCAGTACGCCTATCTGCGCGAAGCGCTTCATCCCGCTGTGGCATTTCTCTACGGCTGGGTACTTCTCCTAGTCATCCAGACGGGCGGCATGGCGGCCGTCGCCGTCACCTTTGCCCGATATTTTCTCGAGTTGACACGCTGGCCGGTCAGTGCCTCACTCATCGCAGCCTCCGCTCTCGCTCTGCTCACGGTGATCAACTGCCTGGGTGTTCGCGCCGGCAGCCGTGTGCAGTCGGCGATGACCCTAGCCGCGATAGCCGCCATCGGTATGCTCGAGCTATTCAGCTTTCTTCGCGGTGGACCATCGCAAATTTCCTGGCGCCCCGTTCTCGACCAGCCCATGTCCATGGGCTTGGTCTTCACCTTTGGAGCCGCCATGACGCCGGTGTTGTTCGCGTACGGAGGCTGGCAGACTTCCAGCTTTCTGGCTGGCGAAGTGCGCGACCCGCGCAGAACTCTGCCGCGTGGGCTCGTTCTGGGTGTTCTCGGAGTGATCGCGGTGTACACCTCGGTGAATTTCGTCTACGTGCGCGTGCTGGGACCCGCTGGACTGGCCGCCACGATGACGCCGGCATCCACGGTCATGCGCGTGCTACTTGGTCCCGGCGGAGGCTCCTTGATTGCCGCGGGAATTGCGTTCTCTGCGTTCGGGTTCCTCGGGCAATCGATGTTGACGGCGCCGCGGGTGTATTTCGCGATGGCCGAAGACGGCATCTTTTTCCGCAGCGTGGCGTGGATCGATCCGCGGACACACGTGCCGGTGATCGCCATCCTGCTGCAGGGACTTTGGGCCATCGTCATTGCACTGACCGGAACGTACGCACAAGTCGTCAACTATGTAGTGGCGATGGACTGCATGTTTTTTGGTCTGACCGCAGTGTGCTTGCTCGTGCTGCGCCGGCGCGCAGTAGCTCAAGGCTCGGCCGCGATCGAGTTTCCTGTACCGGGCCACCCCTGGACGACTCTTCTCTTCATAGCCGCGGAATGGATGGTCGTCGCCAGCACGTTTGCTCACGATCCGAAGCGCTCGTTGATCGGGCTCGCTATCGCTATCGCCGGGTTGCCTGCATACTATTTATGGCGCGCGAGAAACAAGGGAGAAACAGCGACATGAGCGGTTCGGGGCAATCGAAGCGTTCGGTGTATATGGAATGGGCGAAAACACGCTCGCACGCACGGTTTAACCTGGCGACCAGCGGCCTAATCAGCGTGCCTTTGTCTGAATTTCCAGTGCGTTTGGAGGATTTGGAGATTACCGCGCCCGGCGCTTACGGTCACGCGGCGCTGCAAGAGCGGCTCGCGCGACACAACGGCGTGCCCGAGGCGTGTGTGGTCGCGGCAACGGGCACTTCGATGGCAAATCATCTGGCGATGGCGGCTGTGCTCAATCCAGGCGATGACGTTCTGATCGAACAGCCCGTATATGGGCCTATGCTGGACGTCGTCGAATACCTCGGAGCGCGGGTGAAGCGGATCCCACGGAGATTTGAAACAGGATTCGCGCTCGAACTCGAGGAAGTCGAGCGCGCCATCACGCGCGATACGCGGCTCATTGTACTTAGCAACCTGCACAATCCGAGCGGCGCGCTGATGCCGTCGGCGACTCTCCGCGCCATTGGCGAAATGGCACAACGGGTTGGCGCCCACGTTCTCGTGGACGAAGTCTACATTGACATGCTCTTCGACCGCGGAGCGCCGTACTGTTTTCCCATTGGCCAATCCATCGCGACCGCAGATGACAACCCGTTTATCGTCACCAGCAGCTTGACGAAAGTCTACGGACTGAGCGGCTTGCGCTGCGGCTGGGTGCTCGCGTCGCCTCCCCTTGCCAAGCGCATGTGGCTTTTGAATGACCTGTTTGGAGCCGTTGCCGCGCACGCCGCCGAGCGCATGTCGGTGATCGCCTTCGATCAGCTCGAGACATTCCGCGAGCGCGCGCGGGCGCTGCTCATCGCCAATCGTGCGATCATCGAGTCCTTTCTCGATTCGCGCAGCGATCTGGATTGCTTCCGGCCGCCTGCGGGTACGGTGTTCTTTCCACGCCTCACCCACGGAAACCCGGAAGCATTTTTCGCGTTGTTGCGGGAGAAGTACCTAACGACGGTCGTGCCGGGCTCGTTCTTTGAGATGCCACAGCATTTCCGGATTGGCATCGGGGGTGAGACGGCCGGCCTAGGCGCCGGGCTGGATCGTTTGAGTGCGGCCCTTGATGAATTCAGAAAGCAATAGCCTTTCAGGCTAGCGCACGCGCAGGTTACTAGCTCGCAACTGGTGACAGGCTGGGCACCAATCGGGCAGGCTTGGGACCTTTCCCTGCATTCTTTGTGGTGGAATAAGACATTCATCATGGGTCGAGAATGAAAAAACTTAGATTCCTGGTTTCTCTTACAACCGACGACAACGACTACCAGATTGAGCAGTCGGAGTCCGCCGAGCAAGTCGCGCGCAAAACAGGCGTGGAAATACAGATCATCCACGCGCAAAACGACGCCATCAATCAGAGCACGCAAATCCTGAAGGCCGTGCAATCTCCTAAGGAATTGCGGCCGGACGCGATCATTTTTGAACCGGTCGGCGGCACAGCGTTGCCCCAAGTGGCGAAGGCAGCCGTCAGCGCCGGAATCGGGTGGGTGATCCTGAATCGCGACGCGACCTATATTGAGGAACTGCGCAAGACTTCCACAGCGCCGGTTTTCGGCATAAGCTCCGACCACGTGGAAATTGGGCGCATCCAGGGCCGCCAGATGGCTGCGCTGCTCCGCGGCGGAGGCTCCGTTCTGTATATCCAGGGGCCCTCGGAAAATTCGGCAGCCAAAGATCGAACCGCGGGCATGCAAGAAACCAAGCCGGCGAGCGTACAAGTCACCATGCTCAAGGCCCAGTGGACGCAGGAGAGCGCGCAGCGCTCTGTTCGTTCGTGGCTAAAACTGACGACCTCGCAACGTGCGGCCATCGATCTGATTTCCGCACAAGATGACTCGATGGCCATGGGTGCTCGGGATGCTTTCAAGGAATTGACGAACGAAGACGAGCGCGAGCGATGGTTGAAACTGCCATTCACCGGTTGCGATGGTCTGCCGAAGACCGGGCAAGCTTGGGTGCGCAGCGGGCTTCTCGCGGCCACTGTTTTTGTTCCTCCGAACACCGGTCAGGCGATTGAAATGCTGGTAGACGCGATTCAAAATCGCAAGATGCCGGCGGAACGCATTACCACCTCGGCTGTTTCTATCCCGGCTCTGGATGCGCTGGGTCGCAAAAAGCTCTAATCGACGATTATGGCGGCCCTTCGCGCCATATAGATCCCAGGGGGCGGCATCGTTTACGCTGAGCTTCGCAGGTGCCATACCCTGAGGGCTCTCTTCTCCTGGGCACTGCTTCTGGCATTCTGTTCTTCCGGCTCACCTTTTTCCTCCCGGATTCTTGGCGTTTCGTCCCCACTAAAACGATTTTGTGACTTCCTCCCCTGCTCAAGAGGCGTATAATGCCGCGGGCCGTAATTTCGCCGGGGCGACACGGCCACTTTGGAGGGGTCGGTATGCGCAGCTCGCGTGTTAGTAAATCGGTTGACCGCAGGCAATTTCTCGCTGCGACCGGCGGAGGCCTGCTGGCCGCTGCGGTTCCTGGAGGAGTCCATATGAAGAACTCCCTTTCTCGCGCTAGCACGGACGCTGCTCCCGCTGGAGCCAGTCCATCGACCGCTTCGCCCTCGTCACAACGCAAAATTCCCATCGGTGTCTTCGATCCCGTCTATGACAAGTTTTCTCTGGATGAAATGCTCGATAAGGTAAGCGCGCTGGGCCTCGAAGCAATGGAAATCGGCACGGGCGGCTACCCGGGCACGAAACATTGCCCGGTGCAAGAGCTGCTGGACGACCCCGCCAAAGCCAAGGCTTGGCTGAAAAAATTTACGGATCGTGGCATTCAGGTGGCCACACTCAGCTGCCATGGGAATCCCGTTCACCCGGACGAAAAGCATGCCGAGCGGGATCGTGAAAGTTTTCGCAGAACGGTGTTACTTGCCGAGCGCCTGGGCGTGAAGGTTATCGTCGGATTTTCCGGCTGTCCTGGGGGCACGCCGGCAGATACCCAGCCAAACTGGATTACCTACCGCTGGCCGCCGGAGTATGCGCAGATGCAGGATTGGCAATGGAAAGAAAAGGTCGTTCCTTATTGGAAGGAAGCGGCGAAATTCGCGCGCGAACACGGCGTGCATCGCATCGCTCTCGAAATGCATCCCAATTTTGTCGTCTACAATCCGCGGACACTTATGAAACTCCGTGAGGCAGTCGGCGAAGAGATCGGTGCGAACAATGATTTGAGCCACTTATTTTGGCAGGGCTGCGACCCCGTCGAAGTGATTCATTTCCTGGGTAAGCAAGGTGCGATTTATCACGCGCATATGAAAGATACGGTATTTTTTCAGGACAACGTCGCGAAATATGGTGTGCTGAATTTTGCTTTCGAGACCAGCGATCTCGCCAACGCCTCGGAAACTTTCCGCGCCGTGGGCTACGGTCACAGCGCGAGCCTGTGGAAGTCCGTCCTGCAGGCCTATATGGATGTGGGCTATGAAGGCATCCTCAGCATTGAGAATGAAGATCCCATCCTTTCAGGAGAAGTAGGCGTCGAGCGCGCTGCCTACGTCCTGAAAAATGTTCGTAAAGAAATTCTCGAAGGATGATCAGTCTGAAGCAAACGACTTAGGGAGGCCCTATGCAAAGGCGTGATGCGTTGAAATTTCTCGCGGCGGGTGCGATGACTCCGGCTCTCGCCCCTCAGCTCTTCGCATTTTTTCAGGACGCGCATCCCGCCTCTGGTTATGCGCTGCGCACGCTCAATCCTCATCAAAACGCCACTGTCATTCTCATGAGCGAGATCATCATTCCGGAAACCGACACGCCCGGTGCAAAAGGCGCGCGGGTCAACGAATTTATCGACGTGATTCTCACCGAGTGGGCCACGGAAGAAGACCGCGGCCATTTTCTGGAAGGTCTCGCCGGCGTGGACAAGCAAAGCAACGAACTTTTCCTGAAGGATTTGGTCGATGCGACTCCCGCGCAACAGCTCGCCTTGATGCGCGCGCTGGATGAAACGATCGCCATGGGTCCGCCGCGGCCCGCGCGCCACGGCAACACCGTCCCCGAATGGGACACGCAGCTCAGAGGGAATTTCTTCTCGGTCTTCAAAGGCATCACGCTTCACGGTTACTACACATCCGAAATTGGGTTTACGCGCGAACTCGGATTGGAAATTATTCCCGGCGCCCAGCATGGTTGCGTACCGGTAGCGGCAGAGAAAAAGGCTTAAGGGAGATTCGCATGGCGGCCAATACCTACGACGCAATCGTTATCGGATCGGGAATCACCGGCGGATGGGCGGCAAAAGAGCTCACCGAAAAAGGCCTCAACACACTGGTCCTCGAAGCAGGACGCAGCATCACTCCGGAACGCGATTATGTCGAGCACGTTCCCGTTTGGGAGCTGAAGTATCGCGGGTGGGATGATCACGTCACGCGCATGAAGACGCAGCCCATTCAGCGCGAGTGTTATTACGCTTGCGACGAGTATTCGAACAACTTTTTTGTGAGCGATACGGACAATCCTTACACCTCTGAGGAAGGCAAGCACTTTGCGTGGATTCGCGGGCGGCAAGTTGGCGGAAAATCCCTCACATGGGGACGGCAGAGCTACCGCTGGAGCGATCTGGATTTTGAAGCCAACTTGAAGGAAGGCATCGCGGTGGACTGGCCGATCCGGTATGCGGATATTGCGCCGTGGTACGACTACGTCGAAGAATTCGCCGGAATCAGCGGACAGGCCGAGGGGTTGCCGCAACTGCCCGACGGAAAGTTTCTGCCCCCCATGGAAATGACGTGCGTCGAGCAGGACGTTCGCGCGGCGATGGCGAAACATTTCGATGACCGCATGATGACCATCGGACGCTCGGCCGTGCTCACTCGCGTTCACAAAGGACGCGCTGCCTGCCACTACTGCGGTGTTTGCCACCGTGGCTGCATTACCGGGTCCTATTTCAGCAGCTTGAGCTCAACTCTTCCGGCGGCGATAAAAACCGGCAAATTTACCATCCGGCCTTACAGCGTCGTTCACAGCCTGGTTTTTGATCCCTCAACCCGGCGCGTCACGGGCGTGCGCGTGATCGATGCGCAAACCAAGAACGCTCTCGAATTCAAAGCGCGCGTCTTTTTTGTTTGCGCCTCCACTCTCGAGTCCACGCGCATTCTGCTTAATTCGGCGACAACCGAATTTCCGAACGGCCTCGCCAACAGCAGCGGCGAACTCGGCCACAACCTCATGGACCACCACATGGGCGCCGGCGCCAGCGGAAAGATGCCCGGCCATGAAGACAAAATGCCTTTCGGCAATCGGCCGAACGGCATCTATGTGCCGCGGTTCCGGAACGTAAAAACCAAGCAGCCGGATTTCTTGCGCGGCTATGGCTACCAGGGCGGCGGAAGCCGCGACGGCTGGTCGCGCGGCGCGGCGATGGTCGGGCTCGGGCCGGAGTTCAAGAACATGCTCAAAATGCCGGGCTCGTGGCGCATGAGTCTCGGCGGTTTCGGCGAGTGCCTCCCAAACCACGACAATTATGTCGAAATCGATAAAGGCAAGGTGGATGCCTGGGGCATTCCCACTCTGAAGATTCACTGCGCCTGGGGCGAAAATGAACTAGCTATGTCCAAAGACATCGCCGTCCAGGCCGCAGAAATTCTTGCCGCTGCTGGCGCCACGGAAATTTCCCCGTTTCAGAAGCCTTCGCCACCCGGGCTTGGGATTCACGAAATGGGCACGGCGCGCATGGGCCGCGATCCGAAGACTTCCGTTTTGAACGAGCACAACCAGGCGCACGAAGTGAAAAACCTTTTCCTCCCCGATGGGGCTAGCATGGTTTCAAGCGCTTGCGTCAACCCTTCGCTCACCTACATGGCCTTGACGGCCCGCGCTTGCGATTTCGCCGTTTCTCAGTTGAAAAAGAACGAGTTGTAACTCGAGGTCCTCGAAATGTCGCAAGTGATTCGCTCGCCGAAAATGTACGACGTGTGTGTCATCGGGTCCGGCGCGGGAGGGGGCACCGCCGCGAAAATTCTGACAGAGGGTGGCCTCAGCGTCGCGCTGCTCGAAGCCGGTCCTCCGGTCTTCCCCGAAAAAGATTTCAAAATGCTTATGTGGCCCTATGAACTGCCGCACCGCGGAATCGGTGTGGGCGGCCGCGCGGCGGAAAATTTCGGCGAATTCCTGGCTCCTAACGGAGCCTGGCAAATCGAAGGCGAACCGTACACCTCCGCGCCCGGTTCAAACTTCCAGTGGTTTCGTTCCAGAATCGTGGGCGGTCGCACAAATCACTGGGGCCGCATCGCGCTGCGTTTTGCCCCGATCGACTTCAAATCCGCCACCCGCGATGGCCTCGGCGACGACTGGCCGATCACCTATGACGATCTCTCACCCTATTACGACAGAGTGGAGTCCTACATCGGCGTCTTCGGCACTCACGAGAATGTTTCAAGCGCTCCCGACGGGATGTTTCTCCCGCCGCCAAAGCCGCGCTGCACGGACCTTATCGTCAAGAAAGCCTGCGACAAGATCGGTGTGATCTGCATTCCTTCGCGGCTGGCGATCCTCACGAAATCCGTCAATGGGCGCCTTCCCTGCCACTACTGCGGCCAGTGCGGACGAGGCTGCGTTACCGCCTCTAACTTCAGCTCGAGCCAGGTGATGATTCCCCCGGCGATGAAAACCGGCAGGCTCACGATGATCACGGGCGCGATGGCCCGCGAAGTGATTCTCGGCAAGGACGGCAAGGCCGAGGGCGTCTCCTACATCGACAAAGCCACGCGTACCGAAAAACGTGTGAACGCCCGCGCCGTCGTTCTCGCGGCCAGCGCCTGCGAATCCGCGCGCTTGCTCCTCAACTCGAAGTCCGCTCAATTCCCCGACGGTCTCGCCAACTCTTCCGGCGCCGTAGGCAGATATCTTACCGATTCGGTCGGCAGCGACGGCTGGGGCATCATCCCTCAACTCGAAAAAATGCCTCCGCACAATCACGACGGCGTCGGCGGCATGCACATGTACATTCCGTGGTGGAAGTTCGACCGCAAGAACGATTTCCCGCGCGGCTATCACATCGAGTTTGGTGGCGGCCGCGAAATGCCCGGCGTTGGCGAGTTTGCTGATCTCCTGCACGAAGAGGAAGGCTACGGCGCGACGTTGAAAAAGCGCGCGAGACAAACATACGGCACAGGCATCGGCATGGCCGGACGCGGCGAGATGATCCCCAATCCGGACACCTACTGCGAGATCGACCCCAACGTTGTCGACAAATGGGGCATTCCTGTCCTCCGCTTCCATTTCAAATGGAGCGAATACGAAATACGCCAAGCCAAGGACATGCAAGAAACCTTTCGCGCCATCATCGAAGCCGCCGGCGGCGAATACAAAACCAAAACGCCTCTCGGAGGCGAACGGCCCTTCGGGATTGCGGAAGGCGGAAAAATCATCCACGAGGTTGGCACCGCGCGTATGGGTGCCGACCCGAAGTCTTCCGTCCTAAATGGCTTTTGCCAGGCGCATGATGTGAAAAATGTTTTTGTCATGGATGGCGCGCCACTCGTCACCAATCCCGATAAAAATCCGACTTTGACGATCATGGCTTTGGCTTGGCGCTCGTCCGAATACCTGCTCGACGAAGCGAAGAAGGGCAATTTGTAGGCGGGCCATAATCCGTATCAGCGCAAGAAGCATGGGGAGAACTTCAGGGAGACATTCTATGAGCGAACACTCCGTAACGCGGCGCGACATCCTGAGAACACTGGCCGTAGGCGCGGTCGGCGGCTCCGTGCTGCAAGTGATTCCCCTGAAGGCAGCGGAATTTGCTCATCAAGCCGTCCACAACGAAAAATCGGCTTCGCCTGCCGGGAGGTACGTGCCTAAATATTTTTCGCCCCATCAGTACGAGATGCTCAGCACTCTTTGCGACACCATTATCCCCAGAGATGAAAAATCCGGCGGCGCAGTGGAAGCCGGCGCTCCGGAATTCATTGACCTCCTCACCAGCGAGAACGAGGAGTGGCAAACAGCTCTCGGCGGCGGGCTCCAGTGGCTGGACAGTTCCTGCTCTGACCGCTATTCCAATGCGTTTCTGGATTGCACTCCGGCGCAACGCAAAGAGATTCTGGACCTGATCGCTTTCCGCAAAAATGCAAAGCAGGATTCTTCTCTAAGCCAGGGCGTAGCCTTTTTCGCGTTCCTTCGCAGGCTCACCTGCGACGGCTTCTACACCAGCAAAATCGGCATCGAGGATTTGCAGTACATCGGAAACACCGCGCTCCGCGAATTCCCCGGCTGCCCTCCGCTGCCGGAGGCTTAAATCGAAAACTGCTCCAGGCGCGCAACTTCGGTCGCGAGCCCGGAGCAATTCGAGTCTCCGCCTGGCACTAATCCTTGTGCGGTTTGTTTTCCTTGGGCGGCTTGGTCTCCGGCTTGGCTTTCGCCGGAGGTTTATTCTGTGTGTGCGACTGGTCCTTCGGCGGATTGTTCGTTCCATTATTCACGTGAGCATCGCTCGCAGCATTCGTACTCGCGTGAGAGCCATTAGACCCGTTGCTTCCCGTGCTCGAAGGCGGACGGTCCGTCTTATGCAGATCGGCCGAGCCGCTCGGTGGCCTGTTCCCGCCGTTTGTCGAACCGCCATGAGGCGTTGCTTCCCGCGCTGCCGCGACGCCATGTCCTGTAAACTCACCAGGCTTCGTAGTTGCGGCGATGGCCGGCTTGCCATGATTCTCTGAAGCCAGCAGCGCGCGATTCGTGCTTGCGGTGTGCTCGTGCTGCGTTTGCATCGCCGTTGGAGCGACATGGTGTTCGTTCTCGGCAGCCCGTTCCTCCGCGGTCGGCTGGGCGGCCACTCCGCCTGTCCCTCCGTTGAAGCTCACATGGTTGTTCACGGTGACATTGTTAACAACCGTGCGATCCACGTACGTATTGTGAATCACCGTCGTATTGACGTGCATGACGGCCGTGTTGTACGCAAACACTCCGCCATTCCAGCGTCCGCCGACGAAGCCAACCCCGCCGTAGCCGAACCCATAATTGATCCCTCCATAGAAACCGACGTGCGGTCCCCAATAGCCGGCGTGAAAAAAGTATCCCCCGCCGCCCCAACCCCAATACCCGGGCGTCCAGAGCAATCCCACGGATGGAGCCATAACCCACGTTCCAGGCACCCAGTAATACCCATCCGGACCATACGCCCAGTAGCCGGGCGTCCAGAGGTAGCCTGCTCCTGGACAGATGGGCTGCTCGTAAACCGGCAGCGCCGGAGGGCCGATGTGCACGGCAACGCCAATACTAATCTGTGCGGACGACCGCGCTGGCACGAAGACCATTACCAACGCGAACAAAACCAATCCAAAAATGCTGCTTCTGCGCATTTGTGGCTCTCCTCGGTTGACTAACACCTTCCTCCTAAAACCCTATCCGGCTGTGGAAGTTGCGCTAGAGTTCGCAGATGACTGGCCAGATGGCCGCTCTTGGGGATGCTTGGGGAATCAGCGGGCCCGCCACGAATGGAGAGATGACGATTGGGAACTCGGCTTGAGAGACCAAAAAATCGGGCGCTCCCTTAGACTCCCGAGGAAGCGCCCGCTTCATTCACAGATTTTCCGGTCCGAGACTTACCCTGCCCTTCGAGAACCCGCTTTCCTCGCGGCTAGGCCGTCTTGATCGTGCCGGACGCCGCGTCCCACACGACCGCACTCTTGCGGAAGTAAGATTCATTGGACATGTGGCACGCCAGCGCGGCATTGTTGCCAAAGAGCGCGTCCTCGGTGACCTGCTGCCGGTTCTTCACCCCCTGGAAGTATCTCCAGAGGTGCGGCTTTTCGTCATCCCAGGAGTCGCCCCGATATGTATACCCTTCAAGAACAGGTTCCTTGCCGGGGACTGGATCGTTCTTCGCGTGCCAATCCGCCGTATAGGCATCCCGCATCTTCTGCGGATAGCCAGAAGTGTAGTAACTCGGCGCAGAGTCCTCGCCCGTTTGCGGATAGTAATTGATCGCGAATTCAGTGACTTCCAGAATGCCTTTCGATCCCTGGAAACGATAAATCTCCGGCGTCTCGCATCCCAGATTCAGCCGCAGATACACCGGTGCGCTTCCATAATCAAAGAGAGTAGCGTGTACGTCCGGCATGTTGCGTCCATCCTGGAAGCGAAGGATTGCGCCGAGGGACATGGCCTTCTTCGGCGGCGCATTCCAGCCCAGCATGAAGTTCATGCCGCTGACGAGGTGCACGAGCAAATCGCCCGCAAGCCCTGTCCCGTACTCCTTCCAGCAGCGCCAGCGCGCGAAAATATTCGGGTTGAACGGCACTTTGGGCACTGTGCCCTGCCACGTGTCCCAATCCAGATTCGAGGGAGAAAGATCCGGCGGCGGCGGATACTCCCACGCGCCCGTAGGATCGTTGCGGCCAAGCGAGCCTTCCACCAGTGTCAGCGTCCCAATGGTGCCTTGCGCAATCATCTCCTTGGCTTTCGCGCAAATCACAGAACTGACGCGTTGCGAACCAATCTGAACGATGCGCCCGGTTTTCTGCACCGCGGCCACCATCGCCAAGCCATCGGCCGCGGAATGCGACATCGGCTTCTCGCAATAGATATCCTTGCCCGCGCTGACCGCATCCACCACCACTTGCTTGTGCCAGTGATCGGGTACGGCCGCGATCAGGCAGTCGATCTCCTTGTTGTCCAGCAATTCCTGGTAACGCCGCGTCGTCGGAATTTTCTTTCCGACAATTTCTTGGGCCAGCAGGTGCCGCCCGTCATATAGATCGCAAGCTGCCACGCATTCGACGCCCGGCAACTGAACGGCAGCCGTCAAGAGGCCCGAACCCTGCATCCCAATCCCAATGATGCCGAAACGCAGCCGGTCGCTCGGTGCCACGCGTTCGAGCACCGAAGGAATGTGCTCCGGTTTCAGGAAGATGCTTGGGGCCGCCGCCAGCGCACCCGTAACCCCAGCCGTGCTCTGCAGAAACTCACGACGCGAAAAACGGTCCTTGCTCATCTTACCCTCCTGGTTTGTCTATGCTTTCTTCTTCCCAAAGCCGTTACTTCAATGCCTGTACGCTGACTTCTTTGAAAAATACGATGTCGTGGTCGCTGTGGTTTTGCAGACCGATGTAGCCTTCGTCCGGCCGCCGGCCACGTTGCGGCTCAAAATCAAACTTCCGTTCTGGAACGGGCTGACCTTCCGTGTAATCCGTAACCTTTACATCATTCAAAATCACGATGGTGTGCGGCCCATCCAGCGTGATGTCCATAGTGTTCCACTCCGGGCCGGGCTTGCCCGGTTTGGCGAGCGGCTTGGTCAGCGAGTAGAGCGCTGCCGTGATGTGATATTCATCCTCGTTCGATGTCTCCGGATGATTGTCAATCTGTACTTCGTAACCATAGTGCACGGGCATCCAAGGCTCTCGCGGCTCGATCGGAATCCGGATGAACACGCCGGAATTGTCATTGAAGTCCTGCATCTTATAGACCACGTGAATGTGGCAGTTGCCGAGCTTGCCTTCGGTCCAGTAGAGAAGTCCCATTCCGCCATGCGTCCGGATTAAACCGTCTTCAACCGTCATGGCGCCCGGTCCGACATGCTTCCAGCCCGCCAAGTCCTCGCCATTGAAGAGCTGCTTCCACGCGGGCGTTTCTGCCCGCGCGGCAAGCAACATAAGGGCACCGGCCAGAATGCAGGCCAGAGCGACAACCCCTTTACGCACGATGGCTCCCCCAGTACCGAAGGCCCGACTAGAAACGCAAGCCGTTCAAATAGTCGTAGCTGATCTTGATGTCCTCAAACGGCGTCTTCGCGTCATCATTTTCGACAAAATAATGCTTGATACCGCCCTTATCGGAGGCCGCGAAGATCCGCTTGAAGTCGATCGTTCCCTTCCCCGCGTCGGCGAGCCGGCCCTTGAATTCGACCGAGCCCGTTGCTCCCGCATAACTGCTCGTCGCGTTCGGATCGTTCACATAATCCTTCACGTGAACCAGCGGGAAGCGCCCGGGATGCTTCTCGAAGTAGCTCACCGGGTCTTTCCCGGCAACGCTGATCCAGCACAAATCCATTTCCATCTTCACGAACTTAGGATTGGTCGCTCCCAGCAGATAGTCGTAGGCGAGCTTTCCATCCAGCCCCTCGACTGGCGAAAATTCGAAGGAGTGATTGTGGTAGCAAAATTGGATTCCAGCTTTTTCGCTGGCTTCGCCTGCCTTGTTGAAGAGCTCTGCCGCGCGCTTCCAGCCATCCGCGTTGCGCTGCTTTTCATCGAGCCATGGGCAGACGATGTACTTGTGCCCGATGGTGTGCGCCACCTCAATCATCTCCGGCATTTTATTTTCGATGAGATCGTAGCCGAGGTGGGTCGAGGGCGCCGTTAGGCCGTTCTTATCGACGATGGCGCGGACCTCTTTCGCGGAATGATCGAAGTAGCCCGCGAACTCGACCTCTTTGTAGCCCGTGGCCGCCACCTTTGCGATAGTCCCCTCGAAATCCTTGGGCATTTCCGTGCGCACGGTATAGAGCTGCAATCCGACTCGCTTGATCTCGTGTTCGCTCGCGGCAGCCCACGACGGCCGTGCCGCATACACTGCCGCTGCCGCAATCGACGTTCCAATGAATGTTCGGCGTTTCATGACGTTTTCACTCCTCCTGGACGGGCGGTGGGAGTATACAAAAAAGCGATGGCCATTATCAGAAAAAAAGGGCGACCCGATCTGGTCGGATCGCCCTGTTGGGTCCCGTTCCGGTTAGAAGTAGAACCGCAGGCTAAACTGCATGCGCCGCGGATCGTGTGTGCCATTCAGTTGCAGAAAGCTCGCATCGTTAAGGCCCGAGTCGATCGCATTGAATTGGGTATGGTTGAACATGTTGAACATCTCCCATTTGAAGTCGAACCCTGTTTTCTCATTGATCGAGAATTTTTTGGAGAGTCCAAAGTCAAAGTTGAGGCGGCCAGGCAGGTAAAGCGTATCGCGGCCGACATTGCCAAAAGTGAGGCCCGTCGGTATCGCAAAAGCGTTTGGATTGTAGTAGAGGTATCCCCCCTGCGAAACGCTATCCACCGCAGCTCTTTGCGCTGCGGTGACAGCGAATGGATTCCCTACCAAGTCCGGCCGCGAGCCGGTGCCCTCGCCATTGCCGACGCCCGCGTTATCGCCGTACGTGGTGTTATTAGTTACGCTGAAGGGGTTGCCAGTCTGAGCCACAGTGATTCCCGAAATCTGCCATCCACCCAGGACGGCGCGCTCGAGTCCCGAGGATCGTTTAAAGAATGGCAAGGCATAAACGTAGCTGATCGCCAGGTTATGCCTCTGGTCAAAGGTCGAACTGGCTCGATTCGCGGCATAGTCGTAGGAGTTCACGAACGCCGTATCGGACCGGTCAGAGGAGTCGTCAATCGAGTGACTGTAGGTGTAGGCCAGGCTCACCGTGAGATCCCCGATGGTGCGGTTCGCGGAAACCTGCAGGGCGTTGTAGATCGAATTCGCGCCGTCCTGCAGATTCGGAACAGTGCTGACGCCCGGAAAATTCGTCCGGATCAAATCAGCACTGCCTCCGCATGCCACGAAAAGATTGTTCAGTGCAGCCGCTGGAACGGGAGCACCGTTCACAGTGCCGCCGGTGACACCAGTCGCGCCAAAAGTCGGGCAGACGGTGTTGATGGCGGGGCCGCCCGCAACGAAATTGGTAGAAGTAATGATCGGTTCTCCTGCAGTGTATGGATTTGCCGAGCTAGCTGAAGGAAACAGCTGATTGCCGTCGCTCAGAATCGTAAGATGCGTCCCCTTGCTTCCCACATAAGCGACGCTCAGGACGATGTGCTCCGGCAATTCCTTCTGCACGTCCAAGTTCCACTGTTGAACGTACGGCCATTGCACTTTGGTCGGGATCTCGGTAAGCGAAAGTGGAAAGAGCGATCCGCCTCCGGCTCCGATGTTGGTATAACCCTGCACGTTGAACTGAGAAGAGGTGAGCACGAAGGGCGCCGAGCCTTCCAGTGATTCAGTATTGCCCTCGTTGCCATTCGTGTGTTCGTAGAAGATGCCGTAGCCGCCCCGAATCGCCATCTTGCCGTCGCCCTTTGGATCGAAGGCGAACCCGATTCGCGGCGCCGGATTGAAGAGGTGCCCCTGCAAGCAGCCCGCGTTGGCAGATGAACCGACGGTGGCCGCGGGAAACGCAGCAAGAACGTTGGCAGGTACCAGTACGTTTCCGCCCGCACCGCCGCATTGAATTATGCCATTGAACGGATTACCGCCGCTCAAAGAACCATTCAGCGGATCACCTGGGTTGGCTGCGTTATAGATGAGTGTCGGCTCGGCGGATGTGCTGAATGCAGCGGGGTCAAACGCAAAAGCATGCTGGTACCGCTCGCGGTAAGTCCCAAATAGGCTCACACGCACGCCGAGATTCAAGGTGAGGCGCTTCGTCACACGCCAGTCATCCTGGAAATACGGCTCGACGATTTTGTAGCGGTTGTAATACTTGGCTTCCAGGTTTGTCTGGCTGTACTCGGCCACATTTCCCATCAACATGTCCGCGAAAGAGTTTCCGCTGCTGACCGGCGAGGAAGTGCTGAAGGACAGGACACCCTGCACGTCGGGAGAGTTGTCCTCGTTTTTCTGCGCAGCGGCGAAATAGACGCCCATAATCAAAGTGTGCTTGCCGGCGATCTTCGTCAAATTGTCGCGGTAGGTGTACGTCGGGTTGGCGTTGTTCCAGGGGAAGTAGCCCGTATCCTGTGCCAGAGCGCCGTTTGCTCCACCGTCATACGCCGTGTTACCGGAAAGATTGATCGCCGGAAGCTTTCCACCAAATCCATTGTTGAAGAGCGAGCCCATGGCCCCGGCTGGCAGCCCTGCCGGATTATTCAGCGCTGTCAGGAAAATGTGGTCGGCTGTGTAGCTGGCCACAAACTCATTAAGCAGTGTTGGAGAGAAGTTCGCGTTCAGGCGCGCTACAAAGCTTGTGCCCGGCCCGACGAAGCTGGTCTGAATATTCTGGAAGTCGGAGGTGCCGACGCCCCACAGCGGATTGGGCACGACGGTCGACCACGAATCGTGAATGTAGCGGAACGTAAGGCGGTATTTATCCGAGATGTTGTGATCGATGCGGATTAGCTGTTCTCGCCAGGTCGTGGGCGTGGAAACAGTATCAGCAAACGCAGGGAAGCCGCCGAGAGTCGTGTTCGGCATCGGGATGAGTGCTTCGAGCGCTTGACCCGCAGGGGTGATAGGCACTGCTGCCGGATTGGCAACGTTGGGGCAGTCTGGGCCAGGGCATAGGTCGGTAAAGTTTCCGCCGCGCTCGGCGACCGATGGAACGTTTTGATCGATGGAGGACGGATTTTTCTCGCGGCGCCATTCCTGCGAGAAAAAGAAAAACGTCTTGTTCTTCTCGGTATTGTAGTGGTGCGGAATGTAAACCGGTCCGCCTATGGTGTAGCCGAAATCGTTCTTCTTATACGGCGGATTGGGATCGCCGGGAATGTTTCCCGAAGACCACGGCCGAGCGTTGAAGAAATCGTTGCGGATATATTCGAACGCGCTCCCGTGGAAGCTGCTGCCGCCAGATTTGGTCTCCACTTCGACTGTGCCCGACCCGTTGCGGCCGTATTGCGCGCCGTAATTCGAGGTGAGCACCTTAAACTCGGCGATTGCCTCCAAATTCGGATAGACGTTCAGCGTCGAGTTGCTGCCGTTATCCATGTTGTCGCCGCCGTCCAGCTCCCAGTTGTTGTACTCCGTCCGCCCGCCGTTCATGCTGTAGGCCACGTTGCCGTAGACGCCTACTTTGCCTTCATCGGTACCGGTCTCATTCACAACACCCGGCGTGAGCGTAACAAGCTGCGTGAAGTTGCGGCCGTTGAGTTCGAGCTGATTGACCTGCGTGCCGCTGATGGTCGTGCTAAGGGCCGAGGATTGGGTCTCCACCTGCGCCACGCTCTCGCCCGTCACCACCACTTCTTCCGTGATCTGTCCAACGGTCAGCTGGATGTCCACACGAATTTTCTGCGCCACGTCCAGCACGACATTCTTGGCCGTGTATTTCTGGAATCCCTTCGCCGTTACCATGACGTTGTACGATCCGCCCGGCAACCCGGCAATCACGTACGCGCCATCTCCGTTTGTCGTCGTCGCGCGCGTCGAGCTGCCGTTAATGCTGGAAATCACCACTTCCGCACCGGCTACCGCCGCCCCGGTCTTATCCGTCACCGTTCCGCCGATATATCCCGTGTCTTGCGCCTTCACAACGAATGCACTACACAAAAGCGCGATCATCGCGCAAACCAGAAGTCGCGCCGCTATCGGCAGGTTTTTCAGAATACTGGCAAGATAAAAACTATGACCGTGTGCCTTCACTTTGCTACCTCCCCGAAATTTTTGAAATGGATTACCGGCCTGGTGTGGGCACAATTACGCCTGCTACTGCGGGCACCCCTGGTATCTGCCGCTTGCAGAAGGCTACTCATGAGAGACAGCCCCCACCACTCGACTTTCGAAAACGCACCTAATGTCACTTATTAAATCGGATTAATAAAGCATCCTCGCGTCTGTGTCAAGCTGAAAATCGGCTTCCGGTTCCAACCACGTGGGCCAATATCCCCATTCTTCACGCGTTTACGTTCACGCTCCCCGCTTGAATTCCTGCTTCCTCTGCTGGACACTACCGAGCGATGCCTTTTAACCTCCCAGCCCGCCTCATGCATGCTCTCTCAATCGTTTTAACTGGGGCTTTCTGCCTATGTCTCGGGTCGCCGCTCTCGAAAGGCTCCTCTCTTCCCGCACACCAACAGCCCTCCGCAAACGGCCCCAGCCACCCCACCGGCGTCGACCCCCAAGCCTCGTTCGCCGAAGGCCAAGCCGCCCTACAATCCGGCGACCTGGCCTCCGCCGAAGCCGCCTTCCGTCGCGTTCTCTCCGTCAATCCGCAATCGGGCGCTGTCTACGCCAATTTGGGCGTCATCGCCATGCGCCGCAAAGAGTGGGATCACGCCCTCACCCTTCTCCAAAAGGCCGAAAAGCTCGAACCCAAGATGTCCGGCATTCGCCTAAACATTGGTCTCGTAAAGTACCGACGCGGAGATTACGCCGGCGCCATGGCTCCCCTGGCCTCGGTAGTCCGCGACCAACCCGACTCCCAGCAAGCCCGCTACCTTCTCGGCCTCTGCAAGGTGTTCACCGAACACTACAGCGATGCCGTCGCTGTCCTCGAACCGCTGTGGCCCCAGATGTCCGGTGACTTCACCTATCTCTACGTGCTCGACATCGCCGCCCACAATGCCGGCAAGAACGACCTCGACGACAAAGCTCTCAGCCGCCTAGTGGAAGTCGGCGGCGAGACTCCCGAGTTCCACCTCATCCTCGGCAAGGCCTATCTAAATCGCGAAGAGTTGGACAAAGCCATCTCCGAACTGGAAATTGCCGCCTCGGCAAACGCCAGCCTGCCGTACGTACACTTTAGTCTTGGGCTCGCCTACACGAGGAAGGAAGACAAGGAACGCGCCGAAGCCGAATTCCAGAAAGACATCGCCATCGAACCTGATCTTCCCGACAATTACGAACAACTTGGCTTGCTGTACTCAGAAGAGCAGAAAAACGAGCAAGCCGAGCACCTCTTCCGGGAAGCCCTCCATTACAACCCCCGCCAGCCAGTTTCTCTGCTCGGGTTGGGCCGCCTCTATCAACGCCAGGGAAAAGATCGCGAAGCCCTCACCGCCCTCGATGCCGCGGAAAAGCTGGTCCCTGACAACCAGAATGTCCATTTCATGCGCGGCCAAATCCTTCTCCGCCTTGGCCGCCGCGAAGAAGCCCAAGCCGAACTCGCCACCTCAAAGAAGCTCGTCGATACCAGCCTAAGCAAACAACGCGAAAAGTACGGCGACGCTCCAGTTCCAAATCCCGAACTAAAACAACCCCCGCAACCTTAGTTGTTCGGCGGCTGTCTACCCTCCAAGGGCCACGATCCTCGCCCCCGCTCAATCGCCTCCCCCACCGCCAAAATCTTTTCTTCCTCGAATGGCCGCCCAATCACTTGCACCCCAATCGGCAATCCCTCGCTCGAAATTCCCATGGGCACCGCAACTCCCGGAAATCCCGCCAAATTCAGCCATTGCGAGTGCCGCATCGTCTCCCGATAATTTTCCTTCTCGCCCGTGCGCCAATTCCCCTCACCGTGCCGGAATGCCGGTCCCGTCGACACCGGTGACAAGAGTATCGTCACCTCACTCATCTGCCGCAAAATCTCCGCCCGCAGTCCATCGCGCTCGACGCAAGCACCTAAGAAGCCGTCGTACGTCAACGTCCCTTCCGCCGTCGCCAGTGCTACATACTCGCGAAGCATCGGGCTCATATCCTGTTCCCGACCAACGGCCCCCTTCCGAATCGAATCCGCGATCACCGGCCCAAAAAAATACCACCACACTTCAATCGCCCGATGGAGCCCGCTCAATCTCTTCTTCTCTACAACAAACCCCTGCTCAGTCAAAATCTTCGCGGCTCGCTCCACCGCCGCCGTTGTCTCCGGCGTCGCTTTTCCCAGTGCTTCACTCTCCAAAACCCCAATTCGCAATCCTCGAACGTCCTTTTCCCCCAGAGCACGCACCGGCACGGGCGCCGCCAACGGATCCCCCGCGTCCGGCCCCGCCATGACTTCAAACAAAGCTCGCACATCTGCAGTCGTCCGCGCCATCGGGCCAACCACTCCGATCCAACCGAACGCACCTCCGCCCTCCGGAAAATGTCCCGTAGCAGGAATCCTTCCCGGCGTCGGCTTCAATCCGCAAATTCCGCAAAAATGCGCCGGCACGCGCACCGATCCACCGCCATCGCTTCCCACTCCCCCTACAGAGCAGCCAGAAGCAATCACCGCCGCCTCTCCACCACTCGATCCCCCCGACGACCGCTGCAAGTTCCAAGGATTGCTCGTCTTGCCGCTCAAGGAATTGTCAGTCTCATATGCCATCAGATATTCGGGCGTATTCGTATTTCCCAATATAATCCCACCCGCCGCACGCAGCCTCGCTACAAGCGGCGCATCCGCCTGCGCGACATAATCTTTCCGCAACAAAGACCCCGAAGGCGACGGCCATCCAGCCGCATCAATGCAGCTCTTGATCGTCAAAGGGACGCCGTGCAGCGGTCCCCCACCCCCACCATGCATCACCGCCGTCTCGGCAGCTTGCGCCTGCTTCAACGCACGGTCAGCATCAAGATGTACAAATGCATTCAGCTTTGGCTGCAACTCTGAAATTCGGTCCAGATGCGCCGTCACAACCTCGACCGGGGAAAATTTCCGCTCGCGGATTCCCGCAGCAATTTCCGCAATCGTTCCAAAAATAATCTTGTCCATAGTCAGGCATTCGAGCCTATGTGCCCGGATTCCCGGGGTCAAGCAGGATGCAAACAAGCCTACCGCTTGCCTTCGAGCAAGAGATTGCGTGTCGGCAAAATAACGGGAAATTCGACGAATCTCGAACCCTTCAAGTCGAAGCAGATAAGTGCGGCGGCCAAGTCATTGAAATCCGGGAGAGAAGTTGCGGAATTGTCAGTGCCCGCACGTATCGGGCCGAGAGCCTCCCGCAAGCCGGAAAGATGATGCGAAAAGCGATCCGTAAAGTACGGAAGGTTTATTCATACCGTAGGGCGGCAAGAGGATCAACGCGCGCCGCGCGCCGCGAAGGTATCCAACACGCAAGTAGCGCCACGCCGGCGAGAAACACCGGCACGACAGTGAAGGTCAAAATATCGTGTGGACGAATTCCGTAAAGGATGCTTGTGAATAATTTCGTCACCGCAAATGCCGCGCCCGATCCGAGCGCCACTGCAATCGTAGTCAGCGCCATGCCCTGCCGCACCATCAACATCTGCACGCCGCCCGGCTGCGCCCCGAGTGCCATTCGAATTCCAATCTCCCGCATGCGCCTGCTCACCGAATAGCTCATCACGCCATACAACCCAACAGCCGCCAGCACCAATCCCACGCCTCCAAAAACTCCAAACAGTGTCCCTGCCAGTCGGGGAAGAAAAAGCGCTCCTCGCAAATGTTCTTCCATGGTTTCTATGTTGAAGACTGCCAGCGCCGGATCGAGCGCGCGAATCTCCCCGCGCACCGCGCCCGCCAATCCCGCTCTATCCCCTTCCGACCGCACCACCACCGTGTATCCAAGAAAAGACGGATCGCTCCCCACGCTCTGCGCGAGCGAGCGATAAAGCACCGGCCTCTGCTCTTCGCCGACCGTCCGCGACTTGGTGTTCTTCACAATCCCGATAACCTGGTACGCCACACCTCCGCCCGAGACGCGCTGCCCGATGGGGTTTTCCTTCTTGAACAACTGCCCAACAAACGCTTCGTTCACCACCGCAACTTTCGTCGCCGCCGCGCCCTCGTTCGCAAAATCGCGCCCGGCAATCAGCGGAATGCCCATCGCTTCGAAGTACCCCGCCGTCGCCATGTAGAGGTCCACGGTCGAATTCAAATCCAGCGTCTCTGGCCGTCCCTCGACACTAAACCCGTCGCTCCGGTTGCCCATCGAGAGCGGCGCAACATCCGTGCACGCCGCCGAGCTCACTCCAGGCAGCGCGGCCACGCGCTCGCGCAGTTGGCCAAGCAGCCGCACCGTGCGCTCCGCCGTATATCCATGCTCCCGCGGATCAACGGACATCATCAATATTCCTCTCGAACGAAAGCCAACATCAATCCCGTTCGCACTTTGCAGGCTGCGCAAAAAAAGCCCCGTCGCGCACAACAGCACCAGCGACATCGCAATCTGCCCCACAACCAATACGTTGCGCAGCGTCCAGCGCCTCCCCGGCCGCGCCAGCATATCCTCGCCTTTCAGCGCGCTTGATAGGATCGTCCGAGCAGCAGCCCACGCCGGCGCCAGCCCAAATAGCAACCCGCTCCCCACGCTCACCGCGAACGCGTACAGCAACACTCTCCAGTCCACATGCAAGCTCAGATCCAGCGGCACCGGCGCCGGCGTCTGAAAACTAGAAAGCGCCCGGGTCGCCCACAGCGAAAGCACCACGCCCAAGAGTCCCCCGCCCAGCGCAAGCACCATACTCTCCGTGAGCATCTGCCACATCAACTGTCCCCGCGTTGCGCCCACCGCCAGCCGCACCGCCATCTCCCGCTGCCGTCCCGAAGCCTGTGCCAAAAGCAGATTCGCCACATTCGCGCAAGCAATGCACAATACCAGCAGCACGACTACCGTGAGCGCACCGAGAAATATCATCACCGCTTCCCGATCCCGCGGCGAAAGCGTTCCCGCCGTTTCAAAACGAAATCCCCCATCCTTCTCCGATTCCGCATTAGCCTGCGCAAACCGCTGTGCAAGCACCTGAAGTTCCGCTGCAGCCTGCGCTCGCGTCACGCCTGGTTTCAATCGCCCGGCCACTGCCAGCCAATGATAATCGTACGATTCGTAATTGCTCGTCTTCGGCAGCAACTTATCCAGATTGCCCAACGTCACCCAAAATTCCGGATCAAGCGGCACATCAATCCCGCGAAACGCAGGCGGGGCAACACCCACGACTGTGAACTGGTTCCCCGACAGCAGGATGGTCTTGCCCGCAATCGCCGGATCCGAGCCAAACCGCCTCTGCCACAGCCGATGCCCCAACACAATCACCGGAAGCTTTTCCTCGTCACCCGTAAAACCTCGCCCCAGCGTCATGCCCAGTTGCGCCACATCAAAATAGTTCGCCGTCGCCGCTTGACCCCAAACCCGTTCCGGATCGCCATTTCCTCCAATCGAGGCAGGCAAGAGGTCGTGATACGCCGCAACTCCAGAAAACGATTTACTCTGCTCCCGCAAATCGACAAATAGCGGCCACGAAAAGTGATTGCAGCACTCTCCTCGCGTAGTCGTGTGCAAAGCTACGAGCGTATTGGGACGGCCCACCGGCGCTGGACTCAGCACGAACCGGCTTACCATCGAAAATATCGTCGCGTTTGCCGCGATCCCCAACCCAATCGAAACAATCACGGCCAGCACAAACCCCGGCGCTTTCGCCAGCCGCCGCAGCGTCTGCCTCATCTCCCTGAGCCAAGCCGTCATCGCCCCGCCTCCCGCTCGATATGCCTTTGCCCTCAGCAAACCTCAGTTCCATAGACTCCTCAATCCCCGCGGTATTACACGCAAGATCAAAATAGTCTCCGCCGGCTGAAACCCTACGCCACAAACTCCGATCCTCGCTTATGGCAGGCACCCCGAGAAGAGTCCTTTCTCAAGGCCGGTGTTGCACTATTACGTACTATAGGATTGTGATATATACTTTGCCGGAAGGTCGCGGAAAAGTGGAACGCCGCATGCTCACTGGAAAGGGCACGCCAGAGGAGAGAATTCCTCAAGCGCCCGCCGCTCCCCGGAAATTTCGCAAGATGGATTTATCGTACCTTGAGATCTAAGCGGCCAGTCGCCAATTCCGCCGATTATTGGAAGAAGCGCCGCTCCACCGGCGGCGATTGCGGTGTCGGTTCGCACGCCTTCTTTGCGGAGTGCGCAAAGCTTGAAACCCCGGGCGCCGCACCCGAGGCCGATCAAACGCCCCCAGCATGCGATCTGTCCATCCCCGAACCCGACGCGACCAAGAAACCGACAAGACCACCTGCACGAATTGGTCATTCCACCAGGTCTAAAAAGTTGCTGCTACTCCCATTCTCAAAACCCGCCCGTTTCCATGCGTCATACGGGCATAGGAAAACAGTTGCTTTAGGCAAGCGACACGGACATCGACCGAGAGCAAATCAAACGACTTCCTGTCAAGTTCGTAGTTCATGTTCGGATCGGCGCCAGAATTGTGAGTTACGACCTCCGACCAAGCGGCCCGAGCATCGTTCGCGGCTTCTGAGCCATTTCGAAGGGAGAATTCGTTAAGGCACACGCCGAATTTCCAAGCGTCCTTCTTACACCGCTCGAGTGTCGAATAAATGCTGACTGCATCCGCGTTCGGGTTCAGGGAAAGAAGAACATTTCTCGCCTGATCGTCGGTAAGCGGTGCCGCCCACCATAAATCTGGCATTGGCTACCTCGTTGTTCGTACCAATCTATCCTTCTTCTTTTGTCTCCAGCTGTCTGTCGCTAATGGCACATCATTGGCGATCCGGCTCTACTGCCCCCCAGCCGGGTCTGTGCCGAGGAAGGCGTAATTGCCAGGTAGCTTTTGCCCCCTGTACTCTTTTGGACAGCATTGTCCGTAGTGGCGTGTCAAACTGGGCATCCCTTTAATTAGATTGATCCTGCCCGCCTCCCCTTCACAGGCGCAAGAAGGAGAAGGTATGGCTACATCCGAGCGTCGAATCACGCCACGTTTCAATCTGCACACGCCGCTGTCTTTTCATCGTACGGAGACGCCCTCCGAGGGCGAGCAGCGTGCAAAGGCAATTAACATCTCGACGAGAGGCGTGTACTTCGCCACCGGTCTTGCCATGTGTGTGGGAGAAGCCGTCGAAGTTCTGCTAGAAATACCAAAGCGGGTCACCGGGACAAGCGGGGGTATGCGCCGATTCGCGGGCCGAGTCACTCACGTCCAGTCGAAGGACATGCCGGAAGGACTTTCGGGAATTGGCGTGCAATTGCTTTATTATGAGCGCGATTTGGTAAGGATGGATTGAACGAAGGTGAGCGGAAGCCTGCTTGCAGATTGTTCTTTTACGGCCTACCGGGGGGCGATTCGCCGAGCCGCGGGACTTATCACTGCTTCGCGTACGGACTTTGCCAAGCGCGGCTTAGCCATTTCTTTCTTGACGCTGGCACGGGTCAATTCGCCTAGGTCTTTCTTAGCTTTCCTCTTCATCGAACATCCATGGTCGCATGAAGCCGGAAGCAATTCCGTCCAATTTTGTACAGTGCGAACAGTCTTTGACGGACACCGTCACAAGTCTTGTCGTCCGCAGCGCTTCTTTTATGTGGTTCCCGAGGTTGGCGCTAGAGGTCCCGCGAAACCTTTGGCTTAGAAGCGTAACCCCAAGCCTTTGGTGCGTGAGAGCTTCGGTAGTCGTCCAGGTCTGCTTCGGAGATGCGGTAATGAGTCTGCGGAGGATGGTTTCCAAAAACGGCCAACTCATGACGGAGTCTGAGCGAGCAAATCTCGGGAGCGTCTTGAAAGCGGACACGCCGGGAACCGAATGCCTCGTTTCCAATCGTCAGGGTAAACTCGCTCGTCTCGTCTAAGGCTCGCCGCACGATAAAGCTGTACTCACGCACGAGCGCCTTCGCTTCGAAACCAACGTACTGGATGTTTACGTTCTCAGTCATCAAGGCCTCTTTGTTCCAAGGTGCGAAACTTCCTACCTGGTCAGCTACACTCGTATTCTCGCAATTGGCCAACTTTGAATTAGATTTCTTGAGCGGCCTGTCGAATGTTGCCAATGAATTCAGGACAAACACGGGCGGCAAGCTGCAGTCCAGATGATCAGAACAACTTTATCGAGGAGACAGGGACCAAACAGACCAAACATTGCAATTCGTGCCCGAGATGCTCAAACCGTCCTTGAGGTGTCGTTACCCAGTGTCGATTGGTCCAAGGTGGATTGTGCCGCACATGCTGTTGATGCCCGCATTCCAGATCAGCAATCCAGTCGAAGCATTCGTCCAAATGATAATCTACGATCTTGCTGGGAATACCTGCTTGCATTTGAGAACCCACCGTTGACCTACCCTCATTCTACGCTCTTTCCTCTCCCCGGTGTGGAATCCCTTCTCTTTCATCCCTTTCAGACAATCAAGTCGGTACAAGCGCCTTCACGCACATGAAATCGGCAAGTTCCAACTCGCAGGGCTTCCGGCATGTCTTGTCGTCGCACCAGATGAGAATCGAGGACTTTGAGCCAAATCTGCCGGCCGTCCCTTGTTTTTCCTGTAACGTCGATGTCGGCAGGCATTGTCTATGGCATTCACCGCCGGTACCGCCGGTTAGACCGCTGGCATGGTCTCCTTCGCCCCGGTATAATTCCGTCGCTCCAAGGAAACTTGGCAACTCTTGCGTCCTCACAAAAAGGCAAAGGCATTTTCCTGCCGAACGGGAGAATCTTTCATGACACTTTCTAGTCGCTATGCACGGAAGCTTTCTTTGCTCGTTGCATCCGCTTGCGCTCTATCCTTCTCTCCCTCCGCGCACGCTCAATCGCCCGCCGCCACGCTGCCGAGCGAGACGCCTGCGCAAGTAAAACCATCCACCGACTCCTTTGGCTACACGCGGCGCGACGTGATGATCCCCATGCGCGACGGCGTAAAACTCCACACCGTCATCCTCATCCCCAAAGGCGCCAAAAATGCGCCCATCCTTCTGACCCGAACGCCTTACAACGCCAGCGATCTCACTTCTCACGCCAACAGCTCGCATCTCGGCCCCATCCTTGAGGGCTACGATAACGCCACCGACGTCATCGTCGAAGGCGGCTACATCCGCGTCGTCCAGGACGTCCGCGGCAAATACGGTTCCGAAGGCGGCTACGTCATGAACCGCCCGCTCCACGGCCCGCTCAATCCCACAAACGTCGATCACGCGACCGACACTTACGACACCATCGACTGGCTCGTCAAAAATCTCGCCGAATCCAACGGCAAAGTCGGCATCCTCGGTATCTCCTACGACGGCTTCACGCCGCTGATGGCTCTCATCAATCCGCATCCCGCGCTAAAGGTCTCCGTCCCCATGAATCCCATGGTCGACGGCTGGATGGGCGACGACTGGTTCCACAACGGCGCCTTCCGCGAACAAAACATGCCCTACATCTACGAACAAGACGGCACGCGGGACAACAGCGCCAAGTGGTGGACCGATCATTTCGACGATTACGATGTTTATATCGAAGCAGGCTCAGCCGGAGAACTCGGCCGCCGTCACGGCCTCGAACAAATGGGCTTCTGGCGGAAAATCATCGAGCATCCCAGCTACGATTCCTTCTGGCAGGAACAAGCCATGGACAAGATCCTCGCGGCGCAACCGCTCAAAGTTCCTGTGATGCTCGTTCACAGTCTCTGGGACCAGGAAGACATTTACGGTGCTACGGCCGTCTACAAAGCCCTAAAATCCAAAGACGCGGGCAACGATAAGGTTTTTCTTGTGATGGGCCCGTGGCATCACGGCCAGGAGATTGAAGACGCCTATTCGCTCGGCGCGATTAAATTTGGGAGCGACACTGGCACGTATTTCCGCCGGCAGATCCTCGGCCCGTTCCTCGCTCAATACCTCGAGGACAACGCGCCCAAAGCTGACATCGCCCCGGTCTCCGCGTTCGAAACCGGCACAAACGTTTGGCGGCGTCTCCCGTCCTGGCCCGCAAGCTGTTCGAGTGGCTGCGCGTCCAAATCCACGCCGCTCTATCTAACCGCCGGATCGAAACTCAGCATATCCGCACCAGCTTCCTCCGACGCGCCCTTCGACGAATACATCTCCGATCCCGACAAGCCCGTGCCGTACCGCGCCCGGCCCAGCCAGCCCATCGGCTATACTCCCGATCTTACCTGGGCGCAGTGGCTGGTTGACGACCAACGCGAATCCTCCGGCCGCCCGGACGTCCTCGTCTTCGCGACGGATGTCCTCGCTTCACCTGTCAAAATCAGCGGCCAACCCATCGCCAACCTCATCGCTTCCACGAGCGGCTCCGACTCTGACTGGGTCGTCAAACTCATCGACGTCTACCCCGACGAAGTTGCCAGTCAGCCTAACCTGGGCGGCTACCAGCTCATGATCTCTGCTGACATTTTCCGCGGCCGCTACCGCGAAAGCCTAGAAACACCCAAGCCCATCGCTTCCGATAAATTACTGCTTTACCGCTTCAATCTTCCCAACGCCAATCACGTCTTCCTGCCCGGCCACCGCATCATGGTCCAAATCCAATCCAGCTGGTTCCCGCTCTACGATCGCAATCCCCAAACCTTTGTCCCCAACATTTTCTGGGCCAAGCCCGCCGACTACCGGAAAGCCACCCAACGGATCTACCATAGCGCCGCCGACCCAAGCTTCATAGAGGTTCCCGTAGTCTCGGCGCCCTAATTCACTTTGGCAGAAGTCTCTTCTATAAAAACCATTGACGCTATCCGGCGGTGCACACAGAATCTTTAATGCTCCGCGCCGCGGCTTGCCGCCATTGCCGCGCTTCGCGTGCAAGGACAAATGCCCTAATGCAAGCTTCCGCTCGGCGTTCCGGTACGGTGCTCGTAGTTTGTCTCTTTTCACTTTTCGTTGCAGCCGCCTTTCTTTACTCCCGCGCCGCACAGGCTCCCTCTTCCGCGGTCGCGCAAAAGCCCGCGCCCCACGTTGACCCCGCGGAAGCTTATCGCCTCAACACTCTCGGCGTCGCTTACATGAATCAACAGCGGCCTGCCGATGCCCAGAAACTCTTTGAACAATCGCTCGCCGCCGACCCGACCTTCGAAGTCGCCCGCCTCAACCTCGGCATCTCCCTGCTCGCCCAGCAAAAGCTCGAACCGGCTCGCACCGCTCTAGCCGCGGCTGCCGAGAAACTGCCACAAGATCCTTATGCCTGGTACAACCTGGGACTGGTCTACAAGGATCTCGGCGACGCCGAAAAAGGAGTCGACGCCTTCACTCACGTCACGAAAATTGCCGACGAAGCCGACCCCTGGTATTTCGTCGGCTATCTAAATTCCCAGCTACAACATTACGACCTCGCCATCGCCGCCTTTCAAAGAGCCCTGGCTATCTTTCCCTTTCACGCCTCCGCCGAATTTGGCATCGCCCGCGCTTACCAGCGAAGCGGGAATGTCGAAGCGGCCAAAGAGCATCTCGGCAAATTCCAGAAGATGACCGCGGACCACGTTGCCACGCCTTTCGGCGCGGGCTACGGCGATCAAGGGCGCTTCTCGCTCGCCGAGCTGCCACGCAGCTCTGTCCAGAACGCCCCGCCCGCCGTTTCCGTTCACTACGCGCAGCTACCCTACTCATCGATCGTGCAAAGCCAGGCGGCAAATTACTCTCCGCCTGGTCCTAGTGTGGGCGCGTGCATTTTCGATTACGACGGCGACGGTAAGCCAGATCTTTTCCTCGTCGCTGCGGACAAAGCAAACGGCAGCCGCCTCCTTCGTAATCTCGGCGGCGACAAATTTTCCGATGTCACCCGCGACTCTGGCCTCTATCTCAACGCAGCTGGATTCGGGTGCGCCGCAGGCGACTTTGACAACGACGGCCACACCGATCTCGCCGTCTGCCTTACGGATGGAATCCGGCTTTTCCACAACAATGGCGGCGGAAAATTCGAGGACGTCACCGAAAAAGCGGGCATTCGCCGCGAGCCGGGCTGCGTCGGCGTCACCTTCGTCGACTACGATCACGACGGCGACCTCGATCTTTACATCACCGTGCAACCCACGGCAGACGCTTCGGAAAAATCAGCCGCCCACAACGTTCTCTGGCGTAACAACGGCAACAGCACTTTCACGGACGTCTCCGCGGAGAGCGGTCTCGGCTTCGACGCTACCGGAGCCGGCCTGGTCACCACCGATATCAACAACGACCGCGCCATCGATTTTGTTTTCGCCGGAGGCAGGGACGGAGCATCCATCTATCTAAATCCCCGCGAAGGAAAATTCACCCCACTTCCCGCAATCGACTTCAAAAAAGAAAATCTCCCGCCCGCCGTTGGCGTCGTGGCGTTCGATTTCAACAAGGATGGATGGATGGACCTCGCCTTCACGCACGCGGGCGCGCCCGGCATCAGCCTGTGGCGCAACGTTGATGGTAAGCATCTCGAACGCGTGCCGCTCCCGGATTTCGGCTGGCAACGCGGCTGGGGAATTTCGGCCATCGATTACGACAACGATGGCTGGCTCGATCTCATCGCCGTTGGGGAGTCCGCGAGCGGCGGCGAGTTGCGACTGCTGCGCAATCTCGGCGCAAAAGGCTGGGTCGATGTCACCAAAGATGTTCACCTGGACACCGTCAAGCTTTCGCAGCCCCGCGCGTTGGCCGTCGCTGATTTCGCGGGCAATGGCGACGCCGATCTCGTCGTCACGCAACTCTCCGGTCCGCCCGTCGTTTTGCGCAACGAAGGCGGCAATCAGCACAACTGGATGAGCATCGACCTCAAACCCCTTGCCGACAATAAAAATGGCATCGGAACAAAGGTAGAGATATATGCGGGCGCACTGTATCAAAAGTGGGAAGTGCAGGGCGCGAGCGGCTACCTCGGTCAAAATGCGCCGAGTATTCTCGCCGGCCTCGGCGAAGAGAAAAACGCCGAAGTCGTGCGCTTGCTCTGGCCCACCGGCGTTCCACAGGACGAAATAAATCTTGCCGCAAGAAAAATGCAATCGATCGGCGAACTGGATCGCCGCGGCAGTTCCTGCCCCGTTCTATTTTCCTGGAACGGCAAGGAATACGAATTCATCGCCGACATGATCGGTCCCGGAGTTGTCGGCCATTGGGTTGGTCCCGGCGAGCGCGGTGTCGCCGAACGTGACGTTCCCGATCCCGACGAATATCTGAAAGTTGGCGCCGAAAGCGTTCACCCGCTGCACGGCATGTTGAGCTTCCGCTTCATGGAGCCAATGGAAGAAACCGTGTATCTCGATCAGCTCAGGCTGCTGGCGATCGATCATCCCGCAACGTACGAAGTTTTCCCCAACGAACGGTTTGTTTCCAATCCGCCGTTTCCTGAATTTAAGGTCATCGCGAGCCAGGAAGCGCATCCGCCGCTCGGTGCATGGGACGATCACGGAAGAGACGTTCTCTCCCTGATTTCGCAACGCGATCGAAAATATGTGACCGATTTTGAAGGCTTGCCGTTCGCCGGCTTCGCAAAGCTCCACTGGGTCGAGCTGGACCTTGGCAAATGGGACGACGCGAAACCGCTGCGTCTGATCATCGATGGTTACACCGACTATTTCACAGCGACTTCGATGTACGCCGCCGATCAAGCCGGAGTGAAAGTCATTGCGCCGTATGTCGAAGCGCTCGATGCGAATAAAAAGTGGGTTCGAGTCGTCGAAGACATGGGCTTTCCCGCGGGCCTGGAACGCACGATGATCACAGACCTGACCGGCAAGCTTCCGCCGGGGACGCGGCGCATTCGCATCGTTTCCAATCTGAAAATTTATTGGGACGCAATTCGCATTGACCAAACTCCGGACGTGCGGGAAATTCGCACCGCCGAAGTTCCGCTCAGAAGGGCTTCGCTCGAATTTCTCGGCTATCCGCGAGAAATTCGGCTGACCCCGGCGAGCGATACAACGTATTCCTTCACGAATCGCAGCATGACCGGGCCGTACGCTCACGCCGAAGGAAACTACACGCGCTACGGCGATGTGCTCGACTTGCTGACAGCCGCGGACGATCGCTTTGTGGTTTTCGGCTCAGGCGAAGGCGTCAAGCTCGACTTCGATCCCCGCGATTTGCCTGCGCTTCCCGCGGGATGGGTGCGCGATTATTTCTTCTACGCCAATGGCTTCGAGAAAGATCTGGATTTCTACGCGGCCTATGCGTTTAGCGTCGAACCGCTTCCGCGCCACGCGATGCTGGCGTATCCCTATCCTGCGGGAAAAGGCTATCCCGACGATGCGCAGCACCTCGGCTATCAACTCGAATACAACACGCGGCAGCGTTCCGATAAGCTGCCGCCAAGTTTGAGTTATCGGTATCCGCCGCAGCAGAAGTAATGCGCCGGGCAGCGAGGCTCGCTGCCCCTACATTATGTCTCGCGATTCAGAGCAGTCTAGCAATTGATGCTGGTTTCACTGGCTGGCTTCAGTCCCACTCGACGGGCTCCCAGGCTCTGGTTTGCGAACTTTTCAGGATGGTGTCGCAGAGAATCATCTCATCGTGACCGGTCTGGAAGGTTGGAAACTTTCTTGGCGCCTTGAAATCACCGGCGGCGATGTATTCGTAAAAATCGCGGAAAAGCTGCATGAACGTGTCCGGATAGCCTTCGGCGTGGCCGCCGGGATAGACGGCGTAAGGACGCGCTTCGGCAGACATCAGGGAGGGATCCTTGATCAAGGAGCCGTTCGGCGTTTCGCGGCGGCCAATCCACAGCAGGTTGGGATTCTCGCCATCCCACCAGAGTGCGCCTTTTGAGCCGTCGATGCCGAAGCCGAGACCGCATTTGTGCCCAGCGCTGACTTGCGAAACGGTGACGACGCCGCGCAGGTTGTCCTGGAAATGCAGAAGTATGGTGGCGTAATCGTCGGTGGTCATGGGCATTTCGTCGAAGCCGGAAGCCTCGGCCTTCTTAAAGGTTTCCACTCGGCCGCGCGGCTTGCGGCGCACAGGGACGACCGTGGCAAGGTCGGCGCAGACTTCGGTGATTTTCTTGCCGGTAAGAAACATGAGCAAGTCCATGGCGTGCGTGCCGATGTCCGAGACGGCGCGCAACTCACCACCTAAGTTCTGTTCGAGGCGCCAGTTCCAGTCCGTCGGATGCAACAGCCAGTCCTGCAAGAATCTTCCGTGCGCTGTGTGCGGCGTGCCGATTTCGCCGCTCTGAATCATCGAGCGAGCCTGCTGGCAAAGCGGGTAGTAGCGAAGGTTGTAGGCCACTCCGCCGACACGTTCCGACTCTTTGGCGATTTGCACGAGCATGGCGGACTCACGCGAATCCATCGCGAGCGGCTTTTCGCAGAGAACGTGTTTTCCGGCGCGGAGCAATTTGCTGGCCTGTTCGAAATGGACGTAGTTTGGCGTACAGATGTGAACGGCGGTGACTTTTGGATCGGCCGCAAGTTCGTCGAGCGAGGCGTAAGAGTGCTCGAGGCCGAGAGCCTGGCTGGATTCGGCGCCGCGCTCTTTCGAGCTGCCGAGAATGCCGCGTATGGGAATTCCCAGCCTGCGCAGAGCATCCACGTGCGCTCTGCCGACAAATCCTACTCCGATGACCGCCGCCGTATGCTTCATCTCTCTCGCTCCTGATGCTGCCCTCGCGTCCGCCTGTCGCTGTTAACCTTGCAGCGCCGTGTATGAGGCAGTTTGCGTTCCTGAGTGCGCAGGAGGCAAGGTATCAGTTTTTGAGCCGCAGACAAATAGCTGATGTAGCAATCGTCTGCGCTACGAGAAACGGGAAGTAGACTGGCAAAACAGGCCAGCAAAAAACTTCTGCTCGCCTCCAGAAAAAAAGGCTTGACAGTTGCGGCTCTGCTTCTTAGGCTCCCATCTACAGAATGCAACAAATGTTTCACGCGACTACCTCACATCCTTTCAAGGTACACAGGGCGGCAACGTGTTGTGCGGAATCAAAGGGGGAATCTTCCATGGTGGGTGAACCGATTCGCCGAATTGCATTTGGAAAATTGACGATCTGCCGCATGCTTTGCCGCGTGCTGCTTTTGACGGTGGCTACCTGCGTGCTTTGGCTGCCCGCGTCGCAGGCGCAGACTACTTCGACCATCCAAGGCGCGGTGACCGACAAACAGGGCCTTGCGGTCAGCGGAGCGCAGCTCCAGCTCGCCGGCGATACGCTCGGCACGAACCGCACGACGGTCTCAGACGCTGCCGGGGCCTATGAATTCCCGAACCTTCCGGCGGGCGTCTACTCGCTCACTATTACTCATGCGGGATTCTCTACACGCGCATTCCAGACTCTGGACGTAACACTAAACCGAACGCTGACTTTCAATGTCGCCCTCGAAGTCGGGCAAGTGGGCGAAGTCGTGAAAGTATCCGCCGACTTGCCCATGCTGGAAACCAGCGCGTCGTCTGAAGGCTCGACGATTCTCCCCCAAGACATCGGAAACATGCCCATCAACGGCCGGAACTATCTTGACCTGCTACAGCTTGTTCCGGGCGTGGCCATCTATCGCCAAGCAGACGCCAATAGCGACAACGCGACGCCTATTCTCGGCGAGCGCGCCAACAACGCAGGTTTTCTGATCGATGGATTGCCCAACGAAAACGAACTGTCGGGCGGCGCCGCGGCGCAATTCAATCAGGATACCATCGCGGAATTTCAGGTGATTACGACGGGATACAAAGCGGAGTTTGGCCATTCTTCGGGCGGCGTGGTCAACGTCATCAGCAAATCGGGAAGCAACGACCCGCACGGGCTGGCATCGGTCTACCATCGCAACAACGCGTTTGACAGCTCGGACATTCCAGCGGATAAGTTCGCCGGATCGAACATTCCCGGACAGACCGACCCGCCTTATCTCTTACGCTGGGACTACGATGCGGCGGGTGGCGGGGCCATGGTTAAAGACAAGGCGTTCTGGTTTGCGTCTGCCGAAAATATTCACGAGAACCAGCAACTGAATTTCATCGCTCCCCCGAATACGCCGCAATTCCTATTGAATAATGAAGAAACATATAACGAGCCGACCACCGATAATGAAACGCGTGTATTCGGAAAGTTTGACCAAAACTTGGGCCACCACCATCTCACCGAAGAGGCCAACTATACCAACGTACACATTGACAGCAGCAACCCGCTTTCCGCATCCACGTCGCTTCCGTCCACTCGCACCAATCTCGGCGACCGCAACTTGCTTCTCGGATTTACCGACACAGTGACCTTTGGAGACTCCGGTAGCCCGTTTATTCTGAACCTGCACGGCCAATATCGCGATGAGTCGACCCTCACCAGCCCAGCACACCCGCAGGCCGGGCCGAATACCATCTTCAATATCTTCAGCAGTTTCACGACGGGAGGCGTTTTTGGAGACCTGGGCCAGCCGAGTTACGGAGCGACGTTTACCCCATCCACCATCGATCAAAAATACGGGATCTTTGGCGCCAGCCTTGCCAAGACTTTCAATCGCCACACGTTGAAGTTTGGCTGGGACTTTGAGCGGACACAGGTCAACGGAGTGGAAGCCGACGCGCAACAGGACCAACTCTTCGCGACCGAAGCCGACTTTGAGCAGTTTGGTCCCATTAACTCAGGATTTTTCCTCCTTTTAACGGAGGGCGGTCTCACTCCTCAGGCCAACGACATTAAGCTGCGCAATAACTATAATGGCCTGTGGATCCAAGATGATTGGCGGGTCTTTAAAAACCTGACAGTAAACGCCGGCGTTCGCTGGGATTACGATTCCGCTTTTAACATAAAAACGAACGTATCCCCGAGGATTGGCTTTGCCTGGTCGGTTACACCAAAAACCGTCATCCGCGGAAGTTACGGTGACTTTTACGATCACTTCCGGTTGGGGTTGGTTCGCGATGTCCCGGGATTTGGCGGCGCGGACATTCGACAAGACCAGCCCCTTTCGTTTCCTCGGCTGTTTTACGGAGTACCGACGATAGCCCCCGCTCTGTTCGGCGTGTGCAATTCCACTTCGCTGACCGACGCGCAGATCGCTGCCAGTGCGGCTACTTGCCCTTTCGCAGGCGCCGTTCCTGGAGACACCTCGACGCTATACGGAATCGACCATCTTAATAACATCGGGCCAACGCCCATTCCTGCAAACACTCCAGTGAACATGAGCAACGTTCAACAGCTCTCCGGCCTCACTCCTAGCGCGTTTCTAACCGCGGCCGACACCGCCATCGGCAAGCCCGCCGGCTTTTGGGAATGGGGGCCGTTTGGCACGCTTTCGTTCGAGGCCATTCAGCCTGCCGCGTTCCAGGTTACTGTTGCTCCTGGCTTTGCAACTCCCTACACGCGAAGTTTCACGCTCGGTGTGCAGCGGCAGCTGGGCAGCGACTGGGTTATCTCGCTCGACTACTACCACAAGGACATCAACAACATCCTGGGTGTTCGCCAGACGAATCTGGCGTTTGTCTCCCGTATTGCAAATAACTCTACCGTCCCATACGTAAACGGTTTCGGTCCCTGGTATGCGGGCACGTATGACGCCGGCATTTTCACCTTTGAAAAGCGCATGAACCACTGGTTCACCATTGGCGGCAGCTACGCTTATACTTCAGAGAACGATGACGCGCTGAATTCCAACCTCGGAACCGGGTCGGTTGGCGGAGGCAACGGCTTCCCAACGGATAGTTTCGTAGGCGTGCCCCCGGTAGTGACAGATCCCGGTTCGGCTACTTGTCCCAGCAAGACAAACGCTACGGCGTCATTCATAGCTTGCAATGGCAACTTTGTTCCGAAGGCCGGCGTTTACTACAATGGCGCCACACTGGACAATGGCCCTTCCGATTTCGCCTTGCGCAATACGTTTGAAACCCACGGGCTCGTTCGCTTGCCGTGGAGAATTCAATTTACCAGCATCTTGCGAGCGCAAAGCGGTTTCCGCTATACGGCGGTGGCTGCTGCGCCTCTCGATCAGGACGGCAATGGCAATTACGGTCCGCGCGATTTGAAGACCGCGCGAAACGCGTTCAGCGCACCTGTCTTCTTCAACATGGATTCGCGGATCGCTAAGACCTGGGTCATCCGCGAGCGCTACCGCCTGACCGGGCTATTTGAATTCTTTAACCTGTTCAATAACGCCAACGCCGCCGCCATACAAACGCAGCAGGCTCAGGCGGCGACCTTTGGGACCGTTTCCGAATGGTTGCCGGGGCGCGAAGGACAAATCGGTCTGAAGCTGGAATTCTGAGCTTTCTGAAAGACTGCTGCGCGCGGCCGAACCGACATGGTAGTTACAAGCTTCCGCCATCTTCGGCGGAGCGCAACCGCAAACTGACTCGAATTCTTCGAGCCGAAAGTTAAGGTCTACAGATAGGCCCAAAGTAGCATGCGACAGCGAGTGATTTGCAACGTTTGTTGCATGCTCAGCTTTCTCGCGCTCGTTGGCCGCATGGGATTCTCCGTTAAGCGCGAGAGGCATGCCCAGCGGGAACCGGGCGATCAGATCTGGGCCATGCCGCCATCGACAAAGAGCTCGATGCCGGTGATAAAGCTGGCGTCGTCCGAGGCGAGAAAAGAGACGGCTTTGGCTATTTCATCGGAGGTGCCCATGCGGCCCATGGGAACACCACTGATGAGTCCCGCCTTGAGCTGATCGCCGCCGGCGGTCTGCGCTAGGCGATCAATGGCAGGGGTTTCGATGGGGCCGGGGCTGACGACGTTGACGCGGATTTTGCGGTCCTTGAGATCAACGGTCCAAGTGCGGGCGAAGGAGCGGATGGCGGCTTTGGTGGCACTGTACACGCTGAAGGCGGCAATGCCTTTTATGGAGACGATGGAAGCATTGAGAATGACGGAGGCGCCGTCGACGAGGAGCGGAAGGGCTTTTTGAACGGTGAAGAGGAGACCCTTGACGTTGGCGTTGAAGGTTTTATCGTAGTGGGCTTCGGTGATGGAGCCGAGCGGCGCGAATTCTCCGAGGCCGGCGTTGGCAAAAAGGATGTCGATGCGGCCTTTCTGCTGCTTGACGGTGGCGTAGAGGCGGTCCAGATCGGCGAGATTGGAGACGTCGCCTTGCACGGCTGTGACATTTTTACCGATCAGTTTTACGGCGGTGTCTAGTTCGGGTTGGCGGCGGCCGGTGATGAAAACGTAGGCGCCTTCTCCGACGAGGCGCTGGGCGGTGGCCAGGCCGATGCCGCTGTTGCCGCCGGTGACGACTGCTATTTTTCCTTCGTGCTTGGACATAAGACCATTTCCTCCCGTGAATCCGTGCGTTCGGTGTTGCCGTTGCTGTCAAAGGCCGAAAAAGCGTCCAAGGACCTGCGCTATACAGGCAAAGCCGCGTCTTGCTTTCACCGCGATTCTGAACTTCGGACGCGGCAGCTTTTCAGCGCCAGCGATTAATGGGTGCCGCCGGCGATGACCAGGGTTTCGCCGGTTAGCCAGGCGGAGTCGTTCGAAGCGAGGAAGACGGCGGCTGGAGCGATATCGTCTGGCTGGCCGACCCGGCCGAGAGGCGCTTTGGATTCGAAATCCTTCTGAAAATCGCTGCCCTCGAATCCGGCGGTCTGCAGACCTTCGGTGATGACCATGCCCGGGTTGATGGAGTTCACGCGGATTTTGCGGGGGCCGAGTTCCTTGGCGAGGGATTTGGTTACGGCGTCAACGGCGCCTTTGCTGGCGCTGTAGACGGAAGCGTTCGCGGGCGTAATTGTGCTGACTACGGAGCCGATGTTGATGATGTTGCCGCCACTCGGGCCGAATTGCTTTACCGCAGCTTGGGAAGTGAGGATAAGGCCGAGGACATTGAGATTAAATTGCTTGTGGAAAGAGTCTTCTGTGACAGCTTCGAGGGGGGCGAACTCGTAGACCCCGGCGTTGTTGACGAGGATGTCGAGGCGGCCGAAGGATTTCTTGGTTTCAGCGAAGAGGCGGGTGATGTCGGCCTGCTTGGAGACGTCGCCCTGGACGGCGACCGCTTTGCCGCCTTTGCTTGTGATTTCGGCGACAACCTTGTCCGCGCCTGACTTGCTGGAGGAATAGTTTACGATTATGGAGGCGCCTTCGGCGGCAAGGGCTTTGGCGATGCCTGCGCCGATGCCCTTCGAGGCGCCGGTTACGACGGCTACTTGACCTTTAAGTTTGGACATCTCTATCTCCCTTTAAGCTGCGATTTCTGTACCGTTTTGTACCAAGCGTTCAAGAAGACTGCGCTGGCATGGGTTACTTTCGTACCAGTCGTTATGAAACGTATGATAGGATGCGGCAGTATGCGAAAGGATACAAAGAAAAAGAGGCGGGGGTCTCCCCTGGCAGGCAGGCGGTCAGTGGCTCGTTCAACCGTCCGTTCAACCGCTCGGCCCGCTGTGCACCTGGGGCGGCCGTTAGGCTTCGATCCCGAAAAGGCGCTGGAGGCAGCGCTTAAGTTGTTTTGGAGCAAGGGATATGAGGGGACGGCGCTATCGGATTTGACGGCGGCGATGGGGATAAACCGGCCGAGTATTTATGCGACGTTTGGGAACAAGGAAGCTTTGTTTCTGAAGGCGCTGGACCGGTACAGCGCCCAGAGGACAGGCTATACGGCCGAATCGCTGAAAGAGCCCACGGCACGGGCAGTGGCGGAGCGGTTGATGGTGGGGACAGCGGACTTACTCTCATGCCCCGAGAATCCGAAAGGATGCTTGATGGTGCAGGGGGCCCTGGCTTGCGGAGACGAGGCGGAGCCGATACGGAAGGAGCTGATTGCGCGAAGGGCGATCGGAGAGGCGGCGCTGCGGGAACGATTTGCGAGGGCGAAGGCGGAGGGGGATTTGCCAGCAGAGGCGAATGCGGCGGATTTGGCACGGTACGTTTTGGCGGTGATGCATGGAATGTCGGTACATTCGGCGGGTGGAGCTTCGCGCGAGGAGCTGCAAGGGGTGATTGATTTGTCGCTGCGAGCTTGGCCGAAGTCAGAGACCCAACTGCAGAAGGCTTAACTTCTGTTTATTCTTCGCGGAGAAGTATCATCGGATCGATCGAAAGGGCGCGTTGCGCAGGAATCCATGTAGCGAGGAGACCCAGCAAGGTCATCGCTAGGACAACACCCGCCGCTACCAGCGGATCGCGGGGCGTGGCCTGATAAACGATGGAAGCCAGAACCCGGCTGGCTAGAATACCCAGAAGCAATCCGGCGGCTGAGCCAAAGGTCAGGAGCTTGACTGCACGCCCCAACGCTGCCCGTAAGACTTCTTTTGGCTGCGCACCGAGGGCCATGCGAATGCCCAATTCCCTTTTTCGCTTGCTGACGGAATATGCAGCCATTCCAAAGATGCCGGTCATCGAGAGCAGCGCGCCCATCGAGCCGAGGACACCGAGCGACAGGGTGGCCATGCGTGAAGGAAAGAGAGCGCTCTCTAGTTCCTGGTTCCAGGTGTGAATCGTAAAGGGGAGTGCGGCGTCTAGGTTCTGCACCGTGCTTTTGAGGGCTGGCGCGAGCTGCTGCGGGTCGCCGTTCGAGCGCACCACGAGAGCCATCAGATTCGAAGGTGATTGCAGAATGGGGAGAAACATCGCCGGCTGTGGATCTTCGGCGAGGCTGCCATATTTGCCGTCTTCCACGATGCCAACCACTTGTATGCGTGTACCGTCGTGCCGCTTGAAGTAACCGCCCAATGCGTTTGTTGCGGAGCCAAAGATTTTGCTGGCAAACTCGCGATTCACCACGGCCACGGGTGGTGCGTTTTTGTCGTCATGCCAGTTGATGGTCCTGCCCGCCAACAGGGTCGTCTGAGCAGCATCGAAGTAACCGGGGGAGATATTGTAGATGGCGGGTTCTGCAGCAGCATTCGATGGCCGCAGGTCGGCGGTCTTGTCGGTAAAGACGTGCGTGCTGTTGTCGCCGTAATACAGGGGCAGGCGATCGACCAAGCCTACAGACTTTACTCCGGGAAGAGATTCTAGAGCCTCGATCATGCGCTTTTGCATGGCGGGCACCGTGTCGGCGCTGTAGCCGGCCATGCTGAGAGCGGTCTCGACTAGGATGGCATTGCGAGGCTCAAAACCAAACGTGCTGTGCAGAGAGCGCACCAGGCCGCGCACGGCGACAAGCGAGGAAGTAACCAGAACGGCGCAGATAGCGATTTGAACGACGAGCAACAGATCGCGGACAGAGATGCGCTTCCCGACCTTGGTGGTGGAACCGGACTTGATGACTTGATAGGGATCGGTGTTAAGGACTTGCCTGACAGGGACGGCACCGAAGAGGAAGCCGCTCGCCAAACTGAGAAGCAAAGCTACCAGATAAACATTTGCGTCGGGGCTTACGGGCACTTGAAGGGGAGCGGTCGGAAGTGGCTGCCAGACGCTCAGCGCGTGCAACAGCTGAACGCTGCCCCATAGACCGACGGCGCCCCCCACGAGGGAGACGACGACGGCTTCGGTGAAGAGTTGCCGTAGAATGCGCAGGGGGCCAGAGCCGAGCGCGAGGCGGACGGCGACTTCGCGGGAGCGGTCGGCGGCCCGCGCGGCGAAAAGGCTGCCGAGGTTTGCGCAAGCGGCCAAGAGGATTAATCCCGCCAGCAACATCAGTCCAGTAAGGAAGGCGCGCATGGGACTGCCCAGCCAGTCGCCAGCAAGACCGGGACGCGCCAAGGTAAACGTCATTTGGCCGTCGTCTTTCGGGTAGGTCTTTTCGAGGTACGAGCCAATCGAGTTGAGATCGGCTACGGCCTGCGCGGGAGTGATGTTCGCCTTCAAATGGCCGAGCACCATCAGAAGGCCACGGTTTCCGCGCGCCTCGAGGACATTCTCGCCCTCGACCTGTTCCTGATTCACGAGCGGCACCCAGAAATCGGGGAAGACGATCAGCAAGGTGCCACGGAACTCCGGTGGCGCTACACCCAGGATGGTAAAAGGATGTCTGTTGAGCTGAACAACACGGCCGACTACGCCGCGATCATCCTGAAAATGGGCGTGCCAATACGCGTGGGTGAGCACGATATACGGAGCGCTGTTGGGACCCTGCTCGTCGGAGGCGTGAAAGAAACGGCCGAGATACGGCTGGATGCCTAACGCGTCGAAATAGTTTCCGGTGGTTTCGAGAATCCAGGCAGCGGAAGGGTTGCGGCCGGTGTCGAGGCCGACCGAAGTGACGTTATAAGCTACGAGGTCTTCAAAGCTGCGGTTGCGTTCGCGCAGGTCGCGATAGTCGGGGTAGGAATGATTCACGGCCATATAGGTGCCGCGTTCGATGGCGTAGAGACTTTGCGCCTGGGGTACATGCAAGGGACGCAGGATGAGAGCGTTCAGTACGCCAAAGACCAGGGAATTCGCACCGATGGTCACAGCCAGAGTTAGAACGGCGACGATGGTAAAGCCGGGAGATTTGCGCAACATGCGGAAAGCGAAACGCAGATCCAGAATTAAGTTCTCGATCCACGGCAGGCTGCGCTCGGCGCGGTAGTCTTGTTTCATAGCTTCGACGCCGCCAAACTTCAGCATGGCTTGGCGGCGAGCCTCCATGGGTGACAAACCGGCGCGAAGATTTTCGGAGGTTTGCAGAGCGATGTGTTCCGCAATCTCTTCCCGCAGGCGTTCTTCCTGGGCGCGCCTGGCCGCCGAGTTGAATAGCCGGGTGAAAAATCGCTTCAGGGATTTCATGACAAATCCTCCGGTTTCACATCAAAGAACCGTCCGATAATCGCTGCTGTTTGCTGCCAATCCTGGGTTTCGGCCTGCAGCTGCTTTCGTCCGTCCTTGGTCAATTGATAGAAGCGGGCGCGGCGATTATTCTCGGAAGCGCCCCATTCGGAGTCGATGGCGCCTTCTTGCTCGAGTTTCAGAAGGACGGGATAGAGAGTGCCTTGATTCACGGCCAGCAGATCTCCGCTGATTTGCTCGATGCGGCGAGCAATGCCGTAGCCGTGAAGTGGTCCCAGGACATCAAGAGTCTTGAGGACCATCAGTGCCAGAGTGCCTTGCAGGACGTCGGTTTTTTGTTTCACGTAAGCGCCATTTTGGTTTCCAACAGGAAGGATGCCACAGTTCCTTTGGGAAAGCAACAGGTAAGGATTTGAAGAAGACAGGATGCAAACCTTGGCCTCGCCGAGCCTGCGCCGGGGCTGGTCCTGGGGATTCGGCGAGGTAGGTTACGGCGGGAAGGATTCGTCGTGTCTTGCTGCCGGACCGGCACGATCTAGCGATACGGCGATTCCGGTAAAGCGAAATTTCGAGTGGTACGGAAACACGCGGCGGTGTTAGGCTTCTTTCTAATCAGTGACGTAAAAATTGAGTTGTACCTGAAGGCCACCCAGCCGGTCCTTGAGGATTTGGTGGCTGCGCGAGGGACGAAGTGATTCTCGCCGGAGATATTGGCGGCACCAAATGCAATCTGGCCTTGTTTGAAGAGCACGGCTCTCGCTTGCAGCTTGTTTTCAAGCGCCGCTACGCCACGTGTGAATTTGGAAGCCTCGAGAGCTTGCTCGGAAAGTTCTTTTTTGAATGCGCGGCGGAAACGGGCGAGACGCCCGAAGGCAAGATTGACGCGGCGGGCTTCGGAATTGCCGGAGCGGTGGTTGACGGTCGCCTGGTGGCGAACAATATTCCTTGGGAGCTGACGGATTCCGCGCTGGCCCGCAGACTCAACCTCAAACTCGAACAACTGACCTTGATCAATGATCTTGTGGCGACTGCCTATGGACTGGTGCATTTGACGCCGCAGGATTTTCTGGTTTTGAATGCGGGTGCCGCGCAACTCAACGGCAATCAGGCCTTGATTGCGGCGGGGACAGGGCTTGGCGAGGCCATGATCATCTGGGACGGCTCCCGACATCGCGCTTCGCCATCAGAAGGCGGTTCGGCGGATTTTGCGCCGCGGACGGAACGCGAGATCCAGCTGCTGCACTCTTTGAAGAAGCGGCTGCCCCGGGTTTCCTGCGAGGAAATATTTTCTGGCCGAGGCTTCCGGAAGCTGCATGAGTTTCTCGATCCTGCCGTCGTGCATCCGACATTTGGCGAAGCGGAGAGCGCTTCGGCGAGCGAGATTACGCAGAACGCGCTCGCAGGCACATGCCCGGTGTGTGTCGAAGTGCTCGATTGGTGGATCGACGCGTTTGGCGCAGAGGCTGGGAATTTGGCGCTGCGAGTTCTCGCATATGGCGGCGTGTACTTTGCCGGCGGGATCGTTCTGAAAATACTTTCGAAATTGCAGCAGAGCAGCTTCTGCCGGGCCTTCGCGGATAAGGGAAGGCTGAGTTCGGTGCTGTCCAAGATTCCCATCTCCGTGGTTCTGAATGAGGACGCGCCACTTTTGGGGGCAGCGCATCAGGCTCTCGGCAGTGTGGCTGCATCGAGACGCGAACGGCACGAGATTCTGTTTGAGCTTCAGCCGGAGCGCGAAGGACAGCCCCTCTGAGGTAGGTTCTATCCAATCATCTCCAATTTGTGTCAGTGCGTGCTTTTGGCCGCAGCGTGTGCCGACGCCAGATGGGCGCGCGTGTGTTTTACAATCGCAAGGAATTTTCTGGCGTTTTCCTCGATGATTTCCGGCTTGTTTGTCTTCAAGGCCTCGGCTTGCACCAATTCCCCGCCGATGCCCAATGCCACGGCGCCAGCCTCGAGAAATTCAGCAGCGGTGTTCAGATTGACGCCGCCGGTTGGAATAAACGGGATTTCTGGGAATGGACCCTTCAGAGCCTTGATGTATTTCGCCCCTCCTACCTGTCCGCAGGGGAAAATCTTGATGAAGTCGGCGCCAGCGTCCCACGCGGCCATGACTTCCGTGGGCGTCAGGGCGCCGGCCATGAGGAGCTTCCCTTCCCCGGCGGCAAATGCGACGGTCTGGAGGTTTAGCCCGGGGCTGACCAGGAATTCCGCGCCGGCATCGATGCAGCGGCGCGCGGCGTCTCTGTTCAGAACGGTTCCAGCTCCGATGAGAACTTCGGAGCCGCAATTCTTGACGAGTTCGCGGATGAGCTCGACGGCGCCGGGGACGGTCATGGTGATTTCCACAATGGGAATGCCGCCTTGGCAGACGGCTTCGGCGGCAAGACATGCTTCGCCCGCGGACGACGCGCGCACGACCGGGACGATTCCGATTTCAATGATGCGTTCGCGGACTTTTTGTTTATCCATGGGCGGCCACCTTTATAGGAAGAGACTCTAGCGGGCGATGCGTGCTCCGACTCCTTTCATCACTTGCGTTACTTCCTGCAGCGTGGCGGTCGAAGTGTCGCCCGGGGTGGTCATGGCGAGAGCGCCATGCGCGGCGCCGCACTCGACAGCCCACTGGGGATCGTGTCCAGCCAGGAAACCATAAATCAGGCCGGAGGCGAAAGAATCACCGCCGCCGACGCGATCGAAGATTTCGAGATTCTCGCGGTTTTTTGCCTGGTAGAACTTTCCGTCAGAATAGCAGATGGCGCCCCAGTCATTTTGCGTGGCAGTTTTTGCTTTGCGCAGTGTGGTGGCAACGACCTGGAAAGGATATTGCTTTACAACTGTGGCGATCATTTGCCTGAAGCCTTCGACTTCGAAGGTCGAGTGATGCTCGTCCATGCCGGGAACCTCGAATCCGAGGGCGGCCGAGAAATCTTCTTCGTTACCCAGTATGACGTCCACGTGCGGGGCGATGCGGCGGTTTACCTCCTGCGCGGTTTTCTTGCCGCCATGAGATTTCCAGAGCGAGGCGCGGTAGTTGAGGTCGTAGGAAACGGTTGTGCCGTGGCGCTTTGCGGACTGCATGGCTTCGAGAGCTACCTCGGGAGTGGTCGCCGAGAGAGCACAGAAAATGCCGCCGGTGTGAAACCAGCGCGCACCGTGCTTTCCGAAAATCCCGTCCCAATCGATTTCGCCGGGCTTCAATTGAGAAACGGCGGTGTGGCCGCGATCGTAACTTCCGAGGGCCGCGCGCACACCGAAGCCGCGCTCGGTGAAGTTGAGGCCGTTGCGGGCGGCGTGGCCCACGCCGTCGTGCTCGACCCAGCGAATGAGCGCCTGATCGACACCGCCCTGATAAATAAAATCCTGGAGCAGACGGCCAACCGGATCATCGGCGAAAGCCGTCACGACGGCAGCGTCCAGGCCAAAGCAGCGTTTCAATCCGCGCGCGACGTTGTATTCGCCGCCGCCTTCAGAGACTTCGAAGGAACGCGCGGTGGCGATGCGGCGGTCGCCGGGGTCAAAGCGGAGCATGATTTCGCCGAGACTGACGATGTCCCAGCGGCAATCTTTCTTCGGTTTGATCGCTAAGCCCATGGGCTCACCTCAACGCCTTGATCGATCGAAATGGTTGCTGGAGCATTGTCACGGTTCTCACGAAAAATTTCCAGAATCACGCTTGTGTTTGAAAATCGATCCTCGCCGGCTTGAGACGTGGGGCCAGAAGATGAATCGCGGCAAGCGCCAGTAAATAGGCCGCGCTGGCGATCAGGAACGGAACTCTGTAGCTGCCCGTCCACTGAAGTACGTGGCCAACCAAGGATGCGACGAAGATACCGCCGATGGCACCAGCCATGCCGCCGATTCCGTTCACGGAACCGACTGCTTCTACAGGAAACATGTCCGAGGACAGGGTATAGAGGTTGGCGGAAAATCCCTGGTGGCAGGCCGCGGCCAGTCCGATCAGCAGGACGGCCGACCACGTGCTCTCGACGCGATACGCGAACACGACCGGTATCACGCCGATGGCACAGATCAGCATGGCGGTCTTGCGGGCGGAATTGACGCTGCGCCCGCGCTGGATCAAAGAGGAGGAAAGCCAGCCTCCGGCGACACTCCCGAAGTCCGAGATAACGTAAATCACTAAAATCGGAAGTCCAAGCCCCGTCAGCGCCAAGCCATGTTTACTTTGCAAGAACCCTGGCACCCAGAAAAGATAGAACCACCAAACCGGGTCGGTCAGGAATTTTCCCACAACGAACGCCCATGTTTGCCGCAGCGGTATCAGGCGCGCCCAGCTGATTTTACCCGTCGGGGCCGGCGGATCGCTCGAGATGTATTGCAATTCCGCCTTGGAGACTCTCGAATGCTCACTCGGCTTGCGATAGATCAGCAGCCAGAGGGCGAGCCAGACAAATCCCAGTGAGCCGATGGCGATAAATGCCGCTCGCCAGCCCCAGTGCACCACAATCCAGGGGACGAGAAGCGCCGCGAGGATGGCGCCGGCGTTTGTTCCGGCATTGAAAATGCCAGTGGCCAGCGCTCGCTCTCTCTTTGGAAACCATTCGGCTACAGCCTTGATACTGGCTGGAAAAACGGCGGCTTCCCCAAACCCCAGAGCATACCGGGAGAGCGCGAAGCCGCCGAGAGAATTTGCGAACGCGGTGCTCATGGAGGCGAGGCTCCAGAAAATCATCGCCAGCGCATAACCTATCCGCGTGCCAAGCCTGTCGATCAGCCTGCCCATCAATAACATGCCCGCTGCATAGGCAATCTGGAAGGCTGAGACCAGGTTGCCGTAGTCGATTTCTGTCCAGCCAAAGTCATGCTGCAATGTGGTTTTGAGAACTCCGAGGACCTGCCGGTCCATGTAGTTCTTCGTGGTTCCGAGGAGAAGCAGGGTGCAGATGACCCAGCGGAAGTAACCGCTGCGCGCGGAAGCGGCAGGTGACGAAGTTTCAAGCTGCCTCGCGGCATCGGCCGATGGCGACAAGTTTCTGGATACGGGAACGGGGCTCGCTGGATCCATGGCGTGGATGGCAACTTACTCGTTTTTGGAGCCAGGTTCCAGTGGAGAAGATAGTTTGCTAGGATCCGCGGAAGGTCGTCCACCCGAGATTGCCCCCCCGGAGTCTTTAGGACCATTGGGAACCGGCGTCAATCTAAGAGTGATAAACGATGCGTTTAGTAAGTCTCAACGGCCGAATCCAGGGACTTGGCTTATGATTTGGCATCGTTTGGCAGCCGGTCGTCGCGGAAGGGAGCCGTTGGATATGCGCATTCCTATCGCAGGTACCTCTTTTATACTCGTCGTCGTGGCAATGTGTCTGACATCGCTGGTCGCTGCTGTGCCCGACCGCGTCTCCGTGGTCGTAAGCGAACAGGACCGGCGGGTCGATATCACAATCGATGGAAAGCCGTTCACTTCCTACATTTGGCCTACTACGCTGAAAAAACCAGTGCTCTATCCACTACGCACGGCTAAAGGCACGATTGTGACGCGCGGGTATCCGCTCGAGCCGCACCCCGGGGAACGCGTGGATCACCCGCATCATGCCGGACTCTGGTTCAACTACGAGAACGTGAACGGGCTAGATTTCTGGAATAATTCCGACGCCATTAAGGCGGAAAATGCGCCAAAGATGGGGACGATTTTGCAGCGGGCGATCGTTTCGGCAAAAAGTGGGGCGCAGGCGGGGGAGCTGGATGTCGACACCGATTGGGTAACGTTCGAGAAGAAAGTCTTGTTGAACGAACACACGCACTTTGTGTTCCGCGGCGGTTCGGACTTTCGCAGCGTGGACCGCATCACAACCTTGCGGGCGCTGGATGAGAAAGTTTCCTTTCCGGACGAAAAAGATGGCACGCTGGGGCTGCGCGTGATTCGCGCGTTGGAAATTCCTTCGGATAAGCCAGAGGTCTACACGGACGCCAGCGGGCGCGCGACTACCGTGGCCAAGCTGGACAATACCGGCGTCAACGGAACCTACCTTACGAGCGAGGGCAAGAAAGGCGACGCTGCCTGGGGTACTCGGGGACGGTGGTGCAACTTAAGCGGGATGGTCGGCGACGAGCCTGTCACCATCACGATTCTCGATCACCCGGAGAATCCCGGGTTTCCTACCTACTGGCACGCGCGCGGGTACGGGCTTTTCGCGGCCAATCCGCTCGGGCAGAAAGTCTTCAGCAATGGGAAGGAGGAGCTGAATTTTTCACTCGCTCCTCACGCAAGCGCGACTTTCCGTTATCGCATCTTGATTTCTTCGACGATCCTCACGCCCGAAGCTACCGAAGCCGCTTACAAGGAGTTCGTCGCGGCGTATCATTGATTCGTTTCACCATTCGCGGAATCGCATGACCATTCACATCGGCCTCATCGGCGGCGGCAATATTTCGGAAACGCACGCCCGCGCGGCTCGCGCCATTCCTGGCGTGGAAATCTCCGCAATCCATGGGACCAACGCCGAAAAAATCGCGCGCCTTTGCCGCGAACACGGCGGCACGGCATATCAAGATCTTGGCGCTTTCCTGAAACATCGTCCGATGGATCTGGTGATCATTGGCAGTCCTTCGGGGCTGCACGCAGAGCAAGGCATCGCGGCTGCACGTCGCGGCTTGCACGTCCTCACAGAAAAACCGATCGAAATCAACACCGCTAAGGCGGACGCTCTTATTGAAGCCGCGAGAGAAGCTGACGTTCAACTGGGCGTCATTTTTCAGGACCGCATGAAGCCGCACATTCGTCAGCTCAAAACCTGGCTGGAGCAAGGATTACTCGGCAGGGTGCTATTCGTGGACGCGCGCGTGAAGTGGTATCGCCCGCCTGAGTACTACGCCAATTCGCACTGGCGCGGGACAATTGCTCTCGACGGCGGCGGTGCGCTGATCAATCAGGGCGTCCACACAGTCGATTTGCTGCTCTGGCTGCTTGGTGATGTCGTTCGCGTGCAAGCGCGCACCGCTACGCTGCTGCATAAAATCGAGGCCGAAGATACGGCCGTGGCGACGCTCGAGTTTGCCAGCGGAGCCCTGGGTATTTTTCACGCCACCACTGCCGCGTACCCTGGCTACCCACGCCGTGTGGAGATTTCCGGGACGGAAGGCACGGTTATTCTCGAACACGATCGCATTATCGCGGCCGATCTCCGAAACGCTCCAGCCGACGCCAGAGAATCCTACCCACCGGATGAAAACAAGAGCTCTTCGTCGGCTGCCGTCAGCGATATCCGCGGCCACCAAGCCGTTCTCGAGGATTTTCTTGCGGCCATTCAAAATAAACGGGCCTGCGCTTCTGACGGTGTAGAGGGCCGGCGCAGTATTGCTCTTGTCGAATCCATCTACCAAGCTGCAAAGACTCCTGATCGCATCTTCACCGTCTGAACGGCAGAAGGACTTCTCTGACTTCTTTCCTGCTTCGTTTGTGAGCCGCTCGGCTGTACCATAGCCACTCGTTTCTTGCTTATTGTCCCGGATTGTCGCGGAATTCAGCGAGAGGTGGTTTTGCATGAAGCGTCAAAGTGGGTTTGTGCTTGCCGGCATTTTATTTCTGATGCCCGGCAGGCTTCTATTCGCAGCGGAAAAGTCGACGGTGACGCAGCTCATGGAACTCGCCAAAACGAATAGCCCGGCGCTGAAGGACGCTATCGCTGACACGCTCAACCCTAAAGAACTGAAGGATGGAACGGCATGGATCGGACACGGGGCAGACTTTTTCTTTGCGATCGAAGCGAAGGCCTCGAAACCCCTGCTTTTCATCGATGGGGCTGCGGGGCCGCTCATGCAGAGCTTGGCGGGATCCGAGCTCTGGTACGCCTCCGCCCGGATCGAACCGGTCGAAAGGTTGCACTCGTTCTACTACCTCGTCGGCGGGGCGAAGTTCGGTGGCCGGCTGGACCTGCCTGCGTTTGGACCTTTGTCCTACCAGCAGCCTGGAATCCCGACGGGGACGCTTTCGCCGAAGTTGTTCCACACCAGCAAAATCTACGATGGCATGAAGAGTGAGTACTGGATTTATGTGCCCGCCGAATACGATCCGCATACGCCTGCTGCGCTCATGGTCTTTCAAGATGGCGAGTGGTATCTCGACCGCAACGGGAACAATCCGGCGCTCAACGTCATCGACAACTTGATTGCGGAGAAAAAAATTCCGGTGATGATCTGCGTGTTCATCAATCCGGGCGATATTGAGAGTTCGGCGGGGACAGCGACCTATATTGCAGTGAAAAAATATTCGGACGAGTGGCAACGGACTTTGAAGGACTCCATGCGCAGCACGCTGTATGACACGGTAAGCGATCGATACGTGCGGTTTCTGCATAGCGAGGTGCTTCCGGAAGTCGAGGCCAAGTACAATATTCGCAGGGACGCTTACAGCCGCGCAATGACCGGACTTTCCTCGGGCGGGATCTGTTCCTTCAATGCGGCGTGGCAAATGCCCGATCAGTTCAGCCGCGTGATCTCCTGGATCGGCAGCTTCACCAGCATTCAATGGAAGGAAGATCCCGCGGTTCCAGATGGCGGCCAGGATTATCCGGAGAAAGTCCTCCATGAGGCGCGCCGCAATCTTCGCGTATGGATCCAGGACGGTGCCGAGGACCTGGAGTTGGATCGTTACGGAAGCTGGGCGCTCGCGAACATTCGTCTCACCAATGCGCTGAAAATGAAGGGCTACGATTTTCACTTCAGCTTCGGCAAGGGCACGCACAATTCGGGCCAGGGCGCGGCAGAGTTTCCTGAGCAGATGGTCTGGCTCTGGCGAGATTATGACCCGAGCAAAACGGCGCAGACTTATGAGATGGAGCCGTCGGAGAAATCGAAGCCGCTGTTCCGAGTAACGATCGCCAATCGCGACGCCCAATAGGCCCGGGAAACGCAAGCGGAAAAATATCGCCACTCCGCCCGAACCTCGAAGGCGTCATGAATGAGCTCGACGTGGGTTTTTCTTGCTGTAACTCTTTTTCAAGGGCTTGGCACGATGGACAACATTGACAAACGGGGACGTGGCAAAGATTCTTTGTTCCCCGCAATTGCCGGAACCAGCCGGGATCTGTTCCTGGCGGCCTGGCGAGCTGTCTAGAAGAGCCAAAGGAGAAACCATGCGGTTGACGCGGCGTGACGTGTGCTCTGTGATTCCCGCGGTGTTGATTCCCGCGATCCTTCCACGCGAGGCGTCCGCCCTGCAAGACAGCGCGATGCCGTCGGCAACCTACCCGTTCGACAAACTTCCAGTGCAAAAGACGAACGATGCAGAGTATCGCGAGGCGCTCAAGGGGAAACTCGCGACGGGAGAATCGCTCGAAGTACATGAAACGACGTTGCCGCCGGGAGCCGCGCCGCATCCGCCGCACCGCCATGTGCACTCCGAGATGTGGCTGATCCGCGAAGGGACGGTGGAACTGAACGTGAACGGCGCGATTTCCCGTCTTGGACCGGGCTCGGTTGGGTTCGTGCGCTCGAACGATTTGCACGGAATCAAGAATACCGGCACGACGGCGGCAACTTATTTTGTGGTCGAGATCGGGCCGGGCGTTGACGTGTGATCGGTGGACGGCCGCTCAGACGTTCGAAGAGTGGATGGCGTCACAGACCGCGGAGGTGACTTCGCGTGTGGTGGCTTTGCCGCCGAGGTCAGGAGTGTGAAGGCCGGAAGCTGTGACGCGTTCGACGGCGTGCATCAATCGCTGGACCGCATCTTTTTCGCCGAGATGAGCCAGCATCATTGCGGCGGTCCAAAATGCGCCGATGGGGTTGGCGATTCCTTTGCCGGTGATGTCGAAGGCGGCGCCGTGAATGGGTTCGAACATGGAAGGAAAGCGGCGCTCGGGATCGATGTTGCCGGTGGGCGCGATGCCAAGGCTGCCGGCGAGGGCCGCGGCGAGGTCCGAGAGGATGTCCGCGTGAAGATTTGTGGCCACGATGGTGTCGAGGCTCGCGGGCTTGGCGACCATGCGGGTGGTCATGGCGTCAACGAGCATTTTGTCCCAGATGACCTCGGGAAATTCTTTTGAAACTTCGGCGGCGATTTCGTCCCAGAAGACCATACCGTGGCGCTGGGCGTTGGATTTGGTGACGACGGTGAGCAATTTTCGCGGGCGTTGCTGAGCCAGTTGGAAAGCGAATCGCATGATGCGGGTGACGCCGCGACGCGTGAAGATGGAGGTTTCCGTGGCGACCTCTTCCGGAAAACCGCGGTGAGCACGGCCGCCTTGGCCGGAATATTCGCCTTCGGTGTTTTCGCGAACGATGACCCAATCTAGATCGTTCGGTTTGCAATCACGCAGGGGCGATGACAGGCCTTCGAGGATGCGCGTAGGCCGGAGATTGACGTACTGGTCGAAGCCCTGGCAGATGGCGAGGCGCAAACCCCAAAGAGTGATGTGGTCGGGAACATCGGGAGCGCCGACGGCGCCAAAATAGATCGCGCTGAAAGGGCGCAGGAGCTCGAGTCCGTTCGCAGGCATCATCGTGCCGTGCTTTTTGTAGTAGTCAGAACCCCAAGGAAATTTTTCGACCTTAAGCTGAAAGCCTCCCGCTTTTTGGGTGAGGGCCTCTAGCACTTCGAGACCGGCGGAAATCACTTCGGGACCAATGCCATCCGCGGGGATGGCAGCAATGGAGTACTCACGCATTTTAACTCCTGGGGCAGACTGGCTCTGGCGCTCAGCCTGGTCCATTTTCTGTGTATACTGCGCGGCGCACATTTAATGCCGCATCGCGCGAAATTAGTGCAGGATAGCTCCGCCGCATTGTTGAGCGTTTAGGAATCGAGGGAAGGTGGACGCCAGATCGACAGTCCCGGCAGTCGCCGAGCGCGCGCGAAAACGAATTGCGTGGCGCCTCCTTCCCTTTCTCTTCCTGCTTTACATCATAGCTTTCCTGGACCGCATGAACGTCGGCGCGGCGGCGCTGCAGATGCCGGGCGACCTGGGCTTCAACGACAAAGTAGTTGGTCTCGGCGCCGGGATGTTTTTCATCGGATATGTGGTGCTGGAAATTCCCGGGGCGCTCATCGCCGAACGATGGAGCGCGCGCCGCTGGATTGCCCGCATCATGATTTCCTGGGGAATCATAACCGCGCTGATGGCGTTTATCCACACCGCGCGGGAATTTTATTTGGTGCGGTTTCTGGTGGGAGCCGCGGAAGCGGGGTTCTTCCCTGCGGTCATTGTCTACCTATCGCACTGGTTTCAGTATCGGGACCGCGCGAAAGCAATTGCCGTGTTTTACGCGGCCAATCCGCTTTCTTATGTGATTGGGTCGCCGCTCGCGGGATTGCTGCTGGGAATTACCTGGCTTGGGCTGAGGGGCTGGCGATGGTTGTTCATATTGGAAGGAATTCCAGCGGTGGTGTTCGGCGTGATCACGATTTTTTATTTGACGGATTGGCCTCGGGGCGCGACTTGGCTAAGGGAAGATGAACGCGATTGGATCAATGGCGAGTTAGAGCAGGAAAAGCTCGCTAAGAAAAAAGTTCGTTCCTATACGATTTGGCAGGTGTTTTGCGAGCGCGACGTGATTCTGCTGACTTTGAGTTATTTCTTTGCGACGACGGGAGGGTACGGGATTTCGTTCTGGCTGCCAAGCATCTTGAAACGACTGTCGGGCCAGAGCGATATCCGCGTGACGTTGTTCGCCGCGTTGCCTTATCTTGCGGGATTTGTGATGCAGCAGTTAAACGGTTGGCACTCCGACAAGAGAACGGAGCGGAGGTGGCATGCGGCGATTCCGATTTTTCTTTGCGGAGTGAGTTTGTTGCTGGCGGTGATTTTTGGGTCGAATCTGGTGCTGGCGGTTTCGTTGTTCACCTTGGTAGGGGCTTGTTATTTTGCGTTTCATCCTTGTTTTTGGGCGGTGCCGACGGCGTTTTTGGGGGAATCAGCGGCGGCGGCATCGATCGGGCTCATCAATTCGGTGGGAAATCTTGGTGGATTTTTCGGGCCGATGCTGATGGGGAGGTTGGTGAGCCGGACGCATTCGTTTACGGCAGGGCTCTTGTACCTGGTGGGGAGTCTTTGTCTGTCGGCGATTCTGATGCTGGCGGTGGGAGCGGGGCGGCGCCCGTTGCACCGGCCGACGGAGGTCGCCGCGAGCTAGGGTTGCAAGTCCTTACATCAGCCCGCCGCTGCTTGAATCCCAGATTCTCAATGAATTTCGGGCTCAGGAATGGCAGCGGTGCCTTCGAGGAAATCGAAGTCGCAGCCTTCGTGAGCCTGCTTGATGTGCTGCAGGAAGAGTTTTCCGTAGCCGCGTGGATAGATGCCTTCCTTGGGGCGCCAGGTTGCGCGGCGTCTAGCTAGCTCATCGTCGCTCACGAGCATGTTGAGTTGGCGCGCCGGGACGTCGAGTTCGATGAGGTCGCCTTCTTTCAGCAATGCTAACGGACCACCGACAAAGGATTCGGGAGAGACGTGCAGGACGCAGGCGCCATAGCTGGTGCCGCTCATGCGGGCGTCGGAAATGCGGACCATGTCGCGGATACCTGCTTTCAGGAGTTTCTGCGGAAGCTGAAGATTGCCCCATTCGGGCATGCCCGGGGCGCCTTTGGGGCCGGCGTTGCGGAGGACGAGGACGCTGTCCGGATTGACATCGAGATGGGGATCATCGAGGCGGGCATTCATTTCGTCAAAACTGTCGAAGACGACGGCTCGCCCAGTGTGCTTAAGGAGGCGCGGCTCTGCAGCGGAGGCTTTGATCACGGCGCCGTTGGGGGCGAGATTACCGTAGAGAATGGCCAAGCCGCCGGAAGCGAGAACAGGGTTGTCCAGGCTGCGAATGACATCTGCATTGTAGATTTCGGCGTTGGAAATATTTTCGCCAAGCGTTTTGCCGGTGATGGTCGGGCAAGCGAGGTCGAGGTGGGGTGCGAGGGCTTTCAGCAGTGCTGGCAATCCTCCCGCGTAATAAAAGTCTTCCATGAGGTATTTGCCACTGGGACGAATGTTGGCGAGCATGGGCGTCGTTTTTGAAAACTGGTCGAAGCGGTCGAGAGTGATTTTTATTCCAGCGCGACCGGCCATGGCGATAAGGTGGATTACCGCATTCGTCGAGCCGCCGAGAGCGAAAACGGCGGCAATGGCATTGTTGAAAGACGCGTCGCGCAAGACATCGCGCGGTTTCAAATCTTCCCAAACCATCTCAACGATGCGGCGCCCGGAGCGGTTGGCCATTTTGGGGTGGTTGGCATCGACGGCGGGGATCGAAGTTGCGCCGGGCAACGTAAAACCCAAAACTTCGGTCAAGCTGGTCATCGTCGAGGCGGTTCCCATGGTCATGCAGGTTCCAGCCGAGCGAGCGATGCCGTTTTCGATTTCGGTCCAGGCCTGGAGATCAATGTTCCCGGCCCGCCGTTCTGCCCAATATTTCGAGACGTCGGAGCCACTTCCCAGAATCGCTCCTCGCCAATTGCCGCGAAGCATCGGACCGGCCGGGACATAGATCGCCGGCAAATTCATGCTGAAGGCGCCCATCAAGAGAGCGGGCGTCGTCTTGTCACAGCCGCCCATCAGGACGCAACCGTCGGCGGGATAGGAGCGCAGGAGTTCTTCGGTCTCCATCGCGAGGAGATTCCGATACATCATCGTGGTGGGCTTCTGAAATGTTTCACCGAGAGTGAAGGCGGGCATCTCAACGGGAAAACCACCCGCTTGCCAGACGCCGCGCTTGACGTCTTCGGCGCGCTCGCGAAGATGGCTGTGGCACGGGTTGATGTCGCCCCAGGTATTGATAATCGCGATGACGGGCTTGCCCGCGTAATCCGCTTGTGTGCAGCCCATGGAGGCGGCACGCGAACGGTGGCCGAAAGACCGCAGATCGTCAGGGCCGTACCAGCGGTAACTTCTCAAGGATTTGGCATCTTTTGGTGGCACAGAAATCCTTCCGAAACTTTGTGAGTCGAGAGACAACCGTAGAACTTTGAGCCCGTTCGGTCAACTGCCATTCATTTATGGGAACAGCTGTATTGTAGGAAGCCGAAATTTGTCGTGTCAAATTCCAAGTTCTTGGACAAACGGATTGAATTCTCCAGGCAGTGGTTACTCGAGACGAATGACTTGGATTGTGATGTAAACTCTTGCGCGGTTGGGACGACAACAATGAGAAACGACACGATTCTGGTGCTTGTCAGCGCGGCCGAGCCAGCGGAGGCGCAGCTTCGGACGCTTAGGCAGCAGATCAGAGATGTGAACATTTTGGCGGGACATTCGGCTGAAATATTTGAGCAGGCGGCCAATCGCGCTACCGTGCTGTTCAATTGGTCGGGGTCGCTGGCGTTGTTTAAACAGGTGTTTGCGATGTGCCCAAATTTGGTTTGGGTGCATTCGCGATCGGTGGGACTGGAGAGAACCTTGTTCGCAGAGATCGTGCGAAGTGCGGTGCCGCTTACGAATGGAGCCGGGGTGTTTAGCGCTTCTCTGGGCGAGTTTGCGCTGGGGGCGATTCTCTATTTCGCGAAAGATTTCCGGCGGATGATCCGGAACCAGATGGCGGGTGTGTGGGAGGCGTTCGACGTTGAGTGGGCATCGGGAAAGACCGTCGGAATTATTGGATATGGGGACATCGGGCGGGCGATCGCGGAGAGAGCGCGGGCGATGGGAATGAACGTACTCGCGGTGAGGCGGCATGTTTCGGCGTCACAGACTAGAGATCCGCTCGTCGCCGAAACGTTTACGCCAGATCGGCGGCTCGAAATGATTTCGCGATGCGACTATGTGGTCGCGGCGGCCCCGCTGACTGAAGAGACGCGCGGGATGATTGGGGAGGCGGAGTTTAGAGCGATGAAGCCGACGGCGGTGGTGATCAATGTGGGGCGAGGACCGGTGATCAACGAGGAGGCCATGATTGGCGCGCTTTCGGATCGCCGGATCGGGGGCGCGGCGCTGGACGTGTTCGATCATGAGCCGTTGCCTGCGGGTCATCCCTTCTACAAGCTGGAGAACGTTTTGCTTTCACCCCACTGCGCGGACCATACGCCTGATTGGCTGGACAATGCCATGCAGTTTTTCATTGAGCAGTATGAACGACTCCGGACGGACCAGCCATTGCTCAACGTGGTGGATAAGAAACTGGGATATTGAGGTGCGAGCTGTCGAGAGTGAGGCGGAGGAAAGGCACCTTGCGTGTACGCCCGGTCAGGCCCGGGCGCAGCATGCTGCGCTCCTGGAAGGGAGTCGCTGCGCGAGATCGCGCGGGAGCTACTTTCCCGTGTAACTGACGCGCCAGATAGATTTTGAGCCGTCGTCGGTGACGAGGAGCGAGCCGTCGGGAGCGACAGTTACGCCAACGGGGCGCCCCCAGACGTGGCCATTGTCCACGACGAAACCCGTCATGAAATCTTCGTATTCGCCAGTGGCGTGGCCGGTTTGATGCAACGGCACGCGGATGAGTTCATAGCCCACGCGGACCGAGCGATTCCACGAGCCATGTTCGGCGGCGAAAATATCGCCCTGATATTCAGCCGGGAATTGTTTCCCGGTATAAAAAGTCAGTTCCAGCGAAGCATTGTGCGGATGGAGGATCACATCCGGCGTGATGACTTTGTCTTTCAGCTCGGGATGTTTGCCTTCGTGGCGCGGATCTTGGTGGCCGCCCATGTACCACCAGGGCCAACCATAGAAGCCACCTTCCTGGACGTGAGTGATGTAATCGGGAACAAGATTGTCACCTAGCGCGTCGCGTTCGTTGACGGAACACCACAACTCGCCGGTTTTCGGATTGACAGCTAACCCGACGCAATTGCGAATGCCGTAAGCGAACACGCTCATCGCCGAACCGTCGGGATTGAACTCCAGCACATCGGCGCGATTCTTTTCCCCGGGCGTGCTGTCGGGGTCATCGATATTAGAGGCCGAACCTACGGAGACGAACATTTTCTTGCCGTCGAGCGAGAACTGAATGTCGCGGGTCCAATGGCCGGGACCTGGAGGAACGTCCGCAATGTGCTCGGCGGGGCCTCGCGCCTTTAAATCGCCGTTGCGATAAGGAAAGCGGACAACCGAATCCGTGTTTCCAATGTAGATCCACTGCGGGTCCGGTCCCGGAGGATAGAAGTTGATGCCGAAGGGACGATTGAGCCCGGTGGCGAAAGTCTCGGATTGAGCGGCCTTGCCGTCAGAAGTGATTCCGCGGAAAACCAGCAGGCTGCCGCTGTGGCTCTCGGCCACGAAAAAATCCCCATTGGGCGCAGTGCGAACCAGACGAGGTTCATCAAGACCGGCCGCATAGAGCTCGACTTTGAATCCGGGGAGAACCTGCGGCCAGGCGTCCTTCGGACGAGGCACGAGCTGCGGACCATTGCCGGACGACGACGTGGCGAGCGGATCGGGCAAGTCCTTTAGTGTGATCTTGCGAACCGTTCCGGGCTTCTCGAAACGGTAGTCGGTGAATGGCGCCTTCGGAGGAGGCGCGTTCGAGGCAGTGGCGACAGCTTCGTCGGCAGAAAGCTGCACGCGGGGCGAACCCGGTTTGAGGCTTCCGAGGACACGGAGGTAGTTGATGATTTGCCACCTCTGCTCCTCCTCGAGACTCGCCCAGGGCGGCATGCCATTGTTCAGATCACCCTTGGTGATGTACCAGAAAAGTTCGCCGTCGCTGGCGCCCTGCGCTTTACCCGTAGCCAGCGCAGGAATGTTTCCCGTCCCTTCGCCGTTTGGCCCATGACAGGAAGCGCAGCTGTGAAGATAGTCCGCCCTCGCAGAGGCGGGGTGCTGGCCCTCGAAGGGATTCTTCTGTTGCTTGGCGGATACCGGTGCATCATGGAAAGTTGAATTCTGCGCCGGCAATGAAGCAATCAGAAAAAGGGATAGAAACGCGGAGCTTACAAGGGCAGCGGTAAGGATACGAGCGCTTGCTTTCAAGGTGATCGTGACCTCCTGCGTCGTCGCTGGCTAAATTCGCCAAGCACCTCCGCGACCGAAATTATATTGGATTGTGCTGGCTGGAGCGAATGGAAAACTTGCCGAGTACAGTTGTGCGCCGCTTGCCTCCGTTCTCGCTAGGTTCTTAGCGTTGGCATCGAAGAAGTTCACGGCTGTCCAAAGATTCTACTTACACCCCAACATAAACAATGCTTGACGTCGGCACGTATATCTGGTAAAGGGTTATCCAGTATGAGTACATATTCGACGCGGCAGGCGGCCAAGAAACTCGGTATTAGTTTTACGAGTTTGAATCGATACATTGCTGCGAACAGTGTCCCCGCGCCGCCGATCCAAATTGTTGGAGTAAGCCGGGTCCGTGAGTGGACTGAAGATGATATCGATCGTGTTCGAGAAATTCTGCCGAAGATAGCAAATGGCAGGAAGACAAGGCATAAGAAGAAGCCGAAGAAAACAGGCAAGAAGTGAGTGAACGGGACGCGCCGGTGTGTCTAGCACCGACGCGCCCCTAACCAAAGTCGCCTGGATTAGAGGCACGATGGCTGGAATAGAAAGTATAGGGTTCGCCCTTTGGGTGCAACCCGCCCATCTCTGTTTAGTTTCCGTCGCACGTCCCATCCCTCTGCGCGTAGCGCATCCGCCACCACAGCTATGTCCACTGAATCTGTTTGTCCACGCACGTCGGCTCTAGACTGCATTGAAGAAGTGTGCCTCGACGCACGTAATTGACCTCCGAACTTGCGGCCACATTGCCGCCGAAAGGACATTTGGTTATGGAGAAAGCACATCTGTATGAAGCACTGTATCTGGCGAACTACGGTATTGTCGAAGGCGTTCGGGGAGTTCAACGCTTGAAGAAATCTCCCAAACCCTTCACCGAGACCTACCACAAGTCTCTGGCCGGTCTCGAGCGCCGTCGTTCCGGGATCAACCTGCAATTCATGCTCGAAGAAGACGACGAGTCTCGCTTCGAGGAAGAATACAACGTCTGGCTCTCCGACGGACCCCCAACCAGCGATGAAATCTGTCAATTGATGCCAGAGGATGCGCATGTCTAGGAAGAGAAAACCTAAGGCCGTGTGCGACGGAGACCCACCCCTGAATCCGATTACGGCGAAGGAGCGGAGGCAAATCGACGAGTCAATCAAGAAGAAGTACGACCGGTTTCGCCGGAGATATCCGGAGGTTCACGGCAAGGTCGTGGACTTTATTACCCATTCCATCGAAGACGGGGCACTGTATTTAAGCGTGCGTTTCAAGGACAAAACGGACTTCTCGCTCCGCTACGCGTGCGACATGTTCGTTGTTGGCGCTGACCTTTGCGACTTCAAAACCGGTGATTTCGAGATGATTCGGGAATACATAAAGCCGATTCCGACCTAGATAAGCATCGAAAACGTAGACTTGCACGACTCCTCGGTGCGCTAGAAACGCGCGGGTTGTTGATTTCACTTATCGCATCGACCGCAAGAATCGCCAGAAACGCATGAGCGAGATACACGGTAGGTACACCGAGGCGACGGTCGGGCACATTCGGCAGCGAATAGGAAACAGAGTGTCTAACTGATGAGCTGGGCATCGACTCTGGTTCTATGGGAGTACCGTGATCCTCGTGACCGGATGGATCTCCATCCACTTTGCATGGAAAGTGTCCTGCACTAAAGTTCCAACTATTTGGACGTGAGAGCCAACCGGGGGCAGCGACACTTGATCCGTATAGTTCGCACACGCGGCTTTGGCATCCTGTTGGGTAACGGGGAATCTACAAACGATCTCAAAAACCAGATTTCCCCCTTCATCGCTTATGTTCCCGGCGTTCAATAGATTTTCAAATTGCGCGTCTACCTTGAGCCAACCATGGGTGTCGCCATCAGGCTCATGGCGAACGCCATCAGGCTGTTTGCCCGCAGTGGCATCCACGATTGTTCCAGTTACAGAGATACATTGTTGTTTCACTATGAGGCGGGCGGGGTGGTAGACATGGGTCCACAGGCTTGGGTCACACGACGTTTCCGGGGGCTGAGGAGGGATCGGGGGAGCTGGCGTTGGGACGGAAGTTGACGCGCGCGGGCTCGCTAGACTTACGAACTTCGACCAGACCCAACCGACCTGGTCATCCTCCGTTCTAACATGATAGAAACCACTCGTTGGCGCGTCGTCCACCAGAGTTAGTCTCGCTCCCTGAGGAAGATGTGCAAGGGCGACGCTGGCCGTCGAGGCATCGCGGCGAAGAATGACATTTCGGTTTGTGGTCGCCGTCTGGGCGAAGACGGAAAAAGGACCGATCAGAAGAATCAGTAGCCCTACAAAAGGTCGCATCGAGTTCATCTTTAGCATGTCTTCTCTCCTCCCATTTTTCGGCCTTAGCGGTGTTCTCCTGCCCCGACGTGTCCCTATCTCCAGTTCGCTCGCGACTTGTTCCGTGCCGCGCCAAACTAAGCATCGATCTACCTGCGAGCTTTATCCCGAAACATCAGGGTCAGCAAGCGCCCAAGTCCTCCACCACAGCCGCAACCGGGGCGGCAGCTCTCGCTTCACAGGCCGCCACTGGTTTGGCGGCTCTCGAAGGCGGAGTCTCACGGCTTAGCGTCTCGACTGGAACATACAATTTTCTTAATACCATGGGTCAACTGTGGGCAGTCAACCAGGTATTTCTCGACTCGAACGCGCTTTTCGGTAGTCGTTTCATTATGTCACTGATCCTGCCGGCGAGAGCCAAGGCGCGAGCCAACCTGCGCCGGGGACATTCATGGCGGAATGGCTGCGAGCGGGGAATGAAGTTGCGGCGGTTGAATCGATCGCAGCAATCAGCACTCGTTGGAGTGTCCGCCTCCGCTACGCCCTAAACGCGCCGCACAAACCGCGGCGCAGGGCTTCGCTCCGGCGGACACTCCAACGACAACAGGCAATCAAAAGAAAAGGGACATTTCTAATGAGGTAAGGAAGGGGACATTTCTAATGAGGTTTGACAAGCGCGATACGCACCATTGACCTACGAACGCCATACCAGTATCATCCGCGCAATCCCAGGCAAAATTCTGCGAGTGAGGTTGACCATGTCAAAGCACGTGGGTTTCTCTATACTAGCCTCGGTAGTAGCATTTCTCGGCGCCATTCTTCAAGTTCGAGCGCAGCAGCCACAGATCAATCCAGACGTCTACAGTCAACTTCAATTCCGCTATATCGGTCCCGTCGGCAACCGGGCGACCGCGGTAGCTGGAGTGCCTGGCAGCCCGTACATCTACTATGTTGGCGCGGCTTCGGGAGGTATCTTCAAGTCGACCGATGGCGGCCTGCATTGGGACCCCGTATTTGATTCGCAGCCGGTTTCCTCGATTGGATCGCTTGCGGTGGCGGCGAGCGATCCCAATATCGTGTGGGCAGGCACTGGCGAATCGTTCATCCGCAGTCACATTTCAATCGGCAATGGAATTTACAAATCCACGGATGCGGGCAAAACTTGGGCCCTGATGGGATTGGAGAAGACTGGCCGGATCAGCAACGTCCTGATTGACCAACACAATCCGGATACGGTGCTCGCTTGCGCTCTCGGTCACGCCTACGGGCCGCAGCCGGAACGCGGCGTCTTTCGCACGACCGATGGCGGCAAGAACTGGGAGAAAGTCCTTTTTGTCGACGAAAACACCGGTTGCTCCGACATGGCCATGGATCCGAACAATTCGAGAGTTTTGTTTGCAGGGATGTGGCAGCTCGAGATTCATACTTGGAGTCGCACGAGTGGCGGAACGGGCAGCGGTTTGTTCAAATCGACCGACGGCGGAGCAACCTGGAAGCGTCTGGACGGCCATGGCCTGCCTAAACCGCCTGTCGGAAGAATTGCCGTACGGGTGGCGCAGCGCGACTCGAACCGCGTTTACGCGCTGATCGAAACCGGTGACGGAGCGACTGTCGAAGGCAAGCCCACTCAGAGCGGTCAACTGTGGCGCTCCGACGACAACGGCGAGAATTGGCAGTTGGTCAACTCCGACCGGCAGATTCGCGGACGCACGCACTATTACACGCGCGAAGAGATTGCGCCTGACAATGAGAACGAGGTGTATTTCTTCACAGCGGCATTTTCGAGGACGCTGGACGGCGGTCACACCCTGACCAACATGCCCGCAAGCCCAGGCGGTGATAATCATGAGATGTGGATCGATCCGACCAACGGTGACCGCATGGCGGTGGTGAACGACGCAGGCGTGAGCATTTCTGTGAATCGAGGCCATACCTGGGACCACATTCAACTGCCGATCGCACAGATTTATCATGTGACGCTGGATGACCAAATTCCCTATTTCGTTTATGGGAACAAGCAGGACGGGCCGTCGTATCGCGGACCCAGTAACAGTTTGCAGTTCGGAGGTTTTGGAGGCGGAGGCGGGGGCCAGGGCGGACAGATTCCACGCAGCGTCTGGCATCCGGTGGGCGGAAGCGAAAGCGGGTTCGCGACTCCCGATCCGGTGGACAACAACGTTATCTGGTCCAGTGGCACGGGCTCCGGGAGTGTCGGCGGTGCGCTGGCACGATTTGATGAACGGAATCGCCAGGCGCGAGAAGTCGAGGTCTGGCCCGAAGATGTTGCAGGAGCGACCGCAGCGGAAACGAAGTACCGATTCAATTGGGAATTCCCAATCACGATTTCTCCTCACGACCACAACAAGCTTTATGTGGGAAGCCAGTTTGTTCACGTCACAACAGACGGTGGCAACAGTTGGCAGATTATCAGTCCGGACTTGACGCGAAACGACAAAAGCCGGCAAGGAATTTCCGGCGGGCTGACTCCGGACGACATCGGTGTGGAATACGCGGGGACGGTTTTCGCTATCGCGGAGTCGCCGAAGGAAGCTGGCACGATTTGGGCGGGCACCAACGATGGCCTTATTCAAATCACGCGGGATGGAGGAAAAAGTTGGACCAATGTCACGAAGAATATTCCGAACCTGCTGGACTGGGGCACAGTAAGCAATATTGAGGCCTCGCGCTACGATGCCGGGACCGCCTACATCACGGTGGACGGCCATCAAGTGAACAACCGGGATCCCTTCGCTTACAAAACGGCAGATTACGGTAAGACCTGGTCAGCGATCACAAACGGAATTCCGCACAGCATGCTGAGCTACGCCCATTGCATCCGGGAAGATCCCGTCCGCAGAGGCTTGTTGTATCTGGGCACGGAAAACGCGCTCTACGTCTCGTTCGACGACGGAAGGAATTGGCAGGAGTTTCAGAGCAGCCTGCCGCACGCGCCGGTCTATTGGATTGCGGTCCAGGAACGGTTTCACGATTTAGCCTTGGCTACCTATGGGCGGGGATTCTGGATTTTGGATGATCTTACGCCCCTGCAACAATTGACATCCGATGTGCTGGCATCTAATGCGCATCTGTTCGCGCCGCGTGACTCTTACCGTTTCCGCCCTGTCGCGCAGCCTGCAGGTTTTTCCTATGACCCGACCGCCGGCCGCAATCCACTGTACGGCGCTGCGATTAACTTTTATCTCAAGTCCAAGCTGGGTGAGAAAGATCGCGCCATCATTACGATCAGCGACGCGAGCGACAAAGTAGTGCGCGTGCTGGAATGCCGTGCGCCGCGGACAGGCGGCGCTCGGCGACCGGGAGGGTCGGGTGGTCCGGGCGGAGGCGGTGGAGGAGACGAGGAAGGTGGCGGTGGTCCGGGTTGTGAAGCGAAGCCCGGCATCAATCGAGTTTGGTGGGACCTTCGAAGCGAAGCCAGCACGGAGATCAAATTGCGCACTGCGCCTACTTATTCGCCGGACGTACCGTTCGGTGCGGAGGGTTGGCGGGCTGCTCCAGCCGTGAGCCGCATTTCGCTGCTTGTGCCACCAGGAACGTATACGGTCACACTGAAGGTGGGCGATGAGAAGTCCACCGAGAAGCTCAACGTGCTGAAGGATCCGCATTCCACGGGGAGCGACAGCGACATCCAAACGCAACTTCAATCAGTAACTGCGCTTCGGGATGAGATGAATGCGTTGGCGGAAAGCGTCAATCAAGTCGAATCCGTTCGCGTGCAGATCACCGGTCTCGAAAAGCAATTGGGAACAGATGACGCTTCCAAATCGATCCAGAAGGCGGCTGACGAGTTGGTGGAGAAATTGACCGGCGCTGAAGGAAAGGTGCTGCAGCTTAAAACGACCGGAAGAGGTCAGGACGACGTGCGATACCCGCCCATGCTATTGCAAAAAATCAGTTACCTGGCGGCCGAAGTAAGCGGCTCCTCTGACTTTCCGCCTACGACTCAACAAGCGGCGGTACAAGCTGAGTTGAAGCAGCAAGGTGATTTGTCGCAGCAGGAGATTCAACAGCTGGTGGTGACGGATGTGGCGGCTTTCAATGCTATGCTGCGTCAGCGGAATATTCCAAACGTAATCGTCAAAGCGCCTTAAAGGACAAAGTGAAGCTAGAAGGCGTCCCGAGGGAACGTGTTGTTTACCAGCAGAAGTGAGCTAAGTCGTAGCTTGCTTCCCGAGGCAAACCCAAGGTAGCTGCAGTCTGCCGCTGCTGCTCAAGGCCGGTAGGACAAAAGTCGCATTCAATTCCTGCAAAGGATGCTTGATAACGTCGTGGAGAAGTCCCAATTGTCAGGTCTCTATTCGCGGCCTGAGATTTTGTAATGCGATACTGGCCTTTATTTCTGCTTGGCACGTCACGCGGAATCGGCGGTAAGCTCCACTCTTCGCTTCTTGGTATCTGCTTACTGATGTCGGATATTTCTTCCCCCTTACTCTTTCACATGCGCCAACGGAATCTGCGAAAACAATTGCAGATCGATGATCATGTTCAGCCGCCGGTCCAACTGAAAAAACGTCGCCGCCTTCCTTCCCGGCAACACCTGGCTTACCACCGGCACATACTTCAAGCGCAGCGCCTGCGCCTGCCCGTCTACTTCCAACCAGTGCCGCACGTAAATCAGTGCATCCTCGTCGGTCATCGTTGCCCACATCTCGGCGTACTGCTTCAACAGCGCATACTTCTGATTGTTCACTTCTTGCAAGTCCTTCACGTAATGGTTGTAGATCGGCCAGAACTTCTGCGCCTCCTTATCCGATAGCGACATATTCTGCCCAATCACCTGCATTTTCATTGCCCGCAGATCTTGCCGTAACAAAGCAATGTCCTCGTCGGTCACCGTCGGGCTGATGACCTTCTCCACGGTAACTTGCTGCCCCTGTGCCGCCGCCACCAGCGTCTTCGCCCGCGCTGGAGCCATCCCCCCACCCAATGCCGCCGCCACCACCATGCCCGCAACAAAGGCCCCAGCCAATCCTGCCACTTCCGTTATTTTGCATTTCACAATCTTTCTCCTTACCTTTGTTCCCTTGCCACAAAGAAGCACTGAGAACAGCAAGTCCGAATGCATGCTAATACAGTTGGGCCGCTAACGGATTACTATCGGCATCAAGCGAGAGTCAACTCGTGATCAACGCCGTAATCGGGTGCGCCGTGAAAAGGCGCTGGTCCACTCCGGTAAGGCGAAGGACTTAGCCTCCATCTGGCTGGGATTCGCATTCTTGTACCTCTGCACCTACAGTTTACGTCTTAGTTGTGTAGCCAGCTTGGAACCAATGTAAATGTTCATAGTTCTTAGATGCATTGGAGCATTACAAAATGAAAGTTGCCGCCGTACTCCTTCTGCTCGCATCACCTGCTTTTGCGCAAAACGTGCCCGCAAGTTCTGAGGCCCCACCTGGGTGCGGCATGGAACAGGCTAAATTCGATGTGAAAACAGACAAAGGCCAACATCCTGCTGTGCAACCGAACGAGGGAAAGGCGCTGGTCTATTTCGTCGAGGACGATACAGAGTTCGGGTCGTTTCCCAAACCCACTACGCGAGCGGGCCTCGACGGAAAATGGGTAGGAGCAACGCACGGCAATTCCTATATCTACTTCTCCGTCGACCCCGGGGAACGCCATCTTTGTGCCAGTTGGCAAGCAGCGGTAGTTGTGCGCCAGGGTCTGAAGACTGCCGCGGCCCATTTCACCGCAAACGCTGGAGGCGTTTACTACTTCAGGGTGAAGAACACCTGGACGCGAGACCTCGGGGTGGCTGGTATCAGTTTGCAGCCCTTGGATAGTGATGAGGGATTGCTGTTGGTCAACGGATTTTCGTTGAGCACTTTTCATCCCAAGAAGTGACGATTGCTAACTCCCCAGGTGAAGCCATATATTATGGTGGAAGCTACACAGCAGCCCTCGGCCGACCAGGTCAGCCCTTACTTCGAATTCTTTCCAATGGTGCCGGCGGGGGGAATCAGAATTCGGACCGTCATTGATACCACGTAACTTGCTCATTCTACAAGACGGCAGAAACTATAAGAACATCGGATTCGCCCAACTGAGGTACACGCCGGGTACACGGTGGTTCCTGAAGTCTCGCGCAGCCTATATCGCAAAGAGCTTCATGTTGCTTGCACAAAATAGCCGAGCGTCATCCGTCAGCCGTATGTCCTCGCTCCCTTGTGTCCAAAATTGCCGCGCTGCGTCGCGAGCGCACTCCCAAACATCCAACGTATTCGCAGAGGCGTGCGGCAGGACAAACTCGCGCGGCGGTACTTGCCCATCGCCCGTGGGCGCATACAGCATTGAGACTTGGTCGAATGCCGGGGCTAGACGCAGACGAGACCCTTCTGCAAAGAACAGTATGTTGTACTGATGTCGATCCGTATTTGCTATGAGTGCTCCAAACGCATCAAGCCAGGAAAGCCGCTGGGCATCTTCAACACTCAAACGCGCTGCCTCTTTGAGCGTAACAGCCGCGTCCGCCCACGAGTCAGCGAGATTGTCGTGAGCAGACGCAAGACTTATGACTGCAGCCCTCCCGCGTACCCCGAGGCGATCAAATCGCTCACTCTCCAGAAACCAATAATCAGGCGTTTCGATGACGTTTGTATTCGCGGTCGGGATGCCATGGGACGCTGCAACGTGCAACGCAATTCCTTCTAGGATCAGCAGATCGCACCAACGCCTAGCGGCCATATCCCCGACCCCTCCGCGGCCAGCGAATTTGACGAGCATATGCTGGCTGCCAATTAGCGCGCCGAATTTCGGTCGTTCTCCCCCAGCCGAGGAACCCGGCGGATGACCTGCGATGGTTGCCTGTGCAAGAGCCGGGTAATCATCGCGGCTTTTGGAAACGAGCTTAATGCCCTGCCATCGAGCGAATGATTCTTCGCCTACAATCAAATTGCCCGGTAAGTCCTCTCCCCGTCGGGACATCGCGAGCAAAATGTGATGGTCAGACCAGCCCGATAGTATCGGCGGTAGCCTGAGATCGGCATGGACGGCTGCGAAGTGTCGGCCCAAGAAGCCTGAAGGACGAGCGTCAGCTAATTCTGCAGGAAGCCCATCCGCGACCGTGCCTATCGGCATCCAGGCCGTCTGATGAGCGGCAAGTGTATTGAGTTCTCCCGCAGAGGCTGCTGAACCAGATCCGCTTATACGGAATAGCGGAAACCGTGGACCTTCAAGATTTGGCCATGTCTGACGCAAGCCGTATTGGGTCGCCCTGCCTCGACCAATCCGTAGGACCTCCGGTCCAGCTTCTCTCACCATGCGCATAAGCGTGGGTGGCGACACCCCCAGTCGCTCCCGGAGGTCAGGGGCTGACAATACACCACGGTCCAGTTGGGCAATAATATCGCTAGCCATGAAACGATTATACACCATGATTTCTTCTGATTTCTTATTTGTTTTAAGGTATTTAACTCTAAGCGAGAGGCGATTAGTGAAATTATTTATGAAACGATACTTGAAACTATTGTACGATGATCAATGCCTTGAAATGCCAGCGTAATCGTGCCCTGTGGGTGGGTGTGGAAGATGGCCCGAAGTGGAGGAACTTCACACGGGAATATCGCTTGTTCATCGACCTACACTGCCGTTTACGCGGGATGACATGGTCAGGATTTTGGGAGCTTTGGACCCGTATGTCGAGAGGATGGCTGACCGCGGAAAGGAAAATGCCCGGCGCTACGCGTCTTGGTGCTGGTGCGTAGATACTGTGGGCTGAGGCTCGGCGACGCCGTGAAGTTGACCACCACCGATCAAGTCAGTGAGTAATAAGCTGATGCTTTATGCACAAAAAACCGGAGTTGCGGTGAACTCCGTGCTACCTGAATTCGTAACACACTTGTTAGAGGCATCGCCAAAAATCATGGGCAAACATTTTTTCTGGCGTGGCAGCCGAAATCTAGAAGTCATCGTCGGAAGCTGGCAGAAACGACTCCGCAAGCTTTTTAAGCTAGCTGAAGTCTCTGATGGGCACGCCCACCGATTCCGGAACACTTTTGCAGTTGAACTCTTGCTCGCGGGCGTTCCTTTGGAACGCGTCTCAATACTCTTGGGACATCAAAGTGTCCGCATAACCGAAAGATACTATGCGGCCTGGACGGATTCTCGCCAACGCCAAGTAGAAGCTGACTTGCGGCGCGCATGGGAGCACGATCCGATCGTGCTGCTTGAACCGAAAGTTACGCGACAGTTACGCGGAAAACCCCAAGTCGTTAATTGAAAGAAAACAAAAGAGAAAATTTGGAGGCGCGGGTGGGATTCGAACCCACGAATGGAGGTTTTGCAGACCTCTCCCTTGGGCCACTTGGGTACCGCGCCAAACTGCTAAGTATAGCAAAATTCCAGGCGGCGCCTGGAAACTGACAGCGCGTTGCGCGGGGACTCCGCACTATTTTTTTGCAGTCGCCAACGGCGAAGCGATTTTAGCTTCGCGCAGAAAGCGAGCGGACTCTTCAGGTGGTGTGGGGTTGATGTAAAAGCCGGTGCCCCACTCAAATCCCGCAACTTTGGTCAGCTTGGGGATGATCTCGATGTGCCAGTGGTAATGGTCGTTGATCTCTTCGCCGATGGGCGAGGTGTGGATCATGAAGTTGTAAGCCGGGCGGTCCAGGACGGCGTCGAGGCGCATCAGCGTGTCTTTCAACATGCGCGCCAGACTTGCGTACATGGTGCTTTGGTTGTTTTCGTACGAGGAGCCGTGCACCTTGGGGAGCAGCCACATCTCAAAGGGAAAGCGCGGGGCATAAGGAGCAAGCGTGATGAAATGGTCGTTTTCGCCAATCACCCGCTCCCCGGTGTCCCGTTCCTGGCGAATGATATCGCAAAAGATGCAGCGCTCCTTTTCGTCGTAGTAGTGCCAGCAGCTGTCCACCTCTTCGCGCACGCGCCGCGGCACGATGGGCAGAGCAATCAATTGCGAGTGAGTATGGTCGACGGAAGCGCCCGCGGCTTCACCATGATTTTTGAAGATCAGAACGTAACGGAATCTTTTGTCATTTTTCAGATCAAGCATGCGGTCGCGGTAAGCCCAGAGGACATCTTCGACCGCCCGCTCCGGCAAGGAGGCGAGAGTCGCCACGTGGTCGGGCGTTTCGACGATGACCTCATGAGCGCCAACGCCGTTCATTTTGTCAAAGAGGCCTTCGCCTTCGCGGTCGAGATCACCTTCAATACCCAGCGCGGGGAATTTGTTCGGCACAACCCGGACCGTCCAGCCTGGAGTGTTCGCGCCGCCGTTGCTGCGGCCATAGACGAGAATCTCTGGCGGTGTCTTGGCCTCATTCCCGGGGCAGAAGGGGCAATTCTTCGCGTTTGGCGGCGAAGGAACGGTCTCGCGCAGAAAATCGTTTGGACGCTTTCCACGTTCGGTCGAAATAATCACCCAGCGGCCAGTGATCGGGTCTTTTCGCAACTCCGGCAAAGCAGTCCTCCTCGAAAAGGGTAAGAGATCGGGGCGCGAAGAGAGCGCGCCTGCGCTCCGATTGTACCGCGTCTCGCGGTGTTGAAAAGGCGTCCGCGGAGTTTTCCTGTGGAATTTTACCTTTGGGGGCTAAAACCGTCTTCTGCAAACGCCCGACCGGGGGTTTGCCAGGGGAATTGTCGATGGCGACTACCTCGAACCGGCATGGACATTCCGAGACGCGACGTTCCATCAGGAAGTGTTGCGCGGTTCGTAATGCCGGTGCGTGGGTTTTCCTCGAAACTTCCCTTGCGACGGGGAATCTAAACACAATTTTCCTGCATGCCCTGATACTCTCAGGAAAACAACGATACAAAATCAGCCAGGTAGGGGCGCAGTATCCTGCACCCCTATAACTGACCGTCGATGATGTAGGTTGTTCGTGGTAAATCGGCGCTAGATTTTCGTTTCCGCTTCGCGGATGCATTGTTCGAGAGTGCGGACGGCGAAGTCCGCCTGTTCCTCATCGATAAGTAGCGGCGGAGAGAGCCGAACGGTGTTCTCCCCTGCGCCCAAAATGCACAGCCCCTTCTGGAAGGCGAGGTCGACGATGGCATTGCGCAAGTCAGCGGCTTTTTCCTTGGTTCGCTGATCCCTGACGATTTCAATGCCAATCATCAGGCCGCGCCCGCGAACGTCGCCCACGATTCTGAACTTCTTCGGCCAATCGGCGAGACGGCTAAAAAGGTAATCACCCATACGGCGAGCATTGTCGAGATACTGGCTTTCGATCAAGTCCGCCGTGGCCAAAGCCGCCGCGATGCAGACTGGATTTCCGCCGAAAGTCGTTCCGTGCGATCCGGGCTTCCAGTTCATGATGCTGGCCGGCGCGAAGATGGCGCCGAGCGGCATGCCGCTGGCGATACCTTTCGCGCTGCAAACGATGTCCGGCTCGATTCCGGCGAACTGATGCGCCCACCATTTTCCCGTGCGGCCCATCCCGGATTGCACTTCGTCGGCGATGAGCATGATGCCGTGCTTGCGGCAAATGCGCTGCAGCTCTTGCAGAAAGAAGCTCGGCGCAACGACGTAACCGCCTTCGCCCTGAATCGGTTCGATGATAATCCCCGCGACTTCCTCGGGATCGAAGAGGCGCTTGAAGATTTGCTGTTCGAGCACCTCGAGAATCTCAGCGCCGCAAGTTTCCGCGGTGTGGCCGTACGCGCAGCGGTAGGCATACGGAAAAGGAATGTGCTCGACGCCGGAGAGCAATGCGCCGAAACCTTTGCGCTGCGTGGTTTTCGAGGCGGTCAGCGAGAGCGCGCCCATGGTGCGTCCGTGAAAGCATCCATAAAACGCGATCATTTTGTCGCGTTTGGTGGCATAACGCGCGAGCTTGATGGCGCCTTCAACGGCTTCCGCACCGGAATTGGTAAAGAAGGCCTTTTTCGGCGCGTCGCCCGACAAGGTGTTCACCAAGCGCTCGGCAAGCAGCGGCATGCTTTCGTAGTAAAAATCCGTTCCGGACATGTGGATCAACTCGGCAGCCTGCTGCTGAATAGCCGCAACGACCTTGGGATGACAGTGTCCAGTCGAACAGACAGCAATGCCGGCGGCGAAATCCAGGAATGCATTGCCATCCACGTCCTCGACAATCGCACCGTGGCCACGCTTGGCCACCAGCGGATAGTCCCGCGTATACGACGGCGACATGAATTTGGCGTCGCTTTCCACAACGCGCTTGGCATTGGGTCCCGGCAGCGCGGTAACTAGTTTTGGTAGTTTCGTCTCGGTTGTGGCAATCATCTCTTCCTCCTCGGGAAAATGGTCAGCGGTGAATGTGGATGAGCTACCGCAAGGCAGGTTGTATGCGTACACCAATACCCAGTGCGCGCCCTGTCAGGAGAGAGGTTGCTTAGTCTACGCCGAAGAGGTTGGGACGCAGCTCGGCTGGGGAGAAATTGCCGGGGAACCGATAGTGCTTAGAGTCTTTCATTTGCGTTTCCAACGGACGCTGCCGTCCTTTGAATCTTCAATGAGTATACCACGAACCGCGAGCTCTTTGCGGATGCGATCGGACTCGGCGAAGTCCCGCCGCTGGCGGGCCGCCTGGCGATCGGCGACGAGTTTATCGATTTCGGCGTCGCTCGGGCCGCTGTCGGCGGCACCAAAACCTAGTGCGCGCAACTTCTCCGCGTCGTTGTCCTCCATAACAGCGAAGATGCGGTCGAAGTTCGCGAGAAATTCCTGGGCGGCAGCTACGTCTCCCTGGCGGAAGTCCCCTTTGTCCATCGCGATATTGGTTTCGCGCAGGAGATCGAAAGCAGCGGCCAGCGCGCGCGCCGTGTTCAAATCATCGGACAGGCCGGCGTCGAATTCTTCGGCGGCTTCGGCGATGCGGGCGGCCATGCCCTTCTGTTTTCCCGCCGGAAATTTTCTCTGTGCCAGCCGCGCGGCAAAGTTGCGCAGGCGCTCGACCGAGCTCGCCGCCTGCTGCAATCCGTCAAACGTGAAATTGAGCTGCTTGCGATAGGGAACGCTGGCCAGCGCAAAGCGCAGCGCCGAAGGCTTGTACCCCTTCGCGAACAAATCGCGCAACGTAAAAAAGTTGCCGAGCGACTTGGACATCTTCTCGCCTTCGACGAGCAGATGCTCGGCGTGCATCCAGTAGCGCACGAAGGTCTTTCCCGTAGCTCCTTCGCTCTGCGCTATTTCGTTTTCGTGGTGCGGGAACGCGAGATCGATCCCCCCGGTGTGAATGTCCAGCGTCTCGCCCAGATACTTCATGGCCATCGCAGAGCATTCAATGTGCCAGCCGGGGCGGCCTTTGCCGATGGGAGTCTCCCAGAAATGCTCGCCAGGCTTTGGCGCTTTCCACAAGGCAAAGTCGCGCGCGCTCTCTTTCTCGTAGCGGTCCACATCGACCCGCGCGCCGGCCTGAATTCCTGCGACATCGATGTTCGAGAGCCTGCCGTAATGCGGAAACTTCGCGATGCGGTAGTAGATCGAACCTTCGCTTGGATAGGTGTAGGTCTTCTCCTGCAATCGCTCAATGAGCCGGACCATATCGTCGATATGATCGGTCGCGCGGATCCAATGCTCGGGCGATTCGATGCTGAGCGTCTTGCAATCGTCAAAAAAAGCCTGCGCGTACTTCTCCGTGTAGTCTCGAATACTCACGCCGGCCGCAGCCGAGTTGGCAATGATGCGGTCATCCACGTCTGTCAGGTTCATGACGTGTTTCATCTTGAACCCGCGGAGCTTTAGAAACCGCCGGAGAATGTCCTGAAACACGAACGTGCGATAGTTGCCGATATGCGCGTAGTCATAGACCGTCGGCCCGCAGGTATACATGCGGACCTCGTTGCCGTTTTGCGGAGCGAAGGCTTCAATCTTTCCGCCCAGCGTATTGTGGAAGCGTATTTCGTGCATCGCAGCCCAGACGACGTTTGCTCCAGGTGATAAACGTCAGATTGTAGCCGAGGCTTCCAGAGACCCGCAATGAAGAAGGACTCGCGATGTATTGGAAAGCAAATGTGCGACTGAAAGGGTCCGCATTGAAAGGCCCTGAATCAAGAGGGCGCGCTGTGACAAGGCCGCCACAGGACCAATCCATGGCGCGCAAGAGGAGTGGGCCATCCGACGAACCCGCAGATGGCACGGACTCAGCCGCCGTTTAAAAGAGAAATTTCAGGGCCAGCTGCACCAGACGGCCCGGCAAGGCTTCGGAAATTTCGCCAAAGGTCGGAGAGCTAATGTCATTATCCGGCAACCGGAAGTTGGCGTGATTGAAAACGTTGAAAAACTCCGCGCGGAACTGCAGGCTCTTGGACTCATGAATCGGAATAGTCTTGAATGCGGAGAAGTCCCACTGTTCGAGTCCCGGCCCTTGCACGATGTTGCGGCCTTCGTTGCCGAACTGTCCGGCTTGGGTGGCCGGATTGAGCTGCTGAAAGGCAGCCGTGTTGAACCACTCTTGCGGAGTGCGTGGCCCGTTATTCGGATTGCCGATGACATCCGGGCGATTGCTGGAGAAGCCGGAGATTTCCGGGGCGCTTCCCTGCAAAGAGACGTCCGTGGAGTCGTACACGGTAAAGGGAGTTCCGCTCATGAAAGTGGTGATGCCGTTCAACTGCCAATCGCCCAGGACGTGCTGGTACCAATTGGCCAGGTGATTCCAGAAAGGGACCCGCCACTCATAGCTGACCACAAAGCGATGCCGTGCATCGAACATCGACCTGCCGTATTCCGAAGCGAGATCAAACGGATTTTGCGCCAGGTCATTTTCGCCGGCTACGCTCTGCGAGGCGGAGCCCGTGATGTTGAAGGAAGAGACGTCGTCGAGCGTCTTCGAGAAAGTGTAAGAAGCCAGGAATGACAGCCCATGGCTGAAGCGTTTCTCGAGGCTCGTCTGCAAAGCGTTGTAGCTGGAATTCGCGATGCTCGAAATCAGACCTACCGATGCGTACGTACAGGGTGGACTCGCGGGTGAAAGATTGCAGCCCGAATAGAGACGTCGGTTGTTGACGTTGTTTTCGGTGGAATTTGGCATTCCGTTCGTTTCGCCTGGTACGAAAACGGCAGGATTCCCCTCGATGAATCGCGGCAACTTGGTGCCCTTCGTGCCGACGTAGCCGATTTCGAACAGCCAATCGTTCAGAAAAGATCTTTGAATATTGAGATTCCAATCCTGGGCGTAAGGCAGGCGCAGGTTCGGCGACAACGTGAGCAAGGTCATCGGCTGCGAGAAGGAGCCGTTGAAGGGGTTCGTTCCACCGTAGGGATTAGCGAAATCCGGAAAATTCAGCTGCGGAGTTTGCAAGTATGGCGGCGCACTGCTCGGAGTCTGCAGCGGCCCGCCTTGGCCGTTGTAATAAGGATCATAGAAAATTCCGTAGGACGCAGTGGCCAGCCACTGGCCGTTCCCGCGGGGATCCCAGGCCAAGCCTACGCGCGGAGCAAAGGCTGTTTTTTCTGCCGGAATCAAACCTGCCGGCACGCCCGGGTCACCTGGATAGACCAGACCCGCGGGCGCGCTCGGAAACACAACGGACTGCACGCCAGGCTCAAAGAGGTTCTGGCGGTTGTGAATCTCCGTGTAAGGGAATGGCAATTCGTATCGCAGGCCGGCATTCAGAGTCAGATGCGAGTTGATCTTGTAGGTATCCTGTGCGTAGGCGGTTAGGTTGTTCCCCCGCAGCCCCCTCGATGGGTCGCCTCCGCCCTGCAGGAAAAGGTACGGGGCGCCCAGGAGGAAGCTGGCGAAAGCATCGCTGGCAGGCGCGGGGATAAAAACAAAAAATCCGTTAGATGCGATTCCAAACAAAACGTTGATCTGATCGTGCCCATAACCTCCGCCAAATTTCACTTCGTGCCGGCCATGGACCCACGTCAGCGAGGCGGAAATATCGATGGCGTTCTCGTAGGTGTCGCGCGGCCCGGTGATGGGGTCGCCGACGGATGCATAACCACTGACCTGTATGAATGGCGGTCCAATCGCAGCGTCCAGCGATGGGGCATATTGAAAACCCAGGCTTTCCGGGGTTGTGTGATTGATGGCTTCGTTGAAGAGATACTTATTCCGCAAGAATGAGAAGCGCGCGACGCCGAGGAGCGACGGCGAAAATGTATGCGTCTCCTGCACCACAAAGTTCTGCGCCCGCTGATTCTCTCCCACCGGGAAGCCCGGCACATTCGCGCCCGCCGTGGAGAGCGGGTCAATCGTGTTCCCTTGCGAAAACATGTAGCGGAAGTTCAGGACGTCTTGTGCCGTCAGGTAATGGTCCACGCGCACTCCGAACTGGTCGTTGTTCTGATCCAGCGTTTGCGTAGTGCTGAAAGCGTTTGGTCCCAAGCTGGGTTGATTGGGCAGCGGGAAGAAGGGCAGGAGCGACTGTGCAAATGGATCGACGCCGGGAAGCTCGTTGAAGGGGAATGCGTTCTGGGGAAACGGGAGCGGCGAAAAGGCATTAACGAGCTGGCCCGCGGGGACACTGCAAATACCGGATGTGTTAAAGGTCCCCTTCGCCTGCGTGCAAAGCAGGCCAAAATCTCCTTGCCGTTCCTCCTGGGTGGGTACGTCCGCGCCAACCGTTTCACCCTGGCGGTTGCGCAAGCCTTCGTAATACCCGAAGAAAAAAGTTTTGTCTTTCTTGATGGGTCCGCCGAAAGCTCCGCCGAACTGATTGCGCTTCAGGGGCTCTACGCTGGTAGCAAAGAAACTCTTCGCGTCCATGGCGTCGTTCCGCAGGAATTCCCAGGCCGCGCCATGAAATGCGTTGGTGCCGGAGCCGTAATGATGTTGGTCGTTGATCCGCTGCTGTGTCCGAACTCCGCGCTGGCCGTGTGCGTCAGGATGTGAAACTCGGCGATGGAATCGATCGGCAGCTGAATCACAAGACCGCCGTCGACGGAGTTAAAATTGTTTGCTCCATCAATCAGAAAATTATTCGATTCCGGGCGCTGGCCATTCACGGCGTAGGCCTGCCCGTTGCGCAAAGAACCCCCAGCCTGTTGAAGGCCGGGAGTAAGCGGGAAAACGCCAGGCTGAAGCAGGCCAAGCTGAGTGAAGTCGCGGCCGTTCAGTGGCAAGTCCAACACCTCCCGCTCGCCCACGGTTTTTCCGAGGCTCGTGACGGTCGTTTCCACCAAGGAGGCGTCGGCCTGAACGCGCACTTCCTGCGTGGGGATTCCGACTTCCAGACGCACAGCTACCGCGGCTGTCTGATTCACATCCAGCGAGATTCCTTCCTGGACATATTTCTTGAATCCCTGGGCTTCGGCTTCGAGGCGATAATGGCCGATGGGAAGTTCTATGAACACATAGGCTCCCTGGGCATCCGTGATCGTGCTACGTACGAGTCCCGTTTCGGTTTGAATCGCCGTAATTCTCGCACCGGAGACCGTGGCGCCGCTGGCATCCAAAATGGTGCCGCGAATGCTTCCCGCGATCTCCTGTCCCGAAGCGTTGAGGCTCGGGTAGATGGCGATCGTCAGGATAAAAATCAGCCTTCTGAGGTTCCGCATGCGTTTCTCCGGTTTCCGCTGAACAACTTTTCCTCGTTGGGGCAGGCGAATGCGCATTACGCAAGAAATGCTCGCGCACTGGTCACCGAAATCGGACTTCACCCCGCTTTTAGGTGGCGCATTATAGGGAGCGATAGTGCTAGAGGGTCAATAATAGAAAAGAACTAGCGGATGAGGGCGGGCGAAATTGACGGTGGGCTTTCCGGTCGTTAGAGTCCTAGGTTCTCACTCGAGAGGTGCAAGGATGAACCGTTTCGTGTTCGGTATCGGCTTTCTCGGAGGCCTGGCGCTCTCGGGAGCTGCCATTGCTCAAGAAAAACCGGCCGCGGATGCGGCCAAATTGCTCACACCGGAAGCAGCCCTCAGCCTGCGCTCGATTTCCGATTTGCAATTCTCGCCCGACGGATTGCGGGTCGCATTCGTTGTCACCGAGCCGCCTAAAGGCGAACGCCGTGCGCGCCATATCTGGTTGTATGAGAAAACGTCGAACTCCGCTCGTCAGTTCACCTACTCGGCGAAGGAGGAATCTTCGCCGCGCTGGTCTCCGGACGGAAAACAACTCGCTTTTCTTTCGAATCGCGACGAGCAGCAGCAGATCTACGTGATGCGCATCGACGGCGGCGAGGCTGCGGCTCTGACCAAAGGCAAGCGAAGCATCAGTAATTTCGTCTGGTCTCCCAGCGGAAAGCAGATCGCGTTTCTGGCGCCGGATGCCAAGACCGATGGAGAGGAGAAGAAGGAAAAGGACAAGGACGACGCGCATGTCGTGGACAGAGACGACAAACAACCGCGGCTATGGCTGCTCACACTGGCAACAAGCGAGGCCAAAGCGCTTTCCGACTCCAAGTGGGAAACGAGCGAACTTGCCTGGCTGCCTGGTGGCGATCGCATTATCGTGAGCGCGACGGACCATCCGGAATCCGACCAGGAGACCCATCGCATCTTTTCGATCTCCGTCTCTGATGGCTCGCGCAAGCTGATCCTCGCGCCGCACGGCCCCTTTCGAGACCTGCGCGTGTCTCCGGACGGGATGACCGTCAGTTACGTCGGCTGCCGCGTGGATGGCCCCGCACCGCACGACCTCATGCTCCTCGATATCGACAAACGGGCCACTCGCAATCTCACCGGCGCAAGCCTCGACCGCGCCATCATGGAACATCGGTGGATGAAAGACGGGTCCATGCTGGCGCTCTACGCTGACGGATTCCGGCACAAGCTTGTCGGCTATTCTCCGGAAGGCATGAGCAAGAATCCGGCTAATCCGCCTTCCGGCAATATCAACGCCTTTGCCGTCTCCGAGTCCGGCGACGTTGTTTTTGCGGGACAGTCGGCGACAGCTCCTCCCGAGCTCTGGCTGTGGAATCAGAAAGATACGCCGCAACAAATTTCTCATCTCAATGATTCCTGGAAGAAGTTCACGCTCAGCACGCCCGAATTTTACAAATACAAATCGTTCGACGGTCTGCAGATTGAAGCGGCTCTCCTGAAACCCGCTGGTGCCGATGGAAAATCAAAGCTGCCGCTCGTCGCATTAATTCACGGCGGACCTACGGGCAACTGGCAAGACTCGATCGAAGTCTGGGGCCAGCTACTGGCGGCGCGCGGTTACGCAGTTTTCTATCCCAACATTCGCGGCTCGGTCGGCTACGGCCAGGAATTCATCGAGATGAACCGCGGAGATTGGGGCGGCGCCGACTTCAAGGACGTGATGTGGGGCGTGAAGGATTTGATCGACCGTGGCATCGCCGATCCCGCGAAACTTGGCATCGGCGGATGGTCCTACGGCGGCTATATGGCGGAGTGGGCCATCACGCAAACGAATGATTTCAAGGCCGCCGTCTCCGGCGCGGGCCTTTCCAATTTAATCTCGGAGTATGGAAGCGAGCAGCATCCTTCCTACGACGAGTGGTTTTACGGTGTGCCCTATGAGTCGGACAGCCTCGTGAAATTCCTCAATAGTTCTCCGTTCACGCAGCTCAAGAATGCGAAGACGCCGACACTCATTCTCCAGGGCGAAGCCGACACCACGGATCCGCCGGAGCAAAGCCGGGAACTCTATCGCGGTTTAAAACATTATGGAGTCGAGACGGAACTTGTCGTGTATCCCAGAGAGCCGCACGGTTTGCGGGAAGAGAAGCATCTGCTCGACCGTGTCCGTCGCATTCTCTCCTGGTATGACGCACACTTGAAGTAGCTCTCACTCTCGAGGAAGGCTTTCTGGATGAATGCGTTTGCCGCTTGACCAGCCCGTTTACCGTGGGCCGCCAGCTGGCTGGAGTCTCGAGAGTTTCCCCAGAGGCGGGTAGGACTCGAGAACGGTGAGCGTGCGTTCCGGTACGTTAGCGCCGTCGCGCAGCGCGTGGGCCATCAGTTGCACGGCCAGTCCGGCCATTGGCGGAGCGATCACCGTGGCCGTCATCAATCCAGTGCGTACCCAGGCTTGCCCCGTCTTCGGCAAACCATCAACGCCCGCAAACGGCACATTCAGCCATTTTTCTCGCTCTTCGGGATTGCTGATTTCCTCGAAAACTTTCCTCGCGCCTTTGGCCATAGCGTCGTTCTGGGCGACGATCGCCTCGACACTCACCTTGTGCGATCCTCCAAGTTTCAGCCAGGTCGCCACGCTGCGATAGCTGCTCTCTTCCGTCCATTTGCCTCGCAGCAGCGTGACACGCAGATTCTTAGAGCATGTTGCCTCGAATCCCGACTTGCGGTCTTTGACAGTAGCGGTCTCGGTAGGACCAACGATGTACAGCGCGGCTCCGCCTTCAGGAAGCAAAGTATTCAGCTGCCTGCCCTGAATCCTTCCGATTTCCTTGTGATCGTGGGTAACGAGAAACACGGGGGTCTTCGCGCTACGCCGCAACTCGGCGACATAGTCCGCCTCATGGTTGATGAGTCCCCAGGCAATCCCGGCCTCCGCGGCGGCTTTGCCTACTTGTGGCAGTCCCGTTCCGCCCGCGGGCTCGACGATGATCCCGTCTGGCCGCAAGGTAGGATTGACTTGGATGGACTTGAGGACTTGCGTGCTTTGCGTGATCGAATCCCCGTCAGCGTACACGACCTCAAGGTCAACTCCCAGCTCTCGCGCGGCCGTCTCCGCGGAAGCCGCCTGTTCGAGTTGATAGTCGTTGTTCTTGGTAATCAGTGCGAGGAGAAATCGCAGCTTTTTCACGTGGCTGGGCCCCCAAGTTGCGCCTTGCCGTTCTCTTTCCGCTTGTGTGCATCATACGGCGAATTTTCGGGTGGCCGCGGAAGAAACGCTGCTTTGGTTACATCTTGGATATCCCCGTACTCCTAAGGTATTCTAGCCGCGGGGTACCGCAGTCAACCGCTCCGCTCGAGGCGACCGGCCGATTGTGGTCCCCGGCAATCTGGCACTACCCATTGCGTAGCCCTTTACACTCTGGAATCCTCGTGGTATTCTTTTTTCCCGTACCGCCATCCACGCGCCAGGCGGCTGGGCCTCTGACTGAGAACCTGCCATACGTTTGTCTAAGCGGCCGCAAACCGGTCGACTTGTCGCTCGAAAGACCCTCCCCTCGAGGAACAAAGCGTCGTCTCTCTACGCGCCTTTTGCCCACGGCTGCTGCCGTAAGGATGCTTGCGGTCTCTATCGGTGTATTCGAGGATTTGGAAGGGCGAAATTCGTTAGGGGCAAACGCGAAGCGGCCGGCATGGGCTCGAGCCGCGAAACGGTTGACGACAAAAAGGGGATATCTTGCTTAAGCTCCGAAAAGTGGAAATCGTTGGCTTTAAGTCGTTTTCCGACCGAACCGTAGTCACCTTCAGCGGCTCCGGCACAACGTGCATCGTCGGGCCCAACGGTTGTGGCAAGTCCAACGTGGTAGACGCCATCTCGTGGGTTCTGGGTGAGCAAAGCCACAAATCTCTGCGTGCTGGACGCATGGCGGATTGCATCTTCAACGGAACGGTTAAGCGGCCGCCTCTTGGCATGGCGGAAGTGACCATCACCATGGAAGACGCCGAGCTGGCCGAAGCCGCCCGGTTCGTTCTCGAAGGTGCGTCGGCAGAAGGTCTCGGCGACCCCGCAGTCGCTACCGCCGCCACGGACAGTGGCCTGAGTGCGACTTCTGATTCCAGTGTTCAAGTTCTCCCGCTTGACCCCGCGCCGGCCCCCGAATCGCAGCAAGAAGGAACAGAATCCGGGGATTCTGCGTCACAAACGGACGAAGTGTCCGTCGCCGCTCCGGAATTTCTGAAAGGCAAACGCCGCAAAAAGGGCGTCGACAAGCCGGTCCTGGCCACCAAGCCGGGCGAGGTGGTCGTCACGCGCCGCCTGTACCGCTCCGGCCAGAGCGAATACCTCATCAATGGCCGCATTGCGCGCCTCCGCGACATTCAGGAAATGTTCATGGGCGTGGGGCTCGGCCCCGATTCCTACGCCATCATCGAGCAGGGCCGCATCGGCCTGATCCTTTCCACCAAACCGATGGAGCGCCGTGCCATCATCGAAGAAGCCGCCGGGGTCACAAAATTTAAGACCAAGAAGCGCCTCGCGGAAGCCAAACTGGAATCTTCCAAACTCAATCTCGCGCGCGTAAACGATATCGTCGTCGAAGTGGAAAAGCAGCTTGGCTCGTTGAAGCGTCAAGCGTCCAAAGCCCGCCGTTACGCCGAGATTCGCGACCAGATGCGCGGGATTGTTCGTCAGATGCTCGCCGGAAAGGCGCGAGAACTGGAGGCCGAAGCGGCACGCATCGCGAAGCAGCTGGCCGAATTCACCGCAGCGGAAACGCAGCACGCGCAGACCATTCAGCAGCAGGAAGGCGAACAAGACCGCCTCAACCAGCGCATTTACGAACTCGACGCCGAGATTCGCCAGAATCAAAATGTGCTAAACGCCACGGCGCTCGAAGTCGATCGCACCGAGAATCGCATCAGTTTCAATCAGCAGCGCGCCACGGAACTCAGCTCGCGGCGCACGCAAATCTCCTCCGAAATGGCGGACGCGGCAGCGCAAGCGACCGAGTGGGAAGCGCGCAGTACCACACAACAGGTTGCCGTAACCTCGCTTCGCGAGGAGTCGGGCGTTCTCTCTGGCCGTGTGGAAGAGCTTAGGACCCGGGCAGAATCCCGAGCCACACAGATTCAACAATCCGAGGCGCGGATTGAAGCGCTGCGCCGCTCCGCATCGGAAACTGGCGAAAGCCTCCTTCGTCTGCATGGCGAGCAGAAGCAAGCAGAAGAAGCCCTCGTCCATCATCTCGATGCGCTCCACAAACGTGAAGCAAGCGAACACGATCTTCTCGAATCCTCCATTCGCATCCGCGACGAAGCCGATCAGGCGGCGTACGACTGGGAAGCGGCAAGCGGCCAGCTCAACTTGCTCACACAAAATGCGACTGCTCTCGAAGCGCGCATCACCGGCTTGCGCCAACAACGCGTGGAAGGCACCGAGAAAGCGGATGCACTGCGCGATTCCCTCTCCGGCGTCCGGGCGCGCCATGAAACGCTCGCACAAATTCTCAACGATCGCTCCTATACCGCCGATGCCGTGCAAAAGCTCTTCGCCGCCAACGAACGCGGCAGCGGCCAGGATTTCCACGCGGTGGGAGTGCTCGCGGATTACGCCGAAGTCGAAGAACAGCACGAAGCCGCCATCGAGCAGTATCTCCGCGACGAACTCGAATATGTCGTTGTCGAAACCTACGATCATGCTCGCGCCGGCGTCTCCCTCCTCCGCGATGAAGTCGGCGGCCGCGCCACTTTCTTTGTCGATTCGTTGCGCAATTTGCGCCTGGCCGAGTACGAGCCCATCATTAATTTCCGCACGGAAGACGGCGTAATCTCCCGCCTGGACAAGCTGGTTGGTTTCCGTGATCCGCTCGGGGCCGCCGCAAAACAATTTCTTCCACGGCTTCGGTCCGCTTATCTCACCGACAGCGCCGCCTCCGCCGAAACGCTGGCGCGCGATAATCCCCAATTCGCGTTCATCGTGCCGGATGGCACGTGCTACCAGGGCCGGATGGTCACTGGCGGTCGCGCCGACCAAGCCGGCCCTCTCGGCATGAAGCGCGAGCATCGCGCGCTCGACGCCGAAGTCTTGCGGCTTGAACAGGAGATGAGCGATGCGCAGGCCGCGCTTGCGCAAGTGAACGCGGAGCTCCGCGAAACGGAGCAGTCCCTTGAACAAATCACGGCGCAGCAGCGCGGCGCTGAGCGCAGCGTCTTCTCGGCGACGCACCGTCACGAGCACATGCAAAGCGAACTGGCGCGCCTCGGCCTCGAACTCACCGTTTGCCAGAACGAGCTTTTGCGCCTGCGCAAGGACTCCGAGGACGCAAGAATGCGCGCCGAGCGTGCGAAGAATCAACACGCCGCCGCCGCCATCAGCCGCGCCGAAACGGAAACCGAGAGCATTCGGCTCGCCGAACTACTCGCGCAGCTTCGAGGATCGGTGCACACGGAGCAAAACGAGCTCGCTAGCGCCCGTGCCGAACTCGCCGCCCTCAATGAACGGCTCTCCGCGGCCGAATCTCTCGCCGAGCGTTTGGGAGCGGAGCGCGCGGAACTCGATCGCCGCGAAACCTTGCTCCTGCAGCAAGAATCTTCCATTTGGGATGAGACAGCCGCTCTGACCAAGCAGAGTGAGGAGCTCGCGCAGCAACTCGAAGGGCTCCGCGGCGAAAAACTCCGCCTCGAAGTCCGCCAGCGCCAGCTCGAGCAGGAATGGGACGCCGGCCGCACGCGCGTCACGCAGATGGAAGATCATCTGCGCCTGGGCCGGCAATCGCTCCAGGAGCTTCGCGAAAAACGCAGCCACGCCGAAGTGGACCACGCACGCAACGATTCCGACCGCCAGCATTTGCGCGAAACCTGCATGACGGAAGTCAACGCACAGCCCGAGGATCTGATCGCCGCGGAATCTGCTTTCATGACTGGCGAGGAACTCCTCGCCGCGGAAACCAGCTACCGCGAGATGAAGCAGCGCATCGAAGCCATGGGACCTGTCAACATGATGGCTCTCGAAGAGTTCAACGAGTGCGAACAGCGCTTCACGTTCTTGACCCGCGAGCGCGACGACCTCCTCAAATCCATCGCCGACACGCAACAGGCTATCGCCGAACTTGATCTGGTCTCCCGCGAAAAATTCGAGCAAGCCTTCAACGCCATCAACGCCAATTTCTCCGAAGCCTTCCACACCATCTTCGGCGGCGGCATGGCCGAAATGCGCCTGACCGAACCAGACAGTTCCGGCGACGCGGGCATCGACGTAGTGGCTTCGCCTCCCGGCAAGCGCATGCAAAACGTTCTCCTGCTCTCCGGCGGCGAAAAAGCCATGACCGCGCTCGCGCTGCTCATAGCCATCTTCCGCTACCAGCCGAGTCCGTTCTGCATTCTCGACGAAGTCGACGCCCCGCTTGATGAAGCAAACGTCGGCCGCTTCACCCGCCTGGTCGGAGACATGAGCAGCCAAACGCAATTCATCATCGTCACCCACAACCGCAAGACCATGGAGACCGGCTCCGTTCTCTACGGCGTCACCATGCAAGAGCCCGGCGTCTCCAAGCTCGTCAGCGTCCGCTGGGAGGGCGACCAAGCTCCCGCTCCCAAACAAAGAGCAGCCTCGGCCGCCTGAGCTCCAGGCAGCGCGCCGCTGCACTCTTCTCTGGATACACTTCTCAGAGAACGAAACCGACGAGGCGCTCTTCCGTTCCTTGACTACGCCGGCCTCTAGGGAAACGGCCGGGAGGAATCTGTCGCCAGGATCTTTTCTCCCTAAACAGAGACTCCTCGCTACGTCATTTTTCGCAGAGCGAGGGGCGGCCTTTTCTGAGCAAATCTTCAAAACGGAGACTCCCGGCTGTACGACGTCAAGCCACAGGAAAAACGAATCTTTCGCCGCACGATTTTTTTCCACAAATTCCCTTTACCTGCTGCTTTCCCTCAACGAAGCGCTGCGCTAGAATGCTCCCCACCTTTGGGGAGAAACTTTTCTTTGGCTGCAGGTCCTGTGAGTCGCATCATCCAAGAAACGCATTTCGCCGGCCTCGCACCCGCGGCGCGCGGGAAGGTCCGCGATATCTACGACCTTGGCGACAAGCTGCTGATCATCGCCACGGACCGTCTCTCGGCGTTCGACGTGATTCTTCCCACCCCCATTCCCGATAAAGGCCGCGTCCTGACGCAACTTTCGCTCTTCTGGTTCGATCTCCTCAGAGACGTTATCCCCAATCATGTCCTAAGCTCCACGGAGTTCCCCGCCGCTTTCAACGCTTTTCGCGAGGAGCTAGCCGACCGCTCCATGGTCGTCCGCAAAACGCAGCCTCTCCCGATCGAATGCGTCGTGCGCGGCTATGTTTCCGGCTCTGGCTGGAAAGACTACAAAGCCACCGGAAAAATCTGCGGCATCGCGCTTCCCGCGGGCTTGCGTGAATCCGATCGTTTCCCCGAACCCATTTTCACGCCGGCCACCAAAGCTTCCACCGGCCACGACGAGAACATTTCCTTCGAGCAAGCTGCTTCCCTGATCGGCCGAGATGTCGCCGAGCGCGTCCGCACCGTCAGCATCGAAATCTACCGCCGCGCCGCCGCCTATGCCGAGCCTCGCGGCGTAATCCTCGCCGACACCAAATTCGAGTTCGGCCTCCTCGGCAGCACCCTCGGGTCCCCCAACGCAGTCAACTCCCTGGTGTGGATCGACGAAGCCCTCACTCCAGACTCTTCCCGCTTCTGGCCCGCCGCCCAGTACAGTCCCGGCGGCCCGCAACCTTCCTTCGACAAACAGTTTGTCCGCGACTATCTCGAGCGAATCCGCTGGCCCAAAACCCCGCCTGGCCCGGAGCTTCCGCCCGACGTGGTCGCCGCTACGCGTGCCAAATACCGGGACGCCTATCGCATCCTGACAGGGCACGAGCTAGACCAATAACTGCTGCAACCCGGCCCAGAACAAACGGAAAGAAAATTCTGCGGAGCGTGCGATCGTGAAAGATCAACTCGAGGGGCTGGTCACTCAAATGGTAGACCGGGGGATTTTGTTCGATGAGGCCGTTGGCGAATTCGAGAAGCGTTTCATCAAGCGCGTCCTGGACCGCGCCAACGGCAATCAATCCCGCGCCGCGCAAGTTCTCGGCATTCACCGCAACACGCTAAGCCGCAAAATCGACGAATACAAGCTCGCTTCAAAGAATCATCACTCCCGCTAACGGCGTTCCACTTCCACAGTGGCTTCTTCTCGGCGGGTTGCCAAGGAATGGACGGGCCCGCAAAAGAAAAACGGCTCCCCGGCGAAACCGGAGAGCCGTTCGTTATTTGTGTCGTGGCTTGTGCCGTTCTGCTAGCTCGAGGGCTTCTTGTGCACCGTCTTCTTTGGTGCCGCCTTTTCCTTCGGAATGTCGTCGTCTTTGACTTTGCCCTTTTCCCAGTGGAGCATGAACGCCGGGTCGGGGTCGTAGGAAACGAGTGTGCCGGTAAAATGAATCGCACTGTCCTTCTCAACGCGAACCACATCCGGCTGCCCGGCTATCTTGACGTCCATATCCGGTGTCGTCTTGGCATCAAATTCCGCGTCGCTTGTCACGAAGGCCACCTTGAGCTCGATGACGTCCCCGGGAATGTTTTCAATCACCTTGCCGGGCACTTCCGGAAACTCCAGGCCGCACGACGCCAGCCAGGTAACTTTCGCCTTGTCGCCTCCTGCCTTCAGGTCTGTCACCACGGAAGCGATCGTCATATCCTTGCGTGCCGCATCCAGGTCCGCGCTGCTTGGCAGGTTATAGCTTGCCGGACGGTCCGCCGAGCTGCCTGCCAGTTGCAGCAGTTCCGCCAGCTCCGCGTCCGTCAGGTTATCGCACGCTGCTTGTTGGTAGTTCACGATCAGCTTTCGCAGATAATCCTTCACCTTTGCAGACTGCGCTTGTGTCGCTCCCTTCGCCGTCACGGCCCGCGCGATCGACCAGAAAGCATCCATATGCTGGGGCGGCGTGAGCGCCTCGTATGCCAGTCCCAGCCGGTAACTTGTAATTCCGTCATCTGGATTGAGCGCCAGCACTGCCTTATAGAACGGAATCGCCCCGGCATAATCTTTTATGTTCACTGAAGCCTGAGCGGCGGTGCCGTTGAAATAAATCTGAATCTGCTTTTTCTGCGTGGCAAACGCATCATCCGTCATGCCATCGGGTTTCTTCACGCCGTCCAGCGCCTTTAATCCCGAGACCGCTGCATCTCTCGCCGCTTTCGCGGTTGCCGGGTCTGCCTGTTGAGCGGCGCTCAAGGCGTTGTAGGCAAAACAGTGCGCATAGAGCGCCTGATATTGCCCGCCAGCGTCAATCTTGTCCCCCAGACCGATGACTTTGTCTGAATATTCCATCACTTTCTGATAGTTCTTGAGTTGCCCGTAAGCCTGGACGTAGAGCGGATAAACGTAGATCAGCAATGCGGAATTAGGATATTTCGAGACAAAATCATCGAGGCACTTCACCTGCGTGGCTGGAACCTTCTCGCTCGCACAAGCCTGATACGAGTTGTACTCCGCCATCGTATAAGGCTGCTTCCCCGCCCCGGCGTCCTGCCCTCCCGCCGCCGGCGTTTGCGCCAGCGCGCTCAGCCCGCTCCCAAGAATCAGACAAAGCGCCGCGACCATCGCGAGGCCTGCCACTTTGCGTGTTCCACTCATTCCCACTCTCCTCGCACAAGTATCAATTCTGGATTATCCGTTGCCGCTCTTGCGAGCACTGCTCGTGCCAATGATTGCGTTGATTCCAAAACTTGGGAATTATAGGAAAAGCCCCGGTCTATCCGCAAGCTGTCATCTCGGGAAAATTCAAAAAAGCCTGTGGAACCATTCCGTCGGCTTACAAGCTTCTTCCCGTCTTCCCGACGCAGCTTCGAGGATCCCAAGCCCTGCGGGAACTGCCAGACTCCTGAATGCTAAGATGAGTTTCGCACAAAAAAGGTGGCAAGCGAGAGGAAGAATTCAAATGTCTCAAAAAACAAGTATAAATTCATCCTCCCGCGAAGGGGTGCCGCTTTCCGCGGCGGTCGCGCTTGTTACCGGCGGCAGCCGCGGCATAGGCCGCGCCATCGCCCTCCGCCTTGCCAAACTGGGCGCGGGTGTGGCCATCTGCGGTCGAAATGCGCCGGTGCTTCGGGCCGCCGAGGCTGAGCTAGAGAAATCAGGTACGCCTGTCTATGCGCAGATCGCGGATGTTTCGCAGTCCGCCGATGTAACCGACCTCGTCCTGAAAACGCAAGCCGCCCTGGGCCGGATCTCTATCCTGGTCAACAACGCGGGCATCGGTCTCTTCGGTCCCGCCCATGAAAAAACGGAAGCCGATTGGGACCGTGTGCTGGGCACCAATCTGAAAAGCGTTTTCCTCCTCTCTCGCGCCGTAGCTCCGGCCATGATCCAGCAGGGCGCCGGCGACATCATCAACATCAGCTCTCTCGCGGGCCGCAACACCTTCGCCGGCGGAGGCATCTATTGCGCCTCCAAGTGGGGCCTCCAGGGCCTCTCCGCCTGCATGGCCGAAGACCTCCGCGGGCACGGCATCCGCGTCAGCGTTGTCTGTCCCGGCAGCGTAGCCACCGAGTTTTCCGCACGCGGCTCGAAGGACCCCTCGAAGGTTCTCTCGCCTGAGGACGTGGCCCACGCCGTAGAGATGATCCTCACCCAAGGCCCGCAAAGTTTCCTGAGCGAAGTCCACGTCCGCCCTCTCCAGAAACCCTAAGTCACGACGCTTCGTGGGGGCTGCCCGCGCATCCCGGCTGCCCAGTACGCCCCCACGAAGGCTTCCCTTTTCACGCCATCCGCGCCGCCTTCCCCTCCGGCCCAATTCTTTCCTCTTGACATTAGTCGTCATAACGACTATATTGCCCGGATGAGCCGCCGTGCGTCCGCCCATCCGCCTCTTCCCCTCGAGGACACCATCTTCATCTCTCTCCAGAAAACCGCAGATTCCCTCGCCCTCGAAGCCGAGCAACTCTTCAAGCCTCACGGCCTCACCGGGACGCAATACAACGTCCTTCGCATTCTCCGCGGCGCGGAACCCGAGGGCCTCGCCTGCCGCAGCATCGGCGAACGTATGATCTCTCACGACCCCGACATGACGCGTCTCCTCGACCGCATGGAAAAGCGCGACCTCATCTCCCGCCAGCGCCAGACCGACGACCGGCGCGTCATCAAAACCCGCATCACTCCCGCGGGCCTAGCTCTTTTAAAAGGTCTCGATCAGCCTGTTCGCGAGCTTCACAAGCGCCAGTTCCACCATCTGCCCGCTGCACGCTTGAAGACTCTCGCCCAGCTGTTGGAGGAAGTCCGCGCTCGCGGACCGGAATAAACGCACCAAAATCAAAATCCGCTTGGACGCAACAATCACTCAAGGAGGCAACACCCATGGGCCAACTTTTTTCCCGTATCGCAATCACCGCCGGACTGGCAGCTGCTCTTTCCCTGCCCGCAACCGCGGCAACTTCCACCTGGCAAATTGATCCCGCGCATTCGGCAGCGCAATTCGCCGTCAAGCATCTGATGATCTCGACCGTTCGCGGCGCATTCACCAGCGTAAAAGGCTCCGTCAAGTTCGACGACCAGGACATCACCAAGTCTTCCGTCGAAGTCACCATTGACGTGAACTCCGTCGACACCCGCCAGCCCGACCGCGACAAGGATCTCCGCAGCGATCACTTCTTCGACGCCGATCACTTTCCCACCATCACTTTCAAATCCAAAAGAGTTGAGCAAGTTTCGCCCGGCAAACTCAAAGTCACCGGCGATCTCACCATTCGCGGCACCACGAAAGAAGTCGTCCTGGATGTCGATGGTCCGACCGCCCCTGTCAAGGATCCCTGGGGTAACCAGCGCGTCGGCGTTAGCGCCAGTTCCAAAGTCATTCGCCAGGACTTTGGCATCACTTACGGCCCAGGCATGATCGGGGATGAAATCTCTATCACCATCGACGCCGAAATGATTCCTGCGAAAAAGTAGACCGGGTCCGCCCCGATTCGCCTCGGAACAGGAACGCCCGAGCTAGGTCTTCGCCGGCAGCCGTTTTCGCGGTCTTCTGGAGCGAACGGAGGAATCTCTTCGCTCCAGCGGATTGTGCGGAACTACCGCAGATACTAGGTGCCAGTTTGGCACGCACCGTCCACTCGCTTTCGGTCATCTAATCCCTGAAACCCGCTAAAGGAAGAAAACCATGCAAAAGCCAGCTACGACAGATTTCCCCGTGCACGACCTCATCCGCCATCGATGGAGTCCGCGGGCCTTTGCCACGAAGCCGGTTGAGCCCGCGGTTCTGGCCAGTCTCTTTGAAGCCGCCCGCTGGGCGCCTTCGAGCAGCAACGAGCAACCTTGGGCTTATCTTGTCGCCACAAACGATAATCCCGATGACTATCTAAGAATGCTGAGCGTGCTTGTGGATTTCAATGCGGGCTGGGCCAAAAACGCCCCAGCGCTTGCTCTCGCTGTTTCACACCTTAAGTTCCAGGGCAAAGGCAATCCGAATCGTAACGCTTTCTACGACACCGGCGCCGCCACCATGCTGCTCAGCCTCGAAGCTACGGCGCGAGGCCTTTACGTTCACCAAATGGCCGGCTTTGACCCCGCCAAAGCCAAGCAAGTCTTCGAAATTCCAGCGGACTGGGAGGCTATCGCCGCCATCGCCCTTGGCTATCCCGGAGATCCGAAATCGCTGCCGCAACCTTTGCATGACCGCGAAGTGGCTCCGCGAACACGCAAGCCTCTAGCCGAATTTGTCATGTCGGGCCGCTGGGGGCATACTTCTCCTATCGTTTCTCAGTGACCGGATACATCAATTACAGAGGATCCAGCCCGCCCAAATGCACCGCACGCTCGAATTTCTTCTCCATCACGGCTACGTTGTCTTGCTCGCCTGGGTGTTCGCCGAGCAGGCCGGAGTGCCTATCCCTTCGCTTCCGCTCCTGCTCGCCGCGGGCGCTCTGGCGGGTTCTCACCAGTTGAATATCTTTGCTTCGCTTTTCATCGTCGGGCTGGCTGCCGTCTGCGCCGATACGCTCTGGTATGAACTGGGCCGCCGCAAGGGCATCCGCATACTTCAGGTTCTCTGCAAGATTTCCATCGAGCCCGATTCCTGCGTTCGCCGCACCGAAGGAGTTTTCTCCAAACAGGGCGCACGGTCTCTGCTCTTTGCCAAATTTCTTCCCGGCCTCAGCACCATCGCACCGCCGCTCGCCGGCATTTTCCACATGCGCCCGCACCGCTTTCTGGTTTTCGATGCCGCTGGTTCTCTTCTCTGGGGCGCCACTTTCCTGGGATTGGGTTTTGTCTTCAGCGGCCAGATCGAACGCATCGCGGAAAGCGCAGCTTCCCTTGGCGGCTGGCTGGTCGTCATTCTTCTTGGCTCGTTCGCATCCTACATCGGCTACAAATACATTGGCCGCCGCCGCTTCCTTCACGAACTGCGCATTTCGCGCATCACCGTCGAGGAGCTGAAAGTAAAGATCGACGCCGGCGAAGACCTCGTCATCGTCGACCTCCGGCATTCCATCGAGCTCGAAGCCGATCCCGAAACGATTCCCGGCGCTATCCGCGTGGACGCAAAAGAGCTCGAAGATAAGACCGATCTCTTGCCGCGCGACCGCGAAATCATCCTCTACTGCACTTGCCCCAACGAGGCCACCAGCGCCCGCCTGGCCCTCCTCCTCAGAAAGCACGGCATCACCCGCATTCGCCCGCTGCAAGGCGGCCTGGAGGCCTGGCGCGAACGCAGATATCCCGTCGCCAACGCCCGCCTCACTCAAATTTCGGCTCACATTTAGTTTTACAACCGCGGCAAGACAATCCCGCTCTGCGCCTGGTACTTCCCCTTCTTGTCCTTGTAACTCACTTCGCAGTCTTCATCCGACTCGAAGAAAAGCACCTGGCACAACCCTTCATTCGCATAAATCTTTGCCGGCAAAGGCGTGGTGTTGCTGATCTCCAGTGTCACAAACCCTTCCCACTCCGGCTCAAACGGCGTCACGTTTACGATGATCCCGCACCGCGCGTACGTCGACTTCCCCAAACAAACGGTCAGCACATTCCTCGGAATCCGGAAATACTCCACCGACCTCGCCAGCGCGAACGAGTTCGGCGGAATCAGGCACGCCTCGCCTTTGAACGGCACCAAGGATCGCGGATCAAAATGCTTGGGGTCCACAATCGTCGAATTCACATTCGTGAAAATCTGAAATTCGTCCGCCACCCTGATGTCGTAGCCATACGATGAAACTCCGTAGCTGATCACGCCTTCGCGCACCTGCCGGTCCGTGAACGGCTCAATCATTTTATGTTCCAGCGCCATTTTGCGGATCCAGCGGTCTGGCTTAACGGACATCCATGCCTCCTTCAGAAGGAAATAAATTTTGCAGCGTCAGATGAAAATCGTCAAAAGAAAGTTCGCCAAGCGGAAACACAGTGTAAATTACCCATCTCGTCTTGACAACCCAAGGCGTAGCCTCTAGCATTTGCCTCGGAAGCAGGAGGCGTGTGTGATCAAGCTGGACATCGTGAATGCGGTTGTGGCCAAAACGCTCATCAGCCGCACCAAAGCCGAGCAGGCCGTCGAAACCGTTTTCGATTCTCTCAAACAAGCTCTCGGCCGCGGCCAGCGCATCGAACTCCGCCGCTTCGGCGTCTTCAGCGTCAAACCCCGCAAGACCGGCATCGGCCGCAACCCTCGCACCGGCGAAGAAGTCAGCATCCCTCCCGGCAAAGCCGTCCGCTTCAAACCCGGCAAAGAACTCCAGGGCATCGAAGCCACAAAGAAAGTGTAATCATTCTCTGGGCTCGCTCCAGAATTCCCCGGCAGCACGTCGCTCGGAAGTCCCTGGCTCATTTTTGGGTCGGCGCCAGCGGCTTTCTCGCGGAAGGATAAGAGTCCCTCCTTGCTCAAAGGAACCAGCCCGGCCGCTTTCGGCCGTTACCGGCTTGTCTCAGTCCTTGTACGGATCGAACTCGTCGGCTCCGGCCATCGCCACTCCGGCGGGCGTGAGCGTATGCAGTACTCGAATACTCTTTCCGTGTTCTCTAAGCACCTCTGGCAATCGCTTGTAGCAATCCGGCGATTCATCCAGTCCCGCCCCCCGCAACTCCACCTTCGCCTTCTGCAGCCAGCCGTCCATCATCTCTTTGGTTACTTTTCCTGCTCGCTTCACTTCGCCTGTCTTCTTGTCCACCTTGCCTTTCGCTTCCATCCGCCCCATCACCCGTCCCGCGCCATGAACGGTGCTGTACATCGAGTATTTCGCTTCATCATTCTCGACGCCTTCCAGAATCACCGACGTTTCACCCATCGTCCCGCCAACAAATCCCTTCTGCCCCGGAAAAGCCGGTGTCGCTCCCTTGCGAACGACCCACAGCTCTTCCCCGCCGTGCGTTTCGCGCCATGCAAAATTATGATGATTGTGAACCTCTTCCAAGATCGGCGCTCCAAGCAAAGAAGCCACTTTTTCAGAAACCCAATCCCGCCCGGCGTAGGCATATTCCCCGCCAAGTTGCATGCACTCGATATACTGCTCACCCAGATCGCTATCAGCGGCAATCACGCAAGGCTCCACGTCCATCCCGTCCGGCGCGCCAGCCTTCCTCAAAAACCAAGTCGCAATCTTGTGCCCGAGTCCCCGGGAGCCGAAATGAACTCCAATCCACACGCGATCCAGTTCGTCGGTGAACAAATCCACATAGTGATTTCCAGAACCCACGGTCCCCAGCTGCTGCCGAGCCATCTCTTTCAACGGCGCCGCCGCCTCGCAACTCCACGCAGCCGAATCAAACAGCGCGTGATCGACCCGCTCCGCATTGCGCCGTCCGACTCCAAAGCTGATCGTTTTCCACACGTCGTCCATGATCACTCCGATGTTTGCTCGGAGAGAGGAGCCCGGCATGTCGAGCAGCACCGCTTTGTTGCCGCATGCGATGTCGAAACCCACGCCGCTTGGACTGATCGAGTCTCTATAGGCCACTACGCCTCCAATGGGCACGGCATAGCCCTTGTGATGGTCGGCCATCAGCGCCACTCGATCGGCGCTTTTCGCGCACGTCTTGATCTGGCTCACCGCTCCCTCATCGGGAGGTCCCCAGATCGGAATATCGTCAATGATTTGCATATCTTCCCCTGCCTGCTGACGGCTTAAGGAGTCGTGCGATTTCGAGTGCCGACGTCTCCTGCCGCTTTTCGAAGCGACTCGCACAACTCCGCATTCGTCGAAGCTGGAGCGGCGTGTGCGGCCTCAAACGCCCGGCGATAAAACCTATCATCTATCGCGCGCCGGCGCACTTCTCCCTTTTCCCGCGCTGGCGCAAACTCGTCCAACTATGCTGTACTTGTATTTGCGAATCTTTTTGCGACTCCCGAATTCATTGTGAGCACACCACCTTCAGATCCCATAGTAGACTCACTCCCGCTTCCCAGGGATTGGAGCTCTCTTCCCACTCCCGCACAGTTCTACGTCCCGGTTCTCCGCCGCCCTTCCCTCCAATCCCTCATCCTCGCCGTGGCCCTCTTTCTCCTCACCCTCTGCACCTGCCTCGCCGCCGGCACGCAATTCGCCATCGCCTACGCCAACCATCAAGCCGCCTCTCTCGACGAATTCCTCCGTGCCTTCACTCTCTTCTACAAAGATCCCGCGGCCCTTCTCGCCGGCCTCCCCTTTGCCGCCACTCTCCTAACCATTCTGCTCGCCCACGAACTCGGCCATTTCTTCGCCTGCCGCCGCCATCATATTCACTCCACCTACCCGTTTTTCGTACCCTTCCCCAACCTCATCGGTACCTTCGGCGCATTTATCCTGATACGTTCCCCAATTCGCACTACCCGCGCCCTCTTTGACGTGGGCGCCTCCGGACCGTTCGCCGGTCTTGTCTTTGCCGTACCGGCCCTCCTCTTTGGCGTACTTCACTCGAGCATCGTCCCCGCGATCGCTCAGCCGGATCCCAACCAAAACAGCGTCGTCTTCGGCACACCCCTTCTCCTCCGCCTTCTCGACGCCCTATTTCACCCCGGCGTCAATCCCCACTTCCTTCTGCTTCCCCCGGCGGGCCGCGCTGCATGGGTTGGCCTCTTCGTTACCTCGCTAAATCTCCTGCCCGGCGGACAACTCGACGGCGGGCACATCCTCCGATCCATCAGCCCCCGCCTTCACCGCATTGCCAGCATCCTTGTCCCTCTTGCCCTTCTTCCACTCGGCCGCATCTGGTTTGTTTGGTACGTTTGGGCTGGGCTCCTGCTGGCGCAACGCTTCCTCCGCATAGCCCCCATCTACAATCCTGCTCCCCTCGACCCGCCGCGCCGCTTCGCCGCTTTCCTGACCCTGCTCATTTTCGTCCTCTGCTTCATGCCCGCCCCCATCTTCGGCCTCTGAACCCGAAGGTATGCGGTGACAGATCCAGGTCAGAGGTTCTGCTAACCTAACCGAGGGTCGCACGTCTACCCTCGTTAGGTAGAATGGCTACTGTCATGACCCTCCATAAATCCCCCCACCGCACCGAGCTCCTGCAAGGCACGCTCGACATGCTCATTCTGCGCACGCTGCTTTTCGGTCCCGCGCATGGCCATCAAATCGCGAAACACATACAGCGAACCACGGAGGATGTGCTGCAGGTGGAGCACGGCTCGCTCTATCCGGCTCTCCATCGCATGGAGCGCAAAGGTTGGATCATCTCGAAATGGGAAACACCCAAGGACCGGAATCGTGAATTCAAGTATTACCGGCTAACACCACCAGGCAGGAAACAACTCGCTAGCGAAGAATCGAGATGGAAGCGACTGACGGCAGCAGTGGCAACGCTCATGTGGCCAGCTCCGGGAGATCCGTCATGAATCTTTGGAACTGGTTCCGGTCGAGACTTGCCGGCTTCCGGAAACGCCAGGGCCGAGAGAAGGAACTGGATCGGGAGATGGAGTCGCACCTCGGGCTGGAAGTCGAAGAGCAACTGGAATCGGGTTTGTCGCCCGAAGAGGCACGCTATGCCGCTCGACGAGCGTTCGGCAACATAAGACTCGTACGGGAAGACGTGCACGCCATCTGGGGTGCGGTTTGGCTGGAGCGGCTTGCTGGCCACGCAAGATACGCTGCCCGATCGCTTCTGAAGAACCCTGGTTTCACCGTCATCGCCGTTCTCACCCTGGCGTTAGGGATAGGCGCCAATACCGCGATTTTCAGCACAATCGATGCCCTGATGCTTCAGCCATTGCCGTTCTCCGAACCCGACCAGCTCTTGCGCATTTATTCAACGAAAGATGGAACTCGCGTGGGAGGGATAAATTCCGCCGGTGGACCGTCACCGATGGACGTACGGGACTTTGCCGAATCAAGTCACAGTTTCCAGAAAATGGTCGTCTACGACACGTGGCGCAAGAACGTAAGCTTCGGTAGCTCCGCGGGGGAGCCGGAGCAGATGCGAGTGGGATTGGTCCCCGCAGCCTATTTTGAAGTCCTCGATATACAGCCAGTGATGGGCCGGCTTTTTACGCAAGATGAAAATCAGGTCGGCAAGAACTTTGTGGCCGCAATAAGCGCACGACTGTGGAAAGACCGCTTCGCAAGCGACAGCGCCATCCTGGGACGGGAAATCCGTATTAATGACGAGCCCTATACGATCGTGGCAGTCATGCCGGACTCGATCCCCGAATGGATGGAGCCTTGGCGGCCTGGGCTGATCGAGGTCTGGACTCCCTTCGCGTTTGCGGACGTGTGGTCGGAAAGTTCACGGGGATCGCGAGGTTACTGCGCCCTTGCGCGTATGAAGCCCGGCGTGTCGCTCGAAGAGGCCCAGGCGGAGCTCAGGACCATAGCGGCCGCCCTGGCGACGACGCATCCCGTCGATCAAGGCATTGGCGTAATGGTCCGCAGAGTCTCCGACACGCGCGTGGGAGAGCTTCGCCCCATGCTGACGCTCTTAATGGGCGCGGTCAGCCTGATCCTGCTGATCGCGTGCGTTAACCTGGCGAATTTGGTTATGGCGCGCAACTCGGCGCGTCAACGGGAATTGGCTGTGCGCGCGGCTCTCGGCGCTGGCAGAAGTGAGCTCATCCGGCAGTTGCTCGCCGAAACGCTTTTGCTGTCGCTGATGGGTGGAGCGGTTGGGTTGACTCTGGCACAGATTGGACTTGCGGGTCTGGCGAGGATGCACCCTGGGGACCTGCCGCAACTGGATTCCATAGGAATCGATTGGCGAGTGCTGGCGTTCACTCTTTTGGTGTCTCTAGCCACAAGTTTGCTTTTTGGCGTAGCACCAGCGCTCACCGGAACCCGCCTCAATCTCGTGGATGCATTGAAGCAAGGCGGTCGATCCGGCTCCTCGGGCCGGCCTACTCAGCGTTTGCGAAACGCCTTGGTCGTTACAGAACTGGCGATGTCCCTGATGCTTCTGGTGGGGGCAACCCTCTTAACTCGAAGCATTATAGAGTTGGGGCGCCAGCATCTCGGAATCCGTCAGGACCACCTGCTGAAAGGGCATATCTATATACCTGGCGTCCGCTATCCGAACCCAGGAGCGATCACCCGCTTCTGCGATGCGTTTAGAACGCGTGTCCGCGCCGTGCCCGGCGTCATCGAGGCGACGGTAACAACGGTCTACCCGCCGCACGGCGGATGGACTCAAATGCTCAATATCCCAGGGCATCCCTTCGCGCGGATCCAGGATATTCCGTCAGCGCAGTTTGGCGTGGCGGATGCCCACCTCCTTGAAACTTTGGGAATTCCGCTGCTAGAACGCAGGGACTTCGCCGAATCGGACAGCGCCACAAGTCCGCCCGTGGCACTGATCAGCGAGGAGTTCAAACGCCGCTATTTCCCAACGGAGGATCCTGTCGGCCGGCAAATTCACATTGGACCGCCGCCATTCTTGCAGATCCCCCCTGGTGCGGACATAACCGACTTTGCGGATGTTACCGTCATTGGCGTTGCCGGCGATTTCAGAAACGCCGGCCTCGCGCTCCCGCCTGAGCCGCAGATCACTGTTCTGTACTCTCAGCATCCCCTGGTGAACTACGGATTCAAGGATATTGTGATCCGCACTGCTTCTGAGCCGCGCTTGCTGGTTCCTGAAATACGCAGACAGCTTCATGACCTGGATCCCGACATGCCCTTTGCCGAAGTGCAAACGATGGACGAGGTCGTTGAAGCAGAGACTGGAGGACAGCGTTTTACGACAGTTCTGCTGGCTTCCTTTGCCGCAGCGGGCCTGGTCCTTGCCGCTGTCGGAATCTACGGCGTGGTTTCTTTTCTGGTGGCGCAACGCAAGCAGGAACTGGCTGTGCGGATTGCCATGGGCGCCAACCGCGTAAATGTTGTCTGGCTCGTCCTGAAGCAGGGCCTGGAAACGGCGGCGCTGGGCGCCGCCATCGGGCTCTTTGGTGCGTGGACCGCGCAAAAACTGGTGAAAGGCCTTTTGTTCGGAATTTCGCCGGTTGATCGATTGACGTTCCTAGGTGCGGCCGCCTTCTTACTTACCGTCGCGGCGATCGCCAGCGCAATCCCCGGCGTTCGAGTCCTGAAAATCGACCCGGCACAAACCCTTCGCCAGGACTAAGGCTCGACGGGCTGCGCATTGTTGCCATCCGGCAGTTGCGGATTACAACGCGGAGAGACGGAACGGTTACGCTCGGCTCCCTAAATGCATTCATCAGGTGTCCCTGCTCGCTGACTCCTCTAGAATCCGGACTTCCAGAAACACGCCCGGAGACCCTTTGGAAGGAACGCTTCCAAAACATTAGAACTTGTCGCCCTTCGCCATCGTTGGCATACATGACACTTGCAGGGGCGCACTCCATAGAGTGGCAGTTAAGCTGGCAACAAACTTTCGGTTGACCGGCTTCGAACTCCAGCTATGATGCATGCCTTGAACACGCGCCCCGAGTTCCCTGCCGCCAGCTGATGCCTCCACTCCTTCGCACCCTTCGTCTGCGGGACCTCTTTTTACTCTTCATCGGCTCGGTCATCGGTTCCGGCATTTTCTTAACTCCCGGCCTGATCCTTCGCCAGCTGAATGGTTCCGTCGGCTACTCTCTTCTGGTCTGGATCGCCGGCGGTACGCTGTCTCTTCTCGGTGCACTGACCTACGCCGAGCTAGCGGCAACCAATCCAGAAGCGGGCGGCCTTTACTGTTTCATCCGCGACGGCTTCGGCCGCATCCCTGCCTTCCTCTACGGGTGGTGTCTTTTCCTCGTCATCGCCAGCGGTTCCGTTGCCGCGTTAGCCCGCGCCTTCACCGAGCACCTCGCTGAAATCATCCCGCTCACCGCACTGGGAAAAACCGTCCTGTCGGTCGTCATGATTGCCGTCGTCACCGCCGTCAACGTCTGGGGCACGCGCAAGAGTTCCAACCTTCAAAATTGGACCACTCTCATCAAAGTCGCCATCATCGTCATCCTCAGCGCCATCCTTCTCTCGCTCGGCCGCCACTACGGAGATATACCATCCGCGTTTGGCTCAACACAGCACGGTACCGCTCTTCTCTCCAGCTTTGGCCTGGCCATGATCTCAGTCCTTTGGGCCTATGAAGGCTGGCAGTTCGGCACCTACAGTGCCGGCGAAGTCGTCGATCCCCAGAAGGCCTTCCCGCGCGCTTTCCTGCTCGGCTCCCTGGTCCTCGCGGGTCTCTATCTCATCGCGGTTTTCGCGTATTTAGTCGCCCTCGGACCTGCGGGAGCAACGGCCAGCAACACCATTGCTTCCACATCGGTCGGCGTCGTGCTTGGCCGCAGAGCTGAAATCATTGTCGCTCTCACGATCCTCATCTCCACCTTCAGCGCTGCCAACAGCGTCATCCTCACGGCCCCGCGCGTTTTCTACGCCATGGCTAACGACAAGCTATTCTTCCAAAAACTGGCCGAGGTGCATCACCGCTTTCAGACGCCCGCCTCCGCCATCGTCGCGCTGGGAGTGTGGTCTGCGGTTCTCGCGTGTGCCGGCAAATTCGCCGAGCTGATCGGGGGCGTCATCTTTATCGGTTGGATTTTCTACGGCCTCGGCGCTGCCGCCATTTTCCCGCTGCGCCGCAGAGGCAAGGGACTGGCCACCATTCCGTATCGCGTTCCGGGCTACCCATGGACACCGCTGCTTTTCGTCCTGGCTGCCGCCGCAATCGTTGGCAATGCGATTTATCAGGCTGTGCTCGATCCGTCCAAGTTCGCCAATCTGGCCATCGCCATCGCGCTCTTCGTGCTCGGCCTTCCCGCCTATTACTTCTGGCGCAAACGCGCTGCCCCCGCATCCTAGACTCGGACGGTCTCCAGCAGGAGAGGCAGACGAAACCGCTGGCGCCGGAATTCCTCTGGATGACTGGCTGGCCGCGAGTTTCCCGCAGTGGCACAGCATGCTGTGCTCCAGGGGTTTTGAAGCCCTCCCTAAGCCGCGGCCGCGAACCGGCAGGCAAAACCGGCACGCCTGCTGTTCTCAGTAGGAAACCGGCTCTCAGGGAGAGGAGTTCAGGAGCCTTCTCGCAGCCGCATCACGCAGTTTCCGGGCTAGTCCGCTCGCAGGACTATTAGGCTGCAATTTCAGATAGTTATCGAGTGCCTGGACTTCCGCGCGATCGTCGCCCTTTTTTTCGGCCACATCCGCTAATGCGAGATAGGCGCCGGGGTGGTTTTGATTGCGGAGCAGCGCCTCATGAGCGCTTTTTTCCGCCTCATCGAGTCGGTTGAGCTGTGTCAACGCTTCGCTAAGGATCACAAAGCCTTCGGCCGAAACGTCATCAAATTCCAATCCCCTCCGGATGATTCTCTCTGCCTCCCTCGCCTTTCCTTCCAGACAAAGCACGTAGCCATATCCAAAATCCGCCAGGGCGTACTGTCCTCCACTGAGATCGATAGCCGCCTGAAAAGCCATCATCGCCTCATCGTAGCGGCCGAGACTCATGTCCACGGCCCCCATGTTGTAGTAGGCCTCGAAATACTTGGGGAACATTTCTACGGCCTTCTGGAAATGGCCAAGGCCACCGGCCGGATCCTTCTTTGCCGCCCGATCCAGCCCCTTTTCAAATTCGGTGCGCGCTTTTTCAGGGATTTTCAATTCCCTCACCGAAACCGTGAAATTCCCCCGCGGAATGGACCCCGATTTCGACTTGAGGTACACCACAAGGTTGGTCGAGGGGCCATTGAGGTTGGTACTGGTTTCCGCGGCTTCATACCCCTCCTCGTCCACCACAATGTCGTACGTGCCGCGCGGAAGATTCCGCACCTTGAAGTGGCCTTCCAGGTCCGTCAAAACGCTGCGAAATATGCCCGCGGCCCGCGATTTCAGGCTGACCGAAACCTGGGTCGCCGGCCGTTTGTCCACCTCCCGGAGCACGGTCCCGGAGATTTCTCCCTCGGTGGTCTCAAAGCTGGACACTTGCGCGCTAGCGCCCGGGGTCCAGACCATGGGCAGGAGGTTCAGGAAAAAGCTCAGCACAAGGAGCGGCAGGAGCCTTGTGCGCTGGCAGAACGTCTCGACGGTCGACACTTCGAGCTGCATCTCAACCTACGGAGCACCTCTGAGGGGGGCCTCGGGAGATTTGGCGGTTGCGGGAGTTAATCCGTGCGGTCGCGAAAAGCTACTTCCATCACCCAGTCCCAGGCTGCGTTCGTGGTTTCGCCAGCGCCGCCGGTGCACCTTAACGCCTCGATGTCAACCGTCGTGTGCTGAACAAATTGTCAGCCGAGGGAAAACTGTCTGTCTGTCACGTTTTGCACAGAGCCCGCCTGGGACAGCAGCGGCGCCGACTGCTTGGCCCGCGAGAACGGCATTCTAACCGGAAACTTTTTGCTTCCCCTTGGTGTCAAAAGAACTGCTCTGGGATTCGCTGGAAGTCTATCTGCTCGCAGGAAGGCGCCCGATGCTCGAAGCGCAAGGGCTGACGAAGTATTACGGCTCGGTGCTGGCCGTACAGAGCATCGACTTCTGTCTTGAAGCTGGCCAAGTCCTCGGCTATCTGGGCCCAAACGGCTCCGGCAAAAGCACTACCGTCAAAATGCTCATCGGCCTTCTGGAACCTACACATGGCCAAGTCCTCTTCCACGGTAAAAACATCCAGCAGGATCTTGTCGGCTATCGCAAGCACCTGGGCTATGTCCCCGAAGAAGCCAATCTCTATCCGTACTTGACAGGCTTCGAATATCTTGAACTGGTTGGCACTCTCCGGGGCATGCCGCCGCAGCGCATGAAAGCAAAAATTGATTCCTGCCTCGAACTCTTTTCACTTTTTCCGCATCGCCACGTTTCGCTGGGTTCCTACTCGAAGGGCATGCGCCAGCGCATACTGCTCATTTCCGCCCTGATGGACAATCCTGATGTACTGATTCTCGACGAGCCTCTCTCCGGACTCGATGTGACCTCCGCGCTCATTTTCAAAAACCTCATTCAATCGCTCAGCGCCAAAGGCAAGACGATTTTCTATTGCTCGCATGTCCTCGAAGTCGTGGAGAAAGTCTGTTCGCGGCTGCTCATACTCAGAAAAGGCCAGGTTATTGCCAGCGGTTCCACCGAAGAGGTGCGCCAGCGCATCGGCCAAACTTCGCTCGAAAATATTTTCCTTCATCTGGTGGAAGATCGAGACATCGCTCAAATTGCGAACAACATTGTCGATCTGGTGGTTTCGCCTTGATCGCCGGCGTAAGGCAATTCTTCCATGCACGCTGGGAGCCCTACTCCCGCCGCCCATTCCCCACTCTTCTCCGCGTATTCATCGGCCGCGTTTTCCACGGCGGCGGAGATTCCGGCGCGTCGGAGATGGATGTCGGGCTGGGAGTCATCCTGATTCTGCTTGCGACGCCCGGAATGCTGATCTCCCTGCTGCTCTTCGAGAAATACGGCACGCTGATCCGCTGGATGCGTGGCGACGGTATGTTCGATCCGTTCACCGCCGTCATCCCCGATGAATATTTCTTCATCGTCCTGAGCATGGTCGTCACAGGAGCCGCCGCCATCTGGCGCTGGGACGCTCTGTTCCTGGATCGCCGCGATTATTCCAATATCGTGCCGCTGCCCATCTCGCTGCGCCGGATTTTTCTCGGAAATCTCGCCGCCATCTTGCTTCTCGCGGCGGTGCTGACTCTCGACGTAAACGCCGCCAGTTTCATTCTCTTTCCCATCGTGGTGGCTGGTTCGCAAGACTCGCTTTCCCTGTTCCTTCGTTTTGGAGCAGGGCACGCTCTCACGGTCATTCTCGCCAGTGCCTTCAGTTTCTTCGCTGTGTTCGCCGCTATCGGCCTGCTCATGGCCGTACTGCCTTACGCGCTCTTCCGCCGCATCTCCTTGTACGTCCGTTTCCTCTTCGCGCTTTGCTTCCTTATTCTTCTCGCCACCAGTCTCGGGGTCCCATCGTTTCTCGGAGAGGCAGAGAGAGGCGCCACAAACGCAGTCCGCGCGATTCCTGCCGTCTGGTTTCTTGGAATAAACCAAACGCTCTGGGGGCGGAGCAACGATCCGTTTTTCGCGGCGATGACCCGCGCCGCTCTGCTCGGGCTGGGAATCTCTCTCACCGTGGCTCTGCTCTCTTATACGCTCAGCTTTCGCCGCTCCTTCATCCGTATCCCGGAAACCGCTGAAGTTGGCCCCCTTCCTCGCTCCCAGTTTCATCTTTTCCCCATCGGCCTCATGGACCGCACTATCCTTCGCGACCTGCCGCAGCGCGCCTGTTTCCATTTCATCACGCGGACTCTGTTGCGCAGTGAAGCGCATCTGCAAATCGCATCGGCGTTTGTCGCCATGGGTCTGGTCGTCGGCGCCGAAGCTATCGCCCCGGCCTTTCGCGCTGGCACAGCGGCAGCCATACGCCATCCTTCCGAGGACCTGCTCTCCCTGCCGTACATCTTGAGCTTCTCTATCATCATCGGCATTCGCCTGGCCTTTGAAATTCCCTCGGACCTTCGCGCCAACTGGGTTTTCGCTCTCTGGACCGACCCGAACACGCTCGAAGCCCGCCCTATCGCCAGGAAAGTTCTTCTTGCTTTTTCGCTGGGTCTGCTTGTCCCTCTTTGCTTCGCTTCGTCCGCAATTCTCTGGGGCCTGGAGACGGCTCTTTTGCACACCGTACTCTTCGCCGCCTGTACCGTGGCGTTCGTCGAGTTGCTTCTCCTGCGCTTCCGAAAAATTCCCTTCACGTGCTCCTATCCACCATTCCAGAGCCATTCCGCACTGATTTTTGCCGCCTACCTTTTCGGCTTCTTGATTTTTACCGCCTACCTCCCCGAACTGGAACTCTGGTCCCTGGGCGATCCCTGGCGCGCCGTTTTCTTCCTGCCCCTTTTGGGCGGCGTCCTGGCTGCGGTGCATTACTACCGGAAACAGATGCTCGACATGGACAAACAGCTTATTTTTGAAGAGGTCTCCGCCTCAAACTTTTGATTTTTGCTTTCGCTTTTTTCACCCGAGAATCTTTTGTCGCTCGGCTTCACTCACCTATAATCCGGATCGCAAATGGCCTCCGCATCCCAACCCGACGCGCCGGGCGGCACGCAAGTTTCTTTCCCGGGCAACGATCTATCCGTCGCCTGGCTGCTCGCGGCAGCAGCCGTTCTCCTAGAAATGCTGACCAACGGCCGCTACGGTTACTTTCGCGATGAACTCTATTTCCTCGCCTGCAGCGATCATTTGGCTTGGGGCTACGTCGACTTTGCTCCGCTGGCGGCTCTGCTTTTGCGCATCAGCCGCTTCCTTCTTGGCGATTCCCTCCATGCGATTCGCACGCTGCCGGCGCTCGCTGAAGGCACACAAATCGTTATCACCGGCTTGATCGCTCGTGAGTTGGGCGGCAAGCGTTTCGCCATCTTTTTGTCGTGCCTTTCTGTCCTGCTGGCTCCCGTAATTCTGGGAAATGCCACGCGCTTTTCGATGAATCCGTTCGAGCCGCTTTTCTGGATGGGGTCGGTTTATTTTCTCGTGCGCGCCATAAATCGCGACCAACCAAGGCTTTTGCTGGCCGCGGGCGTTCTGTCAGGTTTCGGCCTTGAAAACAAACATTCCACCGCTTTTTTCCTGGTGAGCCTCACCATTGGATTGCTTCTCGCGCCGAGCCGGCGTTTGCTTCTCTCGAAATGGTTCTGGTTCGGCGCCCTTTTGGCCTTGCTGATCTTTCTCCCCAACCTTATCTGGCAATATACGCACCATTTCCCCACGCTCGAAGCGCTCCGCAACGTGCGCAAGACTCACAAGAACATCGAACTTCCGCCGCTCCCTTTTCTCCGGCAGCAGATCATGATGCTGCTGCCCGTCAGCGCCGCAGTTTGGATACCAGGCCTGGGCTTTTTGCTCTTCGGCAGCAAAGCAAAAAGATATCTCTCGCTTGGCATCACTTATCTCCTCTTTCTCGCGATGATGATGAAGCTCCACGGCAAGGATTACTATCTCGCTCCCATTTACCCCATGCTCTTCGCCGCCGGCGGAGTGTTCTGGGAAACGGCGATCGCCGCGCACACAAGAATGCGCTGGCTCAAAGTGGCCCTGCCTGCGGCGGTTCTTGCGCTCGGCGTAATCGCGGTTCCCTTGAATATTCCCATCCTGCCGGTAGAGAAAATCGTTCCTTACATGAACGCGCTGGGCATCCAGATGTCGCGGACGGAAGTCGAAGATCACGGACCTCTGCCGCAACATTTCGGCGACGAATTCGGGTGGGAGGAAATGGTCGCGGCTACCGCTCAGCTCTATTATTCGCTGCCGCCTGACGAGCGTCTGAGAACCGGCATACTTGCGGGCACCTACGGCGACGCCGGCGCCATCGACTTCTTCGGCCCGCGTTACGGCCTTCCGAAATCCATCAGCCCTCATCAAAATTATTATTATTGGGGACCGCGCGAATACACCGGCGGGAGCTTGATCCTCCTGCACTACGAACTGGCGGACGCACAGCGAGGATGTCAAAGCGTTCAGATCGGCACGACACTCAACAATCCCTATGCGATGCAGGAAGAGCACTACACGATTCTCGTGTGCCGGGGCTCGAAAATTCCATTGGCCGAAGCGTGGCCGCGCTTGAAAGTCTGGAACTGACTCGTTTCAAACGGTCCAAATACGGTCACCAAACATAGGTCGCGACAGCGCCCTTCTTCAGCGTTGTGCGGAAGGACTTGCCGCGATAGCGGACGCGGAAGTCCAGAGCCGAGTTTCCATCGTTCGCAGCGATCAGTACGATCTTGCCGTCCGGGGCCTTGAAGGCCACGTTCGGAAGCGTTGCCGGCGAACTGGAAGCGATGCGCACGGAGGCAGGACGGACAAATTTGGAGAAGTGGGCCATCGCGTAGTAGGCGAGGTTGCGAGTGACTGTATCGCCGTCGATGGTGACGGCGCCCTGGCAGATCGGACAACCGCCGTTATCGGTGTGGGGTTCGAACTTCGAATTGGCGGCGAGATTCCAGAGAAGGACGTTGCGGCTCCAATTCCCGAGAGCGCCTATGAAAGTTCCGACGACAGGTTTTACGATGGAGATTCTGCCGCTTTCCGTGGGCTCGACGGCCATGAATTCGGTGAAGTAGAGATTCTTCAGCGGAAAAGCGTTGTGTACGCCGGACATGGCGCTGATGTCTCCCCCGTAGAGATGAAAACCGGAGCCATCGGCAAAGGGATTGGCCTGAGCATCGCTCAGTATGGAGAGTGCATATTCGGGAACGTCGCAGTTGTGATCGTAAAGGATGATTTTCGTGTGCATGCCCGCAACTTTGAACGCAGGTCCAAGATCGTCCTTGAGGAACAGCGCCTGTTCTTCCGCGCTCATCAACATGCTGGGAGTATTCTTGTCGTTGAGCGGCTCGTTTTGAATGGTGATGGCGCCAACGGTGATGCCTTCCGCCCTCATTTCCTGGAGGTACTTCAGAAAATAATTTGCGTAAACGGCGTAGTCCTCCGTCCTGAGTCTCCCGCCCTTCGGATTGTTGTTTGTCTTCATCCACGCCGGCGGCGACCACGGGGAGCCCAAAAGCTGAATTCCGGGATTGATGGCCAGAATTTCCTTCAAAACCGGAATGAGATCCTGGCCGTCCGGTGCCAAGCTAAATTTGGCTAACTGGGGGTCGGTTCCGCCGCCGGGCAGGTCATCGTAGGAAAAGACATGGTCGTTCAGGTCGGAGGAACCGATGCTGATGCGCAGATAGCTGATGCCGATGTTCCCGGCGTCCACGGCAAAGAGCTCTTTGAGCAGCGACGCTCTTTTCCGGGCGTCCATGTGCGCAAGATGCTGCGCGCTTCCGCCAGTGAGGGCAAACCCAAAGCCATCGACGGTCTGAAAAGTCTTCTGGTCGTCGATTTCGATAGTGGGTTCTTCACTTTTGGCCGGGGAGAAGCGAAGTAGCGGCTTTTGCGCCTCGAAAAGTGCTGACTTGTCCGCGTTTGTCAGCCACACCTGGACACTTCCGCTTTTCTGAGCAGGCGACAGCGCCGGTGCAGCTGCTGAAGCACACACCAACAAAAAAATAACGCATCTCGTTTTCATGCAGCTCCTCCCGGGAAGCCGAGCCAGTACCGTGGCTATGAGCATCCGAGCCAGGCTGGCGCATGTCAACTCCTGTTCCAACGGACGCCCAGGCGTCCGGAAAACGCCTATGCCTTAACGGAACAGCCCGTGATAAGGTGCGTCGGAGCAAATTCTCCCGCGGGAGGCAGAGCCATGCAGAGGCGTTCGTTTATGAATCTTACGGCCAGCGCCGCAACGGCACTGGCGTTTCATCCACTGGCGCGTGTCAGCGAGCAAGCACAGAAAACACCTGTCGTGTATCCCGATCCGTCGGTCGAGGTGATCGACGCGCGCTTCGCCAAATATAAAGTCGGCAACGCGGCGGTCGAGCGGCTGTACACCGGCACGCGCTGGGCGGAAGGTCCTGTGTGGTTCGGCGATGGGCGGTATCTTCTCTTCAGCGACATCCCGAACAATCGCATGCTGCGATGGCTTGAGGACACGGGAGAGGTGAGCGTTTTTCGCGGCCCTTCGAATTACAGCAACGGCAACTTCCGCGACCGCCAGGGCCGGCTGCTCACCTGCGAACACGACTCGCGCCGGGTGACCCGCACGGAACACGACGGGACCGTCACCGTACTGATGGACAATTACCAGGGGAAAAAACTGAACGCGCCTAATGATCTGGTGGTCGATTCCGGCGGGGCGATTTGGTTCAGCGATCCGGGCTACGGCATCATGTCGAATTATGAAGGCCACAAGGCGCCGTTTGAAGTGCCGGCCAACGTTTACCGGCTTGATCCCAAGACGCATGAGGCCACCGTCGTTGCCAGCGATATGGACAAGCCCAACGGGCTCTGTTTTTCGCCCGACGAAAAACTACTCTACATCGTGGATACAGGCGTGCCAAAACATCCAGCCGACCCGCACCAAATTCGTGTGTACGACGTTGTGGACGGCGTGCGCCTGAAGAATGGGCGCATGTTTGTGGATATGTCGCCAGGCAATTCCGATGGCATTCGCTGCGACGTGGATGGCAACATCTGGTCCGCTGCGGGATGGGCCGGAGAAAACTACAACGGCGTGCATGTTTTCGCGCCGGACGCCACGCTGATCGGCAAGATTCATCTTCCGGAAAGTTGTGCGAACCTCTGCTTCGGCGGGGCGAAAAAAAACCGGCTATTTATGGCCGCGAGCCAATCTTTGTATGCCGTGTACGTAGGGACCGAGGGCGCGCAAGTTCCCTGACGGCACTACTCGACGCGGCAGGCGAGACTGGCTTCTCAGATTTTTTCAACCGCGAAAGACTTTGCGAAATAGGCCTATCATCTCCAGAAATGCGAGGTCTGTCGCTTCGGGATCGAAACGCGGGCCTTCATCTCTCGTGAAGGCATGCTCGGCTGGATACAACAGCGTGCCATAGCGCACACCGGCGTTTTTGAGCGCCCGATCGATCGTTTCACGGCCCGCATCTGGAACATGCGGGTCCCTGGTACCGAAGATCATCAGAAGCTCCCCGCGAATTTCTTTGGCGCGCGAAAGCGATCCCGCATCCGCGTCCTGACCGAGTTTGCCGTCATGGATGCCCGTGCCGTAGTAACAGACGGTGGCGCGAACATCCGGCTGGAACGCAGCTCGGAAGGCGAGGTGGCCGCCGATGCAGAAACCGACGACGCCGATTTTGCCGCGCGCGACCTTGGGACAGTTCCCAAGCCAGTCCAGGCCAGCGCGGCAATCGGCATCGAAATGGGCGACCGGAGTTTTGGCGGCGTCTAGCTGGCCGCGGGCGCGACCGGCGTCATCAAACGGGATCACCGTTCCGGCCGGTTCGATACGGCGATAAATTTCCGGTGCAGCAGCAACAAATCCGTACCCGGCCAGCCGCACGCAGAAGCGCAGCAGCGGCGGAGTGAGCTGGAAAATATCGGAATAGCACCAGATGCCGGGATATGGACCTTCTGCTTTTGGCGCGGCGACGAAGGTTCGCATCGGGGAACCCGGCAGAGAAATGTCTCGGTATTCGGTTTCTAGGATCATTTGCTTTTGCCCGGCAAATTCTCAGGGAGACGGGCAAGGGCCGTCAACTCCCGAATATCGCGCCAGGCGGAGGAACGGAATCGCCTCAAAGCCAGCCACAGGAACGGAACGATTTGCAGCTGCAGATTCTCACGGCGCAGTGTCCTTTGTGAGAACCCAGTCAAGGGCGTCGTCGAGATTGCGGAAGGCCTGAATTCCCTTTTCGCCAAAGGTGCTGCGAAGAATTTCAAACATTCGGGCCAGTCCATACGCCGTGTCGCTCGTCACGAGAATCGCTCGTCTCGAATCGGGCGCGAAAATGGAAGCTTGCGCTAGCCGGCGCACATCCTCAGCCCGGAGATCCAGTTTGGTGACGTGAGTGAAGTCCATTAGCTGACAGAAGCCAGGGTCAAAGTCGTGGTCCTTCCGGAGTTTCTCCTGATGCCCCAATGCGTCCTCGAGGGTAAACACGCCATATCCCGTGCTCATCACCATCTTGCGTTCTTTGTCGATTTTGTAGCTGAAGGGCATCAGGGATTGCTGAATCCATGGCGTGGTTGCCAACGGATTCTATCAAATTGGGCGTGCCGGATATAAGCGGAAGCCGCACAGAATGGACCTCCGTGCCCCTGGCCACACCGGCTCTGTCGGACTTTTTCCTGAACCATCCGGATCGTTTCGCCGGAGAAGGCGCGCTTTTCGGGTTCCACTCGGAAGACGACCCTTCGAGCTGCTGCTACACTAAAACCGCGCAATGTCCTCGCCATTTTGCAATGTCGCTCTGCCTGTGCCCCTGCGCACGAAGTTTACGTACGCAGTCCCGGAGCCGCTCCGCGGCATGCTGCAGCCTGGCACACGCGTGCTCGTCCCTTTCCGCAAAAAGTCGATGGTTGGCGTGGTGGTCGACTTGGCCGCTCAGCCGCCGGCGAACACCAAGATTCGCGAGATCATCAAAGTCATGGAGTTTAGGCCGGCGCTGACTCCCAAGCTGATCGAGCTGGCCGAGTGGATCGCGAATTATTACCTCGCGCCTGTTGGAGAAGTTTTCCGCGCGATGCTGCCGCCGCTCACGGAGCTAAATGTGCGCCGGGAGATCCTTCTGACCCTGGAGGGGCGCCGGGCAGCGGAAAGCCTCGGCGGCGGCGAGCTTTCTCACGGTTTGACGTCCGCGGAAGCCGTATTTCTTGCAAAAGCCAGCGCCAAGAAAGGGCCGATCCTGTTCCGCTTTGCGCTGAAGACGGGCGTATCGGCGGCGGCGCTCGAACGGTTACAGCGTTTCAGGCTGATTGAGATTCGAGAAACTCTGCGGGACACAAAGAGAAAATCGCAAACGATCGTTGCTTGGAAGGGATTTGGGGGCAAAACGGAAAAACCGCTGAAGGAAAAAGCAGAGAAGGTGCGCGCGCTGCTGGAAACCGAGCGAGGACCGCTGCCGCTGGGGCAATTGCTGAAGCTGGCGCAGGTTTCGCGGAGCTTGCTCGAGCGCATGCTTGCCGAGGGAGTGCTCGAAAGCTGGCAAGAGCCTGTTGATCCGGCGGAAGATCCGTTTGACACGGGATACACGCCTCCGGCGCATGCTTTGAATGAGGAACAAGAAAGCGCGATGAAGAGCATTCGCGCCCGGTTCGAACTGGGGGAGTTTGGTGTGCTGTTGCTGCACGGCGTGACGGGCAGTGGGAAAACGGAAGTATATCTGCGGTGCGTGCAAGAGACGCTGGCACGCGGGAAGACAGCGATTATTTTGGTGCCAGAAATTGCGCTGACTCTGTGGATCGGGCGGCAGTGCCGCTCGTGGTTTGGGGTGAAGTACGAGGGCGTTGCGGTCTTGCATTCGGCGCTGAGCGATGTCGAGCGAGCCCGGGAATGGTGGCGCGTGCGCAATGGCGAGGCGCGAGTCGTGGTCGGCACGCGTTCGGCGGTGTTTGCGCCGCTCGAGAATCTTGGGTTGATCATTGTGGATGAGGAGCAGGAGAACAGCTACAAGCAAGAAGAGACGCCGAGGTATCACGGGCGCGACGTAGCCATCGTGCGTGCGAAGAGTGAAGGCGCGCTCGCGCTGCTGGGGTCGGCGACGCCGTCGCTGGAAAGCTATCACCACGCGCGGAACGGAAAATACGATTTGCTCACGATGTCCTCGCGCGTCGAAAATCGGGCGCTGGCCAGCGTAGAAATCGTTGATCTCCGCGAGGATTTCCAGAAGACCCATCAGACCAGCCCCATTTCGGCGGCGCTTCATGCGGGGATCGAGGAGTGCCTCGCCAACAAAACGCAGGCGCTGGTACTTATCAACCGGCGCGGGTATTCCTGGTCGGTGCTCTGCAGGAGCTGCGGGGCGAGCGTGCAGTGCGTGAATTGCAGCATTTCCATGACGTATCACAAGAGCCGCAACCGGTTGGAATGTCATTACTGCGGTTCGATCCAGCAAGTGCCGAAACAGTGCCCGAAGTGCCAATCGCAGTACGTTTATTTCTTCGGCGAAGGCTCGGAACACCTAGAAGAACGACTGCGCAAGGAATTTCCTGGCGCTCGCATCGCGCGGCTTGATCGCGACACCGCACGGACGAAGCGGCAGTATCAGGAAACGCTGGGAGCATTTGCAGGCGGAGCGCTGGATATCCTGGTCGGGACGCAGATGCTGGCGAAAGGGCACGACTTTCAGCGGGTCACCTTGGTAGGCGTAATCTCGGCGGATTCTTCGCTGAGCATGCCGGATTTTCGGGCAGCGGAACGGACCTTTCAGTTACTGACGCAGGTTGCCGGGCGCGCAGGGCGAGGAGAATTGACCGGGCGCGTGTTGATTCAGACGTATTATCCGGAGCATTATGCGATTCAAGACGCGGTGAAGCAGGATTACGCTTCGTTTTTCGAGCGTGAAATGCATTTCCGGAGAATGCTGGCCTATCCGCCGCTGACTTCGCTGGCGAATGTGATTGTGCGGGACGTCAGCCTTGAAAAGGCGATTCGTTTTTCCCGCAAGCTCTCTGAATACTTTTCGCCGCATGACGGGCATTCCGTGCGCATACTCGGGCCCGCAACCGCGCCGCTCGCGCGTCTGAAAAAAGAACATCGCTTCCAGTTTTTACTGAAATCGCCGAAGCGTTCGATTCTGACAAAACTCTTGAGCGGCGCGATGACGTTTTCCGTCGCACAGGAGATTCCGCAGACTGCGCTCTTGGTCGACATGGATCCGCTGAGTTTGCTTTGATCTGGCAGGCTGGCCGGGCGGCGCCGAAGTTCGGGGCAAACAAGCCCGCCCCTACCGGGCTTTCCCTGTCATCCGACTAGCGGCTGATCAAGAAGATACCGGCAAAAATTGCAAGGATTCCGATCCACTGCCAGCGCGAGACGTGTTCCCGGAGGAAAATCGCAGCCAGGCCTACGGTGACCGCGCCATAGAGCGAAGCCAGGACGCTGACCACGGCGACTTGTTCGATGCGCATGCCGAAGTTGTTCATGACGAACGCGCCGGTATCCGTCAGGCCCATGGCGAGTATCCAGCCGGCGACGCGGTCTGTCGGAGGCCGGATCGGCTTGCGCGCCGCGAGGATCACCAGAGCGGTAAGCGCCGAACTTGTCAGGCGAATAAGCCAGACTGTTTGCGTCGCTCCGGTGGCGGGCACGATTCGCGTGCCGAGCAGCCAAAATAAAAATCCAAACCCCACCGCAGAACAGACCGCCCAGCCGACTCCCTTTCCTCTGCTTTCTGATCCTTCCTGATCATCTGCATTCCCAGCGTTCTCTCCCCCGGCAACCAGCACGACACCAAGAAGCGTGCCGGCGATGCCGAAGGCGCGCGCCGCGCTCAAATGCTCGCCGCTCGAGAGTGAGAGCAGCACGGTGAGCACTGGATAGCTGGCAGAGATGGGAGCGACGACGGCGAGTTTGCCGATTTCGAAGGAGCGGTAGAGCGTCAGCGTGGCGAAAAAATTCAGTGCGCCGGCGAGCACGCCCCAGGCCCAAGGCTGCCAGCCGGAGCCGTCGCCGAGATGGCCCCAGCCGCCGAACCAGGGGAGAAAAATAGTCAGCAACAGGAAGCCGGTTGACTGCATGTACAGCATCGTTCGAAGAGTGCCGATGCGGTGAGTGGCGAAGCGCGCGAGGAAATCCGAGCCGCCCCAGGAGAGAGCCGTCAGCAAGCCCAGCAAAATTCCCATGTCAGGCTACGAGGACTTGCCCGCCTCGGCGGACTTGCCTTTCTTTGCTTCGAGGCCGAGGACGGCCATGACTTTTTGCAGGTCTTTCCAGACTTCGCTTTTCGCGCTGGGATTGCGCAGCAAATAGGCGGGGTGATAGGTGGCCATTAATTTTCTGCCGCGAAATTCGAGCCATTGTCCGCGGAACTGAGAGATGCCGCGGTTTGTGGCAAGAACGGTCTGCGCCGCGGTGCTTCCGAGGCAGACGATCACTCGAGGCGCGATGGTATCGATCTGGCGCAAGAGAAATGGAGAACACTGCTCGACTTCGTCGCGTTCCGGCGCACGATTTTCCGGCGGGCGGCATTTCACGACGTTGCAGATGTAGACGTCTTTGCGCTCCAGGCCCATAGCCTCGATCATTTGCGTTAGAAGTCTTCCGGCGCGGCCGACGAAGGGAAGGCCCTGCATGTCTTCATCGTGGCCGGGGCCTTCGCCGACGAAAAGGAGTTCGGCTTTGGGATTCCCATCGCCGAAGACAATTTTGTTGCGCGTTCTGTGGAGTTTGCAGCGAGTGCATTCGCCGAGGTCGGTGCGGATCTTGAGCAAATTGTCGTCGGGAACTTTGTCAAAAGCTTCAAAAAGCGATGGCGCCGCGGGGACAGGCAACAGGTCTGGTTTCCCGGCTGTTGCGGCAGGCGCGGATAGCGGCTGAACCATTCTCGACGCCGGCTGAGCGGCTTTGGGCAGTTCTGGCTTTCGTGTGATTTTTGGCAAAGCCGCTTCCTCTTGGGAGATTTGTTCCTGAACAGGCGCCCTGACGGATCCGGCGGTTGGCGTTGCCGCCGGCTGCCATTCTGAAGCGCCCCGCTGTTTGTAGAAAAGGCGGACGCCGAGATCCTCGTAAAAGTGCAGTCGCTCGGAAACTTTCGTCTGGAGGGCTTTGGGGATGCGCTCGGCCATGGGGGTTCAGACGGCGGAGCGATGAGATTCCGTCTTGGTGCGCAGGACGCCGCGGAGGCGCAACACCTCATCGAGAATGCGCTGGGCGACGTCAGACTTGGTCAGCTTTGGCAGCGCCAAATCGCGGCCGTCGCGGGAAAACAGGGTGACAATATTCGTGTCATAGTCGAAACCGGCGCCTTCGGCGGTCACGTTATTGGCTACGATGAGATCGGCGTTTTTTGCGGCGAGCTTCTTGCGGGCGTTATCGGCAACGTGATCTGTTTCGGCGGCGAATCCGACAATCAGGCGATCGCCTTTCGTTTGCGCGGCTTCGGCCAAAATATCCGGTGTCGGCTCAAGACGCAGGGTCAGCGGCGCTCCGTTCCGTTTCATTTTTTCCGTCTGGAGTTCGGCGGGACGGTAGTCGGCGACGGCGGCGGCAAAAATCGCGATCGTCGATCGAGCAAGGCGCTCAGCGACGGCGCCGCGCATCTGTTCAGCGCTTCGAACGGCTATGCGCTCGACTCCCGCGGGCGTTTCAAGATGGACGGGGCCGCTGACGAGAACAACTTTTGCGCCCCGGCGTGCGGCAGCACCGGCTACCGCGTAACCCATTTTGCCTGAAGAGCGGTTTGTTAAGTAACGAACCGGGTCCAGGTCTTCGCAGGTCGGACCGGCGGTGATCAGAATAGTTTCGTTTTCGAGATCTTTCTGGGTGCGGAGGGTTTCGCGAACGGCGGTGATGATTTCCTGCTGTCCTGCGAGGCGGCCGGCACCTGTCATGCCACAGGCCAGATAGCCTTCATCGGGATTGACGATTTTCACGCCGCGGGCGCGCAGCGTTTCGATATTTTCCTGGGTGGCGGCGTGATTCCACATGTTGACGTTCATGGCCGGGGCGACGATAACGGGCGCGGTCGCCGCAAGATAGAGCGTGGTTAGAAAGTCGTCGGCGATGCCGCGCGCGAATTTCGCAAGCGCGTCCGCGGTCGCCGGGGCCACAAGGAGGAGATCGGTGCGCTGGGCCACGGCGATGTGCTCGATGGCGCTTTCGAGGTTGGCTTCGCCAGCAGCGGATTTTTCGAAGAGGTCGGTGATTACCTTTTGGCCGCTCAGGGCGGCGAAGGTCAAAGGCGTAACGAATTCGCGCGCGCCGCGCGTCATGACCACTTCGACCGTGAAACCGTCTTGTTGGAGCAGGCGGACAAGTTCGGCGGCTTTGTACGCCGCCACACCGCCGGTCACGCCTAGGGTGATTCGCATCGGTTGTTATCTCAAAATATCTTGCCAAGCTCGGGCACGCTCTGCCGCGCCCCTGTAAATTCGGTGCAGGCGGCTCGCCACTGCCCTTGCCGCCGATTACTTGCGGCGCTTGTTACCGTCTTTGTCTTCGTCGATCGAAGACGGTTCGGTAAATTCGTACTCGATCAGGCTGTGCTCGAGTTCTTCGCAGGCAATTCGAGTCGCCTTGAGCGTTCTTGGGTTTTCAATGAGCGACGGCGCACCCGCCATGATCTGGCGAGCGCGTCTCGCCGCAAGCACAACATAAGCAAACTGGCTCTCCGGAGCTTTTGTCTGCACAGTCATTTCAGTCTTCCCCCCCAAACGATGCCAGAAGTTCTTTCACCCGTGGTCTGCGCCGCTCGGCGGAACAGCGAATCGCAATTACGATAGCTTGCGCTTCGTCTCCCGCGCGCTTTACGTCTTCGTTCAAGATGCAATAATCGTAAAATCGTGCGGCTGCCGCAATCTCGTCCCGCGCCTTCGCCAAACGCCGCGCAATTTCTTCGTCGGAATCCTGGCCGCGGCCGCGCAAGCGCCGTTCGAGTTCCGCTCGAGACGGAGGCAAGATGAAAATCGCAACCGACTCGGGCAGCTTTTCTTTTACCTGTGCCGCGCCTTGCACGTCAATCTCGAGGACGAGGTCGAGACCATTCTTCCTTGATTCGTCGAGCCACTTCTTCGGAGTGCCGTAGGAATGCTTGCCGAAGACGCGCGCATATTCCAAAAATTCGCCGCGCGCGACCATGGCGTCGAATTCCTCTACCGTGACGAAATCATAGCATTTCCCGGTGGCTTCGGTCGCGCGGCGCGACCGGGTGGTACACGATACCGAAGGCATCGTTCCGGGCAACTCCAAGATTCTCTGCACCAGCGTCGATTTTCCCGATCCCGAGGGGCCCGAAACAATCAGCACCAACGGGGCAAGCTTGCTCTCCTTGCTCATTCGATGTTCTGCACCTGCTCCCGCAGTTTTTCGATCTCGGCCTTGATTTCAAGCGCGATCCCGGTGATGGCGAGCGCTTCACTCTCGACGCCGGGGGTTTTCGACAGCAGGGTGTTTGCTTCGCGGTGCATTTCTTGCAAGAGAAAGTCCAGCTTCTTGCCCATTTCGCCTGCGCCATCCAGGAGTTTTCCAAACTGGAGGAGATGGCTGCGCAGGCGGTCCAGTTCTTCACTGACATCGCTGCGTTCCGCAAGCAGGGCGGCTTCCTGCGCGAGCCTGGCAGGATCGATCCCCGCGCCGCCAAGCAATTCCTTGAGGCGCGTTTCGAGACGACGCGCAAAAACGGGACGAAGTGTGGCGGCAAGTTCGCGAACCTTTTCCGCCTCCTGACCGATGCGCGCCAAACGAGCGCGCAAATCTTCGATCAGATGGCGGCCTTCGGCACGGCGCATATCATCGAGCTTATGGAGGGCTTCGAGCAGGCAGGTGTCCAGCGCCTGACCGAGGTGTTCCTGATCTTCTTCCGATTCGGGGACCGCGGCAGAGAGGCCGGCGATGACTCCAGGCAAGCGCAGGATGGCGACGACATCCACATCGGCGGCTGCGCGGGACTGCTGGCGGAATTCTTCGGCGACGCGCATGTAGGTTTGCGCGAGCTCGCGATTCACCTGCACGGGAGCAGCCGCAGCGGGATCGACATTGACGTGGACCTCGACGTGGCCGCGGTGAATGCGCTCTCGCAGGACTTGGCGCAAGCGCAGTTCATAGAGATCGAATCCCTCGGGAAGGCGCAGTTTCAGATCCAGGAAACGATGATTGACGCTCTTCACACTTACGCGGACGGCCCAGCCGTTTTTTTCGCTGCGGGCCTGCGAGTAGCCGGTCATCGAGAAACATTCGCCGGCTTTTCTTGCCAACACTTCTTTGGGTAATACAGAGGACTGAGTCATAAGGTTTCCGCTGGTGCCGTTTCATTTGCCGGCGCTGCCTGTGCCGGCGCGAGAAGGTCGTCATCCGCAAACTGCAGATCGTGGAGGCGTGCATAGGTTCCACCGCGCGCCATGAGCTCTGTGTGCGTCCCGCACTCGCGAATTTGGCCGTCCTCGAGGACAAGAATTTTGTCCGCACGGCGAATGGTGGCCAGACGGTGCGCGATGACGAAAGTCGTGCGTCCGACCATCAGATTGGCGAGAGCCTTTTGCACGTACATTTCGGACTCCGCATCCAGCTCCGATGTAGCTTCATCGAGAATGAGGATGGGAGAGTCTTTAAGTATGGCACGGGCGATGGCAATGCGCTGCCTCTGGCCCCCGCTCAGGCGGGTTCCGCGCTCGCCGATGACGGTGTCGTACTGCTTCGGCAATTCCACTATAAAATCGTGGGCCAGGGCTGCTTGTGCGGCGGCCACGACGCGTTCCTTGGGAACGCTGGTGAGGCCATAGCAGATGTTGTTCCACACCGAATCGTGGAAGAGGACATTTTCCTGAGCGACCATGGCGATTTGTTCACGGAGGGAACGGATGGTGACTTGGCGAATGTCGAGGGCGTCGATGCGGATAGAGCCGGAAGCCAGCTCATAGAAGCGCGGCAACAGGTTGACCAATGTTGTTTTTCCGGCTCCACTCGAGCCGACAATGGCCACCACCTCGCCTTTGCGCGCTGCAAAGTTTATCGCGCGGAGCAAGGGCGCGGAGTCGTAGGCAAAACTGACGGACTCGAACACGATCTCCTTTGAGAACGCCGGAAGGCGCGTGGCATCCGGCGCATCGAGGACTTCTTCGGGAAGATCGAGGTAAGCAAACACTTGCGTGGTGGCGCCTTGCGCCTGCTGGAATTGCTGGTAAATGGCGCCCATTCGTTTTACAGGCTCGTAGGATCTTAACAGCGCGTAGACAAAGGTCACAAACAGACCCATGGTGATCTGCTGCAGGCGGATCTTGTCTCGCGCATAGAGCAGGAGCAGCGCGATGACCACGGGTTGCAGCAAATCCATCAACGGAGAGCTGACGGCATAGGCGCGCACCCAGCGCAGCGTCTCTCGCAAGAGGTGGCGGGCCGCCTCGCGGAACTTATTGATTTCAAACCCTTCCATGCCGAAGGCTTTGACGACACGGTTCCCGCTCACCGTTTCTTGCAGGACCTGGCTGAGTTCACCGAGGCGGTCCTGGCTGTTGGCAACCGAGCGACGAATCCTGCGACCCAGTTTTCCTACGGGCCAGACCACCATCGGGAGAAGAACAATCGAACCCAACGTCATTCTCCAATCGATGGAAAAAAGCACGGTGAGGAAAGCAAGGAGAGTAAATCCCTGGCGGAAGACGTCCGCCAAATATTCGGAAAGCGCGGGGCGGGCGCGCTCGACGTCATTGATCACCGCGGAGATTAGGCGGCCCGCAGGCTGGTGCTGAAAGAAAGCAATGGGCTGCCGAATGAGCCTGGCATACAGCTGATTGCGAAGATCGGTGATGGCCGAATGGCCGATGGATTGAATCAGGAAGCCCCCGGCAAATTCCGCCAGGGCTTTGAAAAAATAGATGATCAGGAGAGATATCGAAAAGACCGTCCAAACGTTGTGAATCGAGGGCGGGAAGAATTGATTGAGATAAATCGTGTGCCCGACACGCGGAATCTTCAGCAAGGGAAGGCTCGAGTCGGCTGCGCTGGGGTTCAAGACACGGTCAAAAACGAGAGCAATCATCAGGGCAATGAGGCCCTCGGCCACCGCCACGAGAGCGAGCAACACCACTCCCAGCGTCATCCGGAGCCGATATGGCCGGACGTAGCTCAATAGTCTCTTCAGTTGCGGTGAAATCAAACGGGCCACGCTCGAGGCTCCCCGAATATGTCACTTGGTACGCTAGTGCGCGGGCTTGGGGTGTGTCAAGTTTTCGGGGACGGGATTGGCAACAGAGAAGATGGAGACCAGTCCAGGTGCGATAGGTCGGCCCTGGCACCTGAGGTTTTTCACGCAATCCCGAAGAAAGCGCCGCTGCCGGTCGACCAGTCTGTAAATGCTGGCAGAACCGCGCCGGTGAATTTCCGATGCTATCCTAACCCGGTAGAGCCGGCCCACGGCGCGGATGCCTCGCGTGGCCGTAAGACTCAAAACGGTTTAGGGCATCGAAGCCCACGGAGACGACTCTTGGCAACGCTCACCAACATACCTACCGACTTGGAAGCTGTTCTCAACGATGCGTGGGAAGTGACCCGGAAGGTTCCAGGCCATCTTACGGAGAAGGAAGCCCGCTTTCTCGGGATGCTCGCAGCGTGCGTGCCGGCCAAAGGCACGATCGTAGAGATCGGCAGTTTCAAGGGACGCTCCACCGTCATGCTCGCCAAGGTCGCCTCCCGTTATGGTGGGGGGCCCGTTGTCGCCATTGATCCACATAATTCGCCCATTCTCCTGGATCACAGCGCTCATCCGGAAGCATCCTCCTACGAGGACTTTCTCGAATCCATCCGCGCCGCGGGCGTTTCCGGTCATGTGGAGTCGCGCGCTGCGTACTCGAAAGAGGTGTCGAAATCGTGGAATCGCCCGATCCGCATCCTATGGATTGACGGAGATCACAGCTACGAAGGCGCCAAGAACGATCTGGACGAATTCTTTCCCCACCTGGTGCCGCTCGGCGTGGTGGCGTTCCACGATGCCCTGAATGTGTTTCCTGGGCCGATCCGCGTGTTTGTGGAGGACGTTCTCCAATCCGATCGATTTGGACCTGCGGGATTCGTTCAATCGATCGCTTGGGCTCAGTCTCGGCCGGGAGACGGCGAGGCGTTTCGAGAGCGGCGGTCGTCGCTAGCCCGCCGCGCCTCGCGGCTCCTCCCGTTTGTCGAGAGTGGTCGTGAGCTGCGAGGAATGACGAAGAGACGTTACAAATTGAGACGCTTTCTGGTTCCGCACTCCGCGATTGAAGCCAGGGAATGGGCGTCCCTGGTGGATTCGAAGTGAGTCCGCGCGTCTAGTTTCGACAGCGGTGAACCGTCAAGACCGGTTGACCCGCTTGGTTCTGCAGCAGAGCCCGGACAAAAGTCTATTTCTCAATATCACGGTGAGTGACTTTCGCGGAGAAGCTGCGCTTGGCCAGCGATTTCTTGATTTCTTCGCTGAGCATGACGGAGCGGTGTTTGCCGCCCGTGCAGCCGATGGAGATGGTCAAGTAACTTTTGCCTTCGCTGATGTAGTGCGGGATCAGGTAGGTGAGGAGGCTTTCGATGCGGCGGAGAAATTCGCCGCTTTGCGGGAACGAGCGAATGTACTTCCGGACTTTGGGATCTTTGCCGGTGTAGCGGCGCAGGGCGGGGACGAAGTGTGGGTTGGGCAGAAAGCGCACGTCGAAAACGAGGTCGGAGTCCGTGGGGACGCCGTATTTGTAGCCGAAGCTGACGACGGAGACCAGCATGGGGCGATGGTCGGGATTCTTGAAGCGCTCGGTAACAAAGTGACGGAGTTCGTGGACGTTGAACTGCGTGGAGTCGATCACCACATCGGCTAGCTTGCGGATGGGTTCCATCAGCGTGCGCTCATGGCGCAGGCTCTCGCGAACGGACAGAGCCTTCCCGAGAGGATGAGGACGGCGCGTCTCGCTATACCGGCGGAGCAGCGCGTCATCGCTGGCATCGATGAAGACCAGCGTGATGGGATGATCCTTCCTGAGGTGCTTCAGCAGGGCGGGGAGCTTTTCGAGTTGCGCGCCTTCGCGGGCATCGACCAGCAGGGCGGCGCGGGCAAAGTCTCCCTCGCCGGCGGCGTGCAATTCCGCAAAAATGGGCATCAGCTCGACGGGAAGGTTGTCGACACAGTAGAAGCCCATGTCTTCGAAGGCGCGGAGGACGGTGCTTTTTCCGGAGCCAGAAACCCCGGTGAGGATAACGAGGTGTCGCGCGTCGTGTCGTTTCGGCTGCTTCACGTGAGGCGGGCGCTCAGCTCTTCACCCGGCGCTGGTGAGTGCTGGGGATGCGCATGTCTTCGCGGTACTTGGCAACGGTGCGGCGGGTAACGTGGATGCCCGCATCGTCTAGTTTTTTGGCAATTTGTTCGTCGGTGAGCGGCTTAGAAGTGTCTTCTTCTTCAATCATTTTTTTGACGAGGCGCTTAAGGGTGAGCAGCGACATTGCGCCGCCCTCTGGGCCGTTCACGGACTCGCTGAAGAAAGAGCGCAGCTCGAGAACACCTTGCGATGTATGCGCGTACTTGCTGGCGACCGCGCGGCTGACCGTGGAAGGGTGGACGCCAACTTCTTCGGCGACTTCCTTGATCATCATGGGCTTGAGGGCGTCCGGACCGTGGCTGAGATATTCGCCTTGGCGGGCGATGATGGATTGGCAGACGCGCAGGATGGTGTGCTTGCGCTGCTCGATATTTTTCATCAGCTGGATGGCGGCCGTGAAGCGTTCCTTCACGTAGTTGCGAACGTCGCGGTCCGCGGCATCGCGCGCCAGCAGACGCCGGTACGTGGGACTGAGGCGCAGCTGCGGCATGTCGTCTTCGTTCAAGAAAACTTGCCACGTGTCATCCACTTTGCGGAAATAAACGTCGGGCTCGACCAGACGCGGCTCGGTTTTGTTGTAGCGCAGGCCAGGTCTCGGATCGAGCTTCTTGATGACCTCGAGCGAGCGTTTGACGACTTCCAGAGGACGGTTCAGAGCCCGGGCAATTTCCTTCAGCTGGTTGGACTGCACTTGTTTCAGGTGTTCGGAAACGATTTGCTGGGCAAGCGTATTCGTCGGATCGAAGGCTTTCAGCTGCAAGAGCAGGCATTCCCGCAAGTCGCGGGCGCCGACGCCAATGGGATCGAAATCCTGGACCACAGCCAAGGCGTCATCGAGATCATCCTGAGTAAATTTGCCACTCTGTACGAGTTCTTCGGTCGAAGCCGTCAAGTACCCGTTCTCGTCGAGGTTGCCGATGATGCTCTCGGCGAGCTCCGTGACTGCCTCGGAGCAGATGGTCATGCTCAGCTGCCAGGCGAGATGGTCGGTAAGGCCGCTGGGGGAGGAAAGGAACTTTTCAAAGGAGGGGCGCTCGGAGACTTCTCTTTCCTGGGATTGGCCTCCGTCGCCGCCGGTGTCGAGATACTGGTTGAAAAAACTGCCAACATCGAACTCGTCGAAAGGATTGGCTTCGGGCTTCTCAGGGAGCTTCTCGGTTTCGGCTTTCAGGAAGGTTTCGTCGCTATAGTTGTCGCTCTGCGTGGCTTCTTCGCTGAGCTCTTCGAGAACGGGGTTGGCGATCATCTCCTGGTTGATCATCTCCCGCAATTCCAGGCGATTCAGCGCGAGGACACTCACCATTTGCACGAGCCCGGGCGTCAGAATCTGCTTCTGCGCCACTCGTAGGTTGAGCTTGAGTCCCTGCCAGGCCATGATCGGTTCCGATTATCCCTCTAAAGTCCCCAAGTAAGAGTCTTAGTTCAGGCGGAAATGATCGCCCAGGTAAACCCGGCGCACTTCCGCGTCCGTGCTCAGCTCAAGCGGAGTGCCCTTAGCCATTATCTTGCCATGATTTACGATGTATGCGCGGTCCGTCACGTTGAGTGTTTCCCTGACGTTATGGTCCGTGATCAGGATGCCGATGCCGGAACGGCTGAGGCCCCGGATGATCTCCTGCAGGTCCTTTACGGTTAGAGGGTCGATGCCGGAAAAAGGTTCGTCGAGAAGGATAAAAGAGGGCTGCAACGTGAGCGAGCGGGCGATCTCCAGGCGGCGGCGTTCTCCGCCAGAGAGCGTATAGGCCTTGCTCGTGCGTACGGTTTCGAGTCCCATTTGAACCAGCAGCTCTTCCAGACGGTCGCGCTGCTGCTCGGGAGTGAGAGGGAGGGTCTCGAGAACAGCGAGCAGATTTTCTTCACTCGTCAGTTGGCGGAAAACCGAGGGTTCCTGCGGAAGGTAGCTGATGCCACTGCGGGCCCGGAGGTACATGGGTAGGTCGGTGATTTCGCCGCCGTTCAGGAGAACGTGGCCGGAGTCTGGCCGTGCAAGACCAACTAGAATATAAAATGTAGTGGTCTTACCCGCGCCGTTGGGTCCCAAGAGCCCAACAACTTCACCCTGGCCGATCTCCAGTTCAACGTCATCAACGACCTTGCGACCGCGATACGACTTGCTCAACTCAACGGCCTGGAGTTTCAGCATACCTCTTCACGAACGGCCGCTGGGCGGCCGCGTCATTTCTCGACTCGGTGTTTCGTCAACGTGCGCGAACCATTTTCAGAGTCGACGATGATCGTATCATCCGCTAAATAGAAGGTCAATTGACGGCCCTTGGTGGTGCCTTCGGTACTATCGTAAAGCGTGGGATCTCCTCCGGTCATGACGAACTTGCCGTCGGCGGCGGTGTATTCACCGCGTTCCGCGGTGGCGCGGCGGCCCGCTTGATCGACGATGACACCGCCCGTTCCGACGGCCCTGCTGATCTGCTGGGCTCCGGGAGTCGCGGGAGTACGGTTTGTATTGCTCCCTGACCCGCTCAGCGGAGTGTTGGCGCCGCGAGTGAAGTACAAATCCATGATGGGCGCGCGAATTTTCTGATCGGGCGACTGAACGACGACGTTCTTTTCAAGATGGGCGAGGCTGGTGAGATCGTTGTAGGTAAGCGTTCCGGAGCTCACATGCCAGAGAACGGTTTTGCCGGCCGGCGATTGTTTCGTGCCGGATTCGAGAGTCCCCGGTTGCGAAGGAGCCGGCGTCTGGGGAAATACGGCGCGAACTTTTCCGGCGGCGTTCAGTACCTTTGTTTCGCGAAGAAGTTCGATCGAGTCGGCTTCCAGAACGGAATCGCCCTGCCAGAGACGGGCGTGGCCGGTATAGACGGCACGCCCCGACTTCGAATTGCCCTGCATGGTGTCCGAGGTGATGTTGGCAGGGACCTGAGCGAGCCGCAGTGCGTTTCCATTCGGAGAAAAGTCCGTCGAGCGGACGCCGCCTTCAGCGCGGATGTCACCGCTTGTTCCGGTGAAGAAAATGCGCGGAGCCTGTGTCTCGGTAGTCGCGTCACGAGCGACGGCGTGCCCTGTCAAAGCCGCCGTCTGCCCGGCGTGGAGGAACGTGGCGTGATCCGCCTGCGCGTTGCGCTCCGCTTCTCTCAGCTTTACGTCACCTTGCAAATCCATTTGTGACCAGCCGCCGGAGGCAAGAAGCTCGGCGACTCCGCTCTTGGCCGTGGCGGTCTGGAGTTGGTGGCCGGCCAGGGCGCGCTCCGTTTGAACGTTGCCGGTGGCATCCAGCTGCTTGGGCTTGCCCTCTTCTCCAAACCCCAACTGCAGCTTGTCGGCCTCTAACTTCGTGCGTGTAGGGGCAGCGTTGGGCTGCGCCGCGGCGTCGGTCCACTCCATGCTTCCCGCCGTGAGCGTCTCGGCTCTCGAGGGCTTGGCAGGTTGGCCTTCCTTTCCTTCGCTGAACTCCATCTGAAGGGCGCCCGTCTGGAGGACACGCGTGTCACTGTTTTTGGCCATGCGCGTTTTTAGAAAAACCCCGCCGTTGAGATTCATTTCCTTTGCGCGATTTGCGCGTGGCCAGAAATCCAGCGAGCCTCTATCCGCGTGGACTTCATCCTCTTCCTCTCGGCCATGACGCACGCCGTGCACGCTGCCTGCCCCGTCGACTCGACTGACCCACCCTTCCGGAGCGAGGAGTGCGGTCATTTTGTCCGCGTCGATGACCATCACGTCGGCGCCGCTCTCTGAGGTCAGTTCCGGGGGCTTGCCGATCGAGCCGGGAATAGCTACAAGCCTCCGTGCGCGAAATACGGAATCCAGTTCGAGCGTGAACTCTCCGGCAGTCAATCGGGAGTCCGTCGAAACGGCTTCTGCCGGGCCGAGGACGTGAAGCAATCTCGCGTCGCGGCCGAAGTCGAGACTGCTGCCTGTAACCAGAACCTCTTCTGCTGTCGCTGGTTTCGAGGGTTTTTTTCCGGTGTCCTTTTTCGCGGGGGGCTGGAGCTTCAGCCGGACGTTCTGCAGCAGCCGGAGTGTGCCCTCCTCCGAGTTGTATTCCGCTCCCAATGCATCGCCGCTCCCGCTGGGAAATGTAAACGTCACGGGCTGGTCTGTTTTTGCGGCGCCAGTGCCCTGATCGAAATTCACGCCGCGGGTCTCCACATGCACAATCTGGGGCTGTATGGAGTGATCTTTTGCGCTGCGGGCCGCGTCTGCCGCACTCTCTAGAGCGATCTGCACCTCGCCGCTGCACGTGACGCCGCCGCTGCCTTTGCTGTACTGGCAGCTTCGCGTGTGAATCGTGTCGTGCCGGTCCCCGGCTTTTCCAAAAATCGTGACGATGACGTTTTCGAGCAAACTCGCGTTCTGGTCCTTGAAATCGGTCGACTTCGACGCTTCGACGGTGAAAATCTTGCGTGGTCCATCCATCTTCGAGAACGTCAGTCCACTGGATTGCTTCTCCACATTCTCAGGCGCCGGCGCAGGCGCCGCTTTCCGTTCGATGATTCTTTGCCAGCCGCGCTTCAGATAGACGCCCGCCGTCAGACAGGCCAGCAGCAGCGCTACAGCCGCGGACCAGCGCGCATATCGCGCCGCTTCGCTTCTTCGCATAGGTTCAGTTAAGCAAAATTCCGAGGGACTGTATAGAAGGCGGGGAAAGCGGGAAGGGGTCGAAAAATCTAGCCGGCGGATTCGGCAGTCGCTGCCGTCGTGTCCGGCAGGATCCCGATGTTTGCCGCAGCCACGCTGTCGCGGTTCGTATTTTTCACCAGATACATGGCTTCATCGGCGAGGTGCAAGAGGCCCTCTTTCGTGCGCGAATCCGTGGGATAGGAGGCGACTCCGAGGCTCGGTGTGACACGGATGCCCAGCCCATCCTCATCGAGCCAGCGAGTTTCACGGATGAGTTTATGGAGGCGGCGCGCGACGTTGAGCGCATTATCTTTGGCGGTCTGCGGCAGGAGAATCACAAATTCGTCGCCGCCATACCGGAACGCAAAATCAATCAGGCGGCAATGAGCTTTGAGCGCATTGCCAATTTCCGCGAGCAGGCGCGAGCCGACCAGATGCCCGTGGGTATCGTTCACCTGCTTGAAATGGTCCAGGTCGATGAAAACCAGAGAAAATTGATAGTTGTAGCGTTGCGAACGGTAGATTTCCGTTTCCAGGATGAAGCCCATGTGCCGGGCGTTGTAGAGACTGGTGCAATCGTCGGTGATGGTCAGTTCGTGAATTCGTTTCACGTGACGGGCGTTTTCGAGTGCGATTGCGGCAAAGTCGGAAAGAGCTTCGAGCAGCTTGAGGTCGCGCTCGTCGAACCCCTCCGGGCCGAGGCAATTGATCAGTTCGATGACCCCCAAGCAGGTGTCGCGGAATTTCACGGGCACGGCGACGATGGATTGCGTCTCCGTCTTGGTCTTCTCGTCTACCTGAGAGAAAAATCGAGTGTCTTTCGAAGTGTCGGCAACCACGACGGTTTCGCCGTGCTGGGCCACCCAGCCGGCGATTCCCTGCCCAACCTTGATGCGAACGTCTTTCAGGGCTTGAGAAGCTTTGCCGACCGCCAGCTCGAAATAGAGTTCTTGCTTCGTTTCATCCAGCAGGAGCAAAGACCAGTTGTCCGGACGAAGGAACTCGTCGATTTTCTCCATGATCGTGCGGAGAACCTGGTCGAGCTGCAGCGAAGAAGTCAGCGCCTTCCCCAACTCCTGGAAGATGGCGACTTCGCCGGCTTCGCGTTGTTCAGCGGAAACCGCGGGATTGCGGCGGCGTTCCACGGCTGGAAACTGCTTTACTTCGTCCACGCTCGGTTGATCCCCGCTTTGAAAGTTTTACAGGCCCGACCATTTCCGCCGCGGAAGACAACACCACGAGCGCGATTCGGGGCTGGTCCTCGAATCTTTGCCAGTATAGGCGCGTCGTAAAAAAGGGTGCAAGAATCTCGTGGTACAGGCGTGGCTATCTTGCCATCGGCTGGTTCGGAACGTACCAGCAACTCGCGGCGTCACCGAGGATTCATCGAACAAACGTGCTGTGGGCTCCTTCGCGCAAGACTAGACAGCCGGAAAGCATATCGTGGAGTGCCCGCTTGCCGGGCGCCAGGCCGACAAAGAGGCAGTCGATCAGGAAATAGTAGCCGCCCAGGACGGGGACGTGCGCCAGCAAACGTCCGCCACAGAAACGCAAACTCGCTCGCCAGAAATCGACGGGCTTGCCAGCAGCGTCGGCGACGTACAGCCCCAAGAGCCGCTTGCCAAGAGTCGCGTGCCAACGCGAACTTTCCGAAAGCGCAAAGTACAGCCAACTTTCCCCGGCGAAAAAACAGGCACAGAGAAACAGGAACGTCGGGCCCCACTCTGTGAGCGTCTGGTTGAGAGGCGTTCCCGCGCGGTGATTGAAGAATGGATTCGAGATGCCCATAAGGGCGGCTGAAAAGGAGACAAAGATCGCGAACGGAACGACGAGAAGAATCAGATCTATGATTGCGGCAATTGAGCGAATCCAAAACCCTGCGCGGGGTAACGGGAGAGCTGCCATCGGGCTAGAGAGAGGAGTTGCCATCTGTTCTCTGGGGGTCCGTTTCCCTACCTCACGATCGCGGCAGGCACGGGCAAGGCCGATTGGCTCCTGGCAGCCAAAACCAAGGTATACATCATTCCTAGGTTAGAATCGCGGCAACGGAGAATAAAGCACATTCCGGCGGTGCTCCCTGAGTGGGGGTGCTGTCCCGGTAGGAGGAGGAGCAGAAAGACCTCATTGGCCGCTTCCGTGCAATTACCGTTGTTTGACACTGCCGCGCGACACCGCCTATAGTTTCCTCCTGGGGATTTTTTTGCCTTCCGCGGATATCATTGAGGTCGCGCGCGGGTGAACCATCTCACGGCCACACCTGACCTGCCTGATAGCGGTCATCCACATAAAAAGGGCAGAGAAAAGGCGCCCACGGCAGCCGGAGAGTTTCTGATCGCGAACGAGTTTGATCGCTCCGCTGCCCCGAGTGTATCGGCGAGGATAGGTTTGGATTGATGGCCAGCGGAACTTTTGGGGAACGTCTGAAGCGCGAGCGCGAGATGCGCGAAGTTTCTCTGAAGGAAGTCACTACAGCCACGCGGATCGGCCCGCGCTTTCTCGAAGCTCTCGAAAATGAGGAGTGGGACAAGCTCCCCGGCGGCATTTTCAATCGCGGTTTTGTGCGCTCCATCGCGCGCTATTTGGGCCTCGACGAAGAAAATCTGCTTGCCGAATACGACATGGCGCACGGCGAGCAGAACCTGCCTGTTCCTCAGCCTTACGAAAACAAGATTCCCCGCCCGCCCATCTGGATTCCGGTACTCGCTGTGCTTGCGTTGCTTGCCGTGCTCTCCGGGCTCATTGCCGGTGGAATTTATGGCTGGCGGCGCTATGTCGCTCATCGCGCCGCGAAGAGGTCTGCTTCTTCCACCGCGGCGGGTAACCCAGCGAGTTCTTCGGCCGCTGTCCCGTTGGATCTCGCCGTATCCACTTCGGCCGCCACGCGCGTGCGCATTCTCGCCGACGGCACGCTGCTGCTCGATGCCGAGCTCGCCGCAGGAGAAACGCACCACTTTTCCGCCAGACAACAGTTTGAAGTAACCGCGGCCGACTCCTCGGCGGTGTTGCTGGAATTGAACGGGCGGGCTATGCCGCCCGTTGGAACTCCCGGAGCCTCCGGTACAATAGTCTTGACCGAGAAAGATTTGAGGCAGGCGTCCGGTGGAACCCCTCAGCCCTGAAGTGCTCGAAGATCTTCGCGCAGGCCGCGCTCCCCGCGAGCGCAAGATTGCGGTGTGCTCTGGCGGAGCGCATCTCGCGCCCGCGGATCGCGCTGAAATTCTCGCCGTTCTCGCCGGAGATCCTGATGAAATGGTTTCCGAACGCGCCCAGCAGGCCATTCTCTCGCAACCCGCGGAAACCTTTGTCGAAGCTCTGAAGCGCGAAAAGGCCATCCCCGCGCTCTTTGCCTACGCCGGAAAACATCTGGCGGACAAACCCGGCGTCTGCGACGCGATGGTACAGAACAAGAGCTGCTCGGCGGAATTCCTGGTACCGGTTGCGCGCCATCTCTCTTCTCTCGGCATCACCGCGCTCATGGAGGAATTGGAGCGCGTCAGCGAATCTCCCGCGCTGGCGGCCGCCCTCGAGCATTCCACCTCCATCACTGCGGATCAGAAACACCAACTGCACGAGCTGCTGGGTTCCTCCATGGACGCAGCTGCCCTTGCGGAAGCGGCGGCCGAGGCCGAACCGGACATCGTCAAGCGCCAGACCCTGATCGAGCGCCTCGCAAAGATGAGCGTTTCCGAACGCGTTCAGTTCGCAATCAAAGGGGGATCGGAAGCGCGGCGCACCCTGATTCGCGATTCGAACAAGGTCGTCCAGCGCGCCGTGCTGCAATCGCCTCGCCTTACGGATCAGGAAGTCGAAGCCTTCGCCACCATGACCAGCCTCACGGACGAAATCCTTCGGCTCATCGCCAGCAACCGCAAGTTTCGGAAAAACTACGCTGTAGTTCGCAATCTCCTGAACAATCCGAAGACTCCGCTCGACGTTTCCCTGCACATGCTTCCGATGGTTAATGTCATGGATCTCAAAAAATTAACCAGCAACAAGAACGTCCCGGAAACGCTGCGCACCACCGCTATCAAGCTCCAACGCACGCGGGCGGAACTCAAGAAATGATGTCCGGCACGGGGCGGCGGTTCTAGCCGGCCGCGGTTCGCCTGGAAATGCATCGCGGCTACGGCGATTTGGCCCTAGAATCGTGCCTGGAGGCATCCAAGCATGCCGTTTCGGTCCAAACTGGGTAGAGGTGCCGCGCTTTTTGTGATTGGCATTTCGGGTATCCTGCCGCTTGCCTCTATTCTCCGGCCTGCCGAGAGCGGCGCAGCGACTCAGGAGAAGGCAGCCGATCCCTGGCCCAGTTCAGCGGTGCTCGAAGCTGCGGACTTGGTGCACGATTTCGCCGGCCCCAAGGGTGCGAACTCTCCGACGATGGTTTACGTGGGCTTTCGAACGCTTTTCGAGGGCGGACACGTTCCGGCAGCATCCTTCCACGGCACCGCATCCAAGGAGGAGGGCCTCGCGGAACTGAAAAAATGGATAGCCGCCGTGCCACGCTCCGCGAATCTGGTCATTTATTGCGGGTGCTGCCCATTCGATCGCTGCCCAAACGTCCGGCCTGCTTACAAGACTCTGCACGAAATGGGATTCACGCACCTGCGCGTCCTTTTATTGCGGACGAGCTTTGCAGCGGATTGGGTCGAAAAGGGCTACCCCATCGAAAAAGGTCTTTGATGCCCTGAAAACCGAGGTGCCGGGAAGGGCGCGCCATGAGCGCCCGCTTGTCAGGGAAATCAAACGCCGCGGCAACTCCGGTTCACTGAATTGCATCTGGCAAAGCAACGACTCGATCGTCCCTGGGTCTGACGGAACGAGCCGGCGACGGAGGGCAAGATGGCGCTTTGGTCCAGCATCCGGTTTTCGCTGCGCATTCTCGGAAAGCACTGGAAACTCACCTCCATTGCCATTTTTTCCTTGGCCATTGCGATGTCAGCCGGAGCGGTCGGCTTCAGTGTCTTCAACGCGCTCTTGCTGCGCCCACCGGCCGTACCCGCGCCCGAGCAACTCTTGTCGGTTTACGCAACCACGCCAACGGAAGAGTTCAGCGGCACCAACTATGACGACTACAAGTATTGTCGCGACAACAATCACGTCTTCTCGGATGTCCTGGCGTTCCCGTACTCAATCTCGATGGTGCCCATCCTCTATGACCACCGGAGCAAATCTGGCCTCATAAACGCTGTATCGGATAATTATTTTTCTGTTCTAGGTGTCCAGCCTCTCCTGGGCCGGATGTTCAGGCGAGGGGACGACGACAAGCCATCTGCGTTGGCCGTCCTGAGCTATTCCTACTGGAAGTCTCTCGGAGCTGACCCAAACCTTGTAGGAAAGACCGTAACCGTCAACCGGGCGCAGCTGACAATTGTCGGGGTCGCGCCCGAGAGTTTTGTGGGAACCATTTTCAGCGATCTCCCTGATCTCTGGGTTCCCTTTTCGACGAACACAGCCACGAATCATCCGGCACAGGATTGGCGGGCCGACCGCAACAACCATGTTCTCGGCTTGGTAGGACGGTTAAAACCTGGAGTAACGCGTCCGCAAGCGCTGGCGGACGTGCAAATGTTGTTCAAGCAACTCGCCGCTGCTTATCCGGAGAGCGACAAAGATCGGGTCGCCGCCGTCACACAGATCAGCATGCTGCCTGTGGACTCGGTGTCCTCGGCGAAAATAATCTCAGCGATCCTTCTCGCCATCGTGGCGCTGGTCCTGTTTGCGGCGTGTTCGAACGTTGCCAATCTGCTGCTTGCGCTGGCAAGCGCGCGCCGCCATGAAATCCTTGTTCGCGCCGCGATGGGAGCCACTCGCATCCGGCTGATTCGCGAACTCTTGATCGACAGCACGCTGCTTGCGGCCGGTGGCGGAATGCTGGGCTTCTTGCTGGGGTGGCTTGGACTCAGGCAGCTGATGCAGTTCAAGCCTTATATCCCGGGTCTGGGCTTGATTCCTCTGACCATTGATTTTCGGCCGGACATTCGGGTGGCGGCAGTGACGGCCTTGCTGGTTCTTCTGGCTGGTCTTCTGACTGGCCTCGTGCCCGGCCTATATAGCTCTGCGCCCAATCTGGCGGGAGCACTGAGTGGAGAGATCGCAGTCGGCGGAACCCACAAGGGAAGGATCCGCAACGCGTTGGTGGTCATTCAAGTGGCTGTTTGCACCGTGGTGCTCGTCGGCGTGGGTCTATGTTTTCGAAGCTTGAGCAACCTAGAGCACATCCATCTGGGATTTTCTGCGCGCAACATCGCGCTGTTGACCTTCGATTTGGAAGCCAACGGCTACTCCGAAGAGCAGGGCCGAACCATGTACGCGAGAATGCGAGAGGCCACCAGAGGGATCTACGGGGTGGAATCTCTCGCTCTCGCGAGTGACCTTCCCCTGAGCGGCAATACCGGTCATGACGAGCAGGTTCAAGTGGAGGGATCGCCTGCCGCGAACCAGAAGCCCCTAAGCATTTCGTCTGTGGCCGTGGACGACAATTATTTTTCCACGATTGGAATTCCCTTGCTCGCAGGGCGCGTGTTCACTGCGGCGGACAGCGCTAAGGGGCCCGCCGCGATCGTCATCAATCACTGGATGGCAGAAAAGTATTGGCCTGGTCAGAATCCCATCGGCAAGACCGTTCGAATCGAAAATGGCAACCAAGTGGTAACGGTCGTGGGCGTGGTAGGCGACGGGAAATACATTGATATCGACGAACCTGCTCGGCCCTTCATGTACTTCGACTTAAACCAGCGCTACTCGGCCGTGGTCTATCTCATGGCCCGCACGAACGGCAACCCGCATCAATGGCTCAAGCCAGTGTCCGAAGCCCTTCAGAAAATAGATTCTCAGCTTTCCGTAATGACCCTGACGATGGATGACCTGATGAACTTGTCGCTGTACGTGCCTCGAATTACCCTGATCTGCACCAGCGCGTTCGGGGGTTTGGCGTTCCTTCTGGCCGCGGTGGGGCTCTATGGTGCGGTCTTCTATTCCGTGAGTGAAAGAAAAAAGGAACTCGGCATTCGGGTCGCGCTGGGCGCCGCGCCGCGCGACCTCTGGAAAATGATCTTGCGCCAGACGTGCGTGGTTACCGCCACGGGCGTGGGCCTTGGAATTGCCGGAGGAATCATTGCCAGCGCGGTCGTCCGTTCGCAGCTCTATGGAGTTCGCCCGGTGGAATGGAGTGTGTTTCTAGCGGTTGGATTCGCGATGGGAGCGACGAACCTGTTCACGGCCTACTCCGCGGCGCGCCCCTGGCTGCGGGCCGATCCGATGGAATCGGTCCGTCACGCATGAGCGGACGCGATTTCCGCACATCCGACTTCGGGAATGCCTCCCTCAAATATCCCTAGCTGTTGCGCAGGACCAGGCAACTCGCAATCATGTCGTGAATGGCCTGCTTTTTCTCAGTGAAACCCGCGAGCATGTAACCGATTCCGAGCGGAATCAGTTTCGTGATGATTCTTGCGAAGAAGCGGCCCGAAGCCCTGCCAAAAGAAATGGGCTGCCCGGTCAAGTCGGTGACCTTTAGATTGAGCATCTTTTTCCCGAGCGTAGCCTGCCAGGAAGAACTCTCGGACAACGCGTAGTATAGCCAGCTCACGACCAGAATGACTCCGACAAATCCCAGGATGAATCCAATTCCTAAGAAGGCTCCCACGTTATCGCTGATGTCCTCGTCAGAACCTATTTTGCTGAGGACGGCGCCGGCGCCAGTCAATATGAACAGAGGGATCAAGAGGATCACAAAGGCCACGACAGCAACGACTGCATCGATGATGTAGGCAACGAATCGCAGCCAGAAACCTGCATACGCCACGCCGCCGTAGGTTGCCTGCACAACCGGCGCGTATTGATTTGGATCGACCGGGGACAAAAACGGCGCTGCCGGCACAAGTCCGGAAATGGCCTGGCCACACGTGGAACAGAACGCCGTCGTCGAAGAAATCTCGCTTCCACATTTTGAGCAGTACACAGGGTCTCCTTTTCTATCACCGGACAAACAAAGCGCCAGTTGCGAAAATCCTACTTCTCCATCCAATCTCGGACAATCGCCAGGCCGTTCGCTTTCCTTCCATCAAGCGAGCCCATTCCCGAAAACAGCTCGTATCCATCGGCAAAGTCTGGTTGGTGCCAGGGAGCCGCTCAGCCTACGCCTCAATCTCCCCAGCTTTGATACGATTCTGAGCTCTAGTTCGTTCAATTCCTCCCTGGAATTCTCCAGGGCTCCTTGCGGAGGGGAATATTTGCTCGTCCTTCCGCTCTTCCGCCGCCGCCCGCGCCAGCTACAACGGCGGGTGCTTCCGGTGAAATCCGGTCGCCTCTTGGTAGGCCCGCGCCAGCACCAGGAGCTTTGCCTCCCCGTATAAATTCCCAAGGAACGTTAGGCTTACCGGCGTCCCCGGCCCACCTGTATTTTGAAAATCGCTGGGATCGTCCGTGGGAGGCTTCGGAGCGTCGTCGCCGCGGAAGCCATTAGGCAAGATCACGGAGGGATGCCCGGTGAGATTTGTGATGACGAGCTGCTCGCCGCCGTTCGTCGGCGCCACAATCACGTCTACCTTCTTGAAAACAGTTGCGACCGCTTCCATCGCCATCCGGCGCGCCCGGCTCGCCTGGATGTACTCGACCGCCGGAATGAATCGCGCCGAGCGAAACGAATTGGGCCAGTCCGACGGCTTCTGCGAGGTGAGCAACTTGTCTTTCCCTGTCCGCGTCAGTTCATCAAACGCTGCCGCCGCCTCGGCCGACAACATGGTCACCATGGATTGGTAGGGGAATTTCGGCATTTCCACCGGGACGAGATTGGCGCCCATCTCTTTCAACTTCGCGAGCGCCGCCTGGTTATATTTTCTGTCGTATGCCGCGCGCGCCCGTCCAGCCTCGCGTCGACGCTTCTGTTCCTCTCGCTTCTTTTGCTCTTCCACAGTCGCCGCCGGCTCCTCCTTCGCCTCGAGGGATGCATCTTCCGGGCTCGGCTCGAAATCCGCCTTCAGATAACCTACCCTCAGCTTCCGCCAGTCCAGCGCCGCATCCCAATGAAACGCCGCATTCTTCACGCTCGGGTCCGCGCCGTCCGGTCCGTAAATCGCTTCCAGTACCAGCGCGCAATCCTCGACCGCGCGGCAAATGGGCCCGAGCTTGTCCATGCTCCAGGAGAGCGCCATGGCACCGGTCCGCGGCACGAGCCCGAAGGACGGCCGCAAACCCGTACAGCCGCATCGCGTCGACGGGGAGGAAATCGACCCGAGCGTTTCTGACCCGATGCTGAAGGCCACGCATCCCGCCGCCGTCGCGGAAGCCGGCCCGGCGGACGATCCGCTTGACCCTTGCCCCGGATTCCAGGGATTGCGCGTCACGCCGCCGAACCAGTTGTCGCCCAGCGCCAGCGCTCCCAACGTCAGCTTCGCCACCAGCACCGCGCCCGCTTCATCCAGCCGTTTCACGACGGTGGCGTCTTCGTCGATCATTTGGTTTTCAAATCCGCCCGCGCCCCACGTCGTGCGATAACCCTTCGCCGCCAGCAGATCCTTTGCGCCCCACGGCAGTCCGTGCAGCGGCCCGCGATATTTTCCCGCGGCTATCTCGCGATCCGCCTCTTTCGCCCGAGCCCGGGCGCGCTCTTCCGTCAGCGTAACCACAAATTTCAGTTTAGGGTCGTAGCGCTTCAATCGCTCCAAATACATCTCCGTCAACGACATCGAAGACACTTTTTTCGTTCGCACCAATTCCGCCAGTTCGCGCACGCTCCAAAAAGCGGCGTCTTCCAAATTCTTGGGAGTGCCGGGAGCAGCGATCGTGGAGGGCTTCGATACCCGCGAAGGCCGCCGTTCGGTCTCAAAGTTTATCCCCGGCACGGCCGGATCAAAGATCAGGCAGGGCGCAACCGGATTCGGGATGTGCAGGGCATATATCTCTTCGTAACCTTTGGTGCGCTGGTTCAGGCTGTCCAGCATCATCTCCCTGGCTTCTTCGGGAATGGGCACATCCGCAATCGCCGCGGCGTTGTCGATCATCTCCTTGGTGATCTTTGTTGCCCCTTGGGTCTGCGCTTGCGCCCAAAGGACGCCTGGAAACAACGTCCCACCCAGCCCCAGCCCCGAACAAGCACTCAAGAATCGTCTGCGATCCAGCATTGGTTCCTCTCCTTGGCACACTACCGGCGCGCGATTGTAATACATCAAGCGGGAACAGGGTGACCCTGGATTCGCATGCAGATTCTTGGGGGGAGCGCTGGATATAGGACGGATGGCTTCCGTACCGGAAAAGAGCCGGGGTTCTTCGGGGGACTCAGCTTTAAAACGAAAGGCAGCGCCCCGCAGTTAGAGCTTGCGAGGCACTGCCAGAAAAGCCTTCGAGAAGGCGTCAAGTGTTACCTGTCATAGCGCAAGCAGACGTCGAGCTGGTGAAGAGCTTCGTCGATTGCCCGGATCGCTTCCACTTTGTGGCCGCCGAAATCGTGTGCGGCGTGATCCAGATGTTCTCTGGCGTGGCGCAGCGAATTGATCGCTTCGTGAATTTCCGGATGGTCCGCCGGAACGGCCTTGGCTGGTTCGGGTGCTGGCGCCGGAACAGGCACTGCGTTCGCACTGGCGGTATTGGGCGCGGCCGGGGCAGAGGCGCTGAAGGCCACCGCCAAAATCAAGGCCGCGAGAATCACTACACCTAGAATTTTTACTTTCATGAACCACTCCTCCTCGTCCGATTCTTGGCTCGGACTGCCAGATGTTCCTCGATCCACCGTTTGCACCTTTGCCGTGATGCTAAACCAACCTGATCGCGGCAAACGCACCAAAGAGGCTCGTTCGGCTCAAGTGAGCCGCTACTCCTATTCTTTGATAAGTCATATTCCGGGACTTTGACAGCAAAATCTTTGGGCCAGCGCACAATCAGAAACTAGTCGTAGTTTTCAAAAGGGTCTGCCTCTTCTACTTTGACAACGCGAAGGCCACGTACACTCCGCCGGAGGGCGACTTGAGATCCTTCCCGCCGCCCGCCGCGATCACGACATATTCCCGGCCATTCACGGCGTAAATCGCCGGAGTCGCGTTCCCGGAAAAAGGAAGCCTGGCTTCCCACAGCAATTCGCCTGTAGCTTTGTCGTACGCGTGGAACTTCTTGTCAAAATCGCTCGCGCCAATAAAAACCAGCCCCCCGGCCGTCACCACGGGACCTCCATAATTTTCCGTTCCGGTATTCCTCAGGCCTTTCACAGCAAGTTCCGGATACTCGCCCAAATTTATTTTCCAGACGTATTCACCGGTGTTCAGATTGATCGCGTTCAGCGTACCCCAGGGCGGCGCGATGGCCGGGTAGCCTTCCGGGTCCAAAAACTTGTGATAGCCCGTAAAACGGAACTTCATGTCCTCGGGCGGAGGCTCCGAGCTCGCCAGTTCCTTGGACTTCCCGTTCAACAGAAATTCCACCAGTGCAGATAGCTGGTCGTCGTCGAAATTCGGAAAGGCCGGCATCCGTCCTTTGCCGCCCTTGATAGTAGCTGCGATCTGGCCCCCCGAAAGTCGGCCGCCGACTCCGACGAGCGACGGCATCGCCGGCGGCGATCCGGTCATTTTCTCCCCGTGGCAGACGCTGCACTGGCTCATATACAGTCCCCGGGGACTGTTTTCGCCGGTATTCGGCGCGAGCGCGCCCGTCCAGGCCATTTCGTTCGCATTCACATAAAGAATCGCCGTTTGCGTATCAACCGCCGACCCGCCCCATTCGGCTCCTCCGTCGAACCCAGGAAAGATAACCGTATCCTTCCCCACGCTGAACGGAACAAATTGTCCTTCGCTCCGGAATTTCCTGAATTTCTCAAGCGCCCAAGCGTGCGCTTCCGGAGTGCGACTGGTCAGCATATCCTCGCTGAGAAATTGCCGCGCAAAGGGCGCCGGCCTCAGAGGCAATGGCTGCTCGGAAGCGGCGCTCTCGCCGGGCACATCGCTGGGCGGATATTTGCGGTACTCAATGGGGAAGAGCGGCTTTCCACTGACGCGGTCGAATAAATAAACAAACCCCTGCTTGGTTGTCTGCGCCACGGCATCGACATCTTTACCGTCACGACTCACTGTCACAAGCGTCGGCGGTGACGGAAAATCCCGGTCCCACAGATCGTGGCGGACCCCCTGAAAATGCCAGATTCTCTCGCCCGTTTCCGCATTCAAAGCAATCAAGCAGTTGGCGAATAAATCGTCACCCAAACGGTCCCCGCCATAGAAATCAAACGCCGCCGACCCTGTCGGCACATAAAGAATTCCGCGCTTCGCGTCGACCGCCATCCCCGCCCAATTGTTCGCCGCCCCACTGTATTTCCACGCCTCTTTGGGCCACGTCTCGTATCCAAATTCCTTAGGCTGGGGAATCGTATGAAATGTCCAGCGCAACTTCCCTGTTCGAGCATCGTACGCGCGCACATATCCAGGCGCCGCCGGCAGCGTCTCCGGATTCCGTCCCCCAACAATAACCAGATCCTTGTAGACGATTCCCGGGCTCGTCAACGCCACGGACTGTCTTTCTGGATCGCGTCCCAGATCCTCCCGCAAATCAATCCGGCCATCTTGCCCGAACGTCGGGACAGGTCTGCCAGTATTCGCATCGAGCGCGTAGAGAAAATTCATCACGCCAACAAGAATGCGCTTATCTCTCTCACTTGCCCAATAGGCCAGCCCGCGATCGGGTTGCGTGCCCTTCATCCCCGAGTCAAATTTCCACAAAAGCTTCCCGCTCGCCGCATCCAGGGCGAACACTTTCTGCGTCGGCGTGATCCCGTACAGTATGCCGTCGACGATGATCGGACTTGTTTCGAGTCCACCCTGTTCGCCGGTGTCGAAGCTCCAGGCGACCGCGAGTTCTTTCACATTCGTGCGATTGATTTGCCGAAGGCTCGAGTAATGTGTATTTTCTGAAGCTCCGCCGTAGGCCGGCCAGTCGCGTCTCTCTGCGCTCGAATTGTTGGTGCTGGAAATGCCAGGCGATTGGAAAGCCCCCAGAAGGACCGCGTCCCTTGCCGAAAAAAGCGCACTCGAAATGGTCAGTGCGGCGTAGCTTGCCACTAGCCTGCCAGCGGACAGTCTCATGCCGTAACCCCGCGATCGGCGTCAGGGTATCACGCAATCGCTGCGGCACAATATGTTCGGGAAATTTTGCAGTTCGGAAATCGCAATGGATCGCAAGAAACCGGCGTCCAGGGCGCCGGCTCCTTTGCCTGGCGAGGAGAAAGCGTTGCCAAAATCCGCATCTTCGACTAGTGTCCGCGTGCCTGCCGGCTGGGATTTCCAGTCGTCCGCCGGCCGCTGGTGGGCAAAACGGTCTTCAGCATTTCCTTCGCCTGATCCAAGTGTTGCTGGATCATCGGAACGGTTGCCGAAGCAAAGCTTCTAATCACGTCGTCATTCCCGTGGTTCGCCTCTCGCTGAAAGTCCCGCAAATCCTGCTGGTGGTCTTTCACCATATCTTGCGCATAGGCTTGGTCAAAATCGGCTCCACTCAATTTGGAAAGCCTTTCGTAGGTGGCTTGGTCCTTGGCGGAGACGTCCGCCGGCAACCCGATGTGCTCCTCTTTAGCCGCTTCCTTCAAATCGTCACCGGCTTTTGTGTGCTCGGCCACCATACGAGTCCCGAACGCCTTCACTGTTTCGCTGGATCCCTGATCCATCGCGAGCTTTCCCAATTTGACCTCGGCCGCCCCCCCGCGGGCTGCTGCCCTCACAAACGCCTCGTCCTTCATCACGGCCTCCCCCGTCGATAGGAGGGGCGAACTTTCCTGGTGTCCGAGCACCGCCCAGCACCCCAGCGTAGTCAGAAGAAGCGTCAAACCCGCGACATAAGAAACCTTGGCGGCCGTCGTCTCCAGAAGCATGTTCTCCTCACTCATTCCAGGCTGGGTCTTACGAGGCGTAGGTTAGAAGGGCCAAGCGGCTGAGCCAATCCAGTTATTCCATTATCCCAGCGTCAAACAAACCTGATCTATACCGGATTGCACTGGTATTCTCGGCCGGGATTTGTTTCAATTCCTCGGGCGAAATACGCAAACGAGGCAAACCATGTCCGCAACCTTTTCCTGGCTGATCGCTTCCGTACTGTTCCTGGCTCTGGCAGCCGGAGGGGGCCGCGTCCCCGCTCCTGCCGCCCATGGCATGCTGGTCGTGGCTAACCAGCGGGAGCACACCGCTCTGCTCATCGACCCGGAGACCCGCCAAGAGCTTCTAAAGGTCACCGTCGGAGTCAACGGCCACGAAGTTGCCGTTTCGCCCGACTCCCGATTCGCCTACGTCCCCATCTATGGCAATTCGGGCGTGGGCAAGCCCGGCACCGACGGCACCACCATCGATATCGTCGATTTGCGCGACCGTAAACTCGCCGGCACCATTAATCTTGGCAAGCCGCTTCGTCCTCACCGCGCCGAATTCGGCCCCGACGGCATGCTGTACATCACCGCAGAGCTCTCCCAGTCGGTGGATGTCATCGATCCCGCCACACGTAAAATCATCGCGGAAATCCCGACGGGCGCGATGGAATCCCACATGGTCGTCCTCTCTCCCGATGGCCGCCGCGCCTACACCGCCAATGTAGCCGCAGGCAGCGTCAGCGTGCTGGACCTGGAGAAGCGTGCGCTGGTCACCGTCATTCCCGTCGCGAAAACCGTGCAGCGCATTTCGATTTCCGCCGACGGCAAGCGCGTCTTCACGCACGACCAGGACACTCCGCGGATCGCCGTGATCGACACTCTTCTAAACAAGGTCGAGGGCTGGATTGCCGTCCCCTCAACCGTCTATTCCTCTTCGCCCACGGCCGACGGGCGCAAATTGTTGGCCGATTCTCCAGCCGGAAAAATCTTCGTCATCGACCTGGCCAGCAGAAAGCTTGAGGAGTCCTTCGATATTCCGCCCGCTTCGGGGGAACTCCTTCTGACGCCAGATGGCAAATTTGCCTTCGTAAGCTGCCCGCAAGCCGGAACCATCGAAGTGCTGGACGTCCCGGGACACAAACTGCTGCAGCCGATTAAGCTCACTCCCGGCGTGGATGGCCTGGCCTGGGCGCCAGCCATCCCATAATTTTCGCTAGCTTTGGACGGGAACGCCGATGGATATCGACTGGATCCGCGATCTCTGCCTTTCGTTTCCCAAGACCACGGAACAGATTCAATGGGGCGACGACCTCGTCTTCAAGGTGGCCGGCAAGATTCATGCTGTCACGGTGCTCAAACCCGCCAGAATCTGGCTCAGCTTCAAGGTTTCTCCGGAAAAGTTTGCGGAGTTGACGGATCGCCCCGGCATCATTCCCGCGCCTTATCTGGCTCGCGCCAAATGGATCGCCCTTGAAACCAAAGACGCGCTCCCATCCGACGAACTCGCGCTCCTGTTGCGCGAGTCCTACGACATGGTGGTTGCCAAGCTACCCAGGAAAACGCGCGAAACCCTCGCCAGCGGCAAGCCCCCTTTGCGAGGAAAATCCGCCTCACGGCCGCGGGCCAAGGCGCACAGAGGCGAGACGCGCCACAAAAAGAAAAAGCCCTCCCGGTAAAGAGAGGGCTTCCATTTCCTTCTGACTCTAATCCCTGAAAACCAGTTGCCGCTTTTCCCCTGGGGGCACGCCGTGCCCGTTCTACGCGGTAGCCTTGCTATCCGCCGTGCGGCGCAAAGGTCGCGCTCCTGGCAGCGGGAAGCTCATGTGCCAAAAATTCGAGTCCGCCGAAATAAACTCCACGCCTACAAACGTCTTGCTTTCGCGGTCGCGCCTGACGGAAACCACTCTGGATTCCACGGTCCGGTCGCTGTTCTCATTCACAAGAATGAGCATCTGCCCTACAACCACGACCTGATCGATTTGCAGGAGAGCCCCGTGGCGGTTCACCGATTGCGACTTCGCCTTCACGCGAAATTTGTCCCCGTTCTCATCCTGCCCGTGCACAGTGATCGGCACCGTGATACTTACTCGCAACGTCCGGCGCCGCTCTTTACAACGAAAATGAAGTATGGCCATGAGAGACACTTACCTCTCGAATGAACTTGACGACTCGGGGACCTAAGCCTGCCCATACGGGACTGGCTTCAGCGTCATAACCCACACATAAGTGGCGCCGAAGTGAACGGTCGAAACGAGCGAGGAAACTAGTACGAACGTCGTCCACATTGTTCGTATTCTGGACTTTGGCACCATGCGTTGCAATAGCAGGACGGTACCAAATTGACCCCGTTTGCTACGGTACTGTAGTACGTTACCAGCGATAGTTCAACACCCTTTTGGGAAAGCTCGACCCTTAAATAGTGCACCGGAAACGCCGAACGTTTCGTTCTGAGGGAAAATCGGCGTCCATCGATTACTTAGTCTGATAATGCCTCGGACGTCTTCCATCAGCTCATTTAACATCATTGTATTCTATCACTTACCGAGAGGCCAAGGCGGCCGCCCTAATCCTGGTCCAGGAGATCTATGAATTTGACTCTCCAGGGTCGGGCACCCAGGTCCAGCCGCCCGACCGTTACCGGGAGATTGAAACGTCTTGGGCCGGCGCTCCCCGGATTGACATAGAGCACGCCGTCTCTCTCGCTCTGACCCGGCTTGTGGGAATGTCCGCTCACGACAATCTGGAATCCGCCAGCGGCTGGATTTATGTCCAGGTCTTCGAGAATGTGCAACACGTAGATACCGACGGAACCGACTTGAATGACTTCCGTCAACGGCAGCGTCTGTCCCCAGACTCCCGTATCGACGTTTCCCCGCACCGCTACCACGGGAGCCAGGGCTTTCAAAGTCTCAAGAATCCCCGGCGCGCCCACGTCTCCGGCGTGGAGGATCAGGTCCGAACCGCGCAAAGCGCGCACGGCCCCTTCCCGCAACAATCCGTGCGTGTCCGAAATCAATCCGAGGATTTTTCGCTCTTTAGCCAATTTTCTTCGCAGCGACAGAAGGCCTGGGCATATGGATCTAACTCCTGGGTTAAGTACAGCAAGGCTGGTGCGGCTTCCTTAAAACCGGCTTGATCTGACAACGGCACATGCTGTCAGCACAATTTTTTCCCGGTATGGTCACAGCACCTTCACGATGTCGAGTGCGTTCACCCGGGCGTGCTCAACTTCTAGGCCCCAGTGGAGATGCGGCCCGGTGACACGGCCCGTCGCTCCGACCTTGCCCAGAACCGCTCCGGCTTCCACCTCATCGCCAAGCTTCGCGTCGATCTCAGAGAAGTGGCAATAGAAGGTGTAGATCCCCAGTCCGTGGTCTACGATGACCGTGTTTCCCGAAAAGTAGAGCTCTTCGGCCAGCACCACGCGCCCCTTTTGTGCCGCGTGCACGGGCGTACCGGTCGGCGCAGGAAAGTCCACGCCACTGTGCGGGGAACCGGCGTGCCCATTTAAAACGCGCCGCTTTCCGAAGTTGCTGCCCTTGAAGTCCCCGACAAGCGGCATGCGGAATTTTCCGTTCCACAATCGCTCCGGCGTCACGCGATCGTAAATCTCCCGCAGCCGCTTCGTTTCCGCCGCTGCACGCGCCTCTTGCTCAGGGTTCGGCTCGACAAACTGCTTCTTCACCGTCAGGCTTTCCGTCAGGAAGTGTCCTTCTGTGACCTTGACCATTGCCCGGCAGCTGACAGCTTCGCCGCCTGGCAGCTTACCCGCGACAGTAAATTCGTACTCCCCCGGTGCCTTTTCCAGATCCACGCCCAGCAATGCGTTCCAGGCATCGCCACTCGCAGCCGCGGCCTTCTTTCCGTGCTCCTGCCAGAAAGGAACATCCCGATCGCTCCACCTGCCGCTGACTTCCCCGAGCGCTTTCGCGCTGCGAATCTCCGCCAGCAAGAGCGTGCCCTGGGCGGTTGCTGGTGAACTCAACCGCAGATCCACTCCGCTTCCGCAATCCGCGGCGCGGACTGCTCCGGGAATGAACAGTGTCCCTCCTAAAAGGATGGACGCCCTGACTTTGAGCGAAGCCCCTCGCAATGTGCCCTCGGCAAATCTCATTATTTCGGCCGCAAAGCCTGAACCCGCTGCTCCACCTTGGCAAACTGCTCGCGCCCCATTTTCGAGCTCATAATCACTTTTTCCACGCTTAGAAACATATCGGGGTTTTTGGCCTTTTCTCTGAGCTCTTTCAGAAACGGCCGAACCTTTGCAAAAATGAAAAACAGTTCGCCCGAGAAGGACGGCGTAAAAAACAGCTTTTCGCTGAGCACACCGTTTGAAACGAACGACCCCGCAATTCCCCAATAGCTGAGCACCTGCCTCAACCAGTTGTTCTCTTCCGTCCCCATCGACATTGCAACTTTCAGGTATTCCTCCGCGCTGTTTGGCCAGAATGTCGTCAGCCACCATTGCCGCGCCTTGCGCATCTCCGGTTCGCGCTTCAGGCTGTACAATTCAAGAATCAAGCGCGCATCTTCGACCGTCGGTTTCTTCGCCATCGTTTTTTCTCCTCAATCCTTGCGTGATGTGATTTTACCGTTGGGTATGCCTTTTTTTCCTCGATTTTTCGGTTTTATCGGGCGCTCTGGATGCGGGCTCTCCTCGGCCTTCGATTCGCGCCGCTCGGTTCTCGTATCGGGCTCGGACTTTTCCCGCTCTTTACTATAGCTGCGATGTCGGGGATGATGCACCCTCAGAAGCCGTGCCTGTGTCGGAACGAGGAGAGTCTAGAATGCGCAGCGTACTGGTCGCCGCAGCCGCGGTCCTCGCACTTTTTGGGTGCGGCCCTCTTAGTGGTCAAGAGACATCTCAGCCCTCCGAGGCCGCTTCCTCTTCCGCTAAGCAAAGCGAAACGGATGAATACACGCGCTACGAACTTCTCGCGCCCGAAACCGCCAGTTTCAAAATCTACTATGAAGTCACCGCCACTACGCCCGGCGCAAAGTTTTTCTACAACCCCATCCGCAAGGGCAGCGCCGCAAGCGACGAAGCCGTATTCGATTCCATGACCGGCGATCCAGTTCCTTTTGAAGTCGTCAGCGGCGCCGAAGCTCGTCGAGACCCACTCATGTCAGACGCCGATGCAGGCACCAATTTCATCAGGATTTCTCTGGCACGGCCAGTACCGGCCAACGGACAAGGTCGACTGCTCATCCTCAAGACCTATAAAGACGCGAAGAGCTATTACCGCGATGGCGACGCCATCATCTTCAATCGGCCGCTTGGCATCAAACGAAACAAAATCGTCCTCCCGGCTGGCTACGAACTGGTGGGCTCGAACGTGCCGTCGCAGGTCCTGGCCGAACCCGACGGCCGCATTGCCGTTTCCTTCATCAATGCCGGCTCCGGCGAAGCGTCGCTGACTCTCAAGGCCAAGCTGGGAGCGCAGACGGGGCCAGGGACCGCCCCGCATCCCGCCACCCAAGCCCGCAGTTGGGAGTCACCTTTTGAAGGAGAATCCGAGCGATCCCGTCTCTCCGAACGCGCCCACCAGGATCGCGACATCGTCTACTTTCTCCAGCAGCCAGAGACCCACGCCTTCAGCCTCTACCACGACTACACCGAATCTCACGAAGGCGCCGACAAATACCTGAATGTCGTCCGCGAGGGCAGCACGGTTTCCGATCCGTCCGCCTATATTCTGGACACCGGCGAAAAACTCCCCACGAAAATGATGACCGGCGCCGATCTCGCCGCCGCAAAAATCGACGCCGGAGAACCCGTCAGGCCCACGACGCAGGTTGTCCTGATCCCTTTCCCGCCAGTGAAAAAGGGCCAGTCTCTCCGCCTGCGCATCTCCGAAACCTACACTGCACAAGCGAGCTACAAGCTCGATGGCGACGAATTGGTTTTCGACCGCAGTTTAGGGAGGCCCCGCAATGCGGTGGTTCTCCCCGCAGGCTGGTATCTCACGGCCAGCGCCATCCCCGCGACCGTCACGCAGCTTCCCGACGGCCGCATCCGCCTGGATTTCTGGAATGGCCGCCCCGATTCCGTCGATGTGCTAATCAAAGCGAAGCGTCGCGCCAATGCTGCCCGCTGAGACCCGCGTAAAATCATTGTGAGCAAGATGCCTCGGGGACCCGTCGCATCCCGTGCGTCAACGCTTCGCTCCGCCCGAAATTCTCTTGCCGCCACACTCAATCAACGCCTGACAAGCCTCGAGGCACACATCCTTGAACTCTTCCGCGATTGACGCGGCAACTCCCTCGCCCAAGAGCAAAATTGCCGTCCCGTGTACTGTCGCAACCAGCGCAAGGGCAAGTTTCGCGTAGTCTTGAGGAGCTCCGCCGAGATCCTCCGCCAGCTTTTGCTGGACGTACTCGTACGAGGGCAATGGCTCCCTGCGCGCAAAGCGCTCCGCCCAATCCGAGGTCAACAGCAGGTATTCATTTCCGTTGGCCATTGCGAACTCAAGTCCGAGCCGACAAACCTCCGTCGAAGACTTTGCCGGTTGCAGTGCCAGGAACATCCTGTCTCTCGCCCTAACGCGCATGAACACAATCAGGTCATGCTTATCACGGAATCTCTCATAGAGCGTCGGCGTGGTCGTCTTCGCCGCCAGCGCTACGGCGCGCATGGTGACCGCTTGTTCGCCACCTTTGCTCCACAACTGGTAGGCGGCATCCACAATCCGCCCTTCCAGGTGTTTATCGGCTTTCCTCGGCATTCGCCACTCCTCCTGGCCCTCAGTTATTCCAATTATATTCTTGACAGCGTTAAAGAAACAACGTATAAATATTCTTCACCCGGCCACCTCGGTCGGCTCGGCCCCTGTCAAATAAATCTAGCAAGGAGAAATCAGTAAGACGTCATGTCAAGATTTGAGTATTCCGTCACTACCAAGGCCAGCCCCGCGCTCGCTTGGCTCGTTTTTTCCGATACACATCGCTGGAACACCTTCGCCAACGTCTACGGCGAACTGCGCTGGCGCGACGGCAACCCTTGGGAGCCCGGCAGCCGTCTCCAGATCGAACTTCTGCGTCCTGTAAATGCCGTCATCGACCACGTCATTACCACATGCGTCCCAGGAAAGAAAGTGGGCTGGATTGATCACGCCATCGGCGTTGCCATGGCTCAATGGGTCACTTTTGAAGAACAGACGGAAGGCACCCGCATCCATACTTGGGGGGAAGTGATTCACTCCGGCATTTCGATCGGCGGGCGCACCGTGGAAGAGCTCCTCGCCAGTTTCACGAGAACCTGGTACGACGCCTTTCGCGCCGCCTGCAACCAGCTTGTCCTGCCGGGAGGCGCTGGCCCCGATGACACCGCATTTGCGACCCAATAACCGATGACATCGCTGCATCCAGTTGGTCCGGCTCTCGCCCGTAAACCGAGCCAAGAGCCCGTGCCGATATCCAAATGTCGCGGCAGGAATCTAAAGATCGGCGCCGCTTCGGTCGCGGGCTGCGCCAATGACCGCGCCTAAGCCAGATTCCGGCTCGCCACTTGCGGCATGGTCCATTCGCCAACGCTGACAAATAATTCCAAACCAATCGCAAACGAATCTTTTCCCAAGGGCTGGCAATAAACCACGCGCGCTCTTGACCTTAGGCTCCCCAAAAGCGATCTAACGGTCACATGATCGTTGGGATGCCAGGGCTTGCTGGTTACCACGCGAGCGCCTCGGGCGCTCACGTTTTCCGTAACTCCCTGCTGAGCCACGGTGTGGATATCCAAACCCGATAAGTCTACGGCTACGTGCACTCGAGAACGATCTTCTAACCGGTGAGCCTGGCTGTGCATGGGACACCGCACTGCTTTCTGGGCCGGGATCTGGGAGTGGACGTTGTGGTGGGTTCAACGACTGGCAAAGCATACGCTTCTAGCCCCCAGACTGGTCAAGAATTTTCATCCCCTCTTGAATCTTCGAGGTTAACTGTCCGGCAACGCGACAACCTCATCCCACTAGCGAACGACGCGAAACCTTCCCTCTCGCCCGGCACAAACGTAACTCTATATTTTTCATTTAGTTACGCGAATAGCAAATTCGGTGATTCGATTGCGCTGTCTTTTGGGTTTGGGCCTAGCCAGAGTTCCTCGCTTTTCGCCAAGGAGGCTGTCATGAAAAAGCGCGAACGCATCCGAGAAAAAGTCACCATCCTACCGACCTCCATGTATCTCTCAAAAATGCACGACGCCGGATGGACCCTTGTTGCGCTGGAATGGGAACGCGAAGTGGAAACTTCCTCTTTGCCTGAGCCTCCCGAAGAAGTTCCAGATTCGGAAGAAATCCCCTTTGGCCTGCGCATTGCCGCAGACTGCCATCACCTCGAAGACGATCCCCTCGAAACGCAAACGCTCAAATTCCTGGCCGAGCTGATTGTCCAGGACGTCTCCTTCAACAGCATGGCCGACGCGCTCAATGTCCGCGACTACCGCACTCGCGACGGCCGTCCCTGGACTGCTGCCGCCATCTTCCGCCTCATCCCGCGCCTGATCGACGTCGCCCCGCGCATTCTCTCAGGCTCGGAATGGGAATCCCGCAAGAAGCAGCTTTCCCGCGTGGCATGGAATTCATAGACCGCACTGCCCACAACCAGTCTTACATGCCCCTCTCCGGTTTCTTCTTTCTCGGAGGATGATCAGGCGATCGTATATTCTTGCATGAGAAGTTCCGCCCCATCAGATCCGCAAAAATGGTTGGTTATCTTGCTTCCCAGAATCCCAGTCTGGGTGGCGTTGTGTGAAGGCGGACTCCTGGTTTCACTCTTCTCGGCTTGGGGTCAGGTCCCGCCCGGGATAAAACCCCCGTCGACCTCCGCATAAGACCAGGTGCAACCGCAAAGCGCCGGCACCGCCGGAAGAGGGCCGTCCCGTCGTCCCCTGAGTCGATGCGCCAGCCGACCCGCCTCCGGCTAGAGATCTTCCGGCACTCTCCTTGCCCACCCCCAGTTTTGTGGAGCGACATTCACGATTTTTAAGTGCCGCCACTCTCTTCGTGAGTTTCCTGATTTTGTAGACAGCGCGAGTGCCTGCTTTTTCTATCAGAGGATGAAAGATTTCC
>JABCYZ010000011.1 GCA_013289955.1 Acidobacteriota bacterium
TATACCCCCAAGTCTGCCATAACAATGGCAAAGCATTCTCTTTGAAAATGCAAGCTGAAATCCAAACTGAAATGAGGACAAAATGAAGAGAACTTTCGTGATCCCTGCCTTGCTGTTCCTAGCCGCGTCAGCGATTGCACAAACAACGTGCGCGCAATCAAAGAACCCGGTAAGTACCGCCCTGAGAGACATTCTGCCTGGCCGGCAGAAAAACACCGTCGCAGCCGTCGAAGCCATGCCCGCCGAAAAATTCAGTTACAAGCCCAGCGCCGACCAGATGACCTTCGGCCGTCTCGTTGTCCACATGGCCGAAACGAATAATCTGCTGTGCGGCAAGGCGGCCGCCGTCCCTGCTCCCAAGGTCGAGGAGGCGAAAGACACGGACTCGAAAGACAAGCTCATCGTCGCGCTCAAGGCCTCCTTCGATTTCTGTTCCGACGCGCTGGCGAATATGGACGATTCGAAACTAGCGGAGACCACGGAAGGATTCGGCGGAAAACAAGTTACACGCGGCTGGTTGAGCCTGATCCTAGCCGGTACTTGGGCGGACCACTACGCCGAAGCCGCAATGTATCTGCGCCTGAACGGTGTGTTGCCGCCGACCGCGAAGAAGTAAGAGTGGGAAGCCTGACGTGCTTAGGTTGTGTGGGACGGAGCGTCCTCTGTCGACAGCCGTTTGAACGACCGCGTCACTTTTTGCGCGCTTCGTCACATCGGCGACAAATCCGGTGGCCTTGCCGCCGGCGGTCACAAGTCCGCGCGGATCATAACCGCGCGCGACTTCGTCGCCTTCTTCGTAGCAGACGCCCCTTGATCCCCCTGACTAAGCGGAAGATTCGGGGGACCTTCCGCAGGCCGGAACCAGCGGTCCGATGCCCTGAAACGGCCCCAAAAATTTCCTCAAAAATTTAGGAAACGTTGTAGGCCCCTGAAACAAAAGAGATTAGTAGTCAAGCTGCGACGGCCTGCTTTCGCCCCTGCCCAACCGCTGCAAAGGAGAAGCCCTCTTTCCCGCCACTTCTTTGCAGAATGAAAAATTCCAGGTTTTCAACCAGCGGACTCGCGCCTCGCTTACAGTAAGCCTCGCCTTACGGAGGCTATGGGCAAGCCTTGGGTGTGGTACTTCGACGCCGCAAACGTTCGATCCGAGTTAAGTCGACGGGAGCCGGCGCACTTGCTCCCTTGACAGCGGCCGCTAACCAACCGACACTCGCATAGTCTAACTATGTCATGGGGTGATGATTTGCACCGGGACGAGATTCCTCCTGGAACACTTTATCTGCTGATCTTGAAAACTTTGGCGCGCTCCGGCGAGATGCATGGATATGAGATCGCCGATTCTATTCAGCAGATATCGGATGACGTTCTCCAAGTCGAAGAAGGCTCGTTGTACCCCGCGTTGCAGAGGATGCTCATCAAGGGATGGGTGATCGCGAAGTGGGGCACGACGGCTGGCAACCGCCGCGCTCGTTACTACCAACTGACTGCAGCAGGCCGCAAACAATTGGCCGTCGAGATGTCGCAGTTCGAACGCGTCATTGGCGCGATCACGCGTGTGATTGAAGCGGTCTGAAAGGAGTTCTGTCATGAACTGGCTGCGCGAAGTCGCAAGACGACTCCGGATGCTCGTGCATCGGCGCCAATTCGATGCGGACCTCGAAGAAGAGATGCGGCTGCATTTGGAGTTGCGACAGCAGGAACATCTCGAGTCTGGCATGACCGCAGACCCTGCTCGGGCCGCTGCCCGGCGTCGGTTTGGCAACGTAACTGCGTTCAGAGAGAAGAGTCACATGGCGTGGGGCTGGGAATGGATCGAGAACCTCGTGCAGGACGTGCGCTACGGCCTGCGCATACTGCGTAAGAATCCCGGCTTCACCTTCGTCGCCGTCCTTACCCTTGCCCTTGGCATCGGCGCAAACACTGCGATCTTCAGTGTCATCAGTGGAGTGCTACTCAGTCCGCTTCCCTATAAGAATCCGCAGCGACTCGTCGCCAGGAGGAAAAACGATTCGCCCCCGAACGTGACCTACATCCAGAAACAGGCGCGCGCGTTTTCAGAAGGTGGCGGAATCAACGTCCAGAAGATGGACTACACAGGCGGAGCCGAGCCCGTGCGAGTCCGCACCGGACTCGTCGATGCTGGGTTTCTCGAAACGCTGGGCGTGCAGCCGATGCTGGGCCGGATCATATCGCCCGTTGAAGATAGGAAAGGCGGGCCGCACCTCGCCGTGGCCAGCTATTCTTTCTGGCAAAACTTCCTTGGCGGCGATCCACATGCCTTGGGCAAGGCGATTCCGCTGGGTGGGAACATCTATACCGTGATCGGTGTCATGCCCGCGAGTTTTGCTCCGCCAACGGAGCATGCCGATGTCTTCGTCTCTATGTGGGCTGGCGATCCCCGGGGGGCCGCCCAACGTGATCTGCACGTCATGCACACCTACTGGCGATTGCGGACGGGCTTCACGCTCGCGCAGGCACAGGCGGAGATGGCCGCAATCGACCGCCGGCTTGCGGAGCAGTATCCCGCCGAAGAAAAAGAACGAAAGACGCAATTGGTTCCGCTGCAGGAATGGCTGGTAGGAGATGTACGGCCGGCGCTGCTGGTGCTCTTCGGGGCTGTAGGCCTGGTGCTGCTGATTGCGTGCGCGAATTTCGCGAGCTTGCTGATGGCGCGGGAAGTCGCGCGGCACCAGGAATTGGTGATCCGGGCGGCGCTGGGCGCGGCGCGCGGTCGCCTCATCCGGAAAACGCTGACGGAGAGCGCACTGTTGTCGGTGCTCGGCGGCGCTGCCGGGTTGCTGCTCGCGCAGTGGGGAACGCGCATCCTGCTGGCGCTGAAGCCGGAGAAGCTGGCACGCCTGAGCGGGATTCACATGGATACGCGCGTTTTGCTGTTCGTCCTGGTGATTTCGGGGCTGACCGGTGTGGTGTTCGGAATGGCGCCGGCGTGGGTCGCGGCTCGCGGGGACGTGGCCGAGGCCCTAAATGAGAGGGGTCGAAGCACGACAGCGAGCACGACGGGGCATCGCCTCCGAAAAATTCTGGTCACTTCGGAGCTGGCGCTCGCTCTGGTGCTGCTGGTGGGGGCCGGTTTGCTGATCAAGGGATTTTCGCGGTTGCGCTCGATGAATCCCGGGTTCAATCCCGCGAACGTAATGACGATGTATCTCCAACTGCCCGCGACACGGTATGGCGAGATCCCCAAACGGACGCAGTTCCGCCGCGAGTTGCTCGCTCGTTTGAATTCCCTGCCGGGTCTGCAAGCAGCGATGGTGAGTGATATTCCGCTCGGCGGGAACTATGTGGATCATGGCTTCGTCATCGATGGGCACCCTCCAGTGGCTGTGGGCGGTGAGCCTGACGTGCAAACCCTCTCGGTGATGGGCGACTACTTCCGCGTGATGCAGATTCCTCTACGCGCAGGCCGCGACTTCACTCCGCTGGACCGTGAAGGGCAACCTCTGGTGGCCATCGTGAACGAGGAAATGGTGAGGGAATTTTTCACGCACGAGAACCCCATCGGCGCGCGCATTCACTGGGCGCGCGAGACAGAACCTCCTCAATGGATGACCGTCATCGGCGTGGTGGGCGACGTGAAGCATTCGGGATTGGATCAACCGGTGGATCCCGCTGCGTATACACCTTTTCCGCAGTCCAACGAGATTTGGAGAAGCTGGATGACGCTCGCCATTCGAACGCGGGACGTATCCTCCGGGCTGGTCGAAGAAGTGAAGAAGCAGGTTTGGAGCCTGGACAGCCAGATTCCGGTGAGCGATGTGCATACCATGGAGGAACTCATGGCCGTGTCGCTTGCGCAGCAACGTTTCAACATGTTGCTTCTCGGGCTGTTCGCCGCGCTCGCGCTGGTTCTCGCGGCCGTGGGAATTTACGGGATGATGGCTTATCGCGTCGGCCAGCGCATGCACGAGATCGGCATCCACATCGCGCTTGGAGCCCAACGCCGCGACGTACTGAGGCTTGTTCTGGGTGACGGAGCGAAGCTCGCATGCTTTGGCATCGCGATCGGGATCGCCGGTGCAATTGCCCTCACGCGGTTGATGACGAGCCTCCTCTTTGAAGTCAAGCCGACTGACCCAGAAATCCTTGCAGTCGGGGCGATCATGCTGGCCATCGTTGCGCTGGCGGCTTGCTACGTGCCGACACGCCGTGCCATGCGCGTCGATCCGATGGTCGCATTGCGCCACGAATAGTCCGCCTTCCCTTTAGCGACATTGCGCGGTACTCGTACGACCAGCATCTCACCTCGCTGAAAATGTCGAAGCCCACTCGGCGGAAGAGAGAAACTCCAGTTTGTGGGCGGGTGACGTTAGCGCTTTATCGGGCAAACCGGAAGTTACCATTCGTCCGTCAGACTTGTACCGATTCACGCTCTAGCGTCTGTCCAAACCACCGCATTTGCCGCTCATCGCCTCCTCTCGCTATGGGGAAAATTCGTGGGACTCTCAAGAACTTCACTGTCACCCCGCAAGAGCGCGGCAATGCCGGGTTGCGCGAATCGGTTTACGGTTCGAATTCTTGTCCATGACTGTGAAGACAACCCAGTAGCGTCAGGCACCATTGTCAGGCAGTCCCGCAAAGAGGATGGGAGAAAGGCAGCTGCGATTTCCTCATTTTTTATTTCTATGTACTTTCTTTCGGGTGCCCAAAGGCGCTTTCCGCTTCAATTTGATCTGATTGTAATCAATGGCGGCAAGGACAACATTCCTTAGAGCACGATCATTGATCTTATCGCCCGCGAAAAAATCGATCGCTCGCCACGCGTTGCCTCCGAGGGCCGCGTTGAAGAGCCTGTCAGGATCCGGGAGGCTGGCCCCGTGGGCGAAGGTAAGTTTCACCTTGTCTTTGTGGGCGTTGCCGACCGCGATCATTCCGTCGTGCGACCACACTGGACTTCCCATCCACTTCCATTCCTCGATGATCTCCGAGTCGGCCTCAAGGATGATCTTGCGGATGTGGGCGAGCGTTTTTCCACGCCAGTCTTTGAGTCCTTCTATAAGCCGGTCAATACGTTCCGATGGATTCATTGGATCTTATGCCTCCAATCCTTGTCCCGTTTTCATGCGAGTAGTTTTATTCTTTGAAATAAGTCGTCGAAGGACATGACCTTTCCACATCCACAATCCCGAAACAACCATCACAGGAAGGAAGACAAACCGAGTAGCGGGAGCATAGTTCGGAAGTTTTTCAAACGGACTATAGATGTAACCGAGAATCGGAATGCCGAAGATGATGTGAATCCAGCGAAAAATCGAACGGTTGGTGGCCTCTTTCATGATTGATTTGTCCTCCATCTACGGGCGAGACCGCCCCATTTACTCCGGACTGTCAATGCCGAACTGCTTGGCGTACTCGGCGTTCAACCGTTGCCAGCCTCCGAATTTAATGGCGTCGGGGCCGACAATGCGGCCGATGGGAGTTCCGCTGAGAAGGTGATCCAGAACATCGAAACAGATGTGCCATCCGGCAGCACCCATGGAGATGAAGGGGCGACCGATGTTGGTCCACAGCGTCAGGCGAGTGCCGCCACCAACGGGTTCGAGTTCCCACCGCATATCGAAGCGACCCCAGTTGTACTCGAGCATTCTGGGAGCGTCAGCCCGCCTCACTGTTGCTTCGGAAACATGCGGCGAGGGCGCTCCCACTGTGGTGAGCTTCGCCGTGGTTCCAACCGTGCCGAGGCTCCTGTCCGCGTCGAAGGGAGCCCACTCGCGCAGATGCGCCGGGTCGGTAAGCGCCTGCCAGACTTTTTCCGGCGAGTGGCGCAGTTCTCTGACGAGAATGAGCGTCCACTTGTCTCCGTCCTTTCGTACCTGCGCCCCGCTGGCCGGACCCGATGTGTAGTGCTCGCGATCGGTCATCTTCTTCACCTCAGCGTCAGTAGCGTGCCAGCTGGGTGAGCTGGATAAGGTTGCCGCAGGTGTCGTTCAGCATGGCAATGGTCGCGAAGGTCACGTCAGTGGGAGGCTTTGTGAACTCGGCGCCGCGGGCCTTGATCCGCTCGTAGTCGCCCTTGACGTCGTCGGTGAAAAACATGGCCGCGGGCTGGCCCTGTTGAAACGTCGCTTGCTGATACGCTTTGGCTGCGGGGTTGTTGTTCAGCGACAGCTGCAGCTCAGTGCCGTTCGGCTCCTCGGGCGAGGTCACGGTTAGCCAACGATATGGGCCCTGACTGAAATCGGTCTTCTTAGCAAAGCCCAGCACCTCTGTATAGAAGCGCAAGGCCTTGTCCTGGTCGTCCACAAGTATAGTGGTGAGTTTGATTTTCATTTCCGTTCTCCTTTGTCACGTTCTGGGTTTGGGGCCGGGTCGCCTTCTCGTGGACTTCTTTTTCGTCGGCGTTGACTGATCCATGCGGTCGAGGTGGCGTTCGAGAGCATCTACGTGAGCGGACCAGAACCGGCGGAACGGGGCGAGCCACGCATCCACCTCCTGAAGTGGTTCGGGTTTCAACCGGTAGAGACGGCGCTGTGCGTCCACCGTGGATTCTACGAAGCCGGCGTCTCGCAGCACTCGCAGGTGCTTTGATACAGTCGGCTGCGACATCCGAAGCTGACGTTCGATCTCTCCGACCGACTGTTGTGAGGAGACCAGCAAGCTCAATATCGCGCGGCGGTTCGGCTCCGCAATGACTTCGAACACAGATTCCATTCTCTTAGTATACTTAGCAGAGCATATACGTGTCAAGGTATAGTCAGGCAGCCCCCGGGAAAGGGCGGCTGCAGGACGATAACTTCACCCTTTTCCATCCGGATGGCCGCGGGATGCTCGGAAGTCATTGCGGAACAATAGTTTCTCAGAACATCGAAGCTTTCAATTCCGAAACGAAGGCTTGATTTTGTCAGGAAACAGAAACCGAGCAGAACGCCTTGGTTTCGGGAAAATGCCGAGCGCAAGGGAGACTCTGGCCACTTCAAAACAAGAATTCGAGCAAGGGGTGGGAGCCAAACCCGGTTTCCTGGAAGAATGGCCCCCTCGTCGCCCATGCAATGGTCAGAGTCGATCGAATCAGGCCTGACCGGCCCCGCGCTTCTTCTCTGTTCCACGTGGGGGCACGTTTTCCTCGCGATCCGTTTGCCGTGCTTCTACTGTTGAATCTTCACTACGGCAAGACCGCGCGAACTCATCCACCTGTTTCTCGGCTTCCTGCTTCATGATCCCGTAACGCTCCTGGATCTTTCCAATCAGTTGATCCCGGCGGCCGCGTATAACCTCGAGGTCATCGTCGGTCAGCTTCCCCCACTTTTCTTTTGCCTTGCCCGAATACTGCTTCCATTTTCCTTCGACTTGATCCCAATTCATTGGAACCTCCTGATTTTCGGTTTCAGCTAGTGCGTACCGGTTCGACTTTGCGCCAGCTGGGAGGACCGCCGAAGGCCGCAAGCCCAGAGGAACACCCCGAGGGGGCTCCGTATATACAGTGAATCATTGAGAGACATGTGGAGCGGAATGTAGTCGGGTGAGTTTTCTGACAGGTACAGCATTCATTCGAAACGCCTAGGGCCTCCGTGGTATGGAGAGCGCGGCGATGCTGCTTTACAAAGGGATGGAATCGCGGCAAGGGCCCAAAACAGGAACCAAGCAAAATGCCGCATTCTGGGCCTGGAACATTCTGAACGTAAAACATGAGGAGGTTGTGATGCTACGTTGGGCATTGGGATTCTTTATCTTGGCGCTTATTGCAGCGGTGCTCGGCTTCACCGGAATCGCGCTGGCTGCGGCAGGAATCGCGAAGATCATCTTCTTCATCTTCCTGGTTCTTTTTCTTGTATCGCTTGTGGGCCATCTCCTGCGCCGGGTTTGAGAGAACGGCTCTGGCGTTCTCTTCATAGGATAGGCGGTCAAAGACAGAACGGATTTCGACTAGCGAGTGGGGAGGATCTATGAACGGACGAACAATCCTGGGTATAGCTCTGGTCGTCATCGGTCTTTTCGCGCTGGCGTACCAAGGCTTAACCTACACAACACAAAAGAAGGTCTTGGACATTGGTCCCATCCAAGCCACGAAGGAAGAACATCACACTATTCCTCTTCCCCCCATTCTTGGCGCTGTGGCTCTGGTAGCAGGGATCGTTGTTGTGGTGTCCGGCCAACGTGGAACTTAGGGCCCGAATATAAATGGTACTAATCTCGAGAAAAGGACGGAGGATATATTTATGAAACGTATGACGGCAATTTTTGCGGGTGCGCTTATGCTCGCGCCCCTATCATTGGCAGGGAATGCAGCAGACGAGAACGCAAAGGACGAAAACAATCGTTTGCAGAACGCCGGCACGGTTATGCAGGAGATTCTTGATATTCCGGATGACATTCCTCAAGACCTGCTCGACAAGGCTCGCTGTGTGGTGGTTTTGCCATCCGTTCTAAAGGCTGCCTTCGTCGTTGGAGGAAGCTACGGCCGGGGAACCATGGTTTGCCGCACCGGTAAGAACTTCACGGGGCCGTGGGGCGCGCCAGCGATGTACGCCCTGGAAGGCGGCAGCGTGGGGTTCCAGATTGGAGCAGAAGCCACCGACTTCGTGATTCTCGTGATGAACAATCGCGGCGCGGAGAGCCTGCTGCATAGCAAAGTTAAGCTCGGCGGCGATGCCTCCATCGCGGCCGGACCGAAAGGTCGAACCGCCTCGGCCGACACAGACGCTTATATGCGTGCAGAAATGCTCAGCTACTCGCGTGCGCGTGGCGTATTTGCCGGAGTGTCTTTGGAAGGTTCGACGCTCCGTCCAGACAATGATGCCAACCATCGCCTGTATGGACCCGATGCCACGGCGGCACTCATCATCACCGAGCCGAAATACGAATCTCCTGAATCTGGAAGGGTTCTGGTTCATCGCTTGCAAAAGGCCACTCCTGAACGAAAAATGTAAATAAACCCAATTTGGGAAGGTAGGGCGAGGGGGGAAGGCCACCTCGCCCTATTTTTGTCTTGGCATTTCTGCCCGCCCCTCAACCCATGCCGAACCCGGGGCCTATTCACGGATACGAGATCCTGTTCAATTTCATACAGCGCGAACTGTATTGTCCGTGTTTCTCTGTCGTCTTATATCTAATGGCGACAAGCGCTGATTCTGAACAGATTGCCGAAGGAGATGCTGCCGTGATGAACAGCCAAGCGGTATATTCGGACAAATCTCTAATTGCCAGGGCGCGGGCGGGAGACCGTGGCGCCTTTGGAGAGCTTGTCCAGCTGCACTCCCACCGCGTTTACGGGATGTCTTTGAAGATCCTGAAGAACCGCGAAGATGCTGAAGACAATTTGCAAAATGTCTTCTGCAAAGCATATGGCAAGATCCGCCAATTTGAAGGAAATTCGCAGTTCTCGACCTGGTTGATCCGGATTGCAATCAATGAGGCGTTAATGATGTTGCGTAAGCGCAGGCCGCAGGAAGCGGCAGCGTCGACCGACGAGGATTGGGCCCGAGACGATCATGAGATGAAAGCCGAGCCGAGAGACTCACATGCAGACCCCGAACACCAGTACGTGTCGAAGGACCTGGCGGCAAAAGCCCTCGAGACACTACAACCAACGCTTAGATATACTTTCCTGCTGCAAAAAGGGGAAGGCTGGACGAGCCGTGAATTGGCCAAAGCCCTGAACATCACTCCAGAGCTCGTTAAATCCAGGATATTCCGAGCCCGGGTGAGGCTGCGGCAGCGGCTTTCCGCCCTTGCAAAGCCAGGATCCATGGCGCTTCAGAGCTAAGGGAGGTTCCGGCAGTTCTTTTCCGGCCACGTTCCGAGGTGGAAAAAGGATGCGGCCAGAAAGTAGCCGTGTGACGGCCGGCGAATCAGTGATGACAACTCACTTCATTAATAACGCTTCTTGCGATTTCGCTGTCAATCTTTGGGCTGATATATGTCCCATCGCCGATCACCGCAGTGAGAGCTCTCACCAGTTCCTGTTCCGCATCCGTCTTCAGCAGATAGCCTCTCGCACCGGCGCGAAAGGCATTGCGAACCAAATCGGCTGATTCGTGAAGAGTCAATAGAACAATCTTGACGGCGGGTTGAGTCTTGCGAATGGCCCGAGTCGCTTCTATGCCGTTAAGCCCGGGCATGGATACATCCATGATGATGATTTCAGGTTTTAGCTCGTCGGCCATGCGGATAGCATCCCGTCCGTTATCCGCTTCACCACAAAACTCCCACTCCGGGAACGGATGCAGAATTGTTTGAACGCCACGACGGATAAAAGCGTGATCATCCACAATAAGTACTCTAGGCATGGGCTCCTGTCTCCTCCCGCCCTCGGTAGGAGTCAGATACCCGGCCTGACCATGAGCAATGGGCCATTTCAAGAGGCATCGGGTTCAACAATGTTGCCTGTATAAATGACAGCACATTTTATGTGACCGCGGGGATCTTCACGCTTCGATGATTTGGTTCTTTACAGCATAACGCACTACTTCGCTCACGGAATGCATTTCGAGCTTTCTCATGATATTAGCCCGGTGAGTTTCGGCTGTCTTCACGCTTATTCCGAGTGCAACCGCTACTTCCTTGCTGCTCTTTCCTTCGGCGAGCAGCTGAACAATTTCTCGTTCGCGAGAGGTGAGCCTGTTCCGCAAATGAGCTTCTGGATCGGGTACGGAATTCTGATTGGTGAACCCATTCAGAAGCATTTCTGCAGCTCGCGACGTGAAAAATGTCCGATGATTCGCCAAAGCTTCAACCGCACTTACGAGATCCCGATCCGCGTCGGACTTCATGATGTAGGCCCGGGCGCCCGCCTCGACGATGTCGCGAACAAGCTGATCCGAAAAATGAAGTGTCAGAATCAAGATCCCCATTTTTGGAAATGACTTGTGGATCCTACGAGCTGCCTCGAGGCCGTTCAGATCGGGCATGCTGATATCCATGACTACGATTTCTGGCTTGAGCTGTTCAGCCAGGGCGACTGCTTCCCTTCCGGTTTTGGCCTCGCCGCACACTTCCCAACCCGAGCGTGAGGTGAGGAGCTGTTTCAAGCCCCGGCGAATGATGTCGTGATCGTCTGCAACGAGAATTTTCACTGTCTTTGTCCCCGATCTCAAAGCAGCCTCTCGAGGCTGCTCTACTGTGTTCCCTGCCGGCAATCGAGGCCGTTCGGCACCTGAAGCTTGATGAACGCTGTCCATATTCCGCGATCAATGAATATTACGTCCGGGCCGTCAATCCCATACTGTTTTCCCTGTATTTTACACTCTGGAAGCAGTTCCTGGGAATGTGTTTCATCGCCAGAAAACCCAGGCAGTCCCGGCGTGTGCTCGTCAACATTCGTGTTGGCTTTAGCCGATAGTTAACTGATTTTGAAAAACGAATTCGGTGATTTGCATACACCAACGCGGCGCGACCTCTACACGATTGCACCGATTGTTCGAGCAAGCTGGTTCAGGTGGAATGGACCGCAGAGGGCAAACCACAATGTTGATCATACTTCTAGTCATCCTTCTTCTGATGAGTTTGGGCAGCCTGCCGACGTGGCCGCACAGCCGAGAGTGGGGCTACTACCCAAGCGGGGGACTGGGCCTCGTGGTAGTGATCCTTCTGGTTTTGTTGCTTCTTGGAAGGATCTGAAGTTCTTGGAGCAGATCATCAGTTAATGGGAGAAAAATGAGGAGGCTTCGGTGTTCATCGTCTTGTTTGGAATTTTGTTGCTTGCCTGGGTGGGTGGCTTCCTGATGTTCCACGTATCGAGCGCTTTGATACATCTTTTGTTGCTGTTCGCGGTCATTTCGTTAGTCGCGCATCTCTTCCGGCGTAATACTGCGTCGTGAAGCGTCTCTGGGATTTCCTTACGCTCAAATGGAGGGCAAGAGGATCTCAGACGGACACCAAGAAGGAGCAAACGGCTCGGTATGATGCGCAGCTCAGCAGAACCGCTACAATCCCGGTTGTTAAGCCGAATTGCCTGGCTTCTCTGGGCAATTGTTCTCGGCCTTCTCATGGCTTTTTGTTTCTTTGCCAGTTCTTTCTGCATTACCTTGCTTCTCGCTGCGTTCCTCGCAATCCTCGTTGATCCTGCCGTTAGCCACTTGGAGCGGTGGCACATCCCGCGTTCTGCTTCCGCCGGAATCATCATAGTCGCCGGAGTGCTTTCTTTCTGCTTCCTGACATACGCCTCTTACAATCGCATCTCGGATATCGCGGAGACGATGCCCCAGTATGCGGATCGGATCCGCGATGTTATCAGGCCATTCAATCAGAAGATTGCGAGAGTTCAAGAAACTGCCGGCAGCCTGAACCCCGAAGCGTCCGCAAAAAAGGTTGCTGAGGTAAAGATCAAGGAGCCGCCCAGCTGGCCTTCCTACATTATTCGTGGCGTTGGGCCAGTATGGGGAGCCATCATTATTATCGGGGTCGTCCCCTTCCTCATGTTCTTCAACCTGATCGGCAAAGAACAGATGAATCAAAGGCTGAAGAGTTCACTGGGCACGATCATCGACGTTCCACAATTTATCGCGCGAGTAACCAATATGGTGCGCGGCTTTGCGGCCGGGAACCTGGTCATTGGATCAGCAATGGCGGCCGCCACGGTTCTTGTTCTTCTTGCCTTGAAAATACCAGGCGCAGTCATACTCGGCGTCGTGAGTGGCTTCCTGAACCTGATCCCCTTTCTGGGCGTGATCCTGGCGGTGCTGGTCCCTTGCGCGGCCGCGCTTTTGCAATTCAATACGGCAGGCCCACTTGCCATCATTTTGATAACAGTAGTTTGTCTCCATATCATCTCCGCCAATCTTCTGATTCCGAAGATAATCGGCTCGCGAGTCAGCATCGGCCCCGTCGCGGCCACGGCGGGAATCCTGTTTTGGGGCTGGCTATGGGGAGTGATGGGTATTTTGCTGGCCGTGCCTTTGACGGCTTTGATAAAGATCGTCGCCGATTGTCATCCCTCATTGATTCACGTGTCCAATCTTCTTGCGGAATCGCCCCGTCCTGTTCCCTCTTTCATAGATTCGAGCCGGGATCCCATCTACAAAACCATTCCTTTCACTCGTAAGGGATTTTCCGCCAGAGTAAGACCATGAAAACGGGCGAAGCTGGAGGAAGAGTTTTTTGGAATAGCGGATTGGCAGCAATGCGACGGCGGCGGCAAGCCCGTTGAATTTGGGTCTGAAGGAACTCCGATGCTCCTCCATGAAAGGCAACAGGGGAATCCGGCGCGCTCATACGGAAAGGGGAGACTTAAGTCCTTTATAGGAGCATCAGACAGATGCAATACCTTTTGGGCGACACTCGCACATTGCTGATTTCAGCCGCCATCTTGGCGGGCGCCATCGCCTTGGCGTTCGTTGCACATTTTGCTCTATTCTTTGTCGCGGAAAGAATCTTCCAGCGCAAGGGCAAGTCCACGGAATCCTTATTTGCAAAGCGTGCCAAGAAATCGACACTCGTAATTTTCCCATTGCTGGCCATAGTCCTTGCCATACCACTTGCGCCACTCCCTGCAGATTTGAAGAGCATTGTGCAGCACGCTCTGGGCCTTGGCGTGATTGCATCGGTTGGATGGGCGATCGTAATTCTGACGGAATTGGCGGGAAACATCGTCTTTGCGCGCTATTCCATGGACTCGCCCGACAATCTAAGCGCTCGCAGGGTTCGCACACAGACACAGGTTTTGCAAAGGATTGCCTCGCTCACTGTGAGCATCGTCACGGTGGCCGTCATGCTCATGACCTTTCCGGAGGTCCGTCACGTCGGTGTGAGCCTGCTTGCTTCCGCCGGCCTCGCCGGGCTGATTGTCGGAATGGCCGCGCGCTCGACGCTCTCAAACCTGATAGCGGGCATTCAAGTTGCCCTTACGCAGCCCATACGGATTGAGGACGCTGTAGTTCTGGAAGGTGAATGGGGCTGGATCGAGGAAATCAACACGACCTACGTTGTGGTGCGCCTCTGGGATCTCCGGCGACTGGTTGTGCCGTTGAGCTATTTCATAGAGAAACCATTTCAGAGCTGGACTCGCACGACGGCCAATCTGCTGGGAACCGTGATGATCTATGTGGACTACAGTGTCCCGGTCCAGGAATTGCGCGAGGAACTCTACCGAATTCTTGAAACAACGGACCTGTGGGACAAAAAGACATGGGCGCTGCAGGTGACAGACGCGACGGAACATACGATTCAAATCAGGGCTCTGATGAGTGCTCGTAATGGACCGGCGGCATTCGATTTGCGATGCTACGTTCGAGAAAAACTGGTGCGGTTCCTGCAGGATAAATATTCCTTCGCTTTGCCGAAGCATCGACAGGAGCTGATAGGCGCTGCAGAAAAATAGCCCGTTTGTTTCAAATTTCCCGCCACCCTCTTTCCTGCTTCGTGGCCGCTCTATAAAGAGCTCATTCTCGGCATCTTCACTTCTACTGGAAACGTCTGTCTTTATTACAGTGAAGACCTGATTGTTGCGCTCGGCATCCCCGGATAGCCTAAGACCCAGAGAACAAATTCCTCCGGCACACCCACCGAGAGCAGGTGCTTGGCCCGAACCCAGGCGCCTGTTCTCTCCTCCCTCCAGAGCCGGGAGCCCGCAATTCTTCCCAGATCTTCTGACCAAAGCGCGAGACAAACCAATCGATCGCAAACTGAGAAAACTTCGTGGCGAAAAACAAGCGAATGTTTTGGGTTGCAGTCTGCCTAGCTGCTAGCTTGGAGGCTGCATGCTCTTCGCTTCCAGAATTCGCCCATCAGACAGAGGAGGCTAGAAAGTTGCGCAGACGAGTAGGATCGTTTAGGGTACTGCTCAATCTTAGAGAGGTGCGTATTAAAAGAAGATCGGCTCCAAGGATCATCCGCCGGAAGCCTCCCTTGCTTGAACAATGCATGCGTTCTTAACGCTATAAATGAAATATTCGTCCCGCGAACTCGCCGCCAGTCGAGCCAATTGCGCTCGGGCTTCTTCCAGTCCTTCCACAGCCTTCACCCACAGTGGGTGACCATCGGGCAGTCTTTTGAAGATGTCGAATTCGGCTCCCATAGATTCCCCCAAAGAAGGATTGAATTGCGGCTGCCTTGTATGGGGGCAAGCGATGCGCCATTCTCGCACTCCATGTAAATATTCTAAAATCAGAGACTTATAGACGATGGGAGGGAGGGATAGCTCTTTTGGGCGTATCGAAGCGCGAATTTTGTTGGGCTTGGTATGTATTTTCTGCCCGGTTCGCAGGTACTAGAACTGCGGAAAACACCGATTTGTCGTCGAAATCGGCTTGACCGTGCCATAGGCAGCTAGCAAAGAGTGCTGAGCTAATCGCCGGACTCTGCGTCTGGCAAAGGAAGCGTAGCAGTGACGGTTGTTCCTTCCTGAGCGGAGGAGATCTCGAGGTCGCCCCCCAGTTGCCGCATGCGTTCATTCATGCCGCGCAGTCCAACACCAAAGGCGCCCATCCAGTCCTGCACCCGGTTTTCCCCATTTCTCGCCTGGATTCCCTTTCCTTCGTCAATCACCTGGAGGATGGCGGAACGGTTCTTGGTCAGCAAGCGCACTAGCGCTGTTGGGCTGCCCGAGTGACGGTGTACGTTTGTTAAGCTCTCCTGAAGGACTCGAAATAGCGCCAACTCTTGGTCACCAGGAATGCGATCAAAATCCGGGGAAACTTCAAGAGCGGTCTTGATTCCGCTTCGCTTTGTAAAACCATCCAAATACCAGGGAATTGCCGATTTCAGGCCCAACTCTTCCAGCATGGGAGGATATAAAAGGTAAGATATGGTGCGAACTTCCGTGATGGCCTCTTCGATCAGCTGCGAGCAGTCGGCCAGCTCACTGGTATTCTCTCGTTGGCTTCGTGCGGCCGAGGACTTGAGCGAATCCACTTTCATTTTCAATCCAACAAGATATTGACCTACACTGTCGTGAAGATCTCTCCCGATGCGCCGGCGTTCCTCGTCCTGCGTTTGCAAAAGACGGAGAGAGAGTTGACGGAGCGACCTTTCCGAATCATGCAACTTCCTCTGAGCTTCCGTCCTCTCGCTAATCTCGTTTCGTAACGCCTCGTTTGCCCTTATTTTCTCGGTGTAATCACGCGTAACTTTTCCGAATCCGATTAACTTACCGGTATCATCCCTTAGGGCTGTGATGATCACATTGGCCCAGAATCGCGAGCCATCTTTCCGTAGACGCCAGCCCTCATCTTCCAACCGACCTTCCTTCTCGGCAATCTCCAATTCTCGTTGCGGTTTAGCTGCCCGGATGTCCTCTTCGGGATAAAACACCGAGAAATGCCTGCCTATGATCTCGGAGACTTTGTATCCTTTGAGGCGTTCTGCTCCAGTATTCCAGCTGCTGATGTGCCCCTGCTCATCAAGCATGAAAATGGCATAGTCCTGAACGGCATCTACCAATATCCGGAAGCGCTCTTCACTCTTGCGAAGTGCAATCTTGGCTTCGCCACTTGCGAAGGATCTGTCGGTTTCGCCAAGCACGACGGCGGAATGTTCTGCGCATACCCTCATGAGCGGTTGCGTGTGCTTTTCGCCATTGAAATTAGCCACTGGATAAGCGCATCGGAGGGAAAACGAGTACTTCTTTGCCAGTTCATTCCAGAGCTGTTCAAGCCGAATCGCCGCCTCGACCTTGCCCTCTGTCCACAACAACGAAACCATCTCCCCGAAGGCCACGATTTCAGGACGCGCCCCTTTGAGAAGGGTACTGCTTCGCGCGATGGTCCCGCCGACTACCTCGAGGAAGCGCGTGCCGTCGGGCATCCCTTCCACCATGATTTCCGACAGAATCTTCGTAGCGTCGAGCTCAACATACCTACCCTGATTAACGGCCCGGTGAATATCGATACCGCAGGCTGTTAGCCGGTGCTGTAGACCCTCGCGATGCTCCTTGGTGGCAATGACAACCGCCGCATTGCCAGCACCGAGGGCAGCCCCGATGAAGTTAGATAACGCATCAAGCAGCGCATCGCTCTTCTCATAGAAGTACGCAACATGGTCCCCCTGAGGCGGATTGGCAAGCTGCCGCCGGGGCGCTAAATCCCTGGGGTCAGGACTCAAAGCGCTTGTCGTCATTTCGGCCCTCCCACCTTCTGGATTGCGGGCGCTGAGCCCCCCGAGTTGCCCGATCCGGGAACTGCAGCCACATCATCGCGCTTCAGAACGCGTTTGCTTCCCGTTTTCTGATCGAAGGTAACATAGCTATCCCGAGTAGGCATCCCTATTCTGGGAGGCACAGCTCGTCGCCCGTGGGTCCTTGTCAATTCTCTGAATCCTTGTATTTTGTGCGGGCGCCTGGGCCTTCCGGCGTGTCTAGTGACTGTGAACGCCGGCCCGGCCACTCCGATCGATAGCCTACCGCCAGAACAGAAGCCCACGCCACCCTTCTGGCTCCCGCTCGTCAACTTGCCGGGAATGACCTGACCAGGGCCCTTTGACGCTTCCGGCTAAGCGGAGGACGCAGAGTCTGCCCTTCGATGCTGCCTTTTATGCAGGTACATATCCCAATCTGCGTGGGCCATAAGCTCCCCGAGTGTCGAAGCAGCCCGCGGATCGAACCGCGCCATGCCGATGCTGAACGAGAGTTTGAAGCGTGACTCCCTAATGTTTGCCTTCTCGAGACTCTGCTCGATGCGTGGCACGATCACCTGCCTGCTGGCGATGGAGGCGTCCGAGGCTAGCACTGCAAACTCGTCGCCACCCAGCCGGGCCAGAATGTCCGAATCACGAAATGTCGCCGTCAGAGCCTCGGCGGCGCGGGTCAAGGCTAGATCTCCTGCCTCGTGACCGAAGGTATCGTTGATTCCCTTCAGATTGTCCACGTCACAATAGAGGAGCAATGCGTCTTGTGAGTTGCGATGAGCCAGCTTTAGGTGGTGTGTGGCGGATGCAAGAAAACCGCGCCGATTGTAAATCCCCGTAAGGTCATCCGTAACAGCCAGACACCGAATTTCCCGATCCAGCAGTGACTGCCTCATGGCGCACGATGCTGCGCGTTGCAGCGCGTTGTCCAGGCTCCGCTCATTCAGAGCACCGGATTTTAGCCCGTTCGAAATCTCCTCCAGCGCGGACAAGATCTGATGGAGCTCGGAATCTTCCGAACGCAAAGCGGCCGCGAGATGAGACTCCATGGATTTCCTTGAAGGGCCCTTGGCCCGATCTATGGAGAGGACAGCGGCATTCGCTCGTGGATCAATTTTGGACAGGCCCCCGCATTCGTCACGGCCATCCGCGAACTCTTCCGAACTCTCTAAAGTTCCCGGTACCTGCCGCATGATGGTGTGAACACTCCCAAGATTACCTCCTAATACTAGTCGCCCAGCTTCCTCGGATCCATCGGGTAAAACATGTATTCCTTCGCCGTGCAATTCGTTTCTGTCGGCATGACGCGGAACTGCTCCCGCAAGAATCTGCGTCGAAAGATGCACCGTCGTGGCACGCTATATCACGCTATATAGTGATTGAGTGACCGTGCGACGAAGCGACGAAAACCCAGCGCACGCCAATCATGGATTTTCCCCCTCGCTCTTCCTAGCTGATGCAGGCGGAGTACGCGCAGCCGCCACCTTGTTCCATAAGGCATTTCTCCTCTCCTTCTACACCCATGACCGGATGGGAAGCACCTTGGCGGAACTCTAGCATTCGAGTCATGTAGCAGGACGTCCATTTGTTGGCGTCCAGAAATGGCACCGTGCCACGCAGCCCGCTGCAGCAGAGCCACACCGGGCAAGCGAAGGATGACGGGGCAGAAGGAAACACAATGCGTATCATTCTTTCGATTCGATCGCTGCTGTTCACCCTGGGAATGCTGATCATGTCCACGGCATCGTTCGCGCAAGTCCGTGTCGGTGTAGCGATAACCATCGCTCCGCCCGAGCTGCCGGTTTACGAACAACCAATATGTCCCGGCGACGGCTACCTCTGGACCCCCGGATACTGGGCTTACGGCGATGACGGTTATTTCTGGGTGCCAGGAACTTGGGTGCTGGCTCCGGAAGTAGGTTTTCTCTGGACCCCCGGCTATTGGGGTTGGGGAGACGGCGGGTACATTTTCTATGATGGTTACTGGGGTCCGCAGGTGGGTTTCTACGGCGGGATCAACTATGGCTTCGGTTACTTTGGCCACGGTTTCGAAGGCGGGCGCTGGGATAACGGACACTTCTTCTATAACCGCGCGGTGCTCAACGTAAACGTCGACGTCATTCACAATGTGTATAACACGCGAGTGAACGAAACAAACGTTGCCCGCGTTAGCTTCAATGGCGGAAGCGGCGGCATCAACGCGCGCGCCACTGCGCAAGAAGAAGCTGCCGCACATGAGCGGCATATCCCGGCCGTAGCCGCGCAAACAGAACATATACAAGCTGCGCGTAGCAACCCGGAACTGCGCGCTTCCGCGAACCACGGCAAGCCGCCTATCGCTGCCACGGATAAACCTGGCGAACTTAAAGGTGGCGGAGCAGTGGCTGCCAGGGAGGCTGGTACGGTGCATGAACCGGCGGCGCGTCCGGAAAGCAACGCTCCTCGCGTTAACCCTGCAATCCATCCGAGCGACCTTCCACGGACCGAGCGGCCCGCTACCCCAAGTACGGGGAATCCGAATCTGGACAAGAAGTACCAACAGCAACAACAAAAGCTTCAAACGAAGCAGGACCAGGAACGGCAGAAACTCCAGCAGAAGCAAGACCAGGATCACCAGAAGCTGGAAAAACAGAAGGTCGATGACGCAAAAAAACAGCAGGTCGAGCAAAAGCACCAGCAGCAGACACAGCAACTGGCGCAAAGACACACCCAACAACAACAGCAGTTGCAGCAAAGGCAGCAAGCGGCACCACACCCGGCCCCCTCAGCCCGGCCTCCAAAGGGTTAATCTGGCCGAGAATGTGTTTTACGGGCGGGAGATCAGCCAAACGGCTGATCTCCCGCCCGTAGACTTTATACACGTGCAATCTCCAGCGTGGCGTGCCCCTCGAACGAACGAATTTTCGCTTATAGAATCCAATCAGGAATATCTGCTGCACAGATCATACCGGCCTGTTAACGCGGCGAATTGAAATAGGTTGATGCGAGCTCTGCAAAGTGAAGGTCAACTACCCCAATGAGGATCCAAAAACAGGTTGCCCAAGCGTTCGGTCATGGTTCCTTTTAATCCCTCCGCCGGCGCAATCCACACAAAGGCGCGTCCAGGGTATGGCCTGAAGCCGGTTATCGGGAATCGCCTTTTCACACGCAACGCAGACTCCGTATTCCTTTTTGGTGATCCGCTCCAATGCCTGCTCGATTTCGGATATGTTGCGGATCTCGCGCTCCATTGTGGTCATTACGAACTCACGATTGTGGCTTCGAAAGGCTTGCGTAGCCTCATCGTCGACTTCATCTTCGACCACCATTTCCCGCCTCAATTGGTCTACGTGATTTCTCAATTCTTCTAGTCTGGACCGCAGCAGATTCTCAAAGTTCTTAAGTCTTTTGGACTGGCTCTCTTTTTTCTTGGTTTGCATCGCTTCCTCTCCCTTCGGCGTTTCTTTTGCGTTCCCTCCGCGCACGCTATAACTCATCCATCGTTTCGGAAGTTTCACTCCTCTATTGTTCTCGCGCCATACCTGAATTCACCTAGTTTGTGAGCCGTAATGCCGGGGATCGCCGTTCGTTAGAGCCCACGCGCCTCGGCGGACCACTGATTGCCGCGAAGCTCAGTAAAACCGCAGCTGAGTCGCTGAACAAGGAAACGGCCTTCTGCTAGATTTTTGGACAGGCAAAAATTCAGGTAAACACTGGATGGCAAGAGCCGGGACCAGGGGCCACAGTCTTGGGAACATCTGGAGTTCAACGGAGTGCTTAAACCGAAATTGAGGGGAACACGAGATGATCAAGAAAGCGTCGAACGGTTATAAGGTTCTTTCGGAGAAAGGCAAAAACCTCGGCGGGCCTTACAAAACAAGGAAAGAGGCCGAGAAAAGGCTACGGCAAGTAGAGTACTTTAAGCATAATCATCGCTAGATGAACCTTGGAGCCAGCGTTGGACGTGGGCCATACTTCCGCTGTTCCCGATCTCGACCGATTCTCGCCCTTGGTAGCACTGGAGGAAAAATGAGGCGGCTCGCAATTAGCTCCACGCTAATTCTTCTCTTCACCGCAATTTCCGTGTGTGGATTTGCCGCAAGGCCTCTCCAACAGCAGAACAATACCCCCATGTCCTTCACGGGCGAACTCATGGACAACATGTGCGCCGCACAGCGCTCCCACGACGCGATGATAAAGAAGGAAGGGTTCAAGAATTCCAAGGATTGCACGTTGGGATGTGTCAAGAGCGGGGGGCAGTTCGTCCTATATGCTCAGGCTAACAAAACCACGTATCAGCTGGATGATCAGGAAAAGCCAAGTGATTATGCAGGCCAAAAAGTCACGATCATAGGCACCTATGACGGCGCGACAAAAACCATCCACATTCAAAGCATTCAATCCGCTCCCTAAACCTGCCTTCAGATACCAGACGATGGCGCGACCTAGCGTCGGGCTGATTCGCAGCGATTCGATGGGCATGCCAACATAACCATGGTCCCCATGCGGGGCTCGCTTGCCGCAAGCATCCGTTTGTAGCACTCGAGCCGCCGGGACTCCATTTCAACTGGACTTCTTCTTCGGTACCTTGGCGCCCTTTTTTCGGGCTTCAGAGAGACCGATCGCTATAGCTTGCTTGCGGCTAGTCACTACGCCGCCTTTTCCATTCTTACCGGAACGGAGCGCGCCGCGCTTCTCACGACGCACCGCCCTCTTGACGCTCTCGGCTGCTGCTTTGCCATATTTTGCCATTTCTCCTCCCAGTAAACGCTCTCCGACTGTGACCCTCAGAGTATGTCGTTGCAATCCGTGAATTACCCTACGGGTCGAACGAACCTTGTGAAGTGGAACTGGATAGAGGCATCGGTTCTTCGGAATACAGGATCCACGGGTCCGTGCCGGTAGAAGACCAAACATGAGGTTTTGTTCTGGTCCGAAGGCACCATTTTATGTCTGCCTGTTCGTCCCCCGATGTCTGAGGTAAAACGGGTATTCCCCGAGTGCGGAAGGCAAGCGTATAAGGAAATGGCGAGGTCGTATCGCCATGGACCTGCGAATTTTGATCGTAGATGACTCCGTAAGCATGAGGCGAATTATCGCCGCCATTGTGGGTTCGCATTCCGGCTGGGAGATATGCGGCGAAGCGGAGAACGGCAAGTCGGGACTTGAAAAGTTCCAGGAACTAAATCCGGACCTGGTGCTGCTGGATTTTGGGATGCCTGACATTAGTGGAATCGAAACAGCATCACGAATGTCTACGGCTAACCCTACGGTGCCACTTATCCTTTTTACTGTATGGGATCTGGAGGGTCTTGAGCGAGTTGCAGCCAAGGCCGGAATCTGCGCGGTCGTGCGAAAGAGCGAGGCTTGGAAGCTGATAGCACAAATCGAGACGGTGTTCGCCCGACGGTCCAATCGCGGCATTCAATAGAATGCGTTTTTCATCTAGGGTTGGCTACAGTAAAAACCCGATGTTTTCGGACTAGGCTTCTGTCCTATAAAGATTGTCGGGGTGTCAACGATTGGGCTTGCGAATCCTCATTGTGGACGATTCAGAAGCAACGCGGCGCCTATTGCGAGCCATCATAGGCACGCGCCAATGGACCGTCTGCGGAGAAGCCGAGAATGGCCTCGCTGGTATCAAAAAGTTCGAGGATCTAAAGCCAGACTTGGCGGTCATTGACTTGGCCTTGCCGGACATGAATGGGATTGAAGTAGCCAAGCTTATGTCGTCCCGGGACCCCAACGTACCTCTGGTCCTGTTTACTATTCTCGATGTGGAAGGGCTTGAAGGCCCCGCTCGCAAGGCCGGGATTTGTCAGGTCGTTTCAAAGGCCCAAGTGTGGGATCTGATTAGGAGCATCGATAGTGCGGTTACTCAGTTACCAGGGGCGCACGAGGCGCCTGATATCAGCGTCTGAAGCCCTGCGATGTGCTGAACTGTCCCGCGGAGTTGGGTGGCGCGGACTTGACGGGAATGAGCGCCTCTAGCAGCGTCCCGGGATTGCCTTTTCGAAGTCGCAATTCCCCACCCAATTCTTGGACGCGCTGCCTCATTCCGGCAATGCCAACACCAAGTTTGTCCGCTTCAAAATCCGCAACGGAATCCGGAATGCCCTTGCCATCGTCGTACACCCTAATGACTATTTGGCCTTCTCTTAGCGTCAGATGAAGACAGGCTCTTCTCGCCTCGGCATGGCGGAATACATTGGTAAGCGCCTCTTGAACGACTCGGAATATGGTGGTTTCCAATTCTGATCCGAAGCGCGGAAAATCCTCCGGCTGTATTTCCAGGGATGTCTCGAGGCCGCTTCGCTTGGTCAGTCCGTCCAAAAACCATCGAAGGGAGGACTGAAGGCCGATTTCGTCGAGCATGGGAGGATGCAGGAGATGCGAGATACTGCGAACTTGTTGGATGGCCTGATTGATCAAAGCGCTTGCTTCCGCTGCAGCCTGCTCTTTCCACTCGATGGATTGATTTTGCATCTGGATGCAATCCACCATCATCTTTGCGCCGCTGAGCTCTTGGCCCAAGCCGTCGTGCAGATCTCGGGCGATCCGTCGCCGCTCCTGGTCTTGCGCTGCGATGAGGCTGCTCGAGAGGCGCCGCAACTCGAGGTTGAGAATTTCCAGTTGCCGCGTCTTGCGATGCAGATCGACGAAAACGCTGACCTTCGCTCGCAACAATTCCGGGATGACGGGGACGGAAATGTAGTCCACCGCCCCCCGTTCGTATCCTCTGAGCCGGTCCAAGTCCGTTAGAAGGACTGCGGAAATGAAAATGATTGGTGTTCTGTTGAAACGCGGATGCTGGCGGATCATTTCCGCCAGTTCAAAACCGTCAAGTTCAGGCATGCTGACGTCCAGAAGGATCACCGCGATATCTGACTTCAGCAGATGGTCGAGAGCCTCCTTCCCCGACTGGGCTTTGATCAGGTTCTCACCTAAGTCGGCAAGAATGACTTCATAGCTGAGCAGCTTGCCAACCTGATCGTCCACCATGAGTATATTTACTTTTTCGTGCACGCCCATTGACTAGCCCTCGCAGGCGATGAGCTTACTCTTCCGCGCGCTCATCAGCAATTATCACAATCGATCCAGGAAACAAATCTTACCGATGGAGCCACATCCGTAGTCCGGACAGCAACTGTTCCGTGTTCACCGGCTTCGCCAGATACTCGGATGCGCCGGCCTCAAGACATTTCTCCCGATCCCCTTTCATTGCTTTCGCCGTTAGGGCGATTATCGGAAGGCGCCGGAATGCCGGATTTTGCCGGATGACATGCATGGTTTCATACCCGTCCATCTCCGGCATCATGATGTCCATAAGCACGATCGCCACATCAGAAGTCGAACTCAGAGTTTCAATCGCCTCGCGGCCAGTGCCCGCCGTCAGAACGGTCATTCCGCGACGTTCGAGCACGCTGCTTAGAGCAAAGATGTTCCGGACGTCGTCATCCACAACAAGAACCTTCTTTCCTACCAGTGCGTCATCCGACCGGTGCAAGCGATCCAGCATTTGCTGCTTTTCCGGAGGGAGATCGGCAACGACGCGATGCAAGAAGAGCGCCGTCTCGTCCAGGAGCCGCTCCGGCGACTCCACGCCTTTTACAACGACGCTGCGCGCCAAAGTGTGCAGACGAGCATCCTCTTGCGGCGACAAATCCTTCCCCGTGAACACGACAACTGGCAAGTCGGCTAGGGATGGCGTATCGCGCAGGCGCTCCAAGACATCAAAGCCGGACATATCGGGAAGACGGAGGTCGAGCACCATGCAATCGAATGGCTGCTCGGTCATGGCGGCAAGCGCCTCTTCGCCCGTCGCGGCGATAGTAACCTGAATATCGTTATGCCCCAGCAGCTCTCGAATACTCAGTTGTTCGCCAAGGTTGTCTTCCACAACCAGCAGACGCTTGAGGTGTGGCGCTGCGTAGTCCTTGATTCTTGAGAATGCTGTTTTGAGTTCCTCGGGCGTAGTGGGTTTCTGAACAAATGCAAATGCGCCACGCGAGAGCCCGTGTTGCCGGTCTTCATCCAAGGTCAGGATTTGGACCGGGATGTGGCGCATCGCCGGATCTTGTTTCAGATGATTGAGTACGGTCCAGCCCAACATGTCCGGCAGAAAAACATCCAGGGAAACGGCCATGGGATGGAACTCCCGCGCCAAGGCCAGGGCCTCGGCACCTCGCGTAGCAACGAGAACTTTGAATCCCCTATCCCGCGCCATGTCGCGCAGCAGGCGGGCATAGTGGGGGTCATCCTCAACAACCAGCAAAATGGTGTCCGTCTCACTCAGGTTCGCGCGGTCATCCTCGATGGGCTCGATGCGGTGTTCGGCTGCGGCCGCAGGAATCAATTGCGGCGCTTTCACGGGGGCCGCTCTCATTTCCAGGAGATTGACACCCGTCGACGGACCCACATAGGTTTGCGGAAGGTAGAGCGTGAACGTGCTGCCCGTTCCGACCTCGCTGCGTAGTTGGATTTCGCCGCCGAGCAGACTGGCCAGCTCGCGACTGATGGCCAGTCCGAGCCCTGTGCCGCCGTATTTGCGGCTGGTGCCTGCGTCAGCTTGCTGAAAGGCTTCGAAGATGATGCGCTGCTTTTCCGCTGGAATGCCGATGCCAGTGTCTTCTACCTGGAAAGCAATGACGGCTGGTGCTGCTCGAAGAACGGCATGGTCCTCGCTCCAACCGCGCTCGGCCAGAAACACGGACAAACGCACACTGCCTTGTTCGGTGAATTTAAACGCGTTGGAGAGCAGATTCTTGAGCACCTGCTGCAACCGTTTCGCATCTGTGACCAGACTGCGGCTCAACCGCGGGTCCGTCGTCAACTCGAATGTAAAGCGACGATTCTCCGCCTCATGACGGAAGGGACGAGCCATCATGTCCAGCAAGCTTGCAAAGAAGACTTCTTCAGCCTGAACGGAGACTGTTCCTGACTCAATCTTGGAGAGATCGAGGATGTCGGTGATGAGATTCAGCAGGTCCGTCCCGGCTCCGTGAATGGTGCGGGCAAACTCGACCTGCTTGACGGTCAGGTTACCGTCAGGATTATCAGTCAGCTGCTGGCCCAGGACGAGAATACTGTTGAGCGGAGTGCGCAGCTCATGGGACATGTTGGCGAGGAATTCTGACTTGTACTTGGAGGTGAGAGCCAGTTCTTTTGCCTTTTCTTCGACGGCGCGGCGGGCCTGGTCAATTTCCTGGTTCTTACGCTCCACTTCCACGTTTTGTTCAGCGAGTTGCTGGGCTTTTTGAGCAAGCTGTTCGTTGGTCTGCTGCAACTCTTTCTGCTGTGTTTGAAGCTCGGTAGCCAATTGCTGAGATTGTTTTAGGAGCCCTTCGGTCTGCATCGTGGCCTCGATGCTGTTGAGCACAATGCCGATGCTGGCAGTCAACTGTTCTAGAAAAGCGAGATGGGAGGCGGTAAAGGTGCTCAACGAGGCCAACTCAATGACTGCTTTCACGCGATCTTCGAAAAGAACGGGAAGTACGATCACGTTCAGTGGCACGGCCTTGAATAATCCGGAGCGAATGGGGACCGCATGGGGGGGAACTTCGGTAATGAGCATACGGCGTTTCTCCGCCGCGCACTGCCCTATGAGGCCCTCGCCCACTCGCAACTGACGCGCATGTCCGTTCGGTGCCTCATCGGCATAAGCCGACAGAAGCATCATTTCAGCCGATTCGTCTGTCTCCATTTGATAGATCACGCCTTGCTGGGCGTTGACGAGAGGCGCGAGCTCAGACAACAGCATGCGCCCCACGGTGGAGAGATCGCGCTGGCCCTGTAACATGCCCGTGAACCGTGCGAGATTGGTTTTCAGCCAATCTTGTTCCTTGTTGCGGTCTGTCGTCAGCCGCAGGTTGTCGATCATAGTATTGATGTAATCTTTGAGTTCGGCTACTTCTCCGCTTGCCTCCACCTGAATGGAACGTGTGAGATCGCCTTTGGTTACCGCGGTTGTCACTTCCGCGATGGCGCGAACCTGGTTGGTGAGGTTGTCTGCAAGCAGGTTTACGTTGCCCGTAAGATCTTTCCAAGTGCCCGCGGCTCCCGGAACGTTGGCTTGACCGCCGAGACGCCCCTCGACGCCCACTTCGCGGGCAACCGTCGTCACCTGATCGGCAAAAGTGGCCAGCGTATCGGTCATGTTGTTGATGGTTTCGGCTAGTGCCGCAACCTCGCCCTTGGCGTTCACGGTGAGTTTTTTCGTCAGCTCCCCGTTGGCCACGGCCGTCACAACCTTGACGATACCTCTCACCTGTTCGGTAAGATTGGCAGCCATGACGTTGACGTTGTCGGTTAGATCTTTCCAAGTGCCCGCCACGCCAGAGACTTGGGCTTGACCGCCGAGTTTTCCGTCCGTCCCAACTTCACGAGCAACGCGCGTAACTTCGCCGGCGAAAGCGTTCAGTTGGTCCACCATCGTGTTGATGGTGTCTTTTAATTCGAGAATTTCGCCCTTCACATCCACGGTGATCTTGCGCGACAAATCGCCTCGCGCCACCGCTGTCGTGACTTCCGCGATGTTGCGCACTTGGCCCGTAAGATTTCCAGCCATCGAGTTGACAGAGTCTGTTAAGTCCTTCCAAGTGCCGGCAACGCCAGGAACGTTGGCCTGTCCACCGAGGCGCCCTTCGCTGCCCACCTCGCGCGCGACGCGCGTTACTTCGCCCGCGAAAGCGTTGAGCTGGTCCACCATCGTATTGATGGTCTCTTTGAGCAGCAGGATCTCGCCGCTCACGTTGACTGTAATTTTCTTGGAGAGGTCGCCGCTGGCGATTGCCGTTGCGACTTCGGCGATATTTCGCACCTGACCCGTTAAGTTGCTGGCCATGGAGTTGACGGAGTCGGTGAGGTCTTTCCATGTGCCCGCAACACCGGGAACCTGCGCTTGGCCTCCGAGCTTTCCGTCGGTACCCACTTCACGAGCGACGCGAGTCACTTCAGACGCAAAGGAGCGCAGCTGATCCACCATTGTGTTGAGCGTATCCTTCAATTCGAGAATCTCGCCCCTGACATCCACGGTGATCTTGCGCGACAAATCGCCTCTTGCCACCGCCGTTGCAACCTCGGCAATGTTGCGCACTTGGCCGGTCAGGTTGCTGGCCATGAAGTTCACGTTGTCGGTGAGGTCTTTCCACGTACCTCCTACGCCAGGGACCTGGGCCTGCCCTCCCAACTTCCCTTCCGTTCCAACTTCGCGAGCCACGCGCGTGACTTCGGCAGCAAACGCATTCAGCTGGTCCACCATTGTATTGATGGTGTTCTTCAATTCGAGAATTTCGCCTTTCACGTCTACCGCGATTTTGCGCGACAGATCGCCGCGCGCGACTGCCGTCGTCACTTCCGCGATGTTACGCACCTGGCCTGTCAGGTTTCCGGCCATCGAATTGACCGAGTCCGTGAGGTCTTTCCAAGTACCAGCGACTCCAGGGACGTTGGCTTGTCCACCGAGCCGACCTTCGCTACCTACTTCGCGCGCCACGCGAGTTACTTCGCCCGCGAACCGGTTGAGCTGGTCCACCATGGTGTTGAGCGTTTCTTTGAGCTGCAGGATTTCTCCGCGAACGTCCACAGTGATCTTGCGCGAAAGGTTGCCGCTGGCGATTGCCGTTGCCACCTCGGCAATGTTACGCACCTGTCCCGTCAAGTTGCTGGCCATGAAGTTCACGTTGTCGGTGAGGTCCTTCCATGTGCCGCCCACTCCCGGAACCTGCGCTTGTCCTCCCAGCTTGCCTTCGGTACCCACTTCGCGCGCCACGCGGGTCACTTCACCAGCGAACGCGTTCAGTTGGTCCACCATCGTGTTGATGGTGTCTTTCAATTCAAGAATCTCGCCCTTTACGTCCACGGTGATCTTGCGCGATAGATCCCCTCGCGCCACCGCCGTCGTAACTTCGGCAATATTGCGTACTTGCGCCGTAAGGTTGCCGGCCATTGCGTTGACCGAGTCGGTGAGGTCTTTCCAGGTTCCTGCGACACCTGGCACAACCGCCTGGCCTCCGAGCTTGCCGTCCGTACCAACCTCGCGGGCAACACGCGTCACTTCGGAGGCGAAAGACCGCAACTGGTCCACCATCGTGTTAATAGCTTCTTTGAGTTGTAGAATTTCGCCGCGCACATCCACCGTGATTTTGCGGGAGAGATCGCCGCTGGCGACGGCCGTAGCCACCTCGGCGATGTTGCGAACCTGCCCGGTCAAGTTGCTGGCCATCGAATTCACGGAGTCCGTCAAGTCTTTCCACGTACCTGCCACTCCGGGCACCTGAGCCTGGCCGCCGAGTTTTCCGTCGGTACCAACCTCGCGGGCGACGCGAGTGACTTCGGCCGTAAAAACACCGAGCTGCTGGATCATGGTGTTGACGATAGTGGCCGAACGTAGAAATTCTCCTTCAAGTGGGCGCCCGTCCACGTCCAGCCTAACCGTTTGCGTCAGGTTGCCTTGTGCCACGGCTGCGATCGCCCGCGTGACTTCGGTGGTCGGCTGGAGCAAGTCATCCACAAGCGTATTGATGGATACCTCCATCTCTCCCCAGGCACCTTTTGGCTGATGAAATTGGGTTCGCTCCCTGGTTTTCCCCTCCTTGCCGACCACCTGACCGATGCGCTTTAGCTCCTGTGCTATTTGCTGGTTTGACCCCACGATTTCATTAAAGGTATCCGCAATCTTCCCGGGCAGCCCCGTCCAAGTCCCGGGAAGCCGCACCGAGAAGTCTCCTTCGCGCATGGTCAGTAAGCTGGAAAGAACCATATTCAATTCGTTCCCGGATATCTCGGCCGCGGCATTGCCTGCGCCATTGCTCCCGGCTTCGGCGCGGAGATGCGTCACTGCGCTTACATCCGGTGAGTTTCGGTCAACTCTTTTCATGCTCATCTCCAAATTGCCAGCAATATGGTTCCGCCCACCGGAAGAAGCTTTTCTCGCTTTTCGCACTGCTTCGAATACCTTATCCTTCACGCTCCAGAATCCAATCCAGCCTACACCCGCGGCTAGGGAGCAACATTCCTCAAAATTTTGGAATCAAGTGTAATTAGCACAGGAACCGGAGGTATGCTCTACAGTCTTTCCTGTAGTGCCCGGCTTCTCTCGAGCGGTCCGAGACCGTTGCTTGTTGACTGGTTTCCCGGAATCCTCCTATGGAACGGAATGCGGGTCGATTCCAGGCTCCAAAGATCCCTCAAGCCCATGAAAATGCGTATCTTACACCTGTTTCAGCAGGTAAGGCAGAGATCCCAACCCCGAGCCTATGGCAGTCCCCGGGGGGAAGTTGCCGAGCGTAGGTGAAATCCTGTATTGACCGAGAAATATCAATCCTCTATCAGTGTAGTTCCCAAGATTATGGATTTCGCGGTCAGAAATTAGCGGTACGAGGTCAAGATTGACATGAACCCATCTATGGAAACGTACGCAGGTCATAATCGCGAGGGATCCACGCCTTATGACACCAGAATCGAAGACGCGCTCACAGTTCTGGTAGTCTCGGCGGATCTTGAGAGCCGCCGATCGGTAGTCAAAACCCTGGAAGCACTCTCCGTCCAAGTGATTCCTTGCTCCACGTTAAATCAAGCCGAGCAAGTTCTTTCCCTCCGACGTCCGCATCTCGTCTTCTGCGACGAGCGGCTGCCGGATGGCGGCTATGCGGACCTCCTGGCTTTGAAGGAACCGGGCGGGATGCCGCCGATTGTTGTGCTGACCAGAAATGGAGAATGGGAACTGTACATGGACGCAACACGCCGCGGAGCGTTTGATGTGATACGGAGCCCATGGTGCCCCACCGACATCGAACTGAGCCTAATCCGCGGCGCCCGCGAGGAATTGCACAGCACGTTCCGGAAAATCCGTTAGATCAGGTTGGCAAGAGTACGATCTTTCCAGCTGGCCAGGAACGCGGAGCGGTGGGCACCATACTCTCTATTTCCTGCTGAGGGCGGCCCTTCTCTACTCGATGAGGGCCTGGCTATTGCATGAACCCGCTGCGTCAGGTCCGACGTTGACCGGAACCTTCCAGGAGGCAATCCAGTGCTTCAAGGCTTGCACGCCGATCACCGGTCCAGTCCAGCCGCAGTGGCAGTGAGGATTAAACCAGTGCGCATCAGCGACCTCCAAATTCTTTTCCAAACTCGCGCACGCAGAAGCTAGAGGATTTCCGCATTGTGGACAAGCAAATAGAAGGACGTGTGCAAAACTTTCCGTTGCCAGTGTCAAGCAATCCTCCCCAGACTAAAAAAAGTTGGACAAGTAAGGGCCCTACTACAACCATTCTCTTCTTCACGAGAGTTGAACAAACGCAAATCACGAGATTTCCTATGCATTCGCCTAGAGTCCGTTCTCGACGTTTACAGCTATTCGATGTTCCACAATGAAATTGGAACTTCCGCATTTCCTGGCTCGCGCCGCAGCCTGTTCATCAATTCCGACAAGCGTGGACGATCGTTGTTGTCCACCGCCATGAGTCTCAGCCCCAACCCCTGGCCAGGATTTGCACGTCGTACCACGGCTTCGGCTCGGATCTGGCCTTCTTGAACGAGAAAATGGAGCTCGGCCGCGTCTCCCGGATCCTTGGATTTTTCTGTTTCGATGAAGAGTCCGCTGAAGCTAAGATTCTTGACAGTCGCTACGTCCTCACGCCCGTCAGAGCGCCAAAATATGTACACATTCACCAAGGCCTCCACCCGCGAATGGCTTCTTCTCAAAGGGAGCATGTTCTGCTGCAAATTCCTTTTCCTCCCGTGAATGGCCTTTTCGAAATCAGTTGCCGCACCTTGATTCAACGGATAGCGGCCAGCAGGGCCCTCGACCGCCTGATTTTTGTCCATGCGTGCCACCTCCGTGCATCAACAGCATCAGCCCAGAAGGTTGGCTCCGGTATCCTATAAATCCAGTAGAGCCGAACAAACTTCACTGGAGTGGCGGGCGCGGATATTCAACACAATAATCTGTATACAGCGACTACCGGATACCAAAAGAATTCAGAAATCCATCAGACTCAACCTGTAGTTGGACAGGGAGGGCGCAAAAATGAAGAAGCTGCCTGTTGCGCTATTGGCGCTTTGTGTCGCGGCCTTTGGGGTTCCATTCCTCACCCAGGGAAGATCTCAACAGACCACGCAGGGTGATACAAAGCCCGAGCTAATGGATATCAAGGGCACCGTAAGAGCGGACAACGCCAAAATCACTTTTGTAGCCGACCAGGGCGGAAAGACATGGGAAGTAATCAATCCAGAAACGCTGAAAAATCACGTGGACCAGCACATCCAGGTAAACGCGAGCGTGGATCCTGAAAAGGGCCAGATCCACGTGATATCAGTAATAGTGCTTTAACCGCCGTCGTGGTTCTGGTTGCCTTCCGAACGTTCTCAGGTGAAGCGGCTGCTGTTCGAGACTGGATCGGGTGAATCCGGTCCCGGAGCAGGCACCCCGGGAGAATCAGGGCTTACCCCGGAATTGCTCACTGATGCGTTTGGCTGCCTACAAGATAGACCCGATAGAAATTCCCCTTCTCGCATCCTATCTTCCTCAGTCGAGACCAGAATTGGCCGAGCCGGGGATCGACCAGTCCTTGCCGATGGAGAAATCGTGGATTCAAAACCCGCGCATCCCGATACCAAGCCAATCGCGGCGCCGGCAAAGCCCGAGCCCATTCAGCTCCTCCGGGGAGACTCCGCTGGACTACTCGGCCGGAAAATGGAATCCATTGTCAGGGATTACGCCTATCGTATTTATCAAAACAACAGTGAGACGCACGGAAGAGATCTGGGGCACTGGGTCGAAGCGGAAGCGAAGCTCGTGGGCACGGAATTGGAAGTACGCGAATCTGGCCCCTGGTTTCATTGCAACTGCCCTGTGCGTGGAATCCCCGCGCGGCAAATTCAGGTCGGCATTGATCCCACGAAATTCATAATCCATCTAAGTGCTGACATCTCCTCCAATGCCGCCAGGTCGGAGGGCGCCTACCCCATTTTCTATTGCGCCAAATGGCCAGAGAAAGTGGACCCCTCCACGGCGGCCGCGTACGTTCTGGATGCGAATATAACGATTGAAGTCAAGAAGGCCGATCCGCCGGAGCCGAACCTCCCGGCTAAACCCGTCAGCAATCCAATTCGTTGACCGATCGAGTCAGGCCGACTGGGTTTTTCGCTTTTCTTCCGGCCTGGGTCCAAGCACTTTCATGGACTTCAATGCTTCGAGGAACTCCTGGTGCAGCTCCTGCTCCGCCAGCACCCAGTCGGAAATGTCGTAACCGTGTTCCCGGTTACGCCGTTCGTAAATTTGGTATGCGCGCTCGGCGATATTCGCCTGTGTCGGCATTTTGGGAGTAGTTTCGCTCATCGTTTTCTCTTTCCTATTCTTTATGGCATTTCTCTCGCTCAATTGCGTACATAGTCCGCCGTCGAGCAGCTGTCACTTTCCAACCTCCGCCTTTCCTGCGTCCTGCGAATAAATCAGAGCTGTGTAGGGAGGGATCTTCAAAATTGCCAGGAATCCACCCTTTTGTTTTTTGGCTATCGCATCCTGTGCTTCCGAGCCAAAATCCGGGCTGTATCCGGACCAGTCCGAATTCAGCCGTAGCCTCCAAAGACCCTCGTGGGGGAAGGCCACCGTCGTGTTTTCAGCCCAGCTGTTGGCAAAATTCACGGCTACGAAGACGTCATCTCCGGGACCACCTTCGTACCAGCGATGGTAAGCGCAAAGATTCTTTGCCTCGTCCAAGAAGACCAGGTTGATATTGGAACCAGTCAAACCCCGCGTCGCGTTTTGTTTGTTGAGGCGAAGTTGAATCAGATCGCGGTAAAGCCTCACGATACCGCGATATTCTTCTTGCTGATCCCAATCGAGCGGTTGGCTGTCCTGAAACCAGCCTCCGGACAGGAATTCCTGGCCCTGAAAGATCATTGGTATGCCGGGAGACGTAAAAACGATAGCCGCCGCCAGCGTCGAACGCTTCTGGGCAAACCAACTCTCGGAGTTCTTCGCGTCGATCTCCTGGGGGATGCGAGCCCTCCCGTTCGCCACCTCGTCGTGCGATTCGCTGTAAATAACCCTTTGGAAGGGGTCGTCGTTGAATCGCTGAACGATGGCCTGAGCCAGCGCGTTCATGGACCGAGATTTATCCGCGACCGCTATGGCCACGGATCGCACCGGATGAACGAATTGCGCACACCATTGCGCGTGGTAACCTGCGCCGCCCTCTCCGATCGATTTCGTCAGCCACGCGTTGTCGCGCAGATCCTCCGCAATGGTGATTTTTTCTGGGTACTTTTTTCGAATTTCACCATTGATCCACTGCGCCAAACTCCAGCCATCGGGAAGATCGCAGCCTGGATCGTCATCCCCTCGCACGGAACGCATGTATACAGTCGAATCCATTCGTAATCCATCCATGTGAAAGTCTTCCAGCCACATAATGGCGCTGTCGCGAATGAATTGTCTTACTTCCTTTCGGCCATAGTCCGGGCGCGTCTCGCCCCAGGGGGTCGCCGCACGCCAATCGTTATAAAAATAGATGCCGCCTTTTCCATTTTCCTGCCATCCATCGAATTGCCATAGATCAAGATCGCTCGGGCCAAAGTGGTTGTACACGACATCCATAAGTACGCCTATCCCGCGCTTGTGTGCCGCCTTCACAAGCTCCTTGAGCGCCTGTGGCCCTCCGTAATTCGACTCTACGGCAAATAGATGCGCTGGGTTATACCCCCAACTGCGCTCCCCCGCGAATTCGGAGACGGGCATGACTTCAATGGCATTCACGCCGAGCCGCTGAAGATAGTCGAGCTTCTCGATGGCCGCCTGAAATGTTCTGACTCTATTGCCTTTGCCCTCGCCGAACGTGCCGACGTGCAGCTCATAAATAACCATCTCGTTGACCGGGGCAAGCTGAAAACGGTCTCCCTGCCAATCGAAGGCTCGATCGTAGACCACGGTATTCCCTACTGAATTGGTGACTTGTCGGGCGTAAGGATCGATTCGCGTTACTTCAAATTCGTTATTCTTGAGGAAGTAGCGGTACTCGTCGCCTACTTTCGCGTTGGCGACATCCTGGTACCAATAACCGTTGCCTTCGTTGGCCATTGGATTGGCCTGTTTTTCCCAGTTGTTAAATGTTCCGATAACAGAAACAAATTGCGCGTTGGGAGCCCACACTCGGAAGGAAACTCCCTTTTGCTGTACAAGGGAGCCCATGCCGCTCGCTGGCTTGACGTACGTGGCGCTCAAGGCTTGCTCCCAAGTCTTGTGTTTTATGTCTCTTGATACTTCTTAAGGTTGGCAGAATTCCGTTACTTTGCGTCTCGGGTGAATGCTGTAGAAACCGCCGGCGGAACGACCAGGCAACCGGGAAGGAGACCAGCGACGGGATTATCTGCACAGTGGTTCGCGCAGACCCCGGCAGAGAGTCGCCTCGCCGGAGTTTCTATTGTCAGGGGAAATGCGAAAGCGAAGTGCAAATCACGCCGCCATTCTGGCGCCTGCCGCCCATCGCAGAGGAAGTGCCCGCGAAGGCTTTGTCTACTTTTTTGGACGCTTAGGGGTGGGGCTTGGCACGAATCGGTAGCCGATGCCGCGAACGGTGAGGAGGTAGCGGGGTTTGCCAGGTTCGTCTTCGATGTAGCGGCGGAGGCGCACAATGAAATTATCGATGGCTCGCGTGTCAGTGTCTTCATGCAGATTCCAAACTTCCTGCAAGAGTTGTTTGCGAGAGACGGGGCGTCCGCTGTTGCTGATCAGGCAGCGGAAGAGGTCGGATTCCATCATAGTTAGGGGAATGACTTGGTCGTCCACACGGAGTTGCAGATTCTGAAAATCCACGACTTTGTCGTCGAATCGAAAACTTTCAGGCGAAGGCGAATTGTCGGCTGGTAAGTCCTCCATTGACGCGGGCTGTCGAGACGCGGAACTGCCCGCGGCCAGCCAGTTCTTGCGCCGCAGGAGGCTCTCGACGCGAGCGATCAGAATGGAGAGATTGAATGGCTTCGGTAGGTAGTCATCTGCGCCGGATTCAAATCCTTTTAGAACATCCTCCGGGCGGCCGCGAGCCGTCAGCATGAGCAAAGGGGTGTAGTTTTCGGCCTTGCGCAGCTCGCTTGCGACTAGGAATCCATCCTTGCCTGGAAGCATGACATCCAGCACCAAAGCATCGAAGCTTTCGCGATTCTTTAGCAGTCGCTTCAATGCATCCTCGCCGTTGTCACTGATCTGCACGGCATGGCCCTCTGCTTCGAGATTGAAGCGAAGACCTTCCGCCAGATGCGCTTCATCCTCAACAATGAGAATGCGGCTCACGCGTGATAGACCCTGGGAAGACGAATGGTGAATGTGCTCCCCTGCCCTTCCCCGGCACTCTCGGCAAAAGCGTCCCCGCCGTAGCGGCGGGCGATCGAGCGCACGATGAACAGGCCGAGGCCCGTTCCCTTCACTTTATCTGTCTTGGAATTCGATGCGCGGTAAAAGCGTTTGAAGATGCGCTTCATTTCGTTTCGCGGGATGCCGATACCGCGATCGTGTACGCGCAGCAAGACTGTGTCGATATTGGGCGTGAGCAGGTCCACGACGATGTTCTTTTTTTCTCCTGAATACTTGATGGCATTGTCGAGCAGATTGAATACCGCGGTGCGAAGCTCTTCAGGATTGCCCAGCACCACGATTTCAGCAGGCGGCGCTGATCCCAGGTACAAAACTTCTGGCGCAAGATTTTGGCGGAGTCGCGCAAGCGCGAGGACCTCGCGCACGATGACGGAGAATTGTACTTCCTGCCAGTTCTTTCGCTCGCTGGCGTGTCGTACCTCGCCCGCTTTCAACACCTGTTCGACAGTTCCAAGCAAGCGGTCGGTGTCATCCAGCATGATGCGATAAAACTCGCGCCGCTTCGCTTCATCCAAATTCCGGCTTGCCAGCGTTTCCAGGTAAAGACGAATCGAGGCGATCGGGGTTTTTAGCTCGTGCGTGACGGCATTCAGGAAACTGTCCTGCTGCTCATTTCGGCGGATCTCGCGGACGAGAAAGATGGTGTTGACGACCAGGCCGGCGATCAGCACACCGAAGAAAATGATGCCGAGGACGAGCGGCACCACCTGGCGCCAGTGAAAAATGATCCAGCTGACATTGAGGACGATCGTCAGGGCAACAAGACAAGCCCCGAGCGCTATAAAAAACGCGATAGCTTTGGTGCGGCGCGTTATGCGCATACCGTCTTAGTTTACGCCAGAGCGGAGTCAGCGCCAGCTTAGAAGGGGCGCGATGATATGCAAAAGATTTGCCGATCCCCGATGCGGCGCAGCACTAAAGCAGGCGTTGCTCAGTCGCCGCCGGATACCAGCACCGGAGCGGCTACTTGCGTAGCGTCTTGAGGAATGACGGTGTGCCGCTCGGCGGTCTTGCTAGGTTGCACCGGCTTGTGACCCTTGATGTCCCACGCAAGTCCGAGTGCCCGCAATGCACAAATCCCGTACCAGTTCATATCGAACTCATACCACGCGAGACCGTGACGCGCCGACTGCGGCACGGCGTGATGATTGTTGTGCCAGCCCTCGCCGAAGGTAAGGATGGCCACCCAGAAACTGTTCTTGGAAGTATCGTCGGTCAGGAATCGCCGCGAACCCCACATGTGCGTCGCGGAGTTCACGAGCCAGGTGGCGTGCAGGCCGACGACCGTCCGCAGGAAAACTCCCCACAAAAGAAAGGGCCAGCCACCCATCAGAAAGAGTGCAATACCGAGAAGTGTAAGCGGGACCCAGTGCCACTTGGTAATCCAAAGATGAAACTTGTCCTTTCGCAGATCGGGGACAAAAGGGAGAAGCTCCTTGGCGTTGCTGTGCATGGCCTGGCCCGTCAGAATCCAGCCCATGTGCGCCCAGAGACCGCCATCCTGCGGCGAGTGTGGGTCGCCTTCCTTATCGGTGTTCTGGTGGTGGACTCGATGCGTAGCTACCCAGGCGATTGGTCCGCCTTCCAGGGCCAGCGTCCCGCAGACCGTCAGAAAATGCTCCATCCACTTTGGTGTTTTGTAACCGCGATGGGTAAGCAGACGGTGGTAGCCCATGCCAATGCCGAGACTTCCGGAGACCCACCAAAGTGCGGCCGCCAGCGCCAGCACCTTCCAGCTAAAAAAGAACAACGCGGCGACTGCGCCGACATGAAATGCAAACATGAAGAAGGATGTGGTCCAATTAACGGGTTGAGAAAATGTTTTGTCGTGGCCTAGGATGCTCATGAATGCAAACGTAGCATGAGGGGCCGCGGTCTTCTGTAATAGTTGTGTAATCCCTCCGCGGGAAGTTCCATGGATTTGCGGCTAAAAAGTTAAGAGACATTTAATTTCATGGGCGCATTGGCCGAGGCCACCTGTACCTAATGACAGGTCGCGGCCAAGGCAAAGAAACTCCGTACAGCCAGAAAGTAGGGCACAAAGGAAGCGATTGCGGAGGGAACCCGTACGGAGGCCGAATAGCGTATACTAGGGGCGATCATTATCCAGAACAAAGGTACCGTCACCCGAGCGCGTCGGGATGAATATGTTTTGCATGGCGGTGGCCGCGGCGAATCTACCGCCAGAATTGCAGTTCGAGTCCCTGCCTTCTGTTTGCCACGAAAAGCTCATGGTCTTTTTCTTTGGCCAGGGTGTGGTGTGTGGGCGGGACCGGCAGTCTCGCAAGATATCGCTCAGGGAGAAAACGCTTGGCGCTACTCACTCAAGAAAAACATGATCTGGCGGGAAACCTAATCAACCTCGGCAAGAGCCGTGGCTATGTGCTGCATGAAGAAGTCAACGAGGTCCTTTCCGCCGAAGAGCACACCACGGAAGAGATCGATAGTCTCTTTTCCACCCTCGAGCGCGACGGCACCGAGATTTTCGAAAATATTTCCGCTGCGAAAGCGGCGCACACCGCGCTCGAAGTCACACAACGCATTGATCTTGGCCTCAGGAATGACCCTATCCATGAGGAAGAAACCGAGATTGAGCGGCCCGTGCACTCCGCGCAGAAGAGCACCGATCCGGTTAGCACCTACTTGCGTGAGATGGGCGTGGTGCCGCTACTAACGCGCGAAACAGAGATTACCCTCGCCAAGCGCATGGAGCGCGGCAAGCTGCGCGTATTGAAAACCGTCTCGCGCTCTCCGCTCGTGGCCAAGGAATTGATCGCCGTGGGAGCGGAGCTTCGTAAGGGCGCTGTCTCCATCAAGAAAATTGTCCACCTCCAAGAGGAGGAACTGCCCGAAGAGAAGGCCGAAGAAAAATTGCGCGAAACGCTGCGCACCATTAACCAGATCGAAAAGCTTCACCTCGCGGCGAGGAAACTGGGGCTCAAGCTCGAGAACACGGCTCGATCCGACAAGCAAGCGCATCTACGAGCGCGGCGCCGTCTGGCCCGGGCGCGCATCGAAGTCTCGCTTTTGGTGCGCTCCATCGACTTCAACGAGGGCGAGAAGAGGCGTCTGATTGGAGTTTTGCGGCTCACTGTCGAGCGGCTGCATTCTCTCGAACGCGAGATTGCCCGTTTCGAACGGCGCGTGAACGCCTCGCGCGGCGAAGGCGCAAATGGAGCACGCGAGGAACTACGCGCGCGCCGGGCCGAACGAAAGGAAATAGAGGAATCGAGCGAGGTTGGTTTGGACTCGCTGAAGCGCGCGCTCACCGCCATCCGGCTCGGCGAGGCGGAGACCGAGCAGGCAAAAACGGAACTAACCGAGGCCAACCTTCGCCTTGTCGTCTCCATCGCCAAAAAATATACCAACCGCGGTCTGCAATTCCTCGATCTGATCCAGGAAGGCAATATTGGCCTCATGAAGGGAGCCGACAAGTTCGAGTGGCGCCGCGGATACAAGTTCAGCACCTATGCAACCTGGTGGATTCGCCAGGGCATCACTCGAGCCATCGCCGACCAGGCGCGCACCATCCGCGTGCCGGTGCACATGATCGAGACAATCAACAAGCAGGCCCGCACCAGCCGCCAATTGGTCCAGGAGCTGGGCCGCGAACCTACGTCCGAGGAAATTGCGAGACGCATGGATCTTTCCATCGACGCGGTCTGCAAGACAAAAAAGATTGCGCAGCAGCCGGTGTCCTTCGAGACGCCCATCGGAGAAGACGAAGAGTCCCACCTTGGCGACTTTGTCGAAGACAAGGGCGTCGTGTCGCCATCGGATGCCGCCATTCATCTCAATCTGAAGGAACATTTGGCCTCCGTGCTGAAGACCCTCACGCCGCGCGAAGAAAGAATCATCAAGATGCGCTTCGGCCTGGAAGACGGCAACGAGCTGACGCTGGAACAAGTAGGCCAGTCGTTCGCCGTTACCCGGGAGCGCATCCGCCAAATCGAAGCCAAGGCCCTGCGAAAGCTTCGCCATCACTCGCGCTCGAGGCGTTTCCGAATCTTTCTCCAAAGCGCGTTTTGAAAACCAGCCGCACGGTTACAGGCTTGTACATCACATTCCGGGCAAGCCATGGAAGTTCCGCACCGGCTCGCCTCGACGTGAAAAACGCCGGCTAATCGAGGGTTGTGGACCCCGGTTCCCCCGTCAAGCAAATTGCCTGCCACTGCAAAATATGTGTTAAGAAGTTTCTAGCTATCGCGTCTTAGTTGTAGAAGAGCCGAGGAGGGCAGCTTGGCGGCCGCGATAGAAAACATTATGGTTACGCAAGCAGCGGCAGAGCTTGAGGAAGTCTTTCGCGCACACCAGGCTTGTGTCCTCAAAGCCGCTTATCGGGTAACCGGAAGCATGGCGGACGCCGAGGACGTCGCACAATCCGTCTTCCTCCGATTGGCTCGCGGGGCTGTCGATCACAACCGCATCTCCAATCTGCAGGGCTACCTGCACAGGTCAGCTGTGAACGCCGCCTTGGACCTTATTCGGTCGAGAGGCCATCGGGAAGTCGTGCCGGTGGAAGCAGCCGACGAACAGCACTGCAATTCCAGTCTTTCGCCGGAACGCGCGCATTCCTCGATGGAAATCAAGAATTGGCTTCGCCAAGAACTCGCCAAGTTAAGCCCCCGCACTGCCGAAATGTTTACGCTCCGTTATATCGAAGGCCTGGACAATCCCGAAATCGCCGCGATGATGAACACCTCGCAGGCGGTTGTCGCGGTCACTCTCCATCGCACTCGCGCTCGTCTCAAGAAGAGCCTTCGTGGCTTTAGAAAAGGTGCATCATGAGATTTTTTCGGTCAAAGCAAGATGATCGCCTGGATCAAGCGATCTCCGAACTCCGCGCGGAGGAGCCCAATGCCAAGACTCTCTCTCTGTCCGCCGAACACGTTTGGCAGAAGCTGCAAGCAGGCCTGGGCGAGGAACACGCGGCCACCGCATTACAGCCTATCCGTGGTTGCGCCGATATCCGCGCCATGTTGCCCGCTTTTCATCAGCAAGAGCTGTCGCCGGCTCGCGCCCTCATTGTTGAAGACCATCTGCGGGAATGCGTTTCCTGCCGTTCCTATGCCCACGGCCGTGCAGCTGATGGAAACACCGGCGCCGACTGGCGGATGGAGCCTGCTTCGCGCGGTTTTCAGTGGAGTTTTGCCAGACTTTCCTTCGCGGCAGCCACTTTGGCCGTGTTGGTCGCATTGGTTTGGGCCGGGCACAACTGGTACATCCTGGGCCCTCCGGGCAATCGTGCGCAGATCGACTCCATCGCTGGTCAAGCGTTTCGCGTTGGCCCGGTTGGTGAGCAAGCACTCAAAGCGGGTGACAGCGTCTCCCAGGGTGAATTCATCCGCACCGCCGCCAATTCCCGTGCCACGGTGCGGCTCTTTGACGGCTCCAAAGTGGAGATGAATCAGCGTGCGGAATTGGCCGTCAGCGCGGACCGCCGCAACACCACCATCCACCTCGACCAGGGCAGCATCATTGTCCAAGCCGCGCATCGTCTGCATGGGCACTTGTATGTTAGCGCTCCCGATTGCACGGTAGCGGTCACCGGTACGGTCTTTTCCGTGAACTCCGGCACTAAAGGCTCGCGTGTCTCGGTGATAGAGGGAGAAGTCCGCGTTAAGCACTCTGGCGTGGAATCCATCCTGCACTCGGGCGATCAGGTCGCGACAACGCAGAGCGTTGGGACCGTTCCCGTCAGCCAGGAGATTAGCTGGAGCAGCGACCTCCGTCACGAACTGGCTTTGCTTGCGGAGTTTTCCGCTCTTCGCGAAAAACTCGAAGCCATTCCGACGCCCGGCCCACGCTATGAAAGCAAAATCCTTCCCATGCTTGCGCCGGATACCATCCTCTATATCGGCATTCCCAATCTTGGAGATGCCCTGCATCAAGCAAATCAGATCTTCCAGCAGCAGCTGTCGCAAAGCAAAGTTCTGCAAGACTGGTGGAACAAGAGCGGCCATTCGAATCAGCATCCAACTCCCGAAGAGTTGATTGGACAGATTCAGGCCATTAGCCAGTATCTGGGCGACGAAATCGTGATTACGTTCAGATCCGGCCCCGCCGCCCGCGACCAGGGACCGGTCCTGCTTGCCGAGGTGAAAGAGGCCGGCCTCGAGGATTACTTGCAAAATCATCTGGCGGCTACCTTGGCCAGCACACAGGGAAAATCCAATCTGCGCGTCGTGGACTCGCAGTCACTCTCGTCCCTTACAACTGGTGAGCGAGGAATGATCATGCTTGTCAGGCAGAACATGCTCGTCGTCGGCGGCGACGCAACTTCTGTCCAGGAGATGAGCGCGCAGCTCGATGCCGGAACAACACAATTTGCTGCCACCGACTTTGGCCAAAGAATTCTGAACGTTTACAGCCAGGGCACGGAGACTTTGGTCGCCGCAAATATCGGTCAGATTCTGAACTCTGGCCAGCAACAGCAACACGATTCGAAAGTGCTTCAGAATAGCGGCTTCAGCGACATAAAGTATTTGATCGCCACGCGCGGCCAGAGCTCCAGTCAAACAGACAACCGCCTCACTCTGGAATTTAATGGCCAGCGTCGCGGCATAGCATCCTGGCTGGCCCCTCCAGCTCCAGTGGGTTCGCTCGACTATGTGTCGGCCAACGCTGGCGCGGCGGTCTCTTTCGTCGCGAAACAGCCCGCGCTGATGCTTGATGACGTTTTCAGCACCTTCAGTGCCGCAGACCCTAATTTCAGCCAAAGTCTGGCTCATGCAAATGCAGAACTCGGCCTAGACATTCGCAATGACCTTGCGACTGCTCTCGGCGGGGAAATGACTCTGGCTCTCGATGGCCCGGTCCTTCCCACACCTTCGTGGAAAGCCATCATCGAGGTCAACGAATCGGGGACCGTTCAACTTGCCATCGAAAAAATGGTGCAGCTTGTTAACCGGGAAGCGCAAAAAGAGAATCAGCCCGGCTTAGTGCTCAATCAAGCCCAGGTTGGCGGCCGCACCTTCTACGTCCTCGAATCGCAATCTCCAGGACTTACCTCCCTTACGTCCGAGTACGACTACACCTTCGCGGATGGATACATGATCGTGGCACCCTCTCGCGCGCTGCTCCTGGCCGCGCTGGAGACTCATGCAAACGGGACATCGCTGGCTCGCTCTGCTTCCTTTCAGGCTCTCCTGCCGAGCGACAATCAAACAAATTTTTCGGGCATGCTCTACCAAAATCTCAGCCCGATTCTGAAACCCCTCGCCTCCCAGCTTGATTCCGGGCAATTGGCGATGCTTCAGCAACTGGCCACCGACTCCAAACCGAGCGTGATGTGCGCTTACGGGGAAAGCGACCGCATTGAAGTGGCCAGCAGCGGCAAGCTTCTCGACTTAAATTCGAGCCTTCCGATCCTGCTTCACTTGCTGGGTGTAGCGGATCATGGAACTTCACGTTAGGATAATCCGTAATGATCTGTAGATGATGACCCCAACCATTGAGCTCGATGGCCTCGAAGTCAAACTCGGCGGCCGTACAATTCTTCACGGTCTCACCGGCGTTTTGAAGAGCCGTGCCATCGGACTCCTCGGGCCGAACGGCGCCGGCAAGTCTACACTCATAAATACGTTGCTTGGTTTCCATGTCCCGTCCAAGGGGAGCGTGCGCGTTCTCGGCCTGGATTCTCACTCCAACAGCAAAGCTCTCCGCTCATTGGTCGGCTACATGCCCGAGAACGACGCGTTCATTTCGAAAATGTCCGGAGTCCGCTTCGTTCGCTACATGGCGGAGATTTCCGGCCTTCCCTCCGAATTTGCAATGGAGCGCGCGCACGAAGCTTTCGTCTACGTCGGATTAGGCGAAGCGCGTTATCGACCGGTGGGAACGTACTCCCTCGGCATGAAACAACTCGCGAAGCTCGCCCAGGCCATTGCCCATGGCCCCAAAGTCCTTATCTTGGACGAACCGACCAACGGCATGGATCCGCCGGCCCGCAAGCGGTTGATAGAACTCATTCGCGAAATCCGCGAAGCCAGCGACATTTGTCTGCTGCTCTCTTCGCATTTGCTGCGCGACGTGGAGGAGACCTGCGACGAAGTGCTCATACTCCGTAACGGGAAAATCGCCTCCATCTGCAATCTCGTCGAAGAGCGCCAGGCCAATCGAAAATTCCTCGAACTGGAAACCCTCGGCGCCGAGGCGACCTTCACCTCCGCGCTCGAAAGCCTCGGTTGCGAGTGCGCGATTTTCAGCGGCGGACGCATCAAGGTGGTCATGCCGGATAGTGTTGAAATCCGCGAAGTCTTTAAGGTCGCCGCGGATCGCGGTGTGCAGATTCGCCGCATGAATCACCGCCGCGATTCCCTCGAAGACATCTTTCTCAGCGCCATGGAACAGACGGGAGCGCCCGATGGCCGTCTATAAACGCCGGTACAACGCCTACACCGGCGCGCTTACACGCGAGTGGTCGCGCTTTTTTGTTCTGACGCGCTATGCTTTCGCCGACCTTTTCAAATCCCGCTTCTTTGTTATTCTTCTGATTCTCTGCTTTATTCCCTGCCTGTTTTTTGCGGGCTACATCTTCGTCGCCAACAGCAAAACCGTTCAATTATTCATGCAGCTGCGGGGCAATGATCTTTTCAAAGTGGAAAGCGAATATTTCATCTTCATGCTCATGGCGCAAACGCAGGCAGCTTTTCTCTTGAACTGCTGGGTTGGCCCGGTCCTCATCTCGGGAGATCTGACCAACGGCGCCCTTCCGCTTTTTCTCAGCCGACCGTTCAGCCGTGCCGACTATGTTCTCGGAAAGCTCTCCGTTCTCGGCTTGCTGCTCTCCGCCATCACCTGGATACCCTGCTTGCTCTTATTCGGCCTCGAGGCCGGGCTGGCCAAGGACGGATGGATCTGGCCGCACCTGTGGATGGTCGTCCCCATCGTGATGTGCTCCGCGATTTGGATCCTGATGCTGTCCCTCATTTCGCTGGCAGTGTCAGCGTGGATCAAACTGCGAATAGTCGCCACCGGCATAATCTTCATTACATTTTTCATTCCCGCAGGCATCGGGGAGATGTTCAACGCCATCATGGGAACCATCTGGGGCCGCCTGCTTAATTTCTCTTACGTGTTCCAGCTCATCGTGTCGCATGGATTTCGTGAGGAATCCGGACGGCTTGCCAGGCGGGGATGGAACGAGATTCCAATTCCTGCCGCCTGGGGCTCCCTGATTTTTGTCTGTGTGGTTTCGCTCTTCATTCTCAATGCGCGCTTGCGCGCGCGAGAGACGGTGCGCGGATGACGACAGACGCCCGTCAAATCGTTTTTGATAATGTCTCCAAGTTTTACGGGGAAGTTCTCGGCGTAAACAAAGTAAATTTCTCGCTCGAGCCGGGAATCACCAGCCTCGTCGGCCCCAACGGTTCGGGCAAGACCACCTTGATGAACTTGCTCACCGGCCTGATCAAGCCATCCCGGGGCGCGATTTACGTCCTCGGCCTTACGCCCCAACAACCCATCGAGTTCTTCCGCCAAGTCGGCTACTGCACGCAGTTTGACTCCTTCCCTCCTGGCACCAATGGCTACGATTTTATTTACTGGCCATTGCGGCTTCACGGTTTTGGCCACGGTCAAGCCGCCAAGCTTACGAACGAAGCCCTCGAGCGCGCGGGAATGGCGCAAGTTGCCCGTCGCAGAGTCGCCGGCTACAGCAAAGGCATGCGCCAACGTATCCGCCTCGCGCAAGCCATTGCTCATCATCCTTCGGTCCTCGTTCTCGATGAACCCCTCAACGGCCTCGATCCCATGGCCCGCTCCGAATCGATCGCGCTCTTCGAAGCTATCGCCAAGCAAGGCATGCACGTAATCATCTCCAGCCATATTTTGGAAGAAGTCGATCGTATCTCCGATCGCGTCGTGCTCATGAGCAGCGGCTACGTCGTCGCCGAAGGCCAGATCAAGGAAGTTCGCCGCGAAGTCCGCGATCACCCCATGCAAATCCTGGTCCGCTGCTCCAATGCCGCAAAGCTGGCCTCCGCGGCTTTCGAACTCGATCACGTCGTCGAAGCCAAAATTCTGAATGACGGCCGCAGCGTCCTCGTCCGCACGCGCGACGCCGAGCAGTTCTCCCTGCTGCTCAACAAAATTGTCTCTGCGGGCTTAGTCGAAGTCGATGCCGTCGCCCCTGCCGACGACGACGTGAATTCCATCTACCAATATCTCATCGGATCGGATGGCACTCCGACATGAGCATCCAGGATTCGGTAGCTCGCGCCCAAAGCTCTTTGAAAGAACAACCATGGCGGCTCTTCGCCAGCCAGATTTCCGTGCTCGTTCGTAACGAGGTTCGCCGAAACCTTTTCTCCCGCCGCAGAATCTGGGTTTATCTGCTCGCTTTCCTCCCCGTCCTGCTCTTCATCATTCACAACATCTTCAGCAGGTACCACCTAGATTCGTCCCGCATCGAGGACGATACGGAAGTCCTCGCCGGATTTGTCCAGCTCTATTACTTCCGCCTGGGCATCTTTTTCGCCTGCATGGGGATCTTCACGTGGCTGTTCCGCGGCGAAATGGTAGAGCGCACTCTTCACTATCAATTTCTCGTGCCGGTCAGAAGAGAAGTCCTGGTGGTTGGAAAATTTCTTGCCGGCGCGGTCATTTCCATCGCCCTGTTTGAAATCGCCGTCCTTGCTTGCTTCTCTCTCACCTATAGCCGCTTCGGCGCGGCGGGCAGTTCGTACGTTTTTGACGGCCCGGGTCTGCACCAACTGGCCTCCTATCTCCTGGCGACGCCTCTCGCCTGTATCGGCTACGGCGCCGTGTTTCTCGCCCTCAGCCTGCTCTTCAAAAATCCCATCATCCCGGGCGCCATGTTGATGGGCTGGGAAACGATCACTCCGATCTTCCCCGCCTGGGCACAGCGACTCAGCGTCGCTTTCTATCTGAAGCATCTCTGCCCGGTGAATCTTCCCATCGAGGGTCCCCTGGCGATATTCACGATCGTGGCCGAGCCCGTCTCTCCCTTTCTTGCCGTCCTCGGCTTGCTCTGTCTGACGGTCGCGATTCTTGTCCTGTCCTGCTTCCTCATTCACCGGCTCGAAATCACTTACACAGCGGAGTAGTCCCGCTTCGGAAAGGGTTCCACCCCAGGCTCCCCGCCTGTACCAAGGGCCAGTCCGTTCCTACTTGTCAATAACCTTCCTGCGCCGGAAAATACGTCCGTCTTGTCGACCCGAGCTTCTTAACCGACCATGAAGGATGGTCGAGAAATACTCGCCCATGGTCCAAACCATGACGTCTCTTCTTGAAGTAGAGAACCTCCGCGTCTCCTACTCTGCCCGCACAGGCGAAGTCTGCCCAGCGCTTTCAGGCGTTGATTTTGACCTCGGCTACGGAGAGATCCTAGGCGTACTCGGCGAATCGGGCTCTGGCAAAAGCACACTTGCCGCCGCCCTCCTGCGGCTTCTTCCAGCTGGCGGGAAAATCCAGCAAGGTTCCATCCTTTTCGAGGGAAGAAACCTGCTTCGTGCGAGTCCACAAGAGCTACGAAAAATTCGCGGCGGACGCATCGGCCTGATCTCTCAAGAACCTTCCTGCTCCTTGCATCCAACGCTCCCGGCAGGCCAGCAGGTCAGTGATGTTCTGGCCGCCCACGAAAACCTGGATCGGCGCGCTCTACGCCAAAAAACCGGCCACCTCCTCGCCTCGGTATTTCCGGGAGACAGTGAACGCATTTCCCGCTCCTATCCTCACGAATTGAGCGGAGGCCAGCGCCAGCGCGTGCTCATCGCGCAAGCGATCGCCTGCGCCCCTTCCCTCGTCGTGGCCGATGAACCCACCGCGTCCCTCGACCCCACCACACAGCAGGAAATCCTGCAACTCTTTCGCACCCTCAGGCAGAAGCTCGGCCTCGCCATGATTCTTATTACGCACAATCCCGCTCTCCTCGCCGGCCTTGCAGATCGCATCCTTGTTCTCTACGCGGGGCGCATCGCTGAAATAGGTCCCAGCGCGCAAGTGCTTTATTCGCCTCAGCATCCCTACACCGCCGCGTTGTTACGGTGCTTGCCTTCGCACCTTGCCGAACCCCCGAGCACACGCAAAGCCAGGCTGCACGTTATTCAGGGAGAGGCCCCAGACCTGTCTTGGCATGGAAACGGCTGCCAATTCGAGCCCAGGTGCACGGAAAGAATGGAAGTTTGCAAACGCGACGAACCCCCTGCGGCCGCGGTGAGCGAGCTACATGAAGTTTCCTGTTTCAAATTTGCCGGCTGAACCTTGTCCAGGAATGATGACATGCAGCCACTTTTGAAGGTCGAAAATCTCGTGAAGCATTATGGAGCAGGGCGCTCCGCACGTTCGAAAGACAAACTCGCCGCCCTCGATGGCGTGTCTCTCTCAGTCCTGCCAAAGACCACGACAGCCCTCGTCGGCGAATCCGGCTCCGGCAAAAGTACGCTCGCACTCTGCATCGCCTGCCTCGAACACCCGACGTCCGGAAGCATCTCCTTTGAAGGAATCGATCTCGCGTCGCTCGACGAAAATCAGCTCCGCCTTCTCCGCCCGCAAATACAACTCGTGTTTCAAGATCCCGCAAGCTCGCTCAATCCGCGATGGACAGCCCTCGAAATTGTCAGCGAACCCTTTTTCGTGCAGCGACGCTACAGCAAACCTGACCGCGCCGTTAGAGCGCTGCGGCTTCTCGACCGCGTCGCTATCTCACGCAAAATGGCCGCTCGAAGCGCCTGCGAACTGAGCGGCGGACAAAAGCAGCGCCTCGCCATCGCCCGTGCCCTCGCGCTCGAACCAAAACTCATCATCCTGGACGAAGCCCTCTCCGCCCTCGATTGCTCCGTGCAAGCCCAAATCTCAAATCTCCTGCTCGAGCTGCAAGCTTCTCTCGGCTTGACCTATCTCTTCATCACCCACGATTTTGGAATGGCCGCCCACCTGGCCGATCAAATCGCCGTTATGGATCGCGGCCGCGTCGTCGAATCCGGTTCCGCAGAAAACGTTCTGTACTCGCCGAACCACGAAGCCACTCGCGCCCTCCTCGCGGCCACTCCGCGCTTCAGCGAACCGCCTGCCGAATTGGTGCACGCCTGATGCGTTACCTCATCCGCAGAACGCTCCATGCCGTCTTTCTCCTCCTCGGCGTCTCTCTGCTTACTTTCCTCTTTTCGGCTCTGACGCCCGGGAACTATTTTGATGAGATGCGCCTGAATCCGCAGATCTCTCCGGAAACAGTCGCCGCCCTGCGCGCTCAATATCAACTCGATCGGCCGCTCCCGGTCCGCTACGCCCGCTGGCTCAACGCCGCCGTCCACGGCCAACTGGGGTTCTCCTTCGCTTACAACAGCCCCGTCGCTCCGCTTCTCTGGATCCGCGCGCGAAACACTCTTTTCCTCACCGTGACAGCCACGCTACTCGCCTGGCTCTTGGCTCTTCCGCTCGGTGTCTGGAGCGCCGCCAGATTCGGCCGCCTGCCCGACCGCGTCATCTCCTGGACCACAGCATCGCTTCTGGTCATCCCCGACCTGGTCCTTGCTCTCGGCCTATTGATCCTGGCGGTCCGTACCGGCTGGTTTCCAACCGGAGGCCTGCTGTCTGTCGGCTTTGACGAATTATCCGCGCTCCAAAAACTAGGCGACCTCGCCAGGCATATGGCGCTCCCGGTCGTCGCGCTGGTCCTTGCCACTCTGCCAATGCTTGTGCGCCACGTCCGGGCATCCGTCGCCGAAGTTCTCGATGCTCCCTTTCTGCGAGCGGCCCTCGGCCATGGCATCCCCTATCCGAAACTTCTCTACCGCTATGCGCTTCGCGCCGCCGCAAACCCCCTCCTTTCTCTATTCGGATTTAGCATCGGCACTCTCTTGAGCGGATCTCTGCTCGTCGAGGTCGTCATGAGCTGGCCCGGCCTCGGCCCGCTTCTTCTCGAATCCATTCTGGCGCGCGATCTTTACGTGGTCATCGGCGGCGTTCTACTCTCGATGATTTTCCTCGTCGGCGGAAATCTCTTTGCGGACTTTCTGCTCTATTGGGCCGATCCTCGTATCCGCACCGCAGCGAGTGCAAAATGACCCGGCCCCCTAAACCCACGAAATGGCTCGTCGTCCTGCTGCTGCTTCACGGCATCGTCGCCGCCGCTGGATTTTTCGCACCTTACGATCCCATCGAACAAGACCGCGAGCGCCCCTATTTTCCCCCGATGCGCATTCACCTGATCGATGCGCACGGTCACTTACACCTCCGCCCGTTTTTCTATCCACTTCGCTTGCGAGAAGGCTCCTTCGATCGATACGAAGAAGACACCGCCACAACTATCCAGCTCCGATTTCTTGCAAGCGGCGCTCGCTACCGTCTGCTGGGCGTTGTACCTGCTCGCTTGCATTTGTTCGGCACCGCGGGCTCCCGAATCTATCTCCTCGGCAGCGATGCCTACGGTCGCGACCAGCTCTCGCGCATTCTCTACGGCGGTCAAGTCTCTCTCCTCGCCGGTCTCCTCGGCGCCGGAGTCACCCTGCTACTCGGCGCGCTCATTGGTGTGGCCGCAGGCTATTTCGGCGGCTGGCGTGACGAACTCCTGATGCGCCTCGCTGAACTTTTCCTCGCGCTCCCTTGGCTGTATCTTCTCTTTGCCCTTCGCGCCTTCTTGCCTCTCGCCGTCAGTCCACTCGAAGCCTTCCTTCTCGTCGTGGTCGTCATCGGCATGGTCGGGTGGGCGCGTCCCGCTCGTCTGGTCCGCGGAGTTGTGCTCAGCGCCAAAGAACGCGATTTTGTCCGTGCCGCGCGCGGCTTTGGCGCCTCTAACCTCTATTTGTTGCAACGCCACATTTTGCCGGAGACAGCCAGCGTCGTCCTTACGCAAGCCGCCATCCTCGTACCCCAGTTCGTCCTCGCCGAAATGACGCTCTCCTTCCTCGGCCTCGGCGTTCCCGAACCCACGTCCAGTTGGGGAAATCTCCTCGCCACCCTCCAGCAATACAACGTCCTGGTCTCCTATTGGTGGATGTACTTACCCGCCCTGGCAATAGTGCCGTTCTTTCTCGGATACCTCAGTCTTGCGAGTGCATTGCAGGAGCGCGCGAGCCCGTACAAGATAGAAGAGAAGACTAACTGGAACTTATCATGAGAAAAGACCGCCCGTCTCTCCGGCGCCGCTGCTTCACCCTGAGCCTCCTCTTGGCTTGCGCCTCAACCTATGCCCTGCCTGTCAAGGCATTCCCTCACCCGCAACAATCGAATACCAAGGAAGAACTGCTCGCGTTGCCAGGAGAAATCGGCCGTTCCGGCGGACGCCTGATCGTTCCGCTCCGTAGCGAACCAAAAACTCTGAATCCGCTGATCGCAGCCGACAGTTCCTCTCGCGAAGTCATCGGTGCGATGCAGGCCGACCTCGTTCACATCAATCGCGCCACACAACTCACGGAGGCGGCTCTTGTCAAATCCTGGAAGATTTCCGCCGACGGCCTTCAATATACCCTCACTCTGCGGCAAGGCTTGCGCTTCTCGGACGGCCATCCACTCGACGCCGACGATGTTCTCTTCACCTTCCGCGTCTACCTCGACGAGAATGTACACGCCACCCAACGCGATCTGCTGATCGTCGGCGGAAAGCCCATCGCCGTTCGCAAAGTGGACGCGCAGACGCTCGTTTTTCAGTTCGCAAAGCCCTACGGCGTCGAAGAGAGACTCTTCGACGGCTTCGCCATCTTGCCTCGGCATCTCCTCGAAAAACCGTATCAGGAAGGCAGGCTCGGCCAACTCTGGGCGCCCTCCACACCACCCGGGGAATGGGCCGGACTCGGCCCCTTTCGCCTCAAAGAGTACATCCCCGGCCAAAAACTGGTGCTTGAGCGAAATCCGTACTACTGGAAAACCGACGCAAAAGGAAACCGTCTCCCCTATCTCGAGGAGCTCGTCTTTCTATTTGTCCCCAGCGCCGATGCCCAGGTTCTTCGTTTCCAATCCGGCGAGACGGATATCATCACCCGTCTCGGCGCGGAAAATTTCTCCGCCCTCGGGCGCCAGCAGCGGGGCTACACCATGGCAGACGCTGGCCCTGGCCTAGAATACAACTTCCTCTTCTTCAACTTGAACGACCTTGGCGAAAAATCCTCTGCCGATCTGGCGCGCAAACAGAAATGGTTTCGCGATGTGAAATTTCGCCAGGCCGTCTCCGCAGCCATCGATCGCGACGCCATCGTCCGCCTCGTTTATCAAGGCCGCGGCGCCGCTCTCTGGGGCCCGGTCACGCCCGGAAACCGCCGCTGGGTCAACGCCGCAATCCCGCATACGCCGCGTTCCCTGGATCGTGCGCGCACCCTTCTGAAGGAAGCCGGCTTTTCCTGGTCCACTGTCCCGGATGGCGACTCCGCTCTTCTGGACCCGGACGGCAAACCCGTCGAATTCAGCATCCTCACCAGTTCTTCCAATGCCGACCGCACTAAAATGGCTACTCTCCTACAAGACGATCTCAAGCAGCTCGGCTTGCGCGTGCAGGTCGTTCCTCTGGAATTCCGTTCTCTTCTCGATCGCGTCACGCAAACCAAGGAATACGATTCCTGCCTCCTCGGTCTCGCCAGTTTCGATGCCGACCCGAATTCCGATCTGAACGTCTGGCTCTCGAATGGCGCCACGCATCTCTGGAATCCGTCGCAATCGCATCCAGCCACGCCTTGGGAAGCGGAGATCGATCGCCTCATGGAGCAGCAGCTCTCCACACCCGGCTTCGACCAGCGCAAGAGGCTCTACGATCGCGTCCAGGAAATTCTCGCCGAAGACCAGCCCATGATCTTCCTCGCGAGCCCCGACATTTTAGTCGGCGCAAAAAATTCCATCGCCAATTTTCGTCCCGCCGTTCTCGAACCCTATGCCCTCTGGAACGTCGAGCAACTCTACTTCCGCAACTCCAGGGAGAATGCCAGCCGATGAGTCCGGTGCTTGCCAAAAGAAAGAAAAAAGCGCCGGGCGCCTGGACCGATGAGCGCCTGGTGAAAGAATGCCTTTCCGGCAAAGAAGAAGCCTGGTCTCTCCTCATCGAAAAGTACAAAGCACTCATCTATTCGATCCCCGTCAAATACAGACTGCCTCCTCACGAGGCCGCCGAAGTTTTTCAAGCCACCTGCGTCGAGCTTCTCAACCGCCTCCCCGAATTGCGCGAACCCCGCGCGCTTCCCAAATGGCTCATGCAGGTTGCGCACCATCAGTGCCACCGCTGGAAGCGCCAACAGCAGCGCCTCGTCAGCCGTGACGCGGATCCGAGCTTGCCAGACCCAAAGACCCCTGCCATAGCCGAAACCCTCGTGCAGCAAACACAAGAAGAGCAGATGCTGCGCGAAGCCATGGCCGCTCTCTCGCCGCAATGCCGCCGCCTGGTGGAACTTCTTTTCTTCGAAACTCCCGCGCGCCCCTACGCCGAAGTCGCCGCGCAATTGGGTCTTGCCGTCGGCTCTATCGGTTTCACGCGTCAGAAATGCATGGATCGCCTGCGAAAGCATCTCGGCGAATTGGGATTCGACTGATGCCCACTGCCGTCAAGACAAATCCTGCAGAAGAGCTCCTGCTCCAATTGTCGCGTGCCGATACGGATCAGGAGCGCCTGAAATTTCTGGCCAAGCACGGCGAGTTGCTCCGCAGCGAAGTCGTAAAGCAGCTCGCGGACCTGGTCCTGGAAAAAATCCGCGTAGACACAAAAGAAGCCCTGCGCCTCGCCGAAGCCGCGGTCTTCATCGGCAACAAGCTTCGCCGCAATGTAGACATCGCCCTCGGCATCCGCGCCAAAGCCAACGCTCTCTACGCCTGCGGAGACAATCGCGCCGCCGTCGAGCATCACGAAAAAGCCATCGAAATGTACGAGTCTCTCGGCAACCTGAAAGAAGCCGCTCGCACTCTCAGCAGTTCCATCCAGCCCCTGATTCTGCTCGGCGAATACGACCGCGCCTTCAAATCCTCCGAACGCGCCAGAGAAATTTTTACGCAAATCGGCGAAACCCGGCGCATCGCCAGCCTGGACAACAATGTCGGCAACATCTTCCATCGCCAGGATCGCTTCGAAGAAGCCATGCTCCACTACAAGCGCGCTTACCAAACACTCTCCCACTACGAAGATTGGGAGCGCGCCGCCGTCACCCTCCATAACATGGCCATGTGCCTCATCAGCCTCAACGATTTCGCCAAATCCCTCGACTGTTACCAGAAATCGCGCGAACTCTGCGTCCGCTACGACATGCCTCTCCTGCGCGATCAGGCCGACTACAACATCGCCTACCTCTACTATTTTCGCGGCGAATACAGCCGCGCCATTGAAATGCTTTTCACCACGCGCCGCGCCTGCGAGGTCACCGGCGACGCCTATCACCTCGCTCTCTGCCACCTCGATCTTTCCGAAATCTATCTCGAGCTCAACCTCAGCGAAGAAGCCCGCGAAATGGCTCACGAGGGTTTTCTTCGTTTCGAGAAGCTCGGCATGGGCTATGAAGCTGCAAAAACTCTCGCCAACGAAGCCATTGCCTACGGGCAGCAGGGCAAGACTGTCCACGCCCTTGAACGGTTCACAAAAGCGCGCGCCATGTTCGCCACCGAGAAAAATCTCGTCTGGCCCTGGCTTCTCGATCTCTATCAAGGCCTCCTTCTCTTCCACGAAGGCCGCTACTTCGAGGCCCGCCGCCTCTGCTCCGGGGCCGCCGCCTTCTTCGACAAAACTGCCCTGCCCGGTAAAGCCGCCCTGGCTCACCTCCTTCTCGCGCGCATTGCCTTAGAGGTCGGCGAACTCCCCGTCGCACAGACGGAAACGGACGCAGCCATCTCGAAGATCTCCGGTGTTCAGGCCCCGGTGCTCGCTTACCAGACTCATTTCCTCCGCGGCCAGCTCGCCCAAACGCGCGGCGACCGCCCCGCTGCTTACGCTGCCTATCAAGAGGCCCGCAAGTCTCTCGAAGCCCTGCGCAGCCGCCTGCACGCCGAAGAACTGAAAATTTCCTTCGTAAAAAATCGCCTGCAAGTCTATGAAGCTCTGGTCGATTTGTATCTGAGCGGCGATGGCGGCACGTCCTCTGCTGCCGAAGCTTTCTCCTGCATCGAAGCGGCAAAATCCCGCAGCATGACCGAAATGATTTTCCAAGGCGGCCAAAGCCTGCCTCTCGGTGATGCAGGCCAAAGCGAACTCGTCCGCAGAATTCGCGACCTCCGGGAAGAATTAAATTGGTATTACCACCGCATCGAACTCGAGCAACTTCGCCCGGAAGAAGCCTCCCCGCAGCGCCTTCAGCAACTCCAGGAAAAAGCTCTATCCCATGAAAACGAACTTTTGCGCACCCTCCGCGAACTGCCTGCCCACGAACGCGAAAACGCCACTCTCGAAGCCCCCGCCGATTTTTCCCTGGAAAAATTGCAGGCCGCCATTCCCGCTAACGCCGCCCTCATTGAATACTATTCAACGGGAGACCGCCTGGTCGCGGCCGTAGTTACTCGCAATTCGATCGAGATCGCTCCCATCACCGTCTTTTCCCGCGTCCTTCATTTCCTCCACCTTCTCCGTTTCCAACTCTCAAAATTCCGCATGGGTGCCACCTACACACAGCGCTTCGAGCAGCCGCTCCTCCAGGCCACCCAGAGCCACCTGGAGTCCCTCTACGCCGAGCTGATTGCCCCGCTCGACAAGCATCTCCAGGCGAAACACCTCATTTTTGTTCCCCACGGCCCGCTTCATTTCCTGCCCTTCCACGCCCTTAGAAACGGCGACGCCTATCTCTCTGACACCCACACCATTTCCTACGCCCCGAGCGCCACCGTCTTTACCCTCTGCCAAGAAAAGGCGCCTAGCCAGATGTCCGCCTCCCTCGTGATAGGCCTCCCCGATGAACGCGCCCCTCAGATTCTTGAAGAAGTCCAATCCGTAGCCGCGATTCTTCCAAACTCCGATCTCCTGCTCGGTGACCAAGCCACCACCGAAGTCCTCAAGAGCAAAGGTTCAAAAAGCGCTCTCCTCCACATCGCTACCCACGGCACCTACCGCCAGGACAACCCCATGTTCTCCGGCATCCGCCTCGGCGATGGATACCTCAACCTCTACGATCTCTACCAGATGCGCCTTTCGGCCCGCCATGTCACCCTAAGCGGCTGTGCAACCGGCATGAACTTTGTTGCTGCCGGCGACGAGCTGCTCGGCCTCGAGCGCGGTCTCTTCTGCGCCGGTGCCTCCTCTGTCCTGCTCTCTCTCTGGGACGTCCACGACCGCAGCACCTCGGAACTCATGCAAGCCTTCTATCGAGGCTACATAGAGACTGGCGATATGCCTGGCTCCCTGCAAGCCGCCATGACCGAGCTGCGGCGGCAAAATCCCCACCCTTACTTTTGGGCGCCCTTCGTCCTTATTGGACAACTTACAGCAAATAAAAGACTTAACTAAATTTCTCCAGCCTATATCTTTAGCTCTACTGTCCCCCCTTATGCACTGGGAGATGTTGACGCATCGCCTTCGCTGGGGAGCACGGGCGGACAAGGAAAATAGGGGGAAAGAGAATGAAGCACTTTTCAACAGAGGAGTGGGTCGATTTCGTGAACCAGATGGTCACAACCGGCCAAAAGCAAGCAATCGAAAAGCATCTCGCAACCGGTTGCAACCGCTGCATGGAGACAGTTTCGCTATGGCAAAAGGTCAGCAAAACGGCATCCCGAGAGGCGAGCTATCAGCCTTCGACGGACACTGTGCGCCTTGCCAAAGCAGCTTTCGCGACAGCGGGCATGGCAGCGGCAAAGCAGAAATCTCAGGGCTTGATCGAGGTTCTGTTCGACAGCTTCCTGCAGCCAGCGATTGCCGGAGCCCGTTCGGTCGTCATAGGAACAAGACAAATGCTTTATAGGGCAGACCCTTACCAGATCGACATCCAAATCGAGCCCAAGCCGGGCAGCAACCGCCTCGTCATCACCGGCCAACTCCTCGATCTCAGCCATCCCGGCATCATCGGCCACGACATTCAGGTCATTCTTTCGAATCATCGCGGTCATAGCGTCATTGCGGCCACAAATCAGTTTGGCGAGTTCTCCGGCGAGATCGAAAACTCCGGTGATCTGGAGCTTTCCATCCCCGGCAACGCCGAGCAGCCCATCGTCATTTCCCTGCGAAACGCCCTGGGAAATATGCCCGGAGGCAAGCCATGAACTGGCCCGCCGGAACACCTTTTACAAGGGAGTCCCGTTTTGGTACGGAAGTACCAAAACCCCTTGTAGCTTTTGATTGGCACCAGGAAACCACTCGTACTATTTGCCCAAAAGGAAGATTCGGCAAGACTTAGCGGGTAATCCTTTGTGCGGATGTGCGGTTGGTTCGGAAGCAGGAGACCCCGAAAGGGACTAAACATAACTATGAAACGCAACCTTTGCATCTTTGTGATACTTATCGCTCTTTTCGCGCTAGGCACGACCCCAGCAACGGCACAGAACCGCTACATCGTCCGCACATCGGGAGGCCTCGGCTCCGTCCTGAAGCTCTGCCTCTCGGCGAATTGCAAGGTCCAAGGCTCACTGGATGGAACGATCGGCAAGACCTATCTTGTGACCTCCTCGCAAAACCTGATCGCGAACCTCCTCGGCTTTGTCGGCAATCTCCTGGAATCTTTGCTTGGGATTGAGAGCGTTGAAGCCGACCAGCTTCTCGCCCTCCCTCAAAAGCCGATTTCCACCATTCCCGCCGGTCTCTATGACCTCACTCCCGTCAACTATTACGGGACCGTGGTGATCCATGGCTATGTCGCCCAGCCGGCCACCCAGATCATCCGCCTTGCCGATGCTCAGAACGGGTTTGGCGTCAGCGGTTCCGGCATTGTGGCCGTCATTGATACGGGCGTCGATGTAAACCACCCCGTTCTCTATCCGGTTCTTCTGCCTGGCTATGACTTTACCCGCAATCAACCCGGTGCCTCCGAGTGGCTCGATGTCCCCCAGCTCGAGAACGGAAATCTCAGCACCGGGTCCCAAGATGAGCAGCCAGTCATCGTCCAACAATCCAGCGCCGCGATTCTCGACCAGTCCTCGGCGGCCATTCTGGATAACGGTGGCAGCTCGTACTCGGACTTCGGCCACGGCACGATGACCACAGGCCTGGTCCACTTGGCTGCGCCGAAAGCGCAAATCCTTCCTCTGAAGGCCTTTAGCGCGAACGGCACAGGCTATGTTTCCAATATCGTCGCGGCCATTTATTACGCCGTGCAGAACCAGGCCAACGTCGTGAACATGAGCTTTGACGTGTCCACGCCCTCGCCCGCTTTGTCTTCTGCCATCTCCTATGCGAACCAGTCCGGTGTCGTGCTTGTCGCAGCGGCCGGCAACGGCAGCACCAGCGCCCCCGTCTACCCCGCCGCTCTCAACACGAGTGTCATGGGTATCGCTTCCACGTCGAATTCCGACACTCTCTCTACCTTCTCTAACTACGGCGATATCGACGTCTGGATTGCCGCCCCCGGCGAATACGTCATCAGCACTTACCCCGGCGGCACGTACGCCAGCGCTTCCGGTACCTCCTTTAGCTCACCGCTCGTAGCCGGCTCTGCCGATTTGCTCCTGAGCGCGAAGCCTTCTCTCAACCAGGCCAGTGCAGCCAGCGCTTTTTCTCACGCCATCCAGCTCACCCCTAACCTCAACCACGGCCGCCTCGATGTATATCAAGCCCTCTCGGCTTGGCTGAACAGTTCGAGCGGACACTAAGTGACTAGCATGTCGGCTGAGCGGATTCCGGTGCTCACTACGTCCTCAAATCCACTGTGGACGCCGGAATCCCTCCGCATCAAGCAGGTGGAGGAACAAGTCTCTGCCCTTCGCAGTTCCGTCATCTGCGCCTTCAATCAGCTTCTCGATCTGAAGGATCTCAACACTGGCGTGCACAGCACCCGCCTGGCGGAATGGGGCATGCGCGTAGGCCAGGAGCTAGGGCTCGACGAAGCGGAACTGCAGAACCTCGAAGTCGCCGCACTCCTTCACGACATCGGCAAGGTCGGTATTCCCGACGCCATACTGAAAAAGCCCGGGAAACTCGACGACCAAGAATACGCGCTGATGAAGAAGCACCCGGAGTACGGCTGGGCAGTTTTACGCATGCTCCCGGGATTCGAGCGCGCTGCCCTCGACATTCTCCACCACCACGAATCCTTTGACGGAAAAGGTTACCCGGCCGGCCTAAAGGAAACAGAAATTCCGATCGTCTCCCGCATCGTGACGGTCATCGATGCCTTCGACGCCATGGTCTCTTCCCGCCCCTATCGCAGAGGCCTTCCCCACGAAGAAGCCGTCCGCCGCCTCGTTCAGTGCAGCGGCACGCAATTCGACCCAGTGGTGGTGCAATCTTTCCTGTCCTTCGCCCAGGCAGAAATGGACACCGTCTTCGCCGCCGCCGGCACATCCGTTTCCTCAGCCTTATAAGCGCTCTCGACTCGAGAAACGCTGACGGCACCCGATCCGATCGCGTGCAGCAGCTCTCCTGCCGCTTTTCTCAGCCACTCTCACAACTCCGTATCTGCCGTTTCGGCACGGCCTAAAATAATCTCAGTTTTCGCCAGTGCCGCTCGAGAGCGCTTCCGTTCCATTCCTATGCTCCAGCCGCAAGCGCGCAGCTACAAGCTTGATCTCGTCGTAACTTATTTCGGGCGGCAGGGCTTCTTTCAAGCTCTTGAGCCTCCCGATTCCGAGCCGGCTGCAAACCTCTTCAATTTGCGCTTGCTTCGCTGGCTCAATCCATTTCGGCTGAAACTCAATTTCCCCATTCTCCAAAAGCCTCACAACCAACTCGACGACGCTTCCAACCTGGCGGCCCCGCGCCTTCGCAATCTCCTCAAACGTCCGCCCCTGTGCCAATAACCTCATCGTCTCTTCCGCAGGTTTCTTTTTTTCCTCTTCCTGCTTCGTTGCTCGCGCGCCGCGACCAAACTCCTTTAATGCATCCAGGATTCCCTGCCCGTACAGCTCGGTCTTCTTATCGCCGAACCCGGACACTCCCCGAAGCTCACCGAGCGAACGAGGCCGCACACGGCAAAGCTCGTCGAGTGAGGTGTCATGCATCACGATGAATGCCGCAGTGCCACGTTGCTTTGCGGTTGTCCGCCGCCACTCGCGAAGATATTCGCGCAACTCAGGATCGATTCCCGCACCCTGACGATTGGCGCCCGGATCGCCGCCTGAAATCCGCGCCGGCTCTCTTCGGGTTTCCCTCGCCGGAAGCCCTGCGCCGCCAGAAGCAGCTGCCGCCGCAGCCAGGCGTTTCCTGGCTTTTGTCGTCGATACCGCCGTGCCCATCCATTCCGGCTCTCTGGAACACACATCGCAAGCTCCGCAAGAATTCCACTTGCGGTTCTCTCCGAAGTGCGAGCAGATCCGATGATGCCGGCAAATTTTTCCTTCGACGAAGTTCCGAATCTCGTGATACCGCTGCCAGGCTCGTTGCTTCTCCGCTGGATCGGTCAACTGCTCCACGAAATATGTCAGCAACCCCACATCGCGCTTCTGCCAGAGCAAAATGCAATCCGCCGGCTCACCGTCGCGGCCAGCGCGGCCTGCTTCCTGGTAATACTGCTCGATCGATTTCGGCAAAGACAAATGAATCACCGCCCGAACCGCCGCCTTGTTAATCCCCAATCCAAACGCAATCGTCCCCACCAAAACGCGCACTTCATCCGACATCCACCGCTCTTGATTCTGCCTTCGCGTGTCGCTGTCCATTTTCCCGTGATAACCGATCGCAGCAATCCCCTGTTCCGCCAAGAAATCCACCGTCTCCTCGACCCGCGCGATCGTCGGCGCATACACAATCACATTCCTGTCCTCGTACTTCCGCATCGCGCGTATCAGCAGCTCATCCTGCGTCTTCCCCGGGCATTCTTTCACGATGTAATTCAGATTCGGCCGGTGAAAGCTGGCGATATACTTATGCGGCTCGCGCAGCTTCAACTGCTCGATAATGTCGTGCCGCACACGCCGCGTCGCGCTCGCCGTAAACGCCGCAATCGGCTGCTCGGAAAAGTGCTTTCGCAGTGAGCTTAGCTGCCGGTATTCCGGCCTGAACTCGTGCCCCCACTCCGAAATGCAATGCGCTTCATCAATTGCAAAAAAAGAAACAGGTACGAGTCGCAACCACCCGATCGTGTCTTCCCGCGCCAGCCGTTCCGGCGAAAGATACAAAAGGCGGTACGCTCCATCGATGGCCTTGTGTTGCACGCGAGACTGCTCGTCCCCCGGAAGCGTGCTGTTCAGCAGAGCCGACGGAATCCCCATCTGTGTAAGCTGGGCCACCTGGTCTTGCATCAAGGCAATCAGCGGCGATACCACAATCACCGTTTTCTTCTCCAAAATCGCCGCCGGCAGCTGATAACAAAGCGATTTTCCGCCGCCAGTAGGCATCACCACGCAAGTGTCGCGGCCGCCCAGCAGACTCTTAACAATATTTTCCTGCAAGGGACGGAACGCGTCGTAACCCCAGTATTTTCTCAGCGCCCCGAGCAGCTCAGTGTCCGAACTCATGCACAGAGTATAGTTCCCGGTCGCAGCCCGGTCTATCGAGCTCTTCCGTCCATCTGTCCTCTTCGAGGGCGGCTGTCCACACCATCGCCAACCCTTTCTGAACATCTGTTCACACTCACCCCTTCGCGCGCACCGACTTATCTCTTGACAATAGAGTGCCAACAGCGTAACTGATCAGCCGAAAAGCTCGCTTTCCAGTCTGGGCGGTGCTCGGCGATTATCGGCTTAGCCTCCCGCAAGGTTTCGGGCGGAGTTCCTGACAATAAAATGGAAAATTATTCCGTTCTGGAGGGCCAACTGTGACTTGGAATCAAGTTTATGATCCCCTCGGCCACTGGTGGCTCTCAACGCTGGTTGCCGCTCTCCCCGTCGTCGTTCTTCTCGGCCTGCTCGCCGGCTTCAAGGTCCGCGCCCATCTTTGCGCCGTTGCCGGCGCCGCCACTGCTATCCTCTGCGCCGTCCTCGTTTTCCATATGCCCGCGCAAATGGCCTTCAGCAGCTTCCTCTACGGCTCCGCCTACGGCCTCCTCAAAATCGTCTGGATCGTCATCGCCGCCGTTTTCCTCTACGACATCTCCGTCGAAACGGGCCAATTTGAAATCATGAAGCAGTCCGTCGCGGCCATCACTCCCGACCGCCGCCTCCAACTCCTCCTCGTAGCCTTCTGCTTTGGCGCTTTCATTGAAGGCTGTGCCGGTTTCGGTGCCCCGGTCGCCATCGCTGGCGCTTTCATGATCGGCCTCGGCTTCAAACCCTTCCACGCCGCCGCACTCAACCTCATCGCCAACACCGCTCCCGTCGCGTGGGGCGCTATTGGCACTCCCGTCCACGCTCTCGCCTCCGTCACCGCCCTCAACGAAAGCGATCTCAGCGCCATGATCGGCCGGATCCTGCCGATCACCGCCGTCATCGTGCCCTTCTGGCTGGTTCGAGCCATGGTAAGTTGGTCAGAAACGTGGGAAGTTTTCCCCGCCATCCTCGTCGTCGGCATCTCCTTCGCGGGCACGCAATGGTTTTGGGCCAATCACATGGATAGCAATCTCGTCGACATCGCCGCCGGCGTCGTCTCCCTCATCGCCACCATGATCTTCCTTCGCTTCTGGAAGCCCAAACATATCTGGCGATTCCCCGAAGAGCGCGAAGCCGACGCCACCAAAGGTGCTGCCGCAGTCCAGACTTCCGTGACCGACACCCTGGGCGACGAATGGCAAATCCGTCAAAGATCCCTCGCCGGTACGCGTTACTCCGCCGGTCAAATCGCCAAAGCCTGGCTGCCCTTCGCCATTCTCTCGCTCTTCGTCCTCGCCTGGGGCCTGCCCAGCATCAAGCTGGCCATGAATAAAGCCACCACACCCGCTTTTGCAGTCAAGCTCCCCGATGGTAAGAATCGCCCCGGCCCGGCAGGCTGGGACTGGCCCGCGCTCCACAACAAGGTCTACCGCACCGCTCCCGTAGTGGCTAAACCCGCCCCCGAAGCCGCCCGCTTCGATTTCAACTGGCTCACCGCCACCGGCACGGCTTGCTTTCTAGCAGCACTCGTAGGAGGCCTGATCCTCGGCCTCGGCCCCGGCAAAATCCTGAAAATCTTCGGCGGCACACTCTTCCGACTCCGCTTCGCCATCGTCGCCATGACCTGCATGCTCGGCCTCGGCTACGTCACCCGTTACTCCGGCATGGACGCCGTCCTCGGCCTGGCCTTCACGCGCACTGGCTGGTTCTTCCCCTTCTTCGGCGCCTTCATCGGCTGGCTAGGCGTAGCCCTCACCGGCAGCGACACCTCCTCCAACGTCCTCTTCGGCGGCCTGCAAAAAATCACCGCCCAGCAGCTCAACCTCAGCCCCATCCTCATGTGCGCCACCAACAGCGCCGGCGGCGTCATGGGCAAAATGATCGACGCCCAATCCATCTGCATTGCCACCGCCGCTACCAACCAAGTCGGCCAGGAGGGCTCCATCTTCCGTTTCGTCTTCTGGCACTCCGTAGCCCTGGCGTCCATTGTCGGCGTGATCGTCATGCTCTATGCCTACGTCTTCCCCCAATTCATCCCCAGCGGCCTAAACTTTATCCACTAGCGCTTTTTTTTGGGCCTTACGGCACGACAAAATACGTTTCGCGTTTGGCAGGCGCTGACCGCGGCCTCGATTTTCGCAAGTTCACACGCAGCCTCGCGTGATCTCGTGTGCAAATGAACCCATTCAGAGAACAAGATCTGCACGTCCGAGTTTTCATTCTCTCTGGGACGAACCGGAGGCTCTTCGGGGAGAAGTCTCAATCCCCATTGAGAGGAGCACAATGATTTTGCTCCGAGGGGCGGCTGCCAGAAAATGGAGATTCGGACCGAGTGACTCTACCAGCCTAATTCGAACTTACAAATTCAACGTAACCTCTGGCATCGGTCGTAGTATTCTCCTTCTACGAACGCCATGAACGCTGCCCTCCTCACTGAACTCCGCGCCATCACCGGCTCCCGCGCCGTCATCACTTCCCCCGAAGAACTCCACACCTACGACTCGGACGCCTTAACCAATTTCCGCACCATGCCTCAAGCCGTTCTCCTCCCCTCCTCCACCGCCGAAGTCCAAGCCGTCCTCCGCCTCTGCCATCGCGAACGCATTCCGTTCGTAGCCCGCGGTTCTGGCACGGGCCTAAGCGGCGGCGCGCTCCCCGTGGAAGACGGCATCGTCATCAGCCTCACCCGCATGAACCGTATCCTCGAGGTCGATCTCCCTAACGCCCGGGTCGTCGTCGAGCCCGGCGTCATCAATCTTGACGTCACCACCCGCGTCCTCCCCCAAGGCTATTTCTACGCCCCCGATCCTTCCTCGCAATCCATCTGCAGCATCGGAGGCAATGTCGCCGAAAACTCCGGAGGCGCCCACTGCCTCAAATACGGCTTCACCACCACGCACGTCCTCGGCCTCGACGTCGTCCTCCCCGACGGCTCCCTAGTCCACCTGGGCGGAAAAACTCTCGACACCCCCGGTTACGATCTCCTCGGCGTTTTCGTCGGTTCCGAAGGCACTCTCGGTATCGCCACAAAAATGATTCTCCGCATCGTCAAGCGCCCCGAATGCGTGCAAACCCTCCTCGCCGCGTTCCCCGATACCAACGAAGCCGGTGCCGCCGTCAGCAGCATCATTGCCGCGGGCATGCTCCCCGCCGCCATCGAAATGATGGACACGCTCGCCATCGAGGCCGCCGAAGCCGCGGTCCACGCCAATTACCCCAACTGTGGCGCGCTCCTGCTCGTAGAACTCGACGGCCCCATGGCAGAAGTCGCCTCCCTCATGTCCGACGTCAACGATATCTGCCGCGCCCACGCCGCCTCCGAAATCCGTGTAGCCCAATCCGACGCCGAGCGCGCCCTCGTCTGGAAAGGCCGCAAAGCCGCCTTCGCCGCTATGGGCCGCATCTCGCCCAACTACATTGTGCAGGACGGCGTCATACCCCGCACCGCTCTTCCCCAAGTTATGAGCGAAATCGGGCGCCTCAGCGCCGCCGCAGGCATCCGCGTCGCCAACGTCTTCCATGCCGGCGACGGCAATCTCCACCCGCTCGTCCTCTTCGACGCGCGCATCCCTGGCCAACAACATGCCGCCGAAGCCCTTTCGGCCCAGATCCTCGACCTCTGCATCGCCGCCGGCGGCTCCATCACCGGCGAACACGGCGTAGGCCAGGACAAGAAATACGCCATGTCCAAAATGTTCGCCGAACCCGACCTCGCCACCATGCAACGAGTGCGTTGCGCCTTCGACCCGCTCCAACTTAGCAATCCCACCAAAGTTTTTCCCACGCCCCGCCTCTGCGGCGAAAAACCGGGCGAATACATCCCGCATCCGTCTGAAATCTCCGGCGCCGCCGACCGCTTCTGACGGCATTCCGCAGAGGCGTCGCCTCACCGATTCGCTTCGCCAAACCCGTTATCCAGGGCGAACGGACCGGTCAAGAACCAACCAACTCGCGGTAGTCGTGTCACCGGGCCTTGCTGCAAATCGCGACTCGGGTCCATCCGCTGTTTTAACCAGAAATTAACGAAATGTTTCGGCTGAATCCGTTAGCGGTGCCGTAGCCTCCGCGTTTCCTGCTGTCGGTAAAGTGGACACCGTCGGCAAAAGGTTCCGGCAGGCTTGAGGGCGGAAGGCTTTCTGAAAGCCTTTAAAATATGAAGTCGAGGAGGTCTTTTTATGATTCGGGTTCGATATGCGAGAGCAGCGATAGTGGCGTGCCTTCTGTTGATGGCGCTTGTCTCTCCCGGTTCGCTGTTCGCGCAAATCGACACGGGCGGAATCACCGGCACGGTAACCGATCCCTCGGGCGCGGTGGTGGCCGGAGCCATGATTACGCTAACGAATACCGCGACCAGCGTATCGCTGACAACCCGATCCACTTCGACCGGGACATATAGCTTTGCCGCGGTGCGTCCCGGGAGCTATAGCCTTGAAGCCGAGGCCCCCGGTTTTGAAAAATTCCTGGATAATGGCCTGCAAATCCACGTGCAGATGACCTTGACGGTTGACGTCCATTTTGTAACAGGCGCGGTGTCGCAGCAGGTCGTCGTGACGGCCTCAGCCCCTTTGCTGCAAGGTGAGAACGCCGCCCTCGGCCAGACGATCACGATCCAGGCGGTCAATGATCTGCCGCTGCAGACCCGGGACTGGGCGTCGCTGGCGCAGCTCTCGGCCGGTGTCGCGACAGCTCCGGTGGGCAACCCCAGCAGCGATTCCGGCACCACCAGCAGCGCATTCTTCTCTGTTAACGGCGTCGACTTATGGCAGAACGATTTTCGGCTGAACGGCATAAACGACAACATCGAGGTTTACGGCGGCTCCTCCGTTGGAAGCGATGCGGCCATTACTCCTCCGCCCGACGCCATTCAGGAGTTCAAGCTGCAAAGCGGGGACTTCAACGCCGAATTTGGACACTCTACCGGAGCCGTTATCAACGCCGCCATCAAGTCCGGCGGCAACAGCTTTCACGGTGATGCATGGGAATACTGGCGCAACGACGTCCTCAACGCCAATCTGTACTTCAACGATATCAATGACAAACCGAAACCGGAGTATCGACAGAACCTCTTTGGCGGAACCCTGGGTGGCCCAATCCGCAAAGACAAAACCTTCTTCTTTGCTGATTACCAGGGCGGGCGCTATATCACGCCTTCCCCTCAGACCGACACCGTGCCGACCGAGAACATGATCAAGAGCGGCTTTACAAATTTGCAAGACCTGATTACCTACAACAGCGGCACGGCCACCGATGCCTTGGGACGCGTGTTTCCCCACGGCACCGTTTTTGATCCGGCCACGACCCGCTTGGTTGCCGCCGGCGCTACGGATCCGATCACCGGTCTGACAAATTCGAGCGGTAGCGCGGTCTACGTCCGTGACCCGTTCTATACGGGAAGCAGCCTGTTCGGGATTACCAATTTCACCGGTTCGGCTTCCATGCTGAACATAATTCCCATTGGACGTCTCGACCAGAATGCGGTGAAGCTTCTCGGCGTGTACCCTGCTCCCACTTCGCCGGGCCTGGCCAATAACTTCTTCTACACTCCGAAGGAGCCAGAGACCACCAATTCCTACGACATAAGGATTGACGAGTATTTAAACGCCAGTAACGTCCTCTTCGGCGTCTTTGACAGAAGCCTGATTTCCGAGGATGTTCCCTCCACTCTCCCGGGCGTGGCCGTAGGTGAGGGCGGAGGCAGACATGACAGCTTTCCAGCTTATGCCTGGGCGGTCGGATACAATCACATCTTTAGTCCTACATGGACCAACGACATGCATGTCGGAATGGTCCATTCGGACAAGCTTCAGGAGTCCATCTACGGAGATAGCTTCGGCATTCCCGCGCAATACGGAATTCAGGGAATCCCGCAGGTCGCGAACAATGGGGGCCTGCCGCCTATCACGATCAATGGATTGACGCATATTGGCGTGGGCAATTTTACTCCGACCCTTCAATACGTCTACAGCATCGAAGGGGAAGACAACGTAAGCAAGGTTTTCAGGAACCATAATTTCAAGATGGGCATTCAAGTCGACGACATCGAGGGCAATATTTCTCAGCCCCCGCAAGGCCGCGGCGACCTGAATTACACCGGCCAGTACACCGACATCCCCAACAAGAACAGCAGCCTGACCGGAATCGCGGACCTGCTTCTGACCCCCATGCCTTCCACCGTTGGCGGCCCCGATTTTGTCGGTGGCATGGGCAGCTTCTCGGGATCGAATATCGCGGCGACAGACGATCATCGCTGGTATACCGGAGTTTATTTCCAGGACGACTGGAAGCTCACGCCGAAACTGACCTTGAACCTCGGCCTTCGTTGGGATTATTTCGCGCCTTATGCAGAAATAAACGGCAGACAAGCCAATTTCATAGCTGCGGGCGGCAACGGCGACACCGGCACATACTACCTGTCTAACCAGGGCTGCAAGGTGCCCCGTTCCGCTTCGTTTGACGCACTGCTGGCTGCGAGCAATATCACACTCGATTGCGTCTCCGGACTAAACCTCGGCGAAGCTCAGAAAACCAATTTCGCTCCCAGAGTAGGATTTGCCTATCGCATTAAAAACAACCTGGTGGTCCGCGGGGGATACGGCATCGCCTATGGAGCGCTCGGGAACCTCGGCTACGGCGGCACTCTCGGCACTAACTATCCGTTTGTTTATACTTCGACGTTCAATAGCCCCGATTCCCAACATCCGTTGCTCCTTTCCAATGGGCAACCGGCAACCATGGAGACCGCCTTCACTACCATTAATCTGGGAGATCCGACCATCAACAGTGGACTCGGTCTCAATTTGTACGGGCGCCAATTCAATTACCAGACCCCTTATGTCCAGACCATCAATCTCACCGTGCAGGATCAGTTCACCAGCCATGACGCCGTTCAGATCGGATACGTTGGCACTCTGGGGCGCCATCTCGACAACCTTGGATACAACAATTCTCCCACCGAGATCCTTCCCCCCAGCGTCAATCCGCAGAATTTCGTTCCCTTTCCGAGTTTCAGTCGCAATGCGACTTACGAAACGACCAACGCCAACAGCAACTACAACGCCTTGCAGGCCACCTATGAACATCAGTTCAGCTACGGTTTGTCTCTGCTTGGCAACTACACCTACAGCAAGTGCCTGAGCGACCAGCATACCCAAGCCTCTCAGAATCAGCAGTACCGCGCCGAGTGGCTTCCTGGATTTGGAATTCAGCAGGACTACGGCCTATGCGACATTGATGCCACCCACTTGGCGCATTTGTCGGGCAGCTACCGGTTGCCATTTGGCCGCGGCCTCCAATATATGAGCGACGCCAACAAAGCTGTGGATGCCTTCCTAGGAGGTTGGGCGATCAACTTCATCTACACCTACCAGAGCGGGCAGCCCTTTACCGTCCCGTGTCCTGTGGCCACCTCGGAGTTCGGCTGTTTCGCCGACGTTGTGCCCGGTCAAAACCTCTACGCCGGACCGCACAACCGAACCGAGTGGCTCAACCCTGACGCATTTGCCCAGCCACCCGTGGCCACCGCGATTGGCGAGACGAACTTTGCTGTTCTCGGCGGCGGTCCGCAGCAAGCCCGCGGGCCGAACTTTAGCAACCTGGATTCGTCCCTCTTCAAAAATTTCAAATTCACCGAAACCATCAGCATGCAGTTCCGCGCCGAGGCCTTCAACACCACCAATACTCCTCAGCTTGGCCAGCCAACCAACCTGAACTTTACCAATACCGCGGGCGGTTTCAGCGCCATCACCTCAACCAGAGCGCCATCGCGCCGATTGCAACTTGCGCTGAAATTGTTCTTTTAGGACTGAGTAGGAAAGACTCGAGTCGCCAGAAACATCGATAAATCTCTGAATCGTTTGGAAGCTGCCCATAAATGATTACGCGCGTTCGCTGGCACCGTGATCCACATCTCTCCTCGCCGGCTATTCATTCTTTTTCCGTTGCTTCTCACCCGTTGCATCGATCGGGGGCTTGCTGAACTCCAAAGGCCGGAGAAAAGCCGCCGAATACGTCTCCACCCCCACTGCACCCTGCCCCCATCTACTTCATAAATCCCCGCACAAGCTCCGCAATCAGATCCGCTGCTGTATCCAGCGCGAAATGGCCCCCATCGACGATATGCACTTCGGCCTTCGGCACGTCGCGGCGATAAGCCTCCGGCTCCGACGGATCGAACGACGACTCATACTTGCCCCAGATCACCAGTAGATGCGGCTGCTTCTCCCGCATCCAAGCCTGCCATCTGGGGTAGTTGTCCACATTCGTGCGGTAGTCGTAGAAGAGGTCGCTTTGAATGTCGGCCTGCCCGGGCTGGTTGAGAAAATAAAATTCGTCCGTCCACAAATCCGGGTCATGACGTTCCACGTCGGGATCGTCCCCCACATGGCGCGCGCGGGCGGCCGCAAGCGACAAGAGGTTTGTGCGAAGCGCGCTTTCATTGGCAGCGCGTTCCGCCCAATACGCGCGCCGCGTCTTCCAATTCGCCCCCAGCCCTTCGTTGTGGGCCACCGCGTCCTGCACGATCAGCGCCTCGACACGCTCGGGATGCGCCAGTACCATGCGAAATCCCACCGGCCCGCCGTAATCTTGCATGTAGAGCGTGTAGCGCGTGAGCCCCAGCGCCTCGGTGAAGTGATTCATGCTCTCGGCAATGTGATCAAACGTGTACGCGAATTTTTTCGCGTCCGGCCAGTCGCTATGTCCGAATCCCGGATAATCCGGCGCGATAAGGTGATAGCGATCCGCAAGCCGCGCAAACAGCGGCTCAAACATGCGCGACGAAGACGGCAGCCCGTGCAGCAGCAGAAGCGTCGGCGCATCTTTCGGCCCGGCCTCTCTGTAAAAGATCGAGAGTCCGTCAACCTGTATCGTGCGATAAGAAGTTGAGTGTGGCACGAGGCGCTCCCTTCCCTGGGCCAGGCCCAGCAGTGGAAATGATGCAAGCGTCAATGAAAGCACCAACGCCATGCGGGGGACCGCGAAGCATACAGCCCGACCGGGCGAGCCGAAAAGACGCATCGTCTACCTCCGAGCTAGAAGTCCCACGCCGTTCTCAGCGGGGCGCGCTAGAAAAGTCCTTCACTTGGCTCGCTCAGGCGAGCTCTTGCGCCGGCGATCGATCTGCTTCTCGATTGGGCCATCCTGGACCTCACATTGTCAGAACGACGCGGAACTGTGCGTTGCCGCTCATCATCCGCGCATAAGCTTCACCCGCTTTTTCGAGCGGATAGGTCTCAATCATGGGACGCACGCCACTCAGCTCGGCGAAGCGCAGTGTGTCCTCTGCGTCGGCCGGTGTTCCGGAGGCCCAGCCTTGAATCGCTCGACTTCCATTGATCAGCTGTACCGGCGCAACTTCGATAGGCTCAAAAGCTGCGCCAATCACCATGAGCTTGCCGTTCGGCCCAAGGCCATTAAATAACTCCGACATGGCTTTGGAGCTTGGAGCCGTGGCCAGAATCACCTGCGCTCCACCCATCTTGAGCAGTGCCTCTGCCGCATTTGTCGCTTTGCTGTCGATGTAAACGTTCGCTCCCAGTTTTTTGGCAAGCGCCGCGTTCTCCGGCCCCCGGCCGATGGCCGCCACCCTGTATCCGAACTTGTTCGCGAATTGAACCGCGAGATGCCCCAGCCCGCCGATCCCCTGCACCGCAACCAGGTCCCCCGGCATCGCGCCGCTGTGCCGTAACGCGTTGTAGGTCGTTATTCCTGCGCAGAGCAGCGGTGCCGCGTCAGTATCGCTCAGACTTTCAGGTAGGGCCGTCAGTGCCTCCACCGGAGCCACCATGTATTGCTGGTATCCGCCGTCATAGCTGATGCCCGCGATTTTCATGTTCTGGCAATTGCGAAAATCCCCGCGCCGGCACTGTAGACACGTCCCGTCGTGGCCCCCGTGCCAGCCAACGCCAGCCCGCTGGCCCGTCCTCCAGCCAGAGACGCCTTCACCCAGTTCCTCGATAACGCCCGCAACTTCATGCCCCGGAACGCGCGGAAACTGGATGCCGGGCCACAAACCTTCCTTCGTGAGCACATCACTGTGGCAGACACCGCAAGCCAGGACTTTGATGAGCACATGCCCTGCACCCGGCTTAGGAATCTCGCGTTCGACAATCTCGAAATCGCCTGCCGCCTTGGAAATCTGCGCCGCCTTCATGGGTGCCACCGCGACTCTCGTCGTTGCCATAACTCCTCCTGAGAATTCTCAGCCAGTCTTGAAAATCACTGATATCGACTATCCGTTTACCTCAGCGGAAACCCCTAAAAACATAGTCCTTCGCCTTTACCGTCGTATGACACGGGCAACGCACATCGTTTCAGGGGGCGGGAGCTCTCTCCAGGAGCAATGAGACGGCACGAAGTGACCAGGGCAGCCCAGGCACCCTAACGGGAGTCAGAGCGGCGCTCGCCGCTCGCGCAAGCCGCGCACTCTCCGCAGATAACGGCGTGCAGTCGGACACGCCGTTCTGTGTGATGCGATACGCGGATAAAGGGTGCATACAATTTCAGTCATCAGGAATTCTCTCTCTGATCCGCTTTAACGACCACCCCAGTGCCGTGATTCAGCCGGAGTGAGGAAACAGCCTAGTCCAAGTAGATAGCCGAACTCGCATCCATCTCCCTTATTGTGAAACGTATTCTGGCGGCAGGCATCCGACTGTATGAGGTTTTCCTATGCGATCTGACATCATTCCCGGCGCCATCTTTCCCGATTACGAACTTTCCGACCACACCGGCAAACGCCAGAAGCTCTCCGAATTGCAAGCACAACATCCCATGGTTCTCGTCCTCAGCCGCGGAGGTTTCTGCCCCAAGGACCGCCGCCAGGCGGAACTCCTCGTCCAACTCCATCGTGAACTCGAAGTCGCCTATTGCCGCCTCGTCACCATCAGCACCGACAGTATCAGCGAGACGAATGAATATCGCACCGGCGTCGACGCCCACTGGCCATTCCTCTCCGACGCGGGCCGCACCATCCAAAAAGACCTCGGCATCGCCGAATACACCGATCCTCTCCACAATCCCATGATCCCTCATGTGATTGTCCTCGAGCCCGGCCTTGTCGTTTACAAGGTTTACAATGGCTACTGGTTCTTCGGCCGGCCCACCATGGAAGATCTTCGCCAGGACCTCCGCGCCGTCAGCAAAAAATGCCGCCCCGACTGGGACATCACTACTCCCGAGCTCAAGGCCGCGTGGCAGCGAGGTCAGAAGGACCTCTTCTACCCCTACGGCAAAACCTACGTCCAAACGCTCGGCGAACAGGATTAGCAGCGACAGGCGGACCGTTTTAACTCCGAGTGACCCGTGCGGCCCGAGTGCCACAGTCCCAAGAGCCGGCGGCGAGTCTGCATGCTCTCCGTGCCGCGGTTGCGTAGTGCAATTGACGCCTTAAAGTATTAAGCTTGGCCTCAGCGCTTTCGCGCGATCCTCGCAGCTCGGCATTACGGCTGCAAGGAGGGTGACCTTATGGCCCTCGTAGTCCTGCCTGTTTCGACCCCCGGGAAAATCTTAATGGTCTTTGCCTCTGTGCTGGCTTGCGCTTGCTTCCAGTCTCCTGTGGCGTTCGCGCAGCGCCCGGGCCACGTTGGCGGGGGCGTACACCCCAGAAGTGCGGGCCCTCTAGGTGCGCCGCGTGTAGTTCCTGCACCAGCATCACGTCCAATGTTCTTGCGCTCCCACGGCGGCTTTCCGGAGCGCTCCCCTCTCATTCTTCGTCCTTCTTCCTTCCTACGCCCGCAGTTTCTCTGGTCGTGGCAGGCTTTCAACTCTTCTTGGTGGCTGTACTGCGGTCCGATCTGGGGCGGGAACTCCGGCTGCGACGATTTGTTCTTTTCCGCGCATACCACGGAACATTATCTCGCCCCGCCGCTGACGTATGCGAGTCCTGTCTACGTTTACAGCCTGGATGGCCACCAGCTCGTGCAGCTTTATCTAAAGGACGGCACTGTCTATAGAGTGAACGACTACTGGTTCGTCGACAAAGAGATCCATTTCACCTTGCTCGATGAAAGTGCCACGAAATCTATCGAGCAGGTGATCGCTTTGGACGATTTGGACGCGCAGAAAACCGTCGACGTTAATACACGCCGTGGATTCCGCGTCGTAATGCGGAGCGAACCCCTCGAGCAGTATTTGCGAGATCATCCCGACCTCACGCCGCCACCCTTCGAGCCTCCTCAAAAAAACTAGTCGGCGCCTGACCACGATCATTTGGGCGCGGGTGTCCCAGCCCCGTTAGTCGAGTTTCGGGCGCCTGCTCACGAGCTTCTCCGGATCCGCTCTTCCAACAGCACCGCGACGGTGTCACCCACTTCCTTGCCGATCGCTTGGCGTATATCCGCCCTTACTGGCAGCTTATGCGTCCCGTCACCCAAAGCCATGAACGAACTCTGAAATGGATGGCCATCGATTTTGCCCCTGACCTTCACCAAGCCACGCGTTCCAAAAAACTTGACCGAACCAGGCCAGATCACATACGTCCAACCGCCCTTGGCCCTGCTCTTCCGCAATTTAGCCCTGAATTTTTTGTTCAGCATATTTCTGAAACCTTCCCCCTGATCGTTTCTGTGCTTTCCTCACCAAACTTCGAACTCTTCAGCGCATTCCTTCCCATATAACATTCTTCCGCAAAAATTTGCTCCGATTCTTGCCGCGAATCAAATCCTTATTTGCCTCGACACAAAATTGAGCCGAGGCGTGGAGCTCTCATTGGGTAATATCGCACCTCGCTCTCTGCGAGCCCTCTCTTTAGTCCAATTTTCTTCGTTTGCGCGCTTTATCACCTCTTTCCACATTTCAAAGGCTTGCTCGTTCTCGTCGGGCTTCACGTCCTCAAGTGGTCTGAAACAAAATTCTTTGAAATGGACGCTTGCGAAAAACCGTAGGGCGAGGCGGTTATCCTTGACAAGCCGGCTGCCCCAGGACGTTTGCCGCTCTCTCTGGTTTGCTGCCGAATGGACCCCTTCGATCCGCCTGGGCCCCACGAATGTCCCGTCAGTGGATCCCGGGTTGCTCGTAGTACCCCTGTCGCGTCCGCGCCGTGAGTTTACGGTCTGCCACGCGAACCTCGATATGGTGATACTGGTCTCGCTTCTGATCCAAAGGTGGTGCGAAGGAAATCTCATAGTACGCTTGCATATCGACGAGGCACTGTCTCACCGAGCCAGTAATGTCGTTGCTAGAAGTGAGCGCGACGCCCCCACTCTGGGTGGCGATCACCTGCAAAGCCAGGTCGCCCCATTCGGCCTGGCTGGGTTTATTGATTCCTTTCTCATACGCTTCCCAACGGAAGGCGCGTCCGCCAAAGTCGGCGCTGCCAAGAGGATCGATGCTGTAGAGGGTGATGCGGCCTTGTCGCAGCAGCGTCGACGCCTGCACGACGTCGTTGAAAATCCGTTGCTCTTGCTTAGCATCCATCTGCTGCTCGACGCCCGGACCAGAGAGGATCGGCCATCCCGGTGAAACCCACAGAATGATCTTGCGCCCGGGGCGGGCCGCCTCGCGCGTCGCAAGCTGCAGCAGCGCCTTCGTGGAAATCTCGAAGCGTTCTATGGCGCTGTAGATGCCGCCCGAGCGGTGAATGGAATGTAAGCCCAGGCTGTATTGATCGAGCGCTGCACTAAGCGCGTTGCCGTCGCTCGAAAAATCGTTCTGAACCTTGATGCCGTCGTCTGTAAGAAAAGCCAGCGCGATGGGGTTGGCGAGTTGTCCACCATCCGCCCGCAAAAATTTATCGATCTCCGAACGCTCGTAGGCGATGCTCTCTATGCCAGTGTTCACATCATCGACAACAAGCACGACCTCGACCGGTACCTCCCGCCCCCGCACAGCCCGAAACGAGACTATGGGCTGCGGAACCTTATTGTCCAGAACAGTGAAGTCCTGCTGCTGAAGATCGCTAACTGGCGGCCCCGACTTTGGCGTCACGACCACGTCGAGATTGATCATGCCTGCGTCGATCGGAGTAACGGGGCTAGCCTCTTGCGCGGCTGGGACCGCCGCGGGATAGAGCAGAGCAACGAGCGAGAAGAAGCAAAGTCGTGCGCCCTTAAACATCAGTTCCCTCCTTATGAGCAAGAACCGACGGCTCACCCTGGTCGTGTTTCGCTGATTCGGAGCCCTAATGGCATAGACGCGATTCGGCCCGGTTTAGTTCCACTCCTGTGCCTCTTGCCCGCTCGCCGTGCCTTGAGGAAGGATCCGGCGCCGGCGCTAGGCTGTGAATGAGGCGGCTTAGTGTTGTAATGTACTGAGTCTCTCCCATGCCGACGCCGCTGCTCCATATCGAAAACGAATTCCGCACGGTTCTGGCTCCCGATTCGCTCCGCGCAGCCACTTCGGCCGACGCGGTTTGCGGCAGGCAGCCGCAGCTTGTCGTCGAGCCAGCGGACGAACAACAACTTGCCGCTGTTCTTCGTCTCGCAACTGGCGCGGGGCTCGCCGTGATTCCGCGCGGGGGCGGGACCAAGATCTCCTGGGGCAACCCTCCCGCTCGCGCCGACATAATTCTTTCCACCTCGAGACTCGACAAGATGATCGAGCACGCCTGGGCCGACCTCACCGTCAGCGTCGAAGCCGGCTGCACCATTCTGAAGTTGCAGTCTGCGCTCGCTCGGCATGGCCAGCGACTCGCCCTCGATCCTCTCTGGCCCGCGCAAGCCACCATCGGCGGTATTCTGTCTACGAATGACAGCGGCTCGCTGCGTCTTCGCTTCGGTGCGCTTCGCGACTTGATCATCGGCGTCACTCTTGCGCTTCCAGATGGCACGCTCGCTTCCAGCGGCGGCAAAGTCGTAAAAAATGTCGCTGGCTACGACCTGCCCAAGCTCGTCACCGGTGCTCTTGGCACGCTTGCAGTCATCACTCGCGCCGTCTTCCGTCTCCACCCCCTCCCGCGCAACACGAAGACGCTCTCGATCTCGGGCTGCACTCTGGAAGATATGCAGCGATTCATCCTCAGCGTGCAGGATTCCAAACTCGCGCACACAGCTCTACAAGCGCGAGTCGCACAAGATGCCGAGCCTGTCGTGGACATTCTCTTCGAAGGCACCGAAGCAGGCATCGCTGCGCAAGAAGCGCAGTTGAGGGACCTCGCGCGTCCCGCACAAGTTCTCGAAGCTCTATCCTCCGTTTGGAGCGGGCCAGAAAAACTGTGGAACTCCGCGAACGCCGCGCGGGACGCAGTGGCAAAAATCACCGGGCTTCCGGCCTCCATCTCGCGTACCGTCGAAACTGTGCAACGCGCGGCAAGCTCTCAGAACACGCATTGGGAGTTGACGATGCAAGCCACAGGCATTGGCTGGCTGCGCTTGGATGCCGCACCAGAAAATCTGCACGCCGTACTTTCCGGTCTGCGCTTCGAGCTTGAACACAGCAGCGGCTCACTTGTGCTGTGCCAGCATCCAGCGGAGATGCCGCATCTCGACGCCTGGGGACAACCAGGAGACGCTCTTCCACTCATGCGCGCGGTAAAAAATCAGTTCGATCGGAAAACCACTCTGAATCCCGGCCGCTTTCTCGGTGGCATATGATCAAGGAGCTTTCGTCCATGAAGAAGTTCGGTTTTGCAATTCCGCTCATCGCACTTTTTCTGCTTCCTGCGGCGGCCCGCGTGGCCGGTCAAAGCGCACCCACGGCGTCTCGCCCGGAAGTTCACGCCCTCAAGATCACTATTCTCTCCACCATGCTCGCTGACGATGGCATCGGCGAATGGGGTTTCGCCGCCCTTGTGGAAGCCGATGGCCGCAAGATTCTATTTGATACCGGCGCTCGCCCGAATACCGTCCTCGAAAACGCGCGGGAATTGAAACTCGACCTCAGCGACGTCGAGGATGTGATTCTCAGCCACTTTCACGACGACCACACCACCGGCCTCTTGACGCTGCGCCGCGAATTCTCCAGATCGAATCCGAGCGCGCTTTCTCGCGTTCACGTCGCGCAAGGAATTTTCCTCGAACGCCGCGGCCACAATCCCAATCCTATGATCCAGATGAAAAAGGATTACGAAGCCACTGGCGGTGTGTTCGTCATCCACGATAAGCCCGAAGAGATCTTTCCCGGCATCTGGCTCACGGGTCCGGTTCCGCGCGTCTACCCCGAAAAGAATTATCCAGCGGGCACGGAGGTCAACACGGGCACAGCGTGGGTCGAAGACACCGTTCCCGACGACCAATCTCTCGTCTTCAACACTGCGCACGGACTCGTTCTGCTTTCGGGCTGCGGCCATTCCGGAATCATCAACACGCTGCAATACGCCCGCGGATTTCTCCGCCCTGCTCCCATCGATGCCGCTATCGGCGGCTTTCATCTCTTTGCCGCCACCGACCAGCAACTGGCCTGGACGGCCTCGAAGCTGAAGGAATACCAGACCGCCCGCATTCTTGGCGCACACTGCACCGGCATTGAAAGCGTCTACCGACTCCGCGAACTTCTCGGCCTCACTCGCCAAACCTGTCTTGTTGGAACCATTGGCGCGACTTACGATCTGAACGGTGGAATCAAAACCGGCCCCATCGCTCGATAACTTTCAAACCGGATTCGAGGTGCGTCCCATGAGACTCACGAGCCACAAAAACCATTTGTGCATTGGGAAGAGACCGGCCCTCGAATGGACCGTCTCTCTCTGCTTCTCGCTCGCCGTAACCGTCTCGTCGTCGGCCCAATCACCCGCACCCGCCGTCCCTGCCCCAAGACGCGCTTCTGCAAACGCCGCCGTTCTTCTCGAGACTCTCTCGTGGGACGAAGCCGAGCAAATCCTCACATCCGACACTGTCGTCGTCATCGCTCTCGGCGCCGAATCGAAAGAGCACGGCCGCCATCTACAGCTCAACAACGATTTCCTTATGGCGGAATATCTCAAGAAACGCGTGCTCGACGCCGCCCCTGAAAACGTCGTCGTCGCTCCCACTGTCAATTACAGTTACTACCCAGCCTTCCTCGAATATCCCGGCTCCACTTCCCTCGGCATGGATACCGCCCGTGCCATGATCACCGACATCATCCATTCTCTTGCACATTACGGTCCGCGCCGCTTCTACATCCTGAACACCGGCTTCTCTACGCTCAGACCTCTCGGCCAAGCCGCCTCCGATCTCGCCAAGGACGGCATTGTCCTGCGCTACACCGACCTCACTAAAGAAGATCCCATCGAGAAGAAAGTTCGCCAGTCCGGAGGTACCCACGCCGATGAAATCGAGACCTCGATGATGCTCTATATCGCCCCTGAATCGGTGCGCATGAAAAAAGCCGCCCGCGATCTCAACCCCGATCAGCCGGGCGGTCTCACGCGCGATCCTCAGGGAAAGGGAACCTATTCCCCAACGGGCGCCTGGGGCGATCCGACTCTCGCCACGCGAGAAAAGGGCCAGGCCGTCGTCGAATCTCTGGTAGCAACGATTCTGAAAGACATCGAGGAGCTGCGCCAAGCTTCGTCCTTGCCCGCAAAATGATTTCGCCCGGGATTCTTCGGCGTTTGCCGGCAGCACTGTCCTTCGGTTATCTTCACGAGTGACAGCAAGCAGCGATCTTTCATGACTACCCTTCCCGACGCAACTCCGTTGGCCAGCACCTTCGACGCGCACCATCCGCCGTCCAAGCAGATTATCGAGACCTGCGTCCACTGCGGCTTCTGCTTGCCGGTTTGCCCCACATACGTTCTCTGGAACGAAGAGATGGATTCCCCGCGCGGGCGCATCTATCTGATGAAACTCGCGAGCGAAGGCAACGCCCCGATGAATCCGCAGTGGGTGAGCCATTTCGATTCGTGCCTGGGCTGTATGGCTTGCATGACGGCGTGCCCTTCCGGTGTCGACTACGGAAAATTGATCGAAGCGACTCGCGCGCAGATCGAGCGCCATCACCCGCGCACAGTCGGCGAAAAACTTCATCGGCGTTTTTTGTTCGCAGTTTTCACGCGACCGGACCGTTTGCGACAGTTGCGCTGGCCGCTGTTGGCCTACCAAAAATCCGGCTTGCAATCGCTCGTTCGCGGCGTGGGCCTTCTAAAACTCTTTCCGAAACGCCTGCAAGCTATGGAAGCCCTGATGCCGCAGCTCGCGAAAAACGAATACGTCGCGGAAGTCACGCCAGCACAAGGCACAAAACGCAAGCGCGTCGGCTTATTGCTCGGCTGTGTGCAACGCGAATTCTTTCCGCAGGTAAACGCCGCAACGGCGCGCGTCCTGGCAGCCGAAGGCTGCGAGGTAGTAGCGCCTAAAGACCAACCCTGTTGCGGCGCGCTAATGGTTCATGCAGGAGAGGAGCCGGGCGCGTTGGCGCTCGCCAGAAAGACGATTGAGGCATTCGAGCGCGCCAACGTGGAAGCGATCGTCACCAACGCCGCAGGGTGCGGCTCAAATGTAAAGGAATACGGCCACCTGCTTCGCGACGATCCAAACTACGCCGATCGCGCCAGAGTCTTCGCCGCAAAGTGCAAGGACATCACTGAAGTTCTCACCGAACTGCCGCCGCGCGCCACGAGAAATCCGCTGCGCATGCGCGTTGCGTTTCACGACTCCTGCCACCTGCAACACGCCCAAAACGTCCGCATGCAACCCCGCCAGCTGCTTCTGGATATTCCCGGCCTCGAGTTAACAGAAATTCCTGAAGCCGCCATCTGCTGCGGCTCGGCGGGGATTTATAACCTGGTACAACCCGACGCCGCCAATGCCCTGGGCGACCGCAAAGCGCAGCTAATCACCCCGCTCAACGCCGAAGTCGTGGCCACCGGCAACCCCGGCTGCTTGCTCCAGCTGCAGTCTTCTCTGGCTCGCCAAGGCCAAGTGACGCCGGTAGTCCACACCATCCAACTCATCGACGCTTCTATTCGGGGGAAGCCCTTGTAGGGGCACGGCAAGCCGCGCGCGTCCTGGGTGCCTGGGACACTCTCAAGAATTCCAGCCGCGTTCCGCTACGCGGCCTTTTTCCTCCAAGCCCCAAGAATTGCGCCCATCAGACAAAATCCAACTAGGGCGTAAAACTCATTGATGGCAAACAATTGCATCGGTTTCATCTCGTACATATACGTTGTAAACGTCACCGGCCCGACAAATCCAATCCACAAAAGTATTCCAAGCGCCGCCCCCCGGGCCGCCGTATTCGCACTTCGCCAAATACAAATCTGCGCCAGGACGAATGCGATCAGCAGATTCAGCGCAAATGTGACTACATAAGGCAGCACGGGATTCATGGTCTTGGCTTGTTCCATGGAAATGTTCTCAAGCGCCATCCAGGGTTTGTTGAACAAGACTCCGTACCATACCGCCCCGAGTATCCAGTAAGCCAAAGCCGAAACAAACACCGCCGCATAATTTGTCTTCATCGCTCACTCCTTGTCTATCTCTCTTTGGCCCGTGGCCCGTCAACGATATCCGCGCACAAAAAAATAAACGGTCATAAACGCTCCCACCATAATTACGAAGGCGCGAATCCAGGATTGCGGCAACTTCTGCGCATAGTAGGCGCTGGAAAGCCCGCCAATCAGCGAGCCCGCAGTCATGATCATCGCTTGCGGCCAAAAGATTGCGCGCGTGATCACAAAGGTCAGCGCCGCGACTCCATTGATCACGCCGCCCAACAGCACCTTCAATTTATTCATAGCATGAATGTCCGTCATGCCCATCGCGGCGAGCATGGCCAGATTCATGATGCCGATTCCGCCGCCGAAATATCCGCCATAGACGGCGACGAACAGTTCGAATATGGATGCGCCAACGACTGCGGCGTTGTTCGAATCGCGCGAAATGCCCGCCGAAATCCGTCCTGTCAGGTGCTTGCCGAAAGCAAAGAGCAGCGTGGCGCCAAGCAGCAGCCACGGCAGCACTTTCAAGAAGGTCCGCGCCGGCGTCTTGATCAGCAAAATGGCTCCGGCCAGTCCGCCAATCACACTGGTGACAATCAGGGGAATCATTACACGCCGCGGAATGTCCAACTTCATTCGGTAGGCGCCGCCGCTCGCCGTCGTTCCCACCCAAAGCGCCAGAGTATTGGTGGCGTTGGCCGGCACCGGCGGCACACCGGTAAACAACAGCGCGGGAAACGCCACAAAGCTGCCGCCGCCGGCCACGGCGTTAATAGCCCCACCGATTGCCCCGGCGAAAAAGAGAAATATGGCGTTGTGAAGGTTCAAGGAGACTTTTTATCACGATTCCCTCCTGCGGCTCTAGTTGGAATAGAGTGGCGCCGGATAAAGACAGGCTTTTTGGCAGGCGATTTAGGTAGCGGCTCAGAGGCCCCGGTCGATCCTGCCCGCACAAGTCCTTTCTTGACAAGCAGCCCGGCTCCGTATATGTACGGTCAGTTTCTTGTGACTCTTCCCCATCGGAGACCAGACTCGAAAGTTCTAACGTGAGTCACAGGGGGTATTCCTGATGAAAGAGTGCGCGCCATGGGCCGTGGTGTGCTCATCATCAGGCTGTTTGTCCGGGTCTGGGATGAGAACCTGAATTCAGCGACGGATGCAACAGGAGGACGCATGGGAAGCCAGGCAAACATAATCGCAGCGGGCGGAGAGAAGAGGGACAGCATCCCCAAGGTGATTCTCGCCTCCGCGGTGGGCACGATGATTGAATGGTACGACTTCTACATCTTCGGAAGTCTCGCAGTCGTTCTCTCCCCGAAATTCTTCCCGCCCGGCAACGACACGTTCGCCTACATCTCCTACCTCGCCACGTTCGCCGTAGGTTTCATGGTGCGGCCGTTCGGGGCCTTGTTCTTTGGACGGATCGGAGACATCGTTGGTCGGAAATATGCGTTTCTTGTCACACTCTCCATCATGGGCGGTGCGACGGCGCTGATCGGATTTCTCCCGACGTACGCGAGCATCGGAATACTCGCTCCCATCATTCTTCTCACCATTCGCGTTCTGCAGGGCCTTGCCCTTGGCGGCGAATATGGGGGCGCAACGGTCTACGTGGCGGAGCACGTACCCGATGGAAAGCGCGGCTACTACACCAGCTTTATCCAGATCACGGCGACGCTCGGTCTTTTCGTATCGCTACTTGTCATCCTCGGCACGCAGCAAGCCATGACGCCCGACGACTTCAAGGCATGGGGCTGGCGGATTCCCTTCCTTGCTTCCATCGTTCTTGTGACGATTTCCCTTTATATACGCTTGAAAATGAAGGAGTCTCCGATCTTTTCACAGCTGAAAGCCACCGGCATGACTTCGGCGCAGCCTCTGAAAGAAGCCTTCACAAAGCCTCAGAACTTGAAAAACGTCTTGATCTCGCTGTTCGGCGCGACGGCCGGTCAAGGAGTTATCTGGTACACCGGCCAGTTTTACGTGCTCCTCGTTTTCCTGCAAACGATCCTGAAAATTAATCCAAAACTCTCGAATATTATCGTGGCCTACGCGCTCCTGTTTGGAATGCCTTTCTTCACTGTGTTCGGCGCACTTTCCGACAAAATTGGCCGCAAGTGGCTGATGATGGCAGCCTGCCTGCTGGCCGTCGTGACGTATCTGCCGATTTATCACGCCATGCAACGCGCCGCAGGCAACAACGTTCAGACGCTCAGTTCCGTCAGAAACAAGGTGACCGGCGCCCCGACGCTGACGGCGCTCACAATAGATGACACAGGCAAAGCCGTTCCCGCGAAGGAAGCTTCCAGTCCGAACGTTCCCATGCTGGTTTTCCTTGTGTTCATTCAGGTCATTTATGTGTGCATGATTTATGGACCGATTGCGGCATATCTTGTGGAAGCCTTCCCTGCGAAAATAAGATACACATCGTTGTCTCTGCCTTATCACATCGGGAACGGTGTCTTTGGCGGTTTGGTGCCGCTCATTGGCGTCTATCTTTGTGAAAGCACACACAACATTTATGCCGGGCTCTACTACCCCATGATCGTGGCCGGTATCACGTTCGTCGTGGGAAGCTTGTTCCTGAAGGAAACGTACGGCCGCAAGATTTGGGACGAAGTGGGCGGGATGAAGTAGCAGGACTTCACGTCCCTCGCAGGGGCGGATTGACTCGTGCGCCTGCGCGGGAGCATCATTTTTAGCGGGCAGGCGTATTCCGCTGGGGAATTGAGCTTGCCCGAATCAGACTGTCCTCGTTGTAGAGTCACAACTGAAATCGATCTTCGAAGGGGAGTTCTCACCGTGGCCAAAGCTCGCCAGAAAGCAAGTGTGAAGGGGTCGAAGAACAAGAGCAAACTCACGGAAGCGCAGATTGCCGTCCACTGGAAAGAAGAGGAGTACTTCTACCCTTCCAAGAAATTCATAGCGCAAGCCAATCTCGCCGATCCGGCTTTTGTGAAAAAATTCAGCGAAAAAAACTTTCCGGAATGCTTCGACATCTACGCCAAACTGCTCGACTGGGACAAGCCGTGGCGCAAGACTCTGGACACCTCGAATCCTCCCTTCTGGAAATGGTTTGTGGGCGGAAAACTGAACGCCTGCCACAACTGTGTGGACCGCCATCTCCCCAAACACAAAAACAAAGCCGCTTTGATTTTCGTCCCCGAACCGGAAAACGAATCCGCCACCGTCATCACCTACCAGGAACTCTACAAGCGCGTGAATGAAGTCGCCGCGATGCTGCGAGATTTTGCGGAACTCAAGACCGGGGACCGCGTTACCATCCACATGCCCATGATCCCGGAACTGCCGATTACGATGCTCGCCTGCGCGCGGCTCGGCGTGATTCACTCCGTGGTCTTCGGCGGATTCAGCGGTGAGGCGTGCGGACTGCGCGCGGCAGATTCGGGCAGCCGCGTTCTTATATACGCCGACGGGTATCACCGCAACGGGAAATGGGTGGACCACAAGCCGGGCGCGGACATCGCGGTGGAAACGGCAAAGAAAGAAGGCCAGCACATCGACAAAGTGCTCGTCTGGAAGCGCTACCCGGGCCACTACCGTTCCGAATCACCGATGATTATGGACCGGGACTATTTCGTGGAAGACGTTCTCAAGGACTATCGTGGCCAGATCGTCGAGCCCGTGTCCCAGGACGCCGAGGCCCCGCTCTTCCTGATGTATACCAGCGGCACAACCGGCAAACCCAAAGGTTGTCAGCACCGCACCGGCGGCTATCTCGCGTACGCAGCTGGCACTTCCAAATATTACCAGGACATTCATCTCGAAGACGTCTACTGGTGTATGGCGGACATCGGCTGGATCACCGGACATTCCTACATCGTCTACGGGCCGCTGGCGCTCGCCGCCACCAGCGTTCTCTATGAAGGCGTTCCGCAATATCCCGACGCTGCCCGCCCGTGGAGAATCGCCGAGCGGCTGGACGTCAACATCTTCCACACGTCTCCCACGGCGATCCGCATGCTGCGCAAGGCCGGCGGCGATGAACCGAAAAAATATAACTATCACTTCAAGCACATGACCACGGTCGGCGAGCCGATCGAGCCGGAAGTGTGGCGCTGGTATTACGACGTCGTTGGGAAGAAAGAAGCGGTGATCGTGGATACGTGGTGGCAAACGGAAACCGGCGGGTTCCTCTGCAGCACGAAACCCGCGCTTGATCCCATGAAGCCTGGCAGTGCGGGCCCGCCCGTTCTAGGCATCTACCCCGTGATTTGGGACGAGAACGGCGAGGAGGTGAAACCCGGCGCGGGCAAGGCGGGGAATATTTGCATTCAGAATCCCTGGCCGGGCATCATGCAGACGATTTGGGGCAGCTCGGATCGGTTCGTCAACCAGTACTACAAGAAATATTGCAAAAACCCAAAGAGTAAGGATTGGCGCGATTGGCCTTACTACGCCGCCGACGGCGCGGTTCTTCCGGCGGACGGCTACTACCGCATCCTCGGCCGCGTGGATGACGTTATCAATGTCGCCGGGCACCGCCTCGGCACCAAAGAGGTCGAGTCCGCTTGCCTCAGCATCACGGAAATCGCCGAAGCTGCCGTTGTTCCGGTCGTCGATGAGATTAAAGGGCGCGTGCCGGAGGTCTACATTTCGCTGAAGCCCGGGGTTGCTGCGAACAAGGCCATCCAGGACAAAGTGATCTCGACCATCGAAACCATCATCGGAAAAATCGCGCGGCCCAAGCGTATTCACATTGTCCCGGACATGCCAAAAACGCGCTCAGGAAAGATCATGCGCCGTGTCTTGGCTGCCATTTCAAATCACATGGATACCGGCGACATTACGACGCTGGCGAATCCGGACATCGTCGCGCAGATTCGCGAGCTGGTGCAGGGGCGCAATACCGGACCACTGCAGGAAGGGCCCGAAGACATTAAACTGTTCGGAGAAGAAAAGTAGAGTTAGGCACAAGGAGACGTTCATGACGGAGCTTTCAAGAAGAAATTTCATCAGGGGCACCGCGACGGCCGCCGCGGCTGCCAGTATGCTTTCCGCCAGTGCGTTTGAGCTCTGTGCGAATCCGCTCGGGCTTCCTATTGGCTGCCAGACCTGGCCTGTGAGGGAAGGCATCGCCAAAGACTTCCCCGGCACAATCAAGGGGCTCGCCGCCGCCGGCTTTCAGAACATTGAACTTTGCTCTCCTGTTGGTTATGACGATTCCGGCTTCGGCGGCCTGGCCAAATACAAAGGCTCCGAACTCAAAAAGATGCTGAACGATTGGGGAGTCAGTTGCATCAGTTCGCACTTTGGCATGGAAGAGCTTCGGAAGGATCAGGCGGGCCGCATTGCCTGGGCGCAGGATTTGGGCCTCCAGCAAATGCTCGTCGCCAGTCTGGATGGCCCGAAAAACCCGACCATGGATGACTTGAAACGCGCCGCCGACGAATATAACAGGATGGGAGAAAAGGCGGCGGCAGCCGGCATCCGGCAGGGCCTGCACAACGAAGGTTTCGAGACTTCTTCGGTTGAAGGCCATCGCTCCTACGACATCCTGATCGGGCTGCTCGATCCCAGATTCGTGAATTTCCAGTTTCAAGTTTCGACGATCAGCGAGGGGTTCGACGCCGCCGAATATTTCATGAAATATCCCGGCCGATTTTTCTCGATGCATGTGCAGGGCTGGTCGGCGACGACGAAAAAAATCGCGCCGGTGGGCCAGGACACTCTGGACTGGAAGAAAATATTCGTCGCAGCAAGAACCGGCGGCCTGAAAAACTACTTTGTCGAGATGAACCTCGACTTCATGAAGGCCAGCGTGCCGTATCTTCAGAAACTTCAGGTCTGAGGTTCGATGACGCTGTTGAGTGATTCGTGACGACGTCTACATCGAGCGAGCGACAACAGTGATCGGAGTAGTCTAGGCTAGCAGCCATGAACCCAGACCGCCGCGGATTCCGGTTTTCGTTGAACGCCGCTGCAGAAGTCGCTCCGGAAAGTTCGCCGAGCGCAACGGTATCCGTACGGGCCACGGAAATCAGCTTGCACGGCTGTTACCTTGAGACGCCGGCGCCGTTCGCGGAGCTGTCGGCGGTTTTCGTGAAGATTTTCCACGAAAATGAATATTTCGAATCCAAGGGAACGGTGATCTACGTGAAGCCAGCCTCGGGGATGGGCCTGGAGTTTCGCGAACTCAAGCCTCACTGCCGTGTCGTCTTGCAGAAATGGATTCTCGCCGCGTTGCGCAGCCAATCGAAAGCACAGTAGTTCCCCCCAGTCCGGCGAAGCAGAAGCTCCGCCGTCCGATTACCCGCCAACGCGGATATGCGAGAAGGAACTGAAGAGTCCAAATACGTTCAAAAGCCACAGCACCACAACGATCACCACGACCGCATTCAAAATGGACTTAATCGTTCCCTGCATCGGTATGAAGCGGTTGACAAGCCAAAGCAAGACTCCTACAACGATCAGAACCGTCACTACCGTTAGTAATGGCATCAGTCAGCGACCTCCCTGCTGAACGGGGTTACCGTCCATTCTCAACGGAAGGGTAGGTGGGCAGGCGGGTTCACGCCATACAGGGAAGAAAGTAGGACGCCCAGTGAGATGCGTTATGTTCCGCAGCCATGGGCTATCCGGTTTTTGAAATTAGTGGCCGGCGGCGCAGAGGCTGCGCGTTTGGGCCAGGACGTCCGCGTCGAGCTGGGCGGCCTGCCATCCGCGGGCCGAGCAGACTTGGTCCGCCGTCAGACCCAGGGCCCCGCGCAGATCCGCGCCGGCTATGTTTGCGCCGGTGATTTCCGTGCCGCGAAAAATGGCGCCGCCGAAAAATGCGCCGCGCAGGTCCGTGCTTCGCAGGTCCGCATCCATCAGGATAGTTCCTTTGAACTGGGCGCCGGTCAGGTTTGCTTCCATCAATTTAGCCGAAGAGAAATCTGTCTGTTCTAAATTGGCGAAGGAGAGCACCGCGTGTTCCATCTTCGTATCTCGCATGTCCGCGCGTGACAGGTCGGTGCGCAACATGCGTGCGTTACGAAGATTTACGGCATAGAGCGACGCGCCTCCGAGCTTGGCATTGGACATGAGCGCATTCTCGAGAGTTGCGAAGGACATATCGGCACAGCGCAAATCGGCTCCGGTGAAGTTGGCGCGGCTGGCGTCCGCGGAGACCATTACCGTCTTCGAGGCCTGTACACGGTCCAGAATGGCGTCGCGCAGCACGGCTTCGCGCAGATTCGCTCCGCGCATGTCGGCTTCAGAAAGATACGCACCTTCTAGGTTTGCGCGCCATAGTTTGGCGTTCACGAGATAGGCCTTGTAAGCCCTCGCGAATCGCAAATTCATTTCGTTCAGCCGCGCTCCCGGCACCGACGCGAGCGCTTCTTCGCTCCAATTCCCGTGAGGCGGTGGCCCGGACAGCGTCGCTTCCGTCAACTCCGCATAGGGTCGGTAGCCGATGGATTGCATTGCTTCCGAAGCCCACCTCAGCAAACTTGCCTGCGAGTGTTGCGTTGCAATATTGCTGTCCGAAGGCAGGCCGCGGTTCACTCCCAGCGAAAAAATCAGCAGCGCGCATCCGGTCAACAGCGCAATGCGCGCCGTTGCAAAGCTGAGCCGCAGCAGATTCTTCGACTTTTGCCGCAACAAGTCTCCCGGCTGCAGAACGCGCGCTACTATGGTCGGAACACACGTCGCTGCAGCCACGGAAAGTGTCAGGAGAAACGCGTGAAGAAGTGTTCCACGAAAGTCCTGGCGCACCAGATAACGCAGCCAAAACAGGAAGAGTGTCGCCGGCACGACCCAATAGGCCAGCACGGTGGCGACGATCGTTTCAAGCACCCAAAAGGGCGAACGGCCTTCGCGCATCCAGCGAAAATGGCGCCGCACCAGGCCCATCAGGTACCAAGGCCCGTCTTTTTCGAGTGTTTGGCCATCTTTGAAAACGGCAGGCAGACCGGACATGCTGCCCCACAGGCGCAGCAGCAAGAAATGAAACCGCAAATATAAGATGAAAAGGACCAGGGGGGCGCCGAGATAAAAACTGGTCATGGAAATGATTTTAGGGAAGCGCGCCACGGGAATCGCAGAAGCGTCGACGACCAGACGGACATCGGTGGTCATGCCAATCAGGGCGATACACGCAAGGCTTGCGCCGAGGATTAGGAAATAGAACCAACGTGCGACCTTTGAGGCGTCCGAGATTGCTTTGGTGCTGTCAAAGGCAGCGATGGTCTCCGGCAGAATGGCGTCGAAAAGATTCGTTCCCCCGAGGCGCCCAACCCATACTCCCTCCGCGCCGTAGAGATTCGCGCCCATCAAATTTGCGCCGCGCAGTTCGGTGCCCAGGAGATTGGCGTCGCGCAAATCCGCTTGGACGAGGCTCGCCCCACGCAGATTGGCCATGGAAAGATCGGCGCCGATCAAATTCGCGCGCTGGATGAACGCGCCTTCGAGGTTTACTCCGGTGAGGTCGGAATGGGAAAGATTCACGGCGCAAAGATCCGCTTTGACGCCGGATTCTCCGCCTGATTCCACCCACATTTTGTGCTGATCCAGAATTTCCGCCAGGTCGAGAAGCGAAATCGCGCCGGTGGCTTCTTCGGCAGAAACCTGGTTCAGCGAATCTTGGATTCCCGCGAGCATCTTGAAGCTTTCCCCCACTCAAAAGAATGCGGCCCTTTTGCTGTTCATGGCGCTCACACGGAGACTGGCAGTAGCCGGGTGTGACGGGCCCTCATCCCCGGTTGGCGAGCCGCTGCTGGGCGAACTCCATCATCCCCCAGAGAACATAGGAAAAGCGCCTGCCCAAGAGTACAGGACGCGCAGAGGTAACTGTGCCGCTGTGGATTTCTTTCTGGCTCCGGGTGACTGGCTGAGAGGCCTATTACGGGACTTGAGGCGATCCGAGGCCGCCGAGGGGCCGGGCGGCGGACAAGACCCCACGGTTCAAGGCATGAAAATGGCGGCGAAGGGAGAGAAGGAAGGAAAGAAAAAACTTAGAGCCGGGGCACTCCGCTGAGGGGCCGAGGGACCCCGGCTTATCCTGCCCGCCTCCGCAGTGAGCGAGCAAGAAACTTATGAGAAATTTCTGAACGGCAGGCGCGCCGCAGGCCGCACTCGCGGTTTCCGCGGCGATGCCGCTGCTTCCAAAAGTTTATAAGAAGCGCTGTACCTCCGCGATAGAGTGGCGACGAGAAACTACGACTTCGAGTCGTCGTCGCCGCGGAGGAATTCGTAGCGCTCGATTGCGGCAACGACGCCTATGGCGCCTTCGTCGCGCGGCTCGGTCCGCTGGACGCGGCCGAGGCAGCGCACGCGCACCGGACCCGCCAAGGTGATTTCATTCGGCAAGGTCAAGAGAATTTCGACGGGCGAGCCTTCCCTTACGTCTTTGGAAAGGAAGAAGTAGACACCGCGAGAACTGACGTCGCGGGATTCCGTGCTGGTCTCGCCAACCGCCGCGCCCGTTGTCCAACGGACGGTCAGCGGGAGCCGCATTTGGAAGCGTTGAGTAGTGCGGCGTTCTGAACCGGTCAAGGCATACCTCCTGATCGAAGTCAGAGTGTATCCGGGAGAGGCCTAGGGAACAATAGGACTCCGGGTACAAAATCGATTCAATTCTGGAAGGTACGCCTGTACTAGGACGGGGCGAAAACGGTTTTTTGGGAACCGAAGGCCGCAGGCGCCCCTCGTCCCTTTCTAAGAATATGAATTTAAAGGAGTTGCCGAAAGCGGCGTTCGTAAAAGTATGAAAATAAATGTGTTGGATGCTCTGTTCTGGCCGGTTTCTGCCTTGCGCGGGCGCGCGACGGAAGTGGGCGGATTCGAGTGTCAGAGCGCCGAAAAAAACAAAAGCCGCATCCATTCCTGCTAGCGAATGAATGCGGCTTTCGGCTGAGTCTTTCTCAGAACTGCAATTTCAGGGCGAATTGAATGACACGAGGGCCGCCCACCGTGGCAGCATACTCGCCGAAAGCAGGATTCCCGATGTCCGTGTTGGTAATCGCAAAATTCGGATGATTGAAGATGTTAAAGAACTCGGACCGGAAGGTCAGGTTCAGTTTTTCGGTCAGCGGTATTCTCTTCGAGACGAACCAGTCCCAATCCTGCTGCCAGGGGCCGCGAACCTGCGGGATATTGCGGCCGAGGTTTCCTAGAAGCGTGCAGGGATTTGCCACTGAGCAGTCTGCGCCGACGGTAAATGTTTGATTTCCGGGTCCACCAAAGATATTGAGGCCGGAAACCGTTGTTGGACCGGTGATGAGAGGCGTTGTGCCGAGGATGCCGGTATTGAAGACGCTCGTACTGGTAAAGTTTTCAGGGCGCCCGCTCTTCATCAGATCGTTGAGGTTTCCGATGACCTCGGGGAAGGTGCCACCCGGCGGCAGGCCCAGAAGATTCTGGGCACAATCAGAACAGGTGAAGGTGACTGGCAAGCCAGACTGAAGCGTGGTCAGGCCGCCCATGGACCAATTGCCAAGTACGTGGCGCAGAAAGCCTGATCGAGGGCCGGGGATATTGTAGGTATAAGTCACCTGGAGGCGGTGAGTCCTGTCAAAGTCTGAAAGGCCGCGAGCGCCCCGCAGATCCAGTTGATTTCCGGTGGTCGCGCCCAGGTCCTGTTCGCCAGCGAGGTTACCTGACTGATTGTCGATGGATTTAGAGAAGGTATAGGCACCCTGGAAAAACAGATTTCCCATTTGGCGCTTCAGTGTGAAGACGAATGCGTTGTAACTCGAATGACCGTTCTCCGTTACGGTGTTAAGGCCCTGAGGAGAAAATCCAAGGATGCCTACACGCGCATCGGTATTTGCCAGAGTGTTGTCGGTAATGACGGTTTGTGGAACACCGTTCAAACCGCCGACGGTGATGGGATTCGCCGTATTGGCCAGAAGCGCTTGATTGAGTTGCTGGCCATCGAGGAGATGAACGCCCTCCGAGCCGATATAGCCGGTCTCGATGCTGAAGTGCCAAGGAAGGTCGCGTTGAATGGTGAAGTTCCAGTTACCGGTGTAGGGTGTCACCATAGTGCGAACAAAAGGATTTAGGGTCAAAAGATTGTTGTTAAACGTGGGATTTCCCCCGGCATCGAATCCCGTGAAAGCCGCCGGCGTAGGAAACTGGGGAAACTGGCTGGCGGTAGGGAGATTTGGAAAGGGATTGGAGAGGGGCGTCCCGGGGAAAGCGACGTTGGACAACTGGAAAAAGGGCGAGGCGGTGATCAGCTGGAGCAGGGTTTGATTGGAAATGCGAATGTAGTACAAGCCGTAGCCCGCGCGTATCGCCGTCTTGCCATTGCCAAATGGATCCCAGGCCAAACCAACGCGGGGTGAGAAATTGTGCGGACTGCTGCTGAACAACGTCGAGTTGCTCACGCCCGGGGTGCCCTGGATAGTGCCAAAGCTCGCACCAGCCGGCAAAACAAATCCCTGCAGCAATCCGTCTCCGCCATTCTCTTTCGCTGCGGTGGTCAGAAGAGAGGGATCAAAATTTCCAAGGCGGTCCTTGACGTCGGTCGAGGGGCCCATATAGTCATAGCGAACGCCGAGATTCAGCGTGAGGCGTTTGAAGACCTTCCAATCATCCTGGAAGTACGCCGAAGCATCCCGGGCGCGAAAAGCGCGGTCCGTTATCCCGGTACCGACAAAGGCTACCTCTAGATTCCCTTCCAGAAAATTCGGCGTGGACGTGAATTCGACAAACCCACGCGAGGCGAAATTGTTGAAGAGATTAATCTGATAACGGCGCATCTCGCCGCCAAACCGGAACGAATGCTTTCCGTGGGTCCATGACAATGTATCCGCGAGATGAAAGGTATTGGCAGTCTCGGCTTGATCATTGTTGGTGGAGATGCCGCCGAATTCCTCGCCGAAGTCATCCGTAAAAAAGAGGGGGATGTCAGAGAACTGCGCGCTGTTGAACCTGGTCATGCCTATCGAAGACAAAGTTGCGGGAACTTTGGGGACATCCGCGAATGCGATGCGGTTGTAGCCAAAACGAGCTTCGTTCACCAGGGTCGGCGAGATGGTGTACGTCCAGGAAATCGACGCCAAGCGGTTGTCGAGAGGGTTGGATTGTCCGCTGCCGAATCCACCTGCATCCTCACCGCCCAATGGATCGTTCAAGGAGGAGTTATCCCAGAAGAAGCGTTCCGAAATCTTGTGCTTTGTTCCAATGATGCGGTCCACGTTGATATCGAACTTGTCTTCGTTGAACGCCAGTGGCTCAGAAACGGTGAACAATCCGAAAGTGCAGGCCGCTCCGACGCAACCTGGGGCAGGCTTTGCCGAAGGCACGAGAAACCCACCGAACGGCCCGGGAGCATTGAGAAGCGCCAGTGCTGTCGGGTCGACACTGGGGATCCCGAATTCCTGTTCGATATTCGTTGCCGTGCGCTGCGTGGGATAAACGGGTATGTCCGCAGAGATCGCGCTGGCGACGCCGTTGATCTGCCGCGTACCTTGATAGGAGCCAAAGAAAAAGGTGTCTTTGAGTTTTGGCACGGGCCCGCCAAAGTTTCCGCCAAACTGGTTCTGTTTTAGTTCCGGGCGCGGGGAACCACTCGCATTGAAGAAGTACAAGTTCGCATTCAGATCGTCATTGCGAAAGAACTCGTAAGCCTCGCCGTGGTAGATGTTGGAGCCGCCGCGCGTGAGAACGTCGATGTTACCGCCGGAGGTCTTGCCCTGCGACGCGTCATAGAGACTGGTCTGAACGCGGAATTCTTCGAGGCTGTCCTGCGAAGGCACGGGCACGGCTTTGAAGTTGTTGCTTCCGAGGTCGTTGGCGTCGATGCCGTCGATCACGAGATTGTTAGCGGTGCCGCGCTGGCCGGCGACAAAGACGAATGCGTCGCCATGCCCGGCGACGGTGGGGTCGGGCAGAGACGAGGACGTGCCTGCGTTGAGGGCAAGCAGAAACTGGAAATTGCCAGTGGCCAGGGGTAGTTCACGCAGAACGCCGCCCCCTAATACGTTGCCAAGCGTGGCATTGCTGGTGTCGACGGTTTGCACGGCATCGCCAGCAACGACCACCTCGGAGGAAACCTCACCGAGTTCCATGACGACGCTGATGTTCGTGACCTCGGTGACGTGGACGGCAACATCGTGAAGAACGCTTCGCCGGAAGTTGGGGCTCTCGACGGTGACGTCATAAACGCCTGGATCGAGGAGTGGAAACACAACGCTGCCGTCGGGGCTGCTCTCCTTGCTCTGCGCGGTCCCGGTTTTTGAAGTGATGGAAACCTTGGCGGCGGCGATCGTACCGCCCTGAGGATCAGTCAGCGCGATGCGGATGGCCCCTTTCTCGGAAGTGATCTGAGCGGAGAGGGATGGCGCAAAGAAGAAGAACAAACCGATGCAAAACAAACTAAAAAAGCTTAGCACGCTGCCACGTGAAGCCATGTATTTCCCCCAGTGACGAAGATTGGGCACCAATTGCGGTAGTGTCCCTGCGGGGATGCGAAGCTCAGAAGAGCCGTCGAGGCTCGCGGGAGCCTATCGCATCCACCAGACGCACTTCGGGTGCAAGCAGAGCACCAAAAGAGCTATAGAAAGGTAGGGATTGGCTAAGGCCTTGTTTTCTTAGCGTTATGTCGGGCCGGTGGGAAGAGTTTGAATAACTTAATCTAAATTTATACGCATACCCATATTAAAAATGAGGCTCGTCTTCCGTTTCCTATTGTAAGCCCCAGGATTCTTGCGGGGTTACTCTTATTGGAAGCTTTTAACTGTTCCGTGACGCGGCCTGAGTGGTGGGTCGCGAATCCCGTCGGCTTGAGACTCAGTGTCGATGGCGCCTGGTGGTTGCGCAGAAGTCAGCGTGAGGAAAGGAATGCGCGGTTCGAGACGCGGAGGAAGCGTAGCGGCTCATGGCGAGCGGCCTCGCTCCGTCTCAAATTTTTTTATGCGGTGGGGATGAGATCCCAAACGCGCCAGAATTCTTTCATTTCAGGGGGCGTGCCGAAGGAGACGCGGACGTAGGAGTTCATGGAGGGAAAGAGGCGGGCGATTTGGATGTTGTTTTTTTTGAAGTGTTCGATGACTTCGACGGCGGGGCGCCCGGTTTTGAACATGGCGAAATTCGTGTAGGAAGGGATTCCCTCGACTTTCCGGGATTTTGCTTGATTAAAGAATTCCTGACGATCTTCAGCGTTGCGCTTTTCGCTCATCTGGACATATTCGATGTCGTCGTAGGCTACCAGAGCGGCACGGGCGCCGACGGCGTTGAGGCCTTCAGGAAGACGGCGGGCGGAGAGAGATTGGATTTTTTCGGGAGCACCAACGGCATAACCGACGCGGATTCCTGCCAGGCCAAAAACTTTCGAAAAGGTACGCGCGACGATAACGCGGTCGTCGTTCATCGGTTTTTCGATGAAAGACGTGTAATCGGGTGTTGTGCCGACGAAGTGATGGTAGGCCTCGTCGATGAGGACGGTTGTGGAGGGCGGAAGCTTGCGGATGAATTCTTCGAGCTCCTTGCGAGGGGTAAGGCTTGCCGTAGGGTTGTTTGGGTTACAGATATAGACCAAAGCCGTTGAGGCGTCGGCGCGTGCAAGCATGCCCGGCAGATCGTGAGAGTAATTTTTGTCGAGAGAAATCTCGACGACTTGCGCTCCCAGAGCTTTGGCGCAGCGCCCGATGGATTCAAACGTAGGCACAGCGGTGATGAGGGTCTTGCCCGGAGCGAGAAAAGCGGAAGCAGTGATGCTGAGAATTTCTCCGGAGCCGCAGCCGAGGACCAGTTGCTCCGGCCTGATGGAATGAGATTGGGCAATTCTTCCGTGAAGGGCGCTTACCGCCGGGTCTGGATAGCGATTCGCAAATTGCAGAGAATCCTGCATGGAGGCGATTACCTTTTGCGAAGGGCCGTAGGCGTTTTCATTGCGGCTCAGAATAATCGGGCCCCCGGGGCCGCTGGCGCGCGGTGAAGGCACGAGTTCACTGAAGGCGAGATCGGCGAGTGGGGGGAGGGCGGCGGCAACCGCTGTACCGGCCGCAACATTGCGGAAGAGATTTCGTCGCGTGATAGGCACGGGATCCTCGCAGTTCGTTTGTCGTCTGAAGTTGATAGCAGAGAAAGGCGTGCGAGGTCAATCAAGCACTGTTCTTCTCGATTTGCGGACTCGGCGGAATTCCGGCAGAAGAAGATCCCTCATCGCACGGGAACGGCGCTGCGTTGCGCTTGGTGAAGTTGGCCGCCGATCCAGGCGGTTGGCAGGGCGAGGGCAACGAGTGCGACCGGATACCAGTGCGGCCCGAATGCGGGGCCTTTGTTCCAAGTCACCGCGGCGCCCAGGAGGCTTACGGCAAACCCCACGAAGCCGACAATCATGGCATGCAGCATGGGGTGATGGGGAGCGAGGCGTGCCGCGATGTAGCTGCCGAGGACGCCATAGATGGTGCGATAGATCGTTGCAAGCAGAAGGGCATGATCGTACCCGACCATGGATGCTCCCCAGGGAGGAAAAACATGAGCGGCATGAAGCACCAGGTCCGTGCCGATGGAAAGAAGGATCCCTAGGAACATGCCGGCGAGTAAGGCGACGATGCTTCGGCCGATGCGGGGCCGAGATTGTGGCTCGTTCACGAATTCTTGCCCTCCTTCGCTGCCTCCGAAAGGCGGCGGTATTTCTCGAGCCACTCCGTAGCTTCGGCAAAGGGCCTGGTTTCGAGGCGGCGAGGGCGGCGCTGGGCGCGACGGCTGCGCGAGACAAGGCCAGCGCGCTCGAGGACTTTGAGGTGCTTGGAGATGGCGGGCTGGGTCATTTCAAACGGCTCAGCCAGCTCGTTGACGGAAGCGTCGCCGGCGGCGAGGCGGGCGAGGATGGCGCGACGTGTGGGATCAGCGAGGGCGGCGAAGGTGGCGTCAAGGCGGTCGGAGGAGGTCATTGCATAACCCCTTAGTTCTACAACCGTTTAGTTATATACAATGCGGAAGAAAGTGTCAAGCCCCAGAGGGCTCCTACCGGGACTGCTCCTGGCTGGCAGATGTAGCAGAAAGGTGAAATGTTTACTTCGGTAGTGAGGCCGCAGAGGTTATTGGCGGGGTCCTGAGTGTCGGGAAACCAGCCTTCACAGACTTGCCAGAATGCGATTTAAGGGCGGCGGAACGGCGGAAGAACCGACAATCACAGACGTGGCACCGAAATGGCCGGACCGACAGTTTGGCCAAGAATGCCTCTAAAAAACCCCGGGTTTTGGATCTACGGATTCGCTCGCTCTGACACCACGGACACCGGAACGCCATGACAGATCTCCCCAGAGTGGATGATTGGATGCGAGGAAAGCAGAGAGCCGTCCCAGCCCGGGCTCCCCGATCTCTCGAAGAGTCTCGTCTCTCTGCAGTCCTCGCACATCCACAATCGCGGATAAGGGATTTCCTGTCTATCCCATAAATCCTGTAGAAGGAGTGTGGATTTGGTTGAGTAGGGTACGTACTAGGAACACGGCCGTCGGACGTTGACCCCGAGCGACAGGAAGTTAACGTGGCTGAAGGGCAGCGCCGCCGCCTAAGCAGCGGTATTTGCATTGGAAAACCGCGAAGACACCCGCCGGCACGCCCAAAATACAGAGATGTGCCCGGAGGTTCGCAGTATGTGCGCTTCCCCTAGGTCTGGTCGATCAGGCGGTGGTGAATCGCGTAGAGAGCAAGTTCCAGGCGGTCGGAGACGCCAAGTTTATCGAAGATGTTGTGCAGGTGATTCTTTACGGTTTGCTCGCTGATGAAAAGTTTTTCGCCGATTTCTTTGTTGCGGAATCCTTGGGCGACGAGCTGGACGATTTCTTTTTCGCGGTCGCTGAGGAGCGGCTTTTCGCGGCGCGGGCCGGACTCGGAAGATTTCGAGAAGGCTTTCATGACTTCGGCCGTCATGCGGTTATCGAGCCAAATTTCGCCAGCGTGAACGCGGTGAATGCTCTTCACCAAAAGATCGGTGGCGGACTGCTTGAGAACCACGCCGCGAGCGCCGAGGCGCATGGCGCGGACTACATCGCGATCATCTTCGGCGGCGGTGAGAACGATGACGCGCGTGGGGAGCGTATCGAAATTGACTTCTTCGAGGACGGCGAGGCCGTCTTTATCGGGCATGCGGAGATCGAGCAGGAGAATTTCGGGTTTGAGTTTGGCGAGAAGCTTAATGCATTCCGCGCCGTTCTGAGCTTCGCCGACAATGGTGATGTCTTCGTCGGAATCGAGGAGCTTGCGAAGGCCGTCGCGAAAGATCGCGTGGTCGTCCGCTAGTAGGACGCGAATTTGCTGTTTAGTTTTGGCCATGTCAACCGAGCGGGACTTCGATTATTAGTCGCGCTCCATGGCCAGGGTTCGACTCAACGGTCAAAACGCCTCCCACAGTACGCGTACGCTCCTTGATGGAAATGGGACCCAGTCGCAGGCGGTCGAGCTCATCCCCAGTGAACCGGCCGGCGAAACTGAAACCCTCGCCGTTGTCGTCAACTACCAAAACGATGCGACTGTCGTCCTGCGACAGTTTTACCACGACATGGGAAGCCTTCGCATGCTTTTTTATGTTGTTGAGTGCTTCACGGTAAATCTGGAAAATCTCGCGGCAGACGCGGTCAGGAGCGTGGAGGTCGGCGGATTCGATCATGACGTCGAGGGCCAGGGCGGATTCGTTGCGGTAGCGCTCGGCGAAACCCTGCATCAGATCGACGAGATCGGCGCTTTGAACGCGGAGGGGGCGTAGGTCGGTGACCATTCGGCGGAGCTCGGCGGACTCGTTTTTGACGGTGTGCTGGAGATTGCCAAGGCTGGCTTCGGCCTGGTCAGGGGCGGCCGCGACCTTGCGGCGGAGGACGTCAAGCTGGATCTCGATGCTGAGGAGGGTTTGAAGAATGCCGTCGTGCAGGTCGCGAGAAATACGGCTGCGTTCGCCTTCGATGGCGCGGGCGCGGAGATGGCGGAGAAGGAAGATGTTTTCAAGTGAGGGGCCGATGTGGCGGGAGATGCGCTCGAGCCAGGCCAGGTCGGGGCGCTCGAAGAGTTTGCGGCCGTTGATCAGGAATAGACGGCCTGCGGGCTGCCCCATCTGGTCGAAAGCCACGGATAACATGGAGCGGAGATGGAGCTCCTGCTGGGTGGGGCCCGGAAGCCGCGGGAGAGTGGCTAGGCGGCGGCCATCGCGGCGATCCCATCCAAAGCCGCTGCCGGCGCCTTCGAGGCTGTTCCAGCATATAGTGGCGTCCATATCATCGAGAAGGAAGCCGTCGGCGCGGGCCAGAGAGTAGCTTTCCGGGATCAGCCGTTCGCTCTGGCCGGCCTTGAGGCGCCAGAGGTAGATGCGTTCGAGATCGGTATCTCGGTAGGCCAGAAGGGCGACCTCGACCTGGAAGGCGCGGGCCAATTCATCGAGCAGGAGGCGGAGGGATTCGGCCAGGCCTTGGTCGACCTGCAGAGTGGCGGTAATGCGGGAAAAGAAGTCGTTTTGCGAGGCGAAGTGGCGGCTGCGGTCGGCCAGGAAGGCCAGGGCGGCGCCGCCAGCGAATGTGCCGCCGAGCAGGCCCAGCCAGGCGATGACGCGCATCCAGCCGATTTCGCCTTTTACGGCAGTGAGGAGAACGAGAATGAGCGCGAGCGCGCCTGCGAGCGGGATGGCGGCGCGGAGTCCCCAGCGCATGCCCGCGACCCAGCAGATAAAAAGATAGGGAAACCAGACCGGGACAGAGAGCGGACTGATGTACATGAAAAAGCCGAGAGCCAGCAGATCGCAGGCAATGGGCAGATGCCAGGAGCGTTTGCGGAGGAAACGCTCGACCGGAATGGCGGCGAGAGAAAGTATTAGATAGGCGACGAGGAACGAAATGGAGCGCTTGGCGGCTTGGGGATCGGGCTGTTCGAGCAACGCCAGAATGGAAAGCAAAACGACGATGGGGCGCGCGTAGACGATTTGCCGCTCAAGATGGCGGCGGTCCGTTTCATGGGGGCTCATGCGCGGGGACGCGATTCCTCTCGAACAGTCTAGCAAGGCACAGAGATGGCGCGAGGGGGGCTTATGCGGGTTGCGACGATTTAGGCAACGCGACGGAATCTTCCCTCGCTGCCTGTCTGGACCTTGGCGACCGGGGAGCAGGGGCAGTTCCCCCACGGAACATACCCTAAGGGAACAACTCCCTTTTCGAAGGTGTCTAACTACACTGAGAGGCAATGCCACCAAGAACCCTGTTTCGCCTGGGCCTGAGCCTTCTTTTCCTCGCGCTCACTGTCTATTTCTCCACAGGCCATTGGCTGAACTCCCGGATCTTTGAGCCGCTGGATTATCCCGTCACCCTCGACACTCGCCATCTTCAGTCGCCGCCGTTCCGGATTAATCTCAACGAAGCCTATTACGCTTCGCTTGATTTGGACGATAGCGCCGACGACTGGTACCAGGATAATCGCTGCAACTATAAGGCGATTCTCTATCGAGAGTGGTGGCTCTATAAGCTGGGTTCCCATGCTGGTCAGCGGCGAGAACTCTGGGTAAGCTCCGGGGAAGACGCCACACCGCACCACTACTTCAACGGATTCCGCGCTTCCTCCGGCCAATACCAGCTGGAGTGGGATCTTCGAGCCGCTGCTTCCTGTCTCAACGGCAGGCATCCGCGCCTCCATGTGATTACCGATTCTGGGGGCTACCGGCAAGCCGTTGGTCTGGCTCAACTCTGCTGCATTTTCCTGGGCGGAGCAGGGCTCGCACTCGTTGTGATTGCAACCGCGCGCCTCAGTTTTCCTCAGGGCTCGGCACCATCCATGTTTCCGGACATGGTTCTGCGCAATTTCATGCCGCTTACAAAACACGAACCGCTACCCGTGATTCACGCGTTGCCTCATTGGGGAATACTTTGCGCAACCTTTCTGTGGATTCTGATAATCATCTTCCTGATGTTTGGCCCGCAGACTCCCCACGGACTCCTTGTGAGCGTGAGAAGCCCTGAAGTAGTCTCCTCGAAGGAGAGTACGGGGCAGGAAACAATTGGTGTATATGTGGCCCCTCATGGCCGCTTTTTCGTGAACGGTGAGGAGGTGGAACGGGGCAGCCTGCGCACGAAACTGCTCGAGCACCTGGTGCGCGGCGTGGCGTGGACGGTCTATTTCGAGGGCCACGCCGACACGCTCTACATGGATGACGTCTACGCGATCGACACGATCGAAGGCTGCGGCGCGAAACTCATCTGGATCACTCCGAAAATGCGCGAGGAATGGAGGCACAAAGAGCAATCCGCCCAACGCATTCCCCGAGTTCTGATTCTGCCCTCTCGATGACAGGTTGTCTCTGAGGGCGGGGTCGATCTAGCCTTCCCGTTTGGATGATGAGCCGCAAACCGGAAACTGGCCTGTCAACCGCCTTTGGGGGGACGAACCGGGTGATAGAACGCGGAAACAGCGGGGATGATTTTGCCCGTGACAGAGCCCCTAGACCAGGCGTAGCGGTTCGCCGATCGCGTGCATCAAAACTGATATGAAGTTTAAGAAGATCGAGCCGGAAGTTTTTGCGTGCACGACGTCGGCGGCGCGGCCGTTTGGGTGCATGGAGTTGTGGGCGGGCAACGAGAGGGCGCATCGTTCACTGGAGTTGGCGGGGTTGGAAGCGGACGTCATCGCTATACCCTCGGGCGCAGACAGGGGCGGCGACCTTTCTGCTGTGTTTTCGTGCAGCGACAATATAGCGCGCGTGGTGCTGGCGGATTGTGTGGGGCACGGATTTGTGGCTAGCGGAGTGGCGAGGCACGTTCATCATTTGCTGCACAAATTTCAGGATATCCGAGATACAGCGGGGTTGCTGGCTTCGCTGAACGATGAATTTACCCTGGATTCGGAGAAATCGAAGGGGGCCTTGCGGCTGACGACTGTGGTGACCGGAACATTTGATGGCGGGACGGGGGAGTTTAATTTTGCATATGCAGCGCACCCGCGGATGCTGCTTTGGAGGGCACGCGAGGGGAAGTTTTTTGAGTTGGGCGAGGGCATGGAAAACTTGCCGCTTGGATTCGTCACAGGAGAAATGTACAACGAGCAGAGCATTCAGCTGCGGCCGGGGGACATGGTTCTGGCGTTTTCCGACGGAGCGACGGAGGCGCAGTCGCCGGCCGGTGAACAGTTGACGGCCCGCGGGTTTTTGCACCTGGCGGAAGCGACACTGGGGAAATTGCCTGGGCCGGTGAAGCTTACTGACTTTTCCGCTGCCTTGCTTGAGGGTGTGCAATCACATAGGGGAAGTTCGGAACTTGACGACGACGTTACGCTGCTGACGCTGCGGCGTTCCGGCTGAGAACGCGGTCGAAACAATCAAAATTCTGTTAAGAAGGGCACGGCCCTTCGAATCTCGGGGTAAACGTGCCGTGCTACTGCTAGATTTCTGAACACGCACGGTTGTAAGAATCGCGGGACAGGGCTAAGGGGCGGGCTGCGCGGGTGGATGCTCCGCAAAGTATTGATCGAGGCTCGAACGGAATTCAGCTACGCCTTGCTGGACGTTTTTGTCGAGAGCAGCAACCACAGCGCCGACATCTTTTCCGCCGACGGGTTCATCGTGCATATAAAAATGTGTCCACACGGAAGTGCCCGTCTTTATGTTGCGCAGCTCCAATTCCATGGTGACTCGTGCAACGATAGAGCCGCCAGAAACTTCCTTGAAATCATAGAGACGCCCGTGCAATAGATAGTCCCCGCGGATATCGCTTCGCAAAGTATAGACTCCACGATAGCGACCGGAGGCGCGGAACTGCCGCAGCAAGACCTCGGCGATCATTTCCGTGGGCGGCTCCGACCAGCGCTGATATTCGTAGGTTCCCATGCTTTCGCCGCCTGAGCTGTAAACGATTTGGTCTTCCCGGTAGAGCGCGGGACCCGTGAGGCGCCCAATCAGCAGCGTGATCGGGACTGGATTGGGGTTTGCCGCGGGGGCCAGGTCACCGGGGACAGTCAATTGATAGTATTTGCTCGGCCGGGCAGCACCACATCCAGCCATCCAGGCCAGGGCCAGCACCAGAAACCCCAGAGTGATTTTCGGAGTCATCATCTTCCGACAGACCCGACGACTGCGGCCGGCTCGCGTGAGGTCATTGGCCAATTCCTTGGAAAATTCAGTGGGTTTCGTCATGAGTTCGAAGATTCCTCGATTCATTGATTCTCTCCCGGTTTGTGGTCGCGCGGATTCGTAGCGCGAATGAGAGTGTAGGGGCGCTTCTTGATGGTGTCCGTGAACTCCTTGAGATTCTGGGAGACGCGGCGGAAATTATCGAGCAGCTCGTCGATATTTTCGGTGTTGACGTCGAGGGTTTGATCGATCCGCGAGGTGATGTCGGTGAGGGTGGTTAAGGACTTGCGGAGTTCCGTCACGGCTTTGCGCACATCGTCACGATTTTCTCCGAGAAGCTCGTCAATATGGGTGAGGGCTTTGTTGGCTTCGTCGGAGGTCTTGTGCAGATCCTGAAGCAATGGTTCCACCTTCTGGCTCGCGGCGTCCAGGTGCTGAATAGTGGAGGTGATTTGCTTACGGTTGTCCTCGATCAGGCCGCGCGTGTCCGCAAGAGTGGCGGAAAGATTGGCGCGGTTCTGGGCGTTGAGCAAGTCATTGACGCGGTCCACAGTCACTTTCAATTCCGTGGCGCGGTCATTTAGAGATTGGATGAGTTGCTTCGCCTGCGGCGCGAGGTCGTTGATCTGAGCCGTGAGAGCGTTGAAATCGACATAGGGATCTGATGGCAATAACGAGCCCGGAGGAGCCAGAGCAGTTTGTGAGCCGCCAGGGAAAATCTCCAGATGATTGTCTCCCAAAGGACTCATGCTCATGATCTTGGTGTGGCTGTCCGTTTTGACGGGCAGATCGGTCTGCACGCTGAAAACCACGTCGATCTGCGCAGGATTTTTAGGATCGATAGCCAATTTTTCCACGCGACCTACCTTGGGACCTCCCGCGTAACGCACCGTGGCGCCCTGTTCGAGCCCGCCGGCAAACGGAAAGTAGGCGTGGTAGGTCTTTGCGGTGCGGCCAAAGGCGCCGGAGATGGCAAACACCATGCCGATCAGAACTGCGGCGGCAACGATAACGAAAAGCCCCACAAAAACCTGGTCGCGCTTCCCTGCCATCACGTCCTCTTTCCCCTGCTAGTGCTTATCACAAGCGGCGGTCTTGCGTGAGCATTTGCAGATAATCCATTTCGCGCGCCACTTCCGGCTCGGGCACGCGGTCCAAGAATTGGCGTACGCGCGGCTGCGTGCTGGCGCGCATTTCCGCGGTGGTGCCGATGGCCACGACGTAGCCCTTGTCGATCAGCACCATACGATCGGCGATCAAGTAAGCGCTGGCCAGTTCGTGAGTGACGACGATAATGGTCATGCGGAAGGCTTGCTTCAATTCCAGAATTAACTGGTCGATGCCGGCAGCGATAATCGGATCCAGTCCGGCGGAAGGTTCGTCGAAAAAGAGAATCTCGGGGTCCATGGCCAGAGCGCGAGCGACAGCCGCGCGTTTCTTCATGCCGCCGCTGAGCTGCGACGGCATATAGTATTCAAATCCCGCGAGCCCGACCTGCTCGAGCTTGAGCCGCAGCATAATTTCGATTGTGGAGTCTTCGAGCTTGGTGTGCTCGCGCAGCGGCAGCGCCACATTTTCACCGACGGTCATCGAACCAAAGAGCGCTCCGCCCTGAAACGACATTCCAATCTTTTTGCGAATTTCGTCCATCTCCGCATCGGGGATGGCCGCGATGTTCTTGCCCTTGATCCAGATTTCTCCCGAACTGGCTTTTTCAAGACCGACCAGCGTGCGCAAAAGTGTGCTCTTGCCGGAGCCTGAGCCGCCGAGAATGACGAGGGTTTCGCCGCGTTTCACATCAAACGAGACGCCGTGCAGAATCTCGCGTTCGCCGTAGCTCACGCGCACATCGCGCAAGGAGAGCATTACTTCCGGCTCGAGGGAGTCCGTGTTTTCCATTTCTCCAGGCAAGGTCACACTTCCCTAACTTCCGCTCACGAAAAAGAAGAGGCACGTAAATACCAGATCCACGAGCACGACCAGAAAAATCGACATTACGACAGCCCTGGTCGTTGAACGGCCAACCTGCTCTGCGCCCGCGCCAGTGTCCAGTCCTTCCTGGCAACCTACGGCGGTGATAGTAATCCCAAACATCACGCTTTTCACCAGACCGGTCATGATGTCGCGTAGAAGGAGGGAATCGAGCGAGGCTTGGATATAGCGGCCAAACGTAAAATCGGCTTGCGCCACGCCGAAGAGCGAGCCGCCAAGAATGCCCATGGCGTTGGCCCAGATCGTAAGGCAAGGCAGCATCACAATCATCGCCAGGAATTTCGGCGTGACCAGAAAACGGATGGGACTGATGGCCATCGTTTCGAGAGCGTCAATCTCTTCTGTGACTTTCATGGTGCCGATTTCGGCAGCGAATGCCGAACCGGAGCGGCCGATGACCACAATGGCGGTGATAAGCGGGCCAAGTTCGCGCGACATGGAAATTGCCACGGCAGTAGCCACGTAGTTCATCGCGCCGAAACGCCGCAGCTCATAAGCGCTTTGCAGCGCGAGAATCAAACCTATAAAAAATGTAATCAGGGAGAGAATCGGCAAGGCCCGTACGCCTACGTCCATGGCCTGGGATACGGCGCGCTGCAAGCGCAGCGGCTTGCCCTGGAACGGCCCTACGAAAGTGTAGTAGGCCGCGCGGCCACCGAGCGAAGCGAGCGAGCCCACGTAGGCAAGGCTGTTCATTACGCTGCCGCCGATTTGTGACACGAATTGCATCCGTATTCGCAGTAACCCGATTTTCTGAAACTCAATTCACTGTGATTCGGGAAAATTCGCCGCCCTGCACCAGAGTATTCAGCCCGCCAGCGCTTGCTCTTCGTTGTCGTAAACTTCAAAAATCTTGAGCAAACGCGAAAGCTGCAACACTTCCCGCGCGGAGGTGCTCAATCCAAACAATATAAACCGCGAGCCGACGTCCCGGGACGCTTTGAGGCCTTCTACTAGGGAAGCCACACCGGAGCTGTCGATGTACCGCACCTTGCTGAGGTTCATCACCACGCGCGGCGTGCGATTGTCTCGCACTTCCTTTAAGAGCGCCTTTCGAACCGCCGGGGAGTTCGCCAGGTCGATGTCTCCTGACACGTCAAAAATTATGGTCTTGTCGAGTTGACGACTGGAAATCTGCACTTTGTATTCTCCTTCAAACGATTACGAGTTCACTTCCCTCTTCGGCGCGCGTACGTACTTGACCAAGCGGAGACGATTGGTGCCATGCGCGCGTTTGTATTCGACGATATCCATGCTTTGCTGAATGAAATGCAGCCCCAGTCCGCCGGGCTTTACTTCTTCGAGCGCCCGCATACAAAGTTGCGCGCGCTTTATCGAAGGTCCGCGATCGCACAGAAGGATCTCTAGTCCCTCGGACGCCTTCCTATCCGCCTGTCCGTGGACGGAGCGGAAGAACATCTCGATCGGCTGGTCCGGGCGGCCATTGTACGCGTGCCGGATGATGTTTGTAAGCGCTTCGTCGACCGCGCGGGTGACCGCACGGCAGTCTGGCGCGGAGAATCCAAACGATTCCGTCAAACGCTCCACGGCTCCGCGGACGGCACAGAGTAGACTAGGGTCGCTCGGCAGCTCCAGCCTCAGCAGCAAGCCTCGGCTCAAATCGCCGTTGCGCTCCTTGGCTTTGCTTCGCCGCTCTGTATCTAGGGCTTTCATTTGAGACTCAATTTCTCCTCCGGCCAGGCCCCGCCCTCGAAGCGAACCCCTAACGCGCGCTCCGTTGATTCTTCGCCCACGCTGCAAGATATTCAGGTGCATCTCGCGTGATGCGAAAAGCAACCGCCTTCTTGCAACGCTCTTCGCAACGGCCCGAAAAGCGCAGGCAATTCCAAGTGCTCGCGGAAGGCCGCTCCGAGCAGCCGCAGAGAACAGATTCGGAACAGCGGGTCCTCAGGCCTGGACTGGGTCTTGCTTAGCGTACTGTAAGCGTTTGGGCCTGCTTCTTGCAATCCCCGCAACGGGAATTGGATGCCCGGCGCGGGTGCTTTGATTCATGGAAAGCAGCGGCAGGACATGGCCTGTTTGCTTCCTAAGTGGCCTCGGTAGCCACGCTCCCTGGATGCTTTTTCGTGGCGCTTTTCCATCGCGAGGAAGTAGCGTAAACTAGACAAATCGAACGGCGGTGGGAGTAGCTCAGCTGGTAGAGCGTCGGTCTGTGGCACCGAATGTCGCGGGTTCAATCCCCGTCTCCCACCCCAACTCAGTTTGACAAGTGGTCTTTCTACTTTCCACACAGGATAATCCTTAGTTCGTACTCGAGAAACGTGCCATCCGCGTGAGCAGTGCCGGGTTTTCCAACAGAATGTGTCCCCACCCCAGGAGGGTGGCGCCTCAACCTTCCCTGTTTTGTCAGACTCCAGTAGTCTAGAGGACCTTCGTAGAAAGATTTTCGCTATGGGAGAACCCGCTCCGCCGATGACTGTGCTCCGCTGTGGTGCGATGCTGTTCGACATGGACGGTGTGCTGGTTGATTCCACGCCGGCCGTGGCGCGAGTGTGGACGGTTTGGGCGCAGAAACACGGTTTTGATCCGGACGATGTAGTGCACAAAGCACATGGCAGGCCCAGCATCGCGACGATCCGCGAACTGCTGCCCAATGGCAAGCACGAGGCGGAAAACCGCGAGGTCGAGCGTCTGGAGATCGAGGACATCACAGACGTCGTGGCGCTCCCCGGAGCGCTAGACCTCTTGCGTGCGATTCCGGAAATGCGCTGGAACATCGTGACCTCCGCGAGCCGCCGGCTAGCAGAGGTGCGCTTGCGCGCGGCCGGATTGCCGGTCCCGAAGCATCTGGTCACTGCAACCGATGTCGAGCGCGGCAAGCCCTTCCCCGATCCATATCTAAAGGGCGCGGAGGTTCTGGGAATTTCTCCGACAGAATGCGTTGTTGCCGAAGACGCAGCTTCGGGTGTTCGCTCGGGAAAATCGGCCGGCGCACGCGTACTCGGTTTGCGCACGACTTCGACGGATAGAGAGCTTCTGACCGCGGGCGCGGATTGGATGGCAGACAACCTGAGCGCACTTTCTCTCGATCCCCTGGAACAAAAAGCCGGTCTTACCTTTCTTCTGAAGACAAAGAAGTAGCGCGAGCTCGAGGCAAAAAGAGATACAATTTTGCGTTTTGTAAGGTGGCCTAATTCATTCTGGATGGGGGAAAGTCGCGATGAGCATCTCGAAGCACTGCAGGTTTCTTTTGGCGCTGGCTTTGTCTTCCGCTACGTTGTCTTTCGGCGTTCAAGCGCAAGACAAAGATACAAAACCGGCGGACAAGCCGGCCGATGCGCCGACGCCTGCGCCAAAAGAAGAGTCTTCCGTCACGGACCATTCGATCAAACTGGGCTCGCAAACGATCCCCTACAAGGCGACAGCAGCGACGGTTCTGTTGAAAAACGAAAAGGACGAGCCCATCGCGCTGCTCTATTCAACGGCGTACACCCGGAGCGACGTGAAAGATCCGAGCACGCGCCCGATTGCCTTCGTCTATAACGGCGGCCCGGGCTCGGCGTCCGTTTGGCTGCACATGGGATCGTTTTCGCCGAAGCGCGTTGTGACCGTGAATGCTGACGCAACGCCGCCCGCACCCTACAGGCTCACGGACAACGCGAACTGTCTGCTCGACAAAACAGATCTAGTTTTTGTCGATCCCGTCGGCACAGGCTTCAGCCACGCCGTTGGGAAAGCGCAGGACAAGGATTTCTGGGGCGTGGACCAGGACGTGAAGTCGCTGGCGCAATTCGTCAATACCTACATCAGCCGCAACAACCGGTGGAATTCGCCGAAGTTTCTCATTGGCGAAAGCTACGGCACTTTCCGCTCCGCCGCACTTTCGAACTACCTGCAATCGCACGATGGCATGGATTTCAACGGCATCGTGCTCATCTCCTCGGTACTCGACCTCGGCACGATTTCCTTCAATCCAGGCGAAGACATGCCTTACGTCTTTTACCTGCCCAGCTACGCGGCGACGGCGTGGTATCACAAGGTGCTGAAGGATCGCCCCGATAGCCTGGCCGGATTTCTGGAAGAAGCTCGGAATTTTGCGCAGACTGGGTATCTGAACGCGCTGGTAAAAGGCGCAAAACTGGGAGCCACCGAAAAATCCGAAGTAGCAAAACAGCTTTCCCGGTACACCGGCCTGAGCGAGGATTATCTGATCAAAGCCGATCTTCGCGTAAACCTCCCGCAATTCATGAAAGAGCTGCAGCGCAGCCGGGGCTTGACTACCGGCCGCCTCGACGCGCGCTTTTCCGGCTATAGCTATGATCTCCTCGGCGAGTATGCCGAGTACGATCCGCAGGATACTTCGATCACCGGCCCGTTCACCGCGGCGTTCAATACCTATGTTCGCGAAGAGTTGAAGTTCGGACAGGACAAGGTCTATCACACCGGCTCCGACGATGCCGGCAACAATTGGGACTGGAAGCATCGCAGCGGGGACAACTTTGGTTTTCCTGGTTCCCCGAACGTTGAGGGTGACCTCATCCAGGCCATGCTGACGAATCCACATTTGCAAATCGAAGTCGAAAACGGATTCTACGATTTGGCCACGCCGTTCTACGCGACCGAGTACACCATGGAGCATCTGGGGCTTCCGGAAAAGCTTCAGAAAAATATTCACCTGCAGTATTACGACGCGGGCCACATGATGTATCTGCGCGACGAGGATCTTGCCAAACTTAAGACAAACATCGCCAACTTCATCGACAGCGCTTCAAAATAGAATCCATCAGAATCCGGTCTCCGGCTGCACGCTCAGCCAGAATGGGGCCGAGGTGCTGCTCGCGAACAGTTTGACGGGACGTTCGTGGACGGATACGTCCCACCCGGCTATGCTTCTGGTGTTGAAGCGCTGGTCAGCCGCATCCCTCCTGGTAGCTTTCAGGTACGTCTGCTGAGAGTTACCCCCTCGGGCCATCGCGCCTTTGCCTAGAATCTCTGATGTCGTAGCGCATTCGAACCATTCCCTTCCCTCAGGTGACCTGGTTAAAGAACTATGGGAACTCCTACAGTAGCAGCGGTAACGCAAGTACCTCCCGTGCAGCGCAAACTGGACACGGCGCAGCTCATCACCGCGATGCTCAAATCTCACGGGCACGTCAGCGACCTGATTTTTTCTCCTGGGCGGGCACCGCAAATTGAGGTTAGCGGGCAGCTCGTCGAACTAAGGTTCAAGGGGCTCGAACGCTTGACCCCGCAGGATACCAAGCTGCTCGCCGAAGACCTGATGGAGAACAACGAACACGCCGCGGGCAAGCTGGCTCTGGAAGGCTCCGCCGACCTGTCCTACGGAGTTTCGGGAGTGGGCCGGTTTCGCGTAAATATTTTTCGCCAGCGCGGAAGCTGTGCGATCGTCATGCGCGTCATCCCGGACGCGATTCCGGGATTTGAAGAGCTGCACCTGCCGCCGCAGTTGAAAGAGATCGTGCAGCTGAAAAACGGGATCGTGCTCGTGACCGGGCCGACCGGTTCAGGAAAATCTTCGACGCTCGCCGCGATCATCGACTTGATGAACACGGAGAAGGCCTATCACATCCTGACCATCGAGGATCCCATCGAGTTTTTGCACAAACACAAAAAAGCCACCATCCACCAGCGGGAACTTCATAGCGATACGCCAACGTTTTCTCTCGCTCTACGCGGCGCTCTCCGCCAAGCCCCCAAGGTCATTCTGGTTGGCGAGATGCGCGATCGCGAAACGATTGAAATTGCTTTGGAGGCCGCGGAGACCGGGCACCTCGTATTGTCGACGCTGCATACCATTGACGCTGCAAAGACCATTGAGCGCATTGTGGGCGCTTTTCCGCTCGCGGATCAGCTGGCCATACGCAATCGATTTTCAAAAGCGTTCCGCTGCATAGTTTCGCAACGGCTTCTGCCCAGGAAAGACGGCAAAGGGAGGATTGCGATCGTTGAAATCCTCAAGTCGACGATGCGGACGCGGGATTACGTCGAAAAGGGAGAGACTGAAGGAAAATCATTGTTAGATGCCATGCGCGACGGCGACACGGAAGGAATGCAATATTTTGACGGAGAAATTGACAAGCTCATCCGCAGCGGCGTAGTGGATTTTGAAACGGGCCTTGCTTTTTCCTCAAACGCAGGAAACCTGAGACTTGAGCTTGCGGATTTCACGGAACTGCCTGTCGCCGGAGCATCACCCATCGCAACCACGGAAAACGTCGAAATGGAAATCGAGCGCTGATTGCGCTGGCAATAAGCTAAAATCCCTTCGCGATGATTGTGGAGCGCTTCCACGCCGGTTCATTTCGGAATCGATCCACGTGGGAATCCTTTTTCTCTAAATGAATCCACTCGGAAGCCAATCGGACACCCACTTCTGGCCGTCGGCCGAGATTGCACTCCTGCTTACGCTCATCTTCGGGCTGCTGGCGGTGTGGAAAGCAACAACAGGCGGCCGCGCCTTTCAGAAAATAGAGCAGGGTCTCTCGCGTTTTGCCGAACATAAAAATCTCCTTGTGGGTTTGGTGTTTCTTGGCGTCGTGGCCATCCGCCTCGTTGCCTTGCCGCTCCTGCCGGTGCCTATTCCGGGGATCCACGACGAATTCAGCTACTTGCTTATGGCGGACACCTTTGCCCATGGTCGCCTCGCCAATCCAACTCACCCGATGTGGATGAGCTTCGAAACGTTTCACGTGAACTGGTTTCCGACGTACTCCTCGATGTACCCGCCAGCCCAGGGTTTCGTAATGGCCATCGGACAATTGCTCGGCAATCCCTGGATCGGCGTGCTGCTGAGCGACGCCGGGATGTGTGCTGCGATCCTCTGGGCGCTGCAGGCGTGGATGCCGGCGCGATGGGCTTTGTTGGGCTGCCTATTTGCCGCTTTGAATTTGGGCCTCGCCAGCTATTGGATGAACAGCTACTGGGGCGGCGCCGTGGCAGGGATCGGTGGAGCGCTGGTGGTGGGAGCGCTCGGACGCATCTTGCGCCGCGCCAGCGTGAGCTGTGCCCTGCTACTCGGGCTGGGGATTGCCATCCTCGCGAACAGCCGTCCTTATGAAGGCTTTCTCTTTTGTGTCCCGGCGGGATTGTGGCTGGTTTGGTGGCTCATCGGAAAAACAAAGCTCCGTATCGCAGTCGGAGCGCGCCTTTGCCTCGTGGTTCTTCCGCTTTTGATTGTCCTCGTTTTGACTGCGGCATTCATCGGTTACTACAACTGGCGCCTGACGGGAAATGCACTTCTTATGCCGCATGTTCTGAACACGCGTACCTATCACTCGACGCCGCTGTTTCTCTGGGGGCACCTCAAGCCCGAACTCGAGTACAACAACCAGCAGTTCGAGGATTTCTATAACGGCTGGGAGCGTGAAGACTACAAAACCACGTGGAAGGATGCGCGTGATGTGACGGCGGAAAAGCTGGCAAGAATGGGCGTCGAGTTTTTCTGGCCGGGCGCTCTGTTCCTCTTGCCTGCGCTTCCGTTTGCCCTTCGCGATCGCAAGATGCGTTTCCTGATCGTTACACTACTTCTTTGTCTCGCGGGAGTTTTTGTTGTGATCTGGTCGGCGCCCCACTATGCCGCGCCGGTTACTTGCGTGATCTACGCGCTGCTCGTGCAAGCTACGCGGCATTTGCGCACGATGAAATGGAAGGCACGTCCGGTAGGCATCGCGTTGTCTCGCGCGCTCCTCGTCCTGCTCGTCCTAAGCGCATCCCTTGGCATTGCACGGCGCTCCTGCGATCCACTGTGGTGGGCGTGCACGGGCGATCCTAGCCGCGTTGCCGTGACGAGAGAGCTCCTGGCCAGACCCGGAAAACACTTGGTCATGGTGCGCTACTCGGAGGATCACAACATCCACGACGAATGGGTGTACAACGGCGCCGACATTGACGGCTCAAAAGTCATCTGGGCCCGCGAACTCGGCGAAGATCAAAACACGAAGCTCTTCGCTTATTTTAGAGACCGCCAAATCTGGCTCGTGGAACCCGACGTCGACAACACCGAAATTAGACCCTATACCCCGCCGATGGACTCCCATCCATAAACGCACCACGCACGCCGTCAGGCCGCGTTTCCTGCAGGAGCGTGCGCTCCAGGAACATTACTCGCAATTCCGACGTTCACTCTTCCACGAACGCTTTTAGCCTCGACAATGCCTGATCCCACTGCGCGGAGACACGATCGAGATATTTCTTGAGTTCATCCATCGGTTCCGGATCAAGTGCAAATAGGCTCTCGCGTCCCGTACGGAAGCTGTGCACAATCTCCGCCCTTTCCAACACTCGAAGATGCTTGGTGATCGCCTGGCGAGTAAGCCTCGAGCCCCGCGTGAGCTGCGAGATCGATCGAGGCTTCCCCCCGCAGAGTTTCGCAACCAGCGATAGGCGCGTCGCGTCGCCCAGCGCAGCAAAGATGCGCGCATGGATCTGCGGCCTGACGATCGTTCGGCTACGGCTTTTGCGCAATGTAGCTCTCGATGTTTTTCATTTGCTCTGTCCAGCCGCCATCGTTCCTACGGAATGCTTCAAGGAAGCGTTCGCTGGGAATTTTATCGAAGCCAGACTCGGTGAGCAGAAGAAGTGTGCCCTTGGCCGTTTTTTCCAGTCTGAACTCAACGAGCGTGGGAGTTTCCTTCGAGTAGTCGATTTTGGGATCGACGGAATAAGGATGCCACGTAAAGGAAAAGAGCCGTTCTGGATCCATCTTCTGCACCACGACCTCCCATTGGACGTGTTCATAGCCAGGATAGGTGATATGACCGCGGGAAATCTGACCCGGAACGAACGGCCCGTCTAATTTGACGCGAAACCATTCGCCGAATTCGCGGTAATCCGTCAGGGCGCGCCAAACGCGCGAAACCGGCGCGGCAAGCTCAATACGCTTTTCGATTCGATTTTCCATTGTTATGCAACCTCTGGGTTGCAGGTTAACATGCGCGGAAATAATAGGCAACCTTTTCGTTGCTCTTTCTCAGTACCCATCGCCCGGAAAAAGCACAATGGCCCAGTGGTTGTCTGTGCTTCCGCTAGCGAGATGCAACCATCAGATTGTTGAGGCCCAACTCGAAGCGGCGATGAAGGCATTTCTGGAAGCCGATACGCTGGAGCATTTGCTGAAGAGTTTCGACAGGAATCCGTTTTTGGTGCTCGTCGCTTTCCATTTCATCGCTGATCAGGTGGAGTGAGTGCAAAACATTCAAAATGGGGTCAACCATCGAAGACGGCCAAGTCATGATTAACGAGCCGCCGGATGCGATCACTCGTTGCGCCTCGCGCAACACTTTTTCTGGCTCGGTGAGATGTTCGAGGACGGCGAGCATCACTACGTGATCGAAGTGTCCATCCGGAAAGGGGAGTGGCGAGCGCAGATCCCCACGCACACGCTGCCAGCGGCCTCGCACCCCATCCGCAACCTGATCGTCAACACCGACACCAGTGGCGATGCGGTCGGAAGCGTAATCCAGAAACGCCGCTTCCAGGCCGCAACCCAGATCGCAGACGCGCGACCCGGGGCGTATATAGGGATAGGCCGCGCGAAAACGCAGCCTGGCGATGAAATGGTCGATCCCGGTATAGGGCATTTATTTTAGGTCGTAGTCGCCGATGTACGTACCGCGGCTGATGCCAAGCATGCTCAGAAAAAAAGACGCGAAAATGATTTGAACGCCGATGAACAGCCACATCGACCAGAAAAGAACTTGGCGAACCTGAGCCAGCGGACCAAAGCCGCTTCTAGCCCACTGCCAGCTGACCCACGCGCAACCTGCGAATCCGGCAAGAAACAACACGCCTCCCAGAAGCAACCCGGTTTCGAGCGTGACGCGTCTTAGAACGCGCTTCAGCGACACCGTGTTGCGATCGAATCGTTCTGCGTAGCTGAACACTTTTGCGAAAGAGCCAATCGAAAGGATCTGCACGCCGAGCAGCGTGAAAATTACTCCGAAAATCATTGTGTGAATATCGAGAACCACGTGCGGCGAGATTTGGCGTGGTCCCGGCAGGAGCCAGAGGACGAGAAACAGGCCAAATAGGACCAGCGACGCGCCAGGCAAGAGAAAGAGCCAGTTCGGCGCGTACAGCAGCATGAATCGCAAATGCCGCCAGCCATCGCGAAAGCTGCGGAGATGTGGCGGCCGCCCGCGCTTGTCGGGCCACAGGGTGATGGGAATTTCCGTGATGCGCGCGCCGAGTTGCGCCGCCTTGATCACAAACTCGGACGCAAATTCCATCCCGGTACTGCGCAAGTCCATGCGGTCGTAGATGGCTCGCGTGAAACCGCGCATCCCGCAATGGCTATCCCCTATGCCAGCGTGAAAAAAAAGATTCAGGAGAGAAGTGAGCGCGGGATTGCCGACATACTTATGATGCCAGGGCATCGCGCCGGGCTTGATTTCTCCACGAAAGCGGTTGCCCATCACGACGTCATAACCCTGACGCCACATCTCGACGAAGCGCGGCACTTCACCGAAGTCGTAGCTGTCATCCGCATCGCCCATGATGATGAATGGGCCGCGCGACGCTGAAATGCCCGCACGCAGCGCCGCGCCGTAGCCGCGTTGCTCCACGCGAACGACGCGCGCGCCGAGTTTTTCGGCGATCTCGATCGAGCCGTCCGTCGAGCCGTTGTCCGCGACGACGACTTCTCCACGCAACCCTGCCGACTGAAAGGATTGCATCGCTTTCTCCACGCAAAAGGAAAGCGAGTTTGCCTCGTTCAAGCACGGGATTACGACCGAGATGTCCACAGGCGGCGCATCGCTGCTCACATCGAGCCGCGTGGTCACTTCTGTCTTCAATATGGGCGCGCGATCTACGGCCAAATGTATGGCCTCCCTATTCTCTTCGATGCTGCATCCAAGCTTCCTCGCGAGAGAACCTTACCCAAAGCGATTCTTCGACTGGCTGACTTCCGGCTTGCATTTTGCCGCGCCGCCATTATGATGGCGGAGTTTCCTCTGCACTCCAGAGACTCCACATTGTCTAACACTTCGGCCGAGTCTTCCACCAGCACCGGCGGCGTAACGGCAGGGGCCACGCGCGGCCGTGGAAACTTGCTGCAAGTGCTCGGCATGTGGTTCGGCATCGCCGCGGCCGTGGGCAATACCATTTCCGCGGGCATCGTTCGAACGCCGGGCGACATTGCCAAACTTCTTCCGAATGCGTGGCTGTTTCTCGGCGTCTGGATCGTCGGAGGAATGTACGCGCTTTTCGGCGCGTCTTCGATGGCGGAGCTGGGCGCATCCATTCCGCGCAGCGGCGGGCAATACAATTTCTCGCGCCGGGCCATCGGCGAATATGCGGGATTCATCGTTGGATGGAGCGACTGGCTCTCGACATGCGGCACCGCGGCCGCGGTCGGTATTGTGATCGCCGAATACAGCGGCGATCTTTTTCCCGTGCTCGCCGGACACGTAAAAATGATAGCTGTTCTGGTCATCGTGGGCTTCGGCGTCTTGCAGTGGCGCGGAATCCGCTGGGGCCGGAGCACACAGCTGATGACCGCGGGGATCAAATCCGCCGCGTTCATTATTTTGGTTATCGCTTGTTTTGCGCTCGGTGGCCACGCGCGCGCCGTTGCTGCGGTTTCAAACAACGTTCTGCCCGCAATGCCTGGCGGCTGGCCGCTCGCCGTGGCCATGATGCTCGGGCTACAGGCCGTCTTCTATACGATTGACGGCTGGGATGGCGTGATTTATTTCGGAGAAGAAGTTCGCAATCCGGGCCGCGACATTCCTCGCGCAATTTTCGGCAGCGTTTTTTCCATCATGGGAATCTATCTGCTGCTGAATCTGGCAGTGCTCTACGTTCTTCCGATGAGCGAAATCGCGGGCAACGATTTTTCCCTGGGCACGGTTGCGATGCGCATCTTCGGCCCGTACGGCGATCCCATCATCCGCTCGATCATGGTCATCTCGATGCTGAGCTGCCTCAATGCCAATCAGCTTTTCTGCTCGCGTACGCTGTACGCGATGAGCTGCGACGGCTTGTTTTTCCGGCCATTCGCGAAAGTCAACGCGGGCGGAACGCCGGCACTTGCGCTTCTCCTGAGCACGATTGCTGGAGTCCTTTTTGTGCTGGGCTCGTTCGAACAGGTGATCGCCATGCTGTCGTTTTTCTTTGTGGCGAATTATACGCTGACCTATACGTCGGTTTTCGTGCTGCGCCGCAAAGAACCGGAGATGGCGCGGCCTTACCGGGCTTGGGGCTACCCGTGGACAACGGGAGTTGCCCTGGCCGCCTCCATTGTGTTTCTTGTCTGCTCCATTCTGACGGACAAGAGAAATGCGCCTCGCGCTTTGTTGATGCTGGTTTTGAGTTACCCGGTGTTTCTCGTTCTGAAATGGGTGTCGCGGAGCAAGAATACGGCCGAAGGCTCGCCTGGTTCTTAGTTGGCCACTTTTTCGGCGACAGTCTTGCCCTGCAAGAAGAGCAGCAGGTAATCCTTCCCTCCTGTCTTGGAATCGGTACCGGACATATTGAATCCTCCGAAGGGATGCGCGCCGACCATCGCGCCGGTGCATTTGCGGTTCAGATAAAGATTGCCCACGTGAAAAGCTTCCTGAGCTTTCTCGAGCTTCGCTGGATTTTTTGAATAAACCGCGCCGGTCAGTCCAAACTCCGTGTTGTTGGCAATTTCGAGCGCGTGATCAAAGTCCCTCGCTTTAATCACTGCAAGGACGGGGCCGAAAACTTCCTCCTGAGCGATGCGGGCTTTGGGATCGACGTCCACAATGACGGTGGGCGGGACAAAGTAGCCGTCTCCAGGGGCACGTTCGCCGCCGAGGACCAGCTTTCCTTCCTTCTTTCCCAAATCAATGTAGCCAAATATCGTTTGCAGCGCGGTTTCGCTCACTACCGGCCCCATATAGTTGGCGGGATCTTCGCTGGGACCCACGGAGATTTTCTTGGCGCGCTCCACAAGTTTGCCGACGAACGAATCGTAAACTTTTTCCGAGACAATCGCACGCGAGCAAGCCGAGCACTTCTGGCCCTGGTAGCCAAATGCCGCTTGCGCAACGCCTTCGACTGCGGAGTCAAGGTCACCTTCTTCATCCACGATGATGGAATCCTTGCCACCCATCTCGAGCACCGTGCGCTTGATCCAGAGCTGGCCGGGAACTTTCCTGCTCGCGTTTTCACTGATGAGCAGGCCGACTTCCTTGGAACCGGTAAAAGCGATGAAACGAGTTTTTGGATTTTTGACTAGGGCGTCGCCGACGGTTTCGCCAGGTCCCGTAAGAAAGTTCAACGCTTCCTTGGGCACGCCGGCTTCATAGAATGTCTCAACGACTTTTGCGGCAACGAGCGGCGATTCCTCCGACGGCTTGAGTACGACAGTGTTTCCGGTGACCAGCGAGGCCGCGGTCATTCCTGCGGCAATGGCTGCGGGGAAATTCCAGGGTGGAATCACGGCTCCAACACCAAGCGGAATATATTTGAGATAGTTTTTTTCGCCCTTCATGGGAACAACAGGGTGGGGGCCGGCAAGGCGAAGCATCTCGCGGCAGTAGAACTCAAGAAAGTCGATGGTCTCGGCGGTGTCGGCGTCAGCTTCGGCCCATGACTTCCCGACCTCATAACAAATCCAAGCCGAGAGCTCGAACTTACGCTTCCGAATAATGTCCGAGGCGCGCAAAAGAATCTCCACACGCTTTTCAGCGGGCACTTGCTTCCAGGAGTCGAACGCTTTATAGGCAGCTTCGACTGCTTGATTGGCGTGATCGGCTGCGGCTTCTTGAAAGACCCCGAGAACCTGCGACGGGTGCGATGGATTGGCCGACGTGCGCTTCGCGGTGGTGATGACTTTCTGGCCGCCAATATACATGGGGTATTCGCGGCCGAATTCCGAGGCGACTTTTTTCAGCGCGTCTTCCATGCCTTTGCGGTTTTCCGGCTTCGAAAAATCGACAAAAGGCTCGTTGGTGAACGCGGAAAGGTGGATTTTGGCTTCAGCAGTGGCCACGGCGCATTCCTCCTCGAAGGGCAATCAAGTGATTGTACTGCGAGCGCCGAATGCACGACAAGGATTTGCCCCCTGGAATTCGCCGGAAACCGTTCGGCCAGCCCAGCGTGTTTTGGCAGCGAGCGAGGCAGACTGATGCGTTGACTTGGCTCGGACCGGCAACCTAAGATGACCGGACCATGGCGGAACCCCAACCACCACTCATTGGGCAGACCCTTTCGCACTACCGCATCACGGAAAAGCTCGGCGGCGGCGGGATGGGTGTCGTCTACAAGGCCGAAGATACTCGCCTGCACCGGTTTGTCGCGCTGAAATTTTTGCCAGACGACGTGGCCAGCGATCCCATGGTTCTGGGCCGATTTCAGCGCGAAGCACAAGCCGCCTCGGCGCTTAACCACCCCAATATCTGCACGATTCACGACTTCGGTGAGAAGAATGGCAAAGCCTTCATCGGCATGGAGTTTCTCGATGGCATGACGCTGAAGCACAAGATCCAAGGGCAACCATTGGAACTGGACGAGCTTCTTGTACTCGCCATAGACGTCGCAGACGGGCTGGACGCCGCTCATGCCGAAGGCATCGTTCATCGTGACATCAAGCCGGCGAACATTTTCGTCACCAAGCGCGGTCACGCAAAAATATTGGATTTTGGACTGGCTCAGGTCGTTCCTGGGTCTTCAGCGGCAATTTCCGGAGCGAAAACGCAGACGGATTCGACGGAGGAACTATTCCTGACGAGGCCCGGAACTGTGCTGGGCACGGTGACTTACATGTCACCGGAACAAGTGCGGGCCAAGCCGCTCGATTCCCGCACCGACCTTTTTTCGTTTGGCGTGGTGTTGTACGAGATGGCGACGGGCATGCTTCCCTTCCGCGGCGCAAGTACGGGGATAGTCTTTGATGCGATTCTGAACCGCGCGCCAATCCCGGCATCGCGCGTGAATTCCAATGTCCCGGCCAAGCTTGAGGACATCATCAACCGGGCGCTCGAGAAAGACCGGGAGTTGCGCTACCAAAGCGCCAAAGAGATGCGGGCGGAACTCCTGCGCCTGAAGCGCGACATCGATTCGCTAGCCACGGGCGTCGCGATTTCCGGATCGATTGCCTCGGGAGAAGAGGGCAGCCAGCTGGCCAGTGCGGCGCGACTCGCGCCAAGCTCCGTTTCCTTGCCCGCTGGGCCGGCTAGTCAGGATTCCCAGGCAGCTTCTGTTCCATTGTCTCCCGCAGCCTGGAAGAAAAACTGGATATTCCTGCTTGCCGCGGCGGTGACCGTCGCCGCTTTGCTGATTGCCGGCGCGTTTTATTTTGGCTCGCATCAGAGCAAAGGCCTGACGGAGAAAGACACTGTCGTCCTCGCGGACTTCTCGAATAGCACGGGCGATGCTGTATTTGACGACACACTGAAGACGGCTCTCAGCGTTTCGCTGAGGCAATCGCCCTTCCTCAACGTGCTCTCCGACAACAAAGTCGCGGCCACGCTGCAACTGATGTCGAGTCCCGCGAACAGCAATCTGACTCCCCCCGTTGCAAGAGAGCTTTGCCAGCGCGCGGATGGCAAGGCGTTTATCGCAGGGTCCATCAGCAATCTCGGTAGCCAATACGTTCTGGGATTGAAAGCGGTGAACTGCCAGAGCGGTGACGTCCTCGCCCAACAGTTGTCTACTGCGCCAGCGAAAGAAAAAGTGCTCGACGCGCTGGGGGAATCGGCTTCAGGGCTGCGCCGGCAACTCGGCGAATCGCTGGCCACGGTGCAGAAATTCGATGTGCCGCTGGCGGAGGCGACGACCTCGTCTCTTGACGCATTGAAAGCGTTTAGTCTCGGCGAAAGGGCGTATCGCGAAAAAGGCCCTTCGGCGGCGCTGACCTATCACCTGCACGCCATCCACCTGGATCAAAATTTCGCGATGGGTTATCGCGAGGTTGGAGCGGATTACGAAGGTCTCGGCGAATTGGGCCGCGCGAGCGAGAATTACGCCAGAGCCTTCGAGCTTCGCGGTCGCGCCAGCGAACGCGAAAAACTGGTCATCACCGCGGACTACTACTCCACCGCGACGGGAGAACTGGAAAAAGCGGCCGATACTTATAAGGAATGGATTTCCAGCTACCCGCGCGAGTACCGCGCCCATCTCGACCTCGGCCTCGTTTACAGCGCGCTGGGAGACTATTCCAAAGGTTGCGATGCGTACCGCGAAAGCCTTCGCATCGCTCCCGATGCGGGTGGCCCTTACAGTGATCTGTCCAACAGCTTGCTGGCCTTGCAGCGCTTCGAGGATGCCCGCGGGACTATTCAACAGGCGCAGGCGCGAAAGGTCGACGGCCTGCTCTCGCACAGCGCTTTGTACGCGCTGGCCTTTCTCGGAACGAATACCGCGGCGATGGCGGAGCAGCAGCATTGGTTTGCCGGCAGTTCGAACGAGAACGTGGGGTTTTCGCTCGCCTCCGATACAGAGGCGTACGCCGGGCATCTTCGAAAGGCCCGCGAATTGACCCGGCAGTCTGTGATCGCGGCGGCTAGCGCGGACAGCAAGGAGAACGGCGCTGTGTGGGAGGAAAATGCCGCGCTGCGGGAAGCAGGTTTTGGCAATTTCGCCGAGGCGACGCGGTTGGCGGCGGAAGGATTGAAGCTCACGACTGCCAGCCAGGGCGTGCAGATCGAAGCAGGCCTCGCGTTTGCAATGTCCCGTGACGCGGCTCACGCGCAATCCATTGCCGGCGATTTGAACAAGCGCTCGCCGCTGGATACGCAGGTGCAATCACTCTGGATTCCGACCATTCGTGCGCAACTGGCGCTGAATGCCAATAATCCTGCGCAAGCGATTCAGGAACTGCAGGCCGCGGCACCCATTGAATTGGGACAAATCGGGTTCGTCGCGAACATTTCGTGCCTCTATCCGGTCTATGTTCGGGGGGAAGCGTACCTGGCTTCGGGGGACGGCGCGGCCGCCGTGGCCGAGTTTCAGAAAATCCTGGATCATAGCGGTATCGTCTGGAATTGCTGGACCGGAGTGCTGTCACATCTGGGCCTCGCTCGCGCGAACGCGCTCGAAGCAAAATCCTTGCAGGGAGCCGATGCGGACGCCGCGCGGGGGCGCGCGCTTGCCTCGTACACAGAATTCCTGACGCTATGGAAGAATGCCGATCCTGAGATTCCCGTTTTGAAGGAAGCGAAAGCTGAGTACGCGCAGTTGCAATGATTTTTTTCCGGCTAAGAGAAGAGCATCAGCGCACCGCCCTGCCTACCCAATCTAGCCGGATATTCCATTCTGCGGCAAAGAAGAAAGCGCAGACGGGCACGGCGTGGCGTGCCCTACGCGGCCAGCTCGCGCGTGGCTTCGGCGAAGATCTTCGTGTGCAGGTCGATATCGGACTCGGTCGTGGCGGGGCACATTAGCGCCATATTGTGGAACGGCGTGAGGAGGACGCCGCGGTTGAGAGTGTAGAGGTGGAGGAAGCGCTCGAGTTCGAAATCCGCGGCCGCGGCGGATTCGCCCCCATTGCGCGGCGCGTTCGGAACAAAAGTATATTCCGCTCGAGCGCCCAGCCGAGCGACATTCCAGGAAAGACCGCTGGCGAGGATTTGTTCGGCGACGGCGTCGGCGAAGCGCCTGGCAAGTGGGATCATATGCCCAAAGGCCGCGGGTGTAAGGATGTGTTCGAGCGTCGCGCGCATGGCGGCAAGCGAGAGCGCGTTGCCGGCGAGCGTGCCGCCTATGCCGCCGACGTCCACATCCTCAAGATGAAGCCTCGCGGAGATGCGTTGGGCAACTTCTTCCGTGACGCCGTAGGTGGCACCAGGAATGCCGCCGCCGATGGGCTTTCCGAAAACGAGAATATCAGGTTGCAGATTCCATTCGCGCGTGCAGCCGCCGGGGCCGGCGCAGATGGTATGCGTTTCGTCAGCGATAAGAAGGGTGCCGTAGCGGCGACACAGATCGCGCGCGGCAGACCAATAGCCGTCGTCAGGCAGGATGATACCGACATTAGTCATCGCTGGCTCCGCGAGCACGCAGGCGACGTCGTGTTGCTTCAAACCGTCTTCGAGGGCCTGCAAATCGTTGAATTCGACGACGCGCGTGGTTTCAGCGGGATTCACGGGCGGGCCGATGTTGCCGCGGCGCGGACCGACCACCCCATCGTGAAGCGAGACGAAAGTTTCATCGACTGTGCCGTGATAACAGTAATGGAAGACGAGAATCTTGGGACGCCGCGTGATCTCGCGCGCGATGCGAATCGAGAAACGGTTGGCATCGGTGGCCGTGAGCGTGAATTGCCAGAACGGAAGGCCGAAACGGCGCTGCAGATCTTCGCCAACCCACAGCGCGTCTTCCGTGGGAAGCATGAGGGTGATGCCTGCGCGGACGCGGCGGGCGACCACATCGGCAACGACGGCAGGCGAGTGGCCGGTCATGGCCCCGGTATCGCCGAGGCAGAAGTCGACATAGTCGTGGCCATCGACATCTGTGAAGTGCGCGCCGCTAGCGGATTTTACAAAGACTGGGAATGCGCCGGCCCACTTGTTCATCCAATTCATCGGCACGCCGCCGAGGAGAGAGGATTGGGCTCGAAGATACAATTCGGCGGAGCGCGGATGATCGGCGACGAAGCGTTTTTCTTCGCGTAGGTGAAGCGTCAGAAGACGAGTGCGGTCGATGGGGATCATACGCCTGACACGCAATTCAGCTGACTCGCTGCAACCCCCGCTTGATTCCGCCCCGAACTACATCGCCGTATCTTCCTTCGGGAAGGTTATTCATCTCGGCTGCTGCCAACTCGTAGTGTCTCCTGGCTTCTTCCGAATTGCCAAGATCTTCGTAAGACTTTCCCATGTTCAAGTAGAGAGAGGGATAGAAACCTTGAACTCGCTGATCATTCACAGCATCCGCGCGGTCCAGTGCTTCCTTATTCCATCGCAGAATTTCCTCGGGAGTTTTCTGGTGCCTCGCAACATAGTGGGCTGCGATGCAAGCGTCATAGTCGTTCTTGCTCTGCTCCCACGCTTGGACGAAAAGCATGTGTGCTTCGTCATTTCTGCCTTCCCTTTCTGCCTTCATTCCCTCGGCACAAAGTTTGATGACCGGATTGTTGGGATCCATAGACGCCCCATCTCGTCGAAAGATTAGAATCTAGCGATGACAATTACCGCAAGTCGCGGATAATTTCGCGGGCGGCATTAGCGCCGGATGACCCGGTCAGTCCGTTGCCGGGATGCGTGCCGGAACCGCAGAGATACAGCCCGCGGATGGGCGTTTTGTAGCGGGCCCAATCCAGCACGGGGCGCATCGTGAAAAGCTGATCAAGGGCGAGCTCGCCGTGGAAAATATGGCCACCTGTAAAACCGTAAATCGTTTCGAGGTCGTGCGGAGTGATGACCTGCATATGCTCAATGAGACCGGGGAGATTAGGGGCGTATTGTGCGAGAGTTTTGACGACCGTGTCGCCCAAATCTTTGCGGCGCGCGTCCCAGTTCGATTCAGACTTGACGATCGTTTTGCCGTCTGCCGAAGCGCCGGCAAGCTTGAAGGGAGCAAATTGTACGTAAGCCGAAAGGACGTGTTTGCCTTCCGGCGCAAGCGACGGATCGAGAAGCGTAGGAAGCGTGACTTCGAGATACGGCGCTGAGGAGAATTCACCGTATTTGGAAGCGTCGAAGGCCCGCTCGAGATAGTCGATCTCCGGGCCGATGTGAATCCGGCCGGAGAGCGAATTGAGAAAACCTTCGACGGGGTCGAGAGACGTAAAAACGGGAAGACCTCCAAGAGCGAGATGAACCTTGGCGACGGTTCCTGCGGCGCGAACGTTGCGGATGCGCAGAGCAAAAGTGGGATCGAGCTGGGTGGGATCGAGCAGCTTGAAAAACGTGCGCTTGGGATCGACGCCGGAGACGACAGCTTCGGCGACGATCTCTTCCCCATCGGCGAGAACGAGTCCCGCGACGGCACCGTCCTTAATGCGGACAAGCTGAACCTCGGCATTTGTGCGGATTTCTACGCCGGCCTTGCGGGCGGCATCGGCGAGGGCTCGCGTAAGCGAGCCAAGTCCGCCGCGCGGAAATGCGGCTGAGCCAACGGGATGCGAATCCGCGGCGGCACGGAGCAGGAGGACGGCCGTCGAGCCGGCGGACCAGGGGCCCAGCGCGGTGCCAAAGATGCCGCGAGCCGCAATGACGGCGCGAAGCAGATCCGTTTCGAAAAATTCCGAAACGAAATCGGCAACAGCCATGGGCCCCCAGCGGAGCAGATCGAAGATCCCGTGCTTGCCTAGGCTGCGGACGCTGCGACCAGCCTTAAAAAGATTCCAGAAATCCTCAGGAGAGGGCGAGTCGATAGCAGGCGGGGTGATGGAAACGATCTCGCCAATAACGCTGAAAAGATGATCGAGCGTTTCGGCAAATTGCGCGTACTTCGCGGCGTCTCTTTCGGAGTGGCGGGCAATTTCGGCGGCAGTCTTGGCGTGCTCGTTATAGAAGAGAAGCGACTTGCCGCCGGGAGCGGGAGCGAAAACGCGCGGATCGGGGCGCAATATTTCGCAGTCGAGTTTGTGGAACTCCAGGTCGCGGGCGATGTCCGCGCGAAGCGGTCCGATCGTGTGCGAAAGAGTGGAAGCGTGAAATCCCGGATGAAATTCTTCGGTGATGGCTCCGCCGCCAACCATTTCGCGGCCCTCAAGAACGAGCGGCTTGAAACCACCTTTAGCGAGATAAAATGCGGTGATCAGAGCATTGTGGCCGCCGCCAATGAGAGCTACGCGCTGTCCGATAGGCATGTTTAGTTCTTGCTCCCGCGCGAACGAGAGGATTTTTTCCAATCTTTGAGGATGACCTGGCTGGCGATGCGGCCGGGAGCGCCCATGATGCCGCCACCGGGATGCGTGGCGGATCCGCACATATAAAGGTTGTCGATGGGAGTGCGGTAGTAGGCCCAGCCGGGAACGGGGCGGAGAAAAAAGAGTTGCTCGAGAGAGAGCTCTCCCTGGAAAATATTGCCTTGTGTGAGGCCAAACTCACGCTCAAGGTCCAGCGGCGTAAGAATCTGGCGCCCGGTGATAACTTTTTTGATGTTGGGGGCATGCTCGGCGATGGCGTTGATAACAGCGTCGCCAAAGGCTTCGCGCTGTTCGTCCCACGTTCCCTTGGCGAGTTTGTACGGGGCGTATTGCACGAAGCAGGACATCACATGCTTGCCCGGAGGGGCGACACTCGGATCGGTCAGGCTGGGAATAACAATATCTATATACGGCTTGCGCGAAAAATTGCCGTACTTTGCGTCGTCATACGCGCGCTCCATGTATTCGATGCTGGGAGAAATGGAAATCGCTCCTCGAAGATGCGCGCCCGGCCCAGGCAAACACTTGAAATCGGGAAGTCCATCGAGAGCGAGATTTACCTTGCCGGAGGAGCCGCGAAATTTGTAGCGCCGCACGCTTTCCAGAAAATCCCCGGGAAGTTCACTGGGATCAAGGAACTTCTCAAACGTCAGATGTGGATCGACGCTGGAAGAAACAACGTTGGCGAAAACTTCTTCACCGCTTTGCAAAGCGACGCCGCGGGCTCGTCCATTCTTGACGAGAATTTTCGCGACGCCCGCCTGTGTGCGAATTTCCACTCCGGCCTCGCGCGCCGCATCGGCTATTGCAGTCGAAATAGCCCCAGTCCCGCCCCGGCTAAAGCCCCAGGAGCGAAACGCACCGTCGATTTCGCCCATGTAATGATGCAAGAGAACGTACGCGGTCCCCGGCGAGCGAATCCCTAGAAAAGTCCCAATGATGCCCGAAGCCGACATCGTAGCCTTCAGCACATCGGTCTCAAACCACTGGTCGAGAAAATCGGCCGCGCTCATGGTCATCAACTGAACAAGCGTATAGCGCTCTTCCGAAGAGAGGCTGCGAAAACGCTGCATAAGGAAATGAAGTTGCTTCAGGTCGCCGGGCTTGAGCGTCGTGGGATCGGGCGGAATCATCGAGAGCAGCGGCTTCACGAAGCGGCACATCGGCGTCATCATTTTCGAAAATTCATCGTACGCCTCGGCGTCAACGCGCGAGTGACGACGAATTTCGCGCTGCGTGCGCGCGTGGTCGTTCATGCGCCAGAGGTGATTGCCATTAGCCATCGGCGTGAACGTGCCGTCAAGCGGAAGGATTTCGAGCCCGTGGCGAGGCAGGTCCAGCTCACGAATGATTTCCGGGCGAAGCAGCGATACGACGTAGGAACATTCCGAGAAGAGAAACCCGGGAATAATTTCCTCAGTAACGGCCGCTCCGCCGAGAACATGCCGCCGCTCGAGCGCGAGCACCTTCTTCCCTGCTTTGGCAAGGTAAGCTGCATTCACAAGCCCGTTGTGTCCGCCGCCAATGACAATGACATCGTAATGCCGCGCCATGCAGAATGACCCCGCTAAGAACACACAATGAAGCTGCGATGCGATTGGAAGACGGGACATTTTACTGGCAGCCGCCATGGCACACAAGGGCTTGAGAAAATCGCGTGAAAACCGGGAAAAAGGAGAATTGCCGAGCTGGAATGCGTTGGTTGGCGGCTCGGGAATTGAGGAGGACAAAAAAAAGAGAGCGCGCGATGGAACGGCTGAAAAGAGCTCCCAATGCCGGAAAACCAGCGAGCGTAGGACCTCTTCTGGCGCAGCTGGAATCTCAACGGAAAACTGGGAAGAGTCTGATCAAGGCCAGGCCGGGAAATCAGGTTTATTTCACTTCGCTGTTTTTGCAATTGGCGCCCGCTCCCGACCCCGCCAAGGGGCCAAGGATCGGAGCGCTACCCAGGGGATCGAGAATCAAGGTGCATCCGTGAAACGACAGCGTCTCCCTGATGAAAACGCAAGAACGGCCGCCCATATTTCCTCGAGAAAAAGTCCCGTTCACCCCATCTTGCCGAGGCCGCAACTTCCGGTCGCCGACGCTCATGACGGAGACTGATGAGACGTGCGGTGTTGAGGAGCGCTATTTTGCGGCCGGTGGATATTTCGGCGGAATTTCTGCGTAACCCGGCGCTGCAGTTTTGAGGTTGGGGGAAACAGAAGCCTTGGCATCGCCTATCGCCCAGCGAATTCCGCCCGCCAGCAAATTCAGGTGGAATGGATTTTGCCAATTCTCGGCGCGGTCACCGATGGCGTTGTAGAACACTCTGCCGCGTCCCTCCATACGCGCCCAGACGACGGGATACGGCGCGCGCTTGTAAGCGTTGCCATTCATCGTCGAAGTATCCAGCGTGCAGATTGCGTGTAAATCCGGCGCAAAATCCTTCATCGAATACCATTCCTCCATCAAGCTGACAGGTGAAGGAACTCCCTCAAGGCCCGGGAAACTGGGATCGCTGATGATCACGTTGGCAGTCTGCAGCCGCGGATCGTTCTGTTGACCATGGATAATGAATTCGCCGCCGATCATCCGAATGTAAGGATCGGATTCGTCTCCATGGGCGATGTAGCGATTCGCCAGATCGGGTGTGTCGGGCGGCGTGTGAAACGTGTCAGTCGCGGCATGAATCCCGACGAAGCCGAGGCCGTTACGGACCGCGTCGAGAAAAACCTGCTTGCCTTGGGCAGACATGGGCGGATTCTTGTCAGTGCCTTCCTGTGTGAGGTCGCCGGTCGTGAAAAAGACCACAGCGGCGTACCCGTGAAACTCCTTCGAGTCAAAAATGCGGCCGTCCTTCGAGGCCATGAGATCGAAATGGTTTTGCGCCGCGAAACCACGGATCGCGGTTTCGGCAATGCTGGGTTTGCCATCCGTCACTTTGATGACGGCGTGTTCGAAACCCGACGATTTCGTGAACAGTAAGACAGACTTGTTTTTTGCGGCACTGGCCGGATAGGAAAGCAGAAGCCCAGCGCCGGCGGCCGCCGTGGTGCGGATAAAGTCGCGTCGAGTCGAAAGTGAGTTCATTTTGTATGTCCGTGGCGATCGAAGATTATAATCCTTCTTTGTCAAACCATCCTGAATGGAAGACGGCGTAGTCTACTGCTAGCGGCAGAAGCGGGGCAAGCGAACAAACCTGGCCCACTTGTTTTCCGTATTTCCCCACAGCTCCACGAGCGCCGCCCCTGGCCTGTTCCGCCAATCACGAAAGGAAACACTGTATCTCCATTCTTGTGGGATACTCTGCCCGTCGAAAGAGCGCGAATTCCGGTTCAAGTCACGTGAAGAACTGTTCGAGAAAACTTGCTCATGCCACCTTCGTCCGGCCAAACATTTTCTGAATCGGAACGCATCCCCCGTCGCAGGTGGGCGATCGCGTGTCTGCTCGGCTTCGGAGTCCTCGTCAACTACTTCGATCGCGTAAACCTTTCCGTCTCGAAGGACGCGCTCGACGCCGCCTTCGGCATTTCCGCCGTGACGTTCGGATACCTGTCGAGTGCTTACAATTGGACGTACGCGGCGCTCCAACTCCCGTCCGGCTTGCTGCTCGACCGCTTTGGAGTAAAGAAAGTAGGCCGCTACAGCACGATTCTCTGGGCCATCGCTTCTTTTGGCGCGGCCGTCTCCACGGGGATCGGCGGCTTTCTCGCCGCACGGCTCTTCCTGGGCATCGGCGAAGCACCCACGTTTCCTGCGAATTCGAAGGCCGTCGGCTACTGGTTTCCGAAGCAAGAACGAAGCCTTGCGACGGCCATCTTCGACTCGATGGCCAAACTTTCTTCCGCCATTGGAGTCCCGTTGCTTGGCATCCTGCTTCTGCATTTTGGCTGGCGATGGAGCTTCGCCGCGACAGGATTCATCAGCGTCCTATTTTTCGTTTTGTTTTACGCGTTCTATCGGAACCCCAGCGAAGATCGGCGGCTTTCAGATGCCGAGCGGCATTTCATCGCCAAGGGCGGAGCGCAGCCCGAAGATCGTGCGAAGGCGGCGAAAGGAGCGCCACTCTGGTATTTGCTTCGGCAGCGGAGGGTTTGTGGATTGGCGCTCGGATTTGCCGGTTATAATTACACTTTCTACCTGCTCCTGACCTGGCTGCCTTCCTATTTCCTTGCCGTCCACAATGTGGATTTGCTGCACTCCGTTGCTTACACCAGCGTGCCCTGGCTGTTCGCAACTCTCACGGATCTCATCGTCGGTGGATGGCTCGTCGATGCACTGATCCAGAGCGGCCGGAACGCCGTGCGCGTTCGTCAGGTGGTTCTCATCGGCGGGACCAGCCTCGGACTCGGCATCCTCGGCGCTGCGCATGCCCAAAGCGCCGCTGCGGCACTCTTCTGGATCAGCCTCTCTATCGGAGGATTGTCCGCGGCTTCGCCGGTGGGATGGTCCATCCCCTCGCTCATCGCTCCAAGAGAAAGCGTCGGCACTGTTGGCGGAATCCTGAATTTCAGCAATCAGCTTGCGGCAATCGCCGCCCCCATCGTCACAGGGTACGTTGTCCAGACGACGCATGCCTATTCATGGGCTTTTGTCGTGGCAACCGCCATTCTTCTCATCAGCATTGCGGCCTATATTTTTCTGCTTGGAAGAATGGAGCCCGTGCCGGAACCCGCGTGATTCCCTAAAACTCAGGGAACTCCGTTTGCAGCATTCGGCGCGAGTTGATTCTTCGCTCATGTTTTTGCCGGCGCGGCCTACTCTGGTTTTAGAGAATTGTCCGCCACACTCTTTGTAGACTCGACCAGTGCCCGCGTCGCACCCGTCGAAATCCCGCCATCCACAAGCAATGTCTGTCCTGTTATATATCTGCTGGACTCCGCGGCGAGAAATACAACCGCGGCGTCCAGATCCTGGGGCTGGCCTGGACGTTTCAGCGGAATGCGGTCGCAAAGATATTCAACCCATTCCTTGTTTTCATACAAAACTTTGTTTTGTTCTGTGCGAAACCATCCCGGCGCAAGGCAGTTCACTGTGACGCCGTGCTTGCCCCAGTCGTCCGCCAAACTCATCGTCAACTGCTTCACGCCGCCGCGGCTCGCTCCATAGGGAGCTAGACCCGCATAGCCCGCAACCGTCGTCACGGAGCCAATATTTATGATGCGCCCATAACGGCGCGCAATCATCCGGCGCGCCACAGCCTGAGCGACAAAGAAACTGCCACGTAGATTGGTCTCGAGAATCAAGTTCCAGTCTTCCCACGTCACATGGAGCGCCGGCTTGCGCACATTGCATCCGGCGTTGTTCACCAGAATATCCAAATGCCCAAAAGCTGCCTCCGCTGCTGCGACCATTTTCTCGATGCTTTCGTGGCTGCGGACATCCAGCTCCGTGCAAAAGGTCCGGCGGCCGATCGCCTTTATCTCTGCTTCAAATGGCGCTAGCCGATGGACGTCGCGGCTGGTCAGCACAAGATCTGCGCCCGCTTTCGCCAGCGCCCGCGCCATATATTGTCCGAGCCCCCGGCTTGTTCCCGTGACGAGCGCAACGCGGCCGCTTAGGTCGAACAGCCCATCGCTCACGAAGCCTTCTCCGGCGAAAGTATGACCTTCATCAGGTTGGGCTCGCGCGCGTAGAGTCTTTCAAACCAGCGCGGACCATCTTCCAGAGGCGCGATGGCGGTGATCAAAGGCTTTACCTGAATCGCACCGCTTGCCAAAAGTTCAATCGCCCGCGGATATTCCCCGGAGGATGCGCATGATCCTTGCAGCCGAATTTGACGCGTGACCACTTTTTGCAGCGGCAGCGTCACTTCCGGCGAAATATTTCCGACCAGGACGACTATCCCCCCTTTCCGAACGCTTTCGATACTCGCTTTCACAGTTTCGTTTCTTCCCACCGCTTCGATCGCCAGGTCCACCCCCACTCCGTCTGTCAATTGCCTGACTTGCTCGGCTACATCCACCTCCGAAGACAAAACAGCCGTTGCGCCGACGTCCGCAGCCAGCTTGAGCCGCGTCGGATCCAAATCCGCGACATACACGCGCGCGCATCCCGCGACTCGCAGCGCCTGCAGAGTGAGCAAGCCGATCATCCCGGCTCCGAGCACTAATGCTGTGCACCCCGAAGAAACCTCCGCGAGAGAAACGCCATGAAGAGCAACGGACACAGCCTCAAGCATGGCCGCTTCACTAAAGGAAAGACTCTCCGGCAAGCGATAAAGAATCCGCGAAGGAACCGCGACATATTCCGCAAAAGCCCCGGGGCGGCGGAACTCCCCGCAGGAAACGCCCAGCACCTGCCGGTTATCACAGAGATTCACGTCGCCGCGACGGCAGTTGTTGCAAGTGCCACAAAAAATCGTTGAGTCAAACGTGACTCGGTCACCCACCGCGAATCCGCGGACTCCATCGCCCAGCGCCGTGATGGTTCCAGCCGCTTCATGCCCCATAACGATCGGCGGAATGCGCCGTCCAGAGGATCCGTCGTAACCGTGGACGTCACTCCCGCAGATTCCGCAAGCCGCCACACGGACAAGCACTTCGCCGTTGCCTGGCGACGGTCTCGGCAAATCCGCGATTTCCAGGTGCTTGTACTCCGAAAGCAAAAGAGCTTTCATCAAAACGTCCGATCCTTATTCACAGCGAAACTCCCCGTTTCCATGGAATAAAATCGTCTTGCGAGAGCAACTCCGCTTTCGTGCGGGCTTCCCCGCTAACAACCTGAACCACGCGCTCCAAAATCGTTTCGCCCATTTTCTCGATGCTGGTCTCTCCGGTAATGACGCTGCCCGCGTCGATATCGATAATGTCGGACATGCGCTGCGCGAGTTTCGAATTCGTCGAGATTTTTACAACCGGCGCGATCGGATTACCCGTAGGCGTCCCCAATCCCGTCGTAAACAAAATCACGTTCGCCCCGGCTCCCACTTGCGCGGAGACGGATTCCACGTCGCTCCCCGGCGTGCACTGCAAGTTCAATCCCGGCTCGGTGCAATATTCCGGATAGTCCACCGCCGCAGTAATCGGAGACGTCCCGCCTTTCTTCGCCGCTCCCGCGGATTTCATCGCATCCGTCAGCAATCCGTCCCGAATATTGCCAGGGGAAGGATTCATTTCAAAACTCGCACGCACTGCTTTTGCGCGAGCCGCATAGTCCCTCATCAAATTAGCGAAGCGGTCTGCAACCTCTTTGCGTACGCAGCGATCGATCAGTTGCTGCTCCACGCCGCATAGCTCTGGAAACTCCGAAAGAATTCCGATGCCTCCGAGTGCCGCCACGATGTCCGAGACGTGGCCGATGGCCGGATTCGCCGAGAGCCCGGAGAAACCATCCGACCCCCCGCATTGCAAGCCGAGCGTGAGTTTCGACAAAGGGGCAGGCTGTCGCGTGATTTTGTCCGCCTCCACCATTCCCAAAAACGTTTCGCGGATAGCTCTGCTCAGCATCGCGGCTTCCGAAGCGCTCTTCTGCTGCTCGAAAATGAGCACTGGCTTCTTGAAATTCGGATCCCGCCGATTGATCTCCTCAAGCAGCATCGGAACTTGCGCGTGCTGGCAGCCGAGACTCAAAACCGTGGCCCCGGCAACGTTCGGATGGTGAATGTAACCCGCCAGCAACCCGCAGAGGTTCCTCGCATCCTCGTGCGTCCCGCCGCACCCGGCTTCGTGTAGTAAAAACTTGATGCCATCCAGATTTTTGAAAGTTCTGGGAGTAGCGCTGGCCCGCTGCATTTCGCCAAATGTCGCGCGCTTCAACTCCTCCGACTTCCCTTCCCTATAAAGCCGGGCAAGCTCAGCAACCTGGCTGCGGTAAATTTGCGGAGCTGCAAAGCCCAATTCTTCCTCAAACGCCTGCTTCAAGACCGCAAGGTTGCGGTTTTCGCAGAAAACCAGCGGAAGAACCAGCCAGTAATTCCGCGAACCTACCTGTCCATCGTCTCTGTGGTATCCAAGAAAGGACTTGTCCGCCCATGCGGAAACATTCGGCGGAGCCCAGCGAGGGCCGGCGCTCTCCCTCTCGTGGAAAGAAGCGGCGGCATGGCGAATATTGCGAGTCGAGAGCAAATCTCCGCGCCGAAGATTCTCAAGCGTGTGGCCCACCAGGACGCCGTACATAGTAATGTCGCCGCCGGCGCTCACGTCTTGCGTGACGAACTTATGTTTGGCCGGCACGTCGGACAGCAAAACGCAGTCGCTGCCCGAATAGCTTATGGTTTCGCCCTTGCGCAAATCGGTCAGTGCGACGAGAACGTTGTCCCGCGCATCCAGCCCCAGAACTCTTGCCTGTGTTGATCCGTTCCCAGACATTTGCATACCACCCTTATCCGCGTCGCTGTTCCTCATTCTATCCGGGTCGCTCCACACGCGCTAGGGCACCCGCCGGCGCAGGACGGCTTGCTAGCGCGCGAAGTTCGCACCTATAATCCCGTTTCGCCTCTGCGGCTCCTGCCGCGGAAGAAACTCGGAGGCTTCGTGCCCGTCGGAACTGCATTTCATGAGAAAACGCTTGCACTGTGCGAGAGCCTGAATTATCGCGAATGGTCGGGCTATTACACCGTCAGCGTGTACGAGATGCACCACGAGCACGAATACAATGCCATCCGCAATTCCGCCGCGCTCATCGATATCTCTCCTCTCTTCAAGTACCGCATCACGGGCAACGATGCTACTCGCTTCGTGAACCGCGTCATTTCGCGCGATATCAACAAAGTGGCGATCGATCAGGTCATTTACTGCTGCTGGTGCGATCCCGAAGGAAAAGTCATCGACGACGGCACCATCACTCGCCTCGGCGAAAATGACTACCGCTGGACGGCCGCGGATCCGAGCTTGCGCTGGTTTCAGCAAAATGCACTCGCGCTCGACGTGAAAATCGAAGACATTTCCGAACAAATCGCCGCTCTGGCGCTGCAAGGGCCGACGTCAGGAAAGCTGCTGCGCGCAGTGACGGATGCAGACGTTGCCAATCTGAAGTATTTTCGCGTGACGCGCGGCCAAATCGCTGGCGTGCCCGTAGATATTTCGCGGACCGGTTATACGGGAGATCTCGGCTTTGAAATTTGGATGCCCTGGAAAAACGGCGGAAAAGTCTGGGATGAACTGATCAAGAAAGGCAAAGCGTTCGACATTCACCCGGCGGGAATGATTGCCCTGGATATCGCGCGAATCGAAGCCGGCCTGATTTTGATCGAGGTGGATTACACCTCCAGCAAAAAGGCGCTCATCGCGTCGCAAAAGTTTTCGCCGGCAGAGATTGGGCTCGGAAAACTGGTTGACCTGAAAAAAGACAACTTTGTCGGCCGCGAAGCCCTGGCGCGAGAAAAGAAAAACGGCGGCCCCGAGCGCGCGCTCGTGGGCCTGGAGATCAATTGGAACGAGGTGGAAACGCTGTTCGACAAAATGGGGATGGCACCGCAGGTGCCTAGCGTGGCGTCGCGCGTAGCCGTACCTGTCTATCGCGGCGGCAAGCAAGTGGGAAAAGCTACTTCAACGACGTGGTCGCCGACGCTCAAAAAAATGATCGCGCTTGCCTGCGTGAATCGGGATCAATCGTCGGTGGGCGCCACGGTGAACATCGAGATGACCGTCGAGGCGGTCCGGCACACGGTCTCAGCAAAAGTTGTGGCCCTGCCATTTTTTAATCCGGCGAGGAAAACAGCCGTACCCGTCGCCCAGCACGCGGACGGAGAAGAAAAAATGTGAGGATGGCGGCAGCAAGGCGGGCGCGAGAAAACTGCGAACAATAACCCCGCAGTACAGAATGTCGGTTCAATGAATCTTGGCGAAACTCTCCTCCCTGGTTAGAAGTTCATCCAGAGCATTCCTGTCCAGCAATTTCCCTCGAAGGAATACCGCGCGAATTTTCTCCGTATTGTGAATGTCTTCGAGCGGGTTCGCGTCAAGTAACAACAGATCGGCGATTTTTCCCGGCTCGATCGTTCCTTGTGTCTGCAGTTTGCCAGAAAACTCTGCTGGACTCCTCGTTGCCGCTTGCAAAGCCTGCATGGGCGTCAGCCCTGCCTGAACGAGCAGGGCGAGTTCTTCATGCAAACTCGAGCCGGGGAAGACATAAGGAGCCGTGGTGTCCGTTCCCGCCATCATGGGAATGCCTGCCGCGTTCATTTTTCCAACGATCCGCAGCGACGCCTGCATCAGCCTGGAGCGCAACCGGAACTCCTCGGCCGTGGCTCCCTTGTCTCGGTCTTTCGTCCCGTTCTCCCAATTCGCCAGAACCCGCAGCGGAATATACTTTCGCCGCGAATCGCGCGACGGGTCGTTTTCGGGCGTCGGAAACGCGTCATTCCGCAGAAGTATCAGCGTAGGGACCTGCCAGGTTTGGTTGCGAAGGAATTTTGCAATAAGCGCTGACGTCTGCTCTTCTGAATAGCTTTGCAACAATTCGATCTGCCACGCGAGTTCGCGATTCACCGACTGCCCGATCGTTGCCTTTAGGGGAGCCGCCGCAAACTGTTTCCGCATCAGCGAAGGCTCTTCACCGGAACAAGCCCGAAGCACACCCGTGAGATGCTCGATGCTTTTCTGCCCCGCATCCGAGGCTTCGGCAGCAGTGACATGATCCGGAACGTGTCCGACGAAAGTAATCTGCCCGCGCCGGCAAACATCCGCGATCGCGAAATACGCCTCGCGACTCAGATTCGATTGCACCTTGATGAAATCCGCGCCCCGCGAAATCAGGGAGTGGACATCGTCGGCGGCTTCGGTGGAATTGGTAACGACCAGCGACGGCTGGAAAAATGGCGGGCTCCCGTCGAGATAAGGCCCAGCGAAGAAAATCCGGGGAGCTTGCAACTGGCCGCTCTCAATTTCATGCCGAAGCTTCAAGAGAGCGTCGAGATCGCCGCCCATGTCTCGAACGCTGGTGATCCCGTTGGCGAGGAGTAGCGGCAGAATAAATTCGCGGCTGCCAGTTGGCTCGGAAGCGCCCGTCAAATGAGCGTGCATATCGGCGAGCCCCGGGACCAAGAATCTTCCCGAAGCGTCGAGGACTTGCGAACCGCGAGGGATAGCAACGCTCCGTGAAGGGCCCACGGCAGTAATGTGCTCATCGGCGATCAGCACGGTCATGTCGTCCTGAGGCGCAGTCCCCGTGGCATCAATCACCGCGACATGAGTGATCGCAAGCGCAGGACCAGCTTGTGGACGCTTGCCGGAGTAAAAGGCAAAACCCGCAAGAAGAAAACCTATTCCAAGAACATAGAAAACCCACATGAGATAGACAGGCCATGCGGGCCAACCATGGGCCGCCCTCTGTTTTTGGTAAAGGCGGTAGTCGAAGGCGCCGCCCAGGCCGGACAGGTTTGTGTGGCCAATCCGCGCCAGTCGCCTACGAAAGACCGCATCCAGGATCATCCCCGCGCCGAGCAGCAGCCCGCCTGAAAGCAAGAAAATCATTTCGCTTTCTTTCGTAAAAATGAAGCGGAGCCTCTCATTGCACCAGGCGATTGTATTTTCTGAGTACTTCACGCAACCGATCGTGCGGCAGCGCGACCACCCTGTGATTCTCAATGCCAGTCATAGTCTCCGCGGCGACCATCGCATTGATCACAGCTTCTTCCGTGGCCTGCACCGTCGAGGCAAAAACCGGCTCGATCAAATCGTTGGGAAGCATCTTAAGTTCGACGACGTGATCCGCACCATCAGCACCCGAGTTTGCCGTCGAGAACGCAATGAAAATATCGCCCGAGCCGTTGCCGGAAATGCTCCCGTCGCGCCCGAGCCCCAGAGACACGCGCCGCGCCAGTCGCTTCAGCTGATGGGAAATGAGTGGTGCGTCCGTGGCAACGACGACAATAATTGAACCGCGATCTAGTTCGCCGAACGAAGCGGAACTGTAAGCCGCGTCTTCCGGAATCTCCTTGCCGACGGGCACGCCAGCGATACGAAGATTCGGCCGCACGCCGTAATTGCACTGCACCAGAACACCCACGGTGTAGCTCGCGCCCTTTATCTCGAATTTGCGCGAAGAAGTTCCGATGCCGCCCTTGAACTCATTGCAAACCATCCCCGTTCCGCCGCCAACAGCTCCTTCTTCCACCGGTCCGCTGTGCGCCGAGTCAATCGCGTGAAACGCATCCTCGGGCTGCACATGAAAGCCGTTAATATCGTTCAACCATCCGTCCCACGTCTCCGCGACCACGGGAAGCGACCACCAATATCCGGTGGGATCTGGCTGACCATGGTTAACGCGCCACTGAATCACCGCATCGCGAACGACCCCGACGCTGTGCGTGTTAGTGATCATCACCGGACCTTCGAGGAAGCCGGACTCCTCCACCCATGTCGTACCGGTCATTTCGCCGTTGCCGTTCAGCGACCACCATCCGGCAAAAACCGGATTGGACATCGTATCTTTTCCGCGCGGAAGAATTGCGGTGACTCCCGTGCGCACGGGACCTTTGCCAATCTGCAGTTTTCCCTCGCCGGAGATAAGTGTCGTGTGGCCGACGGTCACGCCGGGAACGTCGGTGATGGCGTTTAACGGGCCAGGCGTGCCGTCGAAAGGAACGCCGAGATCGCGTGCGCGAGGTTTGACGGAAAGCTTATCCTGGGCCGGAATCAAAGATCCTGTCAGGAGGACTGTGTAGAATAGCAGTGCGATCTTGTAAAAGAGTCGACGCATTTTCGATTTGGCTCCTCTAAAGAATGCAGAGACAGACTACGCTACAAATAAGAAAAACTGCGACACGTTAATTGGGAAAAACTTTCGCCAGGGCTGACGAGAGCGCCGTTGCAATAAGTCCCGATTCCTCGGGCGTGACAATAAAAGGCGGCGCAATGAGAATGTGGTCGCCGCGCGTGCCCTCCACACAACCTTGTGTGGGGTAGACTAGAACTCCTTCTTCCATTGCAGCGGCGCGAATTTTCTCTGCAACCGCTTCCGATGGCTCGAAAGGCACATGTGTGGACTTGTCGCGGAGAATTTCAATGCCGACGAGCAGCCCGAGCCCGCGCACGTCGCCGATATAGCGATGAGAGAGAAGCGGAGCGAGAGCGTTGCACAGAGAGAGTGCCGCCGGGACCACGCGCGAGAAAAGACTGTGTGATTCGATGTAATCGAGAACGGCGTTGCCAGCGGCGGTCGCGACGGGATGCGCCTGGTAAGTAAATCCGTGCTTAAACGCGCCGGTCCCGTTCTCAAAAGCCTCGACGACATTTGCGGCGACGAGAACTGCCCCCAGCGGGGCGTAACCGCTAGCAATTCCCTTCCCGCAGAGTATTATGTCCGGTTCAATGCCCCAGTGCTGCACAGCAAATGGCCTGCCTGTGCGGCCGATGCCGGTCATAACTTCGTCGGCTACGAGAAGAATGCCGTGCTTGCGGCAAATCTCAGCAATGCGCGCGAGGTAGCCCACCGGCGGCACGGTGGCTCCAAGCGTCGCGCCGACAACAGGCTCGAAGAGGAAAGCAGCGGCTGAGGCAGCGTCGCTCCCGGCCACAAAGGAATCCAAATCATCGGCGCAGGCAAGGTGGCATTCAGGAAATGTTTTTTCAAACGGGCAGTGGTAGCAAAAACAAGGAGCGATGTGGCCCCACTCCGCAAGCATCGGCTGGTACGGCGCGCGCCGAGCGAGGTTGCCGCTGACGGTCATTGCGCCAAGCGTGCTGCCGTGATAGCTCTGGCGACGCGAAAGCACGCGGTAACGAGCGGTCTGCCCTTTTTCTAGATGGTATTGACGGACAAGTTTGATGGCCGTTTCGGCAGCTTCAGACCCGCCGGAGGTAAAATAAACGCGGCCGCCTTTCCGAAAGTTTGGCGGGGCCATGGAGAGTAGCCGGGCGGCAAGTTTTTCCGCTGGCGGAGAATGGAATTGCGAAGTGTGCGCAAAGGCCAGTTTCGACGATTGCTCGGCCATCGCGCGGCCGATTTCAGGAACGCCGTGACCAATATTGATGACCGCAGCCTGGCCTGCTGCGTCTAGAAATTTGCCTCCATCCGCGGAAAAAAGCCAGCAGCCCTCGCCACGGACGGCGACGGGCAACGCCTGGTGAAAATTGCGCGGAAAAAGGGCGGGGTCGTTTGGCATACGGACTCGCTGAGCGATTGTAGCAGACCCGCGTGGTCCGCCACGAAGCGCGCCCGGCGTATGAACTGATTCACAGTGCAGTTCTAAGCGTGCTTGCTCGCGGGGCAATTATGCTACGCTGGCGCAGATTCTAGGGAGAACTCATCGATGTTTACGCGCATTTCCTGCTGGATTCTGCTGCCGGTTGCTTGCCTTTTTTTCCCCGCTGTTCTGGCGCAGGCGCAAGCCACGCGAAAACCCGTGCGGCTGAACGTCGATTTGCGCGAAGCTACCAAACACGTTTTCCACGCGAAATTGGTATTTCCGGTAACCGCAGGTCCGCTCACCCTCGTATATCCAAAATGGATTCCCGGAGAGCATTCTCCCGTTGGTCCGATCGTCAATTTGACGGGGCTGCGCTTTCGAGCAGATGGCCAACCAATGGAATGGCGGCGCGACGATGTGGACATGTTCGCCTTTCATTGTCAGGTCCCCGCAGGCGTGAGCGAACTTGAAGTCTCACTGGATTATGTCTCGCCCGCGGGGCCCAGCGCCGGACGAGAAAATCCCTCGGCGACGGCGCAACTCGCGATCTTGAACTGGTACACCGTGCTTCTCTATCCGCAAGGAGAAAAGAGCGACGATCTGACCTACACGGCAAGTCTGCAGATTCCAGCAGGGTGGAAATACGGAACCGCGCTGCCAATGACAAGCGAGTCCGGCGGAGCGATTGAGTTTCAGCCGGCAAGTTTGACGACTCTCGTGGATTCGCCGGTGCTGATGGGCGCGCACATGCGCGTGATCGACTTGTCTCCCGGACAGAAACCCGAGCACCACATTCATATCGCCGCGGAAACCGAAGCCGGGCTGGAGGTTGCGCCGGAAACCGTGCAGCAATGGCGGCAGTTGGTGGCGGAAACAGGAGCGCTCTTCGGCGCGCGTCATTATCGCCGTTACGATTTCTTGCTGACGGAAAGTGATAACGTGGAAACGGACGGCGTCGAGCACCACGAATCAAGCGACAATCGCGTGCCCGCACGTACTTTCCAGGACTCAAACATCGAAGACGCCATGACGGATCTTTTGCCGCACGAGTTCACGCATTCGTGGAACGGAAAATATCGAAGGCCCGCGGGGCTGGCAACCCCGAATTATCAAGAGCCGATGAAAGGCAGTTTGCTTTGGGTGTACGAAGGAATGACGCAGTATTACGGCACGATGCTCTCCGCGCGGATCGGCAGCTGGACTCCGGAGAAATTACGAGAAAATCTTGCATGGGTGGCGGCGTATCTCGATCAGCGAAAAGGGCGAACATGGCGCGGATTGGAAGACACGGCAGTTGCGGCGCAATTGCTCTATGCATCGCCCGAAGAATACCGCACCTGGCGGCGCGATACGGATTATTACGATGAGGGCACGCTAATCTGGCTCGAAGCGGACACGATCATCCGGCAGGAGACCAAGGGAAAGAAATCGCTGGATGATTTTTGCCGGAAATTCGAGGGCGGAGAAAATACCGGACCTAAAATCCTGCCTTACACTTTGGATGACGTCGTTGCGGCCATGCAGCAAATCGCTCCTTACGACTGGCGCGCGTTTTTCACGCAGCGCGTGCTTTCGCACGGGCCAGGCGCACCGCTGGGCGGCCTCGAAAATAGCGGATGGAAGCTCGTCTATAGCGAAACGCCGAACGAAAATCGCGAAGCGGGCGAAGCCGCCACGCATCTGACGGACGTGCAGTTTTCGCTCGGATTTTTGGTGCGCGACACGGGCGGAGACAACAGCGACGAAGTGATCGACGTGATTCCCGGCTCGCCCGCGGCGCAAGCGGGAATCGCGCCGGGGATGAAGTTGCTCGCGGTCAATGGGCGGAGATGGACTCCGGACGATCTTCGCGCAGCTATCCGGCAAGCAAAGAACGGAGGAGCGCCGATTGAGTTGCTCATCGAAAACGAAGATTTTTTTCAGACTTACCGGATTGACTACCACGGCGGTGAAAGGTATCCACATCTGGAACGCATCAGCGGCAGGCCCGATCTACTGGGCGAGATAGCAAAAATGAAAGCGCCACCCGCCGGGGCGGCGAAGGAATAATTCTGATAGCCGAGGCGCACGCTTGGAAACTCATGCGGATCGTGACATCATCCGAAGTTCCGCACAGGGGAAATGCAATTCGCAGTTCTCCATCGGGGGAAAAGGCAATGCAACGAGCTATTCTGCGGTGCAGTCTGTTTGCAGCGGCGCTGCTAACCGGCCAGGCCGGCGGGCGAGCGCAAGATGCCGGAAAACATGCCATCACTTTTGAGGACATGATGCGGATGCATCGCGTCGGAGAAGCGCAAGTGTCGCCGGACGGCAAGTGGGTGGTCTATTCCGTGTCGACACCGGACATGGACGCGAATCGCGGCGCGAGCAATATATGGATTGTGCCAACGGCAGGTGGGGCGTCGCTGCAACTTACCCAGAGCGGACACGACTCGTCGCCCATATGGTCACCGGACGGAAAGATGATTGCCTTTTTGTCGTCGCGCAGCGGGGATTCGCAGGTTTATTTGCTTTCGATGGACGGCGGCGAAGCGAAGCCGTTGACGCATCTTTCGACGGGCGCGGACATCATCAAATGGTCGCCGGACGGTAAGGCGATCGCATTCACGTCAGGCGTGTATCCGGACTGCAAAGACGACGCTTGCAACAGCGCGCAAGACGCAGAAAAAGAAAAGGACAAAGTAAAGGCGCACGTCGCTGAGCATCTTCTTTACCGGCACTGGACTCACTGGAACGATGGCAAGCGCGGCCATTTGTTTGTTGTTCCGGTAGACGGAAGCGCGTCTCCGCGCGATTTGACGGCAGGCGCCAATTACGACGTGCCACCCGATGAGCGCGGCGGACCCGGCGACCTGAATTTTTCGCCGGACTCAAAGGAAATCTGTTTCGTGGCCGTGACCGATCCCGTCGAAGCGATCAGCACGAATGGGGATTTGTTCGTGGTGCCCGTAGCAGGCGGCGAAGCAAAACGAATCACGACGCAGCCTGGCTTTGATGGCGGCCCGGCGTATTCGCCGGACGGGAAGTTCATTGCGTACCACGCGCAATTGACGGCGGAGTATGAATCCGACCGATGGCGCGTGATGCTCTACGACCGTGCGACAGGCAAGATCGAGAATTTATCAGAAGCCTTTGACCGCAGCGCCAACGAACTGACCTGGTCAGCCGACAGCAGAATGATTTATTTCACGGCGGAAGATGAAACGCTGCAGCCGATTTACACGATGGCCCCGCGCCCAGGAGACGCGCCAAGGAAACTGATTGCAAACAGCTACAACCTCGGAATCTCGCTGAGCGGCGACGGTAAGACGCTGGTATTCGAGCGCACGAGCTTGACCCATCCGGCCGAGATTTTTGCGGCGGCGAGTGATGGAAGCGGCGTGCGGCAACTTACGCATCAGAACGACTCGATCCTCGCGTCAGTGAAAATGAACGAGCCGGAATCATTCTGGTTTGAAGGCGCAGGTGAAACCAAAGTGCAAGCCATGCTGATCCGGCCGCCGGATTTCGATACATCGAAGAAGTATCCGCTGCTGGTGTTGCTGCATGGCGGGCCCCAGACGATGTGGTCGAACGCGTGGGGCTACCGATGGAACGCACAAGTATTTTCCGCGCCGGGGTATGTAACGCTGATGATCAACCGGCGCGGGTCGACGGGCTACGGCCAGAAGTTCACCGATGAAATTACGAACGACTGGGGCGGCAAAGCCTACGTCGACGTGATGAATGGCATAGACTTCGTGCTAAAAAAGTATCCGTATACGGATGGGTCGCGTGTGGCAGCCGCCGGCGGATCCTTCGGCGGCTATATGGCTGACTGGATTGCCACGCATACGGGCCGATTCAAGGCCATCATCAGCCACGCCGGAATTTACGACAAAAATTCGATGTACGCCACGGAAGAGCTGTGGTTTGAAGAGCACGACATGCAGGGCATGCCGTGGACAAACCCCGAGAGTTACCGCAAGTGGGCGCCGATGACGTACGCAAGCGACTTGGGAAAATTCAAGACACCGACGCTGGTGATTGCCGGTGAACTCGATTACCGCGTGCCGTACACGCAGTCGCTGGAATTTTTCAACACGATGCAAAGACAGGGTGTGCCGTCAAAGCTGGTCGTCTTTCCGGATGAAGGCCACTGGATTCTCAAACCGCAAAATAGCAAGTTCTGGTACAAAACATTTCTGGATTGGCTGGCTACGTATTTGAAATAGGCCACGGAGTCAAACCGCGAAAAAACGCTGCAGCGCGCGGCGCGCAAACCGGAAGAGATGAAAGAGTAAAAAAGCGGAGAGCGCAACTAGCATCACGACGATGATGGTCGTCGCCAGGGGATGCGCTGTAGCCATCCAAGTCAGCCAAACGGCCAGGACGTCTTCTCCGAAACTCAGCGCCCAATTGCTGAGCGGTTCCGGCGTGGTGTTGACGGCGGCGCGCGCGCTGGCCTTCGTGCCGTGAGAGGTTAACGCGACGCCACCGGCGAGAAGTGCCGCAGCCCAACGCCACTCTGCCGGAGCGGCGCCGGCAGCACCGTATGCCAGGAACGCGGCAGCGGGCGGACGAATAAAAGTATGGAGCGCGTCCCAAACGGTATCGACGTACGGAATTTTGTCCGCAAAGAACTCAACAATATAGAGAACCACAGCGATCGAGAGCACCGCAGGGTGCGAAAGCGCGTGGAGCGACTGCGGGAGATGGATGACTCCGAAACGCTCCAAAAGGCCGAGCGTAGCGACGGTCGCGTAGAGATTCAATCCCGAGGAGAATCCGGCGCCGAGGGCCATCCCCAGTGTTTCGATAGGATTCATTTTGCTTATCATAGCAAAGCAAGATAGCCCGGGTGGGATTGTGGCCCAGTTTCGGGTTGCCGTGTAAAAAGGTAAGTCCCCGTGCGCGCTTCCGCCGAGTCGGCCGATCGGAGACTGACCCGGTGCCCTAGAGGACAGTTACTTCCGGGCCTACTCGCGATAGGTTCCGTTTGACGATTTGGCGCGGGGCAGGGATGCTGTCCACAAGGGCGGTCGTTCATGTTTGGCTTAAGCCACCTCTTCTATCCTTGGGGATTCATCCTGCAGGGCCTTGCAATCGTGCACTTCGTGCGGCGCCGGCCGGAGAACTATTGGTTCTATATCATTTTCTTTGGCGGTTTTCTGGGAGCGGGCGTGTACATCATCGCGGAAGTGCTGCCCGATCTAGGGCTTTTGCGCGGCGTGTTTCAAGGTTTCGGCCGAAGATCACGCATTCAGATTGTCGAGACGCAAATCCTGGACAATCCTTCCGCGGCGAACTACGAAGAACTCGGGGAGCTTTACAAGGATCAGAAGCAATTTGAAAAGGCGCGCGAGGCGTTTACGAACGCGATTGCGGCGCGCAGCGATTCGGTTTACACATTTTATTATCGCGCGCAGGCTTCGCTCGGATTGGGCGATTTCGATGCCGCGATCCATGATCTGGAGCGCGTGGTCACGAGCGATCGAAAGTTCGATTCCTACCGGGCTGCGGGGCTTTTGGCGGATGCCTACGCGCAGACAGGACAATTGGAGCGCGCCGAGCATCTCTACTTTGACGTGGCGCAATTCTCGACGACGACCGAGACGCTTTACAACTATGCGAATTTCCTGAAGCTTGCAGGACGCCCCGAAGAGGCGCGCGAGTGGGCGCTGAAGCTGCTCGCGAAGAAACGGACTCTCCCGCGGTACATGCAGCGCTATGAACGGCCGTGGTTCCGCAAAGGCAAGGCGCTTTTGAAGGAATTGGCGGCGACGAAAGTGCCGACGGAAGCGCAGCCGAGAACGCAGAGCTGAGCGGCAGCTGCCGCTCCCGCAGGGCTCGATTGTCAGCGGGCTCCCGGTCTGTACTCTTGACGATGGCTCGACCTCTTTTTTGCAAGGATCGCTTCTAGAGTAGCTCGGGTTCCTTGAAAGGCCGTCAAAATCAAAGCATGAATTAGCTGTATATGTTGATTATAAACAACTTACGATAAACATAGGCTTGGGGCGACACTGGACATTTTGAGTCGCGAACCCGCGCCCTCGCAAACATCCAGGCCTATACCGCGGCCCTGCGGGAGGAAGCCGCAGGGCCGAGCCCAGGGCTACATTCGCCGGGGGGACGAACATTTTGGACAAAAAGCGCACCGCAGGGATTGGCCGTGCCACTTCGGGAGGGAGAACGGCACAAAAAAGAAAAAGCGGCAGGACGGCTGACGCACTGGGAACTCGCAAGAGTGCCTGAGAGAAGAATAGGAGACTTGGGTCAACGTCAAAGGGAAAAACATGAAGATGAGGCCTTGCTGAGGCTGCGAGGGCTCGACTTTAGAGATTCCTTCTCTTGTGCAGACGCGCTGTCCCTTGGAACAGCTCCCGCAATGCAGTACGTTTGTACTATCGGCAGGGCGCTAGATGCCTGCGACAATCGAGCGTTGTCGGGGCCGCTGCGTGGGGGCCCTCCACGGCCTTATCGTCTATCAAGAATGCGTCGCCCTCCGGCGGCACGAGGGACAACACAATCGTGGCTTCCGCAGCGGATCAACTTCCTTCGACCGTCTCGCCCCCGGCGAGCCCATCGAGCCCTTCCAGGGAAAACGCTCTGAACAAACCAAGGATGAATGCAGTTGCCGTCGAAGTTCAGGTAGTCGCTACCGGCACGCGCCTCTCGGAAAAGAGCGGGCAGCGCGACCTCTTCACGGAAGAGACTACCACGGCGCTGGTCTTTGAGAATGGCGGAGTCCTGAAGCTATCCTCGGCCGTACTTGTCGGACAGCTGCTGTTTCTGACACACACGGAAACGAAGCGCGAAGTCGTCGCACAAGTGACGCGCAAGCGCGATTTTCGGCCGACGATTTGCTACGTCGAGGTGGAATTCAGCGAGCCCTCGCCCGGGTTTTGGGGTATCGAGTTTCCCAAAACATCGGCCATGGCCCCTGCGAACGCCCGGCAAAAAGGAGCGGACCAGCCGGCGAGAGCGGAAGAGGACATTATCGGCGAAGAACCAATCGAGCCCACAACCGCTCCCAGCGCCGAAGAAGTCTCAGCGTTGAAAGACGAAGTGGAGGTGCTACGCGAGCAATTAAAACTGTTGCAGACACAAATCGTGTCCGGGAGCTCTCCCGCCTCCGCCGAGACTCCCGATCTTTCTCACCCAACAACTCCCGAAGCTCTGCGCGACCCTGTCGGCGTTCCTGTGCAAGCCCCGCTTATAGCAGACGCAGCCAGCCTACCGTTGCCAAAACTGCAGCCTGCGTCTGGCGAAGCGTCAGAGAAATCGCCACGGGAAGTTTCTGGCGCTCTCGCTGGCGCCCACGGCGCTCTTTCTCCCGCCTCTGCTTCCCTGCCGAGCGCCCAGGCCGAGACGTCCTTTTCCGAGGAAGAACTGCTACCAGAACCCGCGCTCAATTTCGAAAACGCAAAGCCGGCGGCGAAGGCCTCCTCCAAGCCAAAGCAGAAAATAGCCAGAGATCCCGAGCGCGCTGCACTGCGCAAGGACTTACTCTTCGCAGCGTTTGTGATCATCACTGCAGGCGCGGCGTGGTATCAGAACTTACTTCCGTGGCTGCCGCAGCGGAAGAGCTTTTCGTCCGGCGCTGCATCGAGCAGCGCTGTGCATCCTGCTCCTCTCGTGCCTGCAAAGAGCACCGACGGCCATGCCGATTCCGGCAAGTCCCCGCAGACAGGCGGGACGCCTGGAAATTCGCCGGGCGCAGTTTCGCTGGATGCTTCGCAACCTCGAGCGCCGGGAACAATGAAGCCTTCCACGATGGCTGAGGTCGAAACGCCGTCAAGTGAAGTCAAATCGGCACCCGACGGGGTTGCGGATGATGTGTCGGTGCCGGAAAAACCAGAGGTTGCTGCCTCTGCCGGAAAACGATCTGCGACACCATCGTTGAGCAAAGCGGCTATGGTTTCCGCGGTGCCACCTGCAGACGGTGCGGGTGTAGTGCCCCCGAAACTGATCAAGTCTGTCCGGGCAGTGGCCTCGCCGAGCATGTTGCAATACTTCGCGCCTGGCAATGGGGATAGCGTGACGCTCGACGCTCTGGTGGATACGTCGGGGCGTGTGAAGTCCATGAAAGTACTATCCGGAGCTGCTTCGCTACGGAACGCCGCGATGGAAGCCCTCAAGCAATACACCTACGAGCCCGCCACACTGCGAGGAAAGCCTGTGCCGGCGCGCATCACCGTCAAGATCAAATTCCTGTTCGAGCCATAGCCCTATTTTCGACTCATCATGCCTACCAAGTTTTAGGATAACTCCCTGTGGGGGCTTAACCGGTCGGCTCCCCGAATGAAGGCAAGTATCTAATATTCCAAGTTCAGATTATTTCGAGAAATCGAGCGGTAAAGTCTAAATGTCACGTATTTGCCGTTCCACACCTGCAAGGCAGGGATAGCCACATTTATTTCTCTGTGGATTGCTGTCTTGGCTCGCCATAAAGCCCGCCGACAAATCGATGGCCCTGATCACTTGAGGGGGTCATCCTTCACTCGGGAACAAAATTCCGCGTCGTCATGCAACACGTTGATCAGGCGGTCGATGTCCCGCTCTGAATTGAACAAATGGGGTGAGACGCGGATCTTACCCTCCCGCATCGCCACGACAACACGTTCCTTCTGCAACTTCTGATAAAGCTCGGAGGTCTTTTCCGGGGTCCGCGCGGTGAAGCAGCCGTAAGGCCCGCGCTCTGCGGAGCCCAGCGGACTCGCCGGGACGCAGCCTTTCGGTAGGCGCTGGAACAAGAGATCAATCAATTTTCGGTTGTGTTCGAGTATCAATTCGGGCCCGGCCCGCAGCACAAAATCTACCGAGGCATCCATAGCCGTCAGGTTGAAATTGAAATAAGTGGCGGCTTCCGCCGCATCCCAGCGCTTGGCGCTGCGGGATGGTGCGGGATCGACAAAATTCAATGAAAAAAAATCATCTTCAGCGCCCTGGGCGGTCCAATAAAACGGACCCGGACGCGCCCTGTCCAGGTGTTCGCTCTTCGCCCAAAAGAATCCCGTGCCATAGGGACTAAGAAGCCATTTGTATCCAGCACACACCAAAAAATCGGCACCGAGCTCGTTGACATCCATCGGCACCGCCCCACAAGACTGGCTTACATCGAGCACAAATAGCGAACCCTGAGCGTGGCATGCCGCAGCCACGCGCGCCGCATTCAACAGCGACCCGTCGTCAAAGCGGACATGACTCACCGAAACGACGCGCGTTCTAGGCGTCAGCGCGTGGATTAGATCATCTGCCGTGATGAAGCGGTCGTGCGGCGCTACGATTTTGAATTTCACGCCATGGCGTTCTTCCATCGGTTTCCAGGTGGCATATTGCAGTGGAAATTCTCCCTTGGCAGTAATAACCTCATCGCCCGGCTTCCACCTCAGGAAATGGGCTACGGCCGCAACGCCGGTGCTTGCCCCGGTCGTGAGCGCGATTTCTTCCGATTTCGCCCCAATCATTTTCGAGAGGGATGCCCGAATTCGTCTTGGAGCTTCGAAGAAAACGACGTCGTCCGTGTGATGCGGAGACTTGTTGGCTTCCATTGAGGCTTGCACCGCATGCAGGGCCACACGGGGCAGGGCCGCATGGGCTGCAGTGTTCAAATAGGTTGCGTCTACAATCTCGAACCACTGCTTCTGCCAGTCGGCTGCAGTTTGAATTGTGGCCATGAGGTCTCCAACCTTTCGTAAACGGACACTTCTTCTCCTTTAACTTCGGTTGGTATGCCTAACTATCTCGCAGAGCAATAATTGGATCCACCGTCGTCGCGCGGCGAGCCGGAATGTAGGTGGCCAGAAATGCGACAAACATCAAAACCAGTGGAACCGTCACGAATACCGTCACATCAAACGGATGCACGCCATACAGCAGAGTTGCAATCAACGGCGCTGCGGCTGAGGCGAGCACCAGTCCAATTGCAATCCCAACGCCCACGAGCAATAGCCCTTTCCCGAGCATGAGCGTGAGGATATCTGACCGTTGGGCTCCCAAGGCGACTCGGATTCCAATCTCACGAGACCTCTGCCCAACCATGTAGACCAGCAAGCCATAGATGCCAATGGAGGACAAGAGCATCGCGACGGCCGCGAACACTCCAACCAATTCCGCCGAGAATCGGCGCGGAGCAATGGAAACATCCATCACGTCGTTCATGGAGCGGATATTGAATACGGGCAGGGTAGGATCCACAGACTGTATCTCACTCCGAATCTGCGATTCGAGGAGTGATGCGGGCAAAGGCGTCCTTGCCACCACGCTCATGGACCGCCCTGATTGCTGATAGATAGGTCTGAATATGTGGGGGACACCATCTGTGTCGAGTCCGTCTTGCTTCATATCCTTGACGATTCCGACCACGATTACCCAAGGAAGGCTGGGATTTCCCCGCTGTGATCCCGTGTTTCGATCCAACCGCAAGCGCCTGCCGACTGGATCCATGCCTGACCAATAGCGTCGCGCGGTAGTCTCATCAATGATGGCTACCTCCTGCTTTCCGCTCTCATCGCTTTCTAGGAAAAAACGCCCACGAATCAATGGGCATTGCATCAGCATGAAATAATCGGGACTCACTCGAATTACTTCCGCTGTTAACCCTTGTGAAGAATCGGTCGCGCGGTCTTCGATCACCAGCGCCGCGGTTATCGCGGGAAGCGCGCCTGGCAAATCCGAGGTCATGGCGGCCCGATCGATTCCTGGAATCTTGGCCACACGCCGGATGACGTCCCTGATAAAAGATGTCCTCTCTGCGAAATTCGCGTACACGTCCGTCTTGGGATCGTTCGGGTTCGCTAGCCAGAAGCTTGCAGTAACTACTCTCGAAGGATTGAAACCAGGATCCTCCTGAAGCAATCCCCAGAAAGTCCGCAGGAGCAAGCCGGCTCCAACCATCAGCACAACAGCAAGCGCCAATTCAGACACAATCAGCAGACTCCTCAACCGGAATGTCTTAGCGCTGGAACCGGAGCCTTGAGCACCTTCCCGAATTGCGGCAGTCATATCGGCTTTCATTGCCTGAAAAGCTGGAGCGAGCCCAAATATGATTCCGGTGAAGATGGAAATCAGAAGAGCAAAAAGCAGGACAGTCCGGTCGACACCCACTTCGGCAAGCCGGGGAACTGAAGCGGGAACAAAGTGAAGGATGAAACTCAAGGTCAATTTCGCTGCGAGCACGCCTGCCACACCCGCGATCAAGGAAAGCACCAGCGACTCCGTCAGCGTCTGGCGCACCATGCGAAAACGGGCAGCCCCAAGCGTCATCCGCATTGCCATTTCTCTCTGTCTTCCTGAAGCGCGAGCCAGCAGAAGGTTTGCGATGTTCACGGATGCGATTAGCACGACCAGGACTACCGCGGCCATTAATACCAGCAGTTGGGGACGCACATTGCCTACGAGTGAGTCCTGCAAGGGTTGGATCTCGATGGACCATTTGGCCTCAGGAGGATAATCATTCGGGAAGTCAGTCCGGAGTTCACTGGCCATTGCCGTCAGTCTCGCCTGAGCCTGCGTTACATTGACGCCAGATTTCAGCCGTCCGATTGCCCCGGGCAGCACCCTCACGTTTCGCGCGGGTTTCGGGTAAGGATCCGCGCTGAACCCGCACGTGACCCACACTTCCACATCCTTCGCGACCGTCTTTCCGGGGTGGCGAAATCCGGCGGGAAGAACTCCCACAATCGTGTACGGATCGTTGTCCAGCTTCAGACGTTTTCCTAGAATATTCGGGTCGCCGCCGTAAGATCGGCGCCACAAGCCATCGCTAATCACAGCTGCTTCTGCGAAACCCAGCGCAAAGTCCTGAGATCCAAATAGCCTCCCGATTTGCGGCGGTACGCCGAGCATGGAAAAGTAGTTGGGGCTAACGCCGAGCAATTCAAGACGTTCCGGTTGTTGTCTGGCGCCGGTCAGGTTGGTGCTGCCAGCCCAGACAACGCTTACTTCCTCGAAGACACCGGCTCTTGCCTTCAGATCCTCCCACTCGGGGACAGAGAAGCGGATGTCGCGCAAACCTATTCCAGGATTGTTGAAAGTGATCTTCACCAAACTACCGGGGTCGTAGTACGGCAGGGAACGCAATAGCACCGCGTTCACGATGCTGAAAATCGATGTGTTCGCCCCAATTCCCAATGCCAGCGTGAGAATGATTATGAGAGTGAAGCCGGGACTCTTCCGCATGATGCGGAAAGCGTACCGGACATCATTGAATAGTATTTCCATGATCCCCCCAATGAATCAAGTTCTCAGATTGGTCACCTCGTGCGGATCTCCGTTTCGATGTATACGGCTTTACGAGTGGGAGCATCCGTGTCACAATACTTAGTCATTTAGCTTAATGTCAAATGCCAAATTGGTCCGAAGAGAAAATAAGAGCAAATCGCGTCTTTCGGATGCTGGCCAATAAAATATCGATGTCCTCCGCGCCGCTGTAGGTGTATCTTCCCGTTATCAATCGGGCCTTTTGTTAACCGTAAATCGCCTTGAAATAAAGGAGACGACGCGATGACTGCAGTAGCTCCCGTAGGTTGGTTCGGGCCGATTCCCCTGATTGGCAGCGCGAAACAAATAGCCGTCGCCGCAAACATCGATGGTCATCTCGAATTGTTCTTCATCGACTCCAAAAATCATCTCGGCCACAGCTTTCAAACGCAGGTGGACGGAATCTTCTGGGCGCCGCTCAACCAACTCTCAACCAGGACAATTTCGCAGATCGCCGCCATCCAAAATATCGACGGCCGGCTCGAAGTGTTCTACACGGATTCAAAAGGCAATCTCTGGCACAACTTTCAGACCAAGCCGCAGACGATCGCCGACCAGACAACGTTGAAGCTCCCGTGGTTCGCTGAACAAACGCTGGCCAATATCAAAGCCAAGCAATTCGCCGTGGCCCAGAATCAGGATGGTCGGCTTGAACTCTTTTTCATCGATCCAAAAAACAACCTGAATCACATTTGGGAGCTGACTGTACCGGACACCACCGATCCATCCACCTGGAATTCGTGGTCAGGCCCGTGGCTTCCTTCGCGCGGACGGCGAAGGCCATCACGGCAGGAGTGAATGATGACGGCCGGCTCGAAATTTTCTACACCGGCACGGACAAGACGCTTTACCACGACTGGCAAAGCACGCCCGCCACTCTGCCAACCGTCGAAACGCCCAATGCGCCCAACAATCCCAATCCGTGGTTGGGGCAGACTCTCTTCGGGAAGGGCAACAAGGCGAATCAAGTGTCTCTAGGCCAAAACTCGGACGACCGGCTTGAGATCTTCTACGTCGGCACGAGCAGCGACCTATTTCACGGTTACCAAACGAAGGTAATCAAGCCGCCGCATAAAGAATCCGCCGCCGATTGGTCGCCCCAGTCGCGTATCGCCAAACTCAGCGCGAAGCGGGTCACTTCGGTATTGGATCAGAGCGGGTTCCTCTACGCGCTGTACGTCGGGATGAAAAATAAAGCCGACTATGCACAACAATCAGCGGCGCCCTCCGTTGCGCAGCCGGCAACCCTGAACTCCTGGAATGCAGGAGGTTCATTCCCGCAGAACGCCAAACAAATCGCGGCGGCTAGTAACGCCGACGGAAGGCCCGAGGTCTTCTGCGTCGGCACAGACAACAAGCTCTCTCATATTTGGATGACCGCCGACATCGACCGCACCGGCAGCAACCAGAACTTAGTCATGTCCGGCTCTTCGCCCGCGAATCCAGGGGTTTGCCCCAATCTAATCAACGTGCTGGTGGCGATTACCATCACGCGGGACCTGGTTGTGGGATGGACGACTGGACCGACGAAGGGATTCAGCATTCAACTGAACGCTTACTCGGCTCCGAATTCCAAATGCTACTGGCAACAGTACGGTTTTTCACTCGAAGGAAGCACTCTTCAGGGCTGGGTAAATAATTGGGGGCCGAAAGGGGCGCTGCTCAATTCTTGGTACAACATGATGAAATTCAAAAATTACACAATTCCTGTTGGCACGCAGTTTCAGATCTCGCTGGGAAACGATCCGACTACCGGCAACGTATCTGCATTCAGCTGCACCGTTTTCGACGGCAGCGGGACCAAGCTCGCCAGCCTTACCAAGAAATTGAAATCCGTGAAGGGAGGATCTGCGAAAAATCTCGCGCCGATCAAGGCCTTCGAATTGGACAATATTCAGCGGATAACCAATTATTCGTCAGCGACTTAATACCCGGCTGCTCCGGCGCCACGACACAATACACCGAGGAAATTTCGAACGCGCGATACGCTGCCATCCCAGCAAATCAAAGTTTCGCGTTTTCACAAAAGTTCAGCATCGTCGGCACGGCGAATCCGTAAACTTCTTCGCGGGGAGCCGATGGCGATTGCCTACAACGACGGGGCAATGATCGAAACGCCGCTCGCGTGCATCGGTCATCGAGAAACATATCGCATCCGCTATCGGCCTTGGATAAAGACGTCGGCAGGAAGTTTGAACCGTGCGCTTAGCTTCCGTACCTGCTGCAGTGTGAGCTTACGCCGTTTCGTCAGAAACATGGAGACGCCGCTTTCGGATCCAAATTCCGGAATCAAATCACGCTGCGTGAGATCCTGTTGTTCCAGCAGCAAACGCACCACGGAAACTGCGTCTGCGGGAGGAATCGGGTAGTGCGTTTCCTCGTAGCGTTCGATCAGCAAGGTTAGAAGTTCAATCGCCTCTCGTTCCGCGCGAGATGGATTCTCGAGAGCCGTCAATTGGAACAGGGCGTCGGTGTACGCCTCCAGCTCCTCGTCATTGTGTATGACGTGAGGAGCGCCCTTTGCAATCATCTTGGCCGGATTTGCTAGGGGTGTTGTGCTCATTTTGTACCAAATCTCCTATCCCAGTTCGCGGGATTATCGTACTCCTTGTGTGTCAAGAAAGAGCGAGTGTAAACGTGCCCTTGGGTTCGCATCTGGTTGGTTGTTCTTGCGTAGTGAATGACTGTGACGAGCCTGTAACGGTTCTGCCGAATGCTGAAAATCACGTATCCCTCCACATTGTTGGCATCCTTGAACGCGCCGCGAACCTCCAGGAAATTGTGCCATCTAACCCCTTTGACGATATCCACCCATGCTTTGATCTCGTTTGCCGTACCTGGGAACTGCTGCATGGCCTCGTGCAGATGCTTGCGCGTGACGATATGCACAACGACATGATACTTCACAATATGTGAAGGTGTTAAGGGGGCACAGATACCGAGATTCCGAGCGAAGTTGTCGAGGGGAACTCCGATTCCCGTCGAAACCTGAGATACTCTCAATGGTGATCGCGGCAGGGATCTTGGGTCGCTCCAAGCGGTCGACTTTCTTCCTGACAAATCGGGTAGGGCAGGTGGACTTCCCTCAACAAGACGGTGTGGATCCCCAATTCGAAAACGCGAAACGGCCTTGCAGAACTGCCCTTGACGGATGTCGCGATTGAGGCGTTTCGGAGCCAGATGAGTCTTGCAGGACCTGGACAGTATTTGTTTCCGAGCATGCTTAACTCACAAGGACACCGGCGATCGTTGAGGACCGTCTGGCACCTGACTCTGAAACGAGCCGGCATTCCGTATTTTCAGTGCCGATGCGGCTTGCGCTTCCCGCTGGAAGCGGGCCAATGCTTGAGCGTCCTTGGCCACTTCATCTGGCAGAAACTTCAGCGCAACGAATCGATGAAGTCGCGTGTCCTCGGCCTTGTACACCACACCCATCCCGCCGCTTCCGACTTTTTCAAGTATGCGGTAGTGCGAGATAGTCTGGCCGACGAGCGGTTGGATCTCCGGCATGGGCAGAATCTTAGGATGCACTCTCATCCGCTGATGGCGCATCAGACTAGAGAGCGTCTGCCCTTTGCGTAGAAGCTCAACGCCTCGAAAATCGCATCGTCGCATGCCATAAATGATTTAGAATCAATGAAGCCGACGCGCCCGTAGCTCAGTTGGATAGAGCGTCTGCCTTCTAACAAGGAAGGCAAAAATTCTAAATGCTTTGCTGAGCGTCGCTTACAGGCTCCCTCTCCCGAAATCTCGCCCTCAGTTGTACCGAAGTTATACCGAAACTGTTGGCTTGCTAATCAACTAAACGCGCAGATGCCAGATGATCCCGAGGTGTCGTTATCTAAAAGCAAGGGCCTGCAACGATCCGAATTGTTTAGTCCTACCTGCCTTTCCGCTTCCCGATGGTTCGCGCAGCGGCTGAAATGACCAGCTCTTCATTCCGCAAAGAATTTTAGGCCTTCGAAGGCAATCTTACTATATACAAATGCACCAAGTTCCCATAACATGCGAACTTATAGTATTATCGTATAGCCATGGAGCCGCGGAAAGATTCATTGCCAGCTCACCGCGCACGCCTCGGTGCAGTACTCCGAGCAGCAAAGGAAGTCGTGTCGGTTGATGTCACGTCTCGGACACTCGGGATCGAGAGGCGTGCCGCAGCCAAGCTCCTCTCACGATGGAAACAGCAGGGCTGGCTCCGGCGGATAGGACATGGGCTTTATGTTCTTGTGCCGCTGGACCTGGCTGGTAGCGAACAGGTGATCGCAGATCCCTGGGTTCTCGTACCAACGCTCTTCAATCAGTGCTACGTGGGCGGCTGGACAGCCGCCCATCATTGGGACCTTACCGAGCAGCTTTTCAATGAAACCCTCGTCTTCACTACTCGGCGTTTTACAGAAAAACGCGTGATCGCCCAAGGTGTGGTTTTCGTGTTGCACAACGTGAAGCCAAAACGTTTCTTCGGATTGAAAACGCTATGGCGCGGTTCTGTCAAAGTGTCTATATCGGACCCCGCGCGTACGCTAGTCGATATGATCGCCGCGCCCGAGGTGGGCGGTGGCATCGACCACGTAGCTGATAGCCTGGGCGCGTATCTCAAGACTAAGATTGCTGATCGCGGCTTGTTGATTCGGTACGCAGAGGAATTTGATAACGGAGTCATATTCAAGCGCCTCGGATATCTTGCAGAAACGCACTTGCACGACGACAAGCTTGCTGCCGAGTGCCGGTCACGGTTGACACAGGGTTATGCCCAGCTTGATCCCTCGCTTCCTCCGAAAAAACTCGTTACGGCCTGGCGTCTCTGGTTGCCGTCCGCCAGGAAACAATCGGCATCATGATCGACAGGCGCGAAATCCTCGAAGCCGCTTCGGCGTTTTCGCTGCTGCCTACCATTGTCGAGAAGGATTACGTCCTTGGCTGGATGCTCGCGGGCATAAATGCGCATGACGAACTTGGTGAAAGCTGGGTATTTAAGGGCGGAACCTGTCTCAAAAAGTGCTATTTCGAGACTTATCGGTTTTCAGAAGATCTGGATTTTACCCTGCGCAATGAAGAACACCTCGACGAGGAATTCTTGCGGACGGCTTTCGAAGAAGTCGTCGCATGGGTGACGGAACAATCTGGTCTAAATATTCCCGCCGACCAACTCGAATTCGATATCTACGACAACTCCCGCGGACGCTCCAATTGCCAAGGCAAAATTCCGTACCGTGGACCGGTGTCGCCAACTTCGGGCGGCTGGCCCAAGATCAAGCTCGACCTCACCGCGGACGAAAGGCTCGTGCTTCCCTCTATCCGGCGCGAGGTATTTCATCCGTACAGCGATCGACCAGAAGGAGGGATCTGGGCGAATTGCTACGCCTATGAGGAAGCCTTCGGAGAAAAACTGCGCGCGCTCGGAGAACGCACGCGACCTCGCGATCTTTACGACGTAGTGAACCTCTACCGACACACGGACAGCCGGCCAACAGCCACGGTGCTTCTGGACGTGCTCCGGCAGAAATGCGAATACAAGGCAATCCCGGTGCCTACGTTCCAGTCGCTTATTCCTAATCGCCAGGCTCTTGAGGGGATGTGGTCGGACATGCTGTCACACCAGCTCCCCGTGCTTCCGCCGCTCAGTGACTTCTGGGATGCGCTGCCCGAGATCTTTTCATGGATTATGAGCAGCGCTCCAGTTCCGCAGCGCGCGCTCATCCAGCACGGCTCCGGCGAAATCGCCATCCGCTCGCGCGCGCTGCCGATGGGGGTTCCACTCCCCTTCCGTTCGACTCTGGAAATCATCCGCTTCGCTGCGGCGAATCATCTATGTGTCGATCTCAGGTATGACGGCAGCCTGCGCCGTATAGAGCCGTATTCGCTTCGGCAGACGGCCGAGGGATATTTTGTGCTGCACGCAATCCGCAGCGATTCAGGAGAGCATCGTTCCTATCGCGTGGACAGAATGCAGGGGGCGACCGTAACTTCGCAAGTGTTCATGCCACGTTACGTGGTTGAACTAACTTCGACGGGTCCGCCCACTATCGCGCCCTCAACCGCGATGCCCCGCGTGCCAAGCATGCGGCGTGCAGCCAGAACCAGACATCAAGGGCCAACCTACGTCTATCGATGCACGGTTTGCGCAAAGACATTCAACAAGAAAAGCATGAATGGCTCCCTCAATCCTCACAAGAACCGTCAAGGAGCTCCGTGTTACGGGCAGTATGGCGTGTACGTACGCACGAAGTATTAGGGCAAGAAATCTACTAATTGTTCGTCGCTGGCTGGAGCATCGAGGAGAACCCGTTCTCGGGAAAGGAAGAGGTACAGGCTTGGATTGATGCAGCCAGGTTCTAGGCCGGATTCGCGCGGCCGTGGTAGCGCCGAGTGCGGGAACTTATGCTGCTATCGCGGAGTCTGATTAGCCATGCCGGTCATTGATCGGATTTGGTGGAGAATTCCACGCGCAACCCTCGCTTTGCTTTCAACTGTAGCCGTTCTCGCGGTTGTCGTCGTAATCATCGGTTGGGTCGAGCGGAAGCGCAACGCAGATGAAGAATACGCGGTGTACTCGGCTTACCTCTCCGAAGGGCAATTGAACGATGCTCACGACTGGTCAGTGGGTGGGCCGGTGCAGTTGGTAATCGAAGACACAACGAGAATAGGCGAAAACCTGAGATGGTCGGCGCTGCACGTGCTGGATGGCTGCGCGAGTTTCGGGCAGCTACATGCGTCAACTCGCGCCAGCTTCCTTGTCCGCAACTTGCTTCACACTCGAATACTGCCCAAGTTTGTGTTGCCGAGGCGCGCCACCGTGGTTCTGGCTCCAAAATCCGACATCGAACCCCGGTTGCAAGGCTCACCCGAGTTTCAAAAGAAATTCCCGCACAACATGGGATTCATCATCCTTTCAGGTGTAGGTTTCAACGTCTCTCGCACCCAGGCTGTGTTCTATATCGACCACTTTTGCGGGCTGTGCGGCGGCGGGCGGTATGTGCTGATGGAAAAAGCCAACGGCTCGTGGCAGGTTCGGGACGAGCACTATACTTGGATTTCGTGAACCGTTCCGATCTTGGCTAGCGTGGTCATTCAAACCCCTTCCTTGAAGCCTCGTCAAAATCTTTGCGTGTAACGTCTCCTCTGATACCATCCGCACATGATCCGGGCGACTTTTCCTATCTTGATTTTCGTCGTGGCGTTAACGACTGCCGCACAGACCGACCCCGTGAAGACCGTGTCAGCAACCGAGGTGACCAATCATATCGTGCACCGTGTGGAACCGACGGTTCCCCCTCTAGCGAAAGCGGTCAAAATCGGCGGCAAAGTAAAACTGCATGTCGTCGTCTCTCCATCCGGCGAAGTTTCCTCGGCCACATTCGTCAGCGGTCACCCCTTGCTCGTGCAGGCGGCTATCGATGCTGTGAAGCAGTGGAAATTTAAGCCGTTTCTCGAAGATGATACGCCAATCGTGGTGGCTACCGATGTCGAACTCGATTTTCCTGGTGGTATGTCAGAAAGCGAAAGCGCCGTGCGGGACAAATACTTCCGTGTCGAAGACGAGTGCAGAGGTCTGGTCAAGGGCGCCAAGTACGCTGAAGCAGAACCAAAATGCCGACAAGCAGTCGAGATTTCCGAAAACTTGCCGAAGGAAGTCGTGCTCGAACGAAGCGGCGCGCTGTCCATGCTGGCTAACGCCATCTATCTCCAGCGGCGATTCTTGGAGGCCATTTCGCTTTACCAAAGGGCACTGGAACTCGACAAGGGTTACCGAAAACCCGATGATGCGGACCTTGGCAGCGACTACGCGAATCTGGGCCGGACGTACGGCGCTACAGGCAATCTGTCCAAGGCAGACGAGTTCTACGGTATGGCGGTTTCCACATTCCGAGCAGCCATCAAGAGTTTGCCTTCGATGTACGAGAACTATTCACGGCGGTTGCAAGGGACGCTAAACCAGTATGCTCAACTCAAGGATGCGGAGGGCCAAACGGAGGCCGCATCCGCCCTTCGCAAGCAAGCTAGCGAAATAAGCCCCTACATCAACCCAGCCGCGATCGTTCCACCAATGCCTCCCCCAAACAGAGTACTCAAGGACTCCGAAACTGTTTCTTCCAAGCCGCATACCGAAATGAAGTGCGACACGCCTGATTGCACCCACGGCACATTCGCCGTGCGCGGCGGCGCCGCCGATAACTTGGTCTTACATGTTGCGTTCACACCGGACTCCAAACTTCTGCTCGCGGCTCATGAGCAGGGTGACCTCAGCATCTGGGACACCTCTTCTTGGCACATTCCTACTTTCGCATGGCAGCTGCAGTCATTGCATCTGCTGAAGATGCGGACGGCAACCCACTGTATCCTCAAAAATGGGATGCAAACAAACTGGACCTTCCTCTCGTGGAAACCTCGAAGCAAAGGAGACCATCGATCACAGCGGAAACCATGACAGAGTTTGTCAGGGTCAAGAGTCCAAAGTATCGGATGCTCCTCATCCTCGCGGCCTCCGCAGGCTGCCGTATCGGTGAGCTTCTCGGCCTTGAAATCAAGGACTTGCTGGACGACTTCACCACCGTCAGTATCATCCAGCAGGCGAAAGGCAAGCAGCTGACCACAGAACTCAAGACAGCGAACTCGGAGCGCTTTGTTGACATCTCTCCAGAGGTAGCTGCTCTTCTAAAGGAGTTCCTTGCCGGTCGAACCACCGGCTTGGTCTTCCCAAATCGCGTGGGTAGGCCGCTCAACCCATCGAACATTCGCAACCGGGTCATTCACCCATTGTTGAGGATGAAGGGCCTCCCAACTGGCGGAAACCACATCTTTCGCCGCTTCCGAATGACGTGGCCACGCGAGAACTCGGTTTCTCCGGACATCGAGCGGTTTTGGCTCGGTCATGCGAACCGGGCGGTTGGCGACAATTATTCCATGCTCAAAAAAAACATAAAGTTCCGCAAGGAAATTGCGGACAACATAGGGGTCGGGTTCGAGCTTCCGAACTCGATTTGGGCCTCAGTTGTACCGAATGTACCGAAAATGGCGATCGAACAAGCAGAGCAGGCTGTAGCGTAAGTGATTGTAATATGAGAAATTAGGGAGAGAGCGCCCGTAGCTCAGTTGGATAGAGCGTCTGCCTTCTAAGCAGAGGGTCGCCAGTTCGAGTCTGGCCGGGCGCGCCATCACATTGAATTAAAAAGATTACGAGAATGTATCTTCGCCTTTGACCCTCTGCTTTGGGCAGATGCTCGCGCAAACTAATCTTCCCACCCATCACGTGCATTCTCCACCGTGCATGGTATTTAGAACAATTTCCTGATTAGTTTTGACTCTGATTCTCGGTCCATTCGGTCCAAAAACCCACTTTATACACTTCGACGAGCGCGACTACCTCGTGAGCAGGCGCGTTTCCGAGTTCCTGCGTCGTTGGTTCAAATCAAGCCTCCGCGACCGCAAACGCATGTTTTCTCAATAGGTTCTAATTACCCCGCAACCATCCGAATTGACTAGCATGAGGAGAGTAGCTTCCCTGACCGGACACGTCAAAGCGACACTGGGTCCTCCAGCAGGTGAACCAGCAATTCGCTTGGAATGTCAACCGCGCAACCTAGGTTCTTGCTGCGCGAGGCCCAGTCCAGCAGCGATTGATATTGATCTCGCCTTGAGATGTTTCCCAGCCACACTGTCTTCGTTGGGGTGACAATCGCGACGACGTTCGGCACGTCACAGGGGCCGAGGCATCCGCTTACGGAAAGCTGAACGCGCTTGAGCAGACCGCGTTTTCTCCACTCCTGTTTTAGCCACTCTACCGGCACTTCGGGGCGTCCGCGTTCGACCTGACCGCAACAACAGCCCTGACAGACAAGAACCTGAGCGATTACTCTCCGCTTCGTGGTTAGCACGCGCAACCCATTTCATTCATCGATTATCAGGATTTCAGGTTTCCCATAATACTGCTCCCCAGTATATACTCCTAGGCAGTATGGCACACACAATTCGAGACAAAGACAAGTTATTGAACCGCGTTCGGAGAGTTCGCGGCCAAATCGAGGCGGTTGAGCGCCTGCTGGAAAACGAAAGCGAGTGCGAAGAGATTCTTCAGCAGATTGCCGCTTGCCGTGGCTCAATCAATGGGCTGATGTCAGAGGTCCTGGAAGGACACATCCGCTTCCATTTGGTCGAACGTCGCCACAACCACAAGTCACGCAAGAGCAATGCAGTCGACGATGTAATCAGTATTGCCAAGTCCTATTTAAAGTGAAGTCCGGTTCAAAGGATTGGGGACAATATGCCACACGTAAAGGAAAGTTTGCCAACTGATGTTGTTATTCCAGCAATTACGGAATCGGTTGCCATGAAGCATGGCGATGACGATCACGACCAAGAGGCTCACGACCATGGATTCGAATTGCAGGAAGGAATACGAATCCTTTTGGTGGCAGTCGCAGCAGCTCTCGTCTGGTTTCGCGTATGGGAGCCGTTTGCTCACGTCAGCATTATCGGCATCGCTGGCACTTTGATCGGAATCTATCCGATTCTCAAAGAGGCCGCCGAAAATGTAATGGAACGCAGGATGACGATGGAGCTTTCCATGACCATCGCAATCCTTGCGGCGCTGGCGATTGGCCAGTTCTTCACAGCGCTCATCATTGTGCTGTTTGTACTGATCGCAGAGGTACTGGAGGGCCTCACGGTTCAGCGCGGTCGCACCGCCATTCGAGAGCTTTTGAATCTGCTTCCTAATGAAGTCACGGTTCGAAGAAATGGCAGGGCGGAACAACGCAGCACGGAGAGCATTCGTCCGGGCGAAATAATTGAGGTCAATCCTGGAGCACGAATACCCGTTGACGGAGACGTGGTCGGCGGCAATTCGTTTGTAGACCAGGCGACGATAACGGGAGAGTCTCTTCCGGTCGAGAAATTTCCAGGCGCATCGGTCTTCGCAGGCACCGTGAATCAGTCCGGCGCGCTGGAGATCCGGGTCAGCAGGATTGGGCGCGACACGGCGTTTGGCCGCATCCTCAACGCTGTTGAGGAGGCTGAGCGCTCACGTGCCCCAATTCAAAAGACTGCAGACAGACTTGCAGGGTATCTCGTTTGGTTTGCGCTCGGCTGTGCTGTCCTGACATTCATCATCACTCGCAATCTGACCTCGACCATATCCGTCATCATTGTTGCCGGCGCTTGCGGAATCGCAGCCGGAACTCCTCTGGCTATTCTCGGGGGAATCGGGCGGTCAGCGCGAGAAGGCGCAATTATCAAAGGTGGGTTGTACCTTGAACTCTTGAGTTCGGTGGACACCGTGGTCTTCGACAAGACCGGCACACTGACTTTCGGAACTCCTGAAGTCACTTCGATCCTGGCTGCCGATGGGCATACGGAGCAGGAGGTTCTTGAAATCGCCTCGATTGCCGAGCAAAGATCGGAACATCCTTTAGCCAAGGCCATCGTCAACAAGGCGGCGGAATCCCAACTGGAAGTGTCAGCGCCGGAAGAATTCAAATATGCTCCGGGCAAAGGGATTGATTGTCGCGTGGATCACCGGAGAATTCTTGTGGGAAGCAAAGCATTTCTTCGGGACAACAACGTTGTTCTTAACGGTGCAGGGTCTAGTGGAGATCCCTCGTCCGAGATACTAGTCGCCTGTAATGGAGTGTATCTCGGTGCCATCGGAATCGCGGATACCTTGAGACCTGAGGCCAAACAATCCGTGGCTGCTCTTCATTCTCTGGGAATTCGGACCGTCCTTTTGACGGGCGACGCCAAGGGCATCGCGGAATCGATTGCCAAAGAAGTCGGGATCGATGTCATCCACTCAGAAGTCCTACCGGATCAGAAGAGCGAGGTCATTAGAGAGCTAGTGAGGAGCGGCAGAAAGGTCGCCATGGTCGGGGATGGAATCAACGATGCGCCGGCATTGATGCAAGCAACGGTCGGTATTGCCATGGGATCGGGTACTGAGGTCGCCCGCGAGAGCGCAAAGATCATGCTGATTGGCAACAATCTCCTGCGATTGGTGGATACGATCAAGATTTCCCGTCGCTGCCATCGCACGATCATGCAAAACTTTGCCGGAACCCTGGCCGTGGACAGTGTGGGCGTCGGATTGGCTGCGTTCGGTATGCTTAACCCCCTACTCTCGGCGTTCATTCATGTGGCGTCCGAGCTTACCTTTATCCTGAATTCGGCTAGGCTACTACCTCGGAAGGGATGACGAACGAGTCGTCTGGAGAAATCCGAAAAGCCAGTCTTGGACAAATCTCGCTCACGCCAACCGAGGTCATACATCGCTGATGTTGGGTCGCGGTAGCGAATTATGATTGGCCTACTACTGTTCTTGCCTGCACAAGAGGTGCCCGATTCTGCCCTAACTTCGGCTAAGCCCTAGTCTATGTGTGGGTTACGCAGCGCAGCGGATCAATTCTGTACGAAACGGTATGACTAGCAAATTCGGATGGTTGCAGGCCTCTGCGACCAGAAACTATTCTGCTGCAATAGGTTCCGAACACCCTGCAACCATCCGAATTGACAGTCGCCCGCCGCAACAAGAGAAGCGCCACAGCCATTCAGCCATTGACCGACTAGTCGCTCTATGATATGTTGGTGTTGGAGTAGAGGCAGCAAACATGGCCAGACCCAGAAGCGAGGATAAGGAGAACGCAATTCTAGAGGCGGCAACCCGCGTGATCTGTACGCATGGGCTGAGCGCGCCGACGGCGATGATAGCGAAAGAGGCAGGCGTCTCCAACGGGTCTCTATTCGCGTACTTCGAGAAGAAGGTTGACCTCTTGAACCGGCTCTATGTAGACCTCAAGGCGGAGATGGCTGCGGCTGCTCTTGACGGGATCCCAACTGAGAGTGACATCCGGACACAAGTGTTTCATATGTGGTCCAATGTGATTCGCTGGGCGACCGACTGCCCGGAGAAGCGCCGGACGCTCGCACATCTTTCTGTATCGGACGATGTGACCCCGGAGAGCCGTGAGAAGGCGCTTGGCGAGATCGCGGGAGTCGCCGAGCTTGTGGAACGGGCCCGCCAGAATGGACCGATGCGCGATCTCCCGCTGGATTTCGTCGCAGCCCTGATGACTGCGCTGGCGGACGCGACGATCGACGACATGATCCGGAACCCTGCAAATGCAGACAGGCATTGCGCGGCTGCCTTTGATGGCTTTTGGCGAATGATCGCCTAATTTTTTTTAGCCAGTTTCTATGACTGACTAGTCACACTTAAGGAGAAAATGACCATGGCTAAAACCGTACTGATCACCGGCGCGTCAAGCGGCTTCGGCAGGGATACCGCATTGTTGTTCAAGAAGAAGGGTTGGAACGTCGCGGCGACCATGCGTTCCCCTGAAAAAGCCAAATCGTGGACCGGCCCGGCCAGCCTGTTCACACCGCGACTGGACGTGACGGATCGTGCATCCATGCAAGCCGGCATTGATGAAACCGTCGCCAAGTTTGGCGGCATCGACGTTCTGATCAACAACGCGGGCTTCGGCCTGTTAGGGCCCCTCGAAGGCGCATCTCCTGAGGATTTACGGCGTGAGGTGGACACGAACCTCATGGGCGTCATTGGAATGATTCAACTCGTCCTGCCCTTGATGCGCAAGGCCAGGAGCGGCGTCATCGTCAACGTGTCTTCGCTCGGCGGACGAATGACTCTTCCGCTTTTCTCGGCGTATCACGCGACGAAATACGCGGTGGAGGGTCTGACCGAGTCCCTGCAGTATGAGCTGGAGGGATATGGAATACGCGTAAAGCTGGTAGAACCGGGCGGGTCAAAGACTAACTTTGATAGCAGCACCAGTATGGTGCGAACACCACATCCTGCCTATCAAGCTCTGATCGACGGTTTCGACAAAATGTGGGCGGAGCAAGCGGCCAAATTACCTGGCCCAGAAAAAGTGGTGCAGGCGATCTATCGCGCCGCCACCGACGGATCAGCGCGTCTTCGCTATCCCGCGCTTGCATTTCCCTTTCTCACCATACGCAACCTTGTAGGTGCGCGCGGATGGAGCGCAATCATGAAGATGATGGTCCGACGTATGCGTTGAGCGCCGGTGCAAAGAGAAGCGTATCGAGGTCTCGGGGGCCGCTACGTTTGGGACGCCTTCCTTTCCATTGCCGATCACGTGACCGGTGGAGCTTTACGCTATCGGCTGTGATAGCGCAGATCGATCAGGAAGATAGGTGACATGGATGAGGTTTTTGCTCGCGGTGCCGCCTACGCGGCGAGCCGGATCAGTTCCACGCTAAAAGGCAGCTCTAAACAATTCGGATGGTTGCAGGCCCCCGCAACCATCCGAATTGACAATGGGGCCGCGTCGGTATGCGGCCCTGTTTCTTTTCCGACGAGATCCCACGATCCTTCCGCCACGTAGTGCGGCCTCTTATTGCCGGGCTGACCGCGCGCGGCATGCTCCTCGAGTGGCGCGCCGCGATGCCGAAAGATCTCGCGCAGGTGGATTACGTGCGCGAGTTCATCGATCAGCTGGAGAAGAACGCCCCTGCGGCGAAGCGACCAACGCTCGTACGTGGGGTCCGGCCGCCTTTCCGGAACGCCTTGGCGGACCGGCATCGCGTCGGCGGAGGCGGGTAGCCGGCACAATTCCCTGCGTCCAAGCCTTCGTTGAATTGCTCGCGAAATTCGCCCCACCGGAGAATGCCCGGCATGAACTGGGGAGTAGTCACAGCCGCGACAGAAAGCGACGGCGCGGAGCGAAAGTAGGAGCGCCGTTCATCCTAACGATGACGAATCAATGTTTGACGAGCGACAGCCGCAGGGAGAAACTAAGACTGCATTGGACCAAATCTAAGCAGCCATGAGATGGGCGACCAAAGGGCGGCTACCTTTTTCTACGGGTCGTTCATGGACGATAACATTTTGAAACAGCTCGGCGTTGTAGCCGGAGCGCAGTGAGGTCGCGGTGTTTGTGTTACGTCATCACACCCGTATGATTGCGAACCAGGACGGCTCGGTCTACTCCACGAGATTTTCGGCCGCGTACGCAGTCCGCCGGGAGGACCAATGGCAGAGACGTTCGAAGCATACCGAACTCGAGTCCTAAGCTATCTTGGCGATGAGGAGCCCCTCGGTGTACAACAAGCCACCCCATCACAACTCGATCGGCGTCTGCGCGATGTCGCGCCCGGGGAGTTGACCCGGCGTCCTGCGCCTGAAAAGTGGTCAATCGCCGAGATCGTAGCGCACTTGGCGGACGCGGAGCTGGCGATGGGGTGGCGATTGCGAAACATGCTGGCGAATCCGGGCGTGGCCTTAACGTGGTGGGATCAGGCCGTATGGGCGGAGCGCTTGGGTTACGCGCAGCAAGATGCGAGCCTTTCGGCAGGGGTCTTTCGGGCGCTGCGCGAGAGCAACCTGCGACTGTTGGAGTCGGTCCCGCGCGCACGGTGGGTGGAGTGCTATGGGGTCCACGAGGTACGCGGACGGCAAACGGTCGAGGAGTTCGTCCGCTTGGAAGCGGCACACGACTTGAACCATCTTCGGCAGATCGACCGCATCTTGGGTGGGCGTATGTAGTGGTAGCCGTTTGGCTGCCAACGCCTCGGCGAGCGCACTCAGTCGGTTGAGGTGTTGAAAAGGGGAATAAAAGAGTGTGAACGACGTGTAGAGGTTTTCTTCTATGGCCTCTTCTCATCCAAGGCTAGGTAAAACGTAGCGTTCTGTCATGACAGAGTACTGGTTCAACGAACGCCCACTGCGGTCACGAACAAAAATGCAGCTTTTGATTTCTCCTGGTCATCCAAGTAACGACAAGACAGGCAGTCGCCACGCGTTCGAAGCTTAGCTTGGCAAACACGTCTCGAAAATCTGCGGTGATGTTTTACATTTTTGCCTGAATGGGGGTTCTATGTCTCAGAAAGCCAGTGCCGCAAAGAGTGCTCAGCAAAGCGTAGTCCGGCCTCACCAACTTGGGCAGGGGCTTTTCAAACCCATCCTGCCGGAGGACATCGATTGGAAACCGTTCCCGGCATTCCCACCTTCCGTCCGCATGGCCGTCGTAGTAGGTCAGCCCTCGGAGCCCGGCCCCTACACCATCAGGGTCAAATCGCCCCACGGCGCGAAGCTAATGCCTCATAAGCACCCAGAGGATCGCGTCTACACCGTAATTTCTGGCGTCTTTTATATCGGACTGGGCGATGAATTCGACGCCAATAAGTTGGAAGCCTATCCGCCCGGCGCGGTTGTCATTCTTCCTGGTAGCACGTCCCATTTCCACTGGGCGAAATCCGGCGAGTACGTCACGCAAGTCACCGCGATGGGGCCGCTCGGACTGGAATACGTCAGCGCGAAAGACGATCCGCGAAACAACAACTCGTAAGAGGAGTCTGCCCGACTTTTTGTGAAGGAGAGCGCAACATGACTGAACTTATGAAGGTTTCTTTGGCCCGAGTACAACAAAAGAAAGAAACGCGCCCGGCCATAAAAACTATCGCCGCCCTTACCATCCTCGCAGCCGTGGCTCTGCTTGCCATCCTCGGCGGCGCGGTCCTTAACGCGAAAGGGCAGGACACGGACAAGTACTCTCTGAAATCACCGGATGGAATCGCGTTCTCTGATTTCAGGGGATATGAGGATTGGTCTACGGTTTCTTCCGCCCGCCAGGCAGAAGTTCTTAAGGTAATCGTCGCTAATTTGGCGATGATTAAGGCGTTCAAGGCTGGCGTTCCACTAAACGGCAAGGCATTTCCGGAAGGGTCCATGATCGTGAAGCTCCAGTGGTCACCGAAGAAGGACACGGAAGCGACTTTCGATGTGGAAGTGCCGGACGCTTTTAAGCAGG
>JABCYZ010000012.1 GCA_013289955.1 Acidobacteriota bacterium
TTACCAACCGGCCGGTCACCGAGAAGGGCGAGTTCGTCGACAATCACAAAGTTTTTACGATCCATTCGGTGGCTTACGACAACACCATCCAGGCCGGGCGATCGGGAATGGTTCGCTACGAATTCCGAATCCCGGCGGATGCCAGGGGGCCGCTGACAGTCGTGGCTCGCGTCAACTACCGGCATCTGCGGCAGAGCTATTTGAACAATATTTTCGGGACCGACCATCCGGCTTATCCAGTGATAGAGCTCGCTACGCGGACGCGGACATTGAATATTGGCGAGAACCCGGCAACGGCGGCGGATCCGCAGGACAACCCGGACTGGATGCGTTGGAACAATTACGGGATAGCGTCGCTCGACCAGCTCCAATATGCGGAGGCTATCCGCGCCTTTTCTGAAGTCGTAAGGTTGCGGCCCGACTACGCGGATGGCTACACGAATATCGGGCTGACAAACATCGAATGGGAAAAATACGGTTCAGCGCGCTGGAGCCTCAAGATGGCGCTGGCGCTGAGCCCGGACAATGCGCGAGCGCTTTACTACATGGCATTGGTCGAACGTCGCGCCGGCAATCCGGAACTGGAAGAGGCGGACTTGCGGAAGGTGGTCCAGCAATATCCGCTGTCACGCGACGCGCGACGCGAACTGGGGAAATCCTTCTACCGGCAGGGCAAGGAGCACGAAGCGATGGAGCAGTTTGAGGCCCTGCAAGCCATCGATCCGGACGATGTCGCGGCACATTACAACCTTGCAATTCTCTACGGCCGAATGGGAATGGAAGAAAAAGCGGCAGCACAAACGGCATTCTTCACGAACAAAAAGGCGGATCCAGGCGCTCCGACGTATTCGCTGGACTTCCTGCTCAAGCATCCTGAAATCTCGACCGAGAGTGTGCCGTGGCACGTGCACGCGGATTTGGAGCAGGAAGCCGTAATCGAGACGCCGCGTGTCCCAAAGGCCGGCGGAAGCGGCGACGGAGGCTCTCCTCGAAAGTAGTCTTGGAAGGCCCTGGAGGACAACTTGTACCGGGATTTTGAATGCATTTTTGGAGTTTTATTTCGCGCGAGAATTGTCAGCCTGCTGCTTTGCACCCTGATCGCCTTGTGCATACCGGGCAGCAGTGTGGCGAAAGAGAGTTGTCCCTGGATCAACGAAGCGACCGCATCCGGGGCGCTCGAGGGGCCGGTCACCGCGACTGTGACTCATCCTGAAATGAACAAGGACACTGACGTCGCGACCTGCGTCTTCCTGCATCAGAGCGGATCGACTGGCATCGAGTTGAGAATCGAAGTAGAAGCGCTGAGCGGCACACCCGGCGCCTACGCGGCGTACGCCGCCCGGTGCGGCTCGGATGGCGTACCGCTCCGAGCCATCGGGAATGAAGCGACGATGTGCAGCTACGAGGACAAGAAAAAGAAGAAGTGGGTTTCCGAACAGGTAGTGGGAAGAGTGCGCGACCACGCCTTCACGGTGCGGGTGAGCTCAAGCGCCGGGTCAGCAGATCGAGCGATCCTCCGGGAGAAAGCCCGGAAAATAGCGGAGCAGCTGGCAGGTTTCCTCTTCTAGACATCACCAAGGGCAGCTGATCCCGGACAGAAGAAGACCAAGGCAGGGCATGCCGGCGGTCAAAGCCGACCAGCGTGGAACTATGTCCCTACGACCTGACTTGCGCCGCAAATCACAAGGGGGCCAGAAGCGCGGCGTCAGGCGAGGAAGACGATCAGCGTGTAGATGCCGAGCGTGGTGCCGAGGGGAAGGTCGTGGACAGAAAAGAAGGCGGCGAGTAGGGAGAGGGTGCGGGCGGATTTTCCGGCAAGGAGCGCCAGACCTGCAAAGATGCCGAAGAGGCCGGATATGGCGGTGACGATGATGGCGGCGGTGTAGAGAACGTGGAAGAGGGCCATGAGGGCGGCGTAATCGACAACGCGCGTTAGAAGCGCGCCAAACATGACCGTGGCTGTGCCGGCGTAGAGGACGAGGAGGATTACGGCTACGAGGCGGAGGATGCCGTAGACGATCCAGAGTGCGCCGAGGGTAGTCGAGTTTCGGCGGGGATTTTGTGTGCTTGCGGCGTTGGTGGACATGGACGCTCCTTGAGCGTTGAGGCGCTTGGGCCGGTCTTTAGAAAGTTTAACACTCTGCGAGGTAGATGGGCGTCGGGTAGATACGGTACGGAAGGCGGGAGAAAAGCCCGGGCTGTGTTTCTTCCCGAAGATTGCAGAACAAAAGAAAAGGCTTTTACGCCGCGGTCAGGGAGACACAGAGGGCAAAGAGAAGAGGGAAAAAGCGGAACCCTCGTTCCGTTCGGATTGGCAATTCCTGAAGCGGTCGCACGCGACCCTTGGGCTATCGCTTTGGCAGGGGCGCGGCCGGGTCAGCGCCGGAGAGGGTTTGCCAGCCGCGGCGGCTCAGGCTCCAGAAGATGAAGTAGGCGGAGGCGGAGGCGATTAGGAGGAGCAGGATGCCGGGGAGCCATTCATGGAGGACCAGCTCGCCGATCGAGAACATGGCGCAGTAGACGAGGAGGCAGCCGGCGATCCAGTCGTAAGTGCTGGCCGCAAGGTCGCGGACAGGAGTGACGTCGGGAGCGAGGGCAGCAATGTGCTTCCAGCCGTGGATGGTCGGGCGGACGCGGCGGTAGAACTCGAGGAGTTTGGCTTCGGGCTCGGGTTTGGTGATCAGCGTGGTGAGGAGCCAGACAACCGTCGTGGCGGCGGTGGTGATCAGGGCGGTTTTGGCGAAAACGACGGAACTGTTGCCGGCGAACTGGACGCGGGTGAGCGACATGGAGACGACGAACGCGGCGATCATCGAGGAGATTTCGCTCCAGGCGTTGATGCGCCACCAGTACCAGCGGAGGAGAAGGACAGAACCCGTGCCGGCGCCCATGCCGAGGAGGAGTTGCCAGGCGGATTGGATGCTGGTGATGTTGGCGGCGGCATAACCGCTGAGGATGACCAGCAGGACGATGATTATTTTGCTTGCGAAGACGTAGTGTTTATCGCTGGCTTTGCGGACCAGAAAGCGGCGGTAGAAATCATTGATGAGATAGGAGGTGCCCCAATTGAGCTGCGTGCCGACTGTGGACATGACGGCGGCCAGGAAAGCGGCGATCATCAGGCCGCGGAGAGCTGGCGGTAGGAAGTCGCGGAGGACCATGACGTAGCCTTTTTCGGGTTCGGCGGCGAATTCGGCGCTGGGGTGGAGGCCGCCGTGGGGTGAATAGACGGCAACGGCGACGAGGCCGGTGATGATCCAGGGCCAGGAGCGCATGGCGTAGTGGGCGATGTTGAACCAGAGAGTGGCGCCCAGGGAATTTTTTTCGTCCTTGGCGCTGAACATTCGCTGGGCGACGTAGCCGCCGCCGCCCGGTTCGGCGCCGGGATACCAGCTGGCCCACCATTGAACGGCGAGATAGAGCGCAAAGGTTATGACAGGGAGCGTCCAGAGAGCGTCGGTCGTCCAGCCCAGGTGGAACGAGGGGAAAAAGCCGAGGATGGAACCGGTTGTCTCGCCGGATTGGCGGGCGACGGCGTCGACGTGAGAGAGCTGGATCTTTAGCAGGGCCATGCCCCCGATTTTGGCGACAGCGATCCAGGCGAGGACGACGATCATGGTCATCTTCAGGGCGAATTGGAAGAGGTCGGTGACCAGGACGCCCCAGAGGCCGCCAATGAAAGTGTAGATGCCGGTGAACGGGACCAGGAGCAGGACGCAGATCAGGAGGGCGGTGTGTTCGGGCGTGCCGAGAGTGTAGGTGGTGAGAGTGTGGCCGGCGAGGCCGATGCTGAGGACGCGGCCTTCGGCGATGGCATCGCCGAGAAGAACTGTCGTGATGCTGATCATAGCTTTGATGACCCAGCCGAGGATGAGGCAGTTCATGAGGGCGCCAAGATAGATGGCGCGAAAGCCGCGCAGGAAGGCGGCGGGTTTGCCCTGGTAGCGGAGCTCGACGAATTCGACGTCGGTGAGGATTTCGGCGCGGCGCCAGTAGCGCGCGAAGAAGAAGACGGTCATCATGCCGCAGAGGCATTGCGACCACCAGAGCCAGTTGCCGGAGATGCCGTTGCGGGCGACGAGGCCGGTGACGAGGAGAGGCGTGTCGGCGGCGAACGTGGTGGCGACCATGGAGGTGCCGGCGAGCCACCAGGAAACATTCCGCCCGGAAACGAAAAATTCTTCGGTGCTGCCGGAGGAGCGGCGGCGGTAGTAAAGAGAAATGAGGAGATTCAGGAGCAGGTAGGCGGCGATGACGATCCAATCGGTGGCGGTAAGGGCCATATTTCCTTTTGCTCCGCTGGTGCCAGTGCTGGTGGTGCGTTGAGCGGCCTAGTATACTGCTATATAGCTCTTGAGAAGCAAGCTAATTTCGGGACGGCGCATTTTACCCTTATTGGCGGAATTCTTATAGATTTCCCAACACGATTTGGGCCCGCCGGGAATTTGGTATATATAGCACCGGCTGGCATAGTGTTGTGCGGCTTTGCGGCCGATCGGGATAATACACGGGAATGGCCAGTGCGGGCGAGGAAGTGCTGATCGTCTTGCCGGGCGGAGATTACCGAGAGTCGGGGAAATGGCGGGGAAATGCTGGTACTGCTGAATTCGAGTTATGAGGAATTGAGCCAGGAGGCGGCGCGGATAGTCGCTGCCACGGTGAAGAACAAACCGTCGGTGACGCTAGGGCTGGCGACCGGTAGCACTACTTTGGGGATGTACAAGGAATTGGTGCGGCTGCACCGGGAGCAGGGGCTGGATTTTTCGAAGGTGGCGACGTTTAACCTGGACGAGTATTTGGGATTGGCGGCAGAGCATCCGCAGAGTTTTCATTGTTTCATGCGGGACAATTTTTTTGCGCGCGTGAATATTGCAGAACGGAATATCCATATTCCCGATGGGACGATTGGCAAGGATTATGAGGAATATTGCGCGGCGTATGAACAGGCGATCCGCGACGCCGGCGGCATTGATTTGCAGATTCTCGGGATCGGGCGGAACGGGCACGTCGGATTCAATGAGCCGACTTCGAGTTTCGGGTCGAGGACACGGCTGAAAGTTCTGACCAGCGAGACGATGGAGGATAACCGGAAGTTTTTTTCTGCAAACGAAGAGATGCCGGAGTGCGCGATTACCATGGGCATCGGCACAATTCTCGAAGCGAAGAGAATTTTGCTGCTGGCGACCGGCGAGGCCAAGGCGGAAACTGTGGCAAACGCGATCGAGGGACCGATTACGGCTTCGGTGACGGCTTCGTGTTTGCAGCTGCATCCGGACGTTACGTTTGTGATCGACGAAGCGGCCGGGGCGAGACTGAAGCAGCACGATTATTACCGGCGAGTGATGGAGATGACGGCGCGATTTACACCCAGCCGGCTGTCGTGAACCTTTCGGTCAAAAGCCCCATCCCCGGACAGTCGAAGGATGGGGCTTCGGGCCGCTCCCATCGCGAATCAAGTCACATTGAAATAGAATTGCCAGTCCCAGCAACCAGCAGAGCACATGCCAGTGGGGTCGAGGACGATCCAGGTTCCCGACGTCTCGTATTCGGCGTGGCCATAGGGAAATACCGCGCCGGCGCCGTAGCCGGGGGGATTGGCCTTCTCTCCATTTTCCATAGGCAGGGCTTGATAGACGGTGCCTGAATCGGCTTCAAAATCGATGTGGTATGTCTGATTCGCGAGCAGCGTGTGAGAGCTCGTGAAATTGCAACTTGCATAGTTCGACCCGCTTCCGAATGAGCTGCTGGCGATGTAGCAATCGTCGATTGTATTTCCGGAACCATCTTCGAGATGTGCATGCAACTCTCCGGTGCCCGTACTTAGTGCGAATCGCACGTTTACGCCGCTGACGGTGACATTATTGCTCGGCATGGTCATCACTTCGCGAATGGCGTCGCTTCCGCCCACATTGGTCGCAGAACCCACTTGAATATACCCGAGCCCCTGCGTGGCGCCAGACGGCGTGCTGTAGACAAAATTAACGATCGGCATGTAGCTTGCGCCGTTGTGGACATCCGGCGACAACTCGATCCAGCCCGAAGCCCAGGTAACGCCGGATCCTGTCGGTAACTCCAGCGCGCTCAGTTGATCTGTCGAGATTGCCGGCGTTGGCTGCGCATTGGTGGTGTAGAGGGTCTCGACCGAAACAAAATTCCCTGATCCGCCGGACCCGTTTCCGGACGATCCGCTTCCTGTCGGGTTGGTCCACACGAGGTGATATATGGTGTTCGCGGTAACCGGAATCGCAGGAGAGAATTCGAACGAATAAAATACGTTTGCACCGGCCGCGTTAGCGAGCGAGGCCGTACCTAGCGGGGCCGTCTGCGTCGGATCTTTTGGATGATGGCTCGGGGTTCCATCATCTTCCATCAGTTGTACAACCAGAGTTCCTCCCGTCCCGCAGGCATATTCGCAGGGGGGCTTTGGCGGATCTCCCGCGTCGGGATTGGTAATCAGGTATCCCGCGACGGATTGTATCGAGCCAATCTCGAGTGCCGTGAAACGGAAACTGAGCGCCTGCGCGTTCAGACTCGATGTCGCTGCGCCAATGGTTATATTGTCCAGATAATCCATCGATATCTCTGAGCCAAAATATTGAAACTGATCGATTTGCGCGCTTGCCCTCGGTACGACCGCCAGTCCAAAGAGCAACAAAACACACGTATACACGGCATATTTCGCTTTCATGAACTCACTCCTAATTTAAGTTTCTCTGGTTAGTAGATTGGCTGGGTGTGCGGGACAAATCCTTATGGCAGCAATTTTCCGGGCGGGTTTTGCTCAAACCGGGCTTACCTTACTCGTTCTAGTCAGAACTGCCTATCGGGAGAACACTGTAAATTTACAGGTCCCTCGCATTTCCCGCGGACCCATTTTCCTTCCTGCATTCGATTTACTCAGGTGGATGGGACGCTCCAGATACCGGTTTCCACCCGTAGCGCGTCCCTCGGAGGAAACGCTTACGGGAGCATAGTCGGGTGTTTGCGAATGACAGCGAGGAGAAAGGCCAATCGAAACAAACAGCGCTGCCAGGCCGAGGGCCAAGAGCTTCAGGATGTCACCCGCCAAATTTCAGACTGCAACTACGGGAGTCGTCACAGCCGCCAATTGCACAAGGATAGGACCAATCGGGTGGGGAGGCAGGAGCTCTGGGCCGGAGTTGTTCGAAGTGGTTTGGGCCGGGCGGCCGGCGGAAGCATCCGCGGGGCGGGTCAGGTAAACTAGTCCCCGCTGTCAAAGACCAATCTGGAGAGGACAAAGCGATGGGCAATCGAGACGTGAGAAGCAGAGAGAAAAAGAAGCCGAAGAAAAAGGAAGTGAAGGTGACGTATCAGCCGGCCAGGCCCACGACCGTGTACAAGCCGACGCCGCCGGTTACGCCGCAGCCACCCTCCGATCCGACAAAACCATAGAATCTCGCGCGTTACGCATGCGCTGCTCACAGATTGGGTCACGCGGCGTCTATGCCAACTAGGGTGCGAGGCGAACGCGGGAGTTTTGCGCCCGGTCCATTTTTGTTGTTAGAGAACGAGGGAGAGGTGTGTTCATGCGAAATGTTTCGAGGATTTTTCTAGGGATGATGATGGCAGTGGGCTGCCTGGCAGGCCGGGTGGACGCACAATTCAAGAATGGCGCTCAGGCGACGGAATTGAATTTACCGACGATAAGCCAGCGCGCCGTGGTGACCCAGCGAATTGGGTTGACGGATATTACGATCATCTATCACGAGCCGATGGTGGGCGGACGCGAGCTGTGGGGCAAGGTCATCCCGTACGGCAAGGTGTGGCGCGCGGGAGCGAACGAAAACACGACGATCACGTTTGCGGATGACGTTACGGTAGAAGGCAAACCGCTAGCGGCGGGTACGTACGGGTTGCACATGATTCCGAACGCCGACCAGTGGACGATTATTTTTTCGAAGAATTCGACGTCGTGGGGCAGTTTCAGCTACGACGATAAAGAGGATGCCTTGCGCGTCGACGTGAAACCCCAGCCCGCGGAATTTCGCGAAGCACTGACATACACGTTTGACGACATCAAACCGGAATCGGCGGCAGCGACGATGCGCTGGGAAAAACTGGCAGTGCCGTTTCACGTTTCCGTGGACGTGAAAGCGATCACCGAAAGAAGCATCCGCAACCAACTGCGAAACACGGGAGGATTTTCGTGGTCGGGGTATGACGAAGCGGCGATGTGGTGCCTGGACGGCAATTGCAGCCTCGAACAGGGACTGAAGTGGGAAGACACTTCGATTCAGAATGAGGAAAGATTTGAGAACCTGCTCACGAAATCGCAGATTTTGGAGGCGATGGGAAAGAAACAGGAAGCGGATGCCATTAAAGCAAAGGCGTTTGACAAGGCCACTGGTGTGCAGCTCCACGTCTATGGCCGGGGCCTGCAAATTCAGAAAAAGCAGGAAGAGGGGTTCGCTGTTTTCAAGATCAACGTCCAGAAGCATCCGAACGAATGGTATACGCATGGAGAGATTTCCAGGATGGCTGCGGCCAAGGGAGACTTTCCAACGGCGCTCAAGGAGATGAAGCTGGCGCTGGCGAGCGCGCCAGATCAAGCGAAAACGCAAATCCAGGGACTGATTGCGCGGCTCGAAAAGAATCAGGACATCAATCCCATCTAGAACCCGCACCGAGGAAGAATTCCCGGGAGCGAGCCCGGCGGCGTCAGGAAAGGATGCCGCCGAAACAGAGATATTTGATTTCGAGATATTCGTCCATGCCGTACTTCGATCCTTCGCGGCCGAGACCGGATTCCTTTACGCCGCCGAAGGGTGCGACTTCGGTGGAAATGATTCCGGTGTTGATACCAACGATGCCGTATTCAAGCGCTTCGGCGACGCGCCAGACGCGGGCAATGTCCCGGCCGTAGAAATAAGCGGCCAGACCGAATTCCGTATCGTTCGCGAGGGCGATGGCGTCCGCTTCACTCCTGAAACGGAAGAGCGGCGCAACAGGTCCGAAGGTTTCTTCGCGGGAGACGAGCATTTGGGTTGTGACACCGGTGAGGATGGTTGGTTCGAAAAAACGTCCGCCGAGAGAGTGGCGTTTTCCGCCAACGAGAATTTTTGCACCTTTGGATTGCGCGTCGCGGATGTGACTCTCTACTTTTTCGACAGCGGCGTCGTCAATCAGCGGCCCCTGCGTTGAGCCGGCCTCTGATCCCGGGGCGGGCTTCAGTTTTTTTACCGCGTCGGATAGCTTCCCGGCGAAAGCGTCGTAGACGGCGTCTTGCACGAGGAGCCGGTTCGCGCAAACGCAGGTTTGCCCCGTATTCCGATACTTGGAAGCGATTGCGCCTTCGACGGCGGCATCCAAATCCGCATCTTCAAAAACAATGAATGGAGCGTTGCCTCCGAGCTCGAGAGAGAGCTTTTTTATCGTGCCAGCGCACTGAGCCATCAGGATTTTGCCGACTTCTGTGGAGCCTGTGAACGAGAGTTTGGAAACGATGGGATTGGAAGTGAGTTCGGCGCCGATTTCCACGGGCGAGCCCGTGACAACGTTGAAGACGCCTTTGGGGATGCCGGCGCGCTCGGCAAGCTCGGCGAGAGCAAGCGCGGAAAAGGGAGTTTGCTCGGCGGGCTTTACGACCACCGTGCAGCCGCAACCGATGGCTGGCGCCGCTTTGCGCGTGATCATAGCCAACGGAAAATTCCAAGGAGTGATGCAGGCGACAACGCCAATGGGCTGTTTAATGACGACAATCCGCTTGTCGGCTTGATGCTGAGGAATGGTATCGCCATAGACGCGCTTGGCTTCCTCGCCAAACCATTCGAGGAAGGAAGCGGCGTAGGCGACTTCTCCGCGCGACTCGGTGAGCGGCTTGCCTTGCTCGAGGGTCATCAGGCGCGCGAGATCTTCCTGGTTGGCCATCATCAAGTCGAACCAGCGGCGAAGAATTGCAGCGCGCTCCTTGGCCGTTTTTTTGCTCCACAGGGGAAAGGCATGCTTGGCCGCTTCGATGGCGCGGCGCGTCTCCTCGCAGCCTAGATTCGGAACTTTGCCGATGATTTCCCCTGTGGCGGGATTGTCCACGCTAAATGTTTGGCCTGAGCCGGCCTGAATCCATTCTCCATCGACGTAGCAGGCTTCACGGAAAATGCGCGCGTCTTTCAGCTCGGCGGCAACGCCGGCGGGTTTCGGCAAGGTGTCTTGCATCGAACGCTCCTCTAGATCTCCCTCTGTTAGATGCCCGAGGCAACAGTTTGGCGCTTCTCTCACGCAGCTAGGCGTGAGAAATCGCGGCTTGCTTACGTTCCGCGACGCCTGTCAGTGCGGCTTCGAGCACGTCGAGGCCTTCGTTGAACTGCTCGTCGGTTACGACCAGCGGGACGAGAATGCGAATCACGTTGTTGAACGTGCCTGCCGTGATCATGATGAGGCCGTGCTCGTAGCAATATCTGCCGATCTCTTTTGTTTCGGTGTCGGCGGGTTCACGAGTTTCGGCGTTACGCACGAGTTCGATGGCGCACATGCCGCCGAGGCCGCGGACTTCGCCGATCAAGGGCCATTTTTTCTGCCAGCCGCGGGCGCGTTTCTCAAAATGTTCGCCGATGGCCGTCGAGCGCGCGAGCAAGCCGTCTTTTTCGATGGTTTCGATGGCCGCGAGGGCTGCCGCGCAAGAAGCAGGGTGGCCGCAGTAGGTGCCGCCGAGAGAACCCGGCCCGGGCGCGTCCATGATTTCGGCACGGCCCGTAACGGCGGCGATGGGCATGCCGCCGCCAAGGGACTTTGCCGTGGTGATGAGGTCGGGCTCGATGCCGAAATGTTCGGAAGCAAACCATTTGCCCGTGCGCGCGAAGCCGGACTGTATTTCGTCGGCGATGAAGAGAATGCCGTGCTTGCGGCAGATATTTTGGAGAAGCTTGAAGTACTCGCGCGGCGGAACGACAAAGCCTCCTTCGCCTAGTACGGGCTCGGCGATTACGGCGGCGACGGATTCCGGCGCGACGGAGCGCTTGAAGGCGTCTTCGAGGTGATGCGCAAATTCCGTGGAAGATGTTCCGGGAGCATTGCGATATGGATAGGCGAACGGAATGCGGTAAATGTCGCTCGCGAAGGGCTGGAATCCTGCCTTATAAGGATGCGTTTTACTGGTGAGCGACATGGTCAGGAGCGTGCGGCCGTGAAATGCGTCCTCGAAACAGATGACGGCGGGACGTTTTGTATAGGCGCGGGCAATCTTGATCGAATTTTCGATGGCTTCGGCGCCGGAATTGAGAAGAATGGTTTTCTTCGCGAAATGGCCGGGGGCCAGCGAGTTCAGCTTTTCGGCTACGGCGACGTAGCTTTCATAGGGAGTAACAGCAAAACAGAGATGCAAATGCTTTTCGAGCTGCACCTGGATTGCGGAAAGGACGCGCGGGGAGCGATGGCCGATATTGAGGCAGCCGATTCCGCCTGCGAAATCAATGTACCGATTGCCGTCAACATCTTCGATGGTAGCTCCATCGGCGCGTGCGGCGAAAACAGGAGTCGCATTGGCAGGCCCGCGGGGGATCGCTGCTTCGCGGCGTGCCATCAGCGCGCGCGAACGCGGTCCGGGAATTTCCGTACGAATCTCGATCGTAGACATTTTCTCTTCCTTTTTTCTCTGGCCGCCGGCCACACGATATCCGGCGTCCCGGATGCTAATACCAGCCGATGGGGGTTTCGTCGAGATTGACGAAGACCTGTTTCGTTTCGAGATACTCTTCGAGACCCCACGGTCCAAGTTCGCGGCCGAAGCCGGATTGCTTGTAACCGCCCCACGGCGCTTCGACGTACGTCGGCTGCATGTGATTGACCCAGACGATGCCGGCGCGGAGCGACTTCACGACGCGGAAAGCTTTGTAGATGTCGCGCGTCCAGACGGCGGCAGCGAGGCCGTATGGCGTGTCGTTGGCTATGCGAATCGCATCCGCTTCACCGTCAAAAGGAATTACAGACGCAACCGGGCCGAAAATCTCTTCGCGAGCGATCCGGGCGGTATTGTCGACGTCGTAGAAGATGGTGGGCTCGACGTAGTAGCCTTTGCCAAATTGTTTTGGGCGGCCGCCGCCGATGGCGACTTTCGCTTCTTTTTTTCCAAGCTCAAGATAGGAGCTGACGCGGTCGTATTGCTCCTTGCTGACGAGCGGGCCCATCTTTGTGTCGCGCTCGAGCGGTGCGCCGAGCTTGATGCGCTTGGCCTTTTCGGTCATCGCTTCGACGAATTTGGAATAAATCTTTTTTTCGACGAGGATGCGGCTGCCTGCCGAACAGACTTCGCCTTGGTTAATGAACACGCCGAAGAGCGCGCCGTCGATGGACGCTTCCCAATCGGCGTCAGTGAAGAAAATGTTGGGCGATTTGCCGCCGAGTTCGAGCGTGACGCGCTTCAGCGTGTCTGCGGCGCTTTTGACGATAATCTTGCCGACGGCTGCGCTTCCCGTGAAGGCGATTTTATCCACTCCGGGGTGCGCAACAAGGGCGGCGCCCGCCGTTTCGCCGGGACCATTGAGGATGTTCACGACTCCGGGAGGCAGACCTACCTCCCCGAAACAGTTCGCGAATTCGAGCGCGGTGAGCGGCGTTTGCTCGGCGGGCTTCAGAACGCAGGTGCAACCAGCGGCAAGAGCAGGCGCGAGTTTCCAGGCAGCCATGAGCAGTGGATAGTTCCAGGGAATGATCTGTCCGGCGACCCCGACGGGCTCGCGCAATGTGAAGCTGAGCGCGTTGGCGGGAACGGGATTTACGCTGCCGAGAACCTTCGTGGCGAGGCCGCCATAATATTCGAAGCAGGTGGCAACGTCGGCGATGTCGTATTCCGCTTCGACGATGGGTTTGCCCGTGTTGCGGCATTCGATTTCGGCGAGCTGGGGGCTGTTCTGGCGGATTTTTTCGGCGAGCTTGAAAAGGACGCGGCCGCGGTCTTGCGCCGTGGTGGTGGCCCACGGACCGGAGTCGAAGGCAGCGCGTGCGGCCTTTACCGCGAGATCGACGTCGGCGGCGCCGGCAGCCGCAACCTCGGCGATGACCTCTTCGGTCGAAGGATCATAAACGGGAAAAGTCTGTCCCGAGGCGCTGGCGACCCACTCGCCATTGACGTAGTTCTTGTACGTTCGAATTCCCGCTGTCGCACTGCTGGACATCACGGCCTCCCGAAATCCTTACTCCGTGAGCACCACGCCAGAACCTTGGCGGGCTCAGAGAACCGGCACGGCTTCCGCGAGCTTTCTCGGAGTCTTGCGGCGCCCGTAGACAAAAAAGAAAAAAGCGGCCAGCCCGATGAAAAAAAGCGTGCCGCCGAACATCCACACCTCGTAGGAACGGAGAGATGTAACCTGCTGCGCCGGAAAAAAAGCCAGCGCGATTCCGAGAATCGTGGTGACGAGCCCACTGACGCCTGAAAGAATCAGCGTGGTCCTGCTGTAAACAGCTTTTACAAAGGAATTGCCGAACGCGATTTTCAGGAGCCCCCCGAACATATACAGAAACGGGATCAGTTGAAGCACAACGGCAAGCGACAACAGTTTCTGGAAAGTCTCCTGCACGCCGGTTTCGCTAGCCGACAGACTGCTGGCGACAAAACCGAACGCCTGCAGCACGTGTCCGACGAACGACAATTCGATGAACTTATTCCAGATCCACCAGCCGCTGAAGTTCAGCACGACGAGCACCATGGAAACCGCCGCGTGGACAATCAGCGCGGCATACGGCGTGTGATAACGGGGATGCACTTTGCCGAGCCAGGACGGCATGTAGGAATCGAGCCCAGCGACGAAAGGGATGCGCGCGGAGCCGCCGAGCCAGGCGGATGCAATGCCGGCGATCGACAGGCTCAACATAAGCGCGAATGGCGCGACGATCCACGCGACTCCGACGCGGCCGGCCATGTGACCGACGGCTTGCACGATGCCTTGCAGAACATTGATGTCACTTTTGTTGATCGCAAGAAGCAGCGTGAGCGTCGCGCCGAGATAGAGCAATCCCGACAGCACTCCGCCCCAGGCGACGGCGCCTGGCAGAGTCTTTTGTGGATTTTCGATTTCGTCGCCCATGACGGAAGCGAGCTCGAGCCCCACCAATCCGAAACAAATCACACCGAAGGAATTGAGGACGAATTTCGGATTCGGCGGGACGCGAAAATCAGCCCAGGTCACCGTCGTACCGAACCGCAGCCATACGACGATCCCCAAACCGATCAGGACCGCGGCGGCGATGCCGGTGCCGATCGCGCCGAAGTTGTTGATCCATTTGCCGACGCCGAGGCCGACAATATTCAGAACGACGAGAACGATCAGCAGGAGGAGCGAAGCGGTCAGCGCAAAAGTTTTGTTGTCCCCCAGCGCCTCGTGACCAGAACCGAGCGCAAAGACGGAAACGCCTACAAAGTAGAGCATCACCGTCGGCACATACATCATGTTGTTGGTCCAGTAGCACCAGCCGGAGAGGAAACCGTGGAAGTCTCCGAAGACTTCCTTGGCCCAGAGATAGACGCCGCCTTCGCCGGGATAGCGGTGAGCAAGCTCGATGACCGCGATTCCTTGCGGCCAGAAAAAGAGCAGGAGCGAAATAAGCCAAAGCCAGACCGTGACGCCGCCGTTCGCGGCAATCGAAGGGACGACGTTCAGATTGAAGACGGCAACAACGAACAGCAGAACGAGGTCCATGCGCCCCAAGACGCGGCGCAGGTCCGGCGCGGCTTGAACTGCGGGCACGACGGAGGCGGATGCAATGGGGGCCTCGTTCTGCAATGGAGCGGTCTCCTAAAATCAGTGGCCCGCGGCACCGACAAAGTGCGCGCCGCGCTCGAGCTGCGCTTTTCTGAGAGCGGGAGCGACTTCGTCGAACACGGAGAGGTGCTTCTCGATGTCGGCTTCGGTGTGCTGGACGGAGATGGTCCACTGCTCGTCCCACCAATAGGGCTGAGGAAGGACGCCGCGGTTGACCATCGCAAACCAGTAGTGGCGCCAAAGATCGACGTCGATTTTCGTCCAGTCGCGATAATTGCGAATTTCCTGCGGGTAAAGCATGAGCGCGCCGTTGACCCCGGCGCTGATGACGTAAGCCTCCAAGCCGGTTTTCTTGACGATGGCGCGATAGCCCTCGGTGAGTTTCTTGCTGAGCTTGCCTACGTGTGCGTAGTTCTCGCGAGAAAGGATCTCGCGAAACGTCGCGAGGCCCGCGGCCATCGCGACGCGATTCGTGTTGTACGTGCCGCCGTGAAAGACTTTGTGCTGAGAGATCAGATCCATCACGGCGCGGCTCGCGCCAAACGCGGCGAGCGGCAGCCCGCCGCCGATAGACTTGGCCAGGCAAATCATGTCCGGCTTCACGCCGAAATATTCGCTGGCGCCTCCCCAGGCGAGCTTTGCGCCGGTTTTCACTTCGTCGTAGATCAGCAGGGCGCCGTTTTTTGTGGCGATATCGCGCAAACCCTCGAGAAAACCCGGCTGAGGCATGCACAGGCCGACATTCATCAAAATAGGTTCGAGGATAATCGCGGCGATCTGGCCGGGATTTTCGCGGAAGCGGCGTTCGACGCTTGGCAAATTATTGAAAGCGGCGACAACTACATTGGCGAGCGAAGCCTTGGGAACGCCTCCACCACCAGGAACGGAGTTGGGGGCGTCGGGATCGCCGTAGTCTTCGGCTTTGGGTTTGACGCTGACGAGCGCCGTATCATGAAGTCCGTGGTAAGCGCCCTCGAACTTCAGAATTTTGTCGCGGCCCGTGGCAGCGCGCGCGATGCGGCAGGCGTGCATCGTGACTTCGGTACCACTCGATCCAAAGCGCACCATCTCGACGGGATAGCGCTTGCAGATTTCTTCCGCAAGCTCCCACTCCATGTCGTGCGGCATACCGAAGGTCGTTCCTTCATGCAGTTTTTGTTCGACGGCTTTCACCACGGCGGGATGACAGTGCCCCGCCATAAGCGCGCCGAAACAGAGGTTGTGATCGATATATTCGTGCCCATCGATGTCGTGAATCCTGCTTCCTTTGCCGTCCTTTACAAAAAGCGGATAGGGCTCGTAATGCCGGTAATTGCTGGCAACGCCGAGGGGTATGCGTTCTAAGGCGCGCTGGTAAGCGTCCGCGGATTTCGGCGTCCGCTTTTCGTAGGTGGCGATTTCCTTCTGCAATGCGTCGTGCATTTCCTTATTCCATTTGCTGTGTGGCCGCGAGGCGGCCAACGCTAGCAGGTCTGTTCCCTGCGGTCAGTTTGTAGTGACAAAAATCTCGCAACCGAATCCATTGTCTCACTTTCTTCCTACGTGCGAAGGCGCCCCGGCTAAACTGGGGCGCCTCCTGGACCGTCTTCTTCTCCGCTGTGGCGTCAGAAACGGAACTTCAGCGAGAACTGAACGAGCCGCGGATCGTGGACGTGCTGCACCTGGCCAAAAGTGCTGCCCTGATCCGATACGTCTCCATCCACGCTGTAGAATTGCGCGTGATTCCAGATGTTAAAGATGTCGCCGCGGAACTCCATCTGCAGTCTTTCGCCAAAGTTCGTTTCCTTCATGAAGCTCATGTCCCAGTTGTTGATGCCTGGTCCACAGCAGATCGAGCGCGGCGCATTTCCGATTGTTCCCGCTGCAACGGTGGAATTCGTAAAGAGATTCGGGTCGAAAACGAACCCATTATTCTGGCGAATGTTTTGCGTATGGAAGGGAGCGGTGAGATTCGGTTCACCCGGGAATTCGAACAGGTCGGTGGAATCCAGTTCTTCCACGTCATCCGAGGAGGTGATGCGAATCGGGAAGCCGCTCTGGAAAGTCAGAATTCCGGACGCTTCCCAACCATCCAGCAGCTTTCCTTTGATGCCGTCGTACTTCGGAACGGGCAGATCCCACACATAGTTGACGACAAAGCGGTTCCTCGCATCGTAGGCAGAGAGACCGTAGGTGGCATTGAAGTTGAGCGGATTGAGCGCGCTTTCAAAGCTCGAGGCATTGTCCATCGTCTTGCTGAGGGTGTAGGCAGCCTGGAACTGCAAGCCGTGCGAGAAATTCTTCTGCAACATGACTTGCATGGAGTTGTAGTTCGACCTCGCGACGGTGTTCTCGCTGAAGATGCCGGAAAAAACCGGCGTGCCATCCGACGGGCATCCCGTGCCGGTCAACGGCTGGCACAGCGGTGAGGAGTACTGGCGCAGGCCTACGAGCGTGATGCCGCCGCCGGGAGCATTTACCGTTCCGGCCGGGACGGTCAGACCGCCCGTTCCCGCGTTGTAGGGCAGCGGAAGTCCGCCAGCGGGGATGACCGCGCCGTTGGGGATGAAGTACGAACTGTCTTCCCCAAAGGGACCACAAGTTGTCGAAGCACCCCCCGGGCCGCTCAGCACGTTGCTGGCGCCTGCGCTAGCCATGGCCGTCAAAACATTGCAGGTCGCGGGATTTCCGGGGTTGACTTCATAGCTCGCGAGGAGACGATGACCTTGCGAGCCGACATATCCGATTTGAAAGAGAATTTGTCCAGGGAGCTGGCGTTTGATCGTCAGATTGTACTGGTCGGAATATTGCAGGCGCAGATTGGGAGGAAACTCTCCGAAGAAAGTCATGGGGCGGAATTGCTCCCAATCGACGGCGCTCCCTCGCGGCGGACTGAGAATCCCGTTGAAAGGATTCGGGAAGACGTCGCCGCTTTGATCGACATAAGGAGTTTGCAAGAGCGGACTCGTGATGAAGTTGCTTCCGCCAAAAGGAGGCTCGGCGCTGAACTGTTCGAGCACCAGTTGTTCGATCGGGTTGTAAAAAATCCCGTAGCCCATGCTGACGCTGGTGTTCGAGGGACCTCCGGTTAGCTTGCTGAGCCATCCGTCTTTCCAGCCGGGGCTCCAGTTGAGGCCAAGGCGCGGCGCGAAGCCCTTGTAGTAGGTGTTGGTCAACGCTTCGGGAACACCCTTGTCACCGGGGAACACCAAACCAACCGGCGTGACACCAGCCTGATCGCAGGTCGTCACGCTACCGGCAACGTAGAGCGGGCTGGTCGTCGGAAGCGTGCAGGGATAAATCGTCGACACCTGGCCCGGCCGGAAGGTCTGCACTTTCTGTCCAATGTCCGTGAGCGGCGTGTTCATCTCCCAGCGCAAGCCGTAATTCAGGGTGAGGTTGGGCTTGATCTTCCAGCTATCCTGCGCGAAGAGGTAGACGGAGGTGCTGCGCACGAGTTCGTGTTGTGCCGACCCCTGAAAATAGCTGTTGCCGAGCCCGAGGAGATAGTCGGGATAGGCGTCGGAATAACCGAGGTCATCCCCTTGCGGTGAGGTGGTCGAGGAGAGGAAGGACAAGTCGCCGTTGACGTCAAAGTAGAGCAGCTGATTGAACATTTGATAGCGGGTGTCGACGCCGAACTTCAAACTGTGATTGCCGATGATCTTGCTGTAGTTGTCGCTGAACTGGATGGTGTTGCCGGTCTGTGGCAACTGGCCGTTGAAATTGTTGCCGATGGAAAAGCCTCCGTCCACGCTGATGAACGGAACTCCCTCTTTGCTGGCTCCGAGACCGGAATGGATCCCGTAGTCGGGATTCGTGCCAAGCACATTGCCGCTGTCGTCGACCAGCGGCGTGTCAGACGTGCCTGTAAAGCAAAATGCCGCTGCCGCCCCGGTGCCACACGAAGCCTGGATGGAATTCGTGCGCGTCGGACTATCAAACTTGAGCTGCCCCTCGCGAAAATAGCTGACCCGCAATTCGTTCACCGCCGTGGCGCCGATCGTTGAAGTGTGCGTCACGTTTAGCTGTTGTGTGCGGGTTGCATAGTCTCCAGGAAAGTTGCCCGTGGTGGCGCCGGAAGCCTGGAATTTTGCGAAGGGGTCGACGGTGTTGTCGTCGTCGAAGTAGTAGTAGAACGCGGTCTTCTGATTGTTGGACCAGTTGTGGTCAACCCGTATCTGGAACTGATCGCCGCGATCCGTTTCGTTCGGCGTGACCTGCACTCCGCCGCTCCCGCCCGACCCCGGAACGTACTGCAACAAGCCGAGAGCAACGGGGTCGAAACATTGCGTGGGAATCTGGAAGTTCGGAAAAATCTTGCTATAGAGCTGCGGAGCCCCGCCGTTGATCACAGACTGGACGGCTCCATTGGCCGTAGCGCTAAGATTTGCGCCGCAGCGGTTCTCCAGAATATTCGCGACAGTCGCATCGGATAAGGATCCGGCGAAACCGGGAACTCCGTTCGGATCCACGACGCCGTTGGCAATCCCGTTGGCGGAGAAATTTCCACTGGTGAGTTCGTCCGCCGTGGGCACGCTGATCGGCTGTGAGACAATCCCCTGAATAATCCGGCGCCCTTCGTACGAACCAAAAAAGAAAGTCTTGTCCTTTTTAACCGGGCCGCCAATCGTGCCGCCGAACTGGTTTTGCTTGAACTCCGGCTTGGGCGCCGAGAAAAAACTGAACGGATGCGCGTTGAGCACGTCGTTACGGAAAAATTCATAAATGCTGCCGTGAAGATTGTTGGTACCGGACTTGGTCACGACGTTGACGACTGCCCCCGAGTTCCGGCCGTACTCCGCGTCGAAGGAATTGCTGATCACGCGAAATTCCTCGATGCTGTCTGGAGAGGGCTCGATGGCGGGAAGGTTGGCGAAGAGATCGTTGCCGTCGCCACCGTTCACGGAGTAATTGTTCGAGCGGCCGCGGCCGCCGTTTACGGTCACGACTCCGGGCTTGTCCGAGCCGTAAAAGAGATCGTTGCCTAACTGCGACTGAACGCCAGGCTGCAATTGCAGGAGCTGATAGACATCGCGCTGGTTCAAAGGCAATTGCGTCGAAGCGCGCTCGTTGACCACCGCGCCCAGCTGGGTCGAGCTTGTATCCACGACGGGCGGCGCGCCGGTAACTTCCACGCTTTCCGTGGTTGCGCCGAGCTGTAGCGTGATATCGACACTGATGACTTCGTTCAAGTCCAGCGCGATACCCTTGCGGATAAACTTCTTGAATCCGGCCTGGGTGACGTCGATTTCGTAACTGCCCACCGGCACTTCGATAAAAACATACTCGCCGCTCGCGCCGCTCTGCACCTCGTGAGCGGCATGCGTCGCCTCATTGATGAGCGTTACCGTGGCGGCCGTCACCGAACCGCCGCTCGGATCGCTGACCGTTCCGCGAATCCGTCCGCCAGTGCTTTGCGCCCCGGCAAACGGCGCGGCGAGCAGCATCAGAAGCAGGAGAGAGAATAAGGAAAGGATGTTGCGGTGGCATTGCGCATAGCGCTGCCAAAGTCCTCGGGACATTTTCATGAACTCACCCCTCTTCTCGAAGAACTTCCTGGACAGCGGATTCTTCGAGGTTGCTGTGCCCCCGAAACCTTACTATAATCCCGCAAACTTAGAGAAAGCCGGGAGCCGTGTCAAGCGGAAAGAATTTCTCCAAGCCATCAGCAAATCGAACGGCGCGGCGGCTGCTGCGCATCAGCGAAGTGGCGCGGCGCGTAGGCATCTCGTCTTCCGCGCTGCGTGCCTGGGAAGCGCTGGGCCTCGTTTCTCCCCAGCGCACACAAAGCCGCTACCGTCTTTACGCGGAGGCCGATGTGCGTCTGCTGCAGCGCGCGGTTTTTCTGCGCCGAGCCCGCGGACTGAACCCCGCCGCCATCGTCCACGTGTTGAAACGCCAGGGCGTCGTCCCGCCGTCGGCCGAAAGCGCTCCTCTTCCCGGGCAGCGTTTCCGGCGTCTGCGCACGCGCCGTGGACTCTCCCTCGCCCAGGTGGCGCGCGCCACGAAGGTTTCCGTCGGTTTTCTCAGCGCGCTCGAACGCGGACAAATGCGCTCCTCCATTTCCACGCTGCGGCGCATCGCGCGCTTCTATGGCACAAATATCCTCTCGCTGTTTGAAACCGCTGCGGAAAATCCACGCCTCGTGCGCCCCGGCCAGAGAAAAGTTCTGGAGACCACTCCGGGCGTGCGCATGGAATTGCTCGCTTGGGGACAAACGGCGATGGAGCCCCACCTTTTTCGCATCAAGCCCGGCGGCGGCAGCGGCGAGTCTTACTCGCATGAAGGCGAAGAGTTCTTGCATATTCTTCGCGGCGAATTTGAAATTTGGCTCGACAGCAAGGAGCATTACCGGCTCAAGCCAGGCGACAGCCTCTATTTCGAAAGCTCGACGCCCCATCGCTGGAAGAATCCCGGCCGTTCCGAGACCTGGCTGCTGTGGGTGAATACGCCGCCGACGTTCTGAGAGGATATGACTCGTGACTGGAGCGCGTGGATGCCGCAAAAAACTCGACCCCGGAGCTGCGAATGACCGTATCGCGTAAGGCCCCCATCTCACTGACGTTTGCCCTCGCCCTTGCTTTGGGATTCTCCTCGACGATCATTGCCCAGAGTACGCCGGAGGCGAAAACCCGGCCTGCGGAAACGATCCTCGTTCACGGCAAGTTATACACTGTAAATGCCAAGCAGCCTTGGGCGCAGGCAGTGGCCATTCGCGACGAGAAAATCATGGCTGTGGGCGATGATGCCGAAATCGAGCGACTTCGCGGGCCGCACACCAAGGTCATTGACGCAGGCGGAAAACTGGTCCTGCCCGGCTTTGTCGATTGCCATATTCATTTCCTGGATGGTTCGATTGGTCTAGGCCAGGCCAATCTCGAAAGCGCCAAGAATCCTGCCGACATCCAGCGCATCCTGCGCGCATACGCGGCTGAACATCCGGGCGACGGCTGGATTCTCGGCACCGGCTGGAACTACGGCATGTTCGGCGAAGAAACTCTTCCCCACAAAAAATACCTCGATGACCTCTTCCCGAATCGCCCGGTTTTTCTCTACGGTTCCGATGGGCACACTTCCTGGGCGAATTCAAAGGCTCTTACACTCGCAGGCATCAACAAGGACACCGCGGATCCCGTCAACGGCGTTATCGTTCGCGATCCGAAGACCGGCGAAGCCACCGGAGCTTTGAAGGAATCTGCAGGCCATCTCGTCGGCAAATTCGTTCCAAAACCGGCGCGCGCCGAGAAACTCGCTGCCCTTCGCGCCGGCGTGCATTGGGCCAATCAGAATGGCCTTACGCGCGTCCACAGCGCCGGCGGCGACTTCGAAGAATTCGCTCTTTATGATGAACTGCGCCGCAGCGGCGATCTGACGCTGCGCATGTACATCGCCTATTTTCTGAATCCGCCGGAGTTGCGCCCCAAAGATATCGATGCGATCGAAGAGGCGCGCAGGAAATACACAGGCGACTGGCTCTCCGGAGGCGCGGTGAAGATGATGGTCGATGGCGTCATCGAATCGCACACCGCCGCAATGCTCGAACCTTACACCGACGATCCTTCCACAAAAGGCAAATTATTTTGGGACGCAGACAAATACAAAGCCGCGGTCGCGGAACTCGACAGACGCGGCTTGCAGCTCTTCACGCACGCGATTGGTGATTATGGCGTGCGCACCGCTCTGGACGCATATGAAAACGCCGAGAACGTGAACCACACCGAGGATCGCCGCCCGCGGATCGAGCACATCGAAACCATAACTGCCGCGGACATTCCGCGTTTCGGAAAACTCGGAGTCATCGCCAGCATGCAGCCGTTACACGCGTATCCGGACGATGAAACGCTGCGAGTGTGGGCCGGTAGTATTGGACCGGACCGCGCCTCGCGGGCGTGGCTCTGGAACGACATCGCGAAGGACGGCGGGCATCTGGCGTTCGGCAGCGACTGGAACGTCGTGACGCTGAATCCATGGGAAGGCCTCGAAATGGCCGTGACGCGGCAAACGACGGAAGGCAAGCCCGAGGGCGGTTGGATGCCGGAGCAGCGAGTGACGCTGGCGCAGGCTGTCGAAGCCTATACGCTCGGTGCGGCCTACGCGGGACGCCGCGAAAAAACGGAAGGCTCGATCGAGCCGGGCAAGCTGGCCGACCTTGTTATCCTGTCGCAAAATATTTTCGAGATCGATCCGCATACGATTGCACAATCGAAAGTCGTCAAGACCATCGTGGGCGGAAAAGTGGTCTATCAGGCAAACGCAAGGTAGGAAAAGTGTTCGAGGCGATTCAAAACGGCTTGGGACAGAAAGCATCCAGGCCTCGTAGAATGCAAATGCTGCGGAAGCGGGAGACAGTATGATACGGCGCGCAATCCTTCTGGGAATCCTGGCGCTGGCGATGGCCTGCTGCGCTGGCAAGCAAAAGATAACGACGCTCAGCCTGCTTGTCTGGGAGGGCTACGCCGATCCTTCCTTCGTGCGCGCCTTTGAAGAGGCGAACCACTGCAAAATCTCGGCGTCCTACATGGGTTCGAGCGACGAGCTGGTCGCGAAGCTGCGCGGAGGAAGCGCCTCCAACTATGACGTGATTTCGCCTTCGAGCGACGTCGCTCACTCCATCGCCAGCAGTGGCTTGGCTGCGCCACTGGATCCCGCCAAGCTCCCCGCCTATCCGCAGCTCTCGGCTAAGCTCCGCGATCTTCCCCTGGTAAAGAGCCACGATCAAATCTATGGCGTTCCTTTTATGTGGGGGCCGAATCCGCTGCTGTACGACACGAAATCGATTGCGCAGCCGGACTCCTGGGCGGTGCTCTGGGATCCCAAGTACAAAGAGAAAATCGCCGTGTGGGACGACCTTTCTACCGTTTACATGGCCGCCCAGGTGCTCGGCTACGACAAGCCTGATCCCTCGCAACTTTATAATCTGACTGACGAACAGCTCGAAGCCGTCAAGAAAAAACTGATTGAACTGAAGCCCAACATTCGAAAGATCTGGTCCACCGGCGGCGAACTGACCAACCTCTTTCAAAACCATGAAATCGTTCTGGCGATGGGCTGGCCTCTCAATACCAACGACCTTCGGAAATTGAATTTTCCCATTGGGGAAACCATTCCCAAGGAAAACACGACCGGATGGATCGACCACTTGATGGTCACGGCCGCGAGCAACAACAAAGAACTGGCCATGGCCTTCCTCGAATACATGATTGAAGCAAAGACACAGAAGCTCGTGACCGATCGGACGCACTACACTCCCGCAAACCCGGGCGCCTCGCAATTTCTCACCGCGGAAGAGATGAAAGGCCTGCACCTCGACGATCCCGACGCCTACATGCAGCGGATATATTTTTGGCAGGATGTGCCGCGCCGTGGCAAGTACAACGAAATCTGGAATGAGGTGAAAGCCGCGCAGTGAGTTCCGCCGCCATTCCGCAGGCCCCTCTCGCAGGCGCTGACGCCCCGCTGCTCGAAGTGCGCGCCGTGGCCAAGCGCTTTGGGGCGCGCGAGGTCCTGAAAAATATTTCGGTGAACATTGCTGCGGGAGAATTTCTCACGTTGCTCGGCGAAAGCGGTTCCGGAAAAACCACGCTTCTGCGCCTCATTGCCGGCTTCGAAGAACCCACCACGGGCGAAATCTGGATGTCCAGCGAGCGCCTGGATACGCTGCCGCCCCACCAGCGCCGCGTAAACACCGTGTTTCAGAACTACGCGCTCTTCCCTCACCTGAGCGTACGGGACAACGTGGCCTACGGTCTGCGGGTGCAAGGCGCGCCGAAAAAAGAAATCCCTTCGCGCGTCAACGAAGCGCTGGCCATGGTGAAAATGACGGAATTCGCTGGCGCGCGCCCCTCGCTCCTTAGCGGCGGCCAGCAGCAGCGCGTCGCTCTGGCCCGTGCCCTGGTGAATCGCCCCCAGCTTCTGCTTCTCGATGAACCTCTCTCGGCGCTCGATGCCAATTTGCGCAAGCAAATGCAAGGCGAATTGAAGGCGCTCCAGCGCGAAATCGGTATCACCTTCCTCTTCGTCACTCACGACCAGGAAGAAGCCATGGCGCTCTCCGACCGCATTGCTCTCGTTCGCGATGGGGCTCTCGAACAAGTCGCCTCTCCGCGCGAAATCTACGCGCGCCCCGCAACAGCCTACACCGCTCAATTCATCGGGCAAACCAACTTGCTGCGCGGTGAAATCCAACGCAGTATCGCCACCTGCGGCGTGCTGCGCTGGCCGGTCGAAGAACCGGACGGTCCGGTGCTTTTTTCGCTTCGCCCGGAAACGATTCGCCTCTGCGCGGACGGTAAACGCCAGACTCATGAAGTGAAATTTCGCGGCGTCGTTCGCCAGCAAATCTATGGCGGCTCGAGCGAACTGCTCGAGGTAGATTCAGGCGACGGCCAACTCCTGCGTGTGCGGCTGCCTGCGTGCGGTCCGCTCGCTGGCGAACTCGATTTCGTTTTCTCGATCGCGGATGCTATTCGCGTCCTGGACTGACGTCGCCATGTACTCGCGGGCTTACAAAACGATCGTCTCCGCTCCGCCGCTGCTCTGGGTAGGACTCTTTCTCCTGCTGCCGTACGCGCTGATGTTTGCGCACAGCTTCTGGGCCGTCGAAGACGGTGTCCTTGTCCACCACTGGAATCTCGACAACTACGAAAAGCTCCTCACGAATCCCCTGTACGCCGAAGTCCTCTTCCGCACCCTGCGCATCGCCGGCTCCGTGATGCTCTGCTCCCTTCTCCTCGGCTATCCGCTTGCCTACTACCTCTCGTTTCATTCCGGCGGGCGCAAGGAATTGCTCTATCAACTCGTCATCGTCCCGCTCTGGGTCAGCTATCTGGTTCGCGGCTACGCCTGGAAAACAATTCTCGGCAGTGAAGGAGTCCTCAACGGCTTCCTTCAGTACGCGCACATCACTCACGAGCCCGTCAGCTTTCTCCTCTACAGCCCTTTCGCCGTAATCCTCATGCTCACGCACATCTACACACCCTTCGTTTTCCTTCCCATCTATGCCTCGCTCGAACACATCCCACGCCCGCTCGTCGAAGCCTCCCATGATCTCGGCGCCAACTCTTTCTCCACTTTCTTCCGCGTGATTCTTCCGCTCTCGATGCCTGGTCTACTCGCTGGAGCCACTTTCGCGTTCGTTCTCTCTCTCGGCGATTTTCTCGCGCCGCTTCTCGTCGGAGGCTCTTCCGGCACCATGATCGCCAACATCGTGCAAACTCTTTTCGGCGCCGTCTACGACTGGCCGCTCGGTGCCGCGATTTCCGTCTCGATCCTGCTTCTCACTCTCTCGCTGCTTTTCTTCACACAACGGCTCGAAAAGCGCTGGTCCTTCAAATGATCAAATGAGCCGCCACTCTCCAACCCGCCGCTCTCCCTTGCTCGCGATTTATGCCGCGCTTGTTTTCGCATTCATCTATCTGCCGCTCGCCGTGCTCATCCTCTATTCCTTCAATCGCGACGGTGTCGGCGGCTTTCCTCCGCTGCACCTTACGCTCGATTGGTATCGCCAGCTCTTCGCCGATGAACCCATCTGGGATTCCGTGCTTAATAGCCTTCTCGTCGCCGGCGGCGCCGTCGCGCTTTCTCTCACGCTGGGCCTGCTCGCGGCTCTCGCACTCGATCGCGCCAGCTTTCCCGGCAAAGCGCTCTTTCGCCGGCTCGTTCTTCTTCCACTGATTCTTCCCGGCATCATCACAGGCCTTTCGCTGCTGATGCTCGTTGTACTTTCCGGTTTGCACCTCAGTCTGCTGACGGTTTTGCTCGGCCACGGCACCGCCCTCATTTCTGTCGCCACCACGGAGCTCTTCGCCGGCCTTCAGAAAACCGACCGTGCACAGGAAGAAGCCTCGCTCGATCTCGGGGCCACTCCCTGGCAAACGTTCTGGCGCATCACGCTCCCGAATCTCAAGCTCTCGCTTGTTGCCGCCGGCCTGCTCATTTTCACTCTTTCGATGGACGAGATCGCCGTAACTTTCTTTCTCATCGGCCGCGACAACACCCTCCCGCTCGAAATCTGGGGACGCCTCCGCCGGGGCATCACGCCGGAAATCAACGCCGTCTCCACACTGATTTTTGCCGTTTCCGTTGCGCTCATCGTCATCTGGTATCGCATTCGTATGCGCAGCATCGGTGCGGAAGCAAAGCAGCTGCTTCAAAGACCCTGAGGCCCCTGGGAGGACCAATGTCGCACTCGCGCCGTGAATTCATAAGGTTCGTTGTTGCCGGATCGGTCGCGTCGGGCTGTCCCGTGGATGCGGCTTTGATCGCCTCGCCGGATTCGAGGCCCACGAATTCCGGATCCGCCGATCGGAAGCCTTCGGACTCGCCGCGCGTCGATGGCGAACATTTCGAAATTTGCCACCAGGTCCGCGATGGCCATCATTTCGACCTGCCGGCTGCCAATCTAAAAGCCGACGTGGTGATCGTCGGCGGCGGCGTCGCGGGCCTTTCCGCAGCGTATTTTCTTCGCGGAAAAGATTGGCTGCTGCTGGAAAAAGAGGACCATTTCGGCGGCAACGCCTATCAGGAGGAATTCGACGGCCAGCCTTTCGCCACCGGCTCCGCCTACGCGTATCGCGGCGACGAAGGCGATGTGCTCGCGTCGGAAATCGGCCTGAAACTCCCCATGGTCAACATGCCCGATCCCACGCTCGTCAACAAAACCTACGTCCCCGACACATGGAAGACGGGAATTACGCAGCTTCCTTACTCCAAAGAAGTCGTCGCCAGCTTCCTGAAATTCCGCGAAGACGTTTTGAAAATGAAAATTAATGAGCGCATGGCTGAGCTCGACGCTCTTCCTTTCTCGCAATTCACCGGGGCTTACACTCCCGAAGTACAGCAATGGTGGGATATTTTCGGCCCTTCGAATTGGGGCGCCACTGCGCCGGATACGTCGGCGTTCATCGGTCTCTACAACGCCAGGGACATTTTCACCGGCGGCGACGGCAAACGCGCCATTCTGCCCGGCGGCCTCGGCTGCATCACGCACAAGCTCGTGGAAATCCTCCAGCCAAAATACAAGGAACGCATGCTCGGCGAGGCGGCAGTGGTCGGCGTCGTCCAGAAAAAAGATGCTGTCGACGTCACCTATTTCCGCGAAGGAAAGCTCGCTACTGTGGCAGCGAAAGCTGTTTTGATGTGCACGCCCAAACACATCACTTCGCGCATCGTAGAAGGCTTGCCGGCCGAACAGAGAACCGCCATGCGCCGCACGCGCTATGCTCCCTATCCGGTCGTCAATCTCATCTTCGACAAGCCCGTCTACAATCGTGGGTACGACAATTGGTGCCCCGGCAATTCCTTTACTGACTTCATCGTCGCCGATTGGACCGTCCGCAACAATCCTGGCTACAAACAAAAAAACAACATCCTCTCCTTCTACACGCCGCTTCGTGAAGAATTCCGCTCCACCCTTCTCGAGGAAGCCGATTGCAAGACGCTCGCCGCCCGCGTTCTCACGGACTTCCAGAGGGTTCTCCCGGAATTCAACGTTGATCCCATCGAAGTCCGCATCTACCGCCGCGGCCATCCCATGTTCATGTCCACGCCCGGCCAATACACAAAAAATCGCATCGCAGCCGCTCATCCCATGGACCGCATCTATTTTGGCGGCAACGATTCTGGCGGACCGGAATCTCTTACGAGCGAGGCTGTGCGCCTGTCGCAAGTCGGCGCCGAATGGGCAAATCTTATTCTGGCTGGCAAGCCCAGCGCAAAGGAGCTCGCAGAGAAAGCTCTCGCCGCTGTCGCCGACTAGCGAGTTCACAAGCGTTCCTCTTCCATCTTCGCTCCTCGTTGGTATATAGGTGAGAGGGAGAACGCAGCGCTTTGCCGTTCCTTCAAGGAGTACCGATGTTTCGCACCACCTGGCTATCGCCCACCCTTTTGTTTTTCGCCTTGGCTCCGAACTGTGTTTTGGCCCGCCCGCAGGAAAAATCGGCAACAATCGTGATTATCAATGCCCAGGTGGCTGACGGCACCGGCGGGCCGTTGCGAAAAGCCAATGTCCGCATCTCGGACGACCGCATCGTCACCATCGGCGAATTCAAGCCAAAAAAAGGCGAGCAGACCATCGACGCCAAGGGCCTCGTCCTCGCTCCCGGCTTCATCGACATTCACAATCACGCCACGGAGGGCCTTGAAAAAGATCCGCTCGCCGAAACGCAAATCGCGCAAGGCATCACCACGGTCATTCTCGGTCCTGACGGCGATTCACCCTGGCCCTTGGGAGCCTGGCTTGATACCCGGCGCAGGAATCCCGCCTCGCTGAATCTCGCTGTCCTCGTCGGCCACGCCACCGTTCGCGAACAAGTTCTCGGCAAGGACTTCCGGCGCGCCTCAACCCCGGCCGAGATCGAGAAAATGTCACAGCTTGTGGGTCAAGCCATGCACGAGGGAGCCATCGGCCTCTCCAGCGGCCTTGAATACGACATGGGCACCTACAGCACCACGGACGAGGTTGTCGCTCTCGCAAGCGCTGCCGCAAAGCTCCACGGCTTTTACATGACGCACATTCGTGATGAAGCCGATCTTTCCTTCCAGGCCCTGGACGAAGAGATCGCCATCGGCGAGCGGGCGCACATTCCCGTCGAGCACTCCCACATCAAGCTTGGCACCGTCAGCGTCTGGGGAAAGGCCCAGCCATACATTCGCGTCATCGAGGCGGCCCGACTCCGGGGTCTCGATTTTCTCGCCGATTGCTATCCCTACGACGCGTGGCACTCGAACATCAAAGTCCTCGTGCCCGATAAGCAATACGAGGACCCCAAGAGCGTCGCGAAAGCGCTGTCCGATGTTGGAGGACCTTCGCATGTAACGATCGTCGAATTCGCGCCGAACGCTTCCTACGAAAACCGCACCATCGAGGAGCTCGCCACGCAGCGCGGCATCTCTCCCGTCGAGATGTTCATCCGCATCATCCGGGAAGGCGATGCCGCGAACACGGAAGCCGAAGTCATCGGTCAATCCATGGTCGAGCGCGATATTCAGGCCTTTTATCAGCAGCCATGGGTAATGGTCGCCAGCGACGGCGGCATCGGCTCTCGTCATCCGAGGGGCGCCGGCACGTTTCCGCGCGTGCTCGGCCTTTACGTCCGCGAGAAAAAATGGCTCTCGCTTCCCGAAGCCGTGCACAAAATGACCTCGCTCCCGGCCCAGCGGCTCGGCTGGAAAGATCGTGGAGTCCTTCGCGAAGGCGCTTTCGCCGATCTCGTCCTCTTCAATCCTGCCACCGTCATCGACCGCTCGACCTTCCAGAAACCCTTCGAGCTTCCTTCCGGCATCGAAAAAGTCTTCGTCAACGGCCTGCTCGTCTGGGACGCCGGCAAAGCCACCGGCGCACGCCCCGGCCGCGTCCTGCCGAACTAGCCCGATTTAGTCCATACTAATTGCTCCACTTGCGGAGGAATCATGGCGGACCGCCTCGACGATTTTCAGAAGTTTCGTGCCGATGTAAACGAGGAAATTCTCAACTGCGGCCATCTCGGCATAAAGCGCTTCTTCGCCCTCGACAATCAGGCGTATGAGCCCGGCGCCCTCGGCACGAAATCGAAGGAGCTCCTGGGACTGGTCGCCTCCGCCGTCCTCCGCTGCGACGATTGCATCACCTATCACCTGGTTCGCTGCGGCGAAGAGGGCTGGAAGCGCGAAGAAGTCATCGACGCCTTGAACGTGGCATTGATCGTCGGCGGCTCCATCACCATTCCCCACGTCCGCCGCGCCTTTGCCCGCATGCGCGAGATAGATTCGTTGAAACCTTGAGCCGCGCCGCGTACTCTAAGTAAGTACATTGGATAAGGAAGTAAGATGAGCACGGCCCCAGCCACTGCGGCATCTCCCTACGAAGCGACCGCTGCGCGTTTCCGCAACTTCCTCATTGGCGCTTTGTTCGCGCTCGTTCTTCTGATTCCCAAGCTTCTCCGCATCCGCCGCAACGCCCAATCCTGGATGGCCTTCCGCGTTTTTCTTGGATTCGCGGGCGCGGCTCTTGTCGTGCTGCCCCTCGGTCTTTGGAATAGCTGGCTTGCCGCCATCCTGGGACTTGGAATGTTTATGGCCGCCATCCTGCTTCCCCCTGCCAAGCCGCATAACCTTTCTGACGACAAGGCCCGCGAGCTCGACACACTCGTCATCGTAAACGGCGGAAAATATCAGCCGGCCAGCGCCGCCCCGGTTCCTGTCCAACTTTTTGTTGGCGCGGAGCGCATCTGGGCGCTCGATAGGAACTTCAAGCCGCTGCTCGTCATTCCTGCCGCGGAAATCAAGTCTCTCGAGGCCGTGCAACACAAGGACCGCTGGATCCTAGAAATTCGGTGGCTCGATCATTCCGCCGAATTCTTCTATCAAGGCGTTTTTGCCGAACACCTCGCTCATGTTGCCGAGAACACGCTTGGAAGCGTGATGCACTCTCCGCTGCCCATATTGCCGAGAAGCCGCTCCGCCAGCGCCTAGCCATCCGCTAAGCTAAAATGTACGACTGGCCCGCCGCCGAGGAGACCAGCCTTTGAACAATTCACCAATCCTCACAAGCGAATATTCTGCGCTAGTGGGCGCCACGATCCATATCAGTCCAACGGAAGAGCCCATCCGCGACGGCGTCGTTCTAATGCAGGGCGAAAAAATCGTTTCTGTCGGCCAACGGGCGCAGCTGCAGTTCCCTGAAACCGCCCAGGTCCTCGATTGTTTCGGCCTCACGATCACCGCCGGCCTTTGCAACAGCCACGTCCACTTTTTCGAACGGAAGTGGGCCGATGCAGCCAAAATCCCGGCGCCCGAGCTCGCCCGCCAGCTTCAGGACATGCTCACTCGCTTCGGCTTCACTACCGTATTCGACATCGGCTCGCTCTGGGAAAACACGCGCCGCCTTCGCGATCGCATCGACTCCGGCGAGATCCTGGGGCCAAGAATTCGTTCGACCGGCGAGGGCCTCGTTCCTGTCGGCGGTCTGCCCTCGGATCAGGTTCTCGGCATGATGGGCGTTATGAAATTGCCCGCTCCCGAGATCGCCGATGCCGCCGGAGCCGCCGCCGCTGCCATAAGACTTCTCGACGCTGGCGTCGACGGTATAAAACTCTTCGCCTCTGCCCCGCGCAGCACTCCGCTCACCGAGGGCGCCATCCGCGCCGCCGCTGATGAAGCGCATCGCGCCGGCAAACCTGTCTTCGTTCACCCCAACAACGCCGCCGATATCCTCACCGCGGTTCGCGGAGGCGTCGATATCATCGCCCACACCACGCCCCATTCCGGCCCGTGGGACGAAACGCTCCTCGCCGCAATGAAGGACCATCGCGTGGCGCTCACGCCGACTCTCACTCTCTGGAAATATTACATGCGCCACGATCGGCTTTCCGTGCAGGAGCAAATCACCAACATGGAAGTTGCCCAGTTGCGCGCATGGCTAGCAGCTGGCGGCGAAGTCCTCTTCGGCACCGACCTTGGCGCCGTCGAATACGACCCCAGCGAAGAGTACGCCTTGATGGCCCAGGCGGGAATGAGCTTCCCCCAGATTCTTGCATCCTTGACAACCGCTCCCGCCCGGCGTTTCGGAGACACCGAAAAAGTCGGACGCGTCGCCCGAGGCCTCGAGGCCGATCTCGCCGTCTTTCGGAAAGACCCTGCCGTGAACATCTCCGCCTTGGCCTCTGTAAAGTACACGCTGCGCGCCGGCAAAATCATCTATCGAGCGCCGGTTGGACTGTAGCCCTGTCGTTTCTGGCCGGCACGCCTGGACAAAGCACCCCCTCAAACTTTCTTCTCATAAACGCGCGCGCCTGCTGGAGAATGTGGCAAACTATACGCATGGCGCGAGGATGGGAAAGCAAGGACGTGGAAGCGCAGGTCGAATCCGGCCAGGCACCCAAGGGCCACTACGGCAATAAAACGAAAAGTCCCGAACAGCTTCAGCGCGAGCAAGAACGAAAGGATTTGCAGCTGTCGCGGATCAGGATCGCGCATGATCTGGAATCCGCAACGAATCCCAATCATCGCAAGTCTCTTGAAGCCGCTCTCGCCCACCTCGACAAAAAAATCTCCGACCTGAACTAGGGTTCCTTCCGCATCAACAACTCTCTGTTCTCTTTGCTAAAATTTGGCCATGCAATCAGGCCAGCCAAGCCGCACCGCATGGGCCGCCGCCGCACATCGCGCTGCCCATCAAATCCTCGAACAAGGCCGTATCTTCTCCGATCCTCTGGCCCTGGGCATTCTTGGCCCGGACGCCGAGTCCGTCGCTCGCGAAGCCGAAGCGCGCCCGTCCAGCCTCGCCATGCGCCTTTTCATCGCCGCCCGAACACGCTTCGCCGAGGATAGTTTGGCCGCCGCCATCCAGCAGGGCGTTCGCCAACTCGTCATCCTGGGGGCTGGCCTCGACACCTACGCCTACCGCAGTCCGTTCGGCGATCGCCTCCGTATTTTCGAGGTCGATCATCCCGCGACCCAAAGCTGGAAACGCGAACGCCTGGCCCATGCCGCAATCCCCATTCCGCCGTCGTTGACCTTCGCGCCCATCGACTTCGAGCGCCAAACCCTTCCCGAAGGCCTGGCCGCCGTGGGCTTCGATTCCGCGCAACAGACGTTCTTCACCTGGCTAGGAGTCGTTCCTTACCTCACCGAAGAGGCCATCTGGTCTACGCTGGCCTTCATCGCCAGCCTGACGGGCGGAGCGCATGTGGTCTTCGATTACAGTGACCCTCCGCACACACTTTCCGCGGAGGCGCGCGCGTACCACGACCGCCGCGCCTCCCGCGTCGAATCCCTTGGCGAATCCTGGGTTAGCTATTTTGAAGCAGACAAGTTGAAGGGGAAATTGCTCTCGCTCGGTTTTACGGAAGTCGAAGACCTCGGCCCGCCGCAAATCGCCGCCCGGTATATCCCAACCTTGCCAACTCCCCGGCCCGAGAGAGGCGGCCACATCCTCCGCGCGAGAAAGGCCTGAAGCGCGGAATAAGCGTCGGATGCACACAGCCCCGCGCTGGGTTCGCCCTGGCGCTCGCGCCTCGGCGTTTTCTTACGTCAAATCTTCCATGTTGTTTGGCTCAGAAATTACTGGATGAAATCTCCCGCCAACCCCCAAAAATCATTCACGTAATAGTGCGACAGAACATTCCCAAACAAATAGCAGATCCCCTGGCAAGGCGGGATATCCCCATACATCTCACGGCCCCGCGAAAATATTTTCGCGAGCGATCCGTGCCGCAACAAATTTCCCGCCACCTTCCGAAGCGGCTCGCACGGGTAAAACACATCTCCATTCGGATACACTCGCGGAAACATCGTCGGATAGCACTGGAAATCGCGAAATCGCAGCAACGTTTCAATCGTCCGGGGAGTCCCGTTGATCGGCTGCGTCCCCCGGCGGCGCCTCTCAATAATCTTATCCACCAGCGCCTGATACTTCGGATTTTCGAGCAGCTCCAGATTGGGCATCTTCTCCATCTGTGCCGATTGCGCCGCAAACACAAACCCTTCCGCGCCGCACCAATCCAGCAATTTCTCCACTTCCCCGATGTTCCATTCCTCGATCACGGTGCTGATCGTGATCCGCTGCGGGCTGCCCAAAACTTCCTTCGCCATCGTCAGATTCTGCAAAACCTTCGGCAGCGCAGCCGGCTTCGAAAGCGCATTCGACGGATCAGCCGCCAGAGCATCCAGGCTCACCACCAGCCCCGTCACTCCGCCGAGAATCCCCGGCTTGCGATCCAGCAAAGTTCCATTCGTAATCAGCATTACCGACCGGAACCTGGAATGAAACCGCGCCGCGTGCACCAGTTCCTCGATGTCCGCCCGCAGTGTCGGCTCTCCCCCCGTAATCACAATCGAATCCGTCTCTTTGCGGATCTTCTTCAGCAACCGGATCGTTTCTCCGGTATTTAGCTCTTCGCTGAAAACGTCCGGCTCCTTCTGCGTGCAATACGAGCAAGCCAAGTTGCACTTGTGCGTCACATAAAACGTCACCGCATACGGCGCCACCACATTCGTTCGCAAAGCGTGCCGCCGCCATCCATTTCGGAAGTAAAGCCGGAAGTTCTTCGCAACAAACGGCGCCTGCCGCACCAATCCGCGGATCAGCGCCACCTTCGAGGGCTTTCTTTTATCGAGCGCGCTTAGAGGAACAAAATTTGCCGTTCGCGGACGAGGCGTGGTCATAGGGCCAAGATTGTAACGCAGTGCGCTGTTGCCGGTCTCTTTTCAAGCAACCTCGTCACAAGGGTTTACAAGCTGCCTCTGCGCCCGCGGTCCCGCTCGCCGTTTGCCCAGAGAAAGGGTCTTCCCGATTCCAGAGGTGCGGCACGTACAGCGCCAGGGCTCGCAATTTACCTGTTGTTTTCCCAAAGGAACTGTGCCATTCTCCCTGTTGGAAACCCACATGGCGGTCCCATGGACCAAAAATCAGGCCTCTTCCGAGGGAACGCTGGCCTTGGTGGTCTTAAAGACTCTCGATGTTCTGGGACCGCTTGGATCAAGGAACTCTGTCCCCCATGCGGCTGGGACTCGAGCAAGAGGGCTTGATCGCCCTCCGAATGGGGCGTTTCTCTGGGAATAATCGCCGGGCGCGCTTCTATGGATTGACCAGGGGCGGGCGAATGCAATTGCAGACCGGAACCCAGGACTGGCAACAAACGGCAGCGATCATCGAGCGTTTCTTTGGGCTGAAGCCGGAGGAATTGTCATGAAATCTCTTAGGCGGTTTTTCACGCGGCTCTTCCACTCGGCGGCCCGGCGCGACGAAGAAGAGCGCTTGCGAGAGGAGATTGCCGAGCACATCGCTCTGCAAACCGGCGAAAACCTTCGTCGAGGTTTGCCGCCCGTCGAAGCTAGGCGCCAGGCCATGCTGAAGTTTGGCGGGGTGGAGCCGATGAAAGAGGATTACCGAGCCGAGCGAGGACTTCTATGGATCGAGAATTTGGCGCGAGATGCCCGCTTTGCCCTCCGTCTGCTGCGCAAGTCTCCCATCTTTACGGCTACGGCCGTTGTGACGCTGGCATTGGCCATTGGCGCAAACACGGTGGTCTTCAGCGCTCTGAATGCCTGCTTGATCCGGCCGCTGAACGTGCCGCAGCCGGAGAGCCTCTATGGACTTCAGTTTGGCGAAGGCAGCAAAGGCGCGCAGTCGTATCCCAATTATCTGGATCTGCGCGATCAGAATAGCAGCTTCGATGGTTTGGCCGCGTATCACATGACCCGGGTGGGCTTGGACACTGGTCGAAACCCGTCCCGCGTCTGGCTCTATGAAGTGACCGGAAACTATTTCGACGTATTGCGCATTCAGCCGTATCTTGGCCGTTTCTTCCATTCCTCCGACGAGCACGGCGCCCGCAGCGCCACATACATCGTGCTCAGCTACGGGTACTGGCACAGTCATTTTCAGGATGATCCCGGTGCCGTAGGCCGTACCGTAGAAGTGAACAAGCGTCCATTCACGATCGTCGGTGTAGCTCCCCCGCAGTTTCAAGGGACCTTTTTGTTGCTCTCCCCCGATTTCTTTGTGCCCATCGTCAGCCTCGAGGACGAGGATTCCTTGCACACGCGCCGTGGCCGCTGGATTTTCGAGACCATCGGACATCTGAAAACAGGCGTGACTCCGGCCGAAGCCTCGGCCGATCTCAATTCCATTGGCGCCTATCTCCAGACGACGTATCCCAAGGACAACGGCAAGATGAATATCTCACTGTCCCGCGCGGGTCTCTATGGCGAGACGTTTGAGCGGCCCCTGCGCGGCTTCGTTGCGGCTTTGATGCTGCTCGCGGGGTTAATTCTGCTGGCCGCCTGCGCCAACTTGGGCAGCCTCTTCGCCGCCCGCGCCGCCGATCGCTCCCGGGAAGTCGCCTTGCGACTCGCTCTCGGATCCAGTCGCTTTCGCATTCTGCGCCAGCTCTTCACCGAGGCTCTTCTGATTTCACTGGCCGGAGGCGCCTTCGGAATTTGGGGCGGCGCGATGCTCTTACGCCGGCTCAGCGCGTGGAACCCCTTCCCACAGCTTCCCACCAATGTGCCTGTAAATCCGGACGCAAATGTCTACGCCGTCTCGGTGCTTCTGGCCTTCGTGAGCGGCATCCTCTTCGGGGCGGTGCCCGTCAGGCAGGTTTTGCACACCGATCCCTACGAACTCATAAAGTCGGGCTCGCTGGCCAAGCTCGGGCGCCGCATCACCTTACGGGAGGTGTTGCTGGCCGTGCAAATTGCGATTTGCGCCGTGCTGGTCACCTCTTCGATGGTAGCCGTGCGCGGGTTGCTGCGCTCGCTGCGGAGCGATTTCGGTTTTGAACCCGCGAACGTTCTGCTTCTAGACACGGATCTGGATATGGCGGGGTACTCCGATCTAGCCGTGCCCGCCATGCAAAAGCGCATGCTCGAATCGATAGAGACGATTCCTGGCGTTGCTTCGGTAGCTTTGACGAATTGCGCTCCGTTGTCGAGTTGCGGGCGCCTCTCGAGGTCGTCCGTGTATACCGACGAGACGTCCGATCTGCTGCCTTCCAATGTTGCTGCCTCTTCCCTGAGGTTCCAGATCTCTCCCGAATTTTTTGCTGTGGCCGAAATGCCTGTCCTGGCCGGGAGGACGCTCACCTGGCATGACGACAAAAATGCACCGCTCGTCGCGGTGATCAACCAGGCATTCGCGCGCGAAGTATTCGGGGCGAGGGCGAATGCGCTCGGCCGGTACTATAAGACGTGGAATGGAACGCGCATTCAAGTCGTGGGCATCGTAAAGGACGGAAAATACACGAGCCTCACGGAAGATTCGCAGTCAGCGATGTTTTTGCCCATCCTGCAGGCGCCTTCGAGTGCAAGCTATCTCCTGGTGCGCTCAGAGCGCAATCCCGAGCAACTGGCCGCGGCCGTCCGGAGCAGGCTGCGAGAACTCGATGCGGGGTTGCCCGTTTTCCTCCAAACGTGGCCCGAGGCGCTGGATCGCGTTCTGTTCGGCTCACGTTTAGCCACCGTAGCACTGGGAGTGCTCGGCGCACTCGGCGCCATCCTCTCGATTACCGGGATTTTTGGAATGGCGGCGTACTCGGTCAGCAGGAGGCTGCGAGAATTGGGAATCCGGATGGCCCTTGGCGCGCGGCGTAAGGAAGTATTGCAGGCGGCGCTCGGACGAGCCATCAAGCTGCTGGCGTTCGGATCTGCGGCCGGATTGCTGCTAGGAATTCTGGCGAGCCGCGTTCTGGCTTCTATCGTGTATCAGGCAACTCCCCGCGATCCTCTCGTCTTGGCAGGCGTTGTCTTGTCGATGTCCCTGCTGGGGCTGGTTGCTACGTGGATTCCCGCGCAACGCGCGCTATCGATCGATCCCGCGATACTGCTGCGCGAGGAATGAACCGGCTTTGGCAAAACCTCTGCTTCGGTCACCTGGCCGGTCGCGAACGATCGGGGTCCTTCATCCGCGCCGCAGCCGAACAGCGGTCCTCCGGACCCTTTGAGAAAACGATTCTTCCGGCGGTCATGCTGACGGGTGCTTCAGGATATCTGCCAAAGCGTGCAACCGCATCGAGTCCGCCGGACTTTTCGCGGATGCGGCGCTCCTTTCGACGGACGGTGCCAGGCCCTTCAACTTGCCAAGCTTGTTCCTGCTCATCGCCGCTCGGAGAGCTGCGATCTGGTCGCCAGGCAAAGCCTCGGACCGCTCCAGTTGGTCCAGATACGCCTTCGCCACGATCAGCTTCGCCGGCCACTCGATTTTCTGCTGATTCTGCACATTCAGCTCGGCGACACGAACCGATTTCGCCGCGTCGATTTCGTTCTGGGTCAGAAACTTGGTCGGCGTCAGTTCAAAAACGTCCAGCCCGCGCGCAATCTCCGAGCCGTAAATACTTCCGTTGTACCAGTAAGCGGACCAGTCACCGCCCAGCACCAGCATCTTCGGGTCAATCGGCCCGCGGTCGAAGTATGCGATCTCGAATGGATGGGCTATGTCGGTGAAGTCAACAACGGAGATGCCGCCCTGGTACCAAGCCTGCACTTCGATATCGCGCCCGGGAACCGGGACCAGCGACCCGTTGTGCGCCACGCAGTTCTCCGTGTCGCCCTGCGCGGCCGGCAACTTGTAATAACTCGCGAACGTCAACTTGTCGTCCTTCAGGTTGAAGAGCGCATCCGCGCCCCACTTCATGGGGTCGTTCGGACGGCACCGTGCTCCGAGCCCACCCCCCCATTCGTCTGTGAACACGACTTTGGTTCCGTCATTCGAGAACGAAGCCGAGTGCCAATAGGAGTAGTTCGGGTCGTTCACCGCATCCAACCGCTTCGGATGTACGGGGTCCTTGACGTCGAGAATAATTCCATTTCCGGAGCACGCGCCTGCCGCCAACCCGATCGCTGAGTACACCGTAATGTCATGACACTGGTTCGTGTCCGCCGGTTTCTCCTCGTCTTTGCCATGGCTGCCGCCGTTGTTTAGGCCGTTCAGCGCACCCGTCCGCGGATCGATAAACACGCGAGGACTCGACACCACCTTCGCGTCCTGCGGCGCAGCCACCGGTACCTTGATCACGTCGATACGAAACAGCGCCGTATTGGGGTCCTTATCCGGCTGTTCGCCCGAGCACCCGGCCAGCTCTTCCGGTTGACGCACAAACGATGTTCCCGAGACGTAGATATAAACGTTGTCCTTGTCGTTCAGATCTTGCACAAGAGTATGCGTGTGCGAGCCGCGGCACGTCTGCACCGCCGCCACTTGCCTGGGATTCTTGATGTCCGAGATGTCGAAGATTCTCACGCCGCGGAAACGATCCTTTTGCGCTGCCGGCAAGCGGCGCTTTTTTTCTTCACCGGGAGCCGGAGGAGGTGGCGGAGGCTCCGGCGGAAACCCCTGCGCGCTGCAATCCAAGCGTCCATTCGGCATTTCCACCGACATGAACAGCAGGTTTTTATAAACCGAAACGTCACCCTGTCCGCCCGGGCAGACGAGAGAAGTCAGCAAGGTGGTGTTCGCCGGATGGGAGATGTCAAAGATATTCACACCATAAAAATTCCCCAGGAAAAGGTGGTTGCCCTGGAACGCAATGTCCGAATTCGCGAAAGCGAGCTGCGCGATGACCAACTGCATGGGCTTCGCCATCTTCGAGCTGTTGCCTATACCGAGCTGAGCAATCATCTTCTGGACCTTTGGATCATCTGCCTCAGCGGATCCGAGTTGAAACGCGTCGGGCTTCTTGACCAGCACGAGGTGCTTGATGCCCATCGACGCTTCCCCCGCGTCATACAGCCCCGGCGTCAGCTTGAAGCGCGGATCATTCACATCTGCCCCCGTCATCCCGGCCGGCAGCGGCGGAGCCGGCTGCGGAGCAAACGGATTCTCTTCTGCTTCCGGCGCCTTCTCGGGTTCCTGCCCGGGCGCTACCGTGGCAGGCTTCTGAGCCTGGGGCGGCGTCAGCGGCGCAGCTGTCTGCGCCTCCGTCCGGCTGCCACCGGAACATAAAAAGATCGCGGCCACCGCCACACGAATAGCAACGCTCGGCACTCGGATCATCGTTTCTCCTCTACCGGTTTTTTCTCTAACATACTCTGCATAATCTTGATCTCCGCCCGCTGCGTGTTATCCGCATCGGTCGCGAAGTCGAATAGATCGGCGTCCTGCCCCGCACCCGCCGTGTCGAACAATTCCTTCACCATGGTCAGCGCGCCGCCGTGGTGCTGAATCATCCCCTTCAAAAATAATCGGTCAAACTCCGCGCCCTTGGCCTTCCGCAGCGCCTCCATCTGCTCCGGCGTGAGCATTCCGGGCATAAGCGCCATCGGTTGCCCCGACCGGTCCATCTCCGGCATGCCCGGCATGGCCATCGAAATTGCCTCTCCCCGCGCCGCCAGCCAACGCTGCATAAACTTGATCTCGTCCGACTGCGAGCTGCTGATGCGCGCCCCCAGCGACCGCAAATCCTTATTCTCCGTATGCGTCACAATCAGCGCGGTCATCTCCACAGCCTGCGCATGATGCATGATCATCCCCTGCATGAACTCCACGTCCGCCTCGGACCGCGGCGGCAGCGCGCCCTTGGTCGAAGGGGCCAGCGTCCTACTCGGCTTGCCAGGCGCGCCCGGCTGCACCACGACAGGCGCCGCAGCATCTGTCTGCAGTTCCCGCGTAGCCGCGAAGACGGGAGCCGGCGTAGAGAAAAAACCTGTGGCCAGCAACAGGCCACACTGCAGCGCTCGAAGTTTCCGTGCGATCCCCATGGAATGTGGAGTTAGTGCCAATCCAACGCTCAGATTTAGATACGGCGTAGAACCAAGCCGGAGGCCATAGGCACGAATTCAGATTCCGCGGGCCTTCGCGCATCTCCCAAACGCTACGGGCGCCCGAGAACCCACGCCGGCAATCACTCCGAAGCCGCAGCATAGACCAAAAGTGCGGGTGATAGCAACGCTTAGAGCGCGAAAAGAATCGTTAAGGGCGGGTGAGAAATGTCACCAACACCAGAAAATGGCGCGGCAGAAGGCCGGTCGTTTCCGTGCACTCCGGCCACGCGAATCTCGTCGCTCGTCCCGCGGCGAGCCCTACTCCGAGCGCAGCGCTACCAGCGGATCCACTTCTGTTGCGCGCCGAGCCGGCAAATAACACGCCGCCAACCCAACTCCTACGACCAGCGCCGCCACCGCTCCAAACGTCCACGGATCCGTCGCCGAAACTCCCCAAATCTGGCTGCTCAAAAACCGCGTCAGCCCAAGACTTGCCAGCAGCCCGATAGAAATTCCCACAACGAGCAGCGCGAATCCCTTCCTCAGCACCATCCGCAATATCTCCCCCTGCTGCGCCCCCAGCGCCATACGCACGCCAATCTCCTGCGTCCCGAGCGATACCGTATACGCCATCACGCTGAACACCCCGATCACCACCAGCAGCAGCGCAATCCCCGCCACGCCGGTAAATGTCGTCAATCCAAACTCGTGCGCCGAGTATGTCAGCCCGTAAAACAGATCAATGTACGGGCCCGTCTGCGGCGAAAAAATTGCATCGCGGTCCACTGCCCACACCTCCTGCCGCACCGCATTCAGCAAAAGCGCCGGGTTGCCCCTCGTCTTCAAGAAAAATAATCCGCCCCCACGGATCGTGTAAGGGATGAACGCCATCGAAACCACCGGCACTTGCGGCCCAAAATCCTTTATGTCCCGCACCACTCCGATCACTTGAAAATATTTGTCACCCGCCGGCTTCACCTTCTCATCAAATCCCTTCGCCTGGATTTGCCGCCCTAGTGGATTTTCACCTCCAAAAAAATGCGTCGCCATCGTCTGATTGATGACAGCGACCGGCTGGGCGTCATCCACGTCGGCTTCCGAGAGCCACCTTCCACTGGACATCTGCATCTCGAGAGTTCGCAGCAGGTTCTCGCTACAACCGTCAAACCCAGCTCTTTCAGAATGCGCCGAGCGGGACACAATGGCTTCATACCGCCTTCCTGCGTTATAACCCGGCAGCGAATTGTTCACCGCTACTTCAGTCACGTCCGGCAGCGACTTCAATCGCTCACCAACCTTTTTCCAATTGTCCTCTTGGAACTTCCCGACGTCCCCGGCCCCACGCGAAAGCCCCGGCGCGAGAAAGAAAAGGTTCTTCTCGTTGAATCCCAAGTCGATATGCGTCAATTCGTAGAAGCTCCGAATCATCAGCCCCGCGCCAGTCAACAACACCATCGAAAGCGCCACTTCCGTGACCACCAACCCGGCGCGGAATCTCCCATGCCGGAAGCTTCCGCCCGTGCCCTTGCCGCTTCCGGCCAGCATCGGTTGCAAATCGCGCGCTACCGAGCGCACCGCCGGCGCCAGTCCAGAAAGAAGCGTCGTCAGTGCCGTAATGGCCAGCAGGAAACACAGAACCGTCGGATCCAGACCGATGACCGCCTCCCCTCCGACTCCCTGTCCCTTGTGCGGAACCGCCGCGGCTACAAGTTTCAATCCGAAATACGCAAACACGCAGCCCGCAGCGCACGCTCCCGTCGCCAGCACGGCACTCTCGACGAGGAGCTGCCGCACCAGTCTCCCGCGCGTCGCGCCAAGCGCGGCCCGCAGCGCAATCTCTTTTTCCCGCGCCGCGCCTCGCGCCAAGAGCAAATTCGCAACGCCGCTGCACGCAATCAAAACCAGCAGCATCACGCCTGCCAGGAGGTCGTACAGCATGTGCTTGATGTCGAAGTGTTCGGTCTCCGGCCCGCCCGCGCTCCCGATTCCCCACGGTCCCATCAAAAAATCCGTCGCCGACTGTACTCGCGCCGTGAAATGTTTTGGAAAATCCCCGGGTTTGTTTTTCGCCAGACCCTTGACGACCACGTCCAGCTCCGCCGACGCCGCCGCAATACTTACACCGGGCTTCAGCCTCGCCATGAGCATGCCGATGTACGGCTCATCCCCGCTTCGTGCTGCGTTCGGCGCGTCCGGGATCGGAACCCACAGTTGTTGCGACGCGCCATATGCCTGGAATCGCTGCGGCATTACACCCACCAGGGTGCGCGGCTCACCGTTCAAAAGAAAACCCTTGCCGAGAACCTGAGGGTCCGCGGCAAACTCCGCCACCCAGGTTCTATAGTTCATCACAACAATTGGCGCAGCCCCCGGCCTGGCATCTCCCGCGATAATCCCGCGCCCCATCAGCGGCGGCACACCATAAAACTCAAACGCGTTGCCTGTAACGTGCGCGACATGAACCTGGTGATTTTCCTTCCCATCCTTCAGCAATTCGTTGCCGGGCGTCGATCCAACAATGTCCTCGAAAACGCTGGTTCCGGCGCGTATCGCGTCGAGGTCCGCCAAAGAACCGCCCAGCGGCTCCAAACTGAACTCCGGAGGCCCGCTGGCCTCCCCGTTTTGCACCGCCAAAACCACCAATCGCCCCGCACCCCGAGCCGCGAAAGCATTGAATAAAAGATTGTAAAAGGCGCTGAACGCCACCGTTGCCGCCGCAATCCCCAGCGCCATCGCGAACACCGCCGTGCCCACGAATCTCCGGTCTTTGCGGAGGCTGCGAAAGGCGTACCGAAAATCGCGGAACAGACTGTCCCAGTGAGTCACCCACCTCGTTTCGCGCACCTCTTCTTTGAAACGTTCCATTCCGCCGAATTCGATCCGCGCTCGTCGCTCCGCTTCTCCGCGCGAAAGACCCGAACGTTCCAGATCGTCCGCGCGGTTCTGGATGTGCAGACGCATCTCCTCGTCCAACTCATCATTGCTACGCTTGCCCATTCCGGCTCCCAACGAACCTCACTCGTACCTCAGCGCAACCAGGGGATCAACACTCGCCGCTCGTCGCGCAGGCAAAAAACAAGCCGCGAGCCCCGTCGTCACCACCAGCACTACCACCGCTCCAAATGTCCACGGGTCCGTAGCCGAAACTCCCCATATCTGGCTCGCCAAAAACTGCGTCAACCCAAAACTCGCGAGCAACCCGATGCATATCCCCGCGGAAATCAGCGCAATGCCCTTCCAGAGGACCATCCGCAATATTTCCCGCTGCTGCGCTCCCAGCGCCATCCGCACTCCAATCTCCTGCGTCCTGAGCGACACCGTATACGCCATCACGCTAAACACCCCAATCACTACCAGCAAGAGCGCAATCCCCGCCAGCGGCCCCGAGAGAGTGGCGCCAAATTCAGGGGTGGCGTACGTATGCTCCTCGAGAAATTCCGCCAGCGGGTCGAACACCCAAAACACTTCACTGCGGTTTACAGCCCAAACCCGCTCTTGCACTGCGTGCATCATTGAGCCAGGTTCTACTTTCGTTTTCACCTGCAGAATGAAATCTCCCGTGATCATCGGTGGAATAAAAGCCATTGGCGCAGCCGGCTGCTGCGGCCCAAAATTCTTTACATCGCTCACAACTCCGACGATCCGGAAGTCAGCATTTCCTGATATCGGCGCATACGTAATTCCAAGCGCTCGACCAAGGTTGGTTCTCCAAGTGTCAAAATCTGACGCCCGGAGCTGTTTGCCTATCGGGTTCTCGGCTCCGAACAGATCGTGCGCCAATCGTTGATTGAGCACCGCTACGAACTGTCTCGTTTGCACCTCCTCTCTCGAAAGCCAGCGACCCGCGATCATCCGCATCTCGAGCGTGTCGGCGCAATTCTCATCGCATTCATCCAGCCCAGCCATCTCAACGTGCGTTCCTCCAGGCACAGTCACTTGTGGCCCGCGCGACGGTCCGTAACCCGGAATCGTGTTGTTGACCGCAACAGCGTCCACTCCCGGTAGCGTCTTCAAGCTTTCCACAACCTTTTGGAATTCAGCCTCGCCCTCCAGTGATGCAATCCTTGCTCTGTCCGGAGTCTGCCCGGCTCTGCGCGCTGGCGCAAATGCAGCCACCAAAATGTTTTTCGGATTGAAGCCCATATCAATATGCGTGAGCAAGTAGAGGCTCCGCATCATCAAGCCCGCTCCGATCAACAGGACAATCGAAAGCGCTACCTGCATTACCACCAGGCCTGCCCGAACCTTTCCGTGTCGGAAACCGCCCCCACCCTTTCCGCTGCCAACGAGTTGTAATTGCACATCGCGTTTCGTCGCGCGCAATGCCGGCACGAGTCCGCAAATCAGCGTTGTCAACAAGGTAATTCCCGCCGCAAAAAACAAAACCGGAGCGTTCAGACTGATCACTGCCTCCCCACTCATCCTTTGCCAGGCCTTCTGATGAATCGTAGCGTCTACTGCCTTCATCGCTATCCAAGCCAGCGCACTGCCCACCGCGCACGCCGTCGCCGCCAGCACCAGGCTCTCCATCAAAAGCTGCCGAATGATCTGCCAGCGCGAAGCGCCTAGCGCCGACCGCACGGCAATCTCTCTCTCCCGCGTGGTCCCCCTCGCAAGCAACAAATTCGCTACGTTGCTGCACGCAATCAGTAGCAATACCAACACCGCCGCCAGTAAATCGTACAGAATGCTCCTCAAATCGATCTTCGAATTAAAAACCGCGCCTACTCCGGAAGCCCCCATTAGATAGTCGTTTGCCGACATCACTCGGGCACTGAACTTTTTCGGATAGTCGCCAGCATCCGGATGCAACGCCGCCAGCCGCTTGACGAGCACATCCAGCTCCGCCGACGCTGCCGCATAAGTCACCCCGCGCTTCACCCGCGCCAGTACGTCAAACTTCCGTCCGTTTTCCTCCTCGAACGCGCTCGGCGTCCACCTCACTGGCGTCCAAATTTCCCTTCCCACTCCAAAACCATGGAACCGCTCCGGCATCACCCCTACGAGCGTTCGCGGCTCACCATCAATCACGAAGCTCCTTCCCATGATCCCCACGTCTTCGGCGAACTCGCTCTTCCATGTCCTGTGACTCATCACAAAAACTGGTGGCGCTCCCTGCTTTCCATCTTCTGAAACAATCGTGCGACCCGCTGCCGCGGGTACGCCGTAAGAATCAAACGCATTGGCAGTCACGCGGCCATTGTTAAGCTGAAACGTCCGTGCGCCGTACTGCACCAGCGAAGTTGCGCCGTAGTACCCAACCATGTCCTCAAAAACCTGATTGTGCTCCCGCAAATACTTCAGGTCGGCCCATTGAACATATAAAGAACCAGTCTCGTCCGGCGTCGCCGCATCCTGCACCACCGGCACCACCATCCTCCCCGCATCCTTCGCTGCAAACGCGTTGAACAACAAGTTGTAAAAAACACTGAAAACCACGGTGCTCGCGCCAATCCCCAGCGCAAGGGCAAACACCGCCACAAACGCAAATCGCCGGTCCTTTCGAAGACTCCGCACCGCATAGCTAAAATCCCGAAACAGGTTTTCCACGTGAGTCTCCCACCTTGTCTCGCGGACTTCTTCTTTGAAACGCTCCAGACCGCCGAATTCGATCCGCGCGCGTCGCTCGGCTTCCCGGCGGGAGAGTCCAGAACGTTCCAGATCTCCCGCGCGGTTATGGATGTGCAAGCGCATCTCTTCGTCCATCTCAGCATCAATATGTTTGCTGGGAAGAAGGGCCGAACAGAGGGAACGAAGCGAGGTCAGAAATTTCATGCTCCCTCCGGCTGAGTGCCGGGGATAGAAGTCACGGCAGCGACCGGGCGATTCCAATCGCCAGCCTCTTGCCGAAGACGCTTCCGGCCCTCCGAGGTGAACTCGTAAAACTCCCGGCGACGATTGTTGTCGGACTCCCCCAAACTTGCCTTCAGGAGTCCCTGGCGTACAAGCCGAAAGAGAGTTGGATAAAGCGCACAATGTTCGATGAGCAGAGCGCGAAGCGAAATCTGCTCGAAGCGCAACAGAATGCCGTAACCGTGAAGCGGACCGAGAGAAACAGCCTTAGGAGTGAGGCGATCGAGAGCATCCGGAAGAAGCTGTGCTTGGCCTGTCACGTTTCCTCCTAAGATGATTAGGAGTCTAAAGCCTCCTCTCCTAAGTTGTCAAGGAGAGCGGCTCTTACGTGTCCTTTGTCGGGCGCTTTCAGGACGGCGGCAATCCTGGGAGAGTCATCGCCGGATACGAAGCTGTCCAAAAAACAAGCACGGAAACCTCCGAAGACAGCTTCGGTCGGGAGCTTATTTTGTATTGAAGAAAACCTAATCCGTAAAAACCACGCCTACCGCGATTTGCCCCTTCTCCGCCCCCGCGTCAATGCGCACGACATACCCCTTTAGCAGCATCGACGACTGCAGACCGTCCTCGCCAGGCGTCTCCATCGTCACTTGCAGTTCCGATTGCAGCTGCGGCAAGTTCTGCAGCGAAATCAGCGCGCCTTGCAAGGAAATGTCCCGCACCACCGTCTCTTCCTGAAACTCTTTTCCTTCTTCTGTCACTCCCGAAACCTTGGCGCGGAACTGAGCCTCTCGCCGCAGGGACGTCCGCGCTCCCGGCATGTGCGCTTGCACATCGTCTCCGGTCCCCCCGAGTTTAATCACCATGCCTTCGCTCGCCGCAAACACGGAATCAAACTCTTCCCGCGCCTGCCGCAAAAGCGAATCCACCGTGCGGTCCGTCGAATCGGGATCGTGATGAAACAGCACCAGCGTCTTCGCGCCAACTTCGCGAGCCAGCTTTACGCCTTCCTTCCACGACGAATGCCCCCAGCCCTTGCGCGTCGTCTTCAACTGGTCCGGCGTGAACTGCGCGTCATTTATCAAAATGTCCGCGCCCTGCGCCAGCTCCCGCAAGCTCTCATCCAGCTTCGGGTCCCCCGGCTCGTTGTCCGTGGCGTAGGCCACCGTTCCGGCCGGCGTCTCGATGCGAAACCCAAGGCAGCCTTGCGGATGATTCAGCCACCTCGTCGTGATTTTGTTTTCGCCAATCGTGAACGAATCTCCGCCTTGCACTTCCTTGAACTTTCTCTTCGCGTTCATGGCGGACATGTCCACCGGAAAATACGGCAGCGCCATCTGCGCCTCGAACACTTGCTTCAGACTGTCGCGCCCCAAAAATTTCGATCGGAAACTATAAAAATGAAATTCGTTGTTCTCGGCATAGAGCGGCGCAAAAAAAGGAATCCCCTGAATATGATCCCAGTGGTAATGCGTCACAAAAATGTGTGTCTCGGGATTTCCGCCGCTATTCGGCGTTCCCCAGCGGCTGCCGAGCATCCGGAGGCCGGTCCCGCAATCCAGAATGAATTGTGTGCCGTCCGGCGCGATCAGCTCGAGGCAGGGCGTGTTTCCGCCGTACCGCCAGGTGGCAGGGTCCACCGTCGGGGTCGATCCGCGAACACCCCAGAAACTTAGTTTTGCGATGGGAGCCGTCATGTCCCTCAGCGCACATTCCTGTGCCTAGGCCATTCCCGCCGCCAAACAAGCGGAATGGGAAGCTAGTTCGATGTTGGCAGCCGCCGGGAAATGCGTCAATGAATTCGCTCCGGGGACGTGTCAAACTTCCCACTGGTAGCGCAGGCACTCCAGTCCGCGGGCTTTCCAGGCTTTACCCAAAGGCTGCGCAAGGTGTCCAACGTGGGTAAAATAAACTCGATGGACCAGATGCACGACCATTCCGACGACCGCGCAAGCGACGGCGATCCCGAACGCGGCCACCACGACGGCCACGTGCACCACCCGCATTCGCACAATCACCACGGTCACGAACACCCGCCGTTGCGTCCTTCGGTTCTCGGCTGGGCTATGGTCGCTACGCTCGGCCTGGTGGTTGCGGAAATCTTCGGCGGCATCCTCGGCAGGTCCGTTGCCCTACTAAATGACGCAGTCCACAATCTTTCTGACGTTCCCGCCCTGGGGATCTCCTGGCTGGCCATGCGTTGGGCCGAACGCCCTGCCGACAGCGAAAAAACCTACGGCTATCATCGCGCAGGCATTCTCGCCGCCTTCACAAACGCCATTTTGCTCGTCCTGCTCTCGCTCTGGCTCGGCTACGAGGCCTTCGAGCGCTTCCGTTCTCCCATCCGCGTCGTCGAAAGCTGGATGATCTGGACGTCGCTCGCCGCGCTAGCCGTCAACGGCGGGATCACGCTCGCTCTCGTGCGCGGCCACAAGGACTTAAACCTGCGCAGCATTCTGGTTCACAATTTCGGCGACGCCCTCTCGAACATCGCCATCATTGCTGGCGCTATCGCCATTCGCATCACCGGCGCGCTATGGATCGACCCGCTCCTCGGAATCGCTATTGGCCTGCTGGTGCTGTGGTCCAGCATCGGCATTCTGCGCGAGTCCGCGCACATTCTTCTAGAAGGGCGTCCGCGGGAGATGCGCGTCGAGGAAGTCGCGCGGGCGATCCTCTGTGTGGAAGGCGTGCAGGAGGTGCATGATGTACATATCTGGTCGCTCGGCGGCGGACACAATGCGCTGAGCCTGCACGCGCGCATTCCCGATATGCACCTCGATCAGTGCGAGCGGTTGCTGCGTGCCATTCAGGAGAAAGCGGCCCAGGAATTCAAGATAGATCACACCACAGTACAGCTCGAGCGAGCGGGACTTCCCGCGGTTTCGGGATATGTGATGCCTGAGCCGGTGAAAAAATAAAATCCCGCCGCCGAGATCGCTGATTTGACCGGCCTTTGCTGTCCGGCAAGCGGTCGAGTTTGGTGCGGGCAAGAGGAAAATCAGGCAGGCAAGCGGAAAGTCAGCCCGCGCTGTTCATTGAATTGCTGCGTGGCGGCGAGGTCGAGCTTGTCGGCGGTCACGCTGCGGCGCGAACCATCTCGCGTAATGTAGCGCAGGGTGCCGTTCTCCCAAGCGTAGGCCGCGGCAAAAAACACGGTTCCATCGCGGCGCACAAACACATATTGTTCCGCTTCGAGCTCCGCGGCAGTCTGCGGGGCAGGCACGTAATCGCGCGAGGGCCGCGAGAGGCGGTTGGGGTCCTCCGTCTGTGCTGCTTGCTGCTCGCCAGTGTCTGGCTGTTGCGCTTCGGCCGGCGGCGCATCGTCTAGATAATCATCAGAGACCGGCATATAGTAGCCGCCGCCGTAGAACGGAAAATACGCAAAAGCAAAGTTTCCATTCCGTAAGCGGCCACGGCTGCCGTGGGGATGGACCGCGGCGACGTGGGCATAGTCAAAGCCAAGGCCCGGCACAAAGTCTTCAGAAAGCAATGCCCGGCCCGAACCAGCTCGCTGCCCGGGAGCGGTCGAGCGTTGGATCGGACGAGCGACTATGGCGCCAGAACGCGTGCGAACCCAGTGCATGCCCGAAGGCGGGCGGACTCCAGAGCTCATCTGAGAACTTGCCCGGGCACCCGTGGCGGGTGCGGCGTGCATCGCTACGGATGCGTGCGGAGCGCTGACGGCGGCATGGCCCCCCCCGGACATTCCTCCGCGCTGTGCGGAAGCCATCGCGGGAAGAAGGGCGAGTGAGGCAATAGCAATCTGTAAGCGGCGCATGATGGGCACCTGGTTTCCCGGGCCGCCGGGCCTTTCTGCACCTACGTAGATCACCTACATAGATAAAGATGCGCCATTTGGAGTAGGGGTTTCAAGGGGCGGAAAGTGAGTGGCGGGTAGCGCATGGTGGATAGTGATCCCACCCACGGGGTGTCCGCGAGTTATGAAGTAAACCCCTGAAGGGATTGGGGGTTGCGGGGATTCCTGGGTGTCGCGGGAGAGAAGGAAGCGTTCTGCCGTGGACCGGCAGCAACACCGGCGTCAGAACGGTTAGCAGTGGCTTGACACAGGCAACTAGGCGATGGTCCAGAGAATGTCGATTTTTTTTCCGACGGTGGCGAAGTCTTGGTCGCTTGTCGCGAGGGAGGCTTTGCGCTGGACAGCCAGGGCGGCGGCAAAACAGTCGGTATAGGGGAGTTTCCGCTCGGCGCGCAGCTCGGCGGCCGCCCGGGTCAAGTCGAGGCTGGCGTCGACGACTTCGATGGGCAGTTGGCTTATATCTTCGAGGATTTTGCGGGCAACGCCCGGGCCGTGGGCGCGCCATGTGGAGTAGCAGACTTCGCCCCAGTTGACTACAGACATTAGCAGCTGTCGCTTGCCTCCGACGCCGAGATGGATGAGTTCCTCGACCTTGTCCGCGCCGGGGCGGTTTTCGAAGAAGGTCATGACAGCGCTTGCGTCGAGAACAATTCGCTTCATAGTTCGCGCTCACGTTTGCGGTCATCGAGAAGAATTTTCAGCGCGGATGGATCCGTCTTTAGGGAGCCTCGGAGGCTGCGGACAAATTCCGGCGTGAGTGGCTGGAGGACCAGGCGGTTCTCTTCCTCGAGAAAGGCGACTTGCGTACCGTCGCGGATGGCGTATTTACGGCGGAGCTTCGCGGGGATGACGAGCTGGCCTTTGGTGGTGACGGTAGAGACTTCGGTTTTCATGGGTTCGCCTGCTGTAGAAAAGTATACCTTGGACCAAAATGTAAGTCAATTGTTCCTGTGACTTACTTATTTGCTCTGTGGAACATCTTTTGCAGGAAGGAGGAAACTGATTTTGTGCGGAGGTCCGGAGAGACATCCTATCCCTCGCTTCGCCCTGGATCACACTTCCTTGGGTATCGCCGTGTTCCGAGCCTCCCACTGCGCGGACAGCCGTCACCCGGGATGTTGTGGAGCTGGCTGCTTTCGCGGCGGGCCGCGAATGGCGTTAAGATGGGCGGCATGGAATATCCACCGAATCGACGAAGCTTTCTCATTGCCGGCGGGCTCACTGCGCTTGCGTCCACCCGAGTGCTTGGCGCGAACGACACTTTGCGCATTGGCGTGCTGGGAGCGGGCGGGCGGATGGGCGACCTGCTGAATGCCGCCGACAAGGCAGGCGTGTACCAGATTGTGGCGGTAAGCGATGTCTATGGGCCGAGGCGCGACGCCGTAAAGCAGCGCTCGAACGGCGTCGCGACTACCCATGGGGATTATCGCGAAGTGCTCGAGAAGGAGATTGACGCGGTCCTGATCGCTTCGCCGGACCACTGGCACGTGCGAATGGCGGCGGACGCGCTGGCTGCGGGGAAAGATGTCTATCTGGAAAAGCCGGTGACGCACACCTTGGAGGAAGGCGCTGTGCTGACGCGCGCGGTGCGCTCGGGCAAAGGGATTCTACAGTGCGGGATGCAACAGCGCAGCTGGAGCCATTTTCGCGACGCGGTGGAGTTGATCGAGGGAGGCAGCCTCGGGCGCGTGCCGCAGGTGAGGACGTACTGGTGGCAGAACTACCGGGCCGGCGGGGCGGCCAAGCCGACCGATACGCAGGCGCTCGACTGGAAGCAGTGGCTCGGAGGCGCGCCGGAGCAGGCGTTCAGCGAAGAAACGTTCCACCGCTGGCGGTGGTTCTGGAATTTTGGCGGCGGAGCGATGACCGATCTCTTCACGCACTGGATCGACGTGGTGCACTGGGCAATGAAAGCGGATCAGCCGCGCGATGTGCAGATGCTCGGCGACAAATATATTTTCGAGCAATGGGATTGTCCCGATACGGTGCAGGCGGCGCTGCGGTATCCGGGATTCGATGTGGTGTACGAGGGGATGATGGCATCGTCGATTGACGATGGGGGCCTCGAGTTCCGGGGCACGGAGGCCACCATGAAGCTGAACCGGAACGGGTTTGGCATTTACCACGAAGGCGTGTTCGGGAGAGACAATCCGGTTCTGAGGGCCGACAGCTTCCGCGACGGGACGATCGATCACATGCAGAACTTCTTTGAGTGCATCAGGAGCCGCAAGGAACCGAATGCGCCGGTCGAAACCGGAGTGGCCGCGGCGCGGGCGGGGCACATCGCCAATCTGGCTTATCGCGGCTCGGGGCGGATTGCGTGGCCGGCGAAATAGAAATGGTGATGGTTGCTGCAGCGCGGGTTGAAGGCGGCGCGGCAGGCGGGGCAGATCGAACGGCAGGCGAGATAGGCCGAGATGGTGAGCTCGGTGCGGCAGGCTCCGCAGAGGACGGCAGCCGTGTGCCATTCGGACCGGGGCCAGGGCTCGAGGGGATGGTTGGCCAGGGCGCTGTGGCAGTCTTTGCAGGCGTAGTAGGTGGCGCAGCATTTCATTTTGATGGCGATGATGTCGAGCGCTGAGTAGTAGTGGAGGCAGCGGGTTTCGGGGTCAAGGTTCAGGCCGCGGACTTCGGGGACGAGTGGAGGCATGGCACTCGATGAGGATAGCAAAACGCCTGTTGCGGGCAAGTGCGGGGATGCCCTGGCTCGAGCCCGGCGCTACCACTGTTGAGCGGGGATGTGCTATAAACGTCGGGCCGTGAATAGTGTTCTGAAACAAGAGCTTGCCCCGGTTCAGCGGGAGCCGGTCGAGGTTTCTACCGAGGAGTCCTCGCCGGCGAATGTTGAAGGGACCGCAGGGATCCCCGGGGAAGATGCTTCGAGCTATTGTCCGGTGTGCTCGAAGCGGCTGGAATCGCGGCGATGCAAATTGATTTGCCCGGTCTGCGGATATTACATGTCGTGCGCGGACTATTATTGATAAGCTTTGTGGTCCCGGCCCGGGTTGCCGCCGGTACTGCTATCCGATGAGGAGGAAAACACAGTGGCTTTGAAGATGACGAACCGGGAAGTGGACGGGGTAGCCGTGGTGGCGCTGGACGGGCGGATCGTGCTCGGAGAAGAGAGCAACGCGCTGCGCGAGAAGGTGAAGAGCTTGATCGCCGAGGGCAAGAAAAAAGTTGTGCTGAACATGGCAAACATCACGTTCATCGACAGCGCCGGGCTGGGTACGCTCGTGGCCGCGCATCACAGCGCAAAGTCGCAGGGCGCGGCACTCAAGCTGGCGCACCTGGGGAGCAAGTTCCAGGAAGTGTTGCAGATCACGAAGCTGCTGACGGTGTTCGACGTGTATAACAGCGAAGCCGAAGCAGTGGCCAGCTTCGCCAAGTAAGCCGGTCCGCAGCGCGAAGAATGGTTTCTAGAAAAGGGCACGCGTGCGCGTGCCCTTTTGCTTTGGGATCACATGAGCCTTAAAACACGAGTCATTGTTCAATGCCTGCTTACGGCTGTCGTGACTGGCGGGATGTTGTTTCTTCCCGCAGGCACCTGGAAATTCTGGCAGGGCTGGATATTTCTGGGATTCCTGCTGATTCCGATGATGGCGGCGTCCATCTACTTCACCGAGCGCGATCCACAGTTAGTCGAACGAAGACTGCAAAAGAAAGAAAAAGTCGGCGAGCAGAAACTGATTATGAACTTCGCGAAGCTGATTTTCCTGGCCGTCTTCCTGATTCCTGGATTTGATTTCCGGTTTGGATGGTCGCGCAGGACTTTCGGTGCGGTGCCCGTCTGGCTCATGATTTTGTCGGGGACGCTTGCGCTCGCAGGCTACCTGATGACGTATTGGGTGATGAGCGCGAACAGCTACGCTTCGCGGATCATTCAAGTGGAAAAAGGGCAGCCTGTCATTTCCATCGGGCCTTACCGGATCGTTCGCCATCCCATGTATCTCGGCGGGATAATTTCGATTCTGTTCACGCCCCTGGCGCTTGGGTCGTATTGGGCGGTGCCCGCATTTGCGCTGCTCATTCCTGTGATTGTTCTGCGGATTTTGAACGAGGAAAAAATTCTTCGCAAAGAACTGGCAGGCTATTCCGAGTACTGCCAGAGCACGCGGTCCCGGCTTATCCCGCGAGTCTGGTAAGCACGAATCCGGAGGGGCTCTTTTTTGCCTCAGCCGATGCGGTACATGGTGACGCCGCTCAGCAGCTTGGGATAAAAGTCGGTGGACTTTTGAGGCATCACTTCCCCGGCAACCGCAATGCGCATCACCTGATCGACATCCACCGGATTCAGAAGAAAAGTAATCTGCGCAGCGCCGCGATCAACGGCATCGAGAGCGGCGGAAGCTTCGCGCTCGTAGCTGAGATTCCGTTCGGCGGTCACGGCTTGCAGGGTGATGCCGAAGGCGGGTTCGAGAATCCCGTCGTGCAGAAGAACGACGTCCAACTGGCGCTGGAGCGGCGAGACGGCGTGGAGAAGCTGGGAAAGGTCGGCGCCGCGGCGCAGCGTTAGAACGTAGTAGGCGCGTTTGGCGTGCTCGGCCGCGGGATAGACGCCGATGGCTCTCTGCCCGCGTGCCTCGTGGAGTTGCGCGAGAAATTTTCTTTGCGCTTCGGCTTTCCCTCCTTCGTCTGCAAAAGGAAATGCTTGCGCCTCGAACCAGGGCTCGAGATAGCGGCGCGCTTCGCTCCAGGAAAAATCGTGCAGGTTGGCGGCCAGGCGGTGCGTGGGAAGAATGGTGAGGCCCTCGCTGCAGGCGTTAACGAAGGTCATCATGGCGGAATCGTAGGACGCCGGCGCGTAGGGAGCCGAGGGATGCAGGCCGCCGGCGGTGAGGCGGCGCTCATTGCGATAATTCAGAGCGGTCTCATAACGATGATGGCCGTCCGCAATCACGAGTTTTTGTTCTTCCATGGCGACTTTGATGGCCGTGATGCGATCGTGGTCGGAGATGGCTCGCAGGCGGTGCACCACACCGTATTCATCGCGCAGCGTGGTCAGAGGAGGGGCGGACTCGGCGTCCTTCAGGATGGCATCGATACGCTGCTGCGGATCCGAGTAGAGCATGAAAAGCTGGCCAGTGTGCGTGCGGGTGTTCCGAAGAAGCTCGAGGCGGTCGGCTTTGGGGCCGGAGAGTGTGTGCTCGTGACGAAAGACGACGCCAGCGGCGTAGTCTTCGAGTTTGCCGGCGCCGATAAAGCTCCGGCGGGTTCGCTGCTCGCCGGTGCCGGGGACAACGTACTCCTGCGCATAGGCGTAGAAAGAGGGAACCGGATCCTCGACGACAACGTTTTCGCGGATCCAGCTCTCGAGCGCGGCGGCGGCGCGCGTGTAGACATTGTTCTGGGGGGAATCGTCCGGATAGACGCGGCCTTTTTCGACGGTGATGAGGTTATGCGGGTCGGCGGCGTAATAGTTGTCCTGCATGGATGGAGAGATTTTGTCGTAAGGCTGCGTGAGGACGCGTTCCGGCGCGACACGCTGGGGGTTGTAGCGAAACGCCTGGAAGGGGTGAACCTGGGCCATGTAGTGTGGGTCTCCGGTCGTATATTGTGCCGAGCGCCAAGCCCTATAGTTTACGCGAACTGGGGACGAATCCGATAAACGATAGAACGCTTTCTTTAATGCCGCTTTCATGATGCGTTAAAAATCGCGACGCGGGCATCGAAACAGGCGGCAGCCATATTAAGATGAAAGATTCATGACCGACCTCAAGGCTGGTTCCGTGCGCGCGCTGATTTTCGATCTGGATGGCACGCTGATCGATTCGAAGCTGGATTTGATCCATTCCGTCAACGCGATGCTGCGCGAATTGGGGCGGGGAGAGCTCAAGGAGGAAACAATCTCGGCCTACATCGGGCACGGGGCGCCGAAACTTGTGGCGCGGGCTCTCGGAGAAAACGGCGCTGAAGAGGAACGGCAGCGGGCGCTGGACTTTTTTCTCCGTTACTACGAATCGCACAAAATGGATACGACGTCGGCGTATCCAGGCGTCGCCGAAACGCTCGAAAAACTGGCGAGCGTGCCGATGGCGGTTTTGACAAACAAGCCGGTGCGGATCAGCGTGCGGATTCTGGATGCGATGGGGCTTTCCCGATATTTTCGCGCCATCTACGGAGGAAACAGCTTCCTGACCAAGAAGCCTGATCCGCTGGGGGCACGCACTATCTTGAGAGAGCTGGGCGCCGAACCGGGGGAAGCGCTGCTGGTGGGCGACTCCGAGGTGGACGTGCAAACGGCGCGGAATGCGGGGATGATGGCGGCGGCGGTGAATTATGGATTTGGTGTGCATGACCGCGAAGCGCACCCGGCGGACATTTACCTGGACAAGCTGGGCGACGTGATTCCGTTTGTCGAGGGCAGCTTCCGCTGAGCGGCAGAGTTCCTAGCGGCGATGCTAGGGTTCTCCGTGGCGAGAAAGTCGGCGCCCGAATCGAACCCATCAGCTAACGTTTTGCGGCGCGGTAGGTCTGGGGGTGAAATTCGAAGACTACGTAGCACAGGGTTTCGGCGGGTTTGCCGTCGACCAGTGTGGGTTGGTAGCGCCACTCGTGGAGGGCTTTGGCAACGGCAGTAACGAGATACGGCGGGCCGAGAATTGGTTTTACGTTTTCGATGTGGCCGTCGGCTGAGATCCTGGCTTTGACGCGGACGGAATTGACGCTGCCGGTTGGGAATGGGGCAGCTTGTGGATCGGCCCGGGAAATCAGCTCGCCGATCACTACCTCCCTATTTCGATGGAAGGGCCATCCGGCGTGTGTCGCGGGCATTAGAACGGAACGCTCGATATGCATGGTAACGGAGGGAGTTTCGAGGACGCGGTCGCCCGGCAAGCGTAGAAAAGAAGCCTGACGGGCGCTTGGGAGGCGCACTTCGAAGACTCGGTTTCTGGGAGCGTCCATATGAATGACGGAGAGGGCGGGTTCGGGAACAAATGCGGCCCGGGCGGGCGCGGCGATTGGGCCTGAAGGCGGTGTCGAAGAGGCGCTTGAGGGCGTGTTTCGGGAAATTGTTCCGGATGTGCTGGCGGGAAGGTTGGCGGGGTGCGTTGGAATGGAAAGAGACTCGAGCCGCGTTGCACGATCACTAGGCAGAGTTTCCGTTTCGAGCCCTGGAATTTCGGCGACAGCGGGCGATGGAGGGGAAACGCTGTTCGGCTCGGGGGCGACTTCGGCGGTTGCAGGCAACGCTGAAGTCAAGGATAGATCACCTTGGGTGGCGGCGGGAATTTCCTCGCGAGCAGCTTCGCTGGATGTTTTCCATCTTTTTGTGGAATCGCGATGAAGTGAGGCAGGTGTGACGGGGGCGAGTATGGACGGAGCGGCGTCCTCGGGGGACGCTGGAGCTGCCGCTGGGGTGGCGGCGCGATTTGAGATGCCGAGAGCTTCGGGAGTGAACTGGGCTAGTGGCGCGGCGGCGCTCGGCACGGAGCGCTTGTTGAGACGCGCGAAGGGACTGCCTGGCGCCGCTTTTATGAGGAGGATCGTAGCCGCGAGGCCAACTGTGGCTACGAGGATGGCCCGCATGGCACGCCCCGCTACTGTCGAACGGAAGCGCTTGGCGGCGAGAGGTGGAGCGAGCGCAACGTTTTCCACGGAACCGCCGAGCGGCGCGTCCTCTGTGAACCCGGCAGTGGCGTGGTCCGCCTCGGACGAACTTGCAGAAGGCGGAACGACCAACAAAGGTTGCTCCGGTTCCGATGGCAACGATGGGGCGGACTCGCGCGCGCTCCACTTGCGGATTTGCTGGCGATCGAACTCGCTGAGAGTAAGCAGCTGTACGCCCGCCAGTTTATTCGCTTCGCTGACCCACACGACGCGGGCGGCGACTTGTACGGGCTTCGGAAGGCCGTGGAGCCGGATCGAGAGGCTAGCCACAAAATTGCATGCCAGGTCAGCGGGAGTCGAAACGAGCAGACCATTTTCACTTACGTTGAGGAGCAGGCTCTCTTCCAATACGTTTTCGCTCGAGGCGACGAAGATGGGGGCTTGCGGGACGATGCGAGGATAGAAGCGGCGTTCGATCGTGGAAGTCACGGGCGGGATCTGCTGGGCGGAAGTGGACATGTTCGGATCTCCCTACTGAACGGCTGATTGCGCTCATGGGACGACGCCGTGCCGTTCGGAGGTTGCGCAAAGCAGGCGGTCGAAGCCACGACGGGCGAGGTGCGCACTCGCGTTTTCTCTGCACCTGAGGAGCTAGAACACGCGTCTTCGGAAAAGGTTTCTCTGAAATGCAAAGCGGAAACGTACCGGTACCGCGCGCAGGGCACTTCGGACTACGGGTGGCAGTGTTCGACACCACTTAGTGAGCTCAAGTCAGGCGAGGAAGCGGGAGAGAAGACCGGCCACGGTGCCGAGGGCGGCGACGGTAGCGTAGGCTGCGGCGGCTACTTTCCAGGAAATAGTTTTGCCGACAACGGAAAGTGAGAAGACGCTGACGATGCCGAGAGTGCAGAGAATCGTTACGACGTAAGGAAGCGGGACGCCTTTGGTCATGGCGATATAGGCGATGGCGACGTCAAATGCCATCGGAACGGGAAGAAACGCTCCGACCAGGGCAACCAGAACGATGCCGCCGATGGTGGCTTCGGCGACGAGCGCTTCTGCGGGAAGAAGTTCGATCACCAACGCGCCGAGGACAGCGGCGAAAATCATGAGCGGAAAGGCTACGCGAAAAACGTACCAAAAGCTTCTCAGGTACGAGCGCGTAGTGGAAACAAGGGCTTGGCCCCAGGTTTGGGAAACTGGGATTTCAATAGGGCAGACGTACGGCGCAATGGCTCCGCGACGTGAGGCCGTGGCAGGTGCGAAGACAAAAATCAGGAAGAGAACGGTGGCGAGCTTTAGAAGGGCGATGGGCACGGGAAAAAGCGCGAACGTCATGGCAAGGACGACAACGTTCAGTGCGGGAGAGGCAAACATCGCGGCGAGGACGGATTCGGTGCTCATGCCGGAGGCGTAGAATCCGCGTGCGATAGGAGCGACACAGTTGGTGCAGACGGCTAAAGGCATGCCCGCGGCGGCGCCGAAAAGAGTATTCAGATAGATGGAGCTCGTGCGGCGGCGGCGGAGAGTGGCGAGAAAGGTGAGTGCGGCGGGGCCAAACAGAAAAGAGAAGGTCATGCCGATGCGGTTGGCGTCGAGCCAGTTAAGGGTGGTGCGCCACACGCGGGTGGACAGCGGCATCGTCCGGTCTACCCGGTAAACAGCACTGAAGGTGAGGGCGCCGGCGGCTTTGACTTCTGTGCCGGTGTGGTAGCGCTTGAGCAGTGCGGGATAGCGCGAATCCGCCCAGAAAATACCGGCGATGACAATCATCAGTATGGCGGCCAGCGTGCGGCTGCGCCAGGCATTGGTGGTTACGAAAGTCGGGTGCAGGTCGAGAGAGGAAGCTTGAACGGACATCGGATGCCCCTGGTTGCCAGAGAGAATGGCTGATCGGAATTCCAGGGAGCCTATACGCCGGGCGGGCGCGAAGGAATAGTAGAAAAGCATTAGCGAGCAAAGCGGGGGCGGGACGACGATCGGGCGAAAATCCGGGCCGCTGCCCGCCTCGCACGGAAGAGGGCAACCAGCCGTACTGGCCCGAGAGAGGCAACGCGACCGGGCAGCGTCGAGTAACTGCTCCGCGCCGGGGAGCGCCCGGGAACTATTTTCAATGCGTTTGCGATCAGCCTAGCGGCTGCGATCGAGCCGGAAAGCAGCCGGCTGGAAATCGCCGCGCAGGTCTAGCTCGAGGCCATGGTGCATCCACCACGCGCCAGAGGCGGTGTCCGGGGTGCCGGGACTTGCCTGGCCGGCGATCCAGCTGAGCTTGTACTCGGCGTTCGGATCCAGTCCATGAAGCTGCAATAACGGGAATCCGCGGCCTTCCTGTGTGGCGTTGGCGAACGCGAAGACGACGGCCTGATTCTTGTCGGCAGCGACTGTTTCTGTGGCGGAGAATTCGCTTCCTTCGCGCGGGCTGATAAGGCGGTACAGATCGCCGCGTACAATCGTGCGCTGCACGGAGTGATAGGCAGCGATCAGGCGTTTGGCGGCCGCAAAATCTTCGGCGGTCCACTGGTTGAGATTTGCACCGATGCCGAGCGAGCCTTGCATCGCACTGAGCATGCGGTAGGCGAGCGAGGTCACGCGCTTGTTGTTCAGCCAGTGTGGCGAGTCGGTGACCCAGGCCATCATGATTTGCGGCGTGTAGGCGTAGGTAAAACCGTCCTGCATCGAGAGGCGATCGAAGGGATCGGTGTTGTCCGAGGTCCAGACTTCATCGGTGTAGCGCAAGATGCCGAGATCCACGCGGCCCCCGCCACCCGAACAGCTTTCGATTTCAATCCTGGGATGCTTCTTGCGCAGGTCCGCGAGAATCGAATAGAGATTGCGGATGAATTCGACGTAGACGCGCTTTTGTTCCTCGACCGGCACTTGATCCCAGCCGGGCTCCGACCAGTTGCGGTTGTAATCCCACTTGAGAAAGGCGATATCGTTTTCCGTAAGGAGCTTGTCGAGAAAACCTTCGACGTAGTCGCGCACGTCGGGGCGAGCGAGGTTGAGAACCAGCTGGTTGCGGGATTCAGAGCGCGGGCGTCCGGGAAAATTCAAAACCCAGTCGGGATGCTTTCGGTACAGGTCGGAATTCGGATTGACCATTTCCGGTTCGACCCACAAGCCGAAATCCATGCCGAGCGAGTGCACTTTATCGATGAGCGGCTTCAGACCGTGAGGAAATTTCTCCTGATTCACGTACCAGTCGCCTAGTCCGGCGTGATCGTCCTTTCGCTGGCCGAACCAGCCGTCGTCCATCACGAAGCGATCGACGCCGATAGATGCGGCTTTTTCGGCGAGAGCCATTTGTCCAGCTTCATCGACTCGGAATTCGGTGGCTTCCCAGGAATTATAAATGACCGGGCGGGGCTTGGGGTCCGGCGCTTCGGGGAGGATATGAGCGATTTCAAAATGATGCAGCAAACGCGAGGCGCCACCCAGGCCATGATCGGAATAGCCGCCGTAGAATACGGGCGTTTCGAGATGTTCGCCGGGTTTGAGTTTGTAGCCGAAGTCGAAAGGATTGAACCCACCGGTAACGCGCACTGTGTCCAGCTGCGTGTGTTCAACGGTGATGCGCCAGGAGCCGGACCAAGCGAGGGCGCCAAACCAGACTTCGCCGTTCTCTTCGCCGGCCGCAAACGGTCCGGTCGCGAGTGATCCGCTGTCGCGTGAAATGGCAAACCACGGATTAGCCTGATGGCCGGTCGTTCCGCGGCGGCTTTCGATGACCCGCGCGCCGCCGAGAATCGGTTCCTGATTGAGCGTCCACTCGCCGGCCCAGCGGCCCGTCAAATAGCTCAAGGTGTAACGTGCGGGAGGCAGCGTCCATTGCGCGGCAGCCGCCTGTTCGATCACGACCGGCTGTTTTTCGCGATTTTCAATGTCGGCGGAGCGCGCGAGGATGCCGGTGTCCGGGTCGATGGAGTAGCGCAAGGTCACATAAATTTCGCGGGAAATATCCTTCAGCAGCAACCCGACTGCTTCCGGACTATTCTGCGTGGCGCGGACAAAATGAAGAACCAGATCGCGGTTGCCGTCAGCGAAGGTTATCTTGAGAGCGGGCTCTGTGAATAAACCCGCGCCCCAGCCTGCGTACTCCTCGGGCGTGGTGGTGTAGGGCGAATCAAAGGAGGCCTTCTCCGGGAACGAGCGCGCGGCAGGAACGGTATCGTGGGGGCCGAGGCGGCCGCCCCAATAGAGAGGCTGCAGCTCGCCGTGCTCGTTGACACCCAACGCATAGGTGGAATTGCCTCCATCGAGGCGGAAGACTTCGGCGGTTTGGGCCTTGCTTCTGGCTGCCGCGAGAAGCGTCAGGGAGAGGATCAGAAACGCAGAATAAGAGAGACGTATTTTCCGAGAGATTTTCATTTGGCGTATCCTAGCACCGCCTGCCGGCGATTGTCTTCTCGGACGATTCACTCGGGCCGGGTTGGCGCCACGGGCCCTCGAGCGCCGCGGACGCCGCTGACATCGAAAACGTATGCCACCTGGTGTTTTGTAAGGGCAAGCAGGCGATTGCCATCCGCCGAGAAATGGAGGTAGGCAATGCCATCCGACAAACACTCCTGGTCCAGCTTGGCAGCCGTTGCCAAATCGTAGAGGAAGAGGCGGCCTGGTCCTTCCTCAATGGCGAACAAATTGGTCCGGGCGCTCGCCGTGGGAAATCCACCGACGAAGCGCGCTTTCAGACTCCCATCCTCTAGTGAATATACAGAAACGCGCTTTCCGTCTTTCCTAAGGAAAAGGGCGCCGCCGGCGGAGAATGCGGCGTCGTAGCTAAACGGGCCGCTTCCTTGTTGAACCAGGACGCCACCGAGAGTTTTTCCCGAGCGTGCATCCAGGATCTCGAAGAAGGAATCCAGGCTCATCCGTTTCGCCTGCTTGAACGACTCCCAAACAGACGGAATGCGCCTGGCGGCGGCTTCCGCGCCGCTGCTCCTGGCGTTCCAGCCGAGGACGACGCGGTCGCCCTGAGGGTCGGCGAACGGCACCGGACTGTTCTCGACAAATTCGCGCTTCCAGAGCTCGTTCCCTGAGGCTGGGTCGCGCGCACGCAGAAGATAGGAGACTTCATTCTCGAGGGTCACCGTGAAACGATGGCGAATGGGAGTCACCAGCTCATACTCGAGGAGAACCGTTCCTCCGGAACGGAGATGGTCCTTTCCGCCGGTCCAGGTTGGAGTGGCTTTGCCGGAAGCAAGAGCGAGTTGGACTTCGCGGGGCGGATTGCCCGGATCTCCCGGAAAAAGAAGATACGCCGAAGCCTCGTCAGAAAAATTTGCGGCGGAAAAACGCGGGCCGGCGTAGCTTCGTTCTCCGTTTTCCACCCGGAAGGCGGCAGAGTTGCCGTCCACGGAAAATGCCACACGGTCGAGTTCAGGCGAGACGGCGGCGGAGCGAAGCACGGGGAGAGAGTTCAGCGGCAAGTCGACAGAAAACCGGGGCCGGCTCTCGCCAATCGCGTAGAGCAGCAAGGATCCGCTTTCGTTCAGCACCGCCATTTCGTTTCCAAAAGCGTCGATGGAAAGACTGCCGGGAACATTCCATGCGCGGTTTTCCTCAAGGTCGAAGAGCCCGACGATGGCTCGACTGGCGTCAGAGAGGACCGCGTAGCGCGCATTGCTCGCGAGGCGGACGGCATCAGCCTTGAAGGCAGGCCTTGCGATGACTTCGCCGTTTTTCAGGGACACAATAGAAGGCCCAGACTCTTTCTCTCCGGAAGCGATTAAAACGCGCTCGTCACTTTCCAGGCAAAATGAGCCATGCAAATGTTTCAGCAGCGCGCCACCCAGCGACGTTTTCCTGCGCGTCGTGAGGTCAACGCTAAACGCCTCCCAGTCATTCTTCACCAGCAAGGTATTTCCCTCCGGCGAAAAACTCATGGATAGGAAGTTCATCCCTTTGTCGACCAGGGAGTCCAGATTGTTTGCCAAACGAAATCCGAACGGACCGGGAAAGGCGTTGTCGGGATCGAGAGGTATATGGAATACGCCATTCGGAGAGAACATCCCCTGCATGGAATCCGAGAAGACCGGCTCGCCGGTGGAAAGCCGGAGAACGACAAGGGTGAAGCTCGGCGCAAGACAGGCGAAATAATCAGCGCCGGGCGCGAACTCCGCATCCAGGCAGCCATCCTGAAATGGCAGTTGTCGTTCTTCTTGCTTCCTGCCGGAGGGCAAGCTGGCCCGGGTCAGCATCAGACCGTGGCCAATGGAAGCGATGGTTTTGGAATCTGAGGAGAACTGCACGGGATAGATATCCTCGGCAGAAAAATAGGCGGTCAGTCTCAGCGGTTCACGAGAAAAGAGGTACACGCCGCTGGTATTCTGCACCGTCAAGTAACGTCCGTCGGAACTATAGCGCAGAGTGACGGCGGCGTTCTGAAGTGGAGGGCTCAGCGCACGGCGAGAGAGGACACTGTGCAGATCTTCGGCAGGCCTGGCGGCCTGGGGCGAAGCCGAGGAAACAGTGATGAGATGGTGCTCCGCGAGGCCGGCCGAAATAAGGAATTCCAGGAGCGGCCACAGAAGGGGAAGCGCGCGTTTCGGCCACATATTCACAGTAGGATGAAGGATAAGCGCCGGGAGTCTAACACTGGCAACTTCGGGCGGCAATTCCGGAGAGAATCGTTCAAGAACATTTCGGGAGGGCTTGCCTTACGTTACGACACAAGGCAGACTCGGCGCGTGCTGATTGGACTGTTTAGTGAATTAGAGGGGACGGGCGGGGTGCAGCGGGCGAGCCGGCATTTGGCGGCCGTGCTGAGCGAATTCGCCGCGAGCCGGCGCCTGGACTACCGGCTGCTCAGCCTGAACGACACGCGAGAACTGCACAGGATGACCGTAGGCGGCAAGGAATTTGTGTTTACGGGCTGCGAACGGAGCAAAGCGCGGTTCCTGGCGACGGCCGTACGGGCGGCCAAGCGCCACGGGAAAGTGGTTCTGGCGGGACATCCCAACCTGGGGCCGGTGGCGCAAGCAATGAGAATCGCGGCACCGAGACTCAGGACAATCGTTTGCACACACGGCGTGGAAGTGTGGGAGCCGCTGCCGGCGGTGCGGCGGCTGGCGCTGCAGCGGGCGAACGTGGTGCTGGCACCAAGCTCGGACACAGCGAATCACGTGGCCGAGCAGCACGTGCGGCGCGAACGGATCCGCGTGCTGCCGTGGGCGCTGGATCCGGAATTCGAAACAATTCCGGCGAATGCGCCGCGAGCAAAGCTGCCCCACGGGTTTCCCGAGGGGCGCGTGATACTTAGCGTAGGCCGATGGCTCGAGAAGGAAAGATACAAGGGGATGGACACGCTGATCACCGCCCTGCCGCGGCTTCTGACGCGCTGGCCGGAGCTGCAACTGGTGGCGGTGGGAGATGGCGATGACCGCGTCTGGCTCGAAGAACTCGCCGAGAAAAACGGCGTGAACCGCCATGTACATTTTCTGACCGGTTTGAGTTTCGAGGAGCTCGCAGCCTGCTACGAGGCGTGCGAGATGTTTGCCTTGCCGAGCCGGGGCGAAGGATTCGGGCTTGTTTATCTTGAGGCCATGGCGCACGGAAAACCTGTGATTGGCGGAGCGCACGGCGGAGCACCGGAAGTGATTGAAGATGGCGTGACGGGCTACCTTGTGCCGCACGGCGACCCGGCGCTGCTGGCAACGTCGATCGAGACGCTGCTCTCGGACCCGGTCCTGGCGCAAAAAATGGGCGCGCGCGGCCGGCAACGTGTCGAGCGGGAATTCCGGTTCAGCGTTTTTGCCAAGTCGCTGAAGAAAATCCTTCGCGAACAATGCGGATCCTGAACGTCACCGCAAGCTATGCACCTTTTTTTGAGTTCGGCGGCCCGCCGGTAAAGGTGCGGGCGCTGGCAGCGGGACTCGCCGGGCGTGGGCACGAAGTGACGGTCGTGACGGCGGATTGGGGCCTCGAAAAACGCACCAGTACGGAAGAAGAATCTGCCGCCGAACGCAGTCCTTTCGGATGGAGGCGCGTGGAAAACGGAGTGACCGCGATCTATTTGCCGACCTGGATGCGCTACCGGTCGCTCGGCTGGAATCCGGCGGTGCGGCGATTTTGCCGGGCCAGGCTCGGGAATTTTGATGTGGCGCACATTTACGGGCTGTACGATTTTCTCGGCCCGGCCGTGGCGGACGCTTGCGTCAGCAGAAAAATCCCGTACGTGCTGGAGCCCATCGGGATGTTTGTACCGATTGTGCGGAGCCTTCGGCTAAAAAGGATTTATCACGCGATGTTTGGGCACCGTCTGCTAGAAGAAGCGAGCGCCATCGTCTCGACATCAGAGCAAGAGTTCGAAGAACTGGTGAAGGGAGGGGTGAAACGCGAAAAGATCGTGTTGCGCCGCAATGGAGTGGAAACGCCCGCTTCGTGGCCGGCGCGGGGAGTTTTTCGGAAAGCAGAGGGACTGACGGAGGAAGCTCAAGTCATCCTTTTTCTTGGCCGTCTATCGGAAAAGAAAAGTCCCGACATGCTGCTGGAGGCCTTTGCTTCGCTTCTCGGGGAAGCGGGGAAGAAAAGATTGCGGCTGGTGTTTCTGGGCCCTGACGAGGGCGGAATGCGAGCGCGGCTGGAGAAGATGGCAGACGAGCTCGGGGTAGCCTCCGAAGTCCGATTCGCCGGGGCAATTTTTGGCGAGCGAAAATGGGCGGCGTACCGGGACGCTGATGTGTTTGTGCTGCCGTCACAAAATGAAAACTTTGGCAATACGGCGGCGGAGGCGGTGGCCGCGGGCACACCCGTCATAGTGACGGAGCAGTGCGGTATCGCTCCCTTTTTGGCGAATGTGGCGGGGCTGGTGGTACGGCATGACGCCCGGGCTCTGGCCGAAGCAATCCATGCGCTGTTGACCGATGCGGAATTGCGCGCCCGCTTGGTACGAGGGTGCAGCGCGGTGACCGCGAGGCTGGGGTGGGAAGAACCGGTTGGCGAGATGGAAGTCCTTTATAACAAGCTTGCAATTCAGAGTGTCCCCAGTGCAAAATTCGTGGCACCGGAATGATTCTATTGCCAAGAACGAAACACCCTGGCTCTTGTCCTGGTCGGCGAGGCGAGAACAAGCGGCGCGCGGAACTGCCGTGCTATGCCGACAGCCGCCCGGGAATTCCCGGATCCCGCCCGGGTGTGCACGCCTTGTGCCCCTCTCTGCCCCTCTTTTCGTCTCCGGAGATCAAGCAGTAGCGTGTGCGGTATTTGCGGCGCCGCGTTCACCTCGAACAGCAAGGATGCCGAGCTGCGCGTGCGTGCCATGGCCAGCGCGATGCGGCATCGCGGTCCGGATGAAGAAGGATTCCTGGTCGGAGATCCCCGAGCGCCGGGGCTGGCGCTCGGGATGCGCCGGCTGAGCATCATTGATCTGGGCGGCGGCCAGCAGCCCGTCTGGAATGAGTCCCGGGATGTCGCGGTCATCTATAACGGGGAGTTGTATAACTACCGCGAACTCCGCGAGCGCCTGAAGCTGCTCGGACACCGCTTCCTCACGCAATCCGATACGGAAATTCTGGTGCATGCGTGGGAAGAGTGGGGCGAGGAATGTTTAACGGAGCTCCGCGGAATGTTTGCGTTTGCGCTGCTGGATTTGCGTGGACGATTTGCGACCGCGCCTTTGCTTTTTTTGGCGCGCGATCCCCTGGGCATCAAGCCTCTCTATTACACGCAGACCGCCGAGGGGTTTGCGTTTGCGTCGGAGGTGCGCGCTCTGCTGGCGAGCGGAGTGGTGCCGAAGCAGATTTCTCAGGACGCCCTTACTTCGTACTTGCTCTTCGGCAGTGCGTCGGAACCCGTAAGCCTGGTGGAGGGAGTATTTTCTCTGCCGCCGGGCCATCGCATGCTGCTGTACGTTCCGGAACGGCGGCGTGTGCCCAGAGCGCGTCCCTGGTGGGATGGGCAGACGAATTCGGCGGCGCGCGACTTGCGTAAACCAAAGGATTTGGATTCCGCGGCCAAGAGGCTGCGGCCGCTCCTGGAAGACGCCGTGCGCGCGCATTTGATCGCCGACGTTCCCGTGGGATTATTCCTTTCCGGGGGCCTCGATTCCGGAGCGATCGCCGCGCTCGCGGCACGTTCCGAGGCGGGGATCCGGAGCTTTACGCTGTCGTTCCCGGGAACTTCCTACGACGAGGCTCCGCTGGCGCGCAAGGTCGCTGAACGCTGCGGCACGAAACACACCGAAGTCCCTCTCGACGGCTCGGCGATCGTCGGGCGCATCGACGAAGCGGTGGCGGGCCTCGACCAGCCGACGATGGACGGCATCAATACGTATTTCGTTTCCTGGGCGGCGCGCGAAGTTGGCCTAAAGGTGGCGCTTTCCGGTCTCGGAGGCGATGAGCTTTTTGCGGGCTACGCCAGCTTCCTGAACACGGCGCTGCTTCAGCGGCTTACTCGAACGGCATGGTTCGTGCCGCGGCCCTTGCGGCGAGCCGTGGCACCGCTCATCGCCCGGCTTCTCGAGACTCGCCTGTCGCGCGACGCGGCGAACAAAACAGTTTCGGCATGGACCAATCCCGATACGCTTCCCCATCCTTACTTCTACGCGCGCACGCTTTTTCCGCCGGGCCAGCTTGAGCGGCTGATCGAACCGCGTTTTCGTCCGAGCACCGTGGGCGCCGACGGCGTGACTCTGGAACCAACCTGGCTGGGCTGGCTGAACCGCACCGCAAGCGAAGCCGGAAAATTGGAGCCCGTGGCCTCAACCGCGTGGATGGAAATGCGTTGCTATATGGCCAGCACGCTTTTGCGCGATACCGATTCCGTGAGCATGGCGCGTTCGCTCGAGGTGCGCGTGCCGCTGCTCGATACGCCGCTCGTCGAATTCGTCAGTTCCCTTCCCGATGCGGCGCGCCATCGCGCCGGGGCGCAGAAGGCGTTGCTGGTCGAATCGCTGGCCGGGCTGCTGCCCGAAGAAATTCTCGGCCAGCGGAAGCGGACCTTCACCTTGCCGTGGGAGGAATGGCTTCGCGGGCCGCTGCGTCCCCGGCTGGAGGCCAGCTTCGCCGGCATCGCGCCATCGCTTGCGCCGTATCTCCGCACGGAAGGTGTACGCGGGGTTTGGGCGGCGTTTCTGGAGGGCAGGACTTCGTGGTCGCGTCCATGGGCGTTATACGTTCTGAATGAGTGGTGCAGGCACCACCTCGCGGCATGATCCGCGCGCCTGAGGTAGACTGAATTCACCCGCAATGAATATTCTTGGGATAAACGCCTACCACGGCAACGCGTCGGCCGCCATCGTCTGTGAAGGCAGGCTGGTGGCCGCCGTAGAAGAAGAGCGCTTCAACCGCGTGAAGTACGCTGCGGGCTTTCCCGCACAGGCGATTCGTTATTGCCTCGAAGAAGCGGGGCTCGAACTTAAGGATATTGATCATGTGGCCGTGCCGCGGAATCCCTATGCGCGGCTCGGGACGAAGCTTTTCTACGCGCTGCGCATGCCGTCCTTCGCGCGCGAGCGGATGAAAGTCCTGGCAAAGTTCACGGGAATACCGGAAGCGCTCGGGCAGGCGTTCGATATCGATCCGGCAAAGGTCGCCGCGAAATTTCACCGCGTGGAACACCATCAGGCGCATCTCGCCAGTGCATTTTTCGTTTCGCCGTTCGAACGAGCGGCATTGCTTTCCGCCGACGGCCTCGGAGATTTCGCGAGCACGATGTGGGGAAGCGGCTATGGCAGCCGCATGAAGATCGACGACGCCATCGCGTTTCCTCATTCGCTGGGGCTTTTTTACAGCGCCGTTACACAATATCTTGGCTTTCTGAAATTCGGCGATGAGTACAAGGTGATGGGCCTGGCCGCCTACGGCGAAGCGGAGCAACTGGAGGCGTTCCGGAAAATCGTCCATGCCGACGGGAATGGATTCCGGCTGGGTCTTGACTACTTCACGCATCACCGCACGGGCCCGGAAATGAGCTGGGCGGAAGCAGACAAAACACCCATGCTCGGCAAGATGTTTTCAGAGGAAATGGAGAAATTGCTGGGGCCCAGACGCAATCCCGACGAGCCTCTCGAACAAAGACACAAGAATCTGGCGTCGGCGCTTCAGGCGCAGCTTGAGGAAATCTATCTTGGAATGCTTAAGAAACTCGCAGAGCGCACGGGACTAAAAGCCGTGTGCCTCGCGGGCGGAGTGGCGTTCAATTGCGTAGCTAACGGCAAGATCTTCGACACAACCGGGTTCGAGGAAGTTTACGTTCATCCTGCGGCGGGCGATGCGGGTCTGGCGGTCGGCGCGGCTTACTATGTGTGGCACCAGGTGCTCGGAAAGCCGCGTTCGTTCGTGATGGATCACGCCTATTGGGGACCAGCTTACACGCGCGAGGTGATTCTTCGCGCGATGGATGCGAACGGATCGCTCAAGAACGGCTGGCGCATCGAAGAACTGCCGGAGGAAAGTCTGATGCAACGCACGGCCGCCATTGTGGCCGACGGGAAAATTCTAGGCTGGTTTCAGGGCCGGGCCGAATGGGGTCCGCGCGCGCTCGGCAACCGGAGCATAGTCGCCGACCCGCGTCGGCCGGAAATGAAGGAGATATTGAACCAGCGCATCAAGCACCGCGAAATCTTTCGGCCCTTTGCGCCGTCGATTCTTGCAGAATCCACCGGTGAATGGTTCGAGAAGTCCTATCCTTCGCCGTTTATGACGCTGGCGTATTCCGTGCGCCCCGGTAAGCGCGGGAAGATCCCGGCGCCGACGCACGTAGATGGCACGGGCCGGTTGCAAACGGTGACGCGCGGAGCGAACCCGCGCTATTGGGGCTTGATCAAGGCCTTTGAGCAGCTAACGGGAGTGCCGGTGGTTCTTAACACTTCTTTCAACGACAACGAGCCGATCGTCTGCCGCCCGGAAGAAGCGCTGGACTGTTTCGAGCGCACCCGGATGGACGCGCTGGTGCTCGGCGATTTCCTCGTTACCCGATCGTGAATCACATGCGGCGAGCACCGTTCGAATGAGAATCCTGCTCTTGAATCTCTATTATCCGCCGGACACTTCGGCGACGGCAAAAATGGCGGCAACGGTAGCCGAAGCACTCTCTGCCCGGCACGACATTACGGTGCTTTGCGGGCGACCTTCCTATGACCCGGCCGAACGGCGACCCTGGCGGCTGAGCCAAACGGAGGTGGCAGGGGGCGTGAAAATCACACGCCTGGGTTCGACGGATTATCCTCGCTTTCAGATGAAACGGCGCGTTTTGAATTATCTGAGCTACGTTCTGCTAGCCATCCCGGGAGCGCTATTTCTGCCATGCGATGTCGTCGTGGCCATGACGGACCCGCCGTTTGAAGGAATCGTGGGCGCGATCGTCGCGATGCTGAAGGACAAGCCCTACGTCTACAACATTCGCGACATGTACCCGGACATGGCGGTAGGCGGCGCGATTGTCAGCCCCGGCCTCCTGGCGCGCCTTTGGGAAAGATTGCACCGCTGGGCGTTGCGCCGCGCGAAGCGTGTAATTGTGCTTGGCGAAGATATGAAGGCACGCATCATTCGGAAGGGTGTTGACGCCGTGCGCGTCGAAATCGTCCGCGATGGCACAGACATCCCTCCCTCCGGCGCTCCCGCCCCTTTGCTGGACGCGGAAATCATACGAACGATTCGAGGCGACTCTAGATTCGTGCTGGTTCACGCAGGCAACCTGGGTTTCTACGGAGCGTGGGAAACCTTGATCACCGCCGTGCGCGATCTGGAAGCGGATGGCGTCGGTCTCGTCTTCGTCGGAGACGGCGCGCAGCGCGCGCACATGGAAGCGCAGGCAAGAGAAGCGAAGAACGTACGATTTCTCCCGTTTTTCCCGGCAAACAAAATCCCTTCGGTTCTAGCCGCCGCCGACGCGCATGTCATCACCGTGAAGCGCGGCCTCGAAGGCGTCGTCGTACCGAGTAAACTGTATGGGATTCTCGCGGCCGGAAAGGCCATCCTGGCGGTCGCGCCTCAAGAGACGGACCCGGCTTCGCTGGGGGCGAAATTCGGATTTGCAGTTTCCGCCGATCCGGATCGTCCGGCAGAGGTCGCCGCCGCCATCCGTTCGCTTGCCGGCGACGAGGCCAAAGTGCAAGACATGGGACGGGCGGCCCGAGCCGTGGCGCCCGATTATGATAGAGTCAAAGAATTGGAGAAATTTGTGAATATTATCGAGGGGGTCGTCAGAGCGTGACATCTTCGGGGACTTTTTGGAGCGGAAAGCTCGTATTGGTGACAGGGGGCGCCTCCTTTATAGGCTCGACTCTGACGGATCACCTTCTTGCACGCGGCGCGAAAATCCGCATTGTCGACGACCTGACAAGCGGTCATCGCGACAATATCAAGGAACACGTCGCCGGCGGAAAAATCGAATTTACCCAAGCGGACTTGCGGGAGCCGGGTGTTACCCGCTCGGCGATGCAGGGCGTGGACACGGTTTTTCATCTGGCCGCCGATCACGGCGGCCGCGGTTATGTCGACCTGCACCAGGCCGGGCCTGCTTCCAATTTTTTCCTCGACGGTCTCGTTTTCGCGGAAGCCCTGCGCGCCAAGGTCAAAAAGGTCGTGTTCGCGTCATCCGGCTGCGTGTACCCAAACTTCCTTCAGTCGGACGTTAAAAAAGAGCTCTACCTCACCGAAGATCTCACCAAAGGCCCGAACGATGCCGATAACACCTATGGCTGGGCCAAATTGATGGGCGAGTTTACGCTGAGCGCCTACGCGAAGGAGCACGGCATGGGCGCAGCTTCGTGCCGATACTTCACAGTGTATGGGCCGCGGGGCGTCGAGAATCATGCGGTCATTGCCATGATCGCGCGGGCTTTCCTTGGCCAGAATCCCTTCGAGGTGTGGGGCGACGGAACGCAAATCCGGAATTGGACCTACATCGAGGACATTGTCGAAGGGACGATTCTCGCCGGTGAAAAAATCAGCGATGGCACGGCCATCAATCTGGGAACGATGGAGCGCATAAAGGTCATCGATGCCGCGAAGATGGTTTGCGATTTCACGGGTCACAAAGCCGAAATAAAACTGCGTCCCGACATGCCGACGGGGCCGCTCAATCGCGTTGCGGACAATGCCCTGGCAAAAAAGCTGCTCGGGTGGGAGCCGAAAGTGGCCTTTCGCGATGGCCTGAAGCGCACCATCGACTGGTATTACGCGACCAAGAACCGCGAAGAAGTGAAGAGCACCTTTGGCCGCATGCTCACGGAACGATAGGAAGAGGGCCGAGCAAATGCAAATTCGAACTGTTCTGTGCGATTCAGGAAAAAACCGCCTGCAAATACCCCGGATACCTATTCTGGTTATCCTAAAAACAATGGTCATTGAAGGAAAACAATTTTAGAAGTATCGTGTTAAGGCTGCGTGGGACAGCCATTTTCTTGGGAGCCGGACACCCAACCCGGCAGAAGACGATTGAGGCACTGGCCGCACCGTCCCGGCCAGCACCTTCAAACAAAACGAGGGATCATGTCCGCAGGCCTGCTGGCGTTTCTAATAGCGCTACTTGCATCTCTAACGCTGACGGTACCGGTGCGCGCACTTGCATTGCGCGTAGGAATGGTGGATCTTCCGGGGCCGCGCAAGGTTCATCTTCGCCCCATCCCGCTTCTGGGTGGCTTGGCCATGTACGGGGCCGTCGTTCTGGCGGTTCTTTTTACCTTCAGCGGACCGGCGCGAGCTCAAATCGTGGGCATCCTGACGGGCGCTACAGTGGTGGCCGCTGTGGGCATTCTCGACGACCGCGGCTTGCTTCACCACCAGGTCAAGCTATTCCTCGCGATGCCGCTTGCCGCTTGCGTTCTGCTGGTTACCGGCATTCATGCGCAGGTCTTTGAGCTTTTTTCGAGCGGACGGACAGCCTACATTCTGGACGCAATTCTGACCATCTTTTTTGTCGTGGGCATTACTGCATCCTTCAGCATCCTGGACCACATGGATGGTCTTTGCGCTGGTGTCGCTGCCACCGCCTCCATCTTTTTCGCCCTGCTTGCCTACCTGAATGGCCAGACGCTGGTTACGACGCTGGCGGCAGCGGTACTCGGCGCAGCAACAGGTTTCCTGCGCTGGAACTTCAAGCCCGCCAAAATCTTCATGGGTGACGGCGGAGCCATGTTTCTGGGATTCCTGATGGCCACGCTGGGGCTCAAGCTAAGACTCGAGCAGGCCAACCACATTTCCGGATGGCTCGCTCCGCTGCTGATCCTGGGAGTCACTATTTTCGACACCACGCTGGTCACGATTTCGCGCTCGCGGCGCGGGCTACTGCCTTTTGCAACACCCGGCAAAGATCATGCCGCTCATCGCCTCGCAAATTTGGGACTGGGGCATCGCGGTGCTGTTGTCAGCTTGTATGTCCTGGGACTATTGAGCGGCGGGGCCGCCGTCCTCGTGAGCTACCTCGAGCCAGCTGCCGCCGTTGCCGTGGCAGTCGTCGCGTTTGCTGTTGTGTTGAGTGGGGTGATGTTCCTCGAACGGGCTCCGTATGAACGCCAGGCGCAGAAGCAGGTCGTTTCTTCCTGAAGTGCTCTCTATTTGTCGACTCCCGACAGGCTAAGCATGGATGGGCCCGGCCGGTTTGCCCACACTTCCGGATTCGCTATACTTAGCGGGTTGCTGTCTCACCGATTTTCAGGGCATACCGCTCGGGGCTGGGCGGAATGCAGTCCCGTTTTAGATTCTAGGGAATTTGAGCGTGAATAGCCGGCTGATTGAGCGCCCGGGGTGTATGCGCGACTAGGGAAAGCAAAACTGTGCCAAACACTGAACAGAAGCTCCGGGGGGACGGGGCGAGTGGTGAGATCATCGTCGTGGGAGGTTCCGCAGCGGGTTTGTATACCGCGTCGACCGTGGCTGCCGGGGGGCGCCGCGTGCGCGTCCTCGAATCGCGACCCGGCTTCGAACCCGCGTCGCGCTCGCTGATCGTAACGGACCAATTCCGGAGCCAACTGGGCGTCGCCGCCGCCGAGAGCATCGTCAATGAGATCCGGCGCTTCGAGCTATTTACGGATGGACGCTCGGCACAAGTTGCGCTAACGCGGCCTGATCTCATCATCGAGCGCTCGCGTTTGATTCCGGCATTGGCTCGCAGCGCGCAGCAGGCCGGGGCCAGGCTCTCTTTCGACACGCGCTTTCTTGGCCTTTCCGCGGATGGCCCGGGACTGCGCGTGCAGGTCGCTTCCGCGGGTCAGCGCGAGGAATTGCATGCAGAGAGCGTAGTTGGAGCGGACGGCGCATCGAGCCGGGTGGCGCGCACCGCCGGTTGGCCGCCTATCGAGACAGTCCCTCTGGTGCAAGCCATCGTGCGCTTGCCGAAGGATCATCCGCCCGATACGACCCGCGTTTGGTTCGTTCCCGACGACACGCCTTATTTCTACTGGCTGATTCCCGAATCCCCGGAGCGTGGCGCGCTCGGGATCATCGGCGAGGACGGCTCGGACACGAAGAAGTGTCTTACGCGGTTCCTCGAGAAAAAACAGATGGAGCCGCTCGACTGGCAGGGAGCGCGCATACCCGTCTATCGGGGCTGGGTGCCCGTGCGGCGGCGCGTCGGAAACGGCGACGTATATCTGGTAGGCGATGCGGCGGCGCAGGTGAAAGTGTCTACTGTCGGCGGAATCGTGACGGGGCTGCGCGGCGCGCTTGGAGTGGGGCAATCGATCTTGCGAAAGGGCGGCGGCAGAGAGCTAACGGCACTGCGCCGCGAACTGGGCACTCACTGGTTGATTCGCCGGGCCCTGCACCATTTCCAGCAAAGAGACTACTCGCAGCTGGTCGATCTGCTCGATGCGTCGACGCGCGAGTCTCTGGGTGAGATCAACCGCGACGAATCCACGCGCCTGTTATGGAACGTCGTGCGCCGACAGCCGCGTCTCGTGCTGCTCGGTTTGCGCGGACTGCTCATGGGGAGAGGTTTGAAAAGCTAGGCGAAAATTTCCAGGAACACAGAATGGTCGTTTGCGCCCGAGAGAAAGCGCAAAACGGTTTGTGCGGGCCCGCAACGCCTGGCGATGAGGTACTTTCTTCCGCACGGCGGTTCGGTCAAGATAAATTGTTTGCTCTGAATCTCGGGCCACCTCAGGTTTTTGCTCGAATCGCTCTCAAGGAGATCCTGGCTTGCGTCTCTCGGTGATTGGATGTGGTTATGTGGGACTGGTGACGGGCGCGTGCCTCGCTGCCGCAGGGCATGAAGTGACCTGCACGGACATCGATCGGGAGCGCATCCGGCGGCTGCTCGCCGGAGAGGTGCCCATCTACGAGCACCATCTCGAAGAGATACTGAGGGGGGCACGCAAAGCCGGGCGAATTTCCTATACCGCGGACGCCGGTGAAGCAATTCGCGCAGGCGACGCGATTTTTATTTGCGTGGGCACCCCGCCAAAAGAGAGCGGCGAGGCCGATCTTTCCGCGATTGATCAGGTAGCGCGGCAGATAGCCGAGCAGGCCCGGTCACCCAAGCTGGTGATTGAGAAGAGCACCGTGCCCGCGCGCACGGGACTCGAGCTGCAAAGAGCGCTGGCCGCCTATGGCAGCGGCGGAAAAAACACTTTTCGCGTGGCTTCGAACCCGGAATTTCTCCGTGAGGGCACAGCCGTCGGCGATTTCTTCCATCCGGACCGCATCGTTGTGGGCGTCGAGGACGAATCCACCGCAGCCGATTTGCGCGAAATCTACCGTCCGATTCTGGAGCGCAAATTTCATTGCCCGGTGCACAAGGGCCATTGCCCGCCAGGGCCCGAGCCGGCCTTCCTGGTAACGACCATTAACAGCGCCGAACTCATCAAGCACGCGTCAAACTCATTTCTCGCGCTGAAGATAAGCTACGCGAACGTGATAGCCGATCTCTGCGAAAAAATCGGCGCAGACGTGAAAGAGGTCACTCACGCGATGGGCTTGGATCCCCGAATTGGCGGACAATTCCTCCAGGCAGGACTGGGGTTTGGCGGCTTTTGTTTTCCGAAGGATGTGCAGGCCTTCATTCATCTCGCGGCGTCCGTGGGTGTCGATTTCGACCTTCTGAAAGCCACCGAACGCGTCAACAAACAGCGCATCGACCGTTTTCTCGAAAAAGTGCATAAAGCGCTGTGGGTGGTCAAAGGAAAGCATATTGCCGTGCTCGGCCTGGCTTTCAAAGCCAATACCGACGACGTGCGTTTTGCGCCGGCGCTCGAAGTCATCAAGAGGTTGCTCGAGGAAGGCGCGAGCATCCACGCAAGCGATCCGGAAGCGATAGCAAGGACGAGGGCACTCTTACCGAAGGTGACCTATCACGAGGACCCGTACGAAGCGTTGCACGGGGCCGATGCCGCGCTGGTTTGTACGGAGTGGGACGTTTTCCGCAATCTGGACTGGAAACGCGCCAAGCCGCTCATGGCTCGCGGCCTCGTCTTGGACGGCAGGAATCTCTATTCTCCGAAGCACATGCGCGAGCTGGGTTTCGAATATTATTCCTTTGGCAGAGCGTAGGGGAGCCCGAGCGAACCTTTCGCAGCCGCTAAGCGCTCTTTCCGGCTGCGAATCCTTGCTTAAAATAGGCCAGGGTCAGGCGCAGACCCTCTTCGAGCCCAACCTTCGGCTCCCATTTTAGAACGCGCTTGGCCTTGGTGATATCCGGGCAGCGGCGCTTCGGATCATCCTGGGGAAGCGGCTCAAAAACAATAGGGGGAGCACTCTCGAAATGGCTGCGAACGCGCTCGGCAAATTCGAGGATGGTTATCTCCTGAGGATTGCCGATGTTCGTCGGCAAGTGCTCGTCCGACAACATCAGGCGGTAAATACCTTCGATCAAGTCAGAAACGTAGCAAAAGCTGCGCGTCTGCCTGCCGTCGCCATAGACGGTCAGCGCTTTCCCTGTTAGTGCCTGGTGCACAAAATTCGGCAGGGCACGGCCGTCGTTGAGGCGCATTCTAGGGCCGTAGGTGTTGAAGATGCGCACGATGCGGGTGTCCACGCCGTGATAGCGGTGATAAGCCATGGTCATGGCCTCGGCAAACCGTTTGGCCTCGTCGTAAACGCCTCGCGGCCCGATCGGATTCACATGGCCCCAATACTCCTCGTGCTGCGGGGAGATTTCCGGGTCACCGTAACATTCGCTTGTCGAGGCCAGGAAGAACTTTGCCTTCTTGGCCAGCGCCAGGCCCAGCGCGTTATGCGTCCCGAGCGCACCAACCTTAAGCGTCTGAATCGGAAGCTTCAGGTAGTCCACCGGACTCGCTGGAGAAGCAAAGTGCAAAACGTAGTCGACAGGCCCTGGCACGTCGATGTATTTCGAGACATCGCACCGGCCCATGCGAAAATTGGCGTGTTTGAGCAGGTGGCCTACGTTTGAATCAACTCCAGTGACCAGATTGTCGAGAGCCAAAACGTCCCAGCCCTCGGCAATCAGGCGATCAGAAAGGTGCGACCCCAAAAATCCAGCCCCCCCTGTAACCACTGCTTTCATGCACCCTCCGGAAAAGCCGAGCCAATAGTTTAGCTTGAGGCCGCCTGATTGACCACCCGTCTCACGGGGGATAGGATGCGCCCACCCATAAGGTCCATGAGGAAGGACAGCCGATGGCGCTTGAGAAAAATCTAGAAACCAGGGTTCCCGAGCGCGGGCGAAGGCGGCGCATTGTGCTGGGGGTAGCCGGGATGTTCTTACTCGGTGCCACCGTCTTTCTTTTCGGTATAGGCCGCTGGCTCGTGGTGGAAGATCCGCTTGGAAAAGCGCAAGCCATCGTAGTCCTTAGCGGGCGCATGCCCCTGCGGGCTATAGAGGCGGCGAAGCTCTATCGCCGAGACTACGCGCCAGTAATATGGCTGACGCATTCCGCCGAACCCGGCGCAACTCTCAAAACGATGGGGATCTCTTTCGTCGACGAAGATGCTTACAATGCGGAAGTGCTGATGCACGAAGGCGTGCCTCGGGACGCCATTCGCGTGCTTCAGCAGCCCATCGTCAATACCGCGGATGAAGTCGCCGCCGTTTCCGCGGCGCTTAGAGAAGAAAAGGGCACACGCGTGATCCTGGTCACGAGCAAAGTGCATACGCGCCGCGTGCGAATCCTGTGGCACGGCCTTCCGCGAGGCCACGGCGAAGCGATTGTACGCGCGGCTGCGGATGATCCTTTTGAACCTGGACACTGGTGGCGGACCACCAGCGACGCCCTCGATGTCGTCCGCGAATTCCTGGGGATATTAAATGCCTGGGCCGGAATGCCGCTCCACCCTGCAAACTAGAAATCTAAAAGAAGAAAAACCGTTTTCGGCGCGGAGTCTGGAATTCATCCGGCAGCTGCGGAACATGCGGAAGGTCGCGTCCCTCGAATGCGGCCATCGGATTCTCAACAAAAAGTGCCAGGGCCTTTTTTTCTCCAAAGCGTTCCCGCACGAGGTCGAACGCGGGCCGAAGCCTGAGCGGCCGCCCGCGCGTGTTGTGAGCGTCGCTGGCCACGATGTGAACCAATCCGCCGGCCAGCCAGCGCAGGGAATCCTTTTGCGCCGACGGGCCAAAAACTCCCGTCAGAGAACCTGCCGTCACTTGTGTAAAGCAACCCAGCCGCACCCATTTCAGAAGCCGCTCTGTCTGCAAACGCAGAATAGCGTTGCGCTCCGGATGGGTGATCACCGGCCTGAGCCCCAGAAGTTGAATCTCATGCAGCGTCTGGTCCATGGATGGCGGAATGGAATACTCGTTGAATTCAACGAGCAGGTAATCGCGCTGATTTATGCAGAAGCGTCGTGCATCTTCACGCAGGGCGTCGAGGTTTTCAGGATTCAGGTGAAAATCGCAGCCCGTGGCCAGGATGAGCCGGTCGCCAATTTTCTCCTGCAGCTCCGCCCGCAACGCGCGCACCCTCGGGTAGTCGAAGGAATATTCATTGCTCGAGTGCGGGGTGGCCACAACATGCGTGATTCCGTCCGCAATCGCGGCTTCCGCCATCGCCAGCGAAATCTCCATGCTTTCCGGGCCATCGTCGAGTCCCGAAAGGATATGACAATGCACATCGACCATGAGCGTCAGAAACTCCCTAGCGGGCCCAGGCTGACAAGGCCTGCCAAATTCCCAGCACAAACATCAGACCCGCAAACACAATCCTCATCCGCCGCGGCGCCAGACGCTTCGCCAGCCACCCGCCAAGAATGCCTCCGGCAAAAACTCCGGGAATCAAAAGCAGACCGGTTTGCCAGGAAACGTATCCCGCCTTCGCATAGGCGAAAAATGCCAGCGCCCCTGTCGGCGGTATGAGCGCAATCAAACTGGTGCCCTGCGCGCGATGTTGCCCGAAAGCAAAAAATAACGCCAAGAACGGGACCAGGAGAGTGCCACCTCCGATTCCGAATAGCCCGGAAGCGACACCGCAGACGCAAGCCGCCACAAATATGCCAAGGTCGCGCGCTGGGCCGTCAAACACGAACAGACTCTCCAGGAGGAGAGGCCGTACTTCGGCCTTCGGCCTGCGGTTTTCGCCACAGTAGCAGCGCAGCCACGATCAGAAAACAACCGAACAGCCCCTTGAGATGGCGTGAAGCGAGCGGAACGGCAATCAAGCTGCCAAGGTAGCCGCCCGCGAGCATTCCGAGCGCGCACAAAATTCCCGCACGCAAATCAACCTGGCCTTGCTTCCAATATTCGCGCAAGGCTCCGAGTCCTACGGGCGGCAAAAGGATAAGAAGCGAAGTGCCCTGAGCCAGATGCTGGTCCATGTGCAGCAGATAAACCAGTGCCGGCACCAGCACCACGCCGCCGCCAATGCCCAACAAGCCCACAAGTACGCCAACAGCGAGTCCAAGCAGCAGGACGATCGGAGTCATGGGTGGATGGGGCTGCGCTTTGCAGCTTCTCTCTCTCCCCAGTGCATCGATACCTATCTTGCCGCGTCTCAGCGCGCCTCGCAACCACTCTTGAACAGGCGGTAACACATCGTATGACCGTGATTTTTAGTTCTTGTGGAACCTGCTATATTGGGATGTCTTTGTCCAATCGGCCGAATGGCCTGCTTTATTCCCAAAAATGATTAGGAGAGCGACGTAACTCATGCCAATAGACCGGAAACCCGAATTCTTCAAAGGCGCTCAATTGAAAGTCGCCATCATTGGCTGCGGATATGTGGGTCTGCCGCTGGCCCTGCGTTTCGCCGAAGCAGGCCACAAAGTCACTGGATTCGACACGGACCCTAACAAGGTATCGATGCTCAATGCCGGCAAGTCCTATATCGAGCACATCCCGCAAACCAAGATCCAGCAGTTCGTCAACTCCAAGCACTTTAGCGCCACTACGGATTTCGCGCGCATCAAGGAAGCCGACGCCATCATTATCTGCGTGCCGACGCCGCTGGATGAACGGCGCGAGCCGGACCTCTCCTATGTCGAACAGACCGCGATTTCCATTTATCCCCATCTGCAGAGGGGCCAGCTCGTTGTCCTTGAATCGACGACCTATCCCGGCACTACGGAAGAACTCGTCCTTCCCATTCTTGAAAAGAGCGGCCTGCACTGCCCCATCGCTGCCGGCCCGGAGAATGAGAATGTTTCTTGCGATTTCTTTCTCGCCTTCTCACCCGAACGCGAAGATCCCGGCAACAAGCAGTTTGGTCTGGCGCAGATTCCCAAGGTCGTCGGCGGCGTAAATCCGCCGAGCGGACGCGCCGCGCAATCGATCTATGCGCAGGTTGTGGCGCGCGTCGTGCCGGTTAGCTCCACGCGAGCCGCGGAAATGGCCAAGCTCCTTGAAAACATCTTCCGATGCGTCAACATCGCGCTGGTCAACGAACTGAAAATGCTTAGCCTGCGCATGGGAATCGACATCTGGGAAGTGATTGACGCGGCCGCCACAAAGCCGTTCGGGTTTATGCCTTTCTACCCTGGACCCGGCCTCGGCGGACACTGCATTCCGGTGGATCCGTATTATCTTTCCTGGAAGGCGCGCGAGTTCGACTTCTCCACGCGCTTCATCGAGCTGGCCGGCGAAGTCAATACCGCCATGCCCTATCACGTCGTGGACGCCATTGCCACGGCTCTCAACGACCATAAGAAGAGCCTCAAAGGATCGAAGCTGCTGATTCTCGGCGTGGCGTACAAAAAGGACGTCGACGACCTGCGCGAATCTCCCACGCTCAAGATCATGCAATTGCTTCAGCAGCGCGGCGCGAACCTCGAATACAACGACCCCTATTTCCCTCAGCTTCACAAAATGCGCCACTACAACTACGAAAACATGAAGTCCGTCCCGCTGAATGCGCAAACTCTCGGAAGCTATGACGGAGTCATCATTGCGACGGATCACTCGAGCTACGATTACGTAGCCATCGTCGATGCCGCCAAACTGGTAGTAGACACGCGCAACGCCACGCGCCGCGTCATGCGCCATCGCGACAGAATCGTGCTCTGCTAGGCGCCGATGGGCTCATCCGCCGAAGAAATCCGACGCCAGCTCGAGGAGAGCGCTCGCGTAAAGCGCAGCTTTTCCGATGAACTGATCGGGCGCATCGGCCAATTTGCTGAAAAAAGCGCGGCCTCGCTGCGCGATGGCGGAAAAGTCCTTTTCTTCGGAAATGGAGGAAGCGCCGCCGACGCCTTGCACCTGGCGGCCGAACTTGTCGTGAGGCTGCGTTCGGACCGGCGCGGTCTCGCGGCGCTGGCGCTGACTACGAATCCCTCTGTGCTCACCGCGGCCGGCAACGACTATGGCTTCGAGCGCATCTTCTCCCGCCAGATCGAATCGCTCGTCGTTCCCCAGGACGTTCTGGTTGCTCTCTCGACGAGCGGTAAAAGCCCAAACATCGTGCGCGGGGTGGAAGCCGGCCGGACACGCGGCGCTTACCTTGTCGCGTTCACGGGAGAAACCGGTGGCGCGCTGGCCGGCAAGGTGGATCTTCTGCTCAATGTGCCCTCAGAAGATCCTCAACGAATCCAGGAAGCCCATATCACGATCGGCCACATCGCCTGCGCGCTGATAGAACAGTTGGCCACAGCATAGCGCCCCGCCGCCGCGCTCCTTCTTCCCTGCTTTGCTTTGGGGGACTGTCTGCTCCCTCCCGCAAAAGAGCGGACTTCTACTTCGCGTACACCAGCTGCACCTGTGCGGTCGCGAACGGCATAATCGCTTCCAGCAGCACGGGAGTGCGCGGCGCATTGTTCGCAAAATAAATAGTGAAGTGGGCGTCCTTCATCTCCTGCCCGTTCTCGAATACACGGATCTCGATCTTCGAGGCTTTATAGCTTCCGGCAGGGACCGTGACCGCCTCGGCCGCGCTGACGAGCCTGGCCCTGACGTCGTACAATTTGTGCCCATCGTAGACCGGACTTCGCACTTCCGCGGTCCCCGTCCAGTCCACGTTTCGCAAAAACTGCATCATCCCGAGCGGGTCTCGCGTGCCAGGCAGAACGCGCGTCTCGGTGGCATCCGGAGGCGCCGGCTCTTTCCCCGTGGCCGTCATGCGCTGCACGGAATCCACTTTTTGCCCACGTTCACTCAAATGCATTTCGTACTGCAGGCTGGTCATCGTCGCGGCATCGCTGTAGGAATCAAACCGGTCGTCCAGCTCGAAGACCATCCGCAGCGGGCTTTCCGTGTGCGCAAAAGCCTGCAGATGCCACGCGTTCTTTCCGAAAAAGTCCTTGTGTTCGCCCACCTGCAATTTCAGATTGGCCACATTTGTCAGGCTCGAGACATTCGCCGTGTATTCGAGCACTTCTCCCCTTCGCAAAGGCAGCCCGGGATCTCGAGCGGGCTCGGCATTCTTGTCAGAGGTCCCTGCCGGTGTGGTGCTGCTCGGCGCGACGGCTGGCAGGTCCGTCGACGGGGCGCTCCCCGAGTCCGAGGCCCGCGCGGAAGCCCAGGCGCGCGCCAGTTCCGCGTTCCGTTCCCGTACCCAGTAGTAGCCGAGGAGGGCGCATCCGAGCGCCAGCAGGCCGGCAACGCCAATGACTTTTCGGTAGCTCATGCTCTTTGTGTGACCTGGCGCGGAAACAGTGCCTTGCCTTTTCTCCTTCCGTCGTACAATACGAACTCGTCCGCGATAGCCCGGCAAAGTTCCGCCGGACGCTACCCAGGACTCTGAGGTTACCAAAACGCGAGGCCTGCGTCTTCGCCGGCGCCGCGTCCATGCCGGGATGGCCTTCCGCCGTTCTCGGACCTCGATCGAGGAGGAATTCCTGAATGCGCTACCTCGTCACGGGCGGCGCCGGATTTATCGGCTCGAACACAGTAGACGAACTCGTACGGCGCGGCCACAGCGTGGTTGTGCTCGACGATCTATCTTCCGGCAAAGAAGACAACCTTGCCGAAATCCGCAACAAAATCACTTTCATGAAGGGCAGCATCACGGACATCGAAGTGGTCCGCAAGGCCATGCACGAAGCCGAATTCGTGCTGCACCTCGCCGCTCGGACGTCGGTGCCGCGCTCCGTCAAGGATCCCATCGAAACCAATAGGATCAACATCGATGGGACATTAAACGTCCTCGTCGCGGCCCGCGACGCCAAAGTGAAGCGCGTGGTTTTCGCCGCTTCTTCTTCCGCCTACGGCGAGACGCCTACTTTGCCCAAAGTAGAAACCATGCCTCCGGCGCCAATCTCTCCCTACGGCGTCACCAAATTTGTCGGCGAGCTTTACGCGCAAACGTTTGGCCGTTGTTATGGCCTCGAAAATGTATCCCTGCGCTACTTCAACATTTTCGGCCCTCGCCAGGATCCCGGCTCGCCGTATTCCGGCGTGTTGGCGAAATTCTGCATGTGCTTTCTCGAAGAGACGCAACCCGTCATGTTTGGCGACGGCGAACAGTCCCGGGACTTCACTTTTGTCGAAAACGCCGTCCAGGCCAACCTTCTCGCCTGCGAGGCCCCGAACGTTTCCGGCAAGACGTTCAACGTCGGTACCGGCGGCCGCTTTACGCTGAACCAAACCGTCGAGTTGCTCGCAAAGATCTCTGGCAAGAAGCTGGAACCAAAGTACGAACCGCCGCGCGACGGAGACATTCGCGATTCCCAGGCCGATATTACCCAGGCGCGCGCATATCTCGGCTACGATCCACCAGTCAGCTTTGAGGAAGGCTTGGCCCGCACCTTCGATTGGTACCGTTCAAGCCAGACCAAACCGGAAGAGAAACCCAAAGAGTAAGCGGTCGCCGTAACACCCTGGGGGGCACGATACATCGTGCCCCCTTTCTTTTTCCGCTTCCACTTCGAGGGGCGCGGCATGCGGCGCCCTATCCTCGAGCCCGGCTCGCTACGGATTCACCGTCTTCCCGTAACTCAGCGGCTCTCCAGCTTTTGGCTTATCAAAATTCCAGAAATACAGCGGCTCGAGCTTCTTCTGCTCCGGCCAGACCTGATCGAGCGTATCGCCTTCAAATAGTTCGCCGTTTTTCATAACCCAGTGGATCGTATTCGTATTGTGAATATCGTCCAGCGGGTTCTTATCCAAAATCACCAAATCGGCCAGTTTGCCCGCCTCGATCGAACCGAGATCCTCGGGCCGCCCGACAATTCTTGACCCATTCACCGTCGCGCACCGCAGCACCTCGAGCGGCGTCATTCCTCCGCTCGCCAGCATCCACATCTCCCAGTGATAGCCGAGCCCCTGCAGCTGCCCGTGGCTGCCCACTCCGACAAGCCCGCCGGCCCTTAAAAGTTTCGCCATCTGCGCCGAAAGCCTTGGAAATGCGTATTCGTCCTGGCGGAACCAGTCCGGCCGCCGGTTCGTTTTTTCATCGATGAGGTTGTGCGGTGTGAAATGGTTGAGCTTCGGATTGTCGTGCACGTTGGTGTTCTCGAACCAGTATTCCTGGCCAAAGGGGCCGCCGTAATTCACGATCAAAGTCGGCGTTTCGGAAATTCCCGACTGCGCAAACATTTCTAACACGTCCTTGAAAAGAGGCGTGATGGGAAGGGTGTGCTCGTTCCCGTGGAAACCGTCGATGACATGCGTCAGGTTCAGCTTCAGGTCCAGCGCGCCTTCTGTCGTCGGCATCATTTCCAGTTCTTTCGACGCTTCCACCATGAATTGCCGCTGCTTGCGGTTGCCGACGACGTAGCTCTTGATGTTGTGCGTGCCGTAGTATTTTCTGTATTTCGTCAGCACGCCCTTCACTTCTTCCATCGACTGAAAATTGTTATCGGAAAAAACGCCGGGCCCCGTCGAAAACGCCCGCAATCCAAGTATGTCGCCGCTGTCCACCAGATCCTGGTAAGCAAACATGTCGTTCGTGCCTGTTTGCACGTCGAGTCCGGCAGTAACGCCGTAGGCCAGGTTCGCCAAAAAGGCCCAGTTTTGCGTGTCGAGAATTCCCCGCCGGATTTCCGTCCAGTGCGCATGGGTGTCTACAAAGCCCGGCACGATGGTCTTCCCGGCAACGTCGAACACTTTGGCGCCCGCGGGCACAGCGCCCTTCGGTCCCACGCTCTTGATACGGTTATTTTCGATCACGATGTCGGCGTTCTTCAGGACCTCGTCGCCTTTCATCGTCACCACTGTCGCGCCCCGCAACACTATGTTGCCCTTGGGAGTCTTCCGCGGAACCTCGAGAACAACGGCGATCTCCTGAACGTTCTTGTTCTCTTCCTTCAGCTTCTTTTCTTCCTTTTTCTCGTCCTTCTTTTCGTCCTTGCTGGCATCCGCCGTTTGGGTTCCGGCGTCTTTTTTCTCATCCTTCTTCTCGTCTTCCTTCTTTTCGTCTTTGGGCGGCTCGAACGAGATAGCGCTGAGCGGCTCCCGAAACAAGCTGGCCCCGACGGCCCACGTGATGGTCTTCCCGTCATCGGCCCAATTGAAATAATCCGCGCCGATGTCGGTCAGCCGCTTCACGGGCACAGACGGCGACGTGACCAAAACCGTCGGCGCCTCGCCCCCCACGACTGGCACGGCAGTCACATAGAGCTGGTTCATCACCTGAGCCAGCACCCAGTTTCCGTCAGGACTTATTTTTACATCGTCCGCAGGAACGGGTTCCTCCGCGGCAAAACTACCCTGCCCTTTTACCTGAACGTGCATCCGGCGATCCGTGCCGTCAAACCGCAGCGAGACAAGCCCCTGCGGGGTGTAAATGTAAATTCTTTCTTTATCGTGCGTGAAGTGCGGCGAGCCTGCGCCGCGCGCCGGCAAAATCAAATTCGCGTCGCCGCCGCCTGCGGGAATCCAAATGAGGTCGGCGTTGCGGGTCTGCCCGGAATCGAATTCCTGGTTCTCGCGGTCATAGGCGTTTCCGCGCAATGCCACGATCCTGGTACCGTCCGGCGACCAAACCGGATTGCTATACAACGCCGCCGGCTTCGACAACTGCTGCGGCGTTCCGCCCGCAGCCGTTATCTTCCAGAGCTGTCCGCCTTCGTTCGACCAGGTCACGTAACTGATAAATTTTCCGTCCGGTGACCACGCGGGCTGAAACTCGTGCGCATTTCCGCTCGTCAACCGCCGGGGCTTGCCATCGGGAAGATCCATGACGTAGAGATGCGTCATCGCCGAAAAAACCATCCGCTTGCCGTCCGGCGATTCCGCCGGCCCCTGGATCAGCCGCACCTTCACCGGGCCTTGCTCCACTCTCTGCGGAAAATCCAGCTTCGGTCCGAGGTCTTGCGACACCTGCGCCGTGAACGGAATCACGCTCTCCGCGCCTGTCCGGATGTTCAGCCGCCGGATTTTGCCGTCCTGGTTGTAGACGATTTCCTTGCCGTCCGGAAGAAAGGCGTAACCCGGAAAAAGATCGCGCGTGAAGCGGGACTCCTGGTCGTCGCGCGTGATCGGATAACGCACCCACCGGTCTTCACCGGTTTCCAAATTCCGCAAACGCAGGCCGCTTTCCGTCTCGTATCTCGTCACGTAGAGAAGCTGCGTGCCGTCCGGCGAAAGCGCCGGCCGAAAACTGCTCTCCGCCTGCTCGAACAAAACATCCTCGTCGCCGGTCTTGCGGTCTCGCCGCGCAATTTGCCAGAGCGGAAACTGCGCGTTGTATTCGAATCCGCCATTCCGCTTCGCATAGTAAAGATACTTGCCGTCCGGAGAAGCCACGACCCCAATGGCATTCCCTCGTTCGCGGCGCGGCGTCGCGGGTGTCGCCTTTGCTTTGGTGACTTGCACTCCGGTTCCGCCGTCCACGTGGTACATCCAGATTTCAAACGTCGTGATCCCGAACCCGGCCTTCGAGACAAAAATATAGCTCCCGTCAGGCGACCAGCTCGGCGAAGCAAACTCGTTGTTGGGATCTTTCGAGACCTGCTTCGCTCCGCTCCCGTCCGGATGCATGATCCAGACGTTTTCGCTGCCCTCGCGGTCGGAGATAAACGCGATCCATTTTCCATCAGGCGAAAATTTTGGCTGGCTGTCGAATGCCATCCCGCCGTCGATCAGCTTGGCGGGGCCGCCTTCGATCGGCAGCGTGTATATGTCGCCGAGCAATTCGAATACGACGCTTTTCCCGTCGGGCGAAACATCCAGCGAGAGCCACGTTCCCTCATCCGTCGTAAATTCGATCTTTCTCGCGGACTTTAGCGTCAGTCCCTTTTTCTCGTCTTTCTTATCCCGCTTGTCCGGGGCCGCAGCGTCCTGGAGCTTCGCTTGAACGTGCCCTCCCCATCCGCCAAGGATCACTGCCGACACCACGAACCACGCGGCCAGACCGCGCAGGCTGAGCTGCTTCGCTTTCATTCTCTTTCCTCCGTGTAGTCCCCAAGCCTTTTGCTTCGTTCGAGCCTATGGCTCTTCCTCTTCTTCATCTCCGCCCCGTCCAGACCGCTGCGGCGGTGCAGGGACGATGTGGGGTATCCCCGCTTCATTCATCTTTTTATTCAGGGCAGGCAGATCCTCTTCCGCAATTTTTTTCACCAGGACAGAGTTGTCGCCGACCAGCGGAGTCAGTTCCGCCAGCTTTTCCTTTTGCTGTCCTCCCGGCGCCGCCCAGAAACCATCCAGCTCTCTCAACAGGCTTTGCACCTGCTGCGGAAGCGGCTCGGGCTTCCATTCAAACGGCGGTCCGGCATTTCCCAGTCCTTGCTGTTCGCGAACATACTTCTCTGCCACCGCGTCCACCTTCTTCTGCAGTTCCTCCGCGGCGTTCTGTATCTCCTGGGGAATCTTTGGCGCTTCCGGCTTGTCGGCATCCTTCTTCCACTGATCCCTCGCCGCTTTCAACCCGTCCTTGATCCCTTGAATTGTCTTGCGGTCCTTGTCCGTCGTCTTCGCCATCAGATAGAGCTGCTGGATGGCTTCGCTTCGCGCCGCGCGGTCTGCCGGTGAAATCTGGAGCCGCGGGTCGTCCTCGACGGCAACCTCCTGGGTGGCTTCCTTGCTTCCTGTTTTGATCTTGATGGTGTACTTGCCGGCCTCGACGAGCGGCCCGCGCGGGCCAAAATCAAAACCAGCCGCGGCAGCCTCGAGTTGCTCCGGCGTTGGAACCGCCGGCGAATTCCACCGCAAGTCCCAGTTCGTGCGGTTTACGCCGGCCTTCCCGGGTCCGTCGAACTCCCGCACCAGCTTGTTGTCCTTGTCGTAGACGCTGATCTTTGTCTTGCCCTCCTTGTTCTCCTTCTCCTCTTTATTCTCTTTGTTCGCAGCCGCTTCGCTCTTCCCCTTTTGCTCCTCGCCCGGCGCCGCTGTTTCTTTCTTCTCTTTCTCCTTCTCCTTATCCTTATCCTTATCTTTATCTTTTTCGTCCTTAGCCGCCTTGGGAGGTTCCGGCGGCACAGCTTCCTTCAGGTAGTAATTCAAAATCGCCCCGTAAGGCGGATTCTTTCCCGTGAACATCTTCTGCCCCGCGCTCCATCGGCGATCGCGCAAATCCCACAGCGTCGCCGTCCGTGGGCTGAAAAACGTCAAATCCGAATTCGCCACGTCCGCATTGAACTTCTCGATGGGCGTCATGTCATCGAAAATCCAGATAGACCGCCCGTGCGTCGCGAGCACCAGATCGTTCTGTTCCGCCTGAATCTCGATATCATCCACCGGTACGGTTGGAAAATTGTTCTTCAGCGCCGTCCAGTCTGCTCCATGGTCCCAGGAAACCCACAGGCCAAACTCCGTCCCCGCAAAGAGCACGTTTCGGCTTTTCGGGTGCTCCCGCACGACGTGCACCGTGCCCGCCGAATCCGGAATCCCGTTGCGGATCGACTTCCAGGTCTCGCCGTAATCCGGCGTCTCGAATAAATACACGCTGTAGTCGTCCGTGCGGTGCCCATCGAATGTCGCGAACGCCGCCCCCTCGCTATACTTCGACGCCACAACGCGCGTTACGTAGGTTCCTTTGGGCAATCCCGGTACCCGAGCTGCCACGTTCTTCCAGGTTTTCCCGCCGTCTCGCGTCACCTGCAAATTCCCATCGTCCGTTCCGACCCACAGCACATCGGCCGACAGCGGCGATTCATTCAGAGTTGTAATCGTCGGGTATTCCTCCACGCCGTCGTGCCGCGACAACGTGCTCTTGTCCGGCGTCTTCCCGAAAATCTGCAGCTTGTTTCGGTCCGCCCCCGTGGTCAGATCCCCGCCCAAACGCGTCCACGAATCCCCGCGGTCGGTCGACTTGAACAGATAATTCCCGCCGTAATAAATCGTCTTGTGATCGTGCGCCGAAACTTCCATTGGCGAGTTCCACTGAAAACGGTAGTGCGGCTCGCCTACCTTCGCTTCCGGCATGATCTCCCGCTGCTGCGCGGTATGCTCATCTCGCCGCGAAATATGCCCATCCTGCGACTCCGTATAGACAATCCACGGCTCCGCGTAATCGATACGCGCATAGAAACCGTCGCCGCCAGGCATCAGCGTCCAATCGCTATTGATAATCCCGTCCCGCGTCAACGACATACTCGGCCCGCACCAGCTCCCGTTGTCCTGCAAACCGCCGCAGATCTTGTAGGGCTTCTCGTTGTCCAATCCCACTTCATAGAACTGTCCAATCGCGATCGTATTCAGGAAGTCCCAAGTCCGCCCGTTGTCGTAACTCCAATGAATCCCGCCATCGCAGCCGGTAATGACGTGATTCGAATCCGCCGGATCGATCCACATCGCATGAAAATCCCCATGAATACCCTTCACCCGCTGCGTCAGAAACGTCTTCCCCCCATCCTCTGAATAGAACATCTGCGCACCCAGCTCCCAAATCCGCAAATCGTTGTTGGGATCGATCCGGATCTGGCTGTAATAGGAAGGCCGCGGGTTCGTGTCCCCCATCTTCTTCCAGGTCTCGCCCTTGTCCTCGCTGCGATACGTCCCGCCCTTTTCATGCTGCACAATCGCGTAGACGATGTTTGAATCCTTGCGGTAAATGTCCAACCCGATTCGACCGACATCTCCGCCGTTCTCATACGGCAGCCCCTTGGTCAGTTTTTTCCAGGTCGTCCCGCCATCCACGGTCTTATAAATCCCGCCGTCCGGTCCGCCGCCATTGAATCCGAACGGCGTCCGCCGCCTTTGATACGCCGCCGCATAAAGCGTGTCGGGACTCTCCGGATCCATGGCGATATCGCTCACGCCCGTGTCGTTGTTGATCTTCAACACTTGATTCCAGGTCTTCCCGCCATCCGCCGTCTTGTAAACACCGCGCTCCGGATTCGGCCCCCACAGATGCCCCAGCGCCGCCGCGTAAACCACTTCCGGATTTTTCGGATGAATCACGATGCGCCCGATGTGCAGTGTCGCCCGCAGGCCCATGTTCTGCCAGGTCTTCCCGGCGTCCAGCGACTTGTAGATTCCATCTCCCCAGGAAGAGCTTTGCCTGTTGTTGGGTTCCCCCGTACCGACCCACACCACCGCCGGGTCCGAGGGAGCAATCGCAATATCGCCGATCGTCGACACACCTTGCTTGTCAAACACGGGCTCCCACGTGGTCCCGTTATTCGTGGTCTTCCACACCCCACCCGATGCCGTCCCCACATAGACGATGTTGGGATTGCTCTCGACGACGCCAAAATCGTCGATGCGCCCGCCCATCACCGCCGGCCCGATCTCTCGAAACTCCAGATTTTTCAGCTTGTCAGTCACACTTGACTGGCCCGCCGATCCATCGGGCAAAGTGAACACCAGCGCAAGGCAGAATATACTTGGCGCCAAAACAATCCTCAACGTGGACAATCCGGACAAAGAACGACGCATACTATTCCCCCTAGTAATCAAGGCCGGGCATCATACCTCCTCCGTGCCGCGGCGTGCATCAATTGTTTCTGGACTGGCAAAGAGACCCGTGCTTCTGCAGACGCGCTACATCGACTCCGCGTTTCGTTCCGCTGCTCCGATCGCCAAAACGCCTTCAGGCGCCCGGCCGCTGGCGCTCCTTCTCCGCTTGGCTACCCATCCCTCCGGCCGCATGCTAGGCTATCCAACTGTTTTCATCGCCCAAATGTTCCGCGTGAATGGTCGCTCTCATGCCCGGATTATGTCCGCGCCCCGCTTCTTTCTCTTCCTCGCGATGCTGCTCTATTTCCTCCCGTCGCCGGCTCTGCCCGCATCCTCCGCCGAGCAGGGCGGCCTGCATTCCGCCAAAGCCGGCAATGTCGAAATCTGGTCTCGCGGACCGCAACAAAAACGCGGCGACCTTTTTATCGCAGATGATGATGTGGATATTCATTACGGAGACGAACGCCTCCAGGCCGATCACGTCGAATACAACGAAAAAACTTCCGAATCCTTCGCTCGCGGCCATGTCCGCTATGATTACAACAATGAACACCTCGAAGCCGATGAAGCCCACTACAACGTAAGCACCGGCCACGGCACTTTCACCAACGTTCGCGGCACCGTCAAAATCGAACGCCGCGCCAATCCCTTGATTCTGATTTCTCAGAATCCCATCTATTTCCAGGCTCCGCAGGTCGAACGCCTCGCCAATGACATCTACCTCATCAGCAATGGCTGGATTACGATTTGCGACCCCCAACACCCCACTTGGCAGTTCTACGCACCGCACGCCCGCATTCGTCTCAATAAGACCATCGCTCTCGTCAGCGCCAATTTCCGGCTCTACCGCGTGCCTCTCATCTGGATGCCTTATGCCACCGCGCCGGCAGGAGAAAAGGTCCGCCAGTCCGGAATTTTGCTTCCCGTGATTTCCCAGAGCAACAGTAAGGGCTTTGTACTGGGGGATGCCCTATACCTGGCGCCCCGGCCATGGTTCGATGTCACGGCGGGAGCCGAGCTGCTCACCAAGCGCGGCTCCGCCGAACGCGGCGAATTCCGCGCACGTCCTTTCGAAAACACCTCGATTAAATACACTTACTACGGCGTGATCGACCGCGGCATCAATGAGCCCGGGCCAAACGACTCGACCGTCCTTGAAAAACAAGGAGGCCATCAGCAGCAACTCGAAGTTCAGTCTCTGCTTCCCGACGGCTGGCGTTTCGTCAGCGACCTTAACGAACTTTCTTCGCTGACCTTCCGGCTGGCCTTTGCCGACAGCTTTGGCGATGCCATCACTTCCGAAGTTCGCAGCGCTACCTTCCTCACCAACAATTTCCGCGGTTTCAGCCTGAACTTCGCCGCCCTGGCCGACAAAGCCTTTCTCAGCATTCCGATCACAAACACCATTACGGGTGTGACCACTCCGGCCGTCAGCGTTTCGCTGCGCGACGCTCCGGAAGTCCGCTTCGGCTCCGTCGAACAAGCCCCCTGGCAGAATCTCCCCATCTATTTTTCGCTCGACGCCTTTGCCGGCGCCCTCCACCGCCAGGATGACACTCCCATCAACACCGCTCCCTTCGTGCCCCGCACCGAATTCGCTCCCACCGTCACTGTTCCCCTCCACTTCGGCTCCTGGCTGGGCGTCACCACCTCTGCCACCTTCCGCACCACCTACTACGGCGACTCTTACACTGCCACGGGACTATTGAGCGCACAATCCATCACGCGTAATACCGGCGAACTCACCGTTGACCTGCGCCTGCCCACTCTCGAACGCTTTTTCGACCGTTCCCCTCTCGAGAAAAACAAACCTCGGAAGCGCTACAAGCACACTATCGAACCAACCATCACGTACCACTACGTTGGCGGCGTCAGCAATTTTGCGGACTTCATTCGCTTCGACTCCGACGCCACCCTGACCGACACCAACCAGGTCGAATACGGCCTTACACAGCGCCTGTTCGTCAAGACGGGCGACGCCCAGCCCCAGGAATTGCTCACCTGGAGCATCCTCCAGGAACATTACTTCGATCCTACCTTCGGTGGCGCCATCGTGGATGGCCAGCGCAACGTCTTCGAAGCGCTCAGCGCCATCTCGCCTTTTGCTTTCGCCTTCGGCACACGCAACTGGTCACCCATCATCAGCGATTTCAAGGTCACCCCCGGCGGCCTCTACGACCTCGAGCAAATCCTCCAGTACGATCCTCAAATTCAACGCCTCGTCACCGTCGGTACGCTCCTCAAAGTGAAGCCCTACAGCGAATTCTTCGCCACCGTCGCCTATTTCCGCCTGAACGACAATCCCGTCGAAGCCGATCTTCCTCTCACGCCTCCGCAAGGATTTGTGGCCTTTTCGCAGCCCCTCTCGAACCAGGTGCGCGCCCTGCTCGGCTACGGCAATCTCACCCGTAAAGGCTTCAATTTCACCACCGGCATCAGCTACGATTTCACCAACCAGATCCTGCAAAGCCAGCTCGTCCAAGTCAGCTACAACGGAAGCTGCTGCGGGCTCGCTCTCGAATATCGCCGCATCAACCTCGGCCAGGTCCGCACCGAAAATCGCTTCACCGCGACCTTCATCATCGCCAACATCGGCTCCTTCGGAAATCTCCGCCGCCAGGAAAAAATCTTCTAGTTCTTTTGTCTTCTCCTCTCCCTTCTCTGTGCCCTCTCTGAACTCTGTGTTAGATTTCCCCTTCCACCCCAAGCTCCCATGCCCACCACGACCGACACCGACCTGGCCTTCGCCTCCATCGAAGAGATCTCCCGCCTCTACCGCAAACGGAAACTCTCCCCGGTCGAACTCACCAAACTCATCCTCGCGCGCCTTGACGAACTGAATCCCCGGCTCAACGCCTACATCACTGTCACAGCCGACCTTGCCCTCGTCCAAGCCAAACAAGCCGAAGCCAGACTTTTCGCCCCGCGCGGCAGTAGAGACGATCGCGGACCGCTCGATGGCATCCCCATCTCGCTGAAAGACAATATTTACACGCAGGATATCCGCACCACGGCGGGCTCAAAGATTCTCGGGAAGTTCATTCCGCAACACGACGCTCGAGTCGTCAGAAAGCTCAAGGAAGCTGGCGCGGTTATTCTCGGTAAAACCAACCTGCACGAGTTTGCCTACGGCGTGACGAGCAACAATCCCCACTACGGCCCCGTCCACAATCCCTGGGACCTCCGTCGCATCCCCGGCGGCTCCAGCGGCGGCTCCGCTGCCGCCGTCGCCGCTGGCCTCTCTTATGGCAGCATTGGCAGCGACACCGGCGGTTCCATTCGCATCCCCGCTTCGCTCTGCGGCATCGTCGGCCTCAAGCCCACGCTCGGCCGCGTAAGCGTTCGAGGAGTCATTCCGCTTTCCCCGCACCTCGATTGCGTCGGCCCGCTAGCTCGTACGGTGTGCGACGCGGCTCATCTCCTTGAACCCATTCTCGATCGCGTCAAAGGCCAACCCAGTCTTCGCGCTCATGAAAAATCTTCCGCCAAGCTCCCGAAATTCACGCTCGGAATTCCCAAGGATTTTTTTCTTGATGCTGTTTCACCCGAAGTCTGCGCCGTTTTCGAAGACGCCCTCCGCGTCCTCAAAAAGCAACGCGTCACGCTCAGGAAAATCTCTCTGCCTCTTCTAAAGGAGACCGAAGACGCAGGAAACCAAATCGCCTGGGCCGAAGCCACCCACTATCACCAGGAGGCCGGTTGGTTTCCCTCTCGCGCCGCCGATTACGGCGACGACGTTCGCACTCGCCTCGAGATGGGAACCAAAGTAAGCGCCACAACTTATCTGTCCGCTCTCGAATTCCGCGAAAAATTCATCCAGCAATTCCATCTGAGCCTCGAAGATACCGGCGTTGACGCTCTAGCCGTTCCCACAACGCCCGTCACCGCGCCGCTCATCGGTCAGGAAACCGTCTCCCCCGGCAATCGATCCACGCGCGCGCTCCTGCTCCGGGCCAATCGTCCCGCCAATCTCGCCGGCCTTCCCGCCATCTCCGTCCCCTGTGGTTTCACTCCCGGAGGCCTTCCCGTCGGCCTCCAACTCATCGGCGCCGTCGCCGATGAGCATCTCCTGCTTGAGATTGCCCGCCTCTTCGAGCGCGCCCGCCCTCAACCCCGCCGTCCCTCAATCCTCTAGGGGCACGGTTCCTGGTGGCCTCTTTCTTGCTGTTCCCGCATTCGGGCCTCGTCCATACCTCGACAACGCCTTTTTCGCCGCATGGTACCCGCACATGCCGTGCACACCCCCGCCCGGCGGCGTGGACGCGGAGCAAATGTAAATATCCGGCGCCGACGTGCCGTACTGTCGCCACGTCGGCCGGAACAGAAACTGGCGCATGTCGAGCGTCCCGCCTCCGATATCCCCTCCTACCAGGTTTGCGTCCATGCCCTCAAGGCTCTCAGGAGAAAAAACGCGCCGCGCCAAAACGCACTCGCGGAAGCCCGGAGCGAATCGCTCGATCTGATTCTCCAGTCTCTCGAGCATGTTCTCTTTCGATCCGTTGGGCACGTGGCAATAAGCCCAGGCGGTGTGCTTGCCCGCTGGGGCTCGTGAGCTATCGAAAAGACTAGGCTGGGCGAGCAGAACGAACGGACGCTCGGCGGGTTCTCCCATTCGCACCGCCCTTTCTGAAGCGGCAATCTCCTCAAAGCTTCCGCCCAGATGCACCGTTGCTGCCCGCAGGCATTCGGCAGCTTTCCACGGAATCGCTGCGCTCAGCGCATAATCCACCTTGAAGGCTCCGGCGCCGTAGCGGAATCTCTCTAGTCGCCGTTTGTAACTCTCCGACAGCCTTTGCCCTCCAATCTTGGCCAACTTCCGCGGAGTCAGGTCGCAGAGAAGCAGGTCATAGTTCTCCAGGGCTGCCAGACTCTGTACCGGCGAGGAAGTGCTCACCTTGCTTCCGAAAGCGGAAAGGATCCCGCAGAGTGCCTTTGTGAGCGACTGCGCGCCGCCGCGAGGAATCGGCCAGCCAACGGCGTGAGCCGGGACGGCCATCAGCATCCCGAACGCCCCGCCGAGCGGTTCGTCCATGCTGAGGAAGGAGTGCGCCGCGAGTCCCGCGAATAGCGCCCGCGTTCGCGGGTTACGAAACCGCCCAGCGACAGCCTTTGCCGATTGCAGCGCGACGACCCCGAAGCGCGCCATCAACCACGGATGTCTGGGGATCAAGGAGACGGGACGCAAAATCTCAGGAGCAAATTCCGTCCAGCGCTCCACAAACGGACGCATGAGCTTGACCCACGCCAGTCCGTCCTCCCCAAGCGAGTCTCCGGCCTCGCCCAGATCACGTTCGAGGACGACTGCCGTGCCGTCGTCGAGTGGATGCGCCAGAGGGGCCGGCGAGTGAATCCACGCTAAGCCGTGGTTGGCAAGCGGCAGCGACGAGAAAAATGGCGATCCTGCGCCCAACGGATAGACGGCTGCTCCGAAGTCATGTCGAAAGCCCGGCAGGGTTAACTCCAGCGTGCGCACAGCCCCGCCCGGCTCCGGCTCCGCCTCCAGCACGTCCACCCGGACGCCCGCCTGCGCCAAAACGATGGCTGCTGCCAGTCCATTCGGGCCGGCCCCGATGACGCACGCTTTAAGACTCATGGCGGATCACAGCGAAGTTAACTCCCAGAAGGTCTCTTCCCTTTATCAGCGGTTGAAGGGATATTCCTGTATCCAGTGAAACCCGCGGCTGACCAGCAGAAACTTGTGTAGGTCCACGAGCTGGAGCTGCATGTGCATCTTGTGGCTATCCATGTTCCCGTCCAGGATCAGCTGATCCTCCGCGACGCGCTCAAAGGTGAAGTTGGCCTTCCAGTTTTTGTCGCTATCCTTGCTAAGCGCAATGGTTTTGTCATTGGCGTTAATGGCCGCGCCGTAACGCTGAAACGTATCGTCCATGCGCTGAAAAGCCACCCGGTCCGGAGCGTCAAAGACGGCGCGATGCCAGCGATCATAATCCGTAAGAAGTGGCGAGCGGAGTTGGCCGTCGATGGAAAGCTCGGAGACACTCCAGATTCCGTAGAGCGGCGACTTTGGGCGACCGCCGCCCGAGGTGCGCCAACCGTCCCAGGCATTATAGGCATTATTTCCTATCACCCACATGCCCAGTAGGATCTGTGCGGCGAGCGCAATCCGGTTTGCCCGCCTTGTGCTGAAAAGCTCTGCCTGCGCCGAAGGCCCCACCGCGCGATTGCGAAGAAAGAAATCCGCCAGGCGCTCGAACTCCGGCGCAAGCAGAAAGACGGCCATGAGCAGCAAGTGAAACGAGAAAAGCTTCACGGGGACGTCATACGTCATATTGAGCATAAAGATCTGCGTCAGGTCTGCTAGTGAAACGAGCGCACCCAGCGTTGTCGTCCGGGGGAAGATGAGCAGGATTCCCCCCAGCATCTCCGCGCAGCCAGCGAAAGTTTCATACGCCGGAGAAGCACCGATCGAATACCAGAGAACTCCCATCGGAGAAAAATCATGGAATGGTTCGAGCAACCTGGTTAGAGACGGGAAGGGCATTTGCAGCGGAACGACTTTATCCATCCCGTACAGAATCATTTCAGTGGCAAGCGCAAAGCGAATGAAAAGCCGGAACCATTTGTACAGCGTCAGGTAGTTTTCGCGCCTGCGATCCAGAAAAGACCAGATCGAAGCAGCTAGAATGGCGAGCACCAGCACGCAGAAGGTTAAGATCCAATCGAAGGTCTTGTCGCCGCTGCCGCTGTCTTTGTAAACCAGTGGCTGCGTGACATGGAATATGTGCGTGGCGGTCCAGAAAACGATCGGCCGCATTGGCCAGAGCGTAGCGAGATCGGGAATCTCCACTTTGGGAATGGGAAACAGGCCACTGAGGATCTGCTCGCCAAGACAGTACAGTCCCAGGTACACAAAGCAGAAGCGAAACGCGACGCGGCGCGCAACGCTCCATCGAGCCGCGGGCGTTTCCCGCTGGGGTTGCGCGATCGGAACCTCACGACCCATCCAGGCCCTCCGAGAGCGCTCGAGTCTACCTTAGACTCGCTTCCGTTTCAGCCCTTTCCCCCCTCGGCCCTGGCGCACTCCGTACCGGCAAGCTCGCCGACTGCGGTTTACTCCAAGCCGCTTCTCAAAAGCGGATATTTGGCGTCCTGACAGCCGGTGATTGCGATGGATTCCGCCAGCGCGGCTTGCTATTCTGGGTTCCAGGGAAATTCACAGCCTGTAAAGAGCGGCAGCCAGTCTGCCGCTCTTTTCTTTTGGCGGGGTTCTCTTTTCCCGAGCTCGGTTGTTAGAAGAGTGGCCGCGTCGCCAAAAGCTACCCAGGCTCTGAAAATATCGCTCGCAAGCGCTGATTCCTGACCAATCAAAATAAACCGGACCGGGCGGATGTCTGGCTGACCAGTCCGAGCGCAGCCATCGACGGTTCCTAAAATAGGAAGAAAGGAAACACCACATGGGCATTCTCGAAGCTGCAAAGCCGGCAATTATCATTTGCACGAGAGACCGCGCACGCTCCACGGCGTTTTATCGCGACACTCTTGGTCTGCCACTGGCCTCCCAAGACAGCTTTGCCTCCATCTTCAGCATCGGCGGAGTCACTCTGAGAGTGTCGACCGTGCCCGATTTCACGCCGCACGAACACACCATCCTCGGATTCCGCGTCGAAGATGTTCCTGCCGCCGTAAAAGCCCTGCGTCAAAAGAATGTAGTCTTCAATATCTATCCTCACTTCCAGCAAGATGAACTCGGCATCTTGGCCGTTCCCGGAGGAGCCGTGCAAGTGGCTTGGTTTAAGGATCCCGATGGCAACGTACTAAGTGTGACAAACGCCTGAAACAAATCTCGAGGACACTCGATCGAAGCCAGGCCAGAATCAGGCATTCCGCATCGCTAACTCCTCCTCGCCGCATCTCGCGGTCCGAGCAGCCAGCCGCCGATCACATAACCAAGCGTCCCTGTGACCATGCCACCGAAAATGTCCGCCACATAATGATATCGTCCCCAAATCGTAGAAACGCACATGCATGCCACCAGCGGCAGCATCACCCAGAACAGCCATCTCCGGTGCCGCCAAGCTCCCCAGGTCGCTGCGACTGCGCCCGCCACATGCTCCGACGGGAAGGCCGCTCCCCGCACGCGCCCATAATGCTCGATCAAATTGATCAGGGATGTCGCCGCACCGCCCTCTAACGGGCCTTGCCACGCGCCCGCCATCGAAAACCACGGGCTCTCAATCGGAAAGAAAATCGCAATTACATACCCGAGGGCGTAGCCCACTGCCGAATACGTCATCACCGACCAATATCCCCGCCAGTCGCGCCGGTAATACAAAACGCCGCCAACCACGAGCAAATAGGTGAAGTACGTCAAATAAACAAACTGCATGAAGTCATTCCGACCCGGCGTCGCAAACTGCTCCAGCCACACGGTAGGGTCGACCCCCGTCAGCCAATGATCGAACGCAATTAATTTCGCATCCTGCCACCCCGGCTCTACCAGATGCACCAACTGCCCCAGCTCCTCAAAGCAAAACAGAAAGAAAAGATGCGGATACCAATGCCGCCAAAAATGCCAAAACCTTTCGGAGAAAGTGGGACGGACATTCCTGGCTGTCTCGCTGCTTTCTTCATCGCCAAAGGTACGCTCGGAGACCCAAGCCTCGGTTCTGCACAAAACCAGAATCGCCGCCGCCACCAGTGCCTGCATCCCGATCAATCGCACGGGATGCGCCAGGTTCTCGGCAAAAAAAAGTATCAACGCACACGAAACCCCCAGGTATCCCAACGCGACAGACTCAAACGTCCCGGAAGCCGCCCATGCCGCCGCGAGTTCGCGCCCAAGGAGCGCGGCAAGACTCTCACTCGCCAATTCCACAGCCGCAGCGCTCTCGCCGTTCTCAATCGCTCTGTCACGCCACCCGACCGCGTACTCACTCCCTTTGTACTCATTCCGCTCGATGTTTTTCATGCCCGGAATCCCGCCTTCGCCCGGGGCACCTCAAACTCGTCGTCACTCCCGTCCGTTCCCTGTGCTCTCCGTCGAAACGTTCTTTCTTTCCCCCACCACAAAACCGCCCAATCCTTCCTCTCGGCAATCCGCGCCAAATCGTTCGACGGATTTACAGCCGCGGGCTTTCCCACGGCTTCAAGCATCGACCTGTCGCTGGCGCTGTCTCCATAGGCAAAGCATCTCCCTAAATCCAGATCTTCAGCCGCTGCGATCCGCCGGATGGCCCGCGCCTTTGCCTCGCCAAACATCGCCTCTCCCACAATCCGCCCAGTCCATCTATCGCTTTTCTCTCCGAGCCGCGTCGCGCAAACGCGAATCGCGGAAGCCAATCCTCTCGCTCTAAGCTCTGCCTCAAGCACACGCGCCGATCCGTAGGCCAACTGTTCGAGCGTGCCACTGACAATCACAATCAAGTGCCCGCGTTCCGCATGCCACACCACGCGCTCAATGGCCTCCGGATAAAACGGCGGGACTCTTGACGAATCTGTTTGGTCACGCGGAACTCCGCGCAAATACAACTTGTTCGCGTACATGACCTGACTCGCCCCGCGAGGCGCCAGCCGCACCGCCTCCGCAATCCACAAAACATAATTCCGAACCCCGATCAGCTTGCGGTATCGCAGCATCGAGAAAAATCTCTTCTCGAGTGACGGGAGGCACATGAGCGTTCCATCCAAATCGAGAAACGCCGCGGCGCCGGCGTTCTTCTCCTTCACGTCCTCTCGTTCCAGCCGCTTTTCTACGCTCCTCACCCCGATCACATCGCCCCCTGCGCGATTCTCTTCACGCGGCGAACCCGCCCGACCCCCGAGACGAACCGCCATCCCTCGGCCAACACTGGCAATCCGCGCAACAGGCAAAACGCCGCCGTCATCCACGTCAGCACATGGGCGCCAACACGCACCGGCCCGCGGGCATCCGCGGTCATTCCGCCGAGCAGCCGAACGGGGCCGCGAGCGAGCGCCAACTCCAGACCGAGGTAGCAGAAGCACAGACACTTCATCGCCGCATACAAGCCGCGGCTCCAGCGCGACGCCACCAGCGCCCGTCCCCACCATGTCTCCAACATCGCCTTCGCGCCCCAACCGGAGTGCCCCGCGCCGAGAGCCAGCCCGCGCAAAAAATCCGTCGCCGCGCCCCGCGCAAAAAAGAAAACCGGCAGCCACAGCGGCACCATCCCCACCACCGCGAAATACGTGAAGTACACATTTTCGATCAAGCGGTCGCCGAGAATGTCGAGTTGCGCTCCGATCGGCGTCGCAAGATTCTTCCGCCGCGCCATGTGGCCATCGACAGCGTCCAGCGCTATCGCCGCTACCGTAAGCCCAACCGCCGCGAGATTCGCCCACGGACCGCGCCCAAACAAACTCACGGCGGCAAACCCCACCGCCACCCGCAGCGCTGTCACTTTGTTCGGCGTCCAACGCATAGCCGCCTGCTCCCTGCCGGGCACTCAAAAAGCGCCCGCGTTCCCAGATGGCAAGCCCTCTGCCAATCGGCGGCTGACTAACGCCTTGGGGATCAGCTACTTACGTGCCTTCTCGGAATGTGCAAATCGCGGCGCGTCGGCCAAACCTTTCATCTGTCGCCCCCTTCCTTCCCTGCGTATCTATTGCCGCGCACCCGCGTCTAAGAGAGTTGCCCCGGGCAGTCCCTGCTAACGCGTGGCGCGCTTTTCCCGTCTTTGTGGGAGAATTGGGGAGTTCCATCAAGCAACTGGTGCCGCCGCGCGAACTGGCCTGGCTGTTTGCTGCGCCAGGTCTGACTCGGGAAATAAAATCTCAGATCGAAAGATAGAACCAGCTCAGGTCCAATAAAAGATGACCGACGTTTCTCTCGCAGCAGCGTTTATCGCCGGGTTGGTTTCTTTCCTATCGCCCTGCGTTCTTCCTCTCGTTCCGGGCTACATCTCGATGCTCTCCGGCATCGGCATGGAGCAATTGCGGCAGGGCCAGCAGCCACGCGGCGGCCTTTTCGCTTCCGCGCTTTCCTTCGTCGTCGGCTTCTCCGTCGTTTTCATTTCTTTCGGCGCATCGGCGAGCGCTGTGGGCACTTTTCTTCTGAAAAACCGCGGGATGCTCGCGCCCATTGCCGGCGCGCTGATTTTGCTCTTCGGCTTGCATTTGGTCGGCGCCCTGGCGAAGCTCAGCTTCCGCATGGGCCTGGCCATTGGCTCGGTGCTCGTCATTCTGGGCATTGCGGCGATTCTCGATCACGGCCCTCTCTTCTTCGGCCTCGGCTGGGTTCACTTTTTTTCGCTCTCGCTCATCGGCTTTTTTGGTCCGGCCCTCGCAAAGTGGCTCAATCGCGACGTGCACCTGCGCAGCACCAGCACGAAGCCCGGACTCTTCAGCGGTTTTTTTCTCGGCTTCGCATTCGCGTTTGGCTGGACTCCGTGTATCGGGCCGATTCTCGCAACGGTGCTTGCGCTCGCTGCCGCCAGCGATACGATTGCGCGCGGAGTCCTGCTCCTGGCGGTTTACTCCGCAGGTTTGGCCGTACCTTTCCTGCTGACAGCGCTCGGCATCGGGCAATTTCTCAAGTTTTATCAGCGCTTCCGAAAATATCTCCACGCCGTCGAACTGCTTAGCGGCGCCTTGCTGCTCTTTGTGGGCGGGCTCGTTTTCCTGAATAAGCTGACTTGGCTCGCGGGCAAACTTAGCTTTTTGAACGAAGCCGTTTTGTGGCTGGAAAAAGCCCTGACGGGCGTGAAATAAGCGCCCTGCGTTTCTCGCCGCAGAGGCGAGAAAAATTCGCGATCGGGTATAATTGGTATTGAGGAATGGAATGATGAAAACGCTGTTGGTCGTTGCTACCGTGCTGGCTCTGGTTGCCGGCACCTACTTTGCGGACAAGGCGACACGCGTCAAACCAAAGACCGCGGTCCCTGCCGATACGGTCCTGAAGGCCGATAATCCGAACCCGGACGACAGGAAGACCGGTTTGCCCGAGCCAGAACTCACGCTCAAGGACCTGGACGGCAACAATATCTCTCTCAGCGAATACAAGGGCAAGGTGGTGCTGGTGAATTTCTGGGCCACATGGTGCGAACCATGCCAAGTAGAGATTCCGTGGCTCATCGAAATGCAGGAAAAGTACGGGCCGAGGGGGTTCGTCATCCTGGGGATCGCCCTCGACGAGGAAGGCAAAAGCGTCGTCGCGCCCTATGTCGCCAAGGAGCGTTTCGACGTAAATGGTCAAAAACTTCCCATGAGCTACAAAATCCTGATCGGCAACGATGATGCAGCGGATAAATTTGGCGGTCTATTCGGCTACCCCACGAGCATCCTGATTTCGCGCGACGGGAAGCAGATCAAGCGCGTCACAGGCATGATCAGCCAAGAGGAAATGAGCAAAGCCGTCGAGTCTCAACTCTGACGGGAAAACAAGCAGTGCGCCACCGCCGTCTAAGCTCACCGCAGTCAGCCGAATGACACCGAAGCGTATATCCAGACTGCCCGAGAGATCAGTAAAATGATTTTCGCGCTCCGTGCTAGACTTTCGATGTGAGCGCTCCGGGTTTTGCTGCTCGCTGTTCACTACTCACTTTCTACCCTTATGCTTGAAGAGAAAGATTTCCAGAGAAAAGCGGACGCGGCGTTTGAAGAGCTCAAGAAACGTCTGCTTGTCTTGGCGGACGAGCATGGTTTCGATGTCGAGGGCGAGAGCGGCAAACTCGAGGTGATCTTCGAGGAGCCCGAGGAAGTGAAGTTCGTGATTTCTCCGAACACACCCATCCGCGAGATCTGGATTTCGGCGCTCTCCACTTCCTTCAAGCTGGGCTGGTCGGGGGCAAAGAACGCTTTTGTACTCGAAAAGACGGGTGAAGATCTTTTTGCGGTCATGAACCGCGTGGTTTCTCAGCAGCTCGGCCGAGAGGTAAAACTGTGAAATTCGCTGGCACCCTCCTGGCCGGTATCCTGCTATGGGCGGCTGGAGCAGCTTTGTCCTCCGCTCCCCGACAGGCTCCTTCGCCGAAGGACGTCGTAGCCCCCGCGATCTATGCCTCTTTCGACCCGGTGGGCCGCGGCAGCCAATTTCAACTTGCGGTGGTCCTGAAAATCCGCCCTGGGTTCCATATCAACGCCCGCGAAAAATCCGAAGACTATCTGATCGCCACCGACCTTCGCGCCGATGTTCCCGCCGGTTTTCAGCTGGGAGATGTTTCTTATCCGAAAGGCGCGTTGCACACCTTCACTTTCTCGAAGAAACCGCTGAACGTCTACGAGGACACCGTCACGCTCCGCGTTCCGGTTACGGCGCTGCCGGGCGCTCCTCTCGGCGCGCAGCACATTCCGCTGAAACTTCGCTACCAGGCTTGCAGCACGGAAATTTGCCTGCCTCCGGTCACTCTTTCTCTGGACGCCGCTTTCAACGTCGCCGCCTCCGGCAAACCTGCGCACGGGGAGTTTTTCCCGAAGGAATAGATAACCGCTCTCGCGTGCTCGCGCCAGCCGTCACCGCGCAACCATGCTTACTCCGAGCGCCCGGCGTGGACTTCCTACTGTCTTTCCCCGAGTGCGTGCCCTGGCCATCTCTGGGACAATATCCCGATGACGGAAACTCGGGGCGCTTCTGGAAAGTGGCTGGCCGTCCTGGGGGCTTTCTTGCTGGTGCTGCTCGCAGGCGGCGGAGTGCTCGCCTGGCGCGCGCGGCACATGGATAACGCTATCCGCCTCTGGGTGATCCGCTCGCTCAGCGAACATTTTCAAAGCCGCGTCGAACTCCGGACGCTCCGCGTCACCGGATTCCCCCACTTGGGTGTGGTTGGCGAAGACCTGACGATTTATTTCCACGATCGCACGGACGTTCCGCCGATCATTCATATCGACAAATTTTCCTTTGATCTCGGTGTGCTCGCTATCCTTCGGCTGCCACGGCACGTCTCCACCGCGCTGATCGAGAACATGACCGTCACGATTCCGCCTCGCGGAGAAAAAAAGACTCCGAAATCAAGCGAGCCCGGAAAAACGAGCAACGTTCTTACTTCCCTGATCGTGGATGAAGTCGTCTGCAAGAACACCGTTCTTGTTACGCTTCCCCGGAAACCGGATCCGGGAAAACGAGCAAAAGAGCCGCTCGAATGGGACATCTACGACCTCGACTTGCGTTCTGCAAGCGTAGACAAACCTTTCCACTTCCACGGAATACTGACGAACGCCAAACCCAAAGGCGAAATCGACACCAGCGGCGAGTTTGGCCCCTGGGACATCGACGATCCGGGCTCCAGCCCCGTCTCCGGCTCCTACAAATTCACCGACGCTGATCTGGGCCCTTTCCCCGGCATTGCCGGAATCCTGTCCTCCACCGGAAAATTCACTGGGAAACTTGCCGAGCTGAAGGTCGATGGCGAAACGGATACGCCCGATTTCTCTCTCGACAAGATTGGCAAGCCGGTCCCGCTCCACACCGAGTACTCGGCCACGGTCGACGGCACCAATGGAGATACGATTCTCGATCCCGTGCGCGCCACTCTGGGCCGCTCGCTCATCATCGCCGAAGGCAGCGTCATCAACGAGCCCGATCATATAGGCCACAGGATCGTTCTCGATGTCGGCGCCCCCAACGCCAGAATTCAAGACATTCTCAGTCTGGCGATGAATTCCGATAAGCCAGTCTTGACCGGCCCGGCAAAGATAAAAGCGAAACTGCTGCTGCCGCCCGGCAAGGAAAAAGTTCTCGACAAGATGATTCTCGATGGGCAGATCGGTATCGACGATGCGCGCTGGTCGAGTCCGGAAGTCCGCAAAGCCCTGGAGTCTTTCAGCCGCCGCGCCGAGGGCAAACCGGCGGACGACGAAGCAGGCAGCGCGGTCTCCGATCTCCGCGGGAATTTCCACCTGGAAAAAGGAATCGTGCACTTTTCCAGTCTGAGGTTTGGCATTCCAGGCGCCGCGATCGATCTCGCCGGCACTTACCAGATCCTCGGCGGCCAGATCGATCTCGAGGGACACCTGCGTCTTCAGGCAAAGCTCTCAGAAACCGTCACGGGGAAGAAATCTTTCTTTCTGAAAGCGCTCGACCCGTTTTTTGAGAAAAACGGAGCCGGAGCGGTGCTTCCTATTTCGATCCGGGGAACGCGCGAAGAGCCGACGATTGGAGTGACCATCTTCCACAAGAAAATTGAGAAAAAGATCGGCGAGACCAAACCCGCGCCGAAGTGAGCTCGGGACCCGCTTTTGAAGCGGGGTGCCCCCCTCCGAAAAGCCTCGTCAAACAGCCAAAAAATACCGGAAAAAACAGGAACATTTCCGGCGGGCCGCCGTCTTCAACGGCATGAACCTCTACGCCTATCTTCGTTCCGCATTCCGCCAATCGAAGCGCAGCCCCGGTTTCTTCGCCATAGCGCTGGCTGCCCTGGCTCTCGGAATCGGCGCCAACACGGCTATTTTCAGCGCGGTAGAGGGCGTGCTCCTGCGCCCGCTGCCCTATGCCGAGCCGGGCCAGCTCGTGATGCTCTGGGAAGACGCCACGTATCAGGGCTTTCCGCAAAACAATCTGTCTCTGGCCGATTACGTGGACTGGCGGGCGCAAAACCAGGTCTTCACCGACATGGTGGCAATTCGTTACGCGGACGTCGCCTTTAACGGCGATCAGGCGCCGGAGCAGGCCCTGGGGCGGCGTGTGACGCCCAACTTTTTCGATGTCCTTGGTGTTCAGCCCGCGCTGGGGCGGCCTTTTACGGCAGGGGAAGACGCTGCCAAGCGCAAGGTCGTTGTCTTGAGCTATACCCTCTGGCAGAGGCGGTTCGGGGGCGACCGTGCTGTCCTCGGGCGTTCCATCTTGATGGACGATGAACCCACCACGGTCGTGGGTGTTATGCCTCGCGGATTTTTCTTCCCTGACAACGCGGCGGAGTTCTGGCAACCGGCTTCTTTCTCACCCGAGGATCTCGCCCGGCGTAGCCGGCACAACCTGGAAGTTGTCGCCAGGATGAAGCCGGGCATCACGCGCGAACGGGCCGAGCGGGATGTGGAAGTCATCGCCAGGCGTCTCGAGCTGCAATATCCCGACACGAACACGAATATTGGCGCCGTGGTGGTCCCCCTTCGCGAGCAATTTGCCGGCGACACGGGCGCGGGCCTATGGGTACTGCAGATCGCGGCCGTGCTGGTGCTGCTCATTGCTTGCTCGAACCTGGCGAATCTCCTTTTGGCCCGGGCCGCAGGACGGCGCCGCGAAATTGCCGTGCGCATCGCACTGGGGGCGAGCCGCGCGCAGATCGCTCTGCAGCTCGTTACGGAAAGCTTGTTGCTTTCCGCCGGTGGCGGAGCGGCGGGCTTACTCGTTGGCAGGCTTTGCTGGAGCCTGTTTAGGAATCTCATTCCTTCGCAAATTGCGGCGGAAGGCTTTGCGCTGAACATGCCGGTGCTGCTGTTTACGGCGGCCGTCTCCATTCTGTCGGGCGTATTTTTTGGGGTGGTGCCGGCCCTGCGGGGGACGGATGTTTCTCTCCAGGAATCTCTCAAGGAAGGCGGGCGAGCCGGCGAATCTCGCGGCGGGGTGCGGCTGCGAGACACTTTGGTGGTCGCGCAATTTGCAATGGCCTTTGCGCTTCTGGTGGGCGCGGGCCTGATGATCGAGACGCTGTGGAATCTGCGCCGCGTCGATCTCGGATTTCGCTCCGATCACCTGCTGACCATGGGTGTGCCGCTGCCGGACAAAAAATACAATACGAACGAAAAAATTCGTGCGTTCTATCGAGACGTGCTCGATCGGACGCGGACTCTTCCGGGCGTGAAAAGCGTGGGCTTTGGGTCGGATGTGCCGTTCACTTCGGTGGGAGACACGGAAGGCTATCTGATCGAGGGCGCGCCTCCTACTCTGCCCGGGCACGACAACGATGCGCTCTATCGCGAAGTGACGGCGGGATATCTCGAAACGATCGGCGGAACGCTCGAGTCGGGGCGGCTCCTCGAAGACCGCGACATTCCGACCGCCCAGCCGGTCGTGGTGATCAACGAGTTTCTGGCGAAACGGCATTGGCCAGGTCAGGACGCTGTCGGAAAGCGCCTGAAGCTCACCGGCTCCAAAGAGCCGTGGCGGACCGTTGTGGGGGTCGTCCGAGACATTCGCGAGCGCGGACTTTTGCTGGAGATGAAGCCGGCGGTTTACGTGCCGGTGAACCAGGTGGATAACCCGTCGCCGTATTACCTGGTTGCGAGAACTTCCGAAAAGCCGGCCAGCGTGATCAATGCGTTGCGCGGAGCGGTTTGGGCGGTGGATAGCGAGCGGCCCGTCGCGTTTATTCGCACCATGGACCAGCTGATGGAACAAAATGTTGCCGACCGTGCGCGGCCGATGATGTTGCTGGGGATTTTCGCGGGGCTGGCGCTAGTCCTGGCGTCGATAGGAGTGTATGGCGTCCTGGCTTACTCCGTAGCGCAAAGGACTCGCGAGATCGGCGTGCGCATGGCGTTGGGAGCGAAGCCGGGCGATGTTACGCGGATGATTTTGGGGCGAGGATTGAAGCTGAGCGCCGCTGGGCTCGTGGCAGGCGCGGCGCTGGCGGGAATTCTTGGGATACTGCTGCGGACTTTGCTGTTCGGTGTGACGCCTGCGGCGCCGCTCGTGTATGCCGGTACAGCGGCCTCGTTGATAATCGTGGCGCTGGCTGCTTGCGTGATTCCTGCGCAACGTGCCGCGCGTGTGGATCCTGTCGTCGCCCTGCGCGACGAATAGCCAGTGAGAAAAATGCGCGGCGTTTGGTGCGGACAATTTCCTTGAGATTTAAACGAAGGCCTTGCGCAAACGGCTCACGACGCGCTGCTGGCCGAGAACGACCATGGTATCGAAAAGCGGGGGAGCGACGGCTTGCCCTACGATTGCCACGCGACAGGCGTTGATGAGCAGGCCGGCTTTGACGCCGGCGGCTTCGGCGACGGCGCGCGAGGCGTGATCGCACGGATCGTGACTCCAGTCAGACAGCGCGGCGAGTGCGTCGGCAAGTTTGGCGAGCAGCTCGGGGACTTTGGGATCTTTCCAGAATTTTTCTTTTGCCGCGGGATCGATCGGAAATTCGTCGCTGAAAAATGCGCGCGACCAGGACGAAAAGTCCGGCAGCAAGCGAATCCGGGGCCGCAGCAGATCGACCGTCCGGGAAAACCAGGCATGGTCGCGTCCGTCCGGGCCTGGAGCCGCGCCGGCGGCCCACTCCGCCCGCCACAACTTGCTGCGCTTTAATTCGGCTTCGACTTCCGGAAGCAAATCCTCGATGGGAAGTTTCTGGAGATACTGGGTGTTGAACCACTCGAGCTTGGGCTTATCGAAGACTCCGTTCGTGCGGCTGACACCCTCGAGCGAAAATCGTTCGATCAGGTCTTTCGTACGCAGATACTCATCGTCGTTGCCCGGCGACCAGCCGAGGAGCGCGAGAAAATTGCGGAAGGCTTCGGGGAGAAAACCCTCGGTGCGATACATGTTGACGTCTGTGGCGCCGTGGCGTTTGGAGAGGCGCTTCTTGTCAGGGCCGAGAATCAGCGGCAAGTGCGCGAACAGGGGCGGCTCGGCTCCGAGCGCGCGATAGAGCAGCACCTGTTTGGGTGTGTTCGAAAGATGGTCGGCGCCGCGAATCACGTGAGTGATGCGCATGTCGATGTCGTCCACTACGACGCCGAGTTGATACATCGACTGGCCGAACTCTTCATCGCCCTTGCCCGAGCGGAGCAGCACGAAATCCTCGATCTCGTCATTGGAGAATTCAGTCTCGCCGAAGACGACATCGGTAAATTTTGTCGTTCCACCGAGGGGCACCTTGAAGCGCACGGCCGGTTTCGCGCCAGGTGTCGAGGGCTTGCCGTCCCGGCAGCTGCAACGCGTCACGCGGCGCGCACCGCTCTTGGGCTGCTCGTCCTGGCCGGGCTCGGCATGGTCTCCGCCAGCGTATTTCTCCGGAGGGCAGTAGCACAGGAAGGCACTGCCGTTTGCCAGGCATTTTTTGGCGGCCTGACGATAAAGCTCCGTGCGCTCGGACTGGTAGAACGGCCCTTCGTCCGCCTCGACCCCCAGCCATTTCAAGCCCTCGAGAATGCCTGTCACCAGCTCGGGCTTGTTTCGCTCGGCGTCCGTGTCTTCGATCCGCAAGATCATCGTTCCGTGGTGACGCCTTGCAAACAGCCAATTAAACAGGGCCGTTCGCGCGCCTCCGACGTGCAGATAGCCGGTCGGGGAAGGCGCAAAACGTACCCGTATTCCGTTCGGTGAATGGCTGGTCATCTCGCTCATGCGTCTGGTGCGTCCCCGGCTCCTGTCTTGATCATCCAGTTTAGCGAAACCCCTAAATCGCGTCCAATCTGAGCCTCGCCTGACGCCCTCGGGACGGGCTGGGGGCGGCGCCAGGCTTTCGCCCTTGCCGCCTTGTATGGAAACCGTTACCCCCCTCCCTGCTGCCTCTTTCGCAACCGGTACCGTGGTACGCTTGCTTCCTCAAATTTCCATCATCCATAATCACAAGTACTCTGCTTTGTGCATCGAGGTGGCCGCCTCGCGCCGCCGCATTGTTGTCCCCGTGCGCAGCTGTCGAGGGTTCTGTTCCACCTTGAAGCATGAAACGCATAACCGTCTTTGAACGGCGCAACGGCGCCGTCCGTGTGGGACGGAGAATTGACCGAGGCCTTGACCAACCAGAGCTTTATCGCACTGGCATTGCTGGCGGCTACCTCTCTGGTGGCCGGCTTCTTCGCCTATATTTATCAGCTCAAGCGCCGGCCGTATCTCCTCTACTGGACGGCCGGATGGGCCATCGTCGCGCTCAGCTATCTCGGGCCGGTTCTCTCGAGCGGCAGAAATGTCTGGCTTCTCCAGACGGCGATCGATCAGTTTCTTTATGCCGCCGCAGGTGTCTTTTTCTTCCTCGGCGCCCAGCTTTACGCCCAGCGTCCGCTCTGGAGTATCCCCGCCGCTGGGGCCGGGGGCGTTCTCGTATTTTGGGCGGGCGCCTACTCTCTCGGCTGGTTCAACATTCCGCTCATTCTTCCTGCGGCCGCTATATTCCTTGCGGTTACCTACATTTTCTGGCAAGAAAGCCGCCGCCAGGAAACACTCGCCGACTGGCTCCTCGCCATTTCTTTTGTCGTATGGGCCGCGGTGGGAGTGACTTTCTGCTTCTTCCGTACCGCTCCCTTCTTCCGCGACATCAGTTTCCAGACCGCCGCTGCCGTGCCCTCCGCTTTCGTGGCCATGCTCATGGTCATGGCCCTCTACGAAGAAGAAAAGCGCCGCGTCGAACGCAACATGCTCGCGCTCTCCAACCTCAATCTCGCCACCTCGAGTTTTGTCGGCGGAGAGATCCAGCGCATGCTTTCGCAGGCCCTCGATCGCGTTCTCGGAGTTGTACGGCTTCCCGCCGGCGCGCTCTTTCTCCATCATGGCGATCCGCAAGGTCCCACCTCGGTCGTTGCGGTGGGCCTAAGCGATAACTTCTGCCGCACGGCGCAGGAACAGGGACTGGACGATTATCTTGTGGGTCTGGTCTCGCGCCTTGGCGGCCTCCTCGGTTTCCGCGATCTGCGCAATGACGACACGGTCGCCGCTCTTGAACGCGAAGAGCCCATCCGCCGCTTCCGCCAGCTCGCTCTCGCGCAAGGACTTCGCAGCATCGTGGCCATCAGCCTGCAAGCCAAGGAACATGCTTTTGGCGTGCTCCTGCTCGGCACACCCGACAGCCGGCGGTTTACTCCGGCCGAATACCGCCTTCTTCTCGCGCTCGGCCACCAGATCGGTATGGCGGTCGAGAATAGTTACCTCATCCAGCAAACTTCCCGGCGCTCTGAAGAGTTGCACGTTCTGAACGAGATTGGCCGGGCGCTCAGCTCGACGCTGAACAAAGAGGATCTGCTCCGCAAGGTTTGGGAAGAGCTCCGCCGGCTCTTTGATGTGGAGAATTTTTATATCGGAGCGCTCAGCCCGCTCCGCGATGAAATGCAATTCGAGATCGAGGTGACCGGCGGAACGCAACGGCCTGCGCGCAGCCGCCCCGCCGGCAATTATCTTACCGAGTACATCATTCGCACCCGCCAGCCGGTGCTGATCCGGGAAAACTATGCGGCCGAAGTCAAAAAACTCGGCGTCGAACCGATTCTCCAGCAGGGTTGCTTCTGCGGCGTTCCGCTGGTCGCCTACGATCACGCCATTGGCGCTATGGCGGTTTTTTCCGAGAATGAACGCGTCTTCGATGAAGGGCATCTGGAGCTTATGCGCGTCCTCGCCAGCGAAGCGAGTATCGCCATTGAAAACGCGCGGCTCTTCCACGAGGAGCGCACCAAGGCACGCCATCTTTCGCTGCTGAACCCAATTACCCGCGATGCCATCGCCACGCTGAATCCCGACGAAATGCTGGCCAAGATTGCCGAGCAGCTGGAAGCCGGGCTGACCTACGATCACATCGGCATCAGCGTGCTCGAATACTCGACGCGCGAACTCGTCGTGCAGGCCGAATCCGGCGCCCGCCGCGGCGCCCTTGGCCGCCGCATTCCGCTTGGCACCGGCCTCATTGGCCATGTCGCGCGCAGCGGCCAATTGGCCGACTACCAGGCTTCTACCTCGGTGGATTCCCCGCACAAACCGCTTTTGCCGGATTCCGCCGCCGCCATCGCCCTCCCCGTGTTCTACGCCGAGCAGCTGCACGGTGTGCTGTACGTTGAGTCTTCGTTCGCCATTGAATTCTCTGAAGAGGAAATTCTCCTGCTCCGTACGCTCGCCGACCTCATCGCTGGCGCCCTCCACAATGCTCTCTCCTTCCAGAAGGCGCAGGAGCAGGCCATCACGGACGGCCTCACTGGCGTCAAGACTCACCGCTTTTTCATGGAAGCGCTGTCTGCCGAATGGAAACGTTCGACGCGCGCAGGCCGCGCTTTCGCGCTGGTCCTCATGGACCTCGACCGCTTCAAATTCGTCAACGATTTCTACGGGCACCTCGAAGGCGATCTCGTTCTCCAGCGCGTCGGTCACATTCTTGAAACGAATTGCCGGCGCTCCGATGTCGTGGCCCGTTACGGCGGCGACGAGTTCGTCATCCTCATGCCGGAAACAAATATGGAGCACGCCCGGCAGCTCGCGACAAAACTTCGCGGGTGGGTTTCCGCCGATCCGCTCCTGCGCGAGAAAAATATCAGCGCCAGTTTTGGCATCGCCTGCTATCCGCTTCACGGCTCTTCGCCGCAAGAGCTCATCCAGGTGGCCGATGCTTCCATGTATTTGTCCAAACACCAGGGCGGAAATGCCGTCTCCACGGCCGACCATTTCGACCCCAACGAAGCAAAAAAATGGAAGCGCGATGTCCTGGAAGCCTACCTCGGGGTAACTCTCAAGCGTCTTTTTGCCACCGGGCCGGATGCCTTTGAAGAAATTTATTCGCGCTTGAAACAATTCACGGAGTCGCTCGCCACGACCGAGGTTCCCAACACCAAGCCCACCGTGCCTAATTCCTCGGGCGGCCCCGAAGGGCTCCCTCAGGCCGTGCTCGATACGGTCACTTCGCTCGCCTTCGCCATCGACGCCAAGGACCACTACACGCAGGGACACTCGCAGAAGGTTTCCGCCTACGCCGCTCTTATCGCCGAGTCTCTCAACATGACGGACACGGAGATCGAGGAAATTCGGCTCGGCGGCGTGCTTCACGACATCGGAAAAGTCGCTATCCCCGAAAATATTTTGAACAAGAGCGGTCCGCTGAATCCCGAAGAGTGGGAGACCATGAAGGCCCACGTAAAATTTGGCGCCAGGATCCTCGACCCCCTCGCTCCGCTCGCCCGGATTCGCGAGATGGTTCTCCATCATCACGAATTTTTCGATGGCTCTGGCTACCCTGACGCTCTCTCCGGCGAAGGCATTCCTCTTGGCGCCCGCATTATTGCAGTGGCCGACGCCTACGACACCATCACAAGCGATCGCACCTACAAAAAAGGCCGCAGTTCTCTCGAAGCGCTCGCCGAGCTCGAACGCTGCGCCAACGCCCAGTTTGACGGCGCCATCGTCCAGGTGTTCGTCCGCACCATGCGCCAGCTTCCCAATCCCATCATTGAAGTGGCCACCACCTCTCCTCGCAACTCGTAGCGTTGCTCCCCCGGAGCCCATCTCTGTTCCATATCGGGAACACGCGATTCCCCGGAGTTTGGCCCCAGAACTGCCGATAAAAGCGGTGTGAATCCGCTGCCATGAGCACTATCGATCTTCAGCCGAATAGCAGGATGTCGCAATTGCGCCGAAGCCAGCGTGTCTGCCTCAGGTTACCTATCGTTGTGCTTCGAGAAGGACCCGGAACGAATGTGGCCTCGGAAGAGACTCATACCCTCATCGTGAATGCGCACGGAGCGCTTATCCAATTGGCCTTGACGGTCGAGATCGGCCAGCTTCTGGGAATCAAGAACACGCAGACGATGGAAGAGCTTGTCTGCCGCGTGGTACATCTAGGCCCCGATCATCCCGGCAAGCGAGAGGTCGGCATAGAATTTGAACTGGCTTCACCGCGATTCTGGCGAGTCGCCTTTCCGCCCTCCGATTGGACTCCTCGCAGTCCCGATGCAAAAGCGCCAACGAAGTATATGCCTGCCACTAATGCGCCCGTGAAGCAGCCCGCTGCGGTGCCAGCGGAAGCGGACAGAAAACTGGTGAATAAACTGCCCGGGCCAGTCCGCGGCTGAGGTTCCTAAAGTGTCCCGTTTGTCGCCTGCCGTTCCAATATGGGATTTCTCGTGGGATTTTTTCGCGCACTTGCCAGAGGGCCGGACCCAAGCATCCGCGCTCCCGTTACCGCCCGTCGAGATCCACATCTTTGATAGGCAAATCCCAGTGGGCTTCGAGAACCTCGAATCGCCTCTGTTCCTCCCGCTTGTAGGTCTCCTGATCCGGATAGAGCTGCTTGATTAGGGCCGCGCTATCGAAATCGTCATTGGCGATCGCGGCGTTCTTGTACACGATGGTCACGCGGAAGTCCCAGCGGCCGTCTTCGGTCGTGTGATACCGCGGCGCCACCATGCTCACTCGCAGCATGCGCCCCAATTCGACCTCTTTTTTCAACACCGGGTAATGATTCTTTTTAAAGAGCGCAAGGAACTCGTCGGCGTGTCCCCATTTTGCCTTGTAGTAGTACTCGATCACAAAAGGCGGCGGATTTCCCTCGCTCGATGCGCCGCTCTCGGCCGCCTTCGCCCGGAAGTGCCCCGCCAGGGAGATTGCCAGCATCAGAAGCATTGCGATTCCCGCCCACCTCGCCACGCGCCTATTTTTCTTCAGCATAGTTTTCCTCCGTCGAATATCGCACCTATCCTAACCTCATTTTGAGCTGCAGAGAGCGGGCTCCTGAGACTCAGGAGCGGCGAAGAAATCTCGGAGACCTCCCCGATCGTGCTCTCCTGCGCGTTGACTTGCCAACGACCAGCATCCTAATATGCCACGCAGCGGCAGGTGCTCTCCTCATGATCGGCCAAATCATAGGCCACTATTTAGTCACCGAGCAGATCGGTGCCGGCGGCATGGGTGTCGTCTATCGCGCCCGCGATCAGCGGCTGAACCGCGACGTAGCCCTGAAAGTGCTACCTCCTCTAAATCCAGGCGACGAAGCACCCCGCAAACTCTTCCGCAAGGAAGCCCTGGCCCTGGCAAAGCTCAACCACCCGAACATCGGAACGGTCTACGATTTCAATACGCAGGACGACATCGATTTTCTGGTCATGGAGTACATCCCCGGGGAAACACTTGGCCAGCGCCTCACGCGCGGACCCTTGCCTGAAAAGGAATGGGTTGCCATCAGCCTGCAAATTGCCGCTGCTCTCGAGGAAGCTCATGAACACGGCATCGTTCATCAGGACCTCAAGCCAGGAAATATCATGGTCACTCCCAAAGGGCAGGCCAAGGTGCTGGATTTTGGATTGGCCAGGCTTCTCGAGGCCGACCCTTCCGTTGAACTCACTCAAACTTCTTCACATACCGGTGGCGCCGGCACTTTGCCCTACATGGCTCCCGAACAGCTCTGCGGCGGCCCGATAGATCCCCGCACCGATATCTATGCCGCTGGAGCTGTCCTCTACGAGATGAGCACGGGCCAGCGGCCCTTCCAGGAAAAGCAGGCGCCACGCCTGATCCAGCAGATCCTCAACGAAGCTCCCCGCCCGGTTCAGGAATGGAACCGCCGCAGTTCTCCTCAACTCGAATCGATCGTTTCGAAGGCGCTCGACAAGCAGCCCGACCTGCGCTACCAGTCGGCGCGCGAGCTCCGCGTGGACCTCGAACGTCTCGGCGCCGCGCAATCGTCCTCTTCTGCCGTTGCCGGCGTGCCTTTCCGGTCGCGCCGCAGCTGGAAGCAGGCCCTGGGAGCGCATCCACGAGCCATTTACTTGTCTACTCTTCTCCTGGCGGCCGTTGTCGCTGCCTTTTGGTGGTTGGCGGGCGCGCGGCCAGTGCTTTCTTTTGCTCCGCGCGATTGGCTTTTGATCACGGATTTTGACAATCAGACCGGCGACCCGCTTTTTGACCGTTCTCTGCTTACGGCCCTGACGGTCAGCCTCGAGCAATCTCCGCACGCCAACGTCGTCCCGCGTCCGCGTGTCGTTGACAGCTTGCATCGAATGGGCAAGGCAGGCGATGAAAAAATCACCGAGGACCTGGCGCGCGACATCTCCCAACGCGAAGCGATACGCGCGATCCTGAGTTGCTCGATCGCCAAGGTCGGGCGCGAGTACGCCCTCACCGCCCGTCTGATCGATCCGCAGTCAGGCATGGCGGTTCGTTCCTACTATGAGCCGGCCAAGGATCAGGACCACGTTCTCGACGCGCTGGGCTCGGTGGCCACACACGTTCGCCGCGACCTCGGCGAATCCATGCTTGCCACCAGGAAAGCGGACCGCCCTTTGCCGATGGTCACCACGCGTTCGCTCCCGGCTCTCAAGCTCTTTGTGGACGGAGGCGCGCTTTGGAGCAAGGGAAAGTGGGATGCAGCCACGCAGGCCTTCGAGTCGGCGATCAAGGCGGACTCGGACTTCGCCATGGCCCATGCAGCGCTAGGCGACGCCTATTACAGTCACATCTTCAACAACCCGGCCAAGGGCAAAGAACATATGGACAAGGCTCTCGAGCTTTCCGGACGTACCACCGATCGCGAGCGCCTTTACATTCAGACCCGCTATGCGCAGGATCTCGGTCACACGAGTGAGGCCAGAAGCCGTTTTGAGGTCTATCTGAAGGCTTTTCCCGATGATTGGGGAATGCGGTTCAACTACGCCTCTCTCCTGCGCGCGAGCGGGCAGCCTCAAGACGCTCTCGAGCAATACAAGGAACTGGTGCGGATGGCTCCAAACAACCCGTTCAACTACATCGACATCGCCACCACTTACGGTGAGCTTGGCAATTTTAGGGAGGCGCTGCGCAACTACGAGCAAGCCTTCAGGCTGGACCCTTCCTGGAAGACCAATCAGAACATCAACAACGAATACGGCATGACTCTGTTTCGCGCCGGTGAGGAAGCCAAGGCGAGGGAAACCTTTGAGCTCGCCTTCACGATACCGGATCTGAAGCCGAAGGGCCTCCGCTCCCTTGCCTGGCTTGATCTCTACCACGGGAAATACGCCGCCGCAAAACCGCGCCTAGAGGAGGCCCTCCTCTCGGATGAAAATTTCAAATGGTCCCTCAGTACACTGCGTGAGCACAACCTGCTCGCTCTTGTGGCCAGCGGCGAGGGCGATCGCGCCGCGCAACTTCGCGAGCTGGATCTTGCCCTTCCCTTTCTGGCGAACTCGGGCTTACAGGTTCGCGCGGGCCTCTGGCTCGGCGCCCAGTACGCGCGTGCCGGAAACCCGGCAAAGGCGGCGGAGGTAGTTGAAAAAATTCGCCCCGTCGCAGACGGGAAGAACCCCGAGAATTCCAGCGACTTACAGGCTCTGGAGGCCGAGGTGGAGCTCGCGCGCGGCAACAAGGACCGCGCCATTGAACTATTCTCCCTCGCAGACAGAGCCAAGCGCAGTGCACTCACTATGGAAGGGCTGGCCCGTGCCTACGAGGCTAGCGGCAACATGGAGCAAGCCGCCGTTTGGTACGAACTTCTCGTCGGAAGTGCCGAGCCTCCCATCGGATGGGAGCCCCAGCAGGACTGGCTCCAAGCGCACTACCGCCTCGCGCGCATCTACCTCGCCAAAGGGGACAAAGGGAACGCCAGAAAGCAGCTGGATTGGTTTCTGGACGCCTGGCGAGACGCCGACCCCGGACTGCCGCTGCTGAAAAACGCGCTTGGCCTGAAGCAGGAAATGGATGCCAGGCAGTAGAGACCCCGGTTCGGCGCCGGAAACTTCGTATCCCGCCTGCTATCCTTTATCCTAGGAGAGAAGAAACTTCGTCCGGAGCCCTCATGCAAACAGCATCTGTAAAGTGGATTGGAGAAGAAAAATTTGTGGCCATCAGTCCTTCCGGCCACGCCACGACCATCGATTCCGACCGCGCTTCCAACAAATCAGCCGGCCCGATGGAACTCGTGCTTATGGCCCTCGGTGCTTGCACGGCCACCGACGTTGTCAGCATCCTCAGGAAGAAACGGCAAAAACTGGAATCGCTGGAGGTGATCTGTTCCGGCGAGCGCGCCTCCCTGCCACCCACCGTGTGGATAAAACTGGAGATTCTTTATCGCCTTCGCGGCCGGCTCGAGGAAGCCGCGGTGAAGCGGGCCATCGAGCTCAGTGAACAAAAATACTGCTCCGTTTCCGCGATGCTCCAAAAAACCGCCAAGCTGACCTGGCGCCACGAAATCCTTCCGCCGGCGGAATGAATTTTTATCCTCAACGTGTGCCTCCCTTTTTTGCGCCGGGCACAAGCCGCCGCAAATCCTTGTTTCTTGGGCTCTCGCCTTGTAACCTCACATCGGCATCGCATAGAATTTTGGATTCGCCTGGTTTGCAGTAACCCCCAAGGAGCTACATGTCCCACCGGATCGCGGCAAAAATCTCGGGTGTCGCCGGCTATGTTCCCCCCAAGGTGCTCACAAACGCGGACCTCGAGAAAATGGTCGCGACGAATGATGAATGGATTCGCACGCGCACCGGCATCCGCGAGCGCCACGCCGCCGAACCCGGCACCGCCAGTTCGCATCTCGCAACGGAAGCTGCCAAGGCGCTCCTGGCAGGGACCAGGACCGACCCCGCCGATATCGACCTGATCGTTCTCGCCAGTGTGACTCCGGACATGATGTTTCCTGCGACCGCATGCCTTGTGCAGGACCGCATCGGGGCGAAAAAAGCCTGGGGCTTCGATCTTTCCGCAGCTTGTTCGGGATTTGCGTATGCGCTGACGGTTGGCGCGCAGTTTGTGGGCTCGGGCGCACACAAAAAAGTCCTGGTCATCGGCAGCGACACGATGACCTCCATCCTGGATTACACCGATCGCGCTACGTGCGTCCTTTTCGGTGACGGCGCGGGCGCTGTGCTTGTCGAACCCGCTGAATCCGGCGAAGGTATTTTGGATTTCACTCACGACATTGACGGCTCCGGAGGGCAGTATCTCTACATGCCCGGCGGCGGGTCTCTGAATCCTGCGAGTGCCGAGACGGTTGAAAAGCGGATGCATTACGTGCATCAGGAGGGTTCGCAGGTTTTCAAGTACGCCGTCCGCCGCATGGCGGAAGTTGCAGTGACCTTGCTCGAACGCAATGGCTTCACGAGCGCTGATCTTGCACTGGTCGTACCGCATCAGGCTAACCTGCGCATCATTCGCGCCATGCAGGAACGCCTGGGCGTTGGCGATGACAAGGTCATGGTCAATATCGATAAGTACGGAAACACGACGGCCGGGACAATTCCCCTGGGTCTGTGGGACGCAACCAGACAGGGCCGTTTGAAAAAGGGTGATCTCGTCCTGCTCGTGGCCGTGGGTGCGGGTTATACGACGGGCGGCGTGCTTCTCCGCTGGGCGTATTAGCGCGACTCACTTCGCGGCCGGGGCTGCCAGGGCTAACGGCAGCAACCGTTCTTTACTGATTTTAAGCACCATGCCGGCGTTGCGGTCGGCCACCTCGCTTACTTTGTACTCGGCCGATGTGCCCAGCACTTGTGCGACCTCGGAAGGGGTCAACTTGTATTCGTCGGTGAGCCATTGGGCCATGTTTGCGGTGGCCTCGCGCATAGCGTCGTCCAGAGATCCGCTGAGGCCCATGGCCATGATGTGGGTGGCCGATTCTACTCGCGGGCCTCTGACACTCTTCGCCGGAATTACATCCACTGTGAATTCCACGTCCATGGACGTCTCCAACGCGTTGCCGTTGAGTTCGCCGTCGCCCTGGGCCGCGTGTCCGTCGCCGACGTAAAGCAGGGCTCCGGGCACACTCACCGGCAGATATATCGTTGCCCCCTCCACGATCTCGTTGAAGTCCATGTTCCCGCCCCAGCGTCCGGAGTCTCCCGTGCCCGGTGCGGCTTGTGCCGAGCCTGGAGCAACGGCAACGCACCCCAGCATGGGCCGCAGCGGCACGGTGTACTGCTTCAAATGTTCCGAGGGCTTTTCGGGAGTCGCCACGCCGCGTTGCGTGTCCAGATGCCAGCGGATCGTCTTGCCCATATCCTTCATTTTCACGGCAAGACCGGTGTCCAGCGCGCGGCCCACGACGAAGTCATCGCTCTCTGCAAAATTGCGATTCAAGCGGAGCCGCGTGAGATGCACGACCAGAGTGTCGCCTGGCGCCGCGGTCTCCACGTAAAAAGGCCCGGTTTCAGGATTTCCGCCAACCACGCGCGTCACGCCCTTTTCGTCCTTGCCCCCGGCATCGACCGTTGTCGTGTGGATGGTGTCTCCGGGAGAGACGGTCAAGACCGGCTTGTTGGCGGCGGAAAATTGCCGGTAAAAAACTGTGGGAGTGAATTCGTAGCGCTCGGCTGGCCCGGCCTTCCGTTCTGGAACAATTTTGGCCGTGAACGGGTGCGTGGTTGGCGGCTCCGTGTCGTCGACATTGGCAAACACGAGCGTTCCCGAAATGGCGTCGCCTTCGACTTTGGCGGTGCACTCCTCCGTGCCGCCTTGCTCGTCTTTCGCGAGAAAATGGATGGATCCGCCCCGGACGGTTCCTTCCAGCTTGTCGCCGTCAAAATCGCCGGTGAGCTTGTCTCCGTCCTGCTTGAGTTCGAGAGAAAAGGTGAGGGTGGTACCGTAAAAATCGGAGGTAACCACCCATCGCCCCGCGAAGGACGTGCTCGCGCTCCGCGGCCGCTCCTGAGTCCCTTCTGACCGAACGCTCCCGGCCACCAAGAGTCCCCCTACACAGAAAAGCAAGAATCGAGCCTTGCGCATATCGTCCTCCTGAAGGAGTTACTTTAGACGAAAGTGGACGCGGAAGGTTCGCCGTCAGAAGAAATCCCGCCGAATCCAGATCCGACGGCGCGTGCCGAGACTGCCTCAGGCCATAGATACGGTTTGGCTTGCCAGGATGTTCCGAACGGCTGGTTTTGCTGCGGGCTTGCTCGGGTGGCTGAAGCCCGGGTTACTTCGGGCTGCCCGCCTTGCGGATATAAATCTGCCCCTGAAAATTCGTGAACTGATATTCGGGGCCGCCGCCGTTGATTGTTCCGTGCACCGTTTTGTCAATCTTCACACGGTACTTGCCGCCCTTGCCGCGCCCATCCTCCACTTCCTGCTTGGGGGCGGACGCCTGCAACTGAACGTCGAAGTCGCTGAACACATCGCCGCGGTCCGAGCGTATGCTCACGTTGGCCTTTACGTCGGCGGGAAACGTCACGTCAATGTCACCGTTCAAGGAGCTGAACGCCATGGGCTTTTGCGCACTCACTTTCACAAAATTGGCGTGCACGTGTCCGTTCAGGGCGTGCGCCACCGCGCTGCCGGAAATATTGTTCAGGTCGACCTCTCCGTTTACGTCATCGACGTCCAGTTCGCCGTCGACGCCCGTCACAACGATATCTCCGTCATTCACTGCCCGCAGCTTCACCGACGCGTGCATGGGAACCGTAATGGTCAGGTCGATCGTGCGCGCGTGAGACTCCGTGCTGATACGCACTTCGTTGTTTTCTTCCTCAATCGAGAGTCCGGTGGTCGAAACAATTATGCGCTTGGGTCCGCTCGAGGGTTTCTCCCTCTCTTCATTGCGCGTGCGCGCTTCCACGATCACTTCCTTGCCGTCGTAGGCCTTCACGGTGATGCCGCCGTTCACCATGCTGGCCTTAATGAACGCCGGCCGCGCCGGATCGCTCAAGTTGACCGAGACGCGGTCCGGACTGTTTTGCGCCGAGACAGGCTGCGCCAGTAATGCTCCGCCCGCCAGCGCCACTGCTGCCGCAATCGATCGAAACGAATGTATTTGGTTATTCATGATTTTCAAGAATGCGAATGTCTCCATTTAGATTTTCAATCTGAATCTCTGGCCCGCCGGCGTTGACGCGCGCGGCCGTAAACCTGTCGGCCCGGTAAACCATCTTTCCGCCGCGCCGTTCTTCCTGAATCGCATGCACCGGCATCGCCGTCACCGGGAAATCGCTGTAGATGGCGCCATTGAATGTCTTGAACCGGAAATCGGCCGACAAATCACGGGCAAAGCGCAGTTCGACATTCCCGTTCACCGTCTTGAAGTCGGAATTCTCGCGAGGATTCTGCCGGAACGACACAGTCACCGGCCCATTCACCGTCCGCGCCGTCCCCGATCCCGCCACGTTATCCATCTCAATGTCGCCGTTGACGTTGCGAACCGCGAACTTGCCGTTCACGTCGCGCACCACCACGCGCCCCTCATTCACCGTTTTCACCTTGATATCGATGTCCCGCGGCACGTGCACCTTAAAATCCATCTTGACCCGATATCCTTCGTCATCTCGCGAATGCCGGCAATCGTCGCACTGGCAGCGAAACGGCCCATTCACGTAGAACTTCACCAGGCCTTCCTGCTCGGTGATGTCCAGCGTCACTTCCTTCTTCGCCCGTTCGAGTTGGTCCTTCGATTCCGCCTCGGTCGTCCTGGCAACCGTCAAATCCACCTTATCCGTCGTGTCCGCCAGCACTTCGATCGATCCCCACACGTTGTCGATTTCGAGCGACTTGTGGCCCGGAGGCATTACAAACGATTTCTGGATATTTTCCTGGTCCCGCACCGGCAAGTCCCGGTCACGGTCATCGCGGTCCTTCGCAGAGGCCGTTTCCGGCCCGAACACCGCGCGCAGCACACTCACCGCCCCCCGGGAACCGCCGCCCGCGTACTTTCCCGCCGGCAACACCGGCAAGAGCAGCGCCACCGCCGTATACATCCCCAAAATCGCAAAGAATCGTTTCCGCCGCACGCTTGCCTCCTTAGTTCAATCTGCTCAGCGCCCAATCGGCGCGCTGCCGCACCGCAGGATTCAGATTCGGTGTCTGCACAAAATCTCGCAGCCTCTGCGCCGCATCCGGATCACGCCATTCGAGCATCAGGTCGATCAGCGCCACCTGCACGAGCGGCGACTGTTGCTCCTGCAGCGCGTCCACGACTCCCTTGTGAACTTGCGGCTGCGCCCCGTGTCTGCTCAAAGCATCGAGCGCCGCCAGCCGGACATCGACGCTGCCGTCATACCGCAGCGTATGAACCAGCGCGGACATCACTTGCGGATCAAGCTGGTCTTCCCGCCGGCTGTAGCTCACGCCCTGCAGCCGCTCGCCCGCCGACTGCTGCTGCAACATCGAGAGCACCACCATCTGCTTCATATTCGCCAGCTCGGTGTGCATCGTCGCGATTTCGTCCTGGTTAGCGCTCGAGTGCGTTGGCCTGTTGCCGAAATAATTGCCCGCGAAAACCCCGATCACCAGCAGAGCCGCGCTCCATGCCAGTGCGCCAACCGGCGAACGCAACCAGCTCCAAAGCAAGCCGCGCTTCGACGGCCCAAATCCGGCCGAAGCCTTGTCGCTCCGCCCGGTCTGGTAAGCGCTCAGCATGGCTTCGAATCTTTCGCGCGATCCCGCACCCAGCCGCTCGACGGGCAGGAGCGACAATTTCTTCCAAATCACCACTTCCTCGCGGCAATCCGCGCACTGGGCGATATGCTCTTCCACCAGGCTGTCCTGCCCCGCTTTCAAACTCCCCTCGAAATAATCCGGCAGGAGCTCTCCAATCTCTTCACATCTCATTTCCAAACCTCCGTGGAGGAATCGTCTTTACTACCGCAGGTCCCGCATCACGAGGCGCAAGCCCGCGCTCCAACTGCTTGAAATTTTGCCGCAGCTCCTGAATGGCCCGGTGAATCCGCGTCTTCACCGTCCCCAGCTCGCATCCGAGCAGACGAGCAATCTCTTCATACTTCAATTCCTGAAACCGGCTCAAAACCAGAATCTCGCGTTTCTCTTCCGGCATCTGCAAGAGCGCGCGGTGCAGCAATTCCGTTTCTTCCGATTGTTGGGCCGAGTCTTTCGGCATCACGGGCGCCACCATCTCGGCTTCGAAGGTAATGTGCCGCGGCGTCTTCCGGTAGTGATCCACTCGCGCATTCCTCGCAATCTGATAGATCCAGGCCCGAAACGGCGTTCCCGGTTCATAGCTCTGCCGGTACTTCAGAATCCGCAAAAACACTTCCTGAACCAGATCGTCGCTAAGCGTCCGGTCGCCGGTGAGCTTTGTGTAAAAGTTGTAGAGCGGCGCGTGATAGCGGTCGAACAACACCCCTAGCGTTTCGCCCGTGCCGTTGCGCACTTCGAGCATCAAATCCTCGTCCGGAGCCAACCTCATCGCCTGGTCATTTTCCGTTTCGGCCCGTTCTTGCTCTTTCCTAGGTGATTACCGTGGAACCCTGAAAAGGTTACATCGGAATGCTGCCGAGAAACCGGGCGCCCGCTTCAGCGAATCCGAAAAAGTTTCCGTGCCTGGGGAGATGAGCAGGGAGAGTGGAAAATCAGCAGCTGGGGGCGCACTCGGGGAGCTTCAGGGAGTCAGGAAAGAGGAGGGTCGGCAGAGGGCCGGCCGCTTAGCTATGGCGTTAGCAGGAGCGAAGCGCAGCCGCAAGCGCCAGATTTACCTGCAGGCGCCGGTCGATCTGTACCGCCGCATAGCGCGCGCAAATCACACGCTCGCGCTCGCACCATTCCGCCACCAGAGGCATACGCATTCCAGACAGAGCACCCAGCCCTTCCACAATGCGGTAGTAAGCGCGCACCAAGCTCAACCCGCCGCCACCAGGGCCAAGCTCGGGCGTCAACTCGTGCAAACCAGCCAATTTCTCGAAATCCCGGCCATTCATGCGCCCGGCGTCGAGATTGGCCGCGGCCAGAACCCGGTCAGAAACCGGTTGAGCTGCCACTCCCGCCAAGATCGCCCGCCAGTAGTACAGGGCGAACTGCGAAAGCGCAACGATGGAGATCAGAAGCAGCATAGCGGCGAACATCCCTCAGGTTTGCCTCTGGGGATAGTGTGCCTCGGGCACCCTCCCGAGCCAATAGCCCACTAGTACCAGCATTCTGGGACCGTCCGCGCCCGCAGCTGCCGGTTCCAGTATGTACTTCTTTTTCAGCGACATACGCGGGTCATCGGGGGACGGCGCTGGTATGGTCGTGAACGATTTTCCAGCCTTCCGGAAATCGCTGCCAAACCAGCGAGAAGACGCCGCCGATGTCTCCTTTTTCTCGGTCGAGATGCCAGCGCCCCAGCACGAGCGCCGCCTCCGGCCCGAGGAACCGGTACTCCAGCTCGGAAAAATCAAGCCGCCCCATCGCCGCCTGGTCCGGATAATTCTTCTTGTATCGCGCCATGACTCCATCCCACCCGCGCGAGACTCCACTCGTTCCGGAAAACGTCAGCTCCGGCGAATGCCAGTAACCCACCAGGAATGCGTCTACATCCCCGCGATTCCAGGCCGCTTGCTGCGCGTTCAACACCGCGGTTATCGCGGTTTTGTCCTGATCGCGCGCCTCAGCCGCCTTTGTCTGCCGGCCCGTTCGCACGCCCAGCACAAACAATAGGATCAGCCCGAGTCCTGCCAATGCCAAGCGAATGCTCTTCGTCATCGTGTCGCTCCCTTCGCCGGAGCACGGAGCATAAGTCGCTCTCTGAAACTCCGCAACCCCCGCTCGGCCGGGAGGGACTGTTTCCGAATATGATGGAGGCGGGGAGGCCAGTGTGGCGCCGGATGAGGGTGAAAAGGAAGGATTTCTAAGGCGGCGGATGGCGCGGCCGATTGTTGAGTTGCTCCGCCAGGGCGTCACGCCGGAAAAGATGGCCCTGAGCCTGGCGCTCGGCGTGGCGCTGGGGGTGTTTCCTGTGCTGGGGACGACGACGGCGCTCTGCGCGGTGGTGGCGCTGATTTTGCGGCTGAACTTGCCGGCGATCCAGATCGTGAATTATTTTGTTTACCCCCTGCAGATTGCGCTGCTGGTTCCATTCTTCCGCGCTGGAGAAAGGCTATTTGGCGCGCCACATTTGCCTCTTTCTGTCAGGCAGATTGCGGCCATGGTGCACGCCAGTTTCTGGGGCGCTACGCGATTTTTATGGACGACGGTCTGGCATGCTGTGGTGGCGTGGTGTCTGATCGCGCCCGTGTTCCTGGTCCTGGCTTATGTGGTTCTCCTGCCACTTTTGGGGCGCGTGGCGAGGAAGAGCCGGAGGGATGGAGCAACAGGCTGAAGTCCATCCCGCCAGGAAAGAACTCGAGGCTAGAGAATGTCGAGGACTTCTTCGTAGCGTTTGAAAGGCGGAATCAAATACGCGCCAGCGAGCTCGCTCCGGGACCATGCCAGCATCTGGCGGGCGACTTCAAAGCCCCGGTCGCGTGCGGCGGCGCCGGCGGATTCCATCGACAGGAGCATCTGCTGGGGGATGACGATGCCGGGGACTTCGTTGTTGAGACGAAGGGCTTGTTTGTAACTGTTGAGCGGCCAGATGCCGACGAGCACGGGAATGGACGGTTTGCCGCCGAGTTTTTTTACAAAGGCGTGCCAGTGCTCGGGATCGAAGATGGGCTGGGTCATCGCGAAGTGCGCGCCGGCTTCGATTTTGGCGTGGAAGCGTTCGATCTCGCTGTCGAGATCGTCGGCCACCGGATTGACAGCAACGCCGATGGCGAAATTTGTTGCACCGCCAAGCGTTTTGCCGGCCCAGTCGGTGCCCTGATTGAGGCGGCTGAGAACCTTGACGAGGCCGACGGAATCGACCTCGTAGACGCCGCTGGTTTCCGGGTAGTCGCCGACGGCGGGCGGATCGCCCGTGATGGCGAGGACGTTGCGGACGCCGCCGACGGTCCACGCGCCGAGCAAACAGGCTTGCAAGCCGATGATGTTGAAGTCCCGCGTGGTGAGGTGCGGAACGGTTTCGACGCCGCGCGCTTCGAGAGCGCCGGCGGTGATGAGCGCATCCATGCCGACGCGGGCCATCGCGCCGCTGTTGATGTCGATGGCATCGACCTTTTTCGAGGCCATGATTTTGTCGACTTGCTCGAAAATGCGGTCGAGTGAAAGACCTTTCGGCGGATCAATCTCGACGCAGACGGTGAATTCCCTGGTCTGGAGCTTTTTCCAGAATTTACTTTCCGGCTCTCTCTCTAAAACGGGTGCGGGTTTTGCGACAACTTCGACAGTGGGATGCGCGGCGGCGGATTTCGCGGGACGCAGCGACTTAACGGCGTCGGCCATGGCGCGGATGTGCGCGGGCGTTGTGCCGCAGCAGCCGCCGAGAATGCGCACACCGAGCGCGGCCGCTTCGCGGGCAAAGAGCGCGAAATATTCCGGCGACGACTTGGGATAGACGATGCGGTCGCCTTCGCGCTTCGGAAGGCCGGCGTTAGGCATGCCGCTGACGCGAAGGCCGTCGACTTCGGTCAGCTCGCGCAGGATTTTGAGCAATGGCTGCGGGCCGAGGGTGCAGTTCGCGCCGATGACTTGCACGTTTTTTGCTTTGAGTTGCGCGGCGGCACCCGCGGGGCGGAGATCGCCGTACGTTGTTCCCTCTTCCGAGTAAGTAAGCTGAGCAACGATGGGCAAGCCGGAAAAGGAGCGAATGGCATCGACAGCAAGAAGAATTTCCTCGATGTAGGAAAAAGTCTCGAGAATGTAGAAATCGACGCCGCGCTCTTCGAGTGCGAGAGCCTGCTCGTGGAACACGTCCTGGATCTCGTCGGGAGCGGGGTGACGCGACTGCACGCCGAGGCCAAGCGGCCCAATCGAGCCGGCGATCAAAACTTCGCGGGAAGCCGACTCGCGAGCTTCGCGAGCGATTTTTACGCCGCGCGAATTGAGGCGTTGCACTTCGTCTCGAAGGCCAAGCGGAGCGAGCTTGAAGCGGTTCGCGCCAAACGTGTTGGTCTCTATGATTTGCGCGCCCGCTTCGATGTACGCCTGGTGAACGCGGAAAACGGCTTCGGGTTCGGTGGCATTCAGCTCATCGAAGCAGCGCTGTGTGCCAACAGCCTCGTGCAGCATCGAACCCATCGCGCCATCTGCGATGAGGATCGAATCTTTCAGCCGTTCATTAAAGTCGAGAATTTTCATGGAGCGATAGGGTCTCTTTCGGAATTAACAGAATACAATTTTTCCCGGGGCCGCAATCGCCAGGGCGTATCCGGGCCAATCGAGGAGGCTCGAAACCATCGCGCCCAGAAGCGAATAAAGCCAGAAGCTGGATCTGGGAAGCGGCGGCCTTACCGTGAAAAGAAAGAGGACGAGCGCCCAGACAAAAACGCGCACAAGGAACAAGATGCCGTAAATCGCGAGCACCTCGAAGGCCGACCCTGGCGAAGCGGACAATTGCGGGGAGCGAAAGAAGAGGAGACCGATCAGAAACACGACGAGAAGCGTGGCGAGAGGGCCCAGAACCGCCCCCAAGCCCGTCCGAACGAGAGCGATCTTCGTCGCCGAGGCCGCGACAGAGGGTTCAAATCGTTTGAGAGCTGAAGCGCCAAGGGAATAGCCGACAAATTTAATCCCGCCGAATGCGGCTACACCCAAGACGCCCGGAATTGTTCCTGGCACATCCGCTCCTTAGCGCTTTTGTTCCATGAGACTGGCGACGGTGCTCATCAAATCGTACTTGGTGAGGATCTCGAATTTGGCGCCATCCATTTCGACGAAAACGGCAGGATTTTCGTGGCTGAGAATGTAGGTGACGCGCTCGACGGGCGAAGTACCGGGGATGCGCGGGAGCGGCTTGCTCATCACTTCGCGCACCACCAGTTTGCGCAGATCTTTTCCCTGCAGCGCCATGGTTAGAATCTGGTCTTCGTAGATGGTGCCGATGGGCAAATTTTCTTCAAAAACGGGAATTTGCGAGATGTCCTGCTCCTGCATGGTTTTCAGCGCGTGGAAAACGGTTTGGTAAGGCCGCGCGATGACGAGATCCCGGACTTTGCCGGATTTGTGTTTGGCGTTGACGACTTCAGCGGCCGTAATGCGAACGGTCGCTTCGACGTAGCCGCGCTCGCGCATCCATTCGTCGTTATACACCTTGCTGAGATACCGCATGCCCGTATCCGGCAGAAAAGCGACGACAAAGGCTTCCGGGCCGAGATCTTTTGCGAGGCGGAGAGCCGCGGAGATGCAGCCGCCGCCAGAGCCGCCCGTGAAGATGCCTTCGAGTTTGACGAGGCGGCGCGCCACGACAAAGCACTCTTCGTCGTTGACCTGAATAACGTCGTCGAGAATCTTGAGATTCATCGTCGTGGGGAAAAAGTCCTCGCCGATTCCTTCGACGACATACGTTTTCGGCTTGATGGTTTCCCCGCTCTTGAAGAAATCGTAGTAGAGCGAGCCGATGGGATCGACGCCAATGATCCGAATGGCGGGATTTTTTTCCTTGAGATATTTTCCGACGCCGCTGACCGTCCCGCCGGTGCCCATGCCGCAAACGAAGTGCGTGATTTTGCCTTCGCTGTCTTCCCAGATCTCCGGGCCGGTGGTCTGGTAATGAGCCTCGGGATTCATGGGGTTGTCATATTGGTTGGGATAGAAGGAATTCGGCACTTCGCGCGCCAGTTTTTTGGCGACGGAATAGTAGCTGCGCGGATCCTCGGGCTCGACGGCGGTGGGGCAGACAATAACCTCCGCGCCGAGCGCTTTGAGGAGATCCACTTTTTCCTTGGATTGCTTGTCCGTAATGGTGAAGACCATCTTGTAGCCGCGGACGGCGGCGACGAGCGCGAGGCCCATGCCGGTATTCCCGGACGTGCCTTCAATGATGGTGCCGCCCGGCTTGAGCAGGCCGCGCTTTTCGGCGTCATCGATCATGGTGATGCCGATGCGGTCTTTCACGGAGCCGCCGGGATTGGTGTAATCGGCTTTGACGAAGATATGCGGCTTGAGGCCCTGGTTGATGCGATTGAGTCGCACGAGCGGGGTGCGCCCAATGGCTTCGAGGATGTTGTTACAGAGCATGAAATTTTCCGGGGCGCGGCCCGGCGAGAACATCGCGCCGGGGCTGTGCCATAATTCCTTCAGTTTAGCATGCAGCCTCGCGCGGACACAGGAAGGTGAGGCGAAGGAGGCTCATTTGGCACGGGAGAATATTTCAAGCGGAACGGTTTGGGAGCCGGTTGTGGGGTACTCGAGAGCCGTGCGCATCGGCAACGTCATAGCGGTTTCAGGGACAACGGCCACGGGAGCGGACGGCAAGATTGTCGGAGCCGGAGATTCCTACGCGCAAACGGTGCAGACCATCCGGAATATCGAAGCGGCACTGGCCAAGGCGGGAGCGGCGCTAACGGACGTGGTGCGAACGCGGATTTTTGTGACCAGCATTGCGGAGTGGGAAAAGATCGGGCGCGCGCATGGGGAGTTTTTCGGAGGAATACGCCCGGCGACAAGCATGGTGGAAGTGAGCAAATTGATCTCTCCGGAGATGCTCGTCGAGATCGAGGCGGATGCGGTAGTCGAGTGAAGAGACGAGGAGATTCCCGCCAGGATAACCGCGAACGAACAGAATCCTGGCCGCTTCCAGGGCAAACCCGGAGAACGCGCGCTTAACGAACCATGGACGCCAAGACCCTACTGCGCCTTTCGCTCCTCCTATTCCCAGGCGGGCTGCTGCTCCCCGGCCCGAAAGTCGTAACGGAAGCGCAAGACGCTTCGCCCGAAGCGCACCACGCTCCCGCTCAGTGGATTACTTCGCCCGGAGCCCCTGCCCGAGATTTGACGATGCTCCATTTTAGGCGGGAATTGGATCTGGAAAAAGTGCCGGAGCATTTCCTGGTGGATGTTTCGGCAGACAACCGTTTTCTGTTCGAGGTCAATCGGGAACTGATTGGCACCGGGCCTGCCCGATCCGATTTGGCTCATTGGAGATACGAGGTCTACGATCTCGCGCCGCACCTCCATGCCGGGCGGAATGTGCTGGCGGCGACGGTTTGGAATCTGGGGAAGCTCGCACCCGTCGCGCAGATCAGCAACCGTACCGGCTTTTTGCTTCGCGGCGAAGGAGAAACGGAACAAGCGGCAAATACCAATGATGGGTGGTGGTCCGAAGAAGAACCTGGCTTCGAGGCCGCTTCGGAGTCCATGAGCGAATTAAAGGGATACTACGCAGCTGACCCCATCGAGAAAATCGATGCGCGGCTGTTTGATTGGACCTGGGACGCGGCGACGAGCACCTCCCGACGATGGAAGAAAGCCGAACCCATCGGGCCCGCCGCCGAGCGGGGAACGGGAGATACGCCGAACAACTGGCAATTGGTCAAGAATCCGCTGCCCGGGATGGAGTCGCGAGAGAAGCCGGGAGGCCGGGTTGTAAGATCTTCCGGGCTTACGACAAATGGAGGATTTCCCGACGGGCCGGTTGAGATTGCCGCGCATCAAAAAGTCAGCATTCTTCTCGACAATGGAGAGCTGACCACCGCATTCGCGGAGCTCGCCGTCAGCGGAGGGAGAGACGCCCGCATTCGAGTGACTTACGCCGAGGCGCTCAAGAACGACAAGGGAGAAAAAGGCAACAGAAATGAAATCGCCGGAAAAAATATCACCGGCGTCTATGACGAATACGTGGCGGATGGCGCGGCCGGGAGGACTCTCAAGTCTCTCGTGTGGAGGACGTGGCGCTATCTCCAGCTCGATATTGAAACGCACGACGAGGCGCTCGAGCTTCGGCGCCTGCGCTCCTGGTTTACGGCGTTTCCGTTCGAGCAACGCGGCCGCTTCGCGTCGGACGATCCCGCGTTGTCCTCGATTTGGGACGTGGGATGGAGGACGGCCCGGCTGGATGCGCATGAGACCTACATGGATACGCCGTATTGGGAGCAGTTGCAGTACATCGGCGACACGCGGATACAAGCGCTGGTCTCTTTCGCCGTGGCAGGCGATGACAGGCTCGCGCGGCAAGCCGTGGAAGCGTTCGACGAGTCTCGCATTCCAGACGGCATCACGCTGAGCCGGTATCCCACCAACCACTTCCAGGCGATTCCCACTTTTTCCCTGCTGTGGGTCGGGATGTTGCATGACTTCGCGATGTACCGGTCTGACCCGGCATTCGTCTCTGAGCATCTGATCGGGACACGAGCCGTTTTGGACTGGTACGTCCGGCATCAGAACGCGAACGGGCTGGTTGGGCGGCTGCCGTGGTGGAACTTCATCGATTGGGCCAATGGATTTAGGGGAGGCGATCCGCCCCTGGACGAGCATGGAGATTCCGCGGTGATTACGCTGCACTTTGTGATGGCGCTAAGGGAGGCCGCGGAACTGGAGTCTCTCTACGGCGACCGGCAGCGAGCGGAGCGATATCGCGAGGTGGCTGCCCGCGCGGTGGAGGGTGTCAGAAAGCTCTGCTGGAACAGGGGTCTCGGATTGTTTGCAGACACGCCTCTACAGAAGGAATACAGCCAGCATACGAACTCGATGGCTGTGCTTCTCGATGTCCTCCCGAAAGAGCAGCAACGTGAGGTCATGACGAAAGTGCTCTCGGTCAGCGACGCGGGTTTCAAAGGAAGTGGAAGCCTTCCGCCAATGGAAAAAGCTTCCTACTACTACCGGTTTTATCTTGCGCGCGCCTTGGAGCATGCCGGAATGGGAGACCGCTACCTCGAGCTGCTAGAACCATGGAAAGGGATGCTTGCTCTCGGTCTCACGACCTGGGCGGAAACGCCCGAGCCTACACGGTCCGATTCGCACGCCTGGAGCGCTCATCCGAATTATGATTTGTTGACCATTGTCGCCGGGATTCGCCCGGCGGCTCCGGGCTTTGAAAAAGTAGAGATCGAGCCGCACCTCGGGAAATTGCGGGACCTAACCGCGAGCTTCCCATGGAAAGAAGGGGAGATTCAGGTCGATTACAAGCTGGAACGCGGGAGCTGGACGATTCGCGTGACCCTTCCGGCAGGCCTCACTGGGGAGCTGGTCTGGCAGGGCAAGCGATACGCGCTTTCTGGTGGCCGACAGACGTTCCAACTGGCGGCGGAGGATTCGCCTCGGCGATAGCGATCTTACTTGTGCGGGACTCCCGGAATAACTTCCGGCGCGGTTAGGACAACTTCATGAGCAGCGCGCTTTACGATGGTTTTATTGCGGATTATTACGACGAGTCGCCGATTGTACGGGGGCGCGTTCGAGATGTTGCGTTCTACCGTGATGCGGTCCTCGAGCACGGCGGCCCGGTGCTGGAACTGGGGTGCGGGACAGGACGGGTCGCTTTGGCGCTGGCCGAAGCCGGACATCGCGTGACGGGGTTCGATATTTCGGAGCGGATGCTCGAGCGCTGTAACCAGAAGCGGGCAGAGATGCGGACGGAAGCGCGCGAGCGGGTCCGCCTGGTGCAGGGGGACATGACAAAGTTCGATCTAGGGGAAAAATTCCGGCTGGTGATTATTCCGTTCCGGCCGATGCAACATCTCCTCGAGGTGGAAGACCAGGTGTCTTGCCTCGAGTCCGTGCGGGAGCACCTTTGGGCGGATGGAAGAGGAACGGGTGAGCGTCGAGGCCGGCTGATTCTGGATGTTTTTCAGACAGACGCCGAGCGTATGCATGATCCGGCATATCAGGAGGAAGGGCTGGTGGCGGAGTATTCGATGCCGGACGGGCGGCGGGTGCGAATCATGGAGCGGGTGAAGGCCTTTCACCGGGCCGAGCAGCGGAATGATGTGGAGATGATTTTTTATGTGACGGATGCGAGGGGGAAAGAGGAGAGACTCGTGTTTGCGTGGACGCTTCGGTATTTTTTCCGGTACGAGGTCGAGAATTTGCTCGCGCGCTGCGGGTTCAAGGTGAGCGCGGTGTATGGGGATTTTGACCGGTCGCCTCTCGAGGATGGGTCGCCTGAGATGATTTTTGTGGCTGAGGCGCGGTGAGCGGAACGGGGGGTCGCGCAAGCGACCCTCCACTCACCAGTGGGCGCGGATGCGGTAGCGGAGTACGGACGTGCCGCTTTTTTCCACCGGGACTTCGAATTGGGCAGCGAAGGCTCCTGTCTTTGTGTATTTGTAGCTGGAATTTAACATTTCCCAATCGCCGCCAATGGGCTCGTTGACCTGAACCGTAATGGGCGAATCCTTGTGGTTGCGAATCGTGATTTCGAATTCCATTTCCCAGACATTGGAAGAGATGCTTTTGTAATCGGTCTGTTTGCGTTCCGAGACGACATCGAAGGCGTTGCCGATGTGGATGGTGACGTCTTCGTCCTTCGGCGTGTGGCCGATGCGGTCTTCGCCGGCGAAGAGAATTCCACCCTTGGAATCTTTTTGGTAGACGCGGACGCTGCCGGCAGGAAGGGGCATGCCTAGTCCCGCCTTGTCTTCATTCTTGAACTTGTAATAGACCATGACGGCGTCCTTCAGAGGTGAGCCGGGATTCTGGCGACTGTGGTAGTAGAAATTCTGGCCGTTGACGACAAAGATTTTTTCGACGGGAATTCCGGAGCCCTGTAGAAGGCTGATTTGTTTGGTTTCTTTGTCCTCGACCGAAGTGCGGCGGCCGAGCGTGTAAAGATGGTATTCGCTGAAATTTTCCTGCTCGAATTGAGGCGCGGCAGGGGCCGCTTTGGTCGCCAGGAAGTTCTCCGCCAACCGGGCTCGAGCGGGAGCCGGGAGCCGATTCAGGTCCCCGGCGACGAGTTGGAGACGGGCGTTGTGGAAGGCGGTGCCGCTGTTGTTGACCAGGGTGACCCAGCCATCCAGGTCGGCGGCTTTGTCGTCGCGTGAAACGGTCAAGACGTAGTCGGAATTCCAGGACAGATTGTTGGCGAGGTAAGAGGCTTCAATCTGCTGTTTCCGAGAGCCGGAATTTTCCAGCGACATGACGAGTGTGGGGCGGTCGTAGAGATTCGCCGGGATATCCGGGAAGCGGTAGCTTTCGGCATAGCCGCCAGTAACGATGTCGTTGCCGATTTTCCAGACCTGGCCATTGTTATCGGAGAGGAGCGTGGCTTTGATTTCCTCGTGCTTGGTGGTGCCGCTTTCCTGATAGGTGCGGACGAGGGTCACTTCCTTGCCGACGTATTTGTGCAGGAGCTTGGCGGGCTCGAGGAGATCGTACTCGTAGTTTTGTTCGATAACGCCGAGTTTGTCAGGCTCGGTGAGAGAGCGGAAATGGACCGTAGCGGGATTCACCGTGGCAGCGATGTCCATGAATTTCAGGCGGAAAGCGCCGCTGGGCAAAGTGAGACTGCGAACGTCGCGCACAAGAGCGATGTTTGAATTGTAGACGGTGAGATTGAGATCGGTCTGATCGCTGAGGCTGGTCGATGGATCAGAAGCCGTGGCATGTGGAGCTTCCTTCTCCTGGGCAGCCACAACCTGCTGCCAGCGGCAGGCCGGATAAGACAGGGCGAAGACAGCCAGCAGCGCGGCCGTGCCGGAGAGGATCCAGGGCAGCCGGCGCTTCCAACCTGATTTGTGGATTTCCATGATGTGCACCTCGTTCCAGATTTCGCTTCGAGCTTAGAACGATCCGGAGCAAATTCCTTGCAGAAGGCTAATCGGGAATGCTTTCTCTCCGGCTACTCGCTCGGAACCGAGAGCCACGTCTGTCCGCCGTCCGAGGTTTGATAGGTCTTACGGAGACCGGTCGCCTGATCGGGCACAAACCAGATCGAGGCGTGCATTCGGTCGGTGGCTCGCACACCGGTGAGGTCGTTTGTGACAGGAGAGTCCAGTTTGCTCCAATGCGTGCCGCCATCGGTGGTGCGCAGGACGGTCCCGGAGACGCCGACAATCCAGCAGACTTTTGCTGATGGCGCGGAACCGGCGAGGAGATCGGTGTAGACGCCGCTGATCTGTGGAATCCAATTCTGACCTTTGTCCCTCGAATGTTCGAGAGAGCCGGCCGGTCCTATGCGCCAAAGCTGCTTTTCGCCCGGAGCCGCAACCACGCGGGGATTCTGAAGCGCGGCCGCGCGCATCACGGCACGTCCACTAAAAGCGGATTCGGGTGCCGCGGAAACCTCGACGGATTCCGTAACCGCTGAAATAGCATCCGCCCCGGTGGTCTGTGGTTTGGGTGGGGAGCCACCTGTTGGGGGAGCGGGTGCTGGCCCGGGAGCGCGCGACGCCTTGTCCTTCGGAGGAACGGAAACGGACCCGTCGTCCAAGAAGCTGGGTTCAGGAGGAGGGGGAGGCGGAGGCTGTATCGAGGCTGGCTGACTCAGGGCTCCGACAACTCTCCCTGGGGCGACGTGCTTCGCTTGCTCGTCCAGCTTCTTTCGAAGAAAGTCACTCTCGCGGCTAGCGGCAATTCCGCCTATTTGTTGTTCTTGTTTTTGCGCACTGAAGGAAGGTCCGTGAGTGGCGGGGGGAGCATTCTGGGATCCGATTCGTTGGGATAGCTGCAGCTGATTTTGGGGCTCTTTGGATGCGAAACGGCGAGTCGCTGGGGCGCCAGCGTCTTCGCTCGTCGAGGGAACCGCAGATGGAGTTTTCTGGTTGCTTACCTTGCTGTCGTTGGGAGCGACGAGTGTGGGTTTTAGAGAAGGTGCTACGGCCAGGGGCTGCTGATTGTCGGCTACTTCGACGGAAGCAGGCGCAGCGGGCCTGGTGGGCTTCTGGGTCTCCAAGGAAACCCATGCGATAAGGCCGGCGGCGATAGCGCCGGCAGGTACGAGCCAGAGCCATCGCAAAGTGTATAGAAAACTCGGACGAGCAGCCGGCCGGGGAGAAGAGCTTTCGCGAGAGGAAACAGGCTGCTCGGGGACCAAAACTTTTTCGTCGCCCGCCAGGATAACGGGAATATCGAGAGGAGTCTCGAGATGAGCGAGGACAAGCTGGCAGCGGTCGCAGCTCAGGACATGCTGTTTCCAGAGATCGCGTTCCTCGACCGAGAGCGTGCCATCGTGATAGGCCGCCAGCATCTCGGGATCGGGACAATGTTCGGTCAAAGGCGCAAGGGGGCGTTCGGCGGGCGCTCCGCGAAGGGCGTTTCTGTCAACGCCAGTTGATAGAGAGGAACGCAGCTGGCGGGCGAGCGCTTTTTCAAAGCTTCGGTCGCGGTCGTCAGGCGCCATGGTCTTCTCCTTTCTTAGAACGAGTGTTGGCTGGGTTCTTGCATATTGGCTGTATCGGCCGGAAGTTCATGGATCAGGCCTCCCGGCAGGAGGGCTTGTGCGGCTGCGGCGTTCAAGGAGTTTTTCGAGATCGAAAGGAGCATCGGCCGAGGCGTATTCGAAACAAAGAGAAATTTGCGCCTCGCTAAGGCCGAGTTCGGCCGCGAAACCGTTGGCGGCGGGGCAGCCGTTCTGAAGGGTCTCTTCGACCGTGCGGCGGAGAGCGAGACGGATACGATCCAAGTTGCGCGAGACGCTGGATTCATGCTCGCCAAGGTGCCGGCCGATTTCCGCCAGGGTTTGTTCCTCGGCGTAATAGAGGCGCAGGCGCTGTTCATCGCGCTCGTCGAGCGCGGCAATAGCGGCCTCGAGGGCGCGAACGAAAAGCGTGGTGTAGCGATCGCGATGAGGGTCGGCGGGCGGAAGGGAAACGGCGTGCGGGATTTTCTGGATGAGCTGTGCGCCGGGAGGCTTTGTTCCTTCGTCGTCGAGGGAATCGAAGCGGCGGCCCTCGCGGAGGGCATCAATGTGGCGCTGGGCGAGAACGGCGCGGAGCCATGTCTTAAGCGAGCTGCGGCCATGGAAATAACGGAAAAGCGAGCGTTCTCGGCGGGCTCCATCCGCCAGGCCGTAGAGCTCGGCGAAGAGAGAATCGGCAAGTTCACACGCTTCCGGGGAAGCCGAACTGCTACGGAGAACCGCAGCGGCGGCGGCGCGGAGATAGGGCCGATACTCGGCGACGAAGTGCTCCCACGCGGGTTCGGAATTTTCCATGCAGGCAGTGGCCAGCCCCAGGTCCACGAGATGCAGTGCAGCGAAATACTCCTCGACTTTTTCGGGTCGGAGGTTTCCACTCGCGAGCCTTTTCTCCGCGCTGCGCTGGAGGGAGGCGGCGAACCGCTCCCGGGAAAGTCCCCAACGCCCAGCCTTCGACTGGGCAAAGAGCCAATCGATTTTGGCCGGAGAGGCCGCCGCCATCCGGGCCGTGCCGGCGCGGGAGGCGGGCTTCGCGGCTTCCGGGCGGTTTAGGGAGTCCTTGGTCATGGCGATTTCAAGTGTTTGCCGTATAGCAGGGCGTCCAACGCCGTAGGTATCCTTGGCATCCTATGAGCTTAATCCAGCCCGGGAGGAACTGCAGGTAAAAGTAGGGACTCCAAAGGGCAGGATTGCGGTATCCTATACGAGTTGCGAGTCCAACCCCGCAACAAGAACCGCCTCGCCGGGTTAGCAGACTGGGTGCAAACCGTGCGCTCGCGGGACCATTAGCGACTTCGCGACGCTAGTACGAAAGTCCTATTAGGCCACCCTCAGCCCCGTAAGTACCCTAGTACTTGCAAAGTGCAAGTTTTGAAAAAAACTGGCGAACTTGGGAACGCTGGGCCTTTCTACATGTCCGATGTTCCCAAAATGAACTTTCTCGAGGCGGCACGCGGATGACTATAATGATTTCAGATCCACCACGGAGTACGACGCGGTTGGGCGTCGGTCTGGACGCCGATCGGCGCCGTTCACCGAACGCAGACGCGTGGAAGACGGCCATCGGGACAAAACCGATAGCGGCTCGGCTAGCTCTGCTGCCAGACTCGAAACCCCGGTGGAGCCGGATTGGCGTCAGCGCGGCGTTTCAACTTTGCTTGCTCCTTTTTTGCATACTGATCCCGCTCCTCTATCCCGACAAATTGAAGACCGCGCTGCATTTTCAAAATGTGGATATCGCCAGCCCGCTGACGGAGATTCCTACGCCACCACCGCCACCGCCGCCTGCCAGGGTGGTGAAAGCGAAAACACCCCCACCGCCGAAGCCGGAAGTGATTGAGCCAGTGAAACTGGACGCCAAGAAGCCGCATATTTTCGAGATTCCCAAGGCCGTGGTGCCCAAGGTGCAAAAAGTAGAAGCGCTGGCACCGGAGATGCAAGCGCACCTGGACGCGGCAAAGATTGATACGACCAACAACGGGCCGAAGAAACCCAAAGAAGATGTAAAGCTGAACAATATGGATTCGGGCAGCGCCGCGGCTCCGACGGTGAAGGCACCCATAGATAAGGTGCAGACGGGCGGCTTCGGGGATCCGAATGGGATGGCTGGAAAGGGCGATCCGAACCATGCGACGACCGTGAACCGCCTGGGTTCGCCAGCGCTCCCCGGCGGGCCGGGATATGGCAATGGTACGGGCGGCGATAAGGGGATCAGAGGAACCGTAGCGAGCACGGGATTCGGGAATGGAATTGCGAATCCGCCGGCGAGCGGAGGCAAGCAAGGGAAAGTGGTGTCTTCGGGATTTGGAGACCAGGCGGCGACCGATGCGCCGAAGAAAAAAGCAGCCGCCGGAGGACCAGCGGACACGCCTGTTGACATATTGGAAAAGCCCAAACCTGAGTACACGGCGGAAGGGCGTAATCTTAAGTTAGAAGGCGACGTGGTCATCGACGTGGTGTTCCTCTCCAATGGCACCATGCAAGTGAATCGCGTCATCAGTGGATTGGGCCACGGCCTCGACGAGGCTGCGGTCCGAGCGGCCCAAACGATCAAGTTTAAACCTGCAAAACGCGATGGCCAGCCGGTAGATTTTCCGGCACGCGTGCGGATTGAGTTCCGCCTGGCCTATTGAGGGGAGAGAGAAATGCGTATGCTAGCTACAGTTGTCCTCGGATTCGTCTTGGGTGGATCCGGGACCATCGCCAGTGCAGCAGCGGCGCCAGCGCCGGAGCCGCAGCAAGCCCGAACGATGGATCAAGTGATCGACCGTGTGATCACGAACGAAAATCGTCTGAACCAGCAGATACGGCAATACTCGCCGCTGGTTGAGACCTACATTCAGAACCTCAAGCCCGACAAGGACCTCGGCGAAGTGCCCGCCGGCGACAAATACTTTCTGGGCCGGGCGGACTTCGCAAAGGGTGTTTCGCTGGTGGCCCTGAGCGACGCTGGCAACAGGGGCAAGAAGATTTTCGGCTCGGTCGGAAACTTTTTTTCGTTCGCGATGCAGTTCCTCCCGGACGGCTTCCTGCAGATGATCTTCATCGATACGAACGGCTTCGACAAACAACACTACAAATTTGACTACGTGAAGCGCGAATTTCTCGGCGAAGTGCGCTGCCTGGTGTTCGATGTTTCGCCCCAGGAAAAGTCCGGCAAGGGCCGCTTCCTCGGACGCATCTGGGTCGAAGACCAGGACTACAACATCGTGCGCTTCAACGGCGCTTACAGCGGCGGAGGCCACTCGAGCTGGTACTTCCACTTCGACAGCTGGCGGACCAACGTGCAGCCTGGCCTGTGGATGCCGTCCTTCATTTACAGCCAGGAGAGCGATCTGCACTACGCCATGAGCAAGAAGCTGGACTTCAAGGCGCAGACGCGGCTGTGGGGCTACAACATCGGCCACGCCCAGCAGGAGCAGGAGCTGAGCAAGATTTTGGTCGAGACGCCGGTGAACGACGATACGAAAACGTCGAACGATCTCTCGCCGCTTCAGGCCCAGCGTACCTGGGACCACCAGGCGGAAGACAACGTGGCGGACCGCCTTGAGCGCATCGGGTTGATGGCGCCGAAGGGCGAGGTCGACAAGGTTCTCGACACCGTGGTGAACAACCTTGAAGTCACGAACAATATCGACGTGGAGCCGGAAGTGCGTTGCCGCGTGATGATGACTTCGACGCTCGAGTCCTACACCATCGGACATACCATCGTACTCAGCCGCGGTTTGATCGACGTGCTGCCGGATGAAGCGAGCCTGGCAACGATCGTTGCCCACGAGCTGGCGCACGTGGTGCTCGGTCACCGGATGGATTCGACGTATGCCTTCTTCGACCAGCTGCTGGTCGACGACAAAGAAACGTTCCGCCATTTCGGATTCGGGCGCACGCCGGATGAAGAAAAGGCTGCGAACGCGAAAGCAATCGTCTTCCTGAGCAACTCGCCTTACAAGAATCAGCTTGGGAACGCGGGGTTGTTCCTGACCGCGCTCGAAACGCGGCAAAAGGAAATTCCTAACCTGATCAGCCCGCACCTGGGAGACCGCGTGCCCGGGCTTACCGACCTGAAATCATCCACTCCCGTGGATCCCAAGCAGAACCCGCAGATGATCGCGGCGCTGCCCATTGGAGGCCGCGTGAAGCTGGACCCCTGGAACGATACCCTGTCGCTGATCAAGAGCAAACCGGTGGGCACGATCGCCGAGCGCGAGAAGATGCCCTTCGAGGTGACGCCGTTTATGCCTTACCTGACGCGTTTCGGCAGCGATGCGGGCAAGCCGATCGCGGCAAGCGTGGCCACCCCGGCGGATCCGAAATCCGGCGATGCGCCGAACAAGCCAGACAACCAGTAGCCTCGGCGCAGGAAATTGGGGCCCGGTGAAGACGTCTTCGCCGGGCCATTTTCCTTTAAACCGGCAGATTTACTTTCCTGGCGCCAGGTTTTGCATCAGCTTGTAGTTGAATTCAACACCGTCGTAAAAATCCTGAACCCTAACCCGCTCGTCCTGGCCGTGCGCCCTGCGGTTGTCGATGTCCAGGAACACGCCCGCGATGCCGTAGGTGGGAATCCCTGCCATGCGTAAAAAGCGGCCGTCCGAGGCGCCGGTGTCCATCACAGGCATGATGGGAAGCGGGCCCCAAATGCCGGCGGCGGCACTCTCCACGGCTTTCATGAGGTCCGCCCGAAGCGGGGAAGGCGGGACAGGTTCCGGGCGGATAAGATTGCCGTCGGCGTCGTGCTGCTCGACGAAGGTTACCTTGATTTGCGGGTCGTCCACGACCTTCGCCAGGCTATCTTTGATTTTACTTGGATCTTCGCCCGGCAGGATGCGGCAATTTACGTTGGCGCGCGCGGTTTGTGGCAGGGCGTTGGGAGCGTGGCCTCCGGAAAGCATGGTGGCCACGCAAGTGGTGCGAAGTATCGCGTTGTAAAATTCGTTTTCAGAGAGCCGCACCAGTACGGCGACATCAGGGGAAGGCTGCGCCGCAGCTTTCATATCCTTGGCCAGCGGACCGCCTTCGATGGCGGCGCTCTTTTCAAGCATGGAGCGCGTGATCTCGTTCAACTCCACGGGAAAATTGAACTTGGAAAGCCTGGCCAGCCCCTCGGACAGATGATAGATGGCATTGTCGCGCGTGGGGCGCGAGCTGTGACCTCCAGGATTTTTCACCTCCAACTGAAAGTCGACATAGACTTTCTCGCTGGCTTGGACGGCGCCGTAGATTTTCTTGCCTTTGTCGCTCATAAAATCGCCCCCGTCCAGATTTACGCAGTACTCGGCGTCGATCCAATCGCGATGATGCTTGAGCAGCCATTCGACGCCGTTGAAGTTGCCGCCCTCTTCATCGGCGGTAAGCGCGAGGATGAGATCGCGGTTGGGAGCAAACCCCGCCTTTTTCAGGCGGATAAAATTCGTCACGAGGATGGCGGCGCCGTCTTTTATGTCCACCGTGCCCCGGCCATAGAAGTAGCCTTCCTTTTCGACAAATTGAAAGGGATCGGTGGTCCAGTCCTCGCGGCGCGCTTCGACGACATCCAGGTGGGCGAGAAACAGGATGGGCTTCTCCTGGCCGGTTCCGTGCAGATGCACGACCAGATTCTTCTTGCGGTCGTTCGGGCCGGCCACGATGACGTCCTGCTCTTGGAAGCCGGCGTCCCGCAGACGCTGGGCCAGAGCTTCCGCGGCGGTGGTCACATTGCCCGCAGAATCGGTGGTATTGATTTCAATGAGCTCCCTAAAGATTTCGCGCGATTGCTGCCGTACCTCCTCCTGGGCCTCTCCCGAGCCGAGCGGCCCGAGACTCAGGAACGCGCCGACCAGCATCCACCAGTTTTTCCATAGAGACATTTTTAGCTCCTTAGGCAATTCATTCCGTTGAAGGCGGCGTGCTCAGAGTGGGCAGGGGCCCCAGGGCAAAGGCCCGGCGGAGGCAGCCGGAAAGATAGGAAGCGCCGAGGAACAGCATGACCAGGCCGAGCCCGGGATCAAACAAGAAGTGCAGAACGTAAGCGGCCAGGAACATAAGACCCACCATCTCGGGCTTCATTACGATCTTGCCAAATCTCCAGTTCACAAATTTGGCGATCTCCCGGGGCCACTTGAAAGACCAATAAAGATTGTAGCCGAGCAGGAAATGGAAACCCACGGCGCGCGCCGGGGATATCGGATGCTTCCACCCGGGCACGCGCCGCATGATTTCGTGATACCGGTAGACGCACACGAGCCAGTAGACCCAGCCGACGAAAATCAGCAGAAAAAGATATAACGGCGGGATCGGAAATTCTTCCTTGGCCGCCTGCGGATGAAGCGAGGCGTATACAAATCCGGCTACTGCATTGGCCAAACCTATGAGATAGCCGATCCAGAGTTGCGGAAACGGCGGGAGCTTTTCCGGCTGGATATCTTCCGTCGCTAATTCGCCGGGCGAATCGTCCATTTCACCCTCAAGAAACGCGCTTTGGGAGCGTAACGGTCAGAACGCGGGCGCGTCAAACAGTTTGGCGGCCTGAGAGTTCAGGAGGTTCTTCGAGCGAGTTGCCTCGCACCTCGCGCATTTCATAGACTGGCTGGGTAGCAACGACGGGAGGATGACGTGACATCAACCAAAAAACGCGCGGCGCAAATCGCCCTGGGCGCGGGATTGTTTATTGCGGGAATCGCAGCGGGTTCGCTCCATGCCTGGAGCGTGGGGGGACAGAACCGCTTCGGCCAGCCGAAGACGGTGCTGCATGTCGTGATCTACAAGTTCAAAGACGCCACTTCGAATAACGACCGGGAGAACGCTATCAACGGAATCAAGGAGATGGCGGGAAAAATTCCGGGGATCAAAAATATCTGGATAAAGACAGAGCGCAACCAGGTCAAGGATTTTAGCGGCGTCTACGCCATCGAATTCACGAGCGCCGAGGCTGCCGCCGACTATGCCGAGAGCCCGGTTCACGAGGCGTGGTCAAAGAAGTGGCAGGAGTTGCGGGAGAACAGCCTGTCGTTCCAGATTTCGAACCCGTAGGATGGCACTTGCCGCGCCCGGCGAGTGCGCGGTTCAGCTCCCGCGCACGATTCCGAATCTGCGCCGGAAGACCCTGTCCACCATTCTGTCTGACAACAGCCGTTTCGACCATTTCGCGAGGACTGCCAGCCCCGTGACGAGGTAACGAATTTTCGGAGTGGGCGCTTCGATAGCCCGCAGGACGATGCGTGCGCAGTCTTCGGGGGTAGTATGTGATTTGGCGCGGGCGCCCGTCACGCTGGCGAGGAATCGCGCGTACAGCGGAGCATAGGGACCGCTATTCATTTTTTCGAGATAAGGTTTCGAGAGCTCCATTGCCGCTTGCTGGATGCCGGTGACGATGTAGCCCGGCTCGATCAACACCACTTCGACGCCGAACGGGTAGAGTTCGAGGCGCAGCGCGTTGCTCAGGGCTTCGAGTGCGAATTTGCTGCTGCTATAAGCGCCTTGCGTCGGCGCGGTGACAAATCCGGAGACCGAACTCATCATCACGATGCGGCCCCGCTTTCGCTGGCGCATGTCGGGCACCACCGCTTGCGTGACCCGCAGGACGCCGAAGAAATTCGTTTCGAACTGGCGCCGCCAGTCCTCGAGGCTCAAATCCTCGACGGCAGCGGAAAAATTCACACCAGCATTGTTGAAGAGGACGTCGATGGCACCGGCCTTTCTCTGAACCGCGGCGACCGCTCGCTCGACGGACGCGCCGTCGCAGACGTCGAGTTCGAGCGTTTCCAGCGGCAGCTTCTTCTCCCGGGCCAGTGCGTCGAGTTGGGCCCGTTTTTCCGCCGAGCGGCCGGCGGCGAAAACGCGATAGCCATGCTGCGCCAGCAAAATCGCCGTGGCTCTGCCGAGGCCATCCGTTGCTCCCGTGATGAGCACCGATTTTTGAAGCTCAGCTCCATTGCTCATTCTTCCCTCCAAGCCAAGGAAGCATTATGCTACCCCGGTTCTTTCCCGGTGCGGAAGTTCGGGCGGGCCGGCCGTAAAACGGCTGAAACGTTTGTTGCACACAGCCCGTCACATGGTGCAGCAGCCGGTCGGGTGCCAGCGAAAAATATAAAAGCGAGGCGATGATGAGAATTTCGAGTGGAAACTTGTCGGAGTTTGCCCCGCCGGAGCGGGGATTGTTCGAGAGAATCTGTGTGCTGGCAGGGGCGGCTCTTCTTTTCGCGTGCTTCACGGGCAGCTTCCTGAGCGCGCAGAGCGCTTCGGCAAACGACGAGGAATACGGGAAGAAGATTCGCGAGTTTACGACGGAGCCATTTTTCTTGACGGATTTGGTCGATCATTTGCCGGCTTCCGCCACAGTTCCCTCGCCCGACAAGATTCTCGGCCACATCGTGGGCGCGCCGGACTTTCTGACCTATTCGAAGGACATCTACCGGTACTACGACGAGCTCGCGAAAGCCAGCCCGCGAGTGAAAGTCTACCGCGTCGGCAAATCGGAAGAAGGCCGCGACTTCCTGCTTATCGCCGTGAGCGATGAAGCGAACATCGCCGGGCTCGACCACCTCCGCGATATCACCGCGAAACTCGCGGACCCTCGCAAAATCACCGACGCTGATGCGAAGCAGCTCATCGCCCAGGGCAAGCCGTTCTACTGGGCCTCCGGCTCGATCCATTCCCCCGAGACGGGCTCGCCGGAAATGCTGATGGAGCTGGCGTACCGTCTAGCCGTGGAGGACACGCCGTTCATCCAGAATATCCGCAAAAACGCGATCTTTCTGATTACTCCCATCGTCGAAGTGGACGGCCACGATCGCGTGGTGGATTCCTGGAACTACAAAAAAGCGAATCCCGACAAGCCGCAACCGGATCTCGTTTACTGGGGCCATTACGTGCAGCACGACAACAACCGCGACGGCATCGCCATGGGCCTGAAACTCTCGCAAATGATGATGCAGAACTTTTTCTACTGGCATCCGCAGGTGCTCCACGATTTGCATGAGTCCATTCCGTATCTTTACGTTTCGACCGGAACCGGTCCCTACAACGCGTGGCTCGATCCGATCGTCGTCAACGAGTGGCAGAAGTTCGCCTACAACGACGTCGAGGGATTGACCGAACGCGGCGTGGTCGGCGTGTGGACCCACGGTTTCTACGACGGCTGGGCGCCCAACTACATGTTTTACGTGGCGAACGGGCACAACTCGATCGGCCGCTTTTACGAAACGTATGGGAACGGAACGCCGGAAACAAAGGAAGCGGAGCTGCCGCCGAGCGCGACGAGCCGCGCGTGGTTCCGCCCCAACCCGCCGCTACCCAAAGTCCTGTGGTCCTTGCGCAACAACACCAACCTCGAGGAAAGCGGCGTCCTGCTTTCTCTCGACTACACGGCACAGCACGGCCAGGAGCTCCTCAAGGACTTTTATGAAAAGAGCAAACGCTCCGTTTTGAAAGCCACGACGGAAGGCCCGGCGGCCTGGGCCATCGTAAATGACGGCAGGCGTCCCGCGCTTGCGGCACAGCTGGCGAATCTGCTGCAGAAACAGGGCGCCGAAGTGCAGAAACTCGAACAGGATTTTGAAGTGAAGGAAAAAGCCTCGCCGGCCGGGAAGGGCGGAGACGGCAGAGCCGAAAGCAAGACCGGCGACAGTCAAAAGACAGAAAAGTCAGAGAAGTCCAAAGACGAGGCCCTGGCCAAGAAAACCGAGGAAGCGAAAGCCACGAAGCTTCCGCTCGGCAGCTACATCATCCGCATGGACCAGCCTTACAGCCGCATGGTGGATATGCTGCTCGACACGCAGTATTACTCGACAAGCGACCCGCGCCCCTACGATGACACGGGTTGGACGCTTGGACCCTTGCGCAATGTGAAGACCGTGCGCATTACGGACACAGCGATTCTCAAGGCTCCGATGACGCTTGTGGATACCGCCGCGAAATTCGACGGTGGCGGGGTGATTCCGCCGCACTCGGAGCGGGGCAAGGCGGCACCAGCGGGGAAATTTTACGTCATCAACGCCACCGGCGAGCCCAGCCTCGCGACGCTGCGTTTTCGGCTGAAGGACGTGAAATTTTTCGCTGCCGAAGATGGCTTCGAGGCCGCCGGGCAGAAATTCGTTCCTGGCACCTTTATTCTTCCGATCGAAGGCAATCCGGCCGATCTGGACATACGGCTGAACAAGGCGGCGCGCGAGCTCGGCGTGCGTGTGACAACCGCGGAGTCCGTCCCCGATGTGGCGCGCCATGAAGTAGGCGTGCCGCGCATCGCACTGATGCACAACTGGACGGACACGCAGAATGAAGGCTGGTTCCGCCTTGCGCTGGAGGAAACCGGCGTGCCGTATGCCTACATTTCCGACACGACGGTCCGCAATACGGGCAACCTGCGCGAGAAATACGACGTAATCCTGTTTCCGCCGACATTTTTTGGGATGCAGCAAACCCTGAACGGCATTCCGGCGCGCACAGGCCCTGACGGCAGCGAAGCCGGCGGCCCTATTCCCTGGCAGAATTCCGCCACAACTCCGAATTTCGGCGGAGTCGACGAGGCCGCGGACATCCGCGGCGGATTGGGCTTCGATGGCGTGGCCCATCTCAAGAAGTTCATCGAGGATGGCGGGCTCTTCCTCCCCATCGGTCCCAGCACGCACTTGCCGATCGAACTCGGCCTGACCGATACGGTGGTCATCAACGAGACGCATCAACTGCAAGCGCGGGGAATGATTGCCCGCGCGACGGTCGAGGATAAGGCCGACCCCATCACCTACGGATATGACGACTCCGTCGGCGTGTATTTTAATCAGGGCCCGGTGTTCAAGGTTTCCGTGGCGGGCAGATTCGGAGCCTTTTTTGCCGGCGACGCCGGTGGCTCGCGCCCGAGCGGCAGAGGCTCGATGACCGATCCGGACATTCCGCAAGGCCGCGCGTGGACGGAGCCGGAACCTCCCGTGCACCGGACGAAGGCCGAGCAGGAGCTCTACGTCAGCCCGGATTTGAGGTCCGATCTGAGCTCGTTCCTCCCGCCGCCATCGCTCTACCCGCGCGTGGTGCTGCGCTTTGCCCCTGAAAAAGATCTGTGGATCAGCGGTATGCTCGCCGGCGGCTCGGAGCTGGCCGAAGCGCCTGCCATTGTTGACGTCCCGCTTGGGCGCGGGCACATCGTTTTGTTCGCAACCAATCCCATGTGGCGGCAAGAGACGCAGGGAAGCTTCATGCTGCTGCTGAACGCCGCGCTGAACTTCGACCACCTGAACGCCGGACGGAAAACACCGGCACCGGCTGCCACAAAGCCCGGGAAGCCCTAGCTCCGGGGCCCGGGAGAACCAGCGTCTCGCTTTCGGCACAGCCAAGTGCCGCTCTGCACCTGTCTCTAGGAAGGGCTGCTAAGATTGTTCTATACCTCGAGCTTCCCCGGGAACGGATGGGTGCGCCCGCATGGCCGACGACGGCAGTCCTTTGAAACGAGAGGTTGACGGAAAGTGGCGATGGGGTTTCTGGAGCCTGATCGCGACCCAATTTCAGGGCGCCTTCAATGACAACGGCCTGAAATTCTTCGTTATTTTTCTCATCCTCGGAACCAACCCGACGGACTCGGAAAAGGATCTCCTGGTTTTTTACGTCGGAAATCTGTTTGCCGTGCCGTTCCTGCTGTTTTCGATGGCGGGCGGCTACCTGGCAGACCGCTTCAGCAAACGATCGGTCGCGATCGCCACCAAGATCTTCGAGATTTTCGCAATGCTTTTCGCGATCTATGCGTTCCTGAACGGCAGCACGCGTATGGCGTTTGCCGTGATTTTTCTCGCGAGCACGCAAGCGGCCTTCTTCGGGCCCGCGAAATACGGCTTGCTTCCGGAAGTGCTTCCGGATGAGTTGCTCTCCTGGGGCAATGGCATTCTTGAACTGACGACTTTCCTCGCGATTATTGCCGGGGCCGTGGTAGGCCCGCTGCTGGCTCAGCATTTTCACGGGCGAGAGCTTTACGCCGGCCTCGTTTTCGGCGCTTGCACTCTCTTCGGGCTGGCGGCGAGCTTCGCCATCTCACGTGTCCCCGCCGCCGATCCTTCCAGGAAATTCCGTTTCAACATTTTTGGAGATCTGCTCAAGCAAGTCCAGATTGTCCGGCCGGATCGCACGTTGCATCTTGCTGTCGTCGGCAATACTTACTTCTGGTTTCTCGGCGCGCTCCTTCAGTTCGTGATTGTCTTTTACGGCCGCGAAGTCCTGCACATTGATGAAACGCACGGCGGCTATCTGCAAGCGGCGCTCGCGATTGGGATCGGCATTGGCAGCTATGCCGCGGGGCTGCTTTCTGCCGGGAAGATCGAGTATGGACTTATACCGCTGGGCGCCGTCGGCATGTCCGTGTTTGCTTTTGCGATTTCCATCCATGGGTTGACGTTTCTAGAGGTTGTTGTGCTGCTGGCGGCGCTTGGGTTTTCCGGCGGGTTCTTTATTGTCCCCATCAACGCGTTGATTCAACATCGGCCCGCCGAAGACAAAAAAGGCAGTGTCATTGCATTCGCAAATTTCCTGTCGTTTGTCGGAGTTATCGGCGCTTCGGCGATTTATTCCGGATTTACGCATTATCTGCACGTCGGGCTGGAGTCGTTCTTCCTTTGGACGGCGGTCATGTCGCTGGCCGCGACCGCTTACGTTCTATGGCTGCTGCCGGACTCGCTGCTGCGGCTGCTGCTGTGGATGCTCACGCACACGCTTTACCGGCTTGATGTCGCCGGGCGCGAACGCGTTCCCGCACGCGGCGGAGCGCTTCTGGTTCCCAATCACGTTTCCATGGCCGATGCCGTGCTGCTGCTCGCCGCAGTGGACCGCCCGGTGCGTTTTCTGATGTTCAAGGGCTCGTACGATCATCCGCTGGTGAAACCGTTCGCCAAAATATTGGGCGTGATTCCCATTTCCTCCGACCAGGGTCCCCGCGAAATGATCCATTCTCTGCGGCGCGCGACGCAGGCTCTAGAAGACGGCGAACTGGTGTGCATCTTTCCCGAAGGGCAAATGACGCGCATCGGCCAGATGATGCCGTTCCGGCGCGGAATGGAACGCATCATCAAGGGTGTAAACGTTCCGATCATTCCGGTAAACCTTGACGGCGTGTGGGGCTCGATCTTTAGTTTTGCGGGCGGCCGCTTCCTCTGGAAATTGCCGCGCCATTTGCCGTATCCGGTACGCGTGACCTTCGGCGCGCCGCTGCCTTCCACGGCATCGGCGCAGGAAGCGCGCCAGGCTGTGCAAAATCTGGGGGCGGAAGCGTTCGAGCGGCGCAAGCCTCAGATGCGGCCACTGCCGCGGACTTTTCTCTACACGGCGCGGCGCCATCCGTTTCGCTTTGCCATGGCGGACGGGCAGACGCCGAAGCTGACTTTTTTCGCGGTGCTGACGAGAACGCTCTTCCTCGCGCGACGCCTGCGGAAGACGTGGCAGGGACAGGAAATGGTGGGGATCCTGCTTCCCCCTTCCATTCCCGGCGCGCTCGTGAATTTCGCGGCGATGCTGATGGGCAAGGTGCCCGTAAATCTGAACTACACGGCATCGAGGGAAACGCTGGAATCCTGCGCAAAGCAATGCAATCTGAAAACGGTGATTACGGCACGCGCGTTTCTCGAACGCGTACACGTCGAACCGCCTGCCGAGACCATTTTCCTCGAAGATCTCGGGCAGAAGCCGCGCTTCGGCGAGCGCCTCGGCGCTGCTCTCCGTTTCTTTCTTCCCCCGCGGTTCGTTGAAAGCTACGCTGGCGCCGAGCGCGAGACGAAGCTCGGAGACATCGCCACAATTATTTTCTCGAGCGGTTCCACAGGCGAGCCGAAGGGCGTGGTATTGACGCATTACAATGTGGCTGCAAACGTCGAACAGCTCAACCAGGTTTTTCTGCTCCACTCGAGCGATCGCATCATGGGCATTCTGCCGTTTTTTCACTCCTTCGGCTTCACGGGAACGCTCTGCCTCCCGGCCGCGACGGGGATTGGCGTTGTGTTTCATCCCAATCCGCTCGATTCCCGCGTCATCGGCGCGCTCGTCAACAAATATGCCGTCACCATGCTTCTTGCCACGCCGACGTTTCTCAATGCCTATACGCGCCGCTGCGAACCTGAACAATTCGGCAGCTTGCGCTTTGTGATGGCTGGCGCCGAAAAGCTGCCGGATCGAATTTCCCAGGCCTTTGAAGATCGCTTCGGACTCCGGCCGCTCGAGGGCTATGGCTGCACGGAGTGCTCGCCAGCCGTGGCCGTGAATACAATCGATTTCCGCGCGGCGTCTTTCCGCCAGGTAGGCGCAAAGCGCGGAAGCATCGGGCATCCGCTGCCGGGAATGACCGTTAAGATTATCGACCCGGAAACCCTCGAACCCCTGCCGGTCAACCAACCTGGGTTGCTGCTCGTGCGCGGACCGAATGTGATGCAGGGTTACCTGAACCAGCCCGAGAAAACAGCGGCGGTTTTGCGCGACGGCTGGTACAACACCGGCGATATAGCCATGCTCGACGAAGACGGGTTTCTGCGCGTCACCGACCGCCTGAGCCGCTTCAGCAAAATCGGCGGCGAAATGGTGCCGCACATCAAGGTGGAGGACAAGCTGCACGAACTGGCGCACGCCACTGAGCAGGTGTTTGTGGTGACCGCCGTTCCCGACGAACGAAAAGGCGAACGCCTGATGGTCCTCTACACTCTCCCGGAAGAAAAGCTCGAGGAAACCCTCGGGCTGCTCGCCAAGTGCGACTTGCCTGCGCTCTGGCGGCCCCGCCGGGATCAATTTTTGCGCGTGGAAAAGCTGCCCTATCTCGGCACTGGCAAACTGGATTTGCGAAAAGCGCGCGAACTCGCGCAGGAAGTCGCGAAACAGGCGTGAACGTGCCTCGGGAAACAACGCGCGCCAGGGCGGACCTTCGTCTGGAAATGACTAATGCCTACAGCACGCGCAACTGGCCTCGCCTCATCCGCCGGATAATGCTCACGTCGCTCGCGCTGGGGATCTGGTTCTGGACACAGTCGCTGATAGCGCGGCGCGCCGCACCTCTTTCTGGCGTCGGCGACGGGCTTCACACACTGACAGCCGGGCTCAATTCCTATTTCTATCATTCGCCCGTTGCCGCGAACGCGCTTTTGATTCTCAGCTCAGCCTTGATTGACGGCCTGGGGCTGTTTTTGCTCGCCCGCTGGCTTTTTGGTCCGAGCGTGCGGCCTTTCTTGGGACTTGTGCTGTTGCTCGGATTGCGGCAAATCCTTGAAGCGCTCTGCGCGCTCCCCGCCCCACCGAATATGATCTGGCACTACCCTGGGTTCCCCTCGTTGCTGGTTACCTACAACGTGGGCAACGATTTTTTCTTCTCGGGCCACACCGCCATAGCCGTTTTTGGAGGGATCGAGCTGGCGCGCCTCGGCAAGCGATGGCTCGCGATCGTGGCTGTGGCGATTGTTCTCTTTGAGATTGCCACCGTGATCATCCTGCGCGCGCACTACACGATGGACGTTTTTGCCGGCATCCTCGCAGCACTTTCTGTCGCGCAGTTTTCGACCAGAGTTTCGCCCCGGATCGACACTTGGTTATCGCTTGCGCAATCCCCGCGCCGTCCCTGATGGGTCTGTCTTCCGCTACTCATATCGCAGGGCGACCATGGGATCGACGCGCATGGCCCGCCGCGCGGGGACGTAGCAGGCCGCGAGCGCCACAACCGTCAGCAGCGCCGCTACAGAAAGGAATGTCAGCGGGTCCCTGGCGCTTACGCCGAACAGAAGACTGGCCATCAGCCGGGTCAATCCCGCCGCGGCGGCGATACCAAGCAGAACGCCGATGAGCGTCATTTTCATGCCGTCGCCCAGGATCATGCGAAGTACATCGGTGCGATTGGCACCCAGGGCCACGCGAATGCCAATTTCCTGCGTCCTCTGTCCAACCAGATAGGAAATGACGCCGTAAATTCCCATCGAGGCAAGCACCAGCGCGAATACCGCGAAAATGCCAAGCACCGCCATCGAAAACCGCTGCGATGCGAGCGAATCGGAAATAATAGAATCCATCGTTTGCGTCTTGGACATCACGTGCTCGTCGCTGATCCCCCGGACGGCTGCCCGCAGCGAATCGCCGATGGCCGTAGCCCTGGGATCGAAGCGCAGCATCATCCCCGTTCCACTCCACGAAAGAACCATGGCCTGGTCCGGCAGCTGCATGTACGGAAAATATAGCTCCGCACGGAGCGACTCCTTGTCGTCGGAATCGAGGCCCCATTGGTTGACGTGCGGGACGATACCCACGATTTCGGCGCGTCCGCCCTTGTTGTCGAGAACAATGTGCTGTCCGATGGGATCCTCGTCTCCGAAGTATTTTCGCCGGAAGACGTCGTCGACCACGACGACATGGGAAGATTTTTCATTGTCCTGGGCTGTAAAGAATCTTCCTCGCTCGAGCGGGACGCCCATCACTTTCAGATAGTCCTCTTCGACCACATAGCTGAGCGACCAGTTCATGTCGTTGTCGGTAGCCGGTTTGGGCTTTCCCTCTATCCAGAAGAGATCTTCATCGTCGCTGCTCAAAGGCACCGCCGCCCAGGAAAGCGACAATGCTTCGACTCCGGGAACAGCCCTCAACTGCTGATCCACATTGCGCAGAGCTGCCCGTATTCCGTCGGCGCTAGCGTTGCGCATCGAGGGCGGCAGAGCCACGCCGAAGGTCAGAACGCCGTGAGAATTAAATCCGGGGCTGACGTTCCAGAGCGCAGTCAGGCTGCGGACCATGAGCCCCGCCAGGACCAGTAACACGAGGGCCATGGCCATTTCGACGACGACAAGTGTTCCCTGGGCCCGGTGCCGGGTGCCGCTCTCGCCTCGCCCTCCTTCTTTCAGCGTGTCGTGCAGATTCGGCGTCCTCGTTTTCAGCGCTGGCGCCAGCCCAAAGAAGATGCCGCAGCCGAAAGTAATGATCAGGGTGAAAAGCAGCGCGCGTCCATCCAGGTGGACCTCGCTTGCCCGCGGGAGTCCGGCCGCCAACCCCCCGATGGCAGCTCGCGTGCCCCAGGCCGCCAGCAACAGGCCGAGCGCTCCTCCAGTCACTGCGAGCAGCAGACTTTCGGTGAGAAGCTGGCGCACCAGCCTGCCTTGTCCTGCCCCCAGCGCCGCGCGAATCGCGAATTCGCGCGACCGCGCTGCGGCACGCGCAAGCATCAGATTGGCCACGTTTACGCAGGCGATCAGCAAAACAAATCCGACGGCTGCCAGCAGCACAAACAGAAGCACGCTGACTCCGCCGACCAGTGTTTGCTTCAGCGGCCGGAGGAACGCCCCGATTCCGGTGTCCGTATCCGGATACGCAGCGGCAAGGTTGCTCGAGACCCGCGCCATGTCCGCGCGCGCTTCGTCGATCGTCACTCCCGGTTTCATCCGGCCGACGCCATGAAATCCAAGACCAGCTCCGCGTGAAGGAAGAAGCGGATTGCCCCATTGCCCGACGGGAACGTAAACGTCAACGTCGCGAAAGTTTCCGGAAAGATCGAAACTCAGAGGAACCACGCCGACGATGGCGTAGCTCATGCCGTCCAGATCGAGGATTTTTCCGAGAGCGGCGGGCGAAGCATGGAACTTCCGCTTCCACAAGCTCTCGCTGATGATGGCGATCGGAGCGGCGCCGATGTCGTCTTCGCCCGGCAGAAAGGTGCGCCCAAGCACCGGAACCACGCCAACTACGTCCAAAAATTCCGACGAGATGAAGCGCGCCTGCAGCCGCTCTGCTTCACCGAGGCCCGTAAGGTTAAAGCTGTAGCTGCGATAGACGCCCATCGAGGAAAAAGTGCGATTCTCTCTCCGCCAGTCGCGAAAATTCGGAAAGGAGATAGATCCGCTCGCGAAGTTAGGTTTGCTCTCCGCCAGCCAGAGGAGCTCTTCCGGATGCGGGTACGGCAGGGGCTTCAGCAGCACGCCATTCACCACCGAAAACAGCGCCGTATTGGCCCCGATTCCCAGCGCCAGCGTCAGTATCGCCACGGCCGCAAATCCAGGTGACTTGGCAAGCATCCGCAAACCGTAGCGCAAGTCCTCGATGAGCCGTTCGAGAGAAGCCCAGCCCCACATTTCCCGCGTGACCTCCTTGATCAGGCCGATGTTGCCAAACTCCCTGAGCGCCGCGCCGCGCGCCTGGCGGGGCGTTTCGCCGCGGTCCGTGCGGTCCCGCGCCGCCATCTGCAGATGGCTTTGAAGTTCTTCGTCCAATTCGCGTTCACGTTTTTGACGATGCCAGAAGGAAAATGTCACGCTTCGCTCTCCCTTTTGCCGGGATTCAGCACGCCGGCAATGGCCTCTGAAACCTGCGCCCAGCGCGAGCGCTCGGACTCCAGTTGCTTTTTGCCTTTGGCCGTCAGCCGGTAGACCCGGACGCGCTGTTTGTTTTCAGAGACTCGCCAGTCCGCAGAGATCCATTTCTGCCGCTCGAGCCGATGCAGCGCGGGATAGAGCGAGCCGGTGTCCACCTGCAAAATATCGCCCGAGTGCAGACGAATCGCCTGGCTGATGCCGTAACCGTGCCGCGGTCCCCAACGCAGGGTTTCGAGGACGAGCAAGTCCAGCGTCCCCTGGAGCAGCTCGATGCGGTTTTGGTAGCGTGGACTCATCTTCGGTTCAGGCTGTAGATGTTCTACACCCACTGCATGTAGAATGTCTACCTCCATTCACAAAGCAATTCCGAAGCCGCTCGGAGAGGACAGCTAAGTGCCTGACGCTAAAACCCTTGGGCGAGACCGCCGGGCTCTCGGTAGCCCCCCGGGTGGCCGGTCCCGGGACGGAGTGTCCTGAAACCGGCCACCCGTCTCCTTGTCCAGGCGGCAGTGAGCGTATGGCCTCGGCCAAGTGATTACTGCCTTTCCGCATCTTTACTCTTGGTTCGCTCGCCCGAGTAATCCGATTGTGGAGCTTTCTCGCCGGTGCTACGGTTTGAGGTACTTGGTGGTGAAAAAATATGCAGCGTTTGCAGCGTAGATTCCTGCTCTCCCTAGGGATGATCGCGCTCTCGGTCTCTCTCGGGGGCCCGGTAAAAGGGCAAACTCCCGCAGGCCAGATCGCTCCGCTAAAAATCGGTTACCTGATGGATTCTCTGAAGGTTGAGCGCTGGCAAACCGATCTCGACACCTTCCAGAAGCGCGCGAAGGAGCTAGGCGCGGAAGTGCTGGTGGAAACAGCCGAGGGTGACGATCAACTGCAGTTGCAACAATCCCAAAAGTTGATGGATTCCGGCGCGAAAGTACTCGTCCTCGTCCCGCACGATACGGACAAAGCTGTGCGCATCGTGAACGCAGCAAAGGCCCGCCATATACCGGTACTGTGCTACGAACGCCTGGTGCCGAACAGCGACATTGATTTCTTTGTTGGCACCAACGCCGAAGTGATTGGCGAACTGCAGTCCTCCACCCTGGCGCGGCTTGCTCCGAAAGGGAACTATGTTCTGATCGGGGGCTCCCCGTCGGACAGCAATTCGAAAGTCCTGCGCGACGGACAGATGCACGCTCTAGAAGCGTTCATCAAGCGCGGCGATATAAAAATAGTCGGCGACGGTTGGGCCAAGGATTGGGATCCGGCCGAAGCTTACGCCATCATGTCCAGGGCCATCGATGCCACCAAAGGCGATCTTACCGCTGTAGTCGCTTCGAATGACGGCACTGCGGGAGGCGCTATCCAGGCGTTAGAGGAGCACAAACTCGCCGGCAAGGTGCTGGTCTCGGGTCAGGATGCGGACCTCGCCGCCATCATTCGGATACTGGACGGCACGCAGACCATGACCGTCTATAAACCCATCGGATTGCAGGCGAGATCGGCTGCCGAAGCTGCCGTCAGTTTGGCCGCCGGCACACCCGTCAAGAATGCGGTTTTGATTGCGAATGGAACGAAAACGATCCAGGCCATCTTTCTGAGCCCGGTAGTCGTCACCAAGGACAATGTGAAGCAAACGGTCATCAAGGACGGCTTCCAAAACCTGGAAACCATCCAGAAAAGTTTACCGAAGGAAAAATGGCCGAATTGAGATTCGTCCGGGGAACCCCGGTAGGCGCTCTCTCGGAACGGCCGTCGACAGAGAGCCCCAAACCAACACAAGGTTTTATCGCGCGCCCCGTGTCCTGAGGGGCCTCGCCAGACCAATTAAAATTTCACGCCCCAGAACGACGGGTCCGGCTTGATCAGCTCGAGGCCGACGTCCCAGGCTTCGTGATCGCGCCATACCACTTGCGCTTCCGCCGTGCGTCCGCTCTTGGAATGGATAAGACGCACGCGCTTCCTGAGGGGAAGTCCCGCTCCCACTACAGCCAAACAGCCGGACTTGCTTATGTCGACGGTCACGCCATTCGCCTGCTGCCGTTCGGCGCCTTCTTCCCATTCGACCTGGAACTTCACACGAGAGACGATACGCCTGTGGCTGCGCAATTTCTCCCATCTCTCCTCAAAAGCCTTGCCTTCGGGGATGCTGACGGTATTTAGAACGGTTTCGGTGGCCATGCCTGCCTCGCAGCGTGTGGGGTTTTCCTACTTGGCCGGGTACAGCAAAAGACAAAGTATTTCTCCGGACGGTCACAGTCAATAGTACTTGCTGCATTTTTTTCATCGGGCGAACGCGTGTACGTGCACGGGTTGGCGCGCCCGTCGGATTCCCGGCAGCCCTCTTAATCGATTGCATGTAAAGACGTTAGCTTGCTTTAGCGGGAGGTAATGCCGCGTTCCTTCTCCTTTTCTTCCCTGTCTTTTTTGCAGAAACGCCCTCAGGACGATTGGCTCAGACAGATACTCTCCAGCAAGAAATTCGATCGAAAAAGGAGACGCGGGAACCGGGGAACGTGATAGCTTGTGTCGAGTCTTCTCGAGAATGTGCGCATCACAATCTGGAGGTAATATCATGTCGATGGAAGAAAACCCCGCCTGTCGTTCCCGCCGTTCCTTCCTGCAAGTCTCGGCAGCCGCAGCCGCGGTGGCCGTGGGATATCGCATCGTCACTGAGCCGATGCTTGCAAATGCCGCCTCCGTTGCTTATCCCAAAGACGCGGTGCTCATTAATGCCAACGAGAACCCGCTCGGCCCCTGCGGTGTGGCTTGCGGCGCCATCAATGAGGTCGCTACCCAGGGCGGCCGCTACTCGGATTGGATGACCACGGATCTCATCAAGACTTTCGCGGCCGCCGAAGGGCTCAAGCCCCAGTACATACGCGCGTTTCCCGGTTCGAGCGGTCCGTTGCACTTCTCCGTACTCGCCTTTACGTCTCCCGCGAAAAGCTACGTCACTGCCGACCCCGGCTATGAAGCCGGTGCGCATGCCGCAAAAATCGCGGGCGCTCGCGTCGTGAATGTGCCGCTGACCAAAACCTATTCGCATGACGTCCGAGCCATGCTCGCGGCAGCTCCGGATGCCGGTATGTTTTATATTTGCACGCCCAACAACCCCACCGGCACGCTCACCAGCCATTCCGACATCGAATATCTGCTGGCCAACAAACCAAAGGATTCCATCCTTCTGGTCGACGAGGCTTACATCCATTTTTCTGACGCTTCTACGGCACTCGATCTCGTGAAAGCGGATCGAGACATAATCGTTCTCCGCACCTTCTCCAAAATCTACGGCATGGCTGGACTGCGCTGCGGTTTTGCAATGGCAAGGCCCGATCTTCTTGAAAAGATGGGCGCGTTCTCTGGCTGGAGCGCCATGCCCATCACAGCCGTGGCCGCCGCATCCGCCAGCTTAAAGGATCCGCAACTCGTCCCCGATCGCAAGCACATCAATACGACCATCCGCGAAGCGACGTTCGAGTGGCTCTCAGCGAACGGTTATTCCTTCGTTCCGTCACAATCGAACTGCTTCATGCTCGATACCAAGCGCCCGGGGAAAGATGTCATCGCCGCCATGGCCGCGCAAAATGTCTTCATCGGCCGCCCTTGGCCTGTCTGGCCCACTCACGTTCGCATCACCGTCGGCACACCATCCGAAATGGAGCGCTTCCAGACTGCTTTCGATCACGTGATGAAGAACCCGTCCGCGGCGCTCGCGCCGGCTTCGCCGCTCCCCATTTCCCGTAACCTGGACGGCTTGCACATTCCCGCGGGACTCTAGACTCTTTTCACTCGCGGGCGGAACTACTGGCCGCCGCCATCCTCCAGAACCGCATTCACTTCCGGCGGCCCCGGCACGATGCCGAGGTTTACGTAAATCGGGCGGATGACTTTGCGCAGGGCCTTCAACTGCGTCAAGAACCAGATCGCGCCCGCGAGGCAGGATGCGCCGCTAACCATCACCGTATTCGCCGCCCCGATCCTGCTGGCGAGTGTTCCCGCCAGCAAGCTTCCGAATGGCGCCATGCCCACAAAGGCGGCCGTATAGTAGCTCATCACGCGCCCGCGCTTGCTCTCTTCGACAATCGTTTGAATGACGGTGTTGCTGGCGGCCGCTTCCTGCATCAGGCCAAATCCGCAAAACAGCAGCACGCCGAGCGACAACCAGTAATTTCTCGACAAACCGAAAAGTATCAGTCCCACTCCGAGCATGCCGGCCGATATCGGCATCATCCTGAGCAATCCTCGCGCGCTCGGACGCAAGGCCAGAGAGTAGGCCGATGCGAGCGCTCCCACGCCAACGGCTCCCATCAGGAATCCGTAGGTATGCGGCCCTCCTTTCAAAATCTTCAATGCAAAGACCGGCATGAGAACGGTGAATGGCCAGCCCATCAGACTGATCACCGCAAAGAGCGAAAGAATCGTCCGGATGGGAACGGAGCCGGCCACGTACGTCCAGCCCTCTTTAAGCTGGTGAAACATGGAAGACGTTCGGTGAGGGGCCATCAGCGGTTTCAGCCGCATCAGGAGCAAGGAAGCAATCACGGGAAGGTAGCTGAGCCCGTCGATCAGAAAACAATAACCGGTGCCGAAGAGCGCGATCACTCCGCCGGCAAGCGACGGGCCAAGGAGCCGCGCCAAATTGACCATCGAGGAATTCAGTGCGATCGCGTTTCCTAAATCGTTCTTGTCCTCCACCATTTCGACGAGGAAAGCCTGCCGCCCGGGCATGTCGAACGCGTTGATCAATCCCTGAAACGCACTGAGCCCGATGATCTCTTGAATGTTGATGCGCCCGCTGAGCGTCAGTACCGCCAGCGCCAGCGATTCGACCATCGCGAGAACCTGCGTGGCTACCAGCAGCCGCCGACGGTCCAAGCGGTCAACCCATACGCCCGCAAATGGCGCCACCAGAAACGTGGGAATCTGTCCCGCAAACCCGACCACCCCCAGCAGCAAAGCCGAGCCGGTTAGCTGATACACGAGCCAGCTCGTGGCAATCCGCGTCATCCAGGTGCCAATCAGCGAAATGCTCTGTCCTGTAAAGAAAAGCCGGAAATTTCGATGCCGCAGCGCCCGCCAAATCCGCGAAGCCCTGGAATCGCCCGCCGGAGCGCCGCCTGTTTCGCTGGATGGTGTGCTCAGATATCCGCCCTTGCCGTTTCTTGAGCGCAAAGCCCCTTGCCGTTTGGATGAGGAGAAGTTTCGCCGGGGCCCGGCAACGAAGCTGCGCCGAAGGGTGCGTCCAAAACAAAAAAGCCGTCCTGATTGCTCAGAACGGCCCTTTCGATTTTAATCCCGGCGACGACCTACGTTCCCACACAGTTGCCCGTGCAGTATCATCGGCCCGGCGAGGCTTAACTTCCGTGTTCGGGATGGGAACGGGTGTGACCCTCGCGGTATGATCACCAGGAAACTGGAAACTCGCGTAAGGATTCCAAGCTCATCCCGAACCTGGATCGCGAGTGCGACAACAGAAATATTGCGCGACCGCAAAGCGATCGGCAATTATGTGCGGCCGCTCGGCGACCCCACATTAGGCTGGCTTTACAAGTTCGACTCTCGATCGAACGTTACTGCGGCAGAATTGGCGTTTTCATCTGACTCTCTAGAGCCAGTTCTGCTCTTCCTCAAAGACGTTTTGAGAAAGTTTTATGATTAAGCCGAACGGGCGATTAGTACTGGTCAGCTTCACGCATTGCTGCGCTTCTACCTCCAGCCTATCAAAGTCGTAGTCTTCGACTGCCCTTCTTAGG
>JABCYZ010000013.1 GCA_013289955.1 Acidobacteriota bacterium
CCGAAGACAAACTGGGTACACTCTGTGCTCATAAGGCTGTTGCTCCTCCTTGGCAGGATTTCTTTCTAGACAAAAGAGTTATGCCATGAAGCAACAGCCTTTTTCAATTTAGAATGAGAATTTCGGGTTAGGACCAATTCGAGCAAAAGGAAGTTTCTGGCGATGTAGAATCTCCGGTGCCTGTCTTTGGACATCCTACATTGTCAGAACCTAAGCAGAGAATGCCCGCCCGCTACAAGACCGTTCGAGGAAGAGCCTCACTGCACCACATGAGCTGGAGGCTTTCCAAACCGCCGGACTAACCCATCGTTATCTGCGTGACCTTAAAGTGATGGAGAGACCCTGCGAGTATCGACTGTCGGATTCTCTGTCCGTTGGTCGAATTTAGCTGGACCTCTATATATCCCCCAGAATCAACAGTTGCCGTTGTTCCAAGTTGTTCCCAACTTTTCTTCGTCCTTCGACACGCGGCTCCTAATGTGTTGAAATATCAGCAGCTTATTCGGGGGCGGTGCCCTTACGTCATGAAGTTCCGCAGATTACGAGTCCAAGCAAAATCTTGGCATCTTGTTGGTTTGCCTTGCCTTAGCACTGTCTTGTCAGGTCAAGTTGCTGGCTGAGATGCGCCATAATTACCCCTTCGGCGTAACGGTTGGCCATTTCGAGACACTACCTCAACAGAACTTTCAGGCTCCCGGACTCCAGTCTTAATTTGATTTCTTGAGAGGTGCGGCATGATCCTCCGCGCATTCAATCCCGCGATTGGTCTGGCGCTGATGTTGACCCTGTTTCCCCAAGGTGGGAGTGATCGGCGGGGGCCTCAGATTAATGAGAGGTTCCCGATCCGTAGCGGAAATGAACTTTCGCCGCCAATCGTTTCGGACGTGGGAGAATGCGCAAAGGCAGTACACGTTTCGGGATTCTTGGCGCATGCACTTGTTCGGGTCTTTGTGAACGGAACGCAAGTGGCGGCGACGACTCCGGTTTTCGACGAAGAAGACGTTGCCGTCTCACCAGCACTGAAATTAAACGACGCGGTGACCGCGACGCAGGAGGTGTTGGGCTTTACCAGCACGGCGACCGATCCGCCGATGGTTGTGGGACCCTATCCAGCGGCTCTGAACAAACCGACTGTCGATGAGCCTATCTATGCTTGTGGGCGAGTGGTGGATGTCGAAAATCTGAATCCAGGAACCGTGGTGGATGCGTTTGCCAATGCAAATAGCACTGCCATCGGACAGGAGAATGTCACAATCCCCTGGACGCCGGTGGTCACCTCAAGTCTGAACGCCGGGGACAAGATCACAGCGATTCAGACGGCATGTCCAAGCGATCCGCCGAATAAAAAAGTTAGTGCGCCTTCCGCCCCCAAAACCGTCTTGCCGGCGCCAAACCCTATGGTGCCGCCCACCGTGTGGAACTATCCGGCAGGCGCAGACACAATTGTGCTGGACGGCCTTTACATTGGCTCATCCGATCGGGTTCTGAACAACGGAACGGTTGTTGGCACGGGCCTATCGAATTCACCTGCCAACAAATTCTTCATCAATCCGACCGCAACTTCCAGTTCGAGCATTGCGGGAGAACAAAACCTGTGCTCATCGAGCGGTCCTGGCGCACCAGTGAAACCTTCCTCGACTCTGGGAGCACCGGTGATCGTACCGCCGCTGTGCGAAGACCAACCCTACATTACTGTGGCCAACACCTACCCCAATTCCATCGTGGTACTTTTCCGCAATGGAGCGATTGCGGGTATGGCGGGAGGAGACCTGGGCAACATCACGATGGCGCTGGGAGGCGGAGCAAAGTGGGCGTTGGGCGACGAAGCGCAAGTTGTGCAGTACGTGGAAAACACTATCAGCCCGCGTTCGACACCAGCTTTTGCCAATTGCGCAAAGCAAAACGTGGTGACGCAACACAATGACAACAGCCGGTCCGGCGCAAACACTGCTGAAACGATTCTCACGCCAGCCAACGTAAATATTCTGACGTTTGGCCGGTTATTCACACGCCAAGTAGAAGGTGACGTTGTGGCGCAGCCTCTGTATGTGCGCTCGGTGCACACGACTTCAGCGGGCGTGAAGAATTTGTTTTTCGTTGCGACCTCGGAAAATCAGATTTACGCGTTCGACGCAGATGCTGCTCCTGGTTCGCCATCCGTTCCTGTCTGGAGAAAAGACCTCCGGGGAGAACTGTGCGGGGCCCGCCATCTTTGCGTCGATTTGGGCGGGGGGACGACCGATCCTCCCGGTTGCCAACCGGAAATCTGCAGCGAGACAAGAACAGGGTTCGTCGGCATTACCAGCACACCGGTGATCGATGCAAGTACGCAAACGATGTACGTGGTGGCCAGGTGCACATCGCAGGCGGGAATGCCCGATGACGGAGCCGTCTACATTTTCGCCATCAACCTCGCGGATGGCAGTGACAGGATTCCGCGGAAGAAAATCGAGGCGACAGACCCCAACAACCAACAGGTCACTTTCGATCACCGCTGCCAGCGGAATCGTCCGGGACTGCTGCTATTGCAGGGAGTCGTCTACGTGGCGTTCGCGACATTCCAATGCGACGCGCCGTGCCCCAACAATGTGCCGTATCGAGGCTGGGTAATCGGCTATCGCGAATCCGACTTGGCACAGCAGGCGGTGTACGTGGTGAGCCCTAACGCCGGAGAAGCCGGAATTTGGCAAACCGGCAACGGCCTCGTGGGCGCTCCGGATGGTTCCATTTACTTTCAAACCGGCAATGGCCCGACCTCGGAATCGTTGCAGGACAGCTTCGTGAAACTCGTGCCAACAAATAAACCAGGCGGACTTGCCCTGGGCGGACACTTCCAGCCGAACAATGCTTCAAACGCTCCGCCTGCATCCTGGGCGCAACCGGGACGGCGCGATTTAAGCGACGGAGATACCGATCTTGGGTCCGGCGGTCCGATGATCCTGCCGGAAGGACTATTGATCGGAGGGGGCAAGCAGGGCCGCTATTATGTGATGGACAGGGCAACCATGAATCTCACGCAAGACGCGGCACCGCTCTCTGCGAGCTTCGACGGTTTTCAAGCCTTCATCAACCAGTTTCACAATACGCCCACATTCGATTCGAGCGGGAATATCACGAACGCGTGCCCCGCGGCGGGCGGAGCTGCGGGATGCAACTGGGGCGCCAACGGCGGAACTTGTTACATCGATCCGAATCGTTATGGCGACGGCGAACAGTGTGGCCCGAACATTCACGGCGGACCTGTCTACTGGCAGATGAGCAAAAACACGGGAATGATCTACAAGATGCCGGAAAAGGATTTTCTAAAAGGATTTCGCTACGACCTTACGACGAAGCATGTGGACGAAACGCCGCTCGTCGCCAGCGGCTCTTTTGCCAAACCACCACAGGACGGCATGCCCGGCGGGTTCAGCTCCATCTCCGCGAACGGAATGACAAATGGGATTGTGTGGACTTCTGTACCGAACGGAAACGGGCAAGGAAATCTTGTACCGAGCATTCTTGTGGCCCACGATGCCAAGACCTTGAACCAATTGTGGTCTGACAGCGACAACCTTACTTTCGCGAAATCCGTGCCGCCGACTATTGCGGACGGAAAAGTGTATCGGACGGTGCTGACAAGTTCGCTGAGCGGCTCGACTGTTTCCAGTGTGACGGGAGTCGTGGTCGTGTACGGCTTGTTGAGAGAGCGCCGTCCACGCCCGAAGCCATTCGTTTGTCTGCCTTGCTACACCATCAGCGAAAAATACGCGAATCTTGCGGGACCGATGGGATTCCTTGGCAGGCCGACTTCCGAGGAAATGGAAGTGGGCGACAAGGAAGGCGGCAAGTATCGAAACTACAGCGGAGTGATAATCGGGCTGACTAGGACGATTGCTTCCATTGAAATGGCCGGGGATGCGCCGATCCCGACATGCTCGAATCCCAAGGGCAGAGCGACAAAAGTGGATTCGACAATCTACTGGAGCCGCGACACCAGCGCAGCGGTGGTGACGGGCAAGATTCGTGAACTTTATTTAAAGCTGGGCGGACCGAAGGGAAAGCTGGGTTACCCGCTGCAGGACGAGACGTTTTCTCCGGATCATTTCGGGAGAATGAGCACGTTTCAACATGGAGAGATTCTTTGGGATCCCATGAAAGGAGCTCACGTTGTCTACAAGGAGCCTTCTGATCACGATCAGGCTGAAGACAACGGCCAGGTTCCGGAAAAACAGGAATGACTATGATTCCATTCTGCCCTGTTCACACAACCCAATTTCGAACCCGGTGCGCGGGCGATTCGAAGCCTCGGGCGCAAGCGCAGAAAGTGACAAGATAAAGCGTCAGCTATGAAAACGCTTTCGGCTATTCTGCCGCGCACAATCAACAAAGCGATTGAGGAGATGGTCTAATAGGAGCGAGCAATAAAGAAAAGGTCATTAGAAGTCCTACTCCATCCATGGATGGATTCGGGCCTTATCAGACTTGGCGTACGACTCTCGACTCTGTCACTCATCTGGAGAGAATACCCGTTTGCCAGGTAAGAGGGGATATCGCGGTAATCGGTGACCGGAATATACGGGCCTTCCTTTCCCAGATGGACGTGGTATCGGTCGTCTTTGAATCGGTGCGGAAGCAAACGGGTTCCACGTTTTTTCCCGCGAGATACTGTAGCAAACAGCATGGGTCATTCCTCCCAGAGGAGTAAATTCTCACCTATTCTACAAACGGGGAGGCCTTCGTGGTAAGTGGTGGGTCTGTGGAAAAATGTGAATCGTTTTTGCGCGGTTGTCTCATCAGCGAACCTAGTTTCCTGCCCGCGCTTCACGCCAAGCTGGCCGCCCGAAAACACACGAGAGTGATCCCCCATCTGGGTTACGCCGATGCCTGTGCCTTCCGGAGCGGCACGATCAATTTTCTGTTACAACCGCCCAGTTGAATTGACTTTGTCTCAGCTTTACGGACTCAACCCGTACAACCCCGTGATTCTCTTACTAGCGGTGATTGTACTTGCAGTCTTCGGGTTGCTCGCCACTCTGGTTCCCGCTTTGCGGGCGAGCTCTATCTCGCCAGCGCGGGCCCTGCGAACCGAATGAGTTCCGTCGCTTTCTTCAGTATAGCGGCATGGCTCCACAGCTCTGGCTCCACCCTTAACCCGATTGGCCCCTCCCATAAAGCAGCCGCCCGCTTTGGAAGCAGCAGCCACTCGCTTCTGTGTGCCCCAAGAAAATAGGGCAAGAAAAAGGAGAAAATTCAGCTATGTCTTGCGTCAACTCTATAACTCTCGCCGGGCTCGTTGGTTCTGACCCGGAGCAACGTCAAACGAAAGGCAACGGTTCGAAATTCACCGTGCTGTCGATCGCCACACAGCGTTAATTTGCTCGGATTCGTACGCGCGGCATCAGAGAACATCCTGATGTCGTGTTCTCTTACAGGGAAGTACAGAATCAGTGACTGGTTCTTTACCTCTTAAGCAGTCTACAATCCGATGGTCGGGATGCCCTGGTGCGGTAGAGGCGGAGGCACTAAATGGGAATGCTCTGGCAAGACATCCGTTATGGAATCCGCGTGCTGGCCAAGAGCCCTGGCTTCACAATCGTCGCCGTGCTCACCCTAGCCCTCGGCATTGGCGCCAACACTGCCATTTTCAGCGTGGTCAACGCAGTTCTTTTGCGCCCGCTCACGGTTCGCGACCCCGAACGCGTCGTCGTTTTACACGATCAGCTGCCAACGTTGAACTTGCCACGGGCTAGCGTCTCGGCTACCCAGTTTCGTGAGTTCAGTCAGAGAGAAGACCTGTTCGAGTCTTCTGCGGCTTTGCTGCGGGCCGATCTCAATCTCACTGGCCGGGACCAGCCCCTGCGTCTCGAGGCCATGCAGGTAACTGCGAGCCTCTTCCGCGTGCTGCGCATCAATCCAATCCTCGGCCGCACCTTTTCAGCAGCCGACGATACCTATGGGAGTTCGCATGTCGCAATGCTAAGCCATGATCTTTGGCAGAGATTATTCGGCGGCGATCGTAATGCAATCGGGAAGAGGTTGCATCCAACCGGCGGGACCTACCAATTGGTGGAAGGGAGCTTCGAAATAGTCGGTGTGATGCCGGAAAGCCTCGAACTGCTGTATCCCCATGTTGAGCTTTGGATACCAGCGGCATTCCCTCCGGAATCATTCTCGGAGGAGAATCGCTGGCAGTTGGCCTATGACATGATCTCGCGGCTTCGACCGGGCGTGACGCTTGCGCAGGCACGAGCAGGCATGGCAACCGAGGCTGCGCGTTTCAATGACAGCACATTCGCTAAGTTCGGAATGGAGGTGCGTCCCCTAGTCGATGAGCAGGTGGGCGACGCGCGCATGCCGCTCTACATCCTTTTGGGCGCGGTTGGACTGGTCTTGCTGATTGCCTGCGCCAACATCGCCGGTCTGCTCTTGGCACGAAACGGAGCGCGGGCGCGGGAGTTCGCCATCCGCGTTGCGATCGGCGCCGGGCGCGCGCGCATTGTTTCGCAACTCCTGACGGAGAGTCTGTTGCTCTCGATTGCCGGAGGGGCTCTGGGTCTGCTGCTGGCGCGGGCCGGTATCAACGTGTTGATTCGTATGGCCCCTCAGGATTTGCCTCATGTCAACACGGTTCGGGTCGATCTGGGCGTTCTGGGCTTCGCGCTCGCGCTAACGCTCCTGGCAGGTATCCTGTTCGGCCTTATCCCTGCACTTCAATCAGCGCGGATTGACTTGGCTGAAACACTCAAGGAAGGCGGACGAGGGAGCGGGGCCGGTCGCGGAAAGCAAAGTCTGCGCCGCACGCTCGTGGTATCTGAAATTGCGATTGCGCTCGTGTTGCTCGTATGTTCCGGCCTTCTATTGCGGAGTTTCGCGAAGCTCCTCGATGTGCACGCAGGATTTGATCCCAGCAACTTGCTAACGATGAACGTGTCGCTTTCTCCTGCGAAGTACGGGGACAGCGGGCGTATGAAAGCATTTTCAGACGCAGTTGTCGATCGAGTTTCCAATCTCCCAGGAGTCACACACACTGCGTTTGCGAGCGGCGTTCCGTTTTCATCGTACGGCTACAACGTGATCTTCCAAATCCGGGACCGTCCCGCAGGGCCGCACGATCCGACACCACACGCCAACGATATGTACGTAACTCCCAGCTACTTCGAAACGATGCGGATTCCTTTAATTCGTGGGCGTCTTTTTGAACAGAAGGAAATGCGCTCGGGAAATGTCCTCGGTCCTGGAGCGGTGGTCGTCATTGACGAGGCCTTGGCAAAGCGTGTATGGCCGGGCCGCGACCCACTTGGTGCGGAAATCGGCTGGGAGGAAGGAAAGTGGGCCACAATCATTGGTATCGTGGGCGATGTCCACGATAGTGATCTGGCTGCTGAATCCAAGGGAATGTTCTATGTTCCGGGTTATGGCGGGACAACATTGGTTGTGCGCACCAAGTCAGACCCGCGGCCTCTCATCGGCGCGCTTCGGGAGCAGATTCGCGCGGTGGATGCTGAGCAACCCGTCTACGACATCAGCACGATGAGCGAACTCGTGGCGGTCTCTCTCGCCCGCCGGCGATTCGCTGTAACTCTGCTTGCGCTCTTTGCGGCGTTGGCGCTGGTTCTCGCTTTCATTGGCCTCCATGGCGTGATCACCTATCTCGTGACACTACGAACCCACGAAATTGGCATCCGCCTGGCCCTCGGTGCCCAGCGCGCGGACGTGTTGCGCCTCATCCTCTCTCAGGGATTGTTAATGTCATTGGCAGGAGTTGCCATCGGCCTGGTTGCCGCTCTACTTGCCACACCATTGCTGGCGAGTCAACTGTTCGGCGTTCATCCGGCCGACACCCAGACTCTCGTTGCTGTAACTCTGCTTTTGATGGCGGTCGCTATGGTTGCAAGCTACCTTCCTGCGCGTCGCGCCACGCGCGTAGACCCCATCGTCTCCCTTCGCCACGAATAGCGCGCAAGAATGCTACTCCCAAGTCGACAATTCGCTCACTGGAAGGGGTTCAAAAAACTCAGGCCCCACGCACAACTTTCCTTTCAATGAACCCGGCTGGCGTTTGCCCTTCACCTCGCCGATCGGAACGACTCGGGCTACGGGTTTTGAGCCACGTACGATGATCACTTCCTCTCCTTCCGAAGCCTTTTCAATCAGCCTGGAAAGGTTTGTTTTCGCTTGATGGATCGTAAATATACTCACAGAGGGCTCCTTAGCTAAGACATCTTGCTCACCTGAGAGCCTCAGCGCAACTCCTACAAGTCCTATGGGTTTCCCTCAACAACATCAGACGAGAAGAGATTTAATAGGGGAGATTCCATCTGCGAAAAGGCTGCCACAAAATCACGAAGAAAAGTTCTAAAATCGTCTCCTTGGGCGCACCACTTTCTTTTTGAGTGGCCCGAGACAAAGGTTTAGTTGGTGGGCCCGCCAGGATTTGAACCTGGGACCAACGGATTATGAGTCCGCTGCTCTAACCGCTGAGCTACGGGCCCCACGAGTTCTAACGCATTGATTTTATATGAATTGGGAGACTTGTGTGGAAGATTTGAAAGCATTCGAATGAGTTAGCTTGAAGGGCAATCACGTCGTATATTATTGAAGCAGACTTGGAGGTAACCATGATGCGCTATCGCGTTTCGTGGCTGGTTTTGCCAGTTGCGTTGTTCGTCGTTCTCGCCACCTTCCTTCCCGCCCAGGAACCTTTTGCTAACACGCGCCCTCCGGGGGAAGAATCCCGACGTGGCCGCAATGTCCGGCGTCGAAAACATGTATGTTCCGCCTACGCCAGGGCGGCCCTTCACGGGCAAATCGGTGGTGACGTGGACGAGCAACGATGAGTCTTCGTCGCACTTAGCGTTTATGAGCATACTGGCGCGGGATTCATCTGGAAAACTCTACTTTGAAAGTCGGCGGAGGATGACGGCATCGGGTGAAACTCAACCCAGGTGGAACTTCATCCTTATTGATCCGAAGGAAGAGACGCGAACGACGTGTTACGTCGCGACGAAAACCTGCAGGATCAACGCGATTCTGCGCGCCGTCTATGCGAAATCTGAGGCCGCGGAGGATGCTCCACGGGCGTCAATAATGGAATCGGTAAGCCTAGGGACGATCGTGATTGATGCGCTCACAGTTGAAGGGACGCGAGAGACCACATCGGTTGCGGCAGGAGCTAACGGGAATTCGAAGGCGCTGGTTATCACGAGAGAGTTGTGGCATTCGCCCGAGCTGGATTTGGATGTGGTGATCAAGAAGGCTGACCCGCGCTCCGGAAATTTTGTGCGGAAGATCGAGATAGTTTCTCGCAACGAGCCGGATCCTGAATATTTCACGATCCCGAGAGATTACACGTTTTTGGACAACCGACCGACGGAAAAGAAATAGAGTTGCGCGGTGTCCGCCTACCCCAGAAGGCAAGGGAGAGCAGGGAGCGATGTACCCCATGACTCGGCTTCTTCTCTCAAGCGATCTGGGCGCGCTTCCACGTTTCCGATTACCCGACCAATCGGGACTTAGGCAATGCCGCCCACTATTTCTATAATGAGGGGCGAGGTGAAATCTTGAGTTGGCTGGAATTTGCAGAAAATCCTGAGGCTGCGAGTTCGCTCTTCGACCCGCCTCCTTCCCTTCAGAATGTTGAACTTTTCACTTTTAAAATTGACCGCGATGGACCGGCAGCCGAACTCACTATAGCCCTGAACGAGTATCCTTCATCTCCTCCATTGAAATGGCGAAGACAGCAGGCAAACGCCGTTACCATGACACTTCAGCTTCTGGCTCTGGGAGACGTTGAGGTCAAAGGCTGGTCAACTACAAATAGAGCAGAGATGCAAATTACTCGCGTAAATGCAGAGCAATTAGAAATCGTGGCGAAGGGAGCAAACTTCACAATTAGAGCCACTTTTCGTTTTCTCCGCATTATTGGGTTTTCTCCATACCATTACAGTGCCTGATCAACGCGGAATCGCACGACAAATCAGGAGTTCGCCGCCAATGCCGGTCAGGATTGCTTAAAGCCGCGCTCGAAATAAGCGAAGAACCGTTGACCTCTGGAGCCGCTCCAAATCCACCAACCACGTGGACCATTGTGTTCAGACAGCCGATTCATAAGTTGACGCACAGTGAGTTTGCTAAATACTGCGCTCCAAGGTTCTGGGTATAATGCCGCCTTCCGAATTATGCCGAATTGAGTCTCATCGCCGACCCTTTTTCCTCTCAATTGCGAGCCGTTGAAGCACTGCGATGCTTGATTGAGTCGGCATAATCCTGCACAAGTTGATCCCCGTTCCCCATATACGGTTTGGGCGTCTATTAGGCGAGTGAACCTAATCGACCGCTTGCCAAGGTGGCAGGGCCAGATAAACTGAAAAGGACATGACCGCCCTTCCGTACAAGGTTTACGTCGTTGTTGACCGAGAGTTCGGAGAAAAGTTAGCCGAGCTTGAGCGCGCCGTGCCTGTGTGGATTGTGGACACGCCCACCAACTAGCCCGTGGCCCAACGCTTTTGGAATGAGCGTCCAGACGAAAACCATCTTATCGGCATCACTACCTTCAACGACCTGAACTCTTTATCCCCAGAGGAAATGTTGCTGGGTCACCTCGACACGATTGAACTGCATCATGGGTTTCATTCGGCCGACCCACCGTACACCGTTGTCGAAGTTTTTGGTACGCAACTTACTGCTAATGCGAAAAATGTACTGTCCGAATACGGCTTCAACACGTTTCACATCACCTCGACGGGATTCATGGCCAGCAGGCTCAAGGCGTTGGATTAGAGCGAGCCACTTCTCCGATAAACGTTAATCAGCCATCTCGGCACTCTCGGTGTCTAAAGACGCAATCGCTTCAGCGGACATAGGTCGTTCCCGCGTGATAAATTTCATTCTGGCGGAGGGCCCAGATGGTTTCGCGATTGTTGATGACAGGCGTTCTGCTAGTTCAGGTAGCCTGGGCCGGTGTCGCCTGGGCAGATGCACGATGGATTGAAGGGACCTATCGCAATCCAGCTCTCGGGTATTCAATCAGGATTCCTCGTGGTTTGAAAGGCAAGGCGGGCGACGAGGCTGGACCTGAACGAGGCGTACGAATTTCATTGGCTTCCGGCGGTGAGATAGTCGTCTTCGGAGAGCCCAATAGTCTTGAGTGGAAGAGTCCAGAGGAAGGCGTAAGAGCTGAACTGACGCATGCGGCCTGCGCTTCCAGCCGGCAAGAGGTAAAGCAAGCCCGCGTCGGCAGGCTCAGCGGTGCAAAGGCAAGCCTCGTGTGCGGTGACCGCGTACTGAGGATGTTTCTGGCATTCCGTGTTGCGGGCGGCCCGGTCTATTGGCTGCGCCTTGAAACCGTCCGCGCCCATGAGCCTGAAGACGACGCGATTCTTGAAAGTATTGCCGCGAGTTTCAAGCTGATTCGGTGGGAGTAAGGGAGAATCGTCACGGAATAATTCGGAACGCGGCATTATACGCCTTATGCCGACATCGGCATAAGGCGTAGTCATTGTTTACGCCTATTCCCGCATATCCAAGTTGTTCGTGGGGCAGCAATTTCATCAACGAAGTCAGTGCAACAGTCGGTCCGTTTATGTTCTTGAGAGCAATCGTGCCAATCTCACGATTCAGGAGATATGAGGACTTGCCAACTATTTCGCGTGGATAGACGTTGACCGTTGAGCCATCCACTGACCACATGTAGTGGCGGTCAGATTTGCACAGCGCTTCTATGATGTCGCGTACAGTTGCGTCGTGGAGACTAAGAGAGAAGCGAACATTCCGGTCGGTAGGTACAGAAGCTGTATCTCGGATGATTTCCTCGATTCCTAAGTGGAGACCAGCGATTGGTTCATGGCTCAACTTCGACAGAGCATCAATAATGGTCGTATCCGTCACATCAAATTGCGCGACTCGGTCATTGAGTGCGGCTGCACTCTGAAGGTCTTCAGTTCTAACAGAAGTCGTTTTCCCGTAACAGCAGGCTGTGAGAACCCACAGTAGTGCCGTGAGTCCGCTTGCCGTTTTCATCAGCATTAGGCTGGCCTCGGCCAAATAATACGTCTGAAGCAGAGCCAAGTCTTGGTAAACCTTGTTTACGGGGACTTGCCACGCCGGATTCAGAATTGAAACTCCACAGTACCGAAAGACAGAATTGGACGCCCATTGAATGTAGCGGGAGCATATTCCCACTGCATCGCAGCAGCTCGAACGGCGGCTTCAACACCCGGGTTCAGTCCCTCTGGACACCTAACTTCACGCACGTGACCGTGCGAATCGATGAGCATGTTACACGTAACTTTGCCATGAAATCCTTGTGTTCGAAGGTCTGCGGTATAGGCTGGCTTTACCTGTTTGATGGGCACCGCAGGCACGTGCTTGCTCCCTACATTGCCGGGCGCGTAAGAGATAGGCCTGACGCCTGCCAAGGTGAAGAAATCGTCGGTTTGTGGCTGCGAAGCATCCAACTGTTCAATCTTGATCTCCAGAATCTTGAAGCCGTTTTCTAAGACCGATAAGCGCCGGGCAACCATTTTCCCGGAGAAGTCCGCAAAGTCGTTATAAATCGTCAGGTCTGACATCTCATGATGACCTCGCAGCAATCCATTGTCCGGGCCAAAATAATAGACTTGGGTGTTTGCTCCAGGTTTGCCATCATCCCCGAGCTTTCCCCTCCAAACCTGTACCATCTCGGCTCTCCCTAACTGCCCGTTTGCTACTCGCCAAGTGAGTGCGGTACTTGCCCCGCTACCGCTGGGCAAAGCGGGACTTAGTACCTCCATTGCCTGATCGATTCTCCGCGCCGAATATGGCTGATCAAACTTTCGAAACCCAAGGTCTCCATTTCGTGCTTCAGTCACTGTATGTCCGCCTAGGATGGCTTCTCTCCTCCACTGCGTGGGAGAGGCCCAGGTTTCTTCGTAGGTTCCTACTCCGGTGAGTTCCGCACTCCCAAAGGCTTCAAAAGATGCGCGCATGTGGAACGCCTGCGCCCCCTCAACCCGCAATCCACTCAACTGGCGAGCGCGATCGAAATAGCTACTCGCTGCTGGTAAACTTGGAGCACCGGACTTGAGCTCGGTCTTGAAATCGATATCGAGCGTAGTTTCCACTTGCACGGCCGCGCCATCAACCAGGTATGGCTTGAACTCCCACCCTTTAACTTGCTCAACGGTCCAATCCTTGAGCTCGGAATTAGAGGCAACATAAGAACGCGCCTCACGAACGTGGCCGTTGCGATCAATCACAATCTTTACCTTTACCGTGCCACTATCTGGGGGGCCTGAGACGGCTGGCCACTTTAGTTCTGCAGCATTGCTAAGTTGCTTTTTGTACTCGGTGCCACTCACAAGGACTGTCCGAATCTGTTCGGAAGGCGGGCTCCCCTCTTTGACGGCAAAAAGACTTTCATCAGGATGATCCAAGTCCTTCAGGTCTTCGACTTCGGCGTTCACGGGGTTGTCTTTTGTCTTCCAGGCCACGAGTTTGTAATGAAACGAACGGTAGTCTGCAAGCACGCCGACGCTCCATCCGGGAAACCACAAGTAATTGAGCAACCCGGTTCTCGAATCCAAAGCTACTGCAGCCCTCACGCGTTCTCCGTGCTGATCATCGAAATACTGATCGACAAAACATTGCCCAGTTTTGCCGTCGGGCTTCTGGATTTCCATGGAAAGCTTTTCAAACGCTTGGAGCACATTCACCGGAATCGGATCGACCAGCGACACAATCAGGCGCTCGACGTCTGGCGGAAAGTAATCTCCGGTATTCTGTTCGAAGCGCTGGTCACCGCTTACGATCAGTGTTTGCGAGAACCCTTTGGATCGAATTGTACGCCGCCACTTTGTGGGCGACACCCAATATTCCTCAACTTCAGCGTTGTACTCCCAGTCAGCCTGCTTCGCATTCAGGACCTTCGCTCTGAGATAAAATGGCTTGCCATCTGGTTCTGCCAGCGTTGATCGTCTCACCAGCTCTCTTAGCACTCCCGTTACAGGCACCGCTTTGGCCCGCTCCTGGGCCTTTGGCGAAGTTGCAGCCGACAATAGCAGGGCAAGAGCACAGAATCGGGCTATTCGATAGGTCAAGGTGTGCCTCTTTCTCTTGAGCCGCTGCGAGATTCTAGTCATCTGGAGGGCCCGCCATCAAGTACGACTCCGAATAACACTCGTAAGGTCCCGGCTCATCCGAACGCCGCCCTGATGGACTAACCCGCCCGGAATATGCCCGGCCGCCCCGAACGATCCGAAATATGCGACCGGCCAGGCTAGCGCAGAGATAACCAAGAGGGTGATGATTCTGGACCAATTTCACGGCAGCGTTTATCGGGACTTACCCAACGTACTCTTCCCGCGTCCGTCACTCGATTCACGAACTCGCCTCGTTATATACTCTCGGAATGAAGCGAGCCGTCCGAAGCCGCCGCAAAGTATACGGGCAACTCCTGGGGCATGCCCGCCGCCATCCGCATCGGGAATGCTGCGGAATTCTGGCAGGGCAAGACGGACTAATCACGCAGGCGTTCCCTGCGAAGAACGTCGCGGCTGATCCAGTCAGGAATTACGAGATTGCGCCCAAGGAGATCGTGCGGCTGATGGGGGAACTCCGCAAGCGGCGGCTTGAATTCCTCGGGATCTACCACTCGCATCCGCATTGGCTGGACACGAACGAACCTTCGCCCAAAGACGTCGCGCTGGCCTACTATTCTGAAGCGATCTATTGCATCGTCACGCCCCGGCCGTACGCAACTGCTCCCATCCGGGCATTTTCAATCCGGAATGGGCGTGCGATGGAACTTGAAATTCAGTTCCTACCCTGACGCAAGCGCGCTGCCGTTTACGGTCCCAAATCTCCACTCAACTTGATTGCACAACAATGTCGGCTCCTCGACCCGAGTAAGCATTTGACTTGCCTCGATTGCATAACCACTCAAAAATCCAGTCTCTTAACGCGCCATTCCTCGGCGGTGATCTCCCATATTTCCGCCATGAGTCGGCCGCACACGTAGTCGCGCTCATAGTTTGCGATAACGCGCATACCGGTCTTCTCCGAGATGCGTCGCGAGGCGATGTTCGCGATAGCCTTTGGTGCGCGTAGAACCGGAAAGCCGAGAACGTCGAACCAGTAATCGTTCACCGCGACAACGGCCTCGGTCATCAACCCGCGTCCGTGCCACGGAAGCCCGAGCCAGTATCCGCGGTTGTCCGATTCACCTTTGTATAGACCTATTACGCCAATGTGCGGGTCCGGCGATTCTTTCAAGCGCAACGTCCACTGCCACTCTTCGCCGCGTGCGATATTTGGAAGCGCTTCGTCCCGATAGTAATCGAACGCTCGACCGGCAGGATAAGGCCATTGAACTTTTGAAGTAAGGAACTTCACGATGTCCCACTGTGGGAACAGTAGTTGTGTTTGTTCGGCGTCGGCGAGCTGGAGCGGGCGGAGCAGGAGACGTCTGGTTTGAAGATCAACTGACATCTAAAGATACTAGCGCAAAACTCGAAAGAACGGGATTCGGTCGGAACTTCTAATGTGTGGGTTTCAGACGATTCCACTTCTCCGATTGCCGCGTTTACGGGGACTGTGCGTTGGGCAGCAGGTATAATCACACCGCATGGCGAATTTTCATCCAGCGGCGATTACAGGGTCTCACGGTGCGTACCGTTGGCTGACAACCTGGCAGCATGACCTCGATACCCTGCTTCAACGCTTTCCGCAGTCCGTGGTCGGCAAATATGTTGCCGTTACTTCTCTAGACAGCGGCGCTATGGCTCTCACGGATGCGGAGAAACGTGATGGCTGGCGAAGTCGAAAGGAGATTGCTTACAGTCCCAAAATTCAGTCTGCGGGAGATTGCCGGACTGAAAGATTGCCGGATGGATGTGCAGGCTTCAACGAGTGGTACGTCTTTAATTCCCCCTTCGACCTTGGAGAACTCTGGCACGGCAATGTGTTTGAAGCTCCGATAACGCCAGGGCAAGTCTGCAGATTCGTGAACTTTGGCCCTAGTTTTGCTTTGCACGACCCCGAAATGGCGACCCTCGTCAGTCTTTTCTGGGAGCAACTCGATTGGATTCAACCCGAGTCTTACATTGCGGATGCGGATATATTTTTGACGTTCGTAAGCCGTAATGAAGATATATTCATCGCCGTTCAGAACGCTCTCAGTGACATTGCTCTCGACTCCTGATTAGCAGGGAAAACCGGACATCTGACCGCCAGTAGAGGATACTTGGGGCCAGGGATGGTCGAAGCAACGGATGACTGAAAAAGTAATCGCCGTCGGCACGCTACCTGGATCCAGCGTGGCCAGACTGAAGGGTCGCGCGCGAAGTGCAATGGTTGGCGCCCTCTTCGGCAGTGCCTGGATGTCATGGGCCGCGGTGTTCGTGCCTGCCGCAAGGACCACCGCTTTGGTGCTGGTCGCGGTAATTGCAATTTTACTTGTTGGCTGGGCTGCGGCGCGTCTACGAATAGTGCGACGCTATAAGGACTCCGCGGCCGACCGCGAGCGCTGGACGTCTGTGGCCCCTCTCTTTTGGATCGACACGACCGCGGAGTGGTTGTTAGGAGCGGGCGCGGTGGCGGCACTCGCCCACTTTGGCCGTTACGCGCTAATCCCGCAGTTCCTTGGAGTCATCATCGGACTGCATTTTCTTCCACTAGCCTGGATATTCAGAGCATCTCGTTATTACATTATGGGAACAGCCATAGTTGTTTGCGTGTGCGGCTCGCTTCTCATTCCAGAAGGTAGCATCCGCAACGTCATCGCGTGTGCAGGGATCTGTCTCCCGATGTGGATTACCGCCGTGGTGAGCTTGTCCCAAGACTAACCATCCCATTGCGCTCGCAAGGAGCTTGTGAAATTTTCTCCCGCCGACTTTGCCTTCGCCCACAGGTTCAAGTAAGTCGCGAAACCGGACGATTGGTCTAGGGCGGAAGGGCAACTTTCGGATTCCGCCATCCTTAGCTTCAGCGGTGAGGACAGCCTGGCCAGCAACAAGGCCGGCGCATTCCTTCCTTGAGTTCCGTGCGTACCCGCTCGATGTGCTGCCTTCTGGTTTCCGGTTTCTTGACCGAGAGAACCCAGCAAATCCACTCATTGCGTGCCAGTGGCGTAATATCCTCCCATTTTGCCCGTGCCAAGTGGTCAGAAATGAGGACCTTTCGCAAATCGGCTGGTACGCTGTGTACCGCCCCCGGAGAGAGCGCTTTCTTGTTCATGAATTTCATTCTACATCGTTACACAATCGGTCTGGGGAGTTTCGGATGCCGCCGGATTGGTCCGCCGAGTAAAGCCGACTGACTCGTGGATACGGCAACCTGTCTTATAATCACAGCGTGTCTAGGTTCACAAATGTTCTGATCCTTTTGGTTGCGCTGTTGCCGGAGCATCAGTTACAGGCGCAGCAGCATGTCTCGTTTGCAACTGAGGATGGCGGGAAGATTTGCGCGGATGTGTATGGAAAAGGGAAACGGGCTGTCGTCCTGGCGCACGGGGGAAGATTCACGAAGGAGAGCTGGCGACCGCAGGCTGAGGTGCTTGCCGCTAAGGGATTCAAGATCATTGCATTTGATTTCCGGGGGTTTGGGTGCTCGACGGGACCCGGGGATAAAGATATGTTCACCGCTCCGATGGCAAACGATGTTTTAGCCGCGGTGCACTATTTGAAGAAGCATGGGGCACAAACGGTTTTTGCGATTGGCGGGAGTTTCGGCGGCGCAGCAACTGGGGATGCTTCGATTCAGTCGAAACCGGGTGAGATCGATCGGATTGTATTTCTTGGCGCTGCCCCAAATCTTCCAGCGGACCAGTTAAAATCGCGGGCGCTTTTTATAGTTGCACGCGATGATGCAAACGGCGACGGCCCGCGACTGCCGGGGATCAGGGCTCAGTACTTGAAGGCTCCGGAACCTAAAGAGTTGATAGTGTTGGACGGCGACGCTCATGCGCAATTTCTGTTTCAAACGGACCAGGCCGACCGCGTGATGGATGAAATTTACCGTTTCCTGTCCGCTCCTTAATCTCCCACGGCGGGAACCGGAGTAGTTCTTGGGCAAATCAGGCAAGTCCGGCCCAATACCCACATGACGATTACCGCGTCAATCAGGAGCTGGCGCGCGACTCTTCGGAGTCAAGTCTCCGGTTCGACGGGAAATCCTTTCCACGGGCTCTTACGGCCAACATTCTGGGTCACGCGAATATCGACATGACCCAGAATGTTCCGGACCGTCTCTGGCCTTGCGCGTTCGTCCAGCTTACGGCTGGAACGCATGGTGCGGAAGCTCCCAAAATGCCCTTTAACGCTCGAATCGGCCGGGGCCGAGTCTCTGCAAAAAGTGGCTGCAAGCGTTCCCGTGTAAAACGGACTGGGGGTGTGTACGTGCGAAATCTGCCATCGAGGCGCCTATGCGTCCGTTGACGGGGGTCAAAAGATAGGCGTGAATGTCGCCCGCATGGGGCCCGGTTTGCACCGTTGCCATACCCGAGATTTGTCCGAGCTCATTGATATTGCTAGCGGAGATTATGAAGAGGTTGGAATCTTCGGGAATTAGCGTGTTAAGGTCGGTTATCACGCCATCCTGCCAGATGAAGCCGTGGAACCAGTCGAACTTCGAGTCAAAATCGTTTCCCACTACTTGGCCCCGGTTGTTGATGCCGGTGGCGAAGGCGGCAAAATCTCCTGGCAGAGCGCCGATGTTTGTGACTGCGCCGTCTGCGCCGTTCAGCCAAGCCGCGGCATAAAAGGTTGTGCCGTCAGCAGTGCCGACCTGCCCGGCGATTTGGCCCTTGTTGTTAATAACGTAAGCGAAATTGGAACCTGCACCTCCGAGATCCTGAAGCACGGAGACAGTTTTGTCTTTCCACATTACGGCGTGCGTCGCTGCGGTGCAGTTTCCCGAGTAGCCTACGGCTTGGCCTCGATCGTTGATCCCGAATGCCTCACCGTCTACATCGTTACCTACCAAAGGAAGGGCTTCCGCGGTGCCTCTTTCCCACAACGCCGCCAGCGCAATCCGGTTGTTGGTTATGCCGGCTGGGCATGTGGAGTCCACGGCACCGTCTTCGGCAAATCCGACGACTTCTCCGCGGTTATTGATGGCGCTGGCCTGCCCGTTATTTCCACCGAGCGTCGGAAGAGCGCTCATGTGGCCGTCTCGCCAAAGAAACGGAACGCACGTAAGGTGCGTGCCGAAGCCGCAAATGTCTTCGCCGTTCGGATCAGGAGCAGCTGTTTCGGACATACCAACGGCTTCCCCGGGGTCGTTGATCCCGCCCCAGTTGATCCAACTGTTGCCGTTGGGTTTTCCAAGCGTGCCCAGGTCGATGTTGAATCCGTAGATGCTTATCACCGCGTGGCCCCTGGAAACTGTCGTAGAAGTACTATTCTCGGGAGGGTTCACGGTGCCGTCCATGTTCTCCGCCCAGCCCTGATTATTGAGGCCCATGGCCATGCTGAAGTTGTCCTTGCTGTTGTTGATGCCCAAATCGGTAATTTTGTAGCTCTGTTGAGCGAACGCATTGCTGAAGCTACCCAGAACAATCGTCGCAACTCCCGGTATCCAGAAATTCCGCAACCGCCTTAACGTATCCATTTGCTTTTTTCCTCCCATGAAAGTCACCGTGGCGAGCTGACTCGCGGATCTACGTCACGTCCCACCCGGCGTTCCAGCAGTTCAGAGCAGGGCTGCGACACAACTCCCCGAAAATTCCTGCTGAGTGACCACTGAGGAAGCATGTGGTGTTCAACGTTTACAACGATTACGTGACGCTACAAGCGCAAGGCTTCAGGGTTCGAAAACGAGTGGCGGGCTAACAACGTTCTTGGATGATGCCAAAACGACCAGAACGACTGTTTCTCCAATTTTTCATACACACACCGGCGAGGGTTACAAAATTCGAGAACACCGAACAGCCAAGAATTAGGTGGTCGCTTCGATTGACTTTCACGTTGCTAACATACATACTCGTCGGTATGTTACGCATTCACAAGAAAAAGCGAAGGCTCCGTGATCCGGAGCGCACACGGGAACGCCTGCTGCAAGCAGCTTTTCGGGAAGTCCTCAGATCAGGCTTCCAGAGTGCGGGCATCGATACAATTCTCGCCGCCACTAACGTCACCAAGGGAGCGCTCTATCACCACTTCGACAGCAAGGAAGCCCTCGGATATGCCATCGTCGAAGAGATCATCGCAAAACTTGTCCGCGACACGTGGTTGCGTCCTCTTCTTAGCGACGGGCAAACTATCGACATTTTGATCGGCATTGTCCGGGGATTACCAGCGCGGCCCGCAGACGTTCGAGCCGGTTGTCCACTGCTCAATTTGGCACAGGAGATGTCTCCACTGGACGAGCCATTCCGCAAGCGACTGGAGAGAATATTCCTTGCCTGGCAGGATGGCGTCGCTACGCTTTTGCGGAAAGGGCAGTCCCAGGGAACTGTTCGCCGCGACTTGAATCCAGACGAGGCTGCCAGCTTTCTGATCGCGATGGTCGAGGGCTACGGCTCGTTAGCAAAGAATGCTCAGGATGCGAAGGTGTGGGAAGTGGGAATCACAAATATCGTAGGGTGGCTGAGGTCTCTTCGGGCGCCTCGTCAATCTCGGCGAGGGGGACGACATGCCACGAATCGCGTTCAAGGCAAACGGTAGCATCCTACTCCTGGATTTGGCCGACATTGTGGCAGTGCAAGCCGAAGGTAACTACGTTTCGTTGCAACACCGACCTAATCCCTATTTGGTGCACGAGTCCCTCTCGTCCATGGCGGAGAAGCTCAAACCCTACGGTTTTATTCGCATCCACCGCTCGGTCGTCGTGAATATCTCGGCCGTGGAGGTGATCCAACCTTTACCGACTGGGGAGTACAGGCTGTGTGTAAAGGGTGGGAAGGAATACTTCGTAACTCGGAAACACAAGCATAACCTCAGAGATCTGGCTCAGCTGTGGGTAGGCTCAGAGCGGCTTTGCGGCTAACAGGTCTTACCTCGTTATTCCGTCGTAGCTTTTATCTTTGGCGGTTGGTGATGCGCTTCCGCGCCGGTGCAGTGCCCTGCAGTCGAACAACCAGTCTTGCCCCGGCAGTAACGCTAGCTGCTACTCGACGGCAAAAAGCTTCTCAAACAATTCTTCCGACAGTCTAGCCCCCTCGTCTGAAGCGAACTGTCAACGCCCCCTCAATGCGCATGCGAATTCAAATCGCGCGAAAGCATCAACTTAAGCGTCAGCCGGTCCGCCCCCCCGCTCCAGCCCACACCCACTCCGGTCTCCACGTTCAGAAATCCGCCGTTCCGGTCCACCGCCGCCCAAGTTTCATGAAATTGCTGTTCGTGCGGCACAAACCCACGCAGTGGTCCGAATCCGTCATATTCTTCCAGCGCCAGCGCCCATTTGTTGTTGAAATTATACGCAACACGGCCCGCGGGATTGTATTGCAAGCCTTTCAATCCACCCGTGTAATCTGTATCCACGATCGGGTTGTAAATCAAATCCCAACGTCCCAAATGCGCGCCCACAATCGGCCGAATCTCCGAAGTAATCCGCCGGTCTTCCCAGTACCGCGCATTGACACTGAACTCAAAATTGAGCCCATAGAAGAACTTGTGCTCGTGCGCATGCGGCCGCACGAACAATTCGCGAATCTTGAACCCATTGATCGTCGCGCCCTGGTTCGTCGAATAGAAACTGTACACCGGCATGTACAAACCTTGTTCGAACCACGGCGTCACCCCATAAGCCCATTCGGCGGCTCCATTCACTGAATCGTTAGCGATAATCGCTCCCGGAAAATCTGGCGTCTTCCGCCCAACCGGAGTGAAATTCGTATGGATCATTAGATTGAAAATGCCTGGCGCGGCAATCTCCGCATCGTACACCTGAATCTCGTCGGTCTGCGCCCGGATCGTCAGCGGCGCTCCCAGGAGCGCGAGCAGCAGAAGTCCCACCCGCAATCTCAGGTCGCTCAGCCCACTCATAGGTCCCTCCGGCGCATCGTAATATAGCCGCTCAAAGCCTCTAGCCCCGTCCAACAGGCTTCCGGCAAACATCTCATGACCGCAACTTGTAGTTGGATGGCTCCCACCGGGTCGGTGGTTTCCACTTAATTGCGCCGGCGCTCGGCTGCACTTAGCAATCGCGTAGCGCAACAGGGCGGAATCACCCATAGCATCCTCTATCGTAACTCTTGGTAGCTAGATGTTCCCGGTCGTCTCCGCATACACAAACCGGCAAGGACGTAAATCAGGGGGGCTCTGGAACGCGTCATCCTTTCCGAGTAGACGCACCGCGGCTGAAATCAGCGCGAAAGAAACCCAATGCCCATGCAGCGCCGCGGCCATGCCCGTTTTGGCGGTCGCGCCCTGTCTTTCTAAATTTTGGAGGCGGTTCACAATCCCGATAAGACTCGACGATGGCCGGAAGTGTTGACGTTTTGGGGATAGTCGCCACGATGGAAGCATGCCGCAACTCGGCACCTGCCCGATAACCGGTTTGCCGGAGGTTGAGGGTCGGTCGATTTTCACTTCTCCGGTAACCGCGCTTAGCAGGGACAATTTTCCCGCGCGCTTTGCACTAGGCTGCGGACAATGTCACTCGCTCTGCCCAACGACCTCGAACTTCCTGGTTTTATTGTCGGGGAAGAGAAATTCGTATTCCTGATCTGCCTCGTAGGCGGTCTGATGGTCATCTTTGATCAGCTTGGCCTTGTAGTCTCCAAGTGCCAATAATCCGCCTCTGGGGATCCCACTAAGCTGATACTTCTTAGAGTGGATGACGACATCCAGCCCTTGCCCGCTGGGAAGGAGGTACGATGAAGTCGCATGGACATTGATCGAGTACTCCTCCGGCGCTGGTGCTGCCGGGGCGAGGGTGGCGAGTAGAAGCAGGACAAACAATGCGGCTCTCTTCATAGTTCCTCCGCTAATCAACTCTGGGTGCGTACTTGCTGCGAAGTAACGATGACACACTTTTCCGGTGACCGCTGCCAGGGCTTGACGCCGTGAGTGAACTTTGGAATCTCATTGAGGCGATGCTACCTCATTGATTATTATGCCGCTACAGTGACTAGAGGAAAATACATGAACACGAAGCAATCGGCGCTCGCGGTCGCACTCATAGCCGTACTCGTCTTCGCTGCTCCCCTCGTGGCCCAACAGCCATCCCAACCGACATCCCCGCCAGCAACACAACAGCAGACCGGACGAGTTTTAGGTTTTGCGACACACACAACTCACTCAACAGATTCTTACATCGACCCTGCGCAGGGCGGAGCTGATATTGGCCACAAAAACGCCGACCTATCATGGAAGCAGCGTGTGACCGTGATTCAGGTCAGCAAACTAGTCTTTGAGAGCCCACAGATTCACAAAGAGGTTGAGGCTGGCAAGGATTATCCCGTCATCGTCGAGACTGACAAGAAGGGCATTGCCAAGAAACTTACGCTAACCGTGGCCGGAAAGACGTATACGTACAACATCGCAAGAACCCGCGAACCCGATTCGAAATGACGATTACTCCTTCGGCCTCGTAAGCCCTCGCACGACTTACCAGATGGCACTACACTTGAACGCAGTCGCAGATTCATCTAAGGTTCCCGTCTCGCTGCAGGATTCCGCACTTCTGGAGGAGTTACTTATGGAACGCAAACATCTGTTCGCCCACGGACTGGCGACGCTAGCGATTCTACTGATTAGCCCCAGGCCGTCGCGGCCTCAGACAGTGCCCATCGCGGTTGACCCCCCTAGCTTGAGTTGGGAGTTGGTTTCGGTTGGCAACACCACAGCGGAGAAGGATGTCGTGTTCCAGAACGCAACGGATGCGACGGTTACATTCAGCGGCATCACTATCTCCGGAGGAGATTTTGCAATCGCGACCAACACCAACAAAAAGTGCGGCGCCAGTGTCCCTGCAAAAAGCTGGTGCCTGGTTGGTGTCACGTTTTCGCCGACGGCCCTGGGCACCCGAACGGGGACGCTAACGTTTGTTTACGACGCGGCGAACAGCCCGCAGATAGTCCCTCTGAGCGGAACGGGATCGGGGCCCCTCACCGTCTCCCCTATTGGCCTTGTGTTTGGCAGCCTGAGGGTGGGCCTTACTAGCAACCGGCGGGCCGTGACGGTAACCAACCGCCACACGACGCCCATGGATCTTTCCGCAGCGAGCGCGACCGGAGATTTCGCGGTCGCCAGAACCACCTGCGGGACAAGCATTGGACCGGGCCAGAGATGCTTCGTTGAGGTTACGTTCACGCCGACAGCTGCCGGCCCGCGGACGGGACAGCTTAGCATTACCTCCGGAACTCCCGGCGCGCCTCTTGTCGCCAGCCTGACGGGGACAGGAATTACGACCGGGCTCACCGTCGCTCGCTTCAATCAAAGCGCCACGCTTCTCGGCAATGGGCTTGTGCTAGTCGCGGGAGGTGATGTCTGTACGCCCCTTTGTAGCCCCTTAGCGACCTCCGAGTTGTACAACCCCGCGACGCAGACTTTCAGCGCGACTGGCGGCCTTAGCGGTCCCCGCAGCAGCCACACGGCTACGCTGTTGAAGAACGGAATGGTACTGATTGCCGGAGGTGAACTGTCCGGGTTTTCTTTGGCCAATGCCGAGCTTTACGACCCGGCCACCGGCACGTTCACCGCCACTGGCAACCTCAACGTCCCTCGCCACAACCACACGGCCACATTGCTGAACGACGGAACGGTACTAATCGCCGGGGGCTCCAGCAGAATAGGCCGGAACGCTCCTACCAAAGTGCCCTGCGCCGAAATGTACGATCCCGCATCCAAGAGCTTCAGGCTCACCGGATGCTTGGGCACTGCCCGCGACGAGCATACCGCGACGCTTCTGAATAACGGCAAGGTGCTGATTGCAGGCGGCAAGGCCAATCCGCCTGGCGGTTATTTGGCGAGCGCGGAGCTGTATGATCCTGCAACCCGCGCATTCACCCCTACGGGAACGATGGGGAAACCGAGCTATCTGCATACGGCGACGTTACTGAAGAACGGAATGGTTCTGATTGCGGGAGGTGTCGATCCCGGGAACGGCCCGGGCGCAATAGCGGATACAGAGTTGTACAACCCTGAGGCCGGCACTTTTGTCGCTACCGGCAAGTTGCAGGTGGCGCGTTACCGGCCAACCGCACTGCCATTGAATACGGGCGCGGTTCTGGTTGCGGGAGGCGCGGATGAGAAGGGTTATTTGGGTTCAGCGGAACTTTACAACCCAACGACGCAGACCTTTACCGTCACGGGAGGCCTGAAAGTCGCGCGCCTCGGCCACAAATTGGCGCTGCTAAAGGACGGCATGGTGTTGGTGGTTGGAGGCCAAGGCGACGGCGGTGCCTTGGCCTCCGCAGAACTGTACGATCCCGTGGCGGGCGCTTTCGCAGTTACGCGATAGATGCAACCATTGCTGTTTGCCTGATAGTGTTTTTCGAACCTTTGAAGGAAACGTGTGATATTTCGGGCGAACGCAGGCTCCCATGGGTCATTCTTCGAGTGCTACGAAGTACCTTACACCGCAGAGTCCTTGTGATAGCTTTTTGTCTTGGCACGCGGCCAGATTCTTTGGGAAAGGATACTCAACCCGTGGAAACTATTTGGTCGATCAAACCCGCAGTTGCCGCGCGATTGGGAATGACCCTTCTGTTCATCCCCATCTACTTCATAAGTGCCTCAGCTCTTAGGCAAGACGCACCCGGACTCACGTTGCTGGGGAGTCCGATGATTTTGCTCGGTGCTTTGCTCGTCGCGTTCATTCTCAACGCTCTCTCGATTCTCTCAATAGGGTTTCACGGCGACACCCCTTCTGTTCTAAGCATTTCCCTCTCGCTGCGATTCTGGAATCTGACGGTAATCGCAATCGGTTTGCTGCTCCTGAGCGCGCTCCTCGGTTACGCATTTGTTGAGAATTTTCAGGTTCGTCCCGGCAGTTAGGGGAACCAGCCTGAAGGCAGGTCTCCCGCGGGATGCGATGCGGTTTATCCCGGCGCACTCATTCGCAACGCAGTGCGATGATGGGGTCCACGTGAGAGGCGCGGCGCGCGGGAATCCAGCAGGCCGCTAGCGCCACAGATAGCAAGATGACCGATACAGTGCTGAAGGTAAATGCATCGTAAAAGCTCACGCCAAAGAGCATGCTGGCCATTAGGCGGCCGAGCACAGCGGCAGCGAGCAGGCCGGCAACAAGACCAAAGGCGGCCATCCGGCCGGCTTGTCGCAGGACCATGGTGACAACCGTGGAGCGCCCGGCTCCAAGGGCCATGCGAATGCCGATTTCGTTGGTTCGCTGACCTACGATGTAAGAAATGACGCCGTAAATCCCAAGGGCGGAAAGCACAATCGCGAGAACGGCGAACACCCCGAGTAACGCCATAGCAAAACGCTTGGTGGCCAATGAGTCGGAGATGATGCCGTTCATGGATTCCACGTCGTAAACCACGGAGTCGCTGCTGACGGTTTGCATCGCGCGGCTTAACGACGCGGCGATATCGGTTTGTGCATTGCGAGTCCGCACCACGCCGCTGGCGCCCCGGTCGAAGGCGGAGAGCAGCGCATCCGGCATTTGCTCTAAAGACAAAAAGCATTGCGCTTGAATCGAGTTGGAAGAATCCGAATCCAGGCCCCACTGGTTTTGGTGGCCCACGATACCCACAATTTCCGCGCTTTCATTCACGATGGTGAGATGAATACGTTTGCCGATAGGATCCTGATTGCCGAAGTACTGTTTTGCGAAACGCTCGTCGATGACGGTCACGACAGGCGCACCTGCGGTGTCCGCCTGCGTGAGAAACCGGCCGCGCTTCAGAGGAACCCTCATCACTTTCAGGTAGTCCGACTGAACCGCGAAAAACAGAGACGGCTTCATGTCCGCCTGCGACGCCGGTTTGGCTTCTCCTTCCAACCAGAACGGAAGCTCGGAATCGGTTTCCATGGGAGTCGAGGCACCTGAGAGCGACACGGATTCGACACCGGGAACCGCGGCGATCGCGTCGTGTATCTGGCGATAAGATTGACGAACGGCGTCGGGCGTAGCGCCCAGGGATTGCGCAGAACCGAAACTAAAAAAGACTACGTTACTGGGATCAAAGCCGGGATCGACGCTCCAGATTTTGATGGAGCTGCGGATCATCAAGCCGGCAGCGACCATCAATACCACCGCGAGGGCCATTTCCATCGCGACAAAAACGCTCTGCGTGCGATGGCGAGCCCCGCTGAGGCCGCGGCCGCCCTCGCGCAGCGTTCCTTGTAAGTCGCTTCGCGCGCTTTTGAATGCCGGAACCAGCCCAAACAAAATTCCCGCGAAGACCGAAGCGCCGAGCGTAAACAGCAAAACGCGCGCATCCAGATGAATTTCGCTGGCGCGGGGCAAAGCATCCGGCAGGACTTTGAGCGCGGCTGTGGTTCCCCAAGCCGCCAGCAGCGTACCCAAGGCCCCGCCAAGCAAGGCAAGCAACACGCACTCCGTCATCAGCTGGAGAACGACGCGGCCCTTGCCAGCGCCAAGCGCGTTGCGAATGGCAAATTCACGCTTCCTGCTAGTGGAACGCGCGAGCAATAGGTTCGCGATGTTGGCGCACGCAATGAGCAGGACAAATCCGACCGCCGCAAGCAGCATCAGCAAGAACGGCTGAATGTCGCCGACTAAATTATATTTTAATGGGAAAAGCGTGACGCCTAGCCCCTTGTTGACATCGGGATAGACTTCGGCGAGGTGATTAGCCACTGCACTCATATCGGAATTCGCTTGTGCCAACGTAACGCCCGGCTTTAGCCGCCCCACGGCGTCCATTCCCATTCCAGTGTGGCGATCTCGGAACAAAGGGTTGTCCCACTGCCCGAGCGGAACGTACACATCGGCCTTCGAGTGATAGTTATCGTTTTGAAAGTGAAAGGTGGCGGGAATAACGCCCGTGATTGTGTACAGATGGTTGTCAAGCCGGATGGATTTGCCGACGATATCCGCCGCACCGCCAAACTTGCGCTTCCACAAGCCTTCGCTGATGAGCGCTGCGCGCGCTGCCCCTAGTTGATCTTCTTTTTCCTCGAAGTTGCGCCCGACGATCGGGTTTACGCCGAGCAGGGGGAAAAATGCCGCGGAAACCATGTCGGCGTCCAGCCGCTCAGGCGCGCCAATACCGGTCATCGTAAATGTTTCTCCACGGAAAGCAGCGATCGATGAAAAAGAATGGTTCTGGCGGGACCAGTCCAGGAAATTGGGATAAGAAATGGAAAATTTGGTGAACTCATTGGCGCGGGCGTACAAAGCGACCAAGCGGTCCGGTTGCGGGTAGGGCAAGGGATTCAGAAGCACGCCGTTAACCACGGAGAACAGCGTCGTATTGGCGCCAATGCCGATGGCCAGAGTCAGGATCGCAATCACCGCAAAGCCGGGCGATTTACGCAACGTGCGCACACCGTATCGCACGTCTTGCCGGAAATGGTCCAGCCAGAGCCAACGATGGGATTCGTAAAAATGTTCCCCGGCGTGCATAACGTTGCCGAAGACGCGTCGCGCCGCAGCGCGCGCCTCTTCCTCACTCAGTCCGAGTTCTCGCTGGCGCTCGACCTCCAGCTGCAAGTGCGCGTCAATCTCGGCGCTAAAGTCATCCGGCTTCCGTTTGCGTCCGAACATGGGTTTAACCTCCCGCCGGTTCTGACCCCAGAATCCGGCCAATGGCTTTCGCCAATCTCGTCCACTTTGCGGTTTCTTTTCCCAGTTGTTTGTGGCCCGCGGCGGTTAGCGTATAGAAACGAGCCTTGCGGTTATTGAGAGAGGTTCCCCACTTCGCCGAGATCCATCCGCGCTCTTCGAGCCGCTGAAGCGCTGGATAGAGGGCGCCGTGCTCGACGAGCAGCTCTTCGTCTGACGTTTCCTGGATGGCGCGAGCGATGCCTTGGCCGTGCCGTGGTCCAAAGATCAGCGTTCGCAAGATCAATAAGTCTAGCGTGCCCTGCAGCAACTCGAGCTTTTCTCTATCTGCTCGGGTGGACATTTAACCCGAGTATCTATCGCTTCAGGTAAGATGTCAACCCAACAGCGTGTCGTAAACGGAGGGAGCACCTTCCTGTCCAAGGACCTACAGTGGGGCTCAAGTCCTGGCAAGTCGCCTTACCGAACATGTGGTTTTGGGCGAATTTCACTTTTCCGAGTATCGCGGCAACGAGATGGTATGAGGAGGAGTTTTCTCCGGTGCGACTCGCCTTGTTAACACTCCACTTTCACGCGGCGTCTCTTAAAGCGTGGGTTAAATCAGCAAACAGGGGAAATCCAAAATGAATGCACGCACCTTTTCACGCCTAGCAATCAGCACTGTGGCCGTTCTGCTCGGGTTCACAACTTTCGCCCAAGCCGGGCCGCCTCTGATCTGCCATCCCATTGAAATCGGGCAAGCAAAGTCGCTGCCCTGGGTCGAGTTCAACCACACAGGAGGCTCGGACTATGACCTGAAGAACCTCAGCCGGGACACGATGGCCATTCTCGATTCGCGCACTCCCGTCTTAGTCCGCATGGAGACCTTACGCCGGGCCACAATCTACGCTCGCCAGGACCCGCAAGCAGCGAAGGAGCTGATCACGCGACTTCAAGAGCGTGCATTGAACTCAGATGCCGCTCGTCACCCCGACGCACTCGCGTGGTTCGACGTCGGCTATCTGGCCGAGGCTTACAAGCAATGGATGGGCAAGGGTGAGCCCAACCCCGCGGCTGGCCTAGACGGATATAGCTTGGTGCGGAAAGCAATCAGCTTGCGCGGCTCCGATCCGGAAATGGAATTCGCGGCTGCCCTGATCACCCTGCCGGGCCCCGATAGCGCTCACCGTGACCACGTTCAGAAGGCGATGACAGGAGCAAAGAGCGATTCTCTTCTCGCTCAGAACCTGGCCTCCAACTTCAACCACGAGACGACCTCCGAACTTCTGGTCGCCCCGGCAGGAAGGCTTTAGCGATGAACCCGGAAATGAGGAAGTCTCTTACCATAGGGGAAGTCAGATCCCGGCTTCCCCGCTTGTTAGTGCGCCGAGTCCTATGATGGCCTTCCGCTTGATCAAGACCTAGCCAGCTAGATGCCCCTGTTCGTTGACTTGCCTCATCCCCCAACCTAAGATGAACCGAAAATGGCAGCAACCGATTCGCTTATCGGCCAAACCATCTCGCGCTACCGCATCCTCAAGAAGCTAGGGGGCGGTGGGATGGGCGTTGTCTACGAAGCGGAAGATCTCAGCCTGGGGCGTCACGTCGCCCTCAAATTTCTACCTGAAGAATTCGCGAACGATCCTCTGGCGCTCGAACGCTTCCGCCGTGAGGCGCGCGCGGCTTCTGCGCTGAATCACCCGAATATTTGCACGGTCTACGAAATCGCCGAAGAAGGCGGCTGCCTGTTTATCGCCATGGAGCTCATGGAGGGTCAGACGCTGAAGCACCGTATTGCGGGCAAACCCCTTGGTATGGAAGAGATGCTGGGCATTGCCATACAGATTGCAGACGCACTAAGCGTTGCTCACGAGGGAGGCATCATCCACCGTGACATCAAACCCGCCAACATCTTCGTCACCAAAAGAGGTCACGTCAAGATTCTCGATTTCGGCCTGGCGAAAGTGGTTTCCTCCGGTTTGGAGCTCGCCAATTCGGAAATGACCACCGTCACCGCAGAAGAGCTATTGACCAGCCCCGGCACGGCACTCGGTACCATCGCCTACATGTCGCCGGAGCAGGCCCGCGGCGAGGAGCTGGACACCCGGACGGACCTGTTCTCTTTCGGCGCGGTGCTGTATGAAATGGCTACGGCAAGATTGGCTTTCCCCGGCAACAGTGCCGCCGTTATTCATGATGCGATTCTGAATCAAGATCCCCTTCCGCTAGCGCGGGCGAATCCTGCTTCACCTTCGGAATTAGTTCGCATCACCGCTAAGGCGCTGGAAAAGGACCGCAAGCTCCGTTACCAGACTGCTGCAGACATTCACACCGACCTGCGCCGACTCAGGCGCGATACCGAGTCTGCAAAACTGCTTGGAGTAACGAACGTCAGCACCGACAGGACTCACGGGATACCATGGAAGTGGATCGCCCCGTCCCTCTTGCTGTTCTCGGCGCTTGCCGCAGGGACTTATATCTATCTGCATCGTGCGCCGAAGCTCACGGATAAAGACACCGTTGTCCTCGCCGATTTTGCCAACGCCACTGGAGATCCAATCTTTGACGACGCTTTGAAGCAGGCTCTCACGTCATCTCTGCGACAGTCACCGTTTTTGAATGTGTTGTCGGATAACAGAGTGAGTCAGACGCTTCGGCTCATGACTCGTCCAACAAACACACCTCTAACCCCGGAAATAATTCAGGAAGTTTGCCAGCGCACGGACAGCAAGGCATGGATCGCCGGCTCGATCGCGAGCCTTGGAAGCGAGTACGTCGTCGGCCAATTGCCAGAACGGGGATATCCTCGCGCAGGCGCAGGCTACGGCCGCAAGCAAGGAAAAAGTTCTAGACGCACTGGGTGAGGCGGCGAGTAAGCTGCGGAGTGAACTCGGCGAGTCATTGGCAAACGTTAAAAAGTTCGATGTTCCGCTCTCCCGGGCTACGACGTCCTCTCTGGAAGCTCTGAAGGCAGTGAGTTTGGGATACAAAACTCTTCATGAAAAAGGATCAGTTGCTGCCCTTCCGTTCTTCCAGCATGCCGTCGAACTCGATCCGAATTTTGCGACCGGCTACGTGGCCCTCGGCAAAATGCATAGCAACGCCGGCCAAGTAGAGAGCGCCAAGGAATCATTCACGAAGGCCTATTCCCTGAGAGAACACACCAGCGAACGAGAGAAATTCGATATCGATTCCATGTACTTCGAGCATGTGACCGGGGATCTGGAAGACACCACGCGTGTCTTCCGCGAGTGGCTGGCGAGTTACCCGAGAGATCCTACGGCGCTTGGCAATCTGGGGCTGATCTATATTCGCAAGGGGCAGTATGAGCAGGCCGCCGAACTCGCTCGCGAGTCTATTCAACAGGACCCCAACGATGTGATCGGATACATCAATCTCGAATGGGTCTTGATCGCCCTGAATCACTTTCCAGAATCCCGCAGAACTATACAGGATGCCTTTGATCGGAGACTCGAGGCCGAGCAACTGCATTTTCATCTTTACCTGCTGGCCTTCCTCGCTAGCGATGAAAAAGGAATGGCGGAGCAAGTGACGTGGGCGGAAGGGAAGCCAGAGATCCTTCCGCGTTTTCTGACGCGCGAAGCCGCCGTGGTGGCTTATTCCGGCCACCTTCAAAAAGCGAGAGAGCTGATGCAACAGGCAGTGGAATCCGCGGAGCGAGCAGGCAACAAAGAAAGCGCCGCGAACCGGCGCTTGGACGGTGCGCTTCGTGAAGCCGCATTTGGTAATCTGGCGGACGCTCGGCAGGCCGCACTCACGGCTCTGGAAGAGCCTACTCTAGGAAAGAATGCCCTGGGCGTCGGAACTCTCGCCTTGGCCCTGACAGGAGATAACCCACATTCTGAGACCCTTCTCGATGGGCTTGCGGCGCGATTCCCTCAGGACACTTTGGTGCAGTCGGTCTTATTGCCAACTGTTCGTGCACAGATCGAACTCGCCCGCAAGAATCCCGAGCGAAGTATTGAGCTCTTGCGCATCACCTCGCCATATGAATTGACCAACTCTTCCTTGAACGGTTGTCTCTTTCCCGCTTATGTGCGCGGCCAAGCTTATCTGGCGGCAAAACAGGGCGGACCTGCCGCCGCCGAATTTCAGAAGATCATCGACCACCGGGGGCTGGTGGGAGCATGCGAAACTGGCGCCCTGGCACATCTAGGAATCGCGCGCGCGTTTATCTTGCAGGGCGATGCCGCCGAAGCCCGGACCGCTTATAAAGATTTCCTAACGCTCTGGCAAGACGCCGACGCTGGTATTCCCGTCCTCATCGAGGCGAAGTCGGAATACGCGGAGCTGAAATAGACTATCGAATTTCTTGAGAAGCGTTCGTTGTGTCGACCCCTTGAGCTCGCACGCGTTTACCAAGGACGTGAACTCTTACACCGCTTCAAAGCTGAGGGTAGAATTTCTCTTTCGGGCAACCTCCTACAGAACTCTTGATGTAGTTGCACCATCTTGCGTCCATGTCGTCCAAGAGGTCTTTGGCGACCGTGCCAACCAAGTTTTTGTCCACGGCGATGACTTTGTGATACCACATGGTGGCGACGGGATAGGTGTTCGGGAGACCGAACTCTTCAATTACAACCGAGACCACGGACTTCTTGCCTTCCTCCGACTTGTTTTCTGCGACGTCCACGGAGACCAGCTCGACGTAAAGTTCGAATTTATTTTGCTCCTGCTCCGAGTATTTCGGCATGTATTTAGTCGAGTGCGTCAATGCTCGCTTTAGGGCTTGCTCGAACATTGAACCGACCGAGTCTTTCCCACTGTGAGAGACGTGTACAGGGATTCGCGATTCTTGAGCGGAAATTGCACGTGGGACCAGCAACAAAACGAGTACTGCAATCGGTCGCACCATAGTAGGATTCTACTTCCAATCGCACGCGATTTCCGAAATCAGCGGAACCGCATTTTTACCAGGACCAGACAGAGACAACGGAAAGAGGTCAAAGTAAATTGCTTGTCCATAGGGAGACGGCATGGCCGCCCAAAAACTAAGAGTCCTCAGCTTCGGTATTTCGGTGGATGGCTATAGCGCCGGCCCGAACCAGAGCCTCAATCATCCCCTCGGAGTCGGCGGCACGGGACTGATGGAATGGTTCTTCTCCACGCGCACATTCCAGAGAATGCACAATCCGGAGTCCCGCGAAACAGTGGGACTCGCCAATGTTCCAGAGCATCTGTTCGGCCAGGAAAATGGGGGAGCCGGAATTGACAACGACTTCGCCGCTCGCGGGTTTGAGAATGTCGGCGCTTGGATCATCGGACGCAACATGTTCGGCCCCGTCCGCGGCCCATGGGCAGATGAGGAGTGGAAGGGCTGGTGGGGCGGCAATCCCCCCTATCATTGCGATGTGTTTGTGCTGACGCATCACACCCGAGCGCCGCTCACTATGGAAGGCGGCACCACGTTCCATTTCGTCACCGATGGAATCGAAGCCGCATGGCGACGCGCAAAGGCCGCAGCCAATGGCAAGGACGTACGGCTCGGCGGCGGAGTCGCCACGGTTCGAGCCTACCTGCAGGCCGGCTTGGTTGACGAATTGCACCTCGCCCAGTCGCCAGTCCTGCTCGGCTCCGGAGAATCTCTGTTCTCCGGCCTGGGTCTGCCATCGCTCGGCTATCGTCTTGTCGAGCGCGTTCCTTCTGCCAAGACCACTCACCTTGTGTTGGCACGGTCCTGAGCTGCATGACGAACTGTAACTCCCGGGTGTGGCGAGCTACTTTTCCGGTTGAGCTGGCGGCGTCTGTCAGGAGTTGGCCTCCTGGAGTTCTCCAGGATTCCTGGCAGCGCCCGACTCAATCTCGCCTCCCGCTCTTCCGCAACGACTTCTTCTCCACAGGTTCTCTCGTCGAAGTCGAGTAGTCCAGGAACGCTAGGTAGCCACCCACAAGCCGATACGTTTCGTAATAGTCGTCCAGCCGGATCACCGAGATTACGTCCTTCTTCGTATGAAGGATGTGGGCATCCCATGATTTCTGGCCTAGCGAATGAATCGTAATACTGGGTACGTTCACCGCTGCAAACTGGACCGAATCCGAGCTTCCAACGTCCTCTACGTCTACCGCTGCAATGGGCAATTTCATTTGTCCTGCGATGTAACGAAGCTCACCTATCAGCTTTCGGTCTGCATAGGTTTGCCAATACTCCGTCGGCGCCAGCCCCAGGGTATCCATGTTCACCATCGCATCCGTACGGTCTTTCTGCTCTTCCGTCATTTGCTGCACATAAAATTTCGACCCAATTTCGCCGTGCTCTTCCTCAGTGAAACCCACGAATATATACGTGTGTCTGTGCGGTTCGGCTTTCAAGGCCTGATACAACGAGGGGAGCAGCGAGGCTCCGCTCCAGTTGTCCACGACTCCGTCCCCGGCGCTGATGTGATCGTAATGTGCCCCAACAATAATTGTCCGGTCTGAGCTGCCGGACAGCGTGCAAATGACATTCGGCAGCGGCCATCCCTTTACAGGTTGTTCAAGGATGTTTTTTACCCCGCAACCCGCCTCCACAAACAGTCCCTTCAATGTCCGTTCACGCTCCGCGTCGTTCCCGCGGTACTTCTTTAGCCTCTCTTCCACCACCTCTCGCGTCGCTGGCTCGAACCGAATCGACACGCCCTGCCCAACGACCGCATTCACCAGCAATAGCTCCAACGCGAGACAGACCAGCCACCATCCACTCTTGGCCGATTTTGTTGCCTGGTTTCTTCGCAATTTGGTCCTTCCAACCTTCTTCCAGGACGAGTTCCCGTTAGTGCTGCCAAGAAACAGCCCTTACTGGCTGGCGAACTTAGCGTATTATCAAGCGATTAAAACAGAATTTCACGATACACGGTAGCTCAACACCAGCAGCAAAAAGGGCGCCGAAATGGTGGGTCACTCCACTTACTCCCGATTAATCGAGTACTGCAGGAGACTTTCGGAGTGCCGTACAAGAATCAGGTACGACCGCTGCTCTGATTCTGCGCGGGAGGCGGCGTATCTCGAAGTTGAGGTGAGGGTTTGTCTGACGGTGGCCCGGGTTTCATGATGGTATCCACCACGGTAATCGTCACCTGCGGGTCGGCCATCATAGGCTTCAACTTCTCGCGCAGTGCCGCAGCAACATTCAGTGCAGTCAGTCCGGCGACCTGCATTTCGCTGAGCGCATCATCTTTTGCGGATGCTCTCGTAGCGTTCCCGCTCTCCGGCAGAATATGATTCGCACCGCCTTGCACAGCAATCTTTCTGGATAGTTCTGGATGCTTGGACACGGAAACCTGAAGGACATCTCCAATATGAATGCGATAGTTTTGAGAGCGATAGTTCTGAGAGTCTTCCGGGTTCGGCTTCTCCTGCGCAACCATGCCTTGACTGGAAGGCCAGCACAACAGAAGTACTGAACCGAAACTGATTCGAACGATATTCGACCTGAACATGGCGACCTTCTGCTTTCAAAGCGATGATACACCCCGTCCAGACGGTGGGGGATTCTCTGTGTTGTGGCCGAGACGAGAAGTGGATTTCGGCGGATCGGCACTTCTCCCGTTTCCGCGTTTACCAAGCATGGAGAAGCGTCGGACTGCACATCATTACAGGTCGAATACCGAAGAGAGCGGCTTGGCTCAAGAGCAGGAACTCACAGGGAGGAAGAGAAGATCAAAAACATCCTTACAGGAAGGAGCAGAGAAAAACACACTTGACTCATGCCGGCCTTTTCACGGAAGGACTTGAGCAAATTGCTGCGGTGGGCAAGAATCAGTTAGCTCTTGCAGCTCACCCGGAGGGGAAACATGTCAATTTTCACGCCTCGACTTTGTGTGCTGGTGCCGGTTTCTTAACCTTTCAACCAAAGGCTGAAGGGGAAGAAATAGCAAGACGACCCGGGAATTTTCATGAGGGCAGAGCTCTTTGGGCTGGCATTGCGGGCGGGATGAGGATCAGGTGAATCGGAGGGATTTTGTGCGGCTTGGATGGGCCACCGCGATCGGGGCGGGGGCAGGAAAGCTGCGGCCCGCATTCGCGGAGTCGCTAGCGCTGGGGCACGTTCCGGCGCCGCCACAACCTTCGCAGATGGCGGTGTCGGAACCGAAGGCCACCGGACGCGCGGCGGATTTCACCCTGCGAATCGCACCCACCATGGTTGAGCTGGCCCCACAGGTTGTCATCAGCACGATCGGCTACAACGATAGGGTTCCCGGTCCTCTCATGCGGGTGCGCGAGGGCCAGCCCGTCACCGTCGACGTTGTGAATGATACAGACGTTCCCGAGTACGTGCATTGGCATGGCTTATTCGTTCCGTCGGAAGTGGATGGTGCGGAGGAAGAAGGCACGCCCCCGGTCCCGCCCCACGGCCGGCGGCGCTATCAATTCGTGGCCAAGCCGGCAGGTTCGCGGTGGTACCACTCGCATGCCGAGGCCATGCTGGATCTGCATCGGGGCGCGTACACCGGGCAGTTCGGGTTTTTCATGATCGATTCCGCGAATGATCCCGGGCTCTACGATCAAGAAGTCTTTCTGGCGCTGCGTGAATGGCAGCCTTTTCTGACCACGGCGGACCCGGACGAGGAGCGGCGGGATCCGAATGATCCGATGCCCGAAAAGCCAGATATTCAGGACCTACGTCCCGACGGGCTCGAGGTCGGCGCTCCTCTTTACTCGATCAACGACAAAATTCTGGGCGCGGGGGATCCCCTCCGCGTGCGGCCAGGTGAGCGTGTGCTGATGCACCTGCTCAATGCGAGTGCCTCGCAAATTCATCGGATAGGTCTTTTCGGTCATCACTTTCAGGTACTCGCTCTCGACGGCAATCCCGTGCCCGTGCCTCAGCCGGTCGATGTGGTTGAGATCGCCCCGGGTGAGCGCGTGGATGCGATCGTGGAGATGAACCTGCCGGGCGTTTGGATTTTAGGGGAGCTGCGCAATGCCGCGCGACAATCTGGCATGGGCATCGTGGTGGAGTACGCTAATCAGGTACAGCCGCGCCCGCAATGGCTTCCGCCTGCGAAGGCGCACTGGGACTACACCATCTTTGGCAAGACCGCGCCGCACCCGACGCCAGACCATATCATCGACATGGTCTTTGAAAAAGTGCCTGGGGGGCCCCACGGGATCAATCACTGGCTCGTCAACGGCAAGGAATATCCGCATGAAAGAGAATTCGTGTTCCGCCAGGGGCGCCGCTATCGGCTGGTATTTCGCAATCGCAGTGACGACAGCCACCCGGTGCACCTCCACCGGCACCTGTTCGAACTCGTCGAGATCAACGGAAAGCCGAGTGCCGGCATCAAGAAAGATACGGTGATCGTGCCCGCATTTGGACGCGCCACCGTGGATCTGGTTGCCGACCAGCCGGGCCTCACGCTGTTTCACTGCCATATCCAGCAGCACATGGACTTTGGTTTCAAGGCCCTGTTTCGCTACGCCTAGTCGCCGCATCCTGTACAAACCGGCAATCTGGCTGTTCAGCGAACTCAACGGTTGTCTATCCGTGTCCTCGGTAGTCAGTCATATTCCGTCTTGCTGATCGTCCCTCCCAAGTGATCCATGTTAAGACTTTTTCACACATTCGACATACACGCGAAATATCTAAGGGGTGAAATACGGCGTTTTTGCAGTTATCCAGGAAATCCGCACGGGAGGAACCGTATGAGGTCAGTCCGGGGAAGGTTCCGAGCGGCAGTGCTCATGGGAGCGGCCGCGTCGGTGCTGGCATTTGCAGCTGGGGCTATGGCGCAAAACCAGAACTCGCAGAATCAAAACTCCAATCGCAATGGGGATCCACATTCCAACGACAATACGTGGCCCTACGCGAAGACGGGGCGCTCGCCCGTGCTGGCGGTGGTTGGCGATGTCGCCTGCCAGCCAGGCGAGACGGAGCCGAGTGGTGAGAAGAAGGGTGAAAACTGCGTCGGGGACACCGCTCAGAATCTGGTCCTATCCCAGGCGGCGACTGCGCAACAGATTGAGAATATGAAGCCTGACATCATCGCGCTCGTCGGCGATGAGCAATACCAGGTAGGCCAATATTCGGACTTTGAGAACTCGTACGAGTTGTCTTACGGCGCTTTCAAATTCATCACGCGGCCTGCGCCTGGCAACCACGAGTTTTATACCGAGCATGGCGCGATCGGCGTTGCCGGCTACGGCTACTTCTCCTACTTCAACGGCGTCCAGCACAACGCCGATGGAACCGTGATGACGGCGACGATCGCCAACAACCCTGACACCGCCGGTACCTTCACCCAACCCGTGCCGTATTCGGATGGACAGGCGGGCCACTTCGAGCAGTCGGGCGGGCTAGGAAACACAGTGCCGGCGGGGGGCCCGGTCGGGGTCGGAAATGGCTGGTACTCCTACAATCTAGGCGCGTGGCATCTTATCTCGCTCAATATCGAGTGCGAGACACAGCCGGGCGGCTGCACGGGCTCCTGGTTTGCTTCCGAACTCCAATGGCTGAAAGATGATCTCGCCGCGAATCATTCCGTGTGCACAGCCGCTTACTGGCATCAGCCCACGTTCAGCGCTGCCAACAGCATCGCCGTACCCGAAGGCACGACCGCTCAGGCCTTTTGGCAAGTGCTCTACGAGAACGGAGCCGACCTGGTGCTGAATGGGCACGACCACCTCTATGCCCGCTACCGTCCGCTCGACCCTTCCGGCAATTCCGATCCAAGGAAGGGCATACGGGAATTCATCGTGGGCACCGGCGGCGAGACACTCGATGCCGTCGTTACAACCAACACAACAACGGCCGATCCTAGCGGCAACCCGAACTTCAACGCGGAGAATATCGAGGCGGCAACGGGGCAGTTCTGGGGCGTGATGCGCCTGACGCTCAATGAGAATGGCTATGCGTGGGATTTCGAGTCGGCACTGAAGGACCCTGCACAGCCAACCGGTCCGCCCACTTACAGCGACAAGGGTGTCAGCTCCTGCCACGGTAGGCCCGGTTGGGGTGGTAAGAACTGAGATAGTAACAATAACAACCAACAACCAGGCTGGCTTCGGGGCGTTATCGCCGACGTATTCGCCCTTCGCGACTCCCCGCCAAGGGTGGGGAGTTTTCATTACCCCGCCCTGGCCGGCCCGGCTTATCGGATGGCACTTCCAGCTTTTTCAAAACGTCACGGGCGTTGTCATTCTGTGGATTTAGATCGAGTGACTTCTTGTAGTTTTCAATGCCCAGCGCCTTGTCGCCTTGCTTCAAGTATGCCTCGCCGAGCGAATCGTACGCGTTTGCATCCGTGGGGAACTGTTCGACGTTAAGGCGAAATATCTCCACGGCGCCTTTCGTGTCGCCATTGCGCAGGAGCTCATAGCCCATCGAGTTTAGCTGCAGGACGCCAAAATCATACTTGTCCTGTGCGTTCTGATAGAGTTCACGGTAACGCTCGACGGCCTTTTTCACACCCTTCGAGCGATAGGTCCCGTACAGAACCGCGCGGATGTCGATATTCGGACACTCGACCTGTGTGCTACCCGCACCCCACCTTCTCCACGAACAAAGCAAGGAAGCAATGAATGCTCCCCCATTGGAGCTGTTGGTCATAATCACGATGCCGTCACCCGTGGACGGAACAATCTGATAGAAGCTCTCCCATCCCCGGTTCGATCCTCCGTGCCCGATTCCAACCTTCCCAGCAAATTGGGCTGGGCGCACCGTGTAGCCGAATCCGTATTGTGGCTGGGGTCCAAACGGGTCGCGGTCAGCCCACTGCGAATTCGGCGCCGGGGATTGCATCTGAGCAATACTCTGCCCCTTCACCACTCCCCGCCCCGCTGGCTCCTCCCCTGCGGGACCTTGCAGTCCCGCCGCGGCGAATTTCGTTAGATCGCGCAGCGTCGTGGTAAGTCCAGCGGCGGACAGCTCGTTGTAACGCAGAATCGGGATTACGCTCTCGAGACCATCGTAGGGGGTGGCCATCACCTGCTGAAATTTCGGCGGCAGCCCATACTGACTGTTCGACATCTGAAGAGGCCGAAAGATGTTCGCTCTCATGTAGTCCTGAAATCGTTCGCCAGAGACTTCTTCAATTAGGAGCTGAAGAATGGTGTAGTTCGCTCCGGAGTAGTGGAAACCAGAGCCAGGCGCAGCCACCACTCGCACTTCTCCAGTCCCAGTTTTGCCGGAAAGAGAATCCTCGATCGGTGGAAGAGGGCTCTCTGGATCCCATCCATGAAAATCATGATTCGAAATGCCGGAAGTGTGGCTGAGCAGCCGCCGTACCGTGACTTGACCATTGTCGAACGAAGAAGCGGGGAGGTGCCATCGGTGGAGGTAAGAATCAACGGGGCGGTCCAGATCTACCTTGCCCTGGTCCACGAGTTGCATGACCGCCCACGCCGTGGGCGATTTCGAAATCGAGCCGACGTTGAAGACTGTTTCGGCTGTGACGTGCGTCCCACTGGCAAGGTTAGCGAAACCATAGCCGCGCATCCAGACGACCCTACCATTCTGAATCAGCGCGATGGCGGCCCCAGGTACCACATATTCCCGCAGAAGGTTGGGAGCTGCGGCATCTACCGCCGACGCAAATGAGTGCGTGTCTTTCGGCTTTGCGGTTTCAGCTCTAGACGGTTCACGGAACGGTCTTGCGGTCTGGCCCCTAGTGCTTGCCGCTGGAAATATCCCAGAAAAAGAGAGGCACAACCATAGAAGGGATATTCTCATGCTGCTGAATACGGACGCCTGTCGCTTTTGTTCCCGCACGATGCCCGTCCCCCATTTGAACCTGCATCGATTGTGGCGCGGAACGCTGACTTTCTGATCCTAGCTCGTGGTTAGAGTCGTTTATCGGGACTTGGGCTGCTTGGCATGCTCCGGGTTCGGAATTGGCGGAAATTTCTCAAGGACAGCGTTGTTTTCTACGGATTGAAGGATGAATTGAGCGTCGAACAGTCCCATCTGGCCAAAGCCCAGAAAATCGGCTCTGTCCGTTTCTTTGCGTTTCAAATGGAATGCATGAATATCGTCCGAGACTGCATCAATTCTTCCGATGAACGTTGCTGCAACGCGATAGAACGTCCATGTGTCAGCGTCCTCTTTTGAACTTTGCTCGTCCTTTTTAGCTCGTGCGCTCATGAGTTTCTGAAAACGCTGAAACTTTGAATCCTGAACCAGTTTCACGGGCACAGGCAGTATCAGTTTCCCCTCGGCATCTTCCGAGCCGGGCCTTCCTCCGCCACCGACGGCAGCTACCAAACCCGGCGGCCATTCCCCACCGCCGTATTCAAACCAGAGCGCACCGCTACATCCATTCGCGCCCAGCTCCGAATATTCAAAATTGCCAGACGCATATCCATGAATCCGGACCATTTTGTTATTGAACGCAGACGGATGCTCAAGAATGGCGCACACCGTAGTCTCGATGAGTTGTTGTTGAGCTGCGATTCTTGATTCCTGTTCGTTTACCGGTGTTATGCACGCCAGCACGTCCTCTTGTGTGCTCCCGAGGCTTATGGGTTTCACGCACGTCGTGACTCTTATCTGATTACCATCAAAGACCTGTGTCCTTCTCCCTGAGCCGAGATTGAGTAGAGCTCTCGAATCATATTCAACTTCGTAGACGTCTCCGACTTCATCGCCAGCCAACCCGTACGCGGATTTGAAGAACCCAAACGTACTGAAGTACAAGACGCGGAAAGGTTTGTGGTCGTCAAACGCCGCCTTAGCGCAAGCTGTAACCTTGGCATCCGGTTTGTTCAGGCTCGTGCTTCCGCAGTCAATCGGTCGACCGCCCATTGATGCGGACAGCGATGTTAATCTGCGGCCAACTAGCTGGTCTTCCTGGTCAGAGCGGGCTCCCACAGCCGCGAATGACCAAGAGAGAATGCTGACAAGCGCCAAGATAAATCGAGGTCTGAGCTTCATCCAGGAGTTTTTCCCTTCCAAATCATTGGACACCGATTTCCCGGATAGCGGTGTCTGGCATTCTGTCCGAAATCGACTCAGTTTGTCGTTTCGGGACGGCACTGACTTTGTGCCGCCGCTTTAATTGCCATGAAATGTTGTCAACCTACAGTTGCAAACCCAAAGCGAGAAGCTTCTGTCGAACATCCGGGCGATAGAGCACTTCCATAAATGAGATGTCACCATCCACGACGTCAAGGATGAGCACGGGCAGCACGCAATTGACTAGACTCTTATCAGCCGCTATATTTTCATCGTTCCCCGAATCATTTGCGACCTATACAACGTCTCTGGAGCCGTCTCGTGCAACCTTTCTCCGGTCGGGTCCGTCTGGCCCCTTGGCTAATTGCTGCCACTGTCCTCGGATTGTCTTTCCCTCTCGCTGCCCAACTCCGTACCTCAGTTCGCCGGCTGCGTCCGCAAGTCGGAGCAAGCGTGGCCGGATCTTCAGATGAGAAATACGTCCCCGGAGAAGTTTTGGTGCGGTTTCGTCCGGGTGTACCAGCGGCGACGAAAGCCGCGCTGCATCGCCGTGTCGGGGCCACCGTCTTCCGCACCTCGCAAGCCGTCACAGGTCTCCAACGCGTTCGCGTGCAGGGCACCAGTGTTCGCGAAGCCATCCATCTTTACCGGCAAGACCCTAATGTCCTCTACGCTGAACCAAATTATATTGTCCGCGCCTTCACGACTCCTAACGACCCCCTGTTTTCCTCCCAGTGGGATTTGCAGAACACGGGGCAGATGGGCGGTACTCCCGGCGCCGACATTCATGCCACGCAAGCCTGGAGTCTGACCACCGGCAGTTCTAACGTTGTCGTCGCGGTAGTGGACACCGGTGTGGACTACACCCACCCGGACCTCGGGCAAAACGTTTGGAGTGCCGCAGCAACCTTCCAGGGCTTCGATATTAACGGCAATCCACTGACCTGCCCTGCGGGTTCGCACGGTTTCAACGCCGTCTATGGCCTATGCGACCCGATGGACGACAACGGCCACGGCACGCACGTTTCCGGAACCATCGGCGCTCTGGGCAACAACGGTCAGGGCGTCAGCGGGATCAATTGGCAGGTGCAAATTCTTCCTTGCAAGTTTCTGGGTTCGGACGGCACCGGCTCCGTCGGTGGGGCCATCGAATGCCTCGAAGTTATAAAGTCCTTAAAAGATTCCGGCACCAACATCATCGCCACCAACAACAGCTGGGGTGGCGTCGAATTCTCACAGGCCCTGGAAGACGCCGTCGCCGCTCAGCTGGCGGACGGCATCCTCTTCATCGCTGCGGCGGGCAACGATTTCACGAACAACGATTCTCTCCCGACCTACCCCGCGAACATCCCTCTTCCCAACGTGCTCGCCGTCGCCGCCACGGATCGCACCGATTCTCTCGCGGCCTTCTCGAACGTTGGCAGGCATACCGTCCATTTGGCCGCGCCCGGCGTGGATATTCTGAGCACCACGCCGAACGACACGTATTCCCTGGACAGCGGCACTTCCATGGCGACCCCGCACGTAACCGGCGTGGCCGCCCTCCTCAAAGCCCAGGATCCCACTCGCGACTGGCGATCGATTAAGAATCTTCTCTTGGCCGGCGGGGATTCACTCGCTGTGCTGTCACCAACCATAACCGGCAAGCGCTTGAACGCCTACGGTTCCATGACCTGCGCGAATCGGCCCGTCTACGGACGCTTGCAGCCCGCGCTTAGCGAAATCTCCGGAAGCGTCGGAACACCCCTCACCCTGAGCGCGCTGAACATCAACTGCGACCAGCCCGCCGGCACAGTACAGGTCACCGTTGCTCCGGGAGGTCAGACGATCACGCTCGTAGATGATGGAACCGGCGCGGACCTAGCCGCCGGCGACGGCGTTTACACCGCCTCTTGGACCCCGACTGCCCTAGGTAACTACACCCTGACCTTTCCGAATGGCGATGTCATCGCGGTTTCCGTCTTGCAGAACTACGGCTACACCACCCAGGCATCTTCGAGCTACATCTCTTTCGCCGGCGCCAACCTCAATCTCGGTGATGACGACATCGCTACGGTCGCCTCGCCTTTTCCGATTGCGTTTGGTGGAGGCAGTTTCTCGACGCTTTACGTCAGCAGTAACGGCATCATCAGTTTCACCAACGCATTTGGCGAGTATGTGAACTACCCTCTCCCGATTCCTGACGGCGACACCCCGTCCCGCGACCTTCCCGTACAGACACTGGTCGCTCCCTTCTGGGACGACCTGTATCCGGTCAAAGGCACCAATCAAAACGTATTCTGGGCAGCGCTCGGCGCGGCACCCAACCGCCAGTTGGTCGTGGAATGGCGGAATGTCCGTCACTACGATTGCCGGACCGACAGCAACGCCACCATCCAGTTCGAGGTTGTGTTTCAAGAGGGTTCCGGAAACGTATTGTTCAACTATGCCAACACCGCCTTCGGCGACAACTGTGCGTTTTACGACGCGGGAGGCTCCGCCACCGTGGGCATTCAGGTTGCACCCACTCTCGGCAGCACTTGGAGCTACGACGGACAATTTGTTGGGAGTAACACCGGCATTGTCTGGCAGACCCCCCCACCGGTTGCTCAAAGCAATCCCATCCCCACGCTTTCCGCGGTCTCGCCGAACAGCATCGTCCTCGGCAGCCCTTCCTTCACCTTGACCTTAACGGGCACCAACTTTGTCCCCGGCGCCTCCATCCAATGGAACGGCGCACCTCGCGCGGCCACGTTTGTCAGCAGTTCCCAGCTGACTGCGCAAATTGATGCCTCAGACTTCAATCTTTATGACGGGACGGGGACGATTACCATCGCCGTCGTCAATCCCGCGCCCGGAGGCGGTACTTCCAACACCCTGAGCTTTACGTTCAGCGCGCCCGGCCCGGTCATTACTGCCTTGAGCCCCGCCAGCGCTCTCGCCGGCGGATTCGGCTTTCTGCTTTCCGTGAGCGGCAGCAACTTCACCCCCGGCACGCAAGTTGCCTGGAACGGCCAGGCGCGCCAGACGTACGTGCAGAACCCGAACCTGCTTACTGCGGAAATCCCTCCGACGGACATCGCGACCGCCGGTACTGTCAGCGTCACGGTCGTGAACCCCGGGAGCGGCGCGTCGAACGCGGTTAGTTTTTCCGTTCTCCCCAACAGTCCCCAGGCCGCAAATCTCGCTTCGCAACCGGCTCTCCGGCCAATACCGGGAATGGACCACCATCCGTACAACAAACCAGTGCGTTTCCTCGGATGGAAGCTCGCATCGCGGCTGGGGTCGGATTACCTGCAATACTTCAATCGGCCCGGCGCTGGCCTCGCCCTGGCACCGGCGAATCCCGATTCTACTTCGAACAGCCGCCCAGCAGCCCAGGCGCTCTCGAACCCACCGTTGCCTGGCTTTGCGCTTCGCGACGCGCTCCCTGCTGGCTTCATTCCTTCTGGCGTTGCCACCGCCGATTTCAATCACGACGGTCACCAGGACTGGGTCGTTGCCAATGGCGGCGCAAACACCTTGTGGCTCTACCTCGGAAAGGGAGACGGAACTTCCCAGTTGCCGACGATTATTCCGCTCTTAGGACAAGCGCCGGTAGCCGTGGCCGCCGCCGACCTGCGCGGCATTGGCATTTCCGACCTGGTCGTCGCCGAAGCCGACAGCGGCACCATTGGCGTTTTCCTCGGCAACGGAGACGGGACTTTTCAGCCGGAAAAGGAATACTACGTTCCGGGGCCGCCCACGACTTTGGCGGTGGCCGACCTCGATGGCGACGGGCACCTCGATATCGTCGCCGGCACCGTGGCTTCCGCTCAAGTCAATGGTTTCATCGCTCTGCTCGGCGATGGCTCCGGCAATTTCGGATTCCCCATTTCTGCTCCCCCGGATGATCCCTATGACATGCCTTTCGTGATCGGCATGGCGCTCGCCGATTTCAACAAGGATGGCCTGCCCGACATTGTCTATGCCGACCCGGGCAACGATTCCGAAGCGTGGGTATTCATCAACCAGGGCGATGGAACGTTCAAGCGCTCTCAGCTTTTGATCTATGGATTTCCACCGGCCGACGCCTTCATCACCGGAGTTGCCGCCGGCGATCTGAACTCCGACGGTTGCCCCGACGCCGTAGTCCTGTTCAATTTCGGCGCAGCATTTATTTACAAGGGAGACTGTTCCGGAACGTTCCAGACCCTGAACTATGCCACTGTGGGCCTTGGTGACGCGCCCGGCGCGGCCGCCGTCCTGGACGTCAACGGCGACGGATTTCCTGACCTCGTCATCAGCGGCGTCCTGAATATCGCCGATTCGTTCTTTGGACAACCTGCCGGCGACTTGTTGACCGTACTGCTGAACGACGGCACCGGCAAATTGCTTCCACCGCAAGTCTATCGCGGTGATACCTCCATGTTTGCCTTGGCCGTTGCCGATATCAACGGCGATGGCAAACCGGACATTGTGACTGCAAACCAGGACAGTGACTCCGCCACCGTTTTCCTCAACGATGGAAAGGGAGGCTACGGTTCGCCGCAGGGTGGCTACGTCGGCTACCTGACGGGCGGCGGTACGGGTACCTCTAACGCTCCTGCAGACAACTATTTTATCGTTTCCGACCTGAACGGAGACGGTCACCCGGACCTCGCCACGGTCATGCTCCCAGAAAGTGCTGGCGCGCCCTGGCGACTGTCCACGCTTCTGAACGATGGCACTGGCCACTTTGCCGCGCCGCAGGGAATCGACATCGCCAACTTTGGCACCACGCCCGGCGACGCCGTATTCGCGGACTTCCGCAATGTCGGAAAGCCGGACTTCCTCGAAATCGGCTCCATTTTCTCCAGCGGTTCCCCGGCGCTCGTCTACGCAAAGAATAATGGCGACGGCACGTTTGCCCCAGCCGTGGTTACCGCGGCTCCCGGCGCGCAAGGAATCATCGGTGTGGGTGACTTCAATAAGGATGGCAAGCTGGATTTCGTCGTCGCTGGCGCTCAGCCGGGCTCGCTGCCTAATTCTTCGGTGCAGACGCTCACAACATTCTTCGGAAATGGCGACGGCACCTTCCGGCAAGGCGCCACCATCACCTACTATCCGCCGCCCAACAATGGCGGATGGGCCGAGCACATTGTCGTGGGCGACTTCAACCACGATGGCAACCTCGATGTATTGGTGTGGGTCTTCGTCAATGTGGTGCCGAATCCCTTGCCTTTGTTCGAACTCCTCGGGAACGGCGACGGGACCTTCCAGCCCGCAAAGATGGTCCTTCCCAACATTCAGCCGTTTGCCGTCGGCGATCTCAATCATGATGGGCTGCCCGATCTCGTCGAGCTGTCCTATCAGGAAATACAGTGGGGCTACGCCGCCGGTCTGCTCTACAACATCTACACTGGCCAGCCCGACGGCTCCTTCAGGCTCACCAACACCTATCAGCCCTATGCCGGCAGCCCCGATCCCCACTATTTCTTTGGCGAGGGGCTCCAGCCGATGCTCGCCGATTTCAACGGCGACGGCCAGTTGGATATTGCCGCATTTCAGACACCCGGCGCTGCGCGCAATTCTCCCGACGGCTACCTTCAGGTAATGCTTGGCAATGGCGATGCCACCTTCACGCCTAGCTACATCGCCTTCCCGCTCAAGAAACTCTATGCTCCCGCTGTCGCCGTGGACGTCAATGGCGACGGCCGCGCCGACTTGATTGAACTCGATAGCCTGACTTCTTCCTTCCACGTCATCCCGGCCGTTCCGGGACCTTCCTTCCAGGCTCGTTTGGCTGCCAACCCTGTTGTTGAGGGCGACGGCATTTTGCGCATCACGCAGGCGCTGGCAGCCAACGCGACCTCCGTACAACTCGTCGCCAGCGATCCCGCGATCACCATTCCCGCCACCGTAACGATCCCCGCGGGCCAGTCCTCCCTCGACGTGCCCTTTCAAATCGCCGCCAACTTCAACACCAACCGTGTCTTTTCCATTCAGCTCCAGTCCGGCGCCGAAGCCCACACCGTCTACGGATATGCCGCGAATCCCGCCCTTCCCTTAGGGTTCTCCCTCTACGTCAACCCACCTTTCGCGCCTGATACCCTCCCGGGTGGGACCACGCCGACTTTCACCGTCGGCGTCACAAGCCTCGCCGGTTACGCCTCGGATCTGACCCTTTCCTGCCAGGGTTTGCCTGCCGGGGCTACATGCAACATCGGACTGACGTCGATCGACTTGCCAGCTGGCGGCCAGTCCGGCCAGTTTTTCACGGTCACAGCTCCGAGTTCCTTAGGCGTCGGCACGTATCCCTTCCAAATCGTCGCCACCGATGGCGTGTTTACGCAATCTGCTGCTTCCTCCTTCTCCGTAGAAGATTTTTCTCTCAGCGCTTCCACATTGTCGCTCTCGACGCTGTCCACGGCCACCAACTCCTTCTTCCTGAACTCTTCCACCGTCATCAACAACAGCCAACCAATCGCCATTACTTGCTTCACCTCTGACCCGTCGGTGCTATGCCAATTGCCGGCTCCAACCCTCGGTGTGGGCTTGGGTGAGTTGGTCACGGTGGTTACGCAGAATGCCAAGCTGGGAGCCTACACTGTTACCGTCACCGGCCAGGTTGGTTCGCTTTCGCATTCTCTGAACATTCAACTGACCGTTGGGAATGTAGTTGCCTCCATCTCCCCGACCTCCGTCAGCGCTTCGGTCGGCACTCAAACGAACTTCACCGTCACCTTGACCTCGCAAGGTGGCTTCACCGGCGACTTCACTTTCACTTGCAGCAATGATGTCGGCGACATGTTTTGTTCTGCAAGCCCCTCTCCGGTCACCCTGCCGGCCAATGGCGCAGTCAGCACCACGCTCACCGTATCGGTGACCTCTGCGACTAGTCTGCCTTCGTTGCCTGCAATGCCTTCCGCGCGCCGGCAGGATCGTCTGCCGCTGCTTGCGTTTAGGGAGGCCCTTGCCACGGCCGTTGGCCTCGCGATTCTTGCATCTCTGCTGGTCGTACCTGGATTCCTGAGGCGGCGTCTCCACGATGCGTCGGCGGGAGCAGGGCGGGCACGACGGAACACCACAGCATACGCCGGCCTCGGGTTAATGATCCTAGTCTCGCTCTTCCTCAGCTCCTGTGGCGGCGGTGGTACGGGCGGCTCGGGAGGATCGGGAGGAAGCGGTGGTGGGGGTGGTGGTAGCGGGGGAGGGGGTGGAAGCGGGGGCTCGGTAGTCATGCATGTTCAGGTGCAAGCGACGACGTCTAACCTGACCATCCCCGTGGGTACGGTTACGCTCACCATCCCTTGAGGCAAGGGGTCAGCAGGATTCCGTGGCGGTAGAGAGATAGTGGACTGCGGGTTGCTTGCCTCGCCCTGTGAAAACCAGGTCCCCGTAACGACTTGGAAGGTACCCGAGTCTAACAAGCAGTGCACGCTTGTAGCGGAAGTGTCCTCCATCCATCGATTTGTATTACATTTTCTGTATGCCAAAGGTCATTTGCCCGCACTGCGCGTCGCCGGCTGTGAGAGTAAGCCTGATGGACGGTTACAAGTTTTATTGCTCTCGCTGCGGTTGGAATCACGAAATCGCGCGGCGGGAGTTGTCTTCGACGATTAGGGTCAGTGTCTTCCTTGTGATTCTCGGCGTGATTTTCGCGGTGGTGGTGCGCGTCAGAAATCCCCGCGAGGGATGGGCATGGGTAGCGATTCTGCTGGCATTTTCAGCGTTGCCCCTTTTTTACGCACTCTCCGCGTTATACCAAGTACACCGGCTAAAAAACTTGTCGTTTCAACCCGCTAATCAGAAGACTGGGGCCCTTACGATTTCCGAGATGGAGTCATCGTCGGATGTCCCATCGAAGACGATAGTATTTAAGGAAAAGGAGTATCCAGAATTGGCTGCGCTTCCGCGTCCGCGAAAACTGAAAATGACGTGGAAAGGGCGGCGCTACTTCGCTTTTGCCTTGGTTGTGGTTGGCCTGTACACGGTTTACGGCCTCCCAGCCACGTGGAGTGCGTTCAGCAACTCGCACTCTGCTCAAGGAAAAGCGATGGACTGGATGCTCTTTGCGCCGATGGCGGTCGTTTATGGATACTCCTTTGCCTTCTTTCGCAACCGATTCCGCGAAAGGAGAATCTTGGCGAATGGAGAGCAAGCCACAGGCTATATAACCGCTCAGAATAATGGACAATATACCCAGTCCATCCAGTACTACTTTCGATTAGCTGACGGAAGACTTATCACTGGCCAATGCAACGATGCGTCGTGCTCCCTCTACGAGGGCATGACTGTGCCTGTTTTTTACGATGCAGAGAACCCCACGCGCAGCATACCGCTCGATTGTTCTCTGACAAAAATCGCCTGAATCCCGGGCAGTCGCATTACCGGACAGGCGCGAGGCGGGCAATCAGGGCCGTCAAATACGGCAGCAAGTACAACACGTAAATGCCCGTGACCAGGAATAGACCTCGCCTACCACGCGTCCGGTATAAATAGTATGGAACAATGAAGGGCCAAGCAAAGAAAACGAGAGCATCGAATTCAAAAGGTAGACTGAAGCCACGGATTCGCCTGTCAACACTCACCCACCAAGCCAATACGATCCTAAACTCGAAAGTCCAAAGCAATTCGACTGCTCCAGGCGCGCCGAGTCCATGAACCGCAAGGAACCACCGTCCAACTGTACAGATCGTGGTCAGCACCACAAGCGGGATCAAACATTGCCAGACGGACACAGCGTGTCCGCTCAAAGTCCTAATTGCCAATTCGAGTCACCCTAGTAAGCACCGCAACAGCCCGCTGACAAATGGATCGCCGCCGGACTGTACAGCATTTCTAGACTGGAGCCAACTCCTGGATTGTCGTGGTTTGTCGCGTAACCGAAACAGTGAAATCCGGCAAACGAATAGCGCCGCGCACCGCCTAGCGCTCGGCGGCCTCTGGCCACTTTTAAGGAGCGTTTCGAGCCGCTCCTTTTTCAGGAAGTCGTCGCCTTCTATCAGCGCCCGGTAGCACCGCGCAGCGTATCCCTTTGCCAGTTCAAACTCGCCTTGCTCCTTTAGGACATCCGCTAAACCCGCCAATGCGCGCGGATTTTCAGGATTGAAGGTCAGAGATTTTTCGTAATAGTTTTTGACTCGTGACAGGCTTCCAAGAAAGTTCGAGATAGCGGCGGCGTGATGGCTGAGTGTGAGCACCCATCGGGTCTCGTTCTCGCGTATTGCCATTCCAATCGCGTCATCCAACAGCCACAAAGCCTCTTCGTTTTCGTCCTGCTGCATCAGTTTGGTACTGGTACTCATCGCATCGCGGTAGCGGAACCAAGATTTATTGTCTTCGCTGCCTGACATCAAAAGAGCGTAAGCGAGCAATTCGATTGACGTCAAACGAACCTAGACGATGCGCCTTGCCTGTGCTGGGGCGGCGCATGGGGAAGCATCCATTAGCGCAGGTGTCAGGAGAGATCAGGAAACAGAAATCGGGTACTCCAAAATCCACACTTGACATCGACTGATAATCCACTACCATACGGTTGTGGATAAGTTAGATACAACATTTGCGGCTCTGTCTGATCCAACCCGCCGGGCGATGATCGAACGGCTCTCCCATGGGCCTGCCTCTGTGCATGGATTGACGCAACCGTTTGCACTCTCGCAGCAGATGATTTCAAAACATATTGCCTACCTGGTGCGGGCGCGGATTGTGATCAAGACGAAGCGTGGAAGAGAGAGCGTGTGCACGCTTAGGCCAAAGGCGATAAAGACAGTCAGCGACTGGGCGATTAGCTATCGCCGATTCTGGGAAGAGAGTTTCGACAAGTTGGACGTGGTTGTGAATAAAATGAAAAAAGAAGAGGTCAGAGATGGCAAAAAACACGGTTAACGAGACAGGGCGGATGGTTGTCACTAGAGTTTTTGATGCCCCGCGCGCATTGGTTTGGAAGGCGTGGACAGACCCGAAGTATGTGATGCAGTGGTGGGGGCCTAAGGATTTTACTGCGCCTTTTTGCGAGATGGATTTTCGCGTAGGAGGAAAATTTCTCTGCTGTATGAGAGCGCCGGATGGGCAGGAGTTCTGGAATGGTGCGGAATACCACGAGATTGTTCTGCACGAGAAGATCGTTTACTCCATGTACTTTTCCGACTCGAAGGGAAACAAGGTTGAGCCTCGGCATTATGGAATAGAACATGAAGCCATTGAGGATGCGAACGACGTGGTTATTTTTGAGGATTTTGGAAACGGCCAGACGAAAGTCACCTTGATTGGAAATGAAACCATGGAGCACGCAAGAAACAGCGGTCAACTAGAGGGCTGGATTCAGATACTCGATAAACTTGCCGCGGTTGTTGCGGGTCTAGCGCAGGCGAAATAAGAAGTTGAAGTTTTGATGATCGTCAGTCGCAAGATACAGCTAAGGCTGGCGGCGGAGGTTCGGTCCAGAACGGGCTTCTCGTCGCTTGGCCGAATAGCCGCGTTTCCGGCCAAGTGACCCTTGGCTCGACTGTTGCCTTCCGGCCAATGCGCTCAGCAACCAGTGTTTACCGGACTCAAGATTAGTCCTCTGAAACATGCTTGTGTTCCCAAATTGACTTCCACTTGTCTGGGAAGTCGGGTTACCGAAAAATCCCGCCCCTAGCGCGGTAAACCGGAGCCTGCTCCGCATGGAGGAGGTTCAGAAACTTGCTATGGGAGCGAGACGTGCAAGAACCAAAAGAACTCTAGCGACAAGGAATGAGCATCGAGGCAATCCCCATTCGTATCTTTCTAAGCGCGAAAATTCTCTATTTTTGTTGACCGCGACTGCTAACTGTTGGATGCTGCCATAGTCTAACTATGGCAGCGGCATGCGGACAGGAGGCGTCTTTTGCGTCGAGACGAGATTCCGGCCAAAACTCCTTGTCTTCTGATTTTGAAGACGCTTGCACGTGTCGGCGAAATGCACGGTTGTGAGATCCGAGACTCTATCCTGAGAATCTCCGAGACGTTCTTCAAGTGGAAAAAGGGGCGTTATACCCGGCTCTTCAGCGGATGCTTATCAAAGGCTGGGTGAAGGCGAAGTGGGAACTACGGCTGGGAACCGCCGGGCGCAGTATTACCAGCTTTCAGCAGCGGGTCCTAAAGAATTAGAAACGGAATTGTCCCGGTTTGAGCGCGTGATCCGAGCCATCACCCGCGTGATGCAGTCAGCTTGAAAGGTCGATCTCCATGGATTGGCTGAGGGAACTTCCAAGGCGGCTTTGGATGCTAATGCGTCGCCGACAATTTGACGCAGACCTCAGAGAAGAGATGCGCCTGCACCTCGAACTCAGAGAGCAGGATCAGATCCTGGCAGGGCTATCGCCAAGGGAGGCTCGCCAGGCAGCGTCACGAAGGTTCGGAAATGCGACGGTCTTGAAGGAGAAAAGTCATATGACGTGGGGATGGGACGGGTTGGAAAGTTTTGTCCAGGACATCGCTTACGGCAGCCGCGCCATGTTGCGCAGCCCAGCACTCACCATCGTCGCACTGCTCTCGCTCGCTTTAGGCATCGGCGCCAATACCGCCATCTTCAGCCTCCTCGACGCCGTCATGCTGCGCTCCTTACCCGTAAGAGATCCCGCCCAGCTCATTTTGCTGGGGAAAGGAAACATTGCCGGCATCACGGACGACTTCGCCAGGACCCAACTCTACTCTTACCCCTTCTACCGCCAAATGCGCGCAGAAAACCAAGTCTTTTCCGACACCGCCGCGATCTTCAGCCTGACGAACGACATCCACGGCTTCGTCGAGGAAAGAATCGAATCAGAACCGATGAGCGTCCAGCTTGTCTCCGGCACGTACTTCACCACCCTCGGCGTAAGTGCATTTGTGGGTCGCACTTTGGATGATGCAGACGATAACTCAGAAGGCGATCACCCCGTAGCCGTCATCAGCTATGCCTGGTGGAAGCGCAGCCTCGGACGAGATCCTAACGTCCTGAACCGCAAGCTCAAACTCGGTGCCACGACCTACAACATCGTCGGCGTTGCCCCGCCCGAATTCTTCGGGACCAAGGTGGGCGAAGCTCCGGATATGTGGATTCCGCTCTCCATGGTCAAGGAGGTCCCGCCAAACTACGGCGGATATAAAGACAATTTCTCGGAATCCCTCCTTATCATGGGCCGTCTCAAGCCCGGAATCTCCATCAGCGAGGCCACATCCAATGTAAATCTGCTCTTCCGGCAAATCCTTCTCGGATTTCCCGACGCCAAGCTCAGTCAGGAAAATCTGCAAAAACTAGATAGGACTAAGATCTCGTTGACGCCAATGGCCACGGGTCTTTCCTCGCTTCGACGGCAATTTTCAGAGCCACTCCAGATTCTGATGGCCGTCGTAGCCCTTGTCCTGCTCATCGCCTGCGCCAACATCGCTAATCTGCTCCTTGCCCGATCGACTGCGCGCTCTCGGGAACTGGCTGTCCGCCAGGCGCTCGGAGCCCGGCGTACCCGAATTATCCGTCAGCTCATTACTGAAAGCATGGTCCTTGCTCTCGCAGGTGGCGTGCTCGGTGTCGCATTGGCGTCAGTCGCTAGTCGCCTTCTCTTGCGGATGGTCTCAGGCGGCCTCGACACCATACCTCTTGATGTCTCCATTGATACCCGGCTGCTGTTGTTCACGTTGGCGGTGACTATCGCTACCGCGTTGATCTTTGGCACTATCCCCGCCTTTCGCGGTACGCGGCTGCAACTTACGGACACATTGAAGGCCGGCCGCGGGCCACAGGGCACAAGCGAGAAGAATCCGCTCGCCAAAGCCCTCGTCATTTCACAGGTCGCGCTCTCACTCGTCCTCATGGTAGGAGCCGGACTCTTTCTTCGCAGTCTCGTCAACCTGAACAATGTCGACATTGGCTTCAATAAGGAGAACGTCTTGCGTCTCGAAATCGACTCAAGCTCCGCAGGATATACGCCTGGCGACCCGCGAGAAGTCGCACTCAATCAGCAGATTGAAGAGCGCGTCAGTGCACTGCCAAACGTGAAGGCCGCCAGCTTCTCAGCATTCACCTTCCACGAAGGCAGCTGGAACTCGAAAGTCGTCGTGCCAGGGACGAATATCGTCGAGACCATCATTGTCAACCATAATGTTGTCGGCGCTGGCTATTTTGCGACAATGCAAATCCCTCTGCTCGCGGGTCGTAACTTCTCACCCTCTGACTCGAGCACCTCAAGAACTGTCGCAATCATCAGCGAGCATACAGCTAGGACGCTCTTTCCTCTCGGCAACCCGATCGGGCGTCACTATGGCTTGGACGACAGCAAGCCCGAGAACGATGTCACCGTCATCGGCGTAGCAAAGGACGTTAAGTTTTATGACCTTGCAGAAGAACCCGTAAATCTCGATTACTTCCCGTACACTCAGCACCCTTGGGGCTTCGGTGACTTCGAAGTCCGCTACACCGGCGGCTTCGCTCCTGTCGCCGCTGCCGTCCAACAAACCATCCACTCGATTGACCGCAACCTGCCGATCGCGCGCGTAACAACGCTCGACGAACAGGTGGCACGCTCGATCACCAACCAGCGTCTCATCGCCCAGCTCTCCGCCTTCTTCGGACTGCTTGCAGTTTTTCTCTCCTGCATCGGCATCTATGGAGTGATGTCCTATGTCGTAATGAGAAGGACCAATGAAATCGGCATTCGCATGGCGCTGGGGGCGAGGCGTTCCAATATGCTCTGGATGGTGCTGGGCGAGATCCTGATACTGGTCTCGATCGGTGTTGTCATTGGCGTACCTGTCACGTTGGCCTGCGATCGCCTCGTCTCCAAAATGCTGTTCGGACTCAGGCCGAGCGACCCGGTCACGCTCGTCAGCGCAACCTTGATATTGCTAATTGTCGCGGCGATCGCAGGCTACTTGCCGGCGCGAAGGGCCTCCCTGATGGACCCCATGGTGGCTTTGCGGTACGAGTAGTCGCCTCTGACGCTTGCTTTGGCTCTCTGACTTACGATGCCGGTGGGCCGAGTCATCCAGTGTGTCAGAACCATGTGCGCGATTTATATTGCCGGTACTCGTCACCGAATCTTGCCTCGAGGACCTTTCCTTCCTGGCGTGCTCGATAGATCTGCAACGGAATGAGAACGACGAAGAGCCAGAGATAGAGCGGCTGATTCATATAGAGAAAGATCCCGGCGATCGCCAGGGCTCCGAAGAGGTAGATCGGGTTGCGAATTCGAGAATAGAGGCCATGAGTGACGAGGGCCTGAGCCTTCGGGCGGACGGAGAACGAGCCACCTAGTTGAATCCGGGCCAACACCAGAAGCGCCAGCGCTGGCAGTCCAATGACCACGGCGGCAATTCGCGTGGGAGTCCACGGCTGGCCGCCGAAGTGTACTCCCACGAAGATAGTCACCAGTAGGACGAGAATGAGTGTGAGAACGTTTGTTTTCATGTTCCTCAGCCTCTCGGCAAAATCGAACCCGTGTGATGTTATGCGATCCGGTCCGTAAATAGACACGGTCTCTTTTGGTCAGTCTGGTAAACGGCTATCGTGCAAGTGGATCGGCCCAAAAGGGCTTGTCCGGCTACCCGACGGTAGCTGAATGGGATCGTACGTTGTCGTAAAATGGATAGGTGAAGTGAAGTCTTGGGACTCAGTCTCCCCGATATTTCAGATGAGGTCCTGTGCCACTTGAAAAGAAGCAGATTCTCCCGAATCGGTTTCGGTACGCGTGTGATTCCTGTTCATTCGACTGGCCCAGGACGCCTGTTGAGGAAAGCGAATTGCCGCCTCCCCCGGCCCACTCCTGCCAGAGTCAGAACCGACCTCGACGGAAAGCCGTCGTCGAAGAACAAGAAACGAGAGGCAGCGATGCGGCGAGAGCCAAGCCCGTGGCCGTCTGTACGCGATGCGGTGCTGTTTCATACGCTCCAAACCTCATCAACGGTCAGTGTGGACAGATGGTCGCAGGGAAGAGATGCGTCGGAGTCAATGGAAGTGCTCTCAACGCTGATGATTGGAAACAATGTGATGCGTGTGGCGGCGCAGGGAACGCAGGAACGACTCGTTGCGGGCGTTGCGACGGCACGGGCTGGTTATACAACCGCAACAGAGGACGGCGCTAGGAATACGGGAAGCCTGAAGAGCCAGCATCCGCTAGCGGCCGATTATTCGTAACCGGACACTGGTTTTGGATCATTTTCAGTTGTCTGGAACTGGCTTCCTAACGCGCAAGCCACAACGCATAGCGAATCGCCTGGAAGATTGTCCACTGGTGGTGGGCTCGCAGGATGAAATACCAATCGAAGAGGGATGGCGATTTCATACTGGTTCTACTGACCGGGACCGCCGTACCTTACCGCACCGAAGCTCGTGTGATTCACAATGTTGTAGTAGCTCACGTGCGTTGCGCCCGTGGCTTGCAGATCCCTGTAGAAACAGACCCACGCTTTGGCGTCCACGTCGCATAGAGTCGCCATGCTCGCGGCTGTCGTTTTTGCCGGAAATTCACCGTTGCCCATTTGGGTCTTCGGAGGAATGCCGTTGTTAGAGGCCACTTCCCCATACCACTGAATTTGAGCCGTCCCCGTAAACGTCGGGGAGGTCCAAACGGAATCTTTGATATAGCCCAACCACTGATCGTTGAACCAAGCCCACCAGGCGCCCCGAAATTGGACCCAGCCGATGTAAACATGCTGGCCGACCAGAGGCGTCAAATCCATCCCGGGGTAGTAGGTACTGCTGACCTGATTCCAGTCGCAGGTGTTGTAGCAAGTCTCGCCGCCGTTGATCCAGTGGTAGACAAAGAGATGGGAATGGGAATCACCCCACTGATTCGGTGCAACGCTGAAACCCATTTCGACATCATCGAGGCTCCCGCCCGCGATGCCTGGGCTCATCACTGCGATTTCGCCGATGGAGTGCCCGCTGTCATCCGCGCCGCCGTCCAAGACCACGCTCGGCGCTTCTATCTCGAGGGTCATGCCACCGCCATCAGCGACGCGCTGTTCGGACGCCGTCCCGTAAAAGAAGCAACTGCCAAACCAAGCCACGCCGTTGCACGGTGGGTCGCCGGAACCATTAACTGATTTGGAGTTGGGCTGCGCGGTGCTACCCTCGCGCTTCCAATAGACCTGATCGAACGGCAGCAGCAAGTTCTTGTTAACGAAGTCTCCTGGAAGCGGGTGAGGAGGACCCGGCTGCGCGTAAGGGCCGAGAAGCGGATTGCCTTTAATGAAGTGTCGAGGGTCCGAGGGCGTGATGGGTACTTCGCCATTCGGGCAAACCGGCTTTAGCTTTCTAGCGGGCTCGATTTGTTCTTCCCTTCCACCCAGCCCACGAAGCGACGGCATCACATCCCGCGGCGGTTCAAGCTCCGCGGTGCGTTTCATACACTTCACGTCGCCCTTCGGACGCTCCTGAGGTGCAGCCAAGACCAGCCGAGGAGCAAGAAAAGCGGAAAGCCAAACGAGGATTGCGATTGTGAAAATGAACAGCCCGCGCCGCTTCATAGGTCACCCCACTCACCGTATCCCCAATACTTCCGACCGCCTCGGGGATACCGATAGATAGTGCCCAACAGGTGCACTTCGTTTCATTTCGATTGAGGGTCGGAATCCGAAACTCGGACTGAATAATTCTGGAAAGAGGCAACGTACGCAGAGCTTACAAAGCCGGACGCACGCGGCGGTAAAATGGAGCGGACTGCCCTCCGAGTGCTTGTTAGTGCTTTGGCGCTCACAAATGGACATCGCTGCAAAAAGGGAATAGCATGCGCGATGGATGATCAGACTGTACGCGCCAGGGGCTGACCGGGATGACAGAACGTGCGAAGACGGATGAACTTATCCTGGGAGCGTTGGACTCTTTTCGCATTGAACTGCCTTCCTGGGGCTTCGCGAATACCGGGACGCGGTTCGGCAAATTTCTGCAGCCCGCCGCGGCAGCGACGATCGATGAAAAATTCAGTGACGCGGGCGAGGTCCACCGACTGACGGGTGTTTGTCCAACGATTGCCCTGCATGTTCTGTGGGACTTGCCGGAAGGCGCGGCGGGTGTGCGGAATATCCGGGCCCTCTCCGAAATGTTTCGCGTGCGCCCGGGTTCCATCAACCCAAATGTGTTTCAGGACCAGATTTACAAACACGGTTCCGTGGGCAGTCCGGATGCAGCGGCGCGCGCGGCGGCGCTTAGGCACCTTCTGGAAAGCGCTGATTTGGCGAAACAGCTGGACAGCCGCGACGTTTCCCTCTGGTTTGCCGATGGTTCCAACTATCCGGGGACTGCGAATATTCGACAGCGCCGAAAATGGTTCGAAGAAAGCCTCGCAAAACTTCATGAGCGGCTCGCTCCCGGCCAGCGCATGCTCCTCGAATACAAACCGTTCGAACCGGCCTTTTATCACACGGATATAGCGGACTGGGGTATGGCCTTATCACTTGCAAAAAAGACGGGGCCGCAGGCCAAGGTGCTGGTGGACACCGGTCACCACTACCAGGGGCAAAATATCGAGCAAATCGTCGCATGGCTGCTGGCGGACGACATGCTGGGCGGGTTTCACTTCAACGACCGCCGCTACGCGGATGACGATTTGACGCTCGGCTCGATTGATCCGTATCAAATATTCAGAATCTTCCACGAGATTTTTTATTTTGAGTGGGAGACCGGCAAGCGGGCGGATGTGGCTTACATGATTGACCAAAGCCACAATCTAAAGGGCAAGATCGAGGCGATGATTCAGACGGTGACTACCGCGCAAGAGCTGTACGCCAAGGCGGCGATTGTGGACCACGCAAAGCTGGCCGCTTGCCAGGCGAAATGCGCTTTGGTGGATGCAGAGGTCTGTCTTAAAGAAGCTTTCTCAACGGATGTTCGCCCGGCGATTCGCGATTGGGCGCGTTCCCACGGCTTGCCGGAAGATCCCTTGGATGCCTTTCGCAAGAGCGGCTATCTCGAACGAATCACCGAACTGCGCAGCAAGCGAAACGCGGCGGCGGTGTCGAGTTACGCGTAGGACGGTGGGGCCCGGGCTCTCCTGAAAAATATGTCAGAAGCAAAGAGCGGGTCAACATACCTCGCATTTGATCTTGGCGCCGAGAGCGGCCGGGCCATCCTGGGTCGATTCCACTCCGGACGTTTGTCCATCGAAGAAATCAGACGATTCCCTAACGAGCCGGTAATCAACAACGGCGGCTTGCACTGGGACGTGCCACGCTTGTGGCGAGAGATGGAGAGTGCGCTGCATTCCGTAGGCCCGCACGGTGTAAATCGCCTGGATGGGGTTGGCGTCGATACTTGGGGAGTGGATTACGCGCTTCTCGGAGAGAATGGCGCGCTGCTGGAAAATCCGTTTCATTATCGCGACACGAGGACCGACGGTGTGATGGCACGCGCACTAAAGATTCTGACGCCGAAGATGGTCTATGGCACCACGGGAATCCAATTTCTGCCGTTCAATACGCTGTACCAGCTGTATGCGACTCAACTGCTGACACCTCGCACGTTGGAGCTGGCCGAGCATCTCTTGACTGTTCCGGATTTGTTCCATTTCTGGCTGACCGGGAAAATTGTTTCTGAGCGCACCAACGCGTCCACAACCCAATTTCTTGACGTACACAAGCGGGAATGGTCCATGGACATCCTGCACCGGCTTGGAATCCCCACCCACATGCTTCCGCCTCTTGTGGATGCCGGGACGAATCTGGGGCATCTTCTTCCGGAAGTGGCCAGAAATGTCGACGTTCTCTCGGGAACTTCCGTGATCGCCCCCGCCTGCCACGATACCGGCTCCGCATTTGCGGCAGTGCATTCCGGAAGAGATGTGGCCCTGATTAGCTCGGGGACGTGGTCTCTGCTGGGCGCAGAACTGAGTAGCCCGATCGTCACGGAAGAAGCGCGCCGCCTGAATTTCACAAATGAAGGAGGCGTTGGCGGAACCGTGCGTCTGCTGAAAAATATCTGTGGATTGTGGCTGCTGGAGCGCTGCCGCAAAGACTGGCAGAGCGAGGGAAAGAACATCGAATACCGGGAATTACTCGCCGAAGCGGGTGCGGAGCCGCGTTTGCAGCATTTGGTCAATCCGGATGACAGCTCTTTCGTTTTGCCGCAACACATGTCGCAGGCAATCGCGGCGTTTTGCGTAAAGAGCGGACAATCGGAGCCGGTCGGACCAGCCCAGCTGACGCGCGCGATCCTGGAAAGTTTGGCGCTGAAGTACCGCCAGGTACTGGAGTCGCTGGAGAGTCTGGTAGGGACGAGGTTTCAAGAACTCCGCATTGTAGGAGGAGGCTCGCGCATCGACCTGCTCAACCAGTTCACTGCGGATGCTACGGGACGAAGGGTGCTTGCCGGACCGGTAGAGGCGACGGCACTTGGAAATCTTGCGATGCAGATGGTGGCAATGGGTGCAGTGGACTCACTTGGCGGTGCCCGCGAACTTATCGCAGCATGTTTTCCCACCCGCGTTTTTGAGCCCGATGATACAGCTCCGTGGGAAAAGGCGTATCAAAGTTTCCGCGCGCTCTCACCAGCTCCACCCGTTGACTCTAGCATCTGTTCAACGGAGAAAAGCTTCGGGTAGTCCGCCGTCGACGGGGATGATGTGACCCGTGGTGCAACGAGCCTGGGAACCAGCCAGAAACAAAATGGCGCGCGCACAATCGGCCGGCTCGACCGCCTGACGCGTCAGAGTTCGCTGTGCATAGAAGACGGCCAGCAGAGAGCGCAGTTCGTCATCGGTTTGCTCTTCCCGGAATGCAATCCCATATTTTTTGAGGGAGGCGATCACGCGATCGCGGGGAAACATCGTCGAGCCTTTGACGACCGCCGCGGGGCTGACGCCGTTCACGCGGACTCGCGGAGCGAGAGAGACCGCCAGTTCGCGGATAAGGTGGCTCACGGCGGCTTTGCTTACGTCGTACGCTTCGCTGCCTCGCTTGGAGACGACGGCGTTCGCTGAGCTCGTAAAGACCAGCGAAGCAGCAAGATCCTGCTTGGCAAAGATCGCAGCCGCTTCGTCGGCCAGCAGATAGTTGGCGGTAACGTTTAGATCGAGCGTGCTGTGCCACTGTTCATCCGAAATTCGCCCGTCCGGAGAGGAGGGAAACAGCGCCGCGGTATTAATAAGACAATCGAAGCCGCCAAACGCGGCGACCACGGCCTGCAACGCGCGGCAAATGGATTCGCGGCTGCGAATGTCGAGTGCCAGCGCGAGCACGTTTTCCTTGCTGCAAAACGCCGTTGCTTCCTTCACAACGCTCTGCGCCGCATCGAGATCGCGGTCGGCGATAGCAACGTGCGCACCGCGCTCGGCCGCTTGAATGGCAGCCTCGCGCCCGATCCCGTTGCCACCGCCAACGATGACAAAAACTTGGCGGCTGAACTCTTTCTCGGGTGGCTGCCGGCGGAGCTTAGCTTCTTCGAGTGCCCAATATTCGATGCGAAATGCTTCTGAGGGCGGCAGCGCGACGTAGTTGTGCTTCACGGTAAACGCAGAGTGCGGCGCGGCCGCTCCCGCCTGCGGGACTTTGGCTGGAAGGCTTCCGTCATCCAGCGCCGTAGCACCTTCCATCACGTGAATGGCATTGATGTAAAACTCTCCAGTGATGCGCGCTTCGGTCTTGCTCTTGCCGAAACTGAACATTCCCACGCCGGGCACGAGCACGACAGTAGGGTTCTGATCGCGAACGGCGGGGGAACCGGCGGCCGCGTGGCCAGTGTAGTAGAGCCTGTAATCTTCGCGATATTTCTTGATAGCCGGCTCGATGGCGGAATGAAATTCGGCAACATCGCCCGCGGGATTCCAGTCGACAAATAACGGACGAATCTTCGTGCGTATGAAATGATCAGGACAGCTGGTTCCGAGAAATGCCAACTCGGCGGCCCAAACCGAGTTCACAAACTGCAGCACTTCCGGCAAGCCGCTGTAGCTTCCAATCAGACGCTTTTCTGCGGATACTAGTCCGCGTATCACCGGAAAAAGGCTCGCGGCAAGTTCTGTGCGGTCTTGCCTTGTCGCGTGTCGCTGACCGCCAAAGACAGCGCTGGTCTTACGCTCGGCATGGCCAAGCACAAACTGTCCGATCTGATCGATGATCGTAATCGTGTTGACATAGCATTCGCGCTGGGTATCGCCCCAGGTGAAAAGCCCGTGTCCTCCCAGCACGATGCCATCGCAGTCGGGATGGGTCTTGACCGCTTTTTCCATCATGAGCCCCAACTCAAACCCCGGGCGCTGCCAGGGAACCCATACGAGTCGGTGATGAAAGCGGTGATTGAACTCGTCGAGACGTTCGAGGCCGTTCGCCGTTGCAGCCAGCGCAATGGCCCAGTCGGGATGCAGATGATCGACATGGCGAAACGGAAGGAAGGCATGCAAGGAGGTGTCGATTGAAGCGGCCACGCTGTTCGGGCCGAAAGTACAGAGAGGATAAAAATCCACCATCTCGTCTTCGTAAGCGGCGCCGCGATAGCGGCTCTTGAGACTGACCAGTTTCTCGAGGAAAAGTGTGGCGAAGCCGCCTCGCTGGATGCTTCCAAGGTCGCCGCCGCTCCCTTTTACCCACAAAACCGGCGTGGAAGCGCCGCTGACAGGATCCGGGGCCAAGATCTTGGAGCTGGTGTTTCCGCCCCCGAAATTTGTTATGCGGAGATCGGCCCCCAAAAGATTCGAGCGATAGCGAAGCAGTTCGGGCTCGTCAAATTTCGCGGCCAGTTCGGCATCCCAAAGATCTTTCAAGTAGCGCAGTTCGGGCACGGCGGGCCTGGACGCCTCCATGAATCCTCCGGGTGGCAAATACAAACGGTCGAGCGAAGCCAATTCCTGAACGATAGAACGTAGTTATCTTACATGACGCGGCAGACTGGAGCGAAGAGCGCTTCCGAACATCGCGAAAATATTGCCTCGCGGAACAGTCATCGAGTATCATCCGGCAGCGGTCGGGGTTCCCGAGCCTCCTGTCAGAGATAGCCTCCACATGCCTTCTTCCTCATTGCTTGAGATCAACAGCATCTCGAAGTACTACGGCGGCACTGCGGCGCTGCGAGATGTTTCCGCGTCCCTTCAAGTGGGAGAAATTCTCGCACTCATGGGGCACAACGGCGCGGGGAAGTCGACGCTCGTGAAGATTCTTGCAGGCTCGACGCGGCAAGATTCCGGCGAAATCAAAGTTGCGGGAAAAACGCTTCCGGGCGGAGTACGCGAGGCACGCGCGGCAGGGATTGCCGTAATTTATCAGGACCTGAGCCTGTTTCCCAAACTGACGGTGGCGGAGAATATCGCCGGAGAGCCCACAGGGCGGCGGAGTTATTCCTTGCGGGCCGCAAAACGTGCCGCCGCTGCTAGCCTGGAGCGCGTCGAGGTGAATTCGCCCCTGCTCGCGTGTCTGGACCGCAACGTGGAAGATCTGCCGCTCGCCATGAGACAGCGCATCGCCATCGCGCGCGCACTCACCTATGATTCACGAATTCTCATTTTGGATGAGCCGACCGCCGCCCTTTCGCTCGCGGACACGGATCACCTGCTCACGTATCTGCGCAAACTGGCCAGTGGTGGTGTCGGCGTGCTCTTTGTCAGCCATCGCCTTTCCGATGTCGAGCGGATCGCAGACCGCTACCTGGTTTTGCGAGATGGAGCCGTGGCGCTCGCCGCAGCGCCAGCGGAGGTCAGCCGAAACGCCCTGGCGCGAGCGATGTTTGGCGAAGGTGCGGAAAAGGATGTTGCCAAACCTGATCGTGCCGGGCTGCTGCGGAAAAACGCATTAGAAGACGCGCTGACTGTGCGCCATGCGACGCGAAGCGGAGAATTTAAAAACATCTCCGTGACGCTGCGCGCCCGAGAGATTGCCGTGCTGACGGGATTAACCGGCTCGGGCCGCACGGAGTTTGCGGAGTCCCTTGTGGGTTTGCGGCGATTTGACAGCGGAGAATCGCGCATAGCTGGAAAACCGGTGAGTTTTTCCGGTCCACGAAGCGCGATGCGCCAGGGAGTGGTCTATGTGCCGGAAGACCGGCTGCGTTCGGGGCTTTTTCGGCGGCGCAGCACGGCGGAAAACCTTGTTGGCGCGACCGAGCATCTGCGCGCGCAGTTGGGTTTCCTGGGAAAGCAAACCATCAGAGCGGCCGCGGGAATATCCGATTTTGCCATCCGCTGCCAGGGGCAAGATTCGGCACTCGAAACGCTCAGCGGCGGAAATCAGCAGAAAGTCCTGCTGGCGCGCTGGCAGATGGCCGGAGCGCGCGTGTTGATCCTCGATGAACCGACCGCGGGGGTGGACGTAAGCGCCAAAGCGGAAATTCACGCTCGGCTGCGGGAGTGGGCAGCCGCCGGAGCAGCTCTGCTGGTCATCAGCTCGGAAACGGACGAAGTCCTCGAGGTGGCCGATCGCATTTTGGTTTTTCATGCTGGCAATCTGGTCATGGATGGATTGCGTGCAGAAATCGACCGGGAACAACTGATGGCCGCCATGCTGCACGGAGGCGCGCTGAGAGAGCAAGCACAGCCCCGGGGCGAAGCGTGATGCCTCTGAACTCGAGCGCCTCAGCGCGGTTGCGCCTGAATTTTCACCACCACGAGACGAAACTGGCCGCGCTTCTCCTTGTACTGGGAATGGCACTCGCCGCAACCGCGCCGAGATTTTTTTCCACCGTGAACCTGGCGCTTCTGGCAAGAAGCATGGGAGTGCTGCTGATCGTTTCCGCCGGCATGCTGAATGTCGTCTTGGCCGGAGGGATCGATGTTTCCGCGGGCGCCATTTTGGCTGTGGTGAGCGTCGTACTGGTGCGCCTCGGAAATCATGGACTCCCCGCGTCCATCGTTCTGCCGGTGGGTTTATTGACGGGCGCTGGACTCGGCGCGGTAAACGCCGCTTTGATCGCCGAATTGCGAATACCTCCCATCGTGGCCACGCTTGGCACCGCTGGATTGTTTCGCGGGTTGCTGCTTGAATGGACCCAGGGCGAATGGGAAAGTTCCATTCCGTCGTGGCTGAATGCCATCGGGAGTCCGCGCTGGGGCGGCCTCGATGTTTCCGTGCTGGCCGCGGTGCTGGTGATGCTCGCTGCAGCCTGGATCCTCGATCGCACACAGATGGGCCGTGCGCTGTTTCGGTTCGGTGATTCGCCGCTCGCCGCGGCACGCACCGGCATTTCCGTTCGGCAACCGGTCTACTTCGCCTATATCTCGCTCGGTCTGCTGACCGCCATTGGCGCGGTTTTTTACGCCGCGCAGCTGGGCGCTGTACAGGGCAATGCCGCAAATGGCTACGAGCTTACAGTGATCGCCGCCGTCGTTCTTGGCGGTGCAGATATTCTGGGAGGTCGCGGCAGCCTGCTCGGCACATTCCTCGGAGTTTTACTGCTCTGCTCTTTGCAGCAGGCGCTGGTTCTCCTGCATGTCGCCACATTTTGGCAAAACATCGCCACCGGCGCCATCGTGCTCATCGGCGTAATCCTCAGCAGCACCCCGCGGCTGGGCCGAAAACTTATCCTCCGGCAGAGTCCTTCCCCATGACTGCGTCCGCATCGGCCTCTCAGGAAAAGTTCAGAAACCCCGCGCCGAAATTCTCCAAGAGCAAAAGGATGATGGAGCTGCGCCAATCGGGAAGTCTCCAGCCCGGTGTCGTCATCTTGTTGGTGCTTTTTTTCTGCATTTACGCCGGCTACCGCAGCGGCGACTTCTGGTCGGCGCTGAATTGGCAACTCCTCGCGCAGCCGCTCGCCGAAGCGGGCCTCGTATCTCTCGGCATGATGTTCGTCATCGCCACAGGCGGAATCGATCTCTCCGTCGGCTCGATCGTGGGCGTTGCGGCAGTAACGGCGGGAATCGCCGCGCATCACAGATTACCGGTCCCGGCCATCGAAGCAAGCGCGCTCACCGCAGGGGCCCTATGCGGCGCTCTGAACGGACTGCTGATCGGCGTTCTTCGCCTCTCCGCCATCTTAGTCACGCTCGGCAGCATGATTCTTTTCAGCGGTGTCGCGCTAGCCCTCAGCGAGGGAAGCAGTTTCGCGGGTTTCCCCGACGGTTTGCTGTGGTGGAATGACGCGACGCTGCTTGGAATTCCCGTTGAGTTTCTTTTGTTCTTGGCAACCGCCGCAGCTGCAGCCGTGCTTCTGCGCTACTCGCTGTGGGGCCACTACGCCATCGCCATTGGCAGCAACCGTGTCGCCGCAAGCTACTCCGGCTATCCCGTCGCTCTGACCCTGTTTGGCGTTTACACGTTGCAGGGCCTGCTGTGCGGGATGACCGGCATTCTGCTGGTCGCGCGGCTGGCCAGCGCTCGTGCCGATATGGGCCAGGGATTGATGTTGATGGCCATCGCCGCGGTGGTCCTCGGCGGCGCGCCGATCGAAGGCGGCTCCGCTTCCGTCATCGCGACCGTAGCCGGTGTTGCCGCGTTTTATATTGTTCAAGACGGTTTGTTGCTTCTCGACGTCCCGCCCTTTGTTCAACACGCTCTTACATCGGTCTTGCTTCTGGTCGCAGTCGCAGCCGGAGTTCTCTTGCGCGGAAGCCGGGAGAATCAGCGATGAAGTACTGCCATCGCCGCGTCTTCCAAGGCCTGGCGTTTGCCGTGCTTCTCCTCGCCCTAGGCTGCTCGCGTCTGCCGCGAAACTCCAAGACTCTCTTCGTCATGGTACCGAAACTGGTTGGCATCCCGTATTTCAATTCCGCGCGCGACGGAGCGTCAGAGGAGGCGGAACGCTTGGGTCTTCATTTTTTCTACACCGGACCGACCGCCGCCGATGCGGGCCTGCAGGTGGACGTCATCGCCGGATTGTTAGCAAGACACCCGGCAGTGCTGGCCGTCTCCTGCGATGACGCCAACGCGCTCGCTCCTGTACTGCGGCGCGCCCGCCGCTACGGGATACCCGTGCTGACATGGGATGCCGACGCGCAGCCGGACGCACGCGATTGGTTTGTCAGTCAGGTCGAAGATGAAACGCTCGGCCGCCACGTCATGGACGTTCTCGCTGAGCAGCTTGGCGGCCGCGGACAATACGCCATCGTCACGGGTTCGCTGACGGCTTCCAATCTAAACGCCTGGCTCTTCTGGATGAAAAAACAACAGCAGGAAAAATATCCAGATATGCAATTGGTTGCCGTAGTTGCTGGCAATGACGATCAGCAGCAATCCTTCGTCGAGGCGCAAAGTTTGCTGCAGGCTTATCCAAACTTGCGGGGATTTATCGGAAACAGTTCCGCCGCTCCCCCCGCCATCGCCCGCGCCATCGAGCAAGCTGGTCTCTCCGGTCAAATTGCGATCGCCGGACTCTCAACGCCGAATCTTATGCGGCACTATATCGAAAACAAGACCGTGAAGACCATAACGCTGTGGGATCCCGGCAAGCTGGGCCGGCTGACTGCATTTGTTGGAGCGATGATCCTCCGCCACGAAACTCCGCGCGATCGGATGAACGTTCCCGGCGTCGGGCCAATCCGCGTGTTCCCCGAGACCCGCAAAATAGTGATGGGCTCGCCGCTCGATTTTACGCAAGAAAACATCAGCCAATACTGGTTCTGAGTCCGCCTTTATCGCAGGTCAGGCAAGCCCGAGCCGTTCGGCGCAGGAGCGCAATATTTCCGGCTCCCACGCAGGCCGCTCCGGACTCCTCGGATGAGTCCCTGGCGAAGGAATTCGCCCCGTCAAATAGAGGAACGCCGCCGCCGAATGCTTGTAAGCGGGAACAGGCTCGCGGAAAGCAACGTCTCCCAGATACTGAAGCGCATCGGAGAGCGCGTAATACGCGGCGGCGCCGGTTTTCCAGAGGCGGTCTCGCTCCGCAAACTTTTCTGGCGCAAAGGTCGCAAGCCCCAGCAGGTAGTCGGAACCGTATTCGATCATATTGATGCCCAGATCGTTGCCGGTGTAGATGCGAAAATCCGGGCGCCGCGCGTCGCGCAGCGCCAGGCGGTCCAGCTCCACGAGCCGGTCGAGGGAGGAATGTTTCATCCCCTTCAATTCGGGAATATCCATCAAGCCCCCGACAGTGTCTCTATCGAAAATCTCGCCGTTCGGCGCGAACATGCGTCCCAATTCAAAACCAAGCACATCCGAATATCCGCGGCACGCCGCCTGATACGCCGCTACTTTTTCTCCGGGTGTTTTTCCGTGCAGCCGCGTGGTTTGAAACAAGATGGGTATGCCGCCCATCCCGATGATCGCCTCCATCTGCCCTCTGTATAACGAAACGACGTCGCCCTCTCGTCCTTCGATATAAGCGCCGGCAACAAACGGAACGCCTTCCCCTAACGCCTCACGAGTCCAGCCGAGCACTTCGAGTTTTTCCCTGTCGTTCAGGTAATTGACGTAGCCGGTGTCCATGTTGACCGCATTCATCAATCCGGCCCGATGGGTGGCCACGAGATGCCGCTGGAATGCCGCAACGGCCACTTGGCCGTTCGCCTGGTAAGGAAGAAGCGCAGCCGCGATTCCCTGCACTTCGCGGTGAAGTTTCCGCCGCTCGTTTATCGTTTTGATCGTCATCGTAGATTCTTCCGGCCTCGTCTTGACAAAGAGCTCCGCTATCGTCGTGCCTTGGCTACCTTAAGAAGCTCCGCTGACGCTGACTTTTTGTAGTAAGCGTCAAGTGGATAGCAACCGGATGGCAATCCGTTGCGCGGAGCAGTAGTGCAGTCGCTAAATGTTCTGCAAACGAGCTTGTGCTGAAACGTCCGTCCATTCAACACATCGGAGAGCATTTCGGGATAGCTGAGCACCACGCGGCCCAATCCCACCGAGTCCGCCCAACCCAGGGCCACCGCCGCCTGCGCCACTTGCGGAAGAAAATCCTGCAAATAGCTGTACGCAGTCCCGACAACAATGAGTTCCGGAAAACGCTCGTTCAGTTGCCGTGTAACTTCCATTTGCCTCGCCACCCCGACCAGCGGATCCTCAGGCGGCCGATATCCGTCCGACGGCGGGTAAAACGCCGGCCGCTGGATGTGCGGACAATAATAAGGACTGCCAGCCGTAACATTCACGAGAGAGATTCCCAACTCCTCCAGCAAGCCGAAGAACCGCATCGTCTCGATGAGATCCGGCCGCGTCGGATCATTCTGGTCCACTCCGAATCCCCACCGGTAGGGAATCAGATGCTTGTGTTCTTCAGGAATCCCAGGCCCCGGCTTTCCCGGAGTCGAGTGCGCAGGGTCCGGCCGATAAGGAACCGCGTCAAACGCCGAAAGCCGCACTCCAATTTGCAAACCTCGGGCAGCCGCGCGAATTCCTTCGACTACTTCCCGCAAGAACCGCGTGCGATTCTCGAAACTTCCCCCGTACTTCCCTTCCCGCGAATGGGCGCTGAGAAATTCGTGCCCCAAATAACCGTGGCAATGCTTGATGTCGACGAAGTCGAAGCCCAGTTCACGCGCCATGACCGCAGCGGCGTGAAACTGTTCGATGATTTTCTCGATTTCCGCATCGGTGAGCAGCGGAAAGTCCGGCGGCAAATTCAATCGGCGGTCCAGAAGCGGGTGACGGTACAAAATGCGCGGCTCAGGGCGGCCTTTTTGATTCGGGCAGCTGTAACGCCCCGAATGCGTCAGCTGCAATCCAATCAGCAAGCCGTCATCGGAACCGGAAACCTGCCGATGCTCGGCAACGAGCGCCGCCTTGAGGCTCGCCAACCCTGCTTGTGTGTGCGGAGCCGCCAAAAGTTGATTCGGGTTCGCGCGCCCCTCGTGACAGACGGCGACCGCTTCGCCACCCCAGATCAGTTTTGCTCCGCTGCGCCCGAATCGCTGCCATCGGCGAAGCGTATGTTCACTGGGATTGCCATCCGGGGTTCCGTCCCAGCCTTCCATGGGATTGACGGCGAAGCGATTGCCAATCCTGATTCCACCGCGGACGATGGTCCGCGCCAGCGGCGACTCCGCCCCGCGAAGAAGCTCGCGGTCGCATGGAATGGTCAGACGCAGCGCAGCGAGATGTTCCGCAAAGTGATTTACATCCCGAAGGCTGCCCAAACGCAAGATTTCGTCCGGGTTCACGCGGCTCCTAGCGCGGAGAGCAACTCCTAAGCCTCAGGATCCCGCAGGTCACTCTTAGACATCGCACAAATCCACTGCTTCCCGCAAAGAAGCGAGAGGATCGCGCGAGGGCACAAACTCGTGCGCTACGTAGCCCTGATAATTTGTCGCGGCGATTCCACGCATCACTCCATCCCACTGCACTTCCTGCGTGCCGTCAAGTTCATGCCGCCCGGGAACGCCGCCGGTGTGGAAATGTGCAAGCCATTGAATGTTCTGCTGAATGGTGCTTATCAGATCCCCTTCCATAATCTGCATGTGGTAGATGTCGTAGAGCAGTTTGACCCGCGGCGAATTCACCGCGGCGACCACCTGCACGCCCCAGGCGGTGTGGTCGCACATGTAATCTTTGTGGTTCACCTTGCTATTGAGCAATTCCATGCAGATGGTGACGCCGTGGTCTTCAGCAATCTTCTTCACGCGATTGAGACCAAGAATCGTATTCCTGGCGCCCTCTTCGTCGGACATGCCCGCGCGGTTTCCGGAAAACGTGATTACATTCGGCACACCGGCCTTCGCCGCCAGCGGAATGTTCTTGCGAAAGCCTTCCTCGATCCGCGCGTGATTTTCGACGCGGTTCAACGCCGTGGGAATCTCGCCGCCGCCAGCATAAGCCATGCTGCAGACCAGCCCATGACGGCCCGGTATTTCGTATTCCTCCGGACCGAGCAGGTCCACCGCCTTCAATCCGATCTTAGCCGCATAGGCGCACAGGTCGTCGAGCGGAATCTTCTCGTAACACCACCGCGAAACCGATTGTTTGATCCGGCCCTTGCGCGGAATCGGTTCTTTCTGCTCCGGCCAGGCCACGGACGGCATGGAAGCCACCGTCACTCCGGAAATAGCGCTCTTCAGCATCGTCCGCCGCGATAGTTGTTTTGTCATAGAAGTTCACGCAGAGTGTACCGGAGAAAGCCGGCTGCGAGCCAGCGTCGACCGGTTTCCCCCTTTCCAGTCCTTCCTCCCGTTCAGGGAGTGAAACGGTTAACCAAATTCGCCGCCAATTCTTGCATACTCCCGCGTCGTGCGGATTTTATTCTTCGGAATTTCAGGTCATCCAGGAAAGCACGGTCCGCAGATCGGCCGCGGCCGCCGACTCGGTTCCGCGCGGCATGGCCGGGCCGATGGCTAAAGCCTCGCCGTGATTTTCGAACCACACCAAAAACGAAGATTGTTCCGCTCCCGTCAATCGTTGTTGGTTGAGCCAGTTGTAATACGCTCCAAAATCCGCATCGACCAGCGAACCCATGGGATCGAGTTCCGCTGCGCCGGTTAGAGCGGAGAGCATCTCGTTCATCGGCTTTTGCCGCTGCCGGGGCGCGAAACGGACGAGCAGCGTGAGCGGCTGCGCGCGACGCAACGCCTCGCGTGCCGCCCACTGCGCGAACGTCGTGCTGAAAATCTGCGTGCCCGAGCCCTCTGTCAGCACCTTCAGCTCAAAGCGATCCAGCACCGCGTCCCCCTTCTTGCTCCTGGTCTGATCCGTGCCCCGATCGAGGCCAAGATCCGCGGGACGCATCTCGGCAAGTAGCGTGCGCAACGTCTCTGGCCCCATGCCGGGGCGCTCGATCTCCACGCGAATTTTGCTGGAGAGCGCGGCCCGCGCCGGTTCAAGCGCATGATAGGACACGCAGGTGATGGCCGGGTCAGAGGCTGCTTCTTGCCCGCCATCGATATACCAATGGCCATGGGCTGCGGGCTGCGCTTTGGCGCGAGCAGCCACGGCATCGAGAAGCTGCTGCAGCCCCTTTTCTGGCTGGACCCGGCTGAAATAGACGCCATGCGGACGCAGTTTCTGAAAAAGCGGTTCCTCCGGTGTGGTGACACCCCGGCCGATGACAGTGATTCCCAGCCTCGGAATCGCAGGTGGTTCGGGCGGCACCGCCGCGCGTAACCGCTCCGCATACGCCAGGGCCGCAACGCGAAACGCATCCAGCTGGTGCGTGCTCCAGAGATAGGCCGAGAGCTGCTCGACAAACTGTGCCGGCGCATTGACCCAGTCAAATTGTTCGAGTTGCGGCGAAATCTTGATCTGCGCGAAGCCTTGAAACCACTCTTTTGTCTCTTCCGCCGGGAGCGAACTCAGATTCGCCAGTTCCCTCTCGAGCGCTTTCCGCTCTGCGGGAAACTTGAAATCGTAATCGATCACTTCGCGCAATAAGCTCGGTAAAAAACTCAGCGGCAAACGCTGAAGCGCGGCGAGATCGCTGGTGACCAGTTTTCGAGCTTCCGGCGGATAGCCGCTGAATTGCTCGCGTTTGAGATCGGCAGGCAGCATGGAGTTACGCCAGCTCAGCGATGGGCTTGCCCTCTGCGAGGGCCGCAGAAAAACCAAGGATCGACCCGATCGACGGCACAAGATCGGTGGACTCCAGCGGACGGTCGATGACGATTCCTTCCTGAACGCCCGCGCCCATGGCCATCATCCACGTGGTGCGAGAAAGCGCGTCGCCGGTGCGGTGATGCTGAAATCCGTTGCCGCCCGCATCATCGTCCGAGTCACGGCCAAAATCCGGAAGGATAAAGAGCGTGGTATTGCTTCGGTATTCCGGCTCGCTCTGGATCGTCTTCCAGAGTTCCGCGCAAAGGCGGTCGGTGCGGCGGATTCCCTCGATGTAGAGCGAGTACGCCCCGGCATGGGCGATATCAATGTCGTGCAGGGTGATCCACAAAAGGCTAGGAGCAAGCTGTTGCATCAGTTGGCGCGTGATGTAGACGGAGAGTTCGTCTGGACTCGAAAGCGTCCGGGCATGTTTCTTGAAGTCGTCCACAGAGAGCTTCAGCAGCATCTGCAATTGTTGCAACTCGAATTCGCTGCCGCCAAGCTCCGGCGTGTAAAAAGGCGTCTCGTAGTTGTCGCGCAACAAATGTTCGTAGTCCGCGCCGCCTGAGGTCGCGGCGGTCAGGAGGTGCTTCGGCAGGATCACGCGAGCACCCAAACCTGGACCGTAAGCGCGGTGATTGCTCTCGCCAATGCGATTGAAGCCGTTGCTCGGTGCAACTACCCATGCATCGGTCGAAGGGCGTTTCAAATCCTTGCGGAAATACTCGAACGCCGTCGGATGTTCCGGAGGAAGCGAGGCAAAGTTATTGATGGTCTCATAGACGCCCGTAGCCAGGCTTGCCGTCGCCACGTAGTGCCCGAGGATGCCGCGGTTAACGACTTGTGTGAAGAATGTGGATTGCGGAATCAGCTCCCGCATCAGGTGGGGAATATTCACCTGGCCTTCCGGCGCAAACGTTTCCTGGTCGCGCGCGCCGCCTCCAAAGGTGATTACCACCACTTTCCTTTTTCTCTGGGGAATCCCGGTTCGGGCGAATATTCCGGACCCAAGCAATGCGCCTCCCAGTGTGACCCCTGCGGCGCTGCGCAAGAATTCCCGGCGCGAGCGGGCCAGTTGCCGGGCTAGCTCCCAAGGGCTGCTTGCCTGCTGGCTTGCCGCCGGACCAGCGAGACGGCCCAGGTTCCGAGCTATTTTGGACTCTGATAGCATGTCGTAGGTCATTGCAAACGCAACGCTTAGCGTAAGCTACGCCGTGCATCTTCTGAAGTCAAGCACTGGCACAAAGCAATCTCGCCGGGCCTCTTCCTCCCTCGGGGCCCTCTCAGAGACCCCAAAAGCGAGACTTCTAATTTAAGGACGCGGTCAGATGCGACTGCCATTCGAGCCATCTCTGAGGCCGCCCGTCTCCTGCCAAGCGCCCAGGGGCTATCACTGTTTGCCGGACGGGTTGTCCTTCGCCGCATAGACAAATTGACGAATCTCCGCCCTCTGTTTTTCGATATCGGCCAGATGCTGCTCGCGCAGCTTCTGATAAATCCCGAGTTGCTCCTGGGCAGGTCCTTTCTGCCCGGTGCGAACATAGGCCTGGCCCAAGCGGTAGTGGGCATCGCCAAGATCAGGGTCCAGTTCGAGTGCCCGGACGTATTCGGGGACGGCCTCGGTATACTTGCTCTGGTCGGAATAGAGATTCCCCAGCTGCAAGTGCGACTCGGCCAGCTTGGGATCAAGTTCAATGGAATTCTTGAGCAGGGTTTCGATCTGCTGCAGATCGAGAGTTGGGTCCTGGGCCCTCTTTCCTTTCCACAGACTCATCGCGTAGTAATAAAGTGCCTGACCGTTTCTCGGCTGAAGTTCGGCGAAACGGCGGAAGCGCTGAATGACATCGTCGGCCTGGCTCGGCGAGCTGTCATAGGCCCGGGAAAGAAAAAGGTAACAGCTGGGATCGGAAGGGTTCAGGTCTGCCGCTCGCAATAACGATTTGACCGCGTCGTCATAGTTGCCGTGGGCATAAAGAGCCATCCCGAGGCCAATCGCCAGCCGTTGCGAAGCGGGATAGCGCTGGGCGGCACCCTGGAAGACTTCTATAGCCGGTCCCAGAGTGCGGTGAAGCAGGAGCTCGCTGCCCCAATCGAATAGGTTGCTCTCACTGGGGTCAGCGTGGGCGGCAAGCTCGTATTCGTTGGCGGCTTCCACGAACTTCCCATCCTTTTCTTCCACTTCGCCGAGCAGGTTGTGCAGCTCGGCAGTATTTTTCTGCTTCAGCAGGTCTTGGATTTGCCGCCTGGCGTCGGCAAGACGCCCGGAGACCAGGTAGGCGAGAGACAAGTCGTAGCCATTGTCGTAGGAAGAGGGATCGATACGCTCGGCGCGCTCGAGAAACGGCACGGCATCTGCGATTTTCTTCGATTGGACGTAGAACTCGCCGAGGTTGTGATTGGTGTCAAAGTTTTGGGGCTCGAGCTCGGCGGCCTTCTTGAATTGCTCTCCGGCGCGATCGATCTTTCCCAGGCGAACAAGATTGGCGGCGAGATTGGTCCGGGCGGGGGCGGAGCGAGGATTCAGCCGGACGGCTTTCTCGAGGTGCGTGTTGGCATTGGCGTCCTGAGACTCTGCCGAGTACACCAAGCCCAGAAGCTCGTGAACTTCGAAGCTTTCCGGGACTTGCTGAAGCAAAGCCTCGAGCTTCGCGGCGGCTTCGGCGTAATGCCCCGAGTCATATTGAGCGACAGCGGCCTGGAACTCCTGATCGAGGTGCTGGTCCTGGCTCGGGCGCGCCGTCACCACGAACGCGCACATCAGGATGAGAAGAAAAATGGCCCTGGCAGAACGGCTTCCGATGAACACGACGATCCTAGGTTATCACCGCACGGCGAGAGCGGAAAAGCTCCGGAAAAAAGGGGTCCCCGCAGAGCGCCCTCGACGAGCACTCTGCGGGGAGGGGTGTGGCAAAGCTAGAAATACAGTTTCAAAGCGAACTGGATCTGCCGCGGATCGTAGGGAGCATCGCGCGTCGAACCAATTTCGCCGAAGGTCGAGCTGTTGAAATTGCCCGAGTTGGAAATCGCGACAACGCCGTTGCCGCCGAAATTGGGAGCGTTGAAGTTCGGGTGATTGAAAATGTTGAAAATCTCGGCGCGGAACTGCAGTCGGAAGCGCTCGCTTAGCGGGATGTCCTTGAATGCCGAAAAGTCCAGCCTGTGGAATCCCGGGCCGGGGACCTGCGTGACGCCACCCAAAGCGGCAGCGCCCGTCAGAGGAACGCACCCTGCCGGAGTATTGGGCTCCGGAACGCCACCAGCGCCCAGTACGCACGGCTGAGTGAACGCCGCCGGATTACCGAACCAGCTCAAGAGCCCGTTCGCGTCATTGTGGAGTCCGAGGTCCAGCGGTTGCCCGGTATAGAGAGCGCCGCAACCCAGGGAAGAAGCCGTACCGCTGGGACACCCGATGCTTATAGGCTGGCCGCCCTGGAACGTGGAACTCCAGTTGATGCTCCAGCCTCCGACAAGCTTATCCATAGCCCCCGAGGCGTCGGATGCGAAGCGCTTGCCCTTACCGAAAGGCAACTCGTATCCGCCGCTGAAATGGAAGACATTGCGGATGTCAAAATCCGCCAAACCGTAGTCGAACGCCATTCCAAGGCCAGGAACGTCCGGCGCGCGGAAGCCTGCAACGCTGCCACCATTAAGCAAGTCGCCGGCGTCCGTCATCGTCTTGGAATAGGTGTAGGTGAACAGGAAGTTTAGCCCGTTCGCAAACCGCTTTTCGACTTTGGTCTGGAGCGAATGATAAGCGCTCATACCGGCAGTAGCTGCGTAACTCGCGCCGAATCCAAAATCCGGAAATGGCACGAGAGTACTTTCGGGAGTGTTCTCGGCTGCGATGGTCGTGGGTTCGTTAGAGCCCGGGAACGATTCCAAATGCCGGGCCAGCGAGGTCACGTACCCAGCTTGTAGGGAGAGCGAAGGCGTAAGCTGGTATTGAAGAGTCAAATTGCCGCCCATGGAATAGGGGGTTTGATAATTAAACTGAATCCCGCGCAAGGCCAAACCGCTGGCGTTGACATCGAGTGGGGTCAGAGAGTTGCAGGAAAACCCAGCCTCAAAAATAGCAGTCCCACCAACAGGGGCAGTCGCCGCGCAATTCGCAAAAGGAGTGTTCACGCTGATGGGAGTTACGTCATTTGGCGAACCATAAGTGAAATTGAACTGGAAGGGATAGTTTTCACCAAGGTTTGGTGAAAACCCGCGGTTCTCAAAGCCGTTGTAGAAGATGCCAAACCCGCCGCGAACAACGAGCTTCGAGTTGACCTGATAGGCGAAACCCACACGAGGGGCAAAATTGCTCTTCTGCGAGTTTCCGAGTCCTTTGCCTTGCGCATCCGTACTTTCGCACAGGATGTTGTCCTGGGCCAACAAAGTAGTGAAGCTCGCCGAGAGGTCGACGCCTGGACTGCATGAGGTAGAAGCAGGAAGCAAGTAGGCTGCCCCTCCAAACGGACCGCCTGCTGGGATGAAGTTTGCCTGGTTGCCATGGTGTTCGAAGACCAAGCCGAAGAAGTCGTAACGAACGCCGAGGTTCACGGTCAGTTTGCGGCCAACCTTCCAGTCATCATTGAAATAGCCGCCGTAGTAGTTTTTGCCGTTGTCCGTAAGAGAGATGTTGGACAAGTCTATATTGCTCGCGCCGCCCACAAAATCGGGCCCACCCACGGTCGAGGCAGTCGGGATCAACAGGAAGTCCGCGCGGCCGGTGTTGCCACTGTCGACGCTAGGAATTGAGGTGTAATCGCCGTTGTAGTCATATTCTCCGCGGGACCAGGGCGGCTGCAGCGTCGAGAACTTGACGTGTTGCCACTCAAAGCCCATTTTGAACGTATGCTTGCCGTAAATCTTTGTGACGCTGTCGGTCAGCTGGAACGTGGATGTGACCTCGTCGGAAGGCAGGAAGGCGTTACTGCCCAATGTGGCAAGCCCATTGATTCCGAAGGCGGGAAGCCCGCCGTTCAAGGCCTGCTGGGGGACGCCAAGGATGCCAAACTCTCCAGGAATGTTCGACAGATCGTTGGCTTCGGGCGAAACGCGTGTCGTGTGAAGGTAATTAAGCCCGGCGCGAACCTCGTTGATCAGGGTCGGTGAAAACGTGTGCGTATAGCCTAGCGCGCTCTGTTCAGCGATGGCGGTCTGGGTGCCCTGTTGGAAGCCCCCGCCGTCCGCGACCCCTCCGAAAATGCCGGGAATGAACTGCGGGTCGTCCACCAGGCTGAACCGATAGAACAATTGGTTCTGCTCGTTGAAGTTGATGTCCATCCGGGTATCGAAGGAGTTGGCGTGTTCAAAGAGCTTGGGAGAATTGGCGAAGTTGGAAAAAAGCGACCCAGCTGCACTCGTTGTGGGCAGGGGATACAGATTCAATAACGCTATAGCGTTTTGATCCAACCGGTTGGCATTGATCATGTTTAGCGTAGGGCAGTTGGCAATCGTAACGGCCAATGTATTGGCAGCACAGCCGGTCGCGAACGGACTGCGAACAAATCCGGTGTTGGTTGCGAAAAGGCCTGTGACCGGATCCACTTGCCCAGCGGTGACGGCCCGAGTAGTCGCCGGATCGAAAACCGTACCGCTGGAATAGGTTTGTAGGTCGACAGCGGGGCACGGCGAAACATTGACGGAGCAGAGTCCCTGCGTCTCTGTTCCTGTTTGAGCGAGGATGAGATCCTGGAAGTTCGTATAGCCACTGTTGCGCTCCGCCACGCTCGGAACCGAGCCGCTCAGAATGGTTCCTTGAACCCGGCGCAAGCCCTGATAATCGCCAAAGATGAAAACTTTGTTTTTGCCGTTAAATAGTTTCGGGATGTAGACCGGCCCGCCGGCGGTGAAGCCGAACTGATTCTGCCGTAGTTCGCCTTTTGGAACCTGATGCTGGTTTTCAAAAAAGTCCGCGGCATCGAGCTTATCGTTGCGGAAGAATTCCCAGACGTCGCCATGGAACTCGTTGGTGCCGGACTTGATGGTGGCGTTGAGAACTGCGGCGCCGGAACGGCCGAACTCTGCGCTGAAGTCTGAGGTCTGTACTTTAAATTCTTCGACCGCGTCGACCGGAGGAAGCACGACATAGTTGGTGCCGTTGAGGAAGTCCACGGTGTCAGAGTTGTTGTCGATGCCGTCCAGGAGGTAATTGTTCTGCGCCGGACGAAGTCCATTGGCAGAGAAAGCGCCGCTGGCCGCATTGCCACGTGTGTCGGCCTGAGGAGTGTTGACGCCGGCAGCCAGCTGCGCAAGGAAGGTAAAATTGCGTCCATTCAGGGGGAGATCATTCACGCTTCGCGAGTCGACGACCTGGCCGACCGAAGCGTCTTGCGACTGCAGCACGGGAGCGGCAGCCGTGACCTCGACGGTTGTCGTGACATTGCCGGGCTTAAGGGTGAAATCCGCAACGACGTTCTCACCGACGTTGACCGAGACATGCGGCCTCGTGACCGTTTCAAAGCCTTGAAAGGTGACGGTGAGCTTATAGCTCCCGACTCTCACGGGCGTGAATTTGTAGATGCCGTCGTTCCCCGTGGTGGTGGAGGTAGTGGCGCTCGTGCCTTCGTTGATCAACGTGACGGTGGCACCGTGGATGGCCGAACCCGAAGCGTCGGTAATGGTCCCCAGGATGGCGCCGGCATCGACTTGAGCGCGTAGCGGCGCTACGCACAAGAGCGTGAGCAGAAATGCGGCGGTCATCCCCAAGAATGCTCGCCCGATGAACCTTGAACTTACCATTCGCTTCATGAACTTCCTCCTCGGCACCCGCACGGTGCCGTTTTTCGCGCAGTCAAAAGCGGCGTAGGCCGTCGCTCCACAACGCCTCTCGGACCACGGCGTTGCTCATGCTTACGGCAGGCCGCTGGATTCGCCGATCAGATCGAATCCATGGGGCTTCAAAGCCCTCCGCCTCGCGCCACGAACGTCAGTTAATTGGACAAACCCAAAGCCCCGGAATGAACGAAAAGCGCACAACCCCAATTAAGCGACCCCAAAGCACTCGAGCACTTAACCGCTTAACCCAGCTAATATCACCATATTTTGCGTAGTGTCAAGCACTTTTTTTGCTTTATACTCTCAGCAGCTTGCGGAGTTTCGCATCGGCGAGCTTCTGGTGTAGCTTCGGAGTCGGTCGAGGAAAGCGAAATGCTGGCATTATGGGTCTAACCATTCGAGACGTCGCCAAAGCTGCTGGTGTGTCCACAGCCACTGTTTCCAACGTCTTGAACAAGACCGGAAAAGTGGGCCCGCGGACGAACCGCCTGGTGCTCTTGACGGTGAAACGACTCGGCTATTTCCCGAACGCGCACGCGCGCCACCTGGCTTCGCGCGACAGCCGCACGCTCGGAATTATCGTGTCGGACATCGTGAACCCCTTCTTCCCCGAGGTCATCAAGAGTTTTGAAACGCGCGCGCGTCAGCTTGGCTACGATGCCATTCTTAGCGACACGAATTACGATCCGCGGAGAACGCGTGAAGCTGCGGAACGCATGATGGAGCACAATGTGCGCGGCGTGGCGATCATGACCTCCGAGATCAGCTCGCAACTCATCCAGGAACTGGAACGAAGAAGAATCGCCGTCACGTTCCTGGACCTCGCACCTGTTCGCGGCTATGTCAGCAAGCTGCGCATCGACTACTTCTCGGGGATCAAGCAAATTGTGGAATACCTCCATAAATGCGGGCATCGGCGCATTGCCTTCATCGCCGGGCGCCCCAAGCTGAAGTCCAACATCGCCCGTATGGAAGCCTACGAGAGTTGCATGCGGGATTTGGGGATGGAACCTGGGCCGGTCGTGCACGGCGACTTGCGCTACGAGGGCGGCCTGGCGGCCGGCTTGCACATCGCAAAACTTTCGCCAAGACCGACCGCGGTGATGGCCGTGAATGATCTTACGGCAGTGGGAGTCATCAAGGGGCTGCTGAAAGGAGGCTGCCGCGTGCCGGAAGACATTTCGGTTACGGGATTTGATAACACGCGCCTGGCCGAATACAGCAACCCCTCGCTCACAACCGTCGATATCCACCGCGATATGCTGGGGCAGATGGCGGCCGACGCCCTGCATGAGCTCTCTTGCTCCGCCCATCCTCAAGGCCGGGAATACCACATTCCGGCGGAACTGATTTTGCGAGATTCCTCCGGGCCCGCTCCCGCCGAAAAGTCCTGATCGCAGTCCCGGTATTTTGCTATCCCCACCCTGCAGTGTCCCACATGCATCCGCTCGAGCTTTGATGACGCCGCGTTGGCCTCAGGTTGGTCTTTCGAACGGCTTCTCCTCGATGCTAGCATTCGAAGGGCGAGTGAAGGCAGCCGGGAATCTTACGAATGGCCCGTCAAAAAGACGAAGACCACACTTTCTCACGGCGCACGTTTCTGCGGAGGATCGGGTGGACGCCGATGCTTTTCCTCCCGGCGCCGCTTTATTCCCGCTCCTTCCGGCCGCTACTTGCGGAAACTCCGGGCACGGGGAAACTTCCTTTCGATCTGGCGGATTTTCGGGTAACGCCGCATTATCCGGCGAAGTCTCCTCTCGATGACGTTCTTCAGAAAGTGGTTCCGGGCACGGATGAATACGTCACGGAGAAATACGCATTTGAGATCATGCGGATTCTCGATGGATGGAGCCGGGCTCTGAAGGCGGCGCCCCCCGCCCTCGATGTCCTCTCGAAAGCCTTGGAGAGTTCGCTCGAAGCATGTTCGCTCGTTCCCGTACAGCAAGCCGCCGTCGAGACTCGAAAGGGGCTTGAGGTCTTTCGAAGAAAGTTTTCCACCAGCGTCGAACTGGGACGCGAGCGTTTTCTTCAGGAGATGAAGACCTATTTGGCCCCGATGACGCGCGTCGAGACGGCGGAGTTCGAGATTACCGGGATCGCGGAAATCGCGGGTTCTCCGGCCTTGTTGCGCGTCGAGATTCGCTATGACTTTGTCGGCACGGGACGAGAGGCGAGGCGCGAGCAACGCGTTGGGCGTTGGCTGACGCAGTGGTCAGAGAATGCCACAAAGGAATGGCGGGTGCTTCGATGGGAAGCGGCGGAGGAAACTCTCAGCCGGGCGCGCTCGCCGATATTCGTTGACGTTACGTCAGAAGCGCTTGGGCAAACGGAATCGTACCAGAAGCAAATGCTTCACGGAGCCGACTATTGGCGCACCGTTTTGGACGGAGCTTCTGGCATCGACGTTTACGGCAACAACGGCCTGGCCGTGGGCGATTTCAACAAGGATGGGCTGGATGATTTCTACGTCTGCCAGCCTCCCGGACTTCCGAACAGGCTCTATCAGAATCGCGGCGATGGAACGTTCGAAGATGTGACGGAAAAGGCCGGAGTCGGCGTGCTGGATGGCACAGCGAGCGCATTGTTCGCGGACTTTGAGAACAAAGGGTTCGAGGATCTTCTGGTCGTGGGCGGCGGCGGACCGCTTCTTTTTGTGAACCAGGGGAATGGAAAGTTTCGGCTGAAGCGCGACGCCTTTCAGTTTGCGCGGCCTCCTGAAGGAACTTTCACGCACGCCGCCGTAGCCGACTATGACCGCGACGGACGTCTCGATATTTATTTTTGTTTGTACAGCTACTACCTGGGCCTCGACCAATACCACTACCCCGCTCCCTATTTTGATGCGCGCAATGGGCCTCCCAATTTTCTGCTTCACAACGAGGGCAACGGGACTTTTCAGGATCGCACCGAGGCGGCGGGATTGAACATGGACAACAACCGCTACAGTTTCGCCTGCGCCTGGGGTGATTTCCATTCCGGCGGTGCGCCAGATCTGTATGTGGCCAATGATTTCGGGCGAAACAATCTTTACCGCAACAATGGCGACGGGAAATTCACGGTGGTCTCCGCGGAAGCTGGCGTCGAGGATGTCGGCGCAGGGATGAGCGCAAGCTGGTTTGACTTCGATAACGACGGCAACCAGGATGTGTATGTCTCGAATATGTGGTCCGCGGCCGGCATGCGCGTTTCTGAACAAAAAGCGTTTCATGAAAAAGATCCGGAGACTATCCGCGCGTTTTATCGCCAGCACGCGCGCGGCAATTCGCTGTACCGAAACCTTGGGAATGGAAAGTTTCAGAACGTGAGCCACGCGGCGGGAGTTGATGTGGGGCGATGGGCGTGGTCTTCGGACGCCTGGGACTTCGATCACGACGGCTACCCAGATCTGTACATCGCCAATGGCTATATATCGGGGCCGGTGAGTGCAGGGTCAAAGACTGCGGGGCGCGACGCAGATGACGTAGCGAGCTTTTTCTGGCGGCAAGTTGTGGCGAATTCGCCCCAGAATCAGGCGTCTTCGCCAAAGTATGAGCTGGGCTGGAATGCTATCAACGAGCTGATCCGGTCGGACGCCTCTTGGAACGGCTTCGAGCGAAACATCTTTTACGCGAATAACCACGATGGGACCTTTTCCGATATATCGGGCACTTCTGGCTTGGATTTTCCCGACGATAGCCGTTCGTTCGTACTCGCCGACCTGGACCACGATGGTCGCCTGGAAGTGATTCTCAAAAACCGGAACGCGCCGCAACTGCGGGTTTTGCGCAACGCGATGAAGGAGATTGGCAACTCGATTGCGTTTCGCTTGCGCGGAACAAAAAGCAATCGCGATGCAATCGGCGCGGCAGTGACGGTGGAAGCCGATGGACACCGGCAGACGAAATATCTCCAGGCCGGCTCCGGATTTCTGTCCCAGCACACCAAGGAGCTTTTCTTTGGAGTGGGAAAAACGGAAGGGACTGTCCGCGCCACCATTCGCTGGCCTAATGGGGCGACTCAGGTCTTCGAGCAGGTGCCGGTGAACCAGCGAATCGAAATGGAAGAAGGCTCCGAGGTTTTTGCGGCGAAGCCGTTTGTGGCTGCGCCGGCTCGATACACTGGGACCGGCGAAACTCAGAAGGCGGAGGCGTTGCCAACGTCCGTCGAGACCTGGCTCATCGAGCCGTTGAGCGCGCCCGGGTTTTCCTTGCCCGACGTCCCAGGCAATCTGCGCACTCTTTCCTCGTTCCGCGGCGGCTTCGTGCTGCTCCACTTCTGGACGTCGGCTTCAGAGGCTTGTCGCGAGCAGCTGCGCGTTCTCCACAAGCAACACTCCACTTTCGCCGCGAGCGGACTTCAGATTTTGGGCGTTAACGTGGATGATCCCGGCGATGTTCAAGCCGTACGGTCCTTCGCCCTCAAGGAAGGGCTCGCCTTCCCGAACCTGCTTGCTACCCAGGACGTGGCTGGCATCTACAATATCGTTTATCGCTACTTGTTTGACCGCCGCAGAGATCTGGCTCTCCCCGCTTCTTTTCTCGTCAACGCGGACGGAATGATCGTCAAGATCTACCAGGGAGCGGTGAATCCTCAGCGGCTCCGGGAAGATTTGAAATTGGTGCCAGGAACCACAAATGCCCGTATGAAAAGAGCGCTTCCCTTTGAAGGAACGCTCTATCAAGACGAATTTCAGCGCAACGACTTCACGTATGGAGTGGCGATGTTTCAGCGCGGCTATCTGGACGAGGCCGCCGCGTCTTTCGAGCAAGTGATTCGAGCCAAGCCGGAGGAACCGGAGGCTTATTACAATCTAGGAACGCTCTACCTCCGGAAAAATGCTTTGCCGGATGCACGGAGGTATCTCGAGCAGACGGTGAAACTGCGGCCTGACTATCCGGAGGCGTGGAATAACCTCGGAATGATCGCCGGACAGGAAGGTAAGGCGGATGAGGCTATTCGCAACTTCCAGCAGTCCCTCACGCTGAGGCCAAACTATGTCACGGCGATGCTGAACCTCGGAAACCTTTACCGGCGGCAGGGAACGGTCGAGGAAGCGGAAAAGCTTTTGAACCGCGCGCTCGAGATGGAACCGGACAATCCGGAGACAAATTACAGTCTAGGAATGCTCTATGCGCGGCAAGATCAGCTTCCGCGCGCCTCAAGCTATTTGGAAAAAGCAGTGAGCTTGCGGCCCGATTATCCTGACGCGCTCAATAACCTGGGCGTCCTCTTCGTCCGCCAGGAGAACTATCCCGAAGCCAAAGAGAAATTCGAGGCTTGCATCCGCGTGGCTCCAAACTATGACCAGGCCTATCTCAACCTGGCGCGCCTTTACGTCCTGTTGAACGATAAAGCGAAGGCCAGAGAGGTGTTGCTCGCGTTGTTGCACCGGCAACCGCAGCACAAATTGGCTCAGCAGGCGCTGGAGATGCTAAATTGAGATTTCGCCAGCTGCGCTCGGACGCACTCGGGGGAAAGTCGAGAAATGCCTAGCGGCGCTTCATTTCGGAGTGCCTCCAGATGCGCCTGGAACCGTCCGCGCCTCTGCCAATTCTTTGCGCTGCTGGTGATTCTTACTCCTGCCAGAGGATTTCGGCAGAAAACCGTCCCCCAAAGCGGCGAGGTCCGACAACCGCCGGGACTTTCGCCGCTTCTTCAGCAGGCCGAAGAACTTCTCGGGCAAGGCTCCGTCGAAGAAGCCAAAAAGAAAATCGAGGAGGAACTCCAGCAGAGTCCTTCGAGCGTTGACGGCTATACCCTCCTCGGAATTGTCTACACCGGCGAAAAGGACTACGTAAACGCCCTGAAATCCCTGGAAAAGGCGCTAAGCCTGGATCCCGCTTCCACGAGGGCGCTTAACAACCTCGGGAACCTTTACGTCGCCGAGAAAAAACTTGATCTCGCGGAGAAAGAGTTCAGGAAAGTTTTGCGCATCGAGCCAGGCAATCGCGATGGAAACTACAATCTGGGCCTGGTTCTGATGGCTGCGGGTTCACCTGTGGAGGCAATTTCTTACCTCCAGCGAGTCCGACCTCCGGACAATGCAACACGCTCGAACCTAATCCGCGCTTACCTGCGCGCGGGAAGAACCGCGGAAGCTTTGAAAATGGCGACGGAGCTTTCCGCCGGAAATAAGGACGACGTGCAGTTGCATTTCACGCTGGGATTGTTGCTGGCTTCGGAAAAGCAGTACCGCGCGGCCCAGCTTGAACTGGAAAGAGCCGACGCACTGCAACCCGAAACGCTGGAGGTTCTTTATAACCTTGGACAGGTTTACCTTCGCGCGGGCGACTATGCGAAAGCCGAGCTGGTACTGGATCGGGCGCTAAAACTGAAATCCGACTCACCCCAAACGCTCTACATCCTGGCGCAGGTCTATCAGCAGCAGAGCCGGTCGGTGGATGCGCTGGACTTGCTGGTGCGCGCCCACAAGCTGGCTCCAGAAAATACCGACATCATCCTGCTTCTGGCACGGGTGAGCATGAGCCAGAATTATTACGAAGACGCGATCCCTCTCCTCGAATCGGGCCTGAAAATCGATCCGCAACGCGCCGATCTCCACGCCGCCTTGGGAGAAAGCTATTTCAAATCGGAGAAAACAGAAAAGGCCATTGCAGAATTTCAAAAGCTGATCGATCTCGCCCCTACGGCGCAATCCTACGCTTTCATGGGAATTTCCTACCGCCGTCTGGGGAGATTCGATAAAGCCCGCGGGTACTTTGAGACTGGACTCGAGCGGGATCCCCACAACGCTTCCTGCTTGTTCAATCTTGGCTACATCGAGGAGCGGCAGGGCCATCCGGCTCGAGCCGAAGAATTTTTTCAACAGGCGCTCCGCTACAATCCCGACTTTCCGGAAGCCCTGCTGGAACTGGCCGATCTCCGCGTGGCGAGCAAGAGATTCGAGGACGCCCAGGTCCTGCTGAGGAAGTACGTCAAGGTCAGCCGCGAGCCTGCTTCGGGATACTACAAGCTCGCCATGGTGGAGAAGGGCCTTCATCAAGCCGAGGCCTCAGAGCGGGATTTGAAAGTATTTCAGACGCTCTCGAAGGACTCGGCATCGGGTCCGCAGCCTTATCAGCACATCTTTGACTACGTCGATGAACGCTCCGGCCTTTCTCGCGAGGCCCGGACACAACAGGACCTGGCCGATCTGACCGAGCAGCTCCAGAAAAACCCAGACCACCCGGAAGGACTCTACCTGCTGGCGCAGACTTATCTGAAACTCGGGAAACTCGAGGAAGCCCGCGCAACCATCGGCCAGCTTGATCAAATCAGCGCCGGCGACTACCAGACGCAGACCGGTGTGGGCGTGCTGCTGGCGCGTTATCGTTTGTATGAGGAAGCCATCCAACATTTCCAGAAGGCATTGAGGGCGAACCCTGACCTGGATGACGTAAAATTCGATGTCGCCGATGCGTATTTCCGAAAAGGCGATTATGCCGGGGCGCTCCTGGCCGCCAGCCAAGTCTCGGCAGCAGGCCAGCAGGACGATGCGTTTCTTTCTTTGCTCGGAGACATCTACGCGCATCTTGCCGATGGCGCCCGCGCCACACAGATTTTTCTGAACGCAATCAACCGGAATCCCGATAACGATCAGTATTATCTATCGCTCGCTCTCGTCGAGCTGCGCGGGAATGATGCCGCTGGAGCGCGCGAGACGCTGCAGAAAGGCTTGGCGCGGATCCCCGGCTCCGGAAAAATATTTTGGGGATTGGGACTTGTTTCCGTCCTCGATGGAAAGACTCCACAAGCCGAAGAGGATTTCAAGCGCGCCGTGGACCTGCTGCCGGAATGGCCCGGCAGTTATTCGACGCTGGGCTTTTTTTATTTTCAAACCGGTGAAATCGGCAAGGCTCGGGAGGTGTTGAACCGCTTCAAGGGAAGCAATGCTGTCGGCGGCCTGGACATAAATCGTATTGAGGAAGCTTTGTCCCGGGCGCCGGACGTGCCTTCCACGATTCACGAACCCATGCCGATGGCTGCCAGAGCGCAGCTGGTTCAGCTGGCGCTTTCACTCGCCGACCGGACGCTCTGAAACGCGCAGCGGAAGCTCGCGGTTGAACGCGCCATGGGGCGAGGCTAGAATGCGTGAAGCGCTGCAATATTTGCGGGCGATCCCGGAATTTTTTCCGGCTTCGGCAGACGCACCTAAACGGAATCTTTCCCAATTACTTGGCCGAGCGGCCAGGCGGACAAACTGACGGATCTACGCGTTGACCGGTTCATCGCCGTGAAAGAAGGTAAGGGCATTGTACTGCGGGCATTTCCTAAGACTCCGCCAAAGGCGGCAAGCCGATGAAGACATGGAGTTTCCCTGACGTGGCAGAATTCCCAACCGCGGCACAAATGGATTGCTCCCAGCTCGACTCCCGGCCGGGCCAATCTTCGGAATGGAAAAGCCTCCGATCATGAATCCCTTCCGGCGCCGTTTCCTCGGTTCTTCTTCGGTTCTTCTGGGCAGCGCGCTGCTCGAGGCGCTCACGAGCCCGCTGTGGAAATGGAAGCGTTCCCTGCTCCTCGAAGCGGACGCAACCACGAATCCTCAAACGCCAAAACCGAGCGTTCCCACTTCGCCGGCAACCTCACCTGTTATCTTCGCCGACGTGGCCAGGGAAGCGGGCCTGAATTCCCCGAATGTCTGGGGCAGCGTCGACCGCAAACAATACATCATTGAAGCCAAAGGCAGCGGTCTGGCCTTTTTCGATTACGACAATGACGGCTGGCTGGATATTTATCTGACGAACGGGACGCGCTTCAACACCAACTGGCCACCGGGCAAGGCTCCCACTTCGCATTTGTACAGGAATAACCGCGATGGGACTTTCACCGATGTCACGGAAAAATCCGGGCTCGCGCGCACGGCCTGGCAGACAGGGGTTTGCATCGGCGATTACGACAACGACGGTTGGGACGATCTCTTCTGCTGCTTCTGGGGACACAACATCCTGTTTCACAACAATGGCGACGGAACGTTTACGGACGTCACCCGGAAAGCCGGCGTTTACGATGAACAGATTCGCTGGGGTTCCGGCTGCACCTGGCTCGACTACGACCGCGACGGTCACCTTGATCTTTTCGTCTGCCACTACATAAAGCTCGACCCCGAAAAAACGCCTTCGCCGACGGAGCCCCCCGTTTGCCAGTGGAAAGGCATTCCCACGATGTGCGGCCCGCGCGGCCTTCCGGGAGACACGAACCTCCTTTATCACAACAACGGCGACGGAACTTTCTCGGACGTATCCGAGAAGTCGGGCATCTTGAAGCCCGGCCCGCGATATTCCATCACGCCCGTTTCCTACGATTTCGATAACGACGGCTGGCCGGATATCTATGTCGCCGTTGATTCGCAGCCCAGCATTCTTTTCCACAACAATCACGACGGCACGTTCACGGACGTCGCGGTGATCGCCGGTTGCGCCTATAGCGAGAACGGCCACGAGCAAGCCGGAATGGGGGTGGCCGTTGCCGATTACGACTGCGACGGCTGGCTCGACATTTTCAAAACTAATTTCGCCGACGACACTTCCAACCTCTACCACAACAATGGAGATGGCACCTTCAGCGATGTCACCTTTGCGTCCGGTCTCGGCGTCAACAACCAGTACGTTGCCTGGGGCTGCGGCTTCGTCGATTACGACAACGATGGCTGGCCGGATTTAATCCAGGTCAATGGCCACGTTTACCCGGAGATCGAAGGTCATGACACTGGCCAGACGTTCAAGAACCCGCGTCTCGTTTACAAAAACCTCGGCGACGGCCGATTCCGGGACGTTTCCGCTCAAATGGGGCCCGGCATCAGTGAGCGCTTCTCGAGCCGCGGCGCTGCGTTCGGCGACTACGACAACGATGGCAACATCGACGCCCTGATCTTGAATATGAACGATCTGCCGTCGCTCCTGCGCAACGACGGCGGCAACAAACAGAATTGGATCAAAATAAAATTGGTCGGGACCGCATGCAATCGCACCGCCATTGGCGCCCGCGTCCGCGTGGTGACCGCCAAGCATGCCCAGATGGACGAAGTCCACAGCGGCACGAGCGTGATGTCGCAAAGCGACCTGCGCCTGCATTTCGGTATCGGAAAAGCCCAAAAAGTGGATCTCATCGAAGTGAAGTGGCCTACCACACAGAAACTGGAACGATTCACGGATGTGGGTGCCAATCAGATTCTCACCATCCGCGAAGGCAGCGGCATCGTCGCGGCCGTCAAGCCCAAAACCAAGTAGCCCGAACTAGCAGTTTGTTCCGCTTTCTTTACTGCGGCGGAGTCGCCTCCGGGTGATCTTTTAGAATGATCAAAAACTGCCGAAGTTCCCGCCGCTGCCGCTCGTTTTCTGCGGCCTCTGTCTTCTGGATCTGCTGGTAAGCCTGAAATTCCTGCTGCGCCTGTTCTTCCTGGCCCATTCGCTCGAGGGCGAGACCAAGCTGGCGATGTGCTTCCCCCAGCCGCGGGTTCCCGTCAATCGCTTTCCTGTAATCGCCGATGGCTTGCTCGAAATTGCCTTCGGCGAAATGCAAGACTCCCAGCTGAAGATAAGCTTCGTCGAGCTGGGGATCGATGACCGCGGACTTTTCAAGGAGGGCTTCGATCTGTTTCAGACCCTCGCGATTTTCAGATCCCTTCTCGCGCTTCCAAAGGCTTACCGCGTAATAGAAATTGGCCAGTGCGTTTCCGGGCTGCTGCTCCAGAAACCGCGCCAGCTTCTGCTCGCTGCAAGGCAACGGCGCGGGCGTAGTCTTCTCAATTTTGCCAAGAAAGAGATACGGGGCGGGGTCTGCCGGTTCCAGATCAGAAGCCTCGCACAGGCGCCTCGCCGCGTCTTCGGGGGAACCGCTCGAGTAGAGGGCCGCTCCAAGCCCAGTCAGCATTCTTGCCGACTTTGGATGCGTGCTCGACCCACGCGCAAAAATTTCTGCCGCCGGCCCCGCTGCCTTGTGAAGGAGCAACTCCGTTCCCCATTCGAAATAGTTCTGCTCGCTGGGATCCAGGCGAGCCGCCAGTTCGTACTCGCGCACCGCTTGCAGAGGCTCATTCAATCGCTCGTCAAGTTCGCCCAACAGACGATGGCCTTCAGCGTCATCTGCACTGGCCAGTGCTTTTCGGACTTGCTCGCGAGCTCCCGCGAAGTCGCCTTTGTCCCGGTAAGCCAGTGCTGCTTCGTACCGCTCTTCTGAGGCGTTCCGGCGTGCCTTCTCCGGCTCGCCCGATTTCAGCGTCAGCGTTTCCCTGGCGAGCGATTCGCTGGTTCCTGAACTGGCCGCGGAACCGTGCAAGCCCAGATTGCTCCAGTCGGTGACACCCGCAACGGTGAAATTCGGCTCGTCCTTGAATTCCATCGCGCCAGGCGAGGGCTTGGCGGCCGGCTGCGACGCGGAAGATTCAGGCTTTAACGATCCTGCCGGGCTGAGCACCAGATCGACGCGCTTTTTGTCTCCCGGTGACAAAAACAAAGCGTCAACGACCGTATCTGCGCAACCTGGTTTTTGCGCCCGCACGGTGAACGTGCCGCGGTGATCCGCGGAGAGGACGAACGTGCCGGTTGCACTCGTTTTCGTCTCTAGAATCCTTGGGTTGCCCTTCTCTTCAAGCACGACGGTGGCACCCGCCAGGGGGTTGCCGTCCGTGCCTCTGACTGTTCCTTCGATAGTGACGGCTTCCGTCTGCTGAGGCGAATGCTGATCCCGGGAAGCCAATGCGCTCGAACAGCTCATCAGCGCGGCAACTACGCCACCGAGGACGACTCCCCCTCGATTCCGGGATCTTCCGGAAAAGCGCCGCGCTCCATTCCGCAATTCGATCGGCAAGACCAATGTTTTTTCACTGCGCAGGAGAGTCGCGCTTGTTTTCCCTGCTTTCGGCCATTCTATCCCCTGCAATAATCCCCCGCAATGAACCCCCAAGGACAAGCGCTTGCGGCAACCCGCGACCTCATGTACCCTCCCAGCTTTGTGAAGCCCATTCGAAGGATGTGGCCACGTGATGTTTATGGACAGGAAAAAATTGCAAGTTCCACATTCCAGGCTCACTCGTGTTTGGATTAGATAAAAGTTGATGATGAGACGTCCGACTATCCTTGAGCGGTTTCGTGCGCGATTTGGCGGGGACCCGCGCGTCTATCGTGCCCCGGGACGCGTCAACCTGATCGGAGAGCACACCGATTACAACGACGGATTCGCGATGCCTGCGGCCATCGAGTTTTATTGCTGGGTCGCCGTCAGCACCAGGGAGGATCGCAAACTCAGCATTTACTCCGAGGAGTTTTCGGCCGCGGCCGACGCGGATTTGGATTCTGCCTCGCATCAGCCGTCCAAAACGTGGAGCGACTATCCCGTCGGCGTGGCGCTTCAACTGGAGCAGGCCGGATTCCGGCTTCGCGGAGCGAATCTGCTCATTGAAAGCGAAGTCCCCATGGGCGCGGGGCTCAGCTCCTCGGCCGCGATTGAAGTAGCGACGGCTCTGGCTCTTGCCGATCAGTCGGGCTGGTCTCCGGACCGCGTGCGATTGGCGCAGCTCTGCCAAAAAGCAGAAAACGAATTCGTAGGTGCGCGTGTCGGGATCATGGACCAATTCGTTTCGCTGCACGGACAAGAAGATCACGCGCTGATGCTCGATTGCCGCGCGCTAACCTTCGAATCGCTCTTGATTCCAGATTCCGTCAAGCTGGTGATCAGCAATACCATGGTCAAGCACGAGCTGGCCTCGAGTGAATACAATCGCCGGCGCGCAGATTGCGAAGAGGCCGTCCGCCGGCTGGCGGAAGTCCTGCCGGGGATTCGCGCTCTGAGGGACGTGAGCCTCGAACAGCTGGAACGGCATCAGGATGTGCTCTCCGAGGTCATCTACAAGCGCGCGCTGCACATTGTCACAGAGAACGCACGGGTGCTCGACAGCGCGGAAGCACTCCGCTCCGGCGATATCGCGCGATTTGGAATGCGCATGGCCGAATCTCATCGCAGCCTCCGCGATTTGTACGAAGTCAGCTGCCGCGAACTGGATTTGATGGTGGACCTGGCTTACCAGCAGAGAGGCGTTTTCGGCGCGCGCATGACGGGCGGCGGCTTCGGCGGCGCTACTATCAATCTTGTGGATGCGCGTTACGCCGGAGAATTTAAGGAAAAAATGGCCAAGGCCTATCAAAAAGAGACTGGCCTCGTGCCCCAAATCTACATTTGCAAACCGGCGGAGGGCGCGAGCCCGGTCTCTTCTTCTGATCTTTGACGCCATGCGCTCGGGCGCTCGCGCCGCTTGCGCGCACGTCCCGCAGACCGCTACACGACTTCTGGAGCGCTGGGGACGATTTCAAAACTCAACTGCTGGGCGCCCAAGACGGGATGTTTTGCTGTGAGCCGCACCGTTCCCGCCTGTTCTTTGGCGCGAATCCAGATAGCGCCGGTTCCTCCAATTAACGCAAATGGATTGTCACCAATGATTTCCCCAGGCCCTTCGAGCTCCAGCTTGATGGCATCGTTCGCAAACGGGCGAATGGCGCCAAATTCGTCGGTGACGCGCAAGACGACCCGCGTGGTATCGGCTCCGTCGGCGCTCAGACTCTTATCGTCGGGCAGGAGCGCAAATTTCTGGTCGACGCCCTTTCCAGAAAGCGTCTTGACAATTGCCTGCTTACCATCGATATAGCCTTCGATCCGCAGATCTCCCCAGTTAAAGACGGCCTTACTCAAATCAGCGACAAACGGCGCATAGCGAAGGTGGGCAAATTCGGTTTTATTTGGATCAGCTTCCGCCACGAGTCTCTCGGCAATATAAAATTTCAAATGATCGCAGTTGGAACACACAACTGCTTTGGTGAATCCGATCGATTCGTCGCCGCGCGCCCAGTGGAAGGCCGGCTCGAGTACGACTTCCTCGGTGGGGTCGCACTGCGATTTGTAAAAGCCGGCAGCGGGCTTCGGCTCACGAAACATGTCGGTCACTCCGTGATAGCAGATGCGGTCGCCGCTGCCAAAGTCGCCGTGCGTGTTGTAGTCAAAGGCGCACCATCCGATACCTCCGGCGTACTGCGGATCGGAAGCGAGCTGGTCGTGAATACGCGCATGACGCATCGCGTGCTCTGTCAGACGTTCGACTTGATCGACGGTTTTCGTAGGATAGGTGTGACCCACGAATTCCGTGTTGAGATAGCGCGGATGGTTGGGCTTCTGCAAAGGAAATCCGAAATCGTTCATGGTAAAAACATCTTCCAGAAATTCGGAAGACTGGAAATATCGAATGCCTCCCGTCTGCCGAGTCGCGTCGAGACGATGGGCCATAGCATTGGTACGCGTGTAGAAGTCGTGATCGTCTTTCGATTCGTTGATGCGCACTCCCCACAAAATAATGCTGGGATGATTCCAGTCCCGGCGAATCATGCGGGAGACGTTATCGATGGAGATCAGCTTCCACGGCTCGTCGCCGATGTGCTGCCATCCGGGGATTTCCTCGAGCACGAGCAGCCCCATCTCGTCGCAAGCATCGAGGAAATGCCGCGATTGCAGATAGTGGGATGTGCGCACGATATTGCACTTCAGATTTTTGCGCAGGATGCGTGCGTCGCTGCGCTGGACGCGGCCGGGCATGGCCTGGCCAACAAACGGAAACGTTTGATGGCGGTCCAGGCCGCGCAACTTGATGACCTTGCCGTTCAGCTCGAAGCCGTGGTCCGTGAACTGCGCCTCGCGAAAACCGACCGTGCGGCGGTCTTGGTCCACTAGCTCGGCCCCCTTCAGCAAACGGACGTGAACGGAATAAAGATTCGGATGCTCAAGATCCCAAAGCTTGATTCCGCTGAGATTATCGAGGTGAACGGTGTGCGTCACCGGCTCCGCTGCGGCCTCCGACGGTGGAACACGTTGCGTCGCCTTGGCTACCACGCGATCGCCCTCGCGAAGTTCCACTTCCAGTGCCAGGGCCTCTCGCGACGCTTCGGTATGCTCGAGGAAGCAGTCCACATCGAGACCGGGATGCTCGCTGAGCACCGCTTTGGGCTTCGCAAAAATATTCTCGATAAATGTTGCCGGAACGATGCGCAGCCAGACTTCTCGGTAGATTCCTCCGAAAGTCAGATAGTCGATTTGATAGCCAAAGGGCGGGATGTCCGCCCGCTCCGTCGAGTCCACATCCACCGCCAGCACGTTTTCTCCGCCGAAATCGATGTGCGGCGTCAGATCAAAGGAAAAAGGAGTGTAGCCGCCCTTGTACTCGCCGAGGCGCACGCCGTTGATCCAAACGGTCGAGGCGGTCATCACCCCTTCGAAGTCGACGAAAACGCGTTTGCCGCGCGCTTCCGGTGGCAGACGAAAACGCCGCCGATAAACGGACACAAACTCATACTGCTTTTCGTCGAAGCTGTGCCAGGGCAGCCGGACATTCGTGTGCGGAATAACGACGCGCTCAAACGAGGAGTCATCAAACTCCCGCGTGTGCACTCCTTCGACAACTGCGCGGTGGTAACGCCAATTCCGGTTGATGGGAAAGACCAACCGGCCATCGGCGGCGGAAGCCGCAGCCGTGGAATTGCCAGCGAGCAATCCTGGGGCAAGCGTACTCCCCGCAATGACAGTGCTCGTTGTCTTTAAAAAATCTCTTCGGTCCATAGTGTTCTGTCTTCCTTTTTTGATCCGCATCCGGAAAAGAACATCGCACGAAGTTTGCGACGCGCATCTTACCAGTTTCAGCGGAAATGTTTGTCGATTCTTCTTTCCTCTCTCTCCCAAATTCACATAACGCCTCTGGTTACAACAGCTTCCGCCATCGTAAAGCCGCCGGGATTGGCCTGAACGGCGGATCTTGCACGCCTCAAGTCCCGCTCGGAGGAAGTACGATTGATACTTTTCACAGATTCTGAAAAGCAAGCCAAAAAGAACCAGCGAAGTTTTCTGGGAGGCAAACAAATCACAAAAAAGAATCGAATCAGGATTCCGAATATTGCCGTGGAGAGCTTGGCGGTCAGGGATCCTTTGGCTTTTCATCGACCTGGTCGGTGCGCACGGAGAACAGCAGAAAATCCGTAAAGGTGTGATAGACGATCGTGCGGTGATCGCCAAAATCCCCATACACATCTACAGCTTGCGGCAGCCAGACTTTAACGTTCTGGGTCCGAAACTGGACGGGAGCATAGTCAATCGAGAGGTACATATATCGCACATTTGCGGCGGGCACCGGTTCCATCAGCTTTGTCTCGAGGTGCACGACTTCGCCGGCGTCATCGCTGAAATCCTGCGCAATCCAGGCGCGTCCTTTGAGTTTGGCCGGATAGGCGACTCCTTTGGCGCTAAAGGAAGCCGTATGACTTGGCCTATCCTTGCGCTGCTGAAAATGTACTACCCAAGCGGGTTGACCGTTCCATTCCGCCGCACCTTCGCACTTCATTTCGTAATCGTCCTGAAAGTTCGAAAGAAAGATCAGGGCCAGTTCTGGCAGGCCGATGTCCTGGCTGCTGGCGGGGAACGCCCGGCTGCCGCGTTCAGGAGTGCGACTTTCTTGCACGGCGAGTCCTTTCGGGCGCTGCTCGAAAGCAACCGTGTAGTCGAAGGTGCCGGTGCCATCCTCGAGCACAAGGCTCATGTTGCCAAGCATCTTGTATTCAATTTTTTCCTGGGCCGTAAAATTCTGCAGGTTGCTGACCAGATCATCCGCGCGGGCGCCCGCTTGTTCGAGCACACTGGAAAGCGGGCAGGGCGGGGACGAGCGGCGAGAACGGAGAGGAGCATCAACGTCCGGCGGATACCAAAACACGGATTTATTTTTCAGCGCTTCTTCCGAGTCTTTGCCTTTTCGAACGGCCGGGGCGGGTGCAGCTGCCGGAGCTGCCGAGGTTGCCCTAGAAGGTAAAGTTGCCGTGGCGGGCGGCGCCGCCGGGAATTGTGGAGTCGCCGGCAAGATCGGCGTCGCCGGCAGCGCGGTTGCTTTCTCCGGCCCAGGCGCAAAATAACCCCTGCGCGCTTGCACTCTCAGGTCATCCTTGTCCACTTTCACCTTCAGCGGGTGAAACGTGCCGTCCGGCTTCACCTTCTCGAGCGAAAACTCAAGCAGGTAAACGTACTCCGGCGCCTGCCCCAGACTTTTGAATCCTCCTTCGAAATCGTTGCTGTTGTGAAAGTACGTTCCGCCGCTACCGTCCGCAAGTTCCGCCATGACGTCTTCGTCCAGCTGCATCGTCTCAGAATGATTCTGTGAATGTTGGCCGGTCATCAGGTCCAGGGCCGAGGATCCGCCTCGCTCGCTAGCGTCCATTTCTGCCGTGTACAACCCGCGAGCATCGATCGCGTTGATGATCACATTGGACTGCGCGGCAAGGTCCAGAATCTGCGATTTCCGAGACATTGCTTCCGGCGTAAGGGTCAGGAAGCCAGGCGAGACCAGGATCAGCGTGCGTTCGCCCGGCAGCTTGCCCATTTTCCGCACATACTCTCCGATCGTGTCGAGCGTTACCGAAACATCGCGTTCACCGATCGACAGGGACTGCTTGGCGGCAGACCGCACAACCGTCTCCACCATATTGGGAGGTTGCCCCTGAAGATGCGCGCAACTCACGTAATCCGCTTCGGCAAGCTCGAGCGCCTGTAGGTTGTCCTTGTTCTGGATCATGTCCGCCTGGTAATAATCGATGTTCGGGCAGGCATGGTCGTCATGCCGGTAGAGTTCGTGCACGCGCAGCTTCCTGACTGCTTCCAGGAGAGCCGTGCGATCGTGTGTCAGGCCGCTGTTGGTCCCGGACATGGAAACCACCGCAGCCATGACCGCATCGTCCAGCGACTCACCGAGGATCTTCGTGGCGGCCTTTTGGGTTCGCGCTAATTCGCCAACGTCCAGGTGCAGATCGTCGAATAAAAAGACCAGGAAACGTTGCGCGGAGATCGGCGACTGCTGAAGAACTCCCGGGGAAGTAGCCGGCAAGGGTTCAGCTGCCTTCCGGGCGCTCCCGAGCCCTGCGCGCTTCTCAATCGTGAACCCTGAAATCACCTGGGGGTTGTTCTTTTCGAAGATCTGAAAGTCCTCTTTCTTCAAATTCCCCACCGCGCGCCCTTCTGAATCGCGGACGACCACCGGCACCAGGACGGCATCTGCGTTCACTCGAATTTTTGCGTCGGCGCCCGGGGACTGCGGTTCCTTCGCCTGCTGCGCCGCTCGCAGCCAGAAGCCGGACGCCAGGAAACACAAACAGAAGGGAATAATAACCAGCGGGTGCTTGACGTTCTTCGCTTTAGTGCTGTTTCCTTTGGTCATTTTGCGCGATCCGCGCCTTCACCAGTTTTTTCACCAGTGCCGCTGGCAAAGGCTTATCCAAAGGGAAATGGAGGGTTCCTTTGGAGGTGCGGAAGCTCTTGAGTTCGGATTCGAACGCATCGAGCACGGACGCACCCATTGGAAAAAAACTACAATGCTTGGAAAATGCGGCGAATGCCACAAGCGGACCTTTGTACCGGAATGTCGGGATCTGATAACTGATCGTCTCTGTAGCCTCTGGTGGGACGGCGGATCGGATCGTGGCACGAATCTTCTCGAGCGTGCTTCGGGCAGGTTCCGGAACGCCGGCGAGGTATTCGTCGATGGTCTTTGGAGCTGCCCTGGTTTTGGCGGCCAGACCGCGGCCACGGGAATTCGCCCTTCTCATGGGGCCATGCTACAAGGGCGTTCGCTGCAAGTCTAGTTCTCGCACTTGCCTGTTGAGCGCACGGGCGTTATTTCTTCGCCGAGTCGGAAATCTTGGTATCTAGTGCGGCGGCTTCGGCGCGGAGTCTTGCTGCTTGCTCGGGCTGCTTCAGCGCGTCGTATTCTTCTGCCAGGTCTTTGCGCGCATTCACCAGCCAGCTGACATTGGCGTCCATTTGTTTGACCAGTATCTCGTAGCCGGCGCGGGATTCCGCTTCTGCCTCGGCAAAGCGATTCTGGCGGAGAAGGGTTCTTCCTAGTTTGATTCGCGCGATGCCGGTGTTGATGTGATTCGCGGATTGCGACTCCGTGAAAATAGGAATCACTTGCCGGTAGATTTTCTCGGCGCGGGTCCATTCCTCCCGGCCCGAGTACACACTGCCCAGGTTGGATAGCGCGACAGCGAAAAGATAGTGGTGTTCCCCGTAAACCTGGCGATAGATATCGACCATGCGCAGGAAGTCCTGTTCCGCGACGTCGTTCTTGTGCTGCCGGAGCGCCGCGGACCCCATTTCGTTGAGTGTGGAAGCAACGGTGGGATGCACTTTCCCGTAGACGCGCTCTTTGATGGTGAGCGACTGCTGCAGCAAATCGACAGCCTCGTCGTAGCGATCTTCACGGACGAGCGCGCGAGCAAGCAAGGTCAGATCGGAAGCTGTTTCCGGATTGTCCTTGCCATACCAGGCTTGAACCATTTCCAGGGCCTGACGGTCATAGCTTTCCGCCTGAGGATAATGGCCGAGGTCAAACTTGATGGCGCCCAGATTGATCAATATATCCGCGACGCGAGGATGGCGTTCGCCGTAAATCTGGCGGTACATGGGAAGCAGGCGCTCGTTGATCGATTCGGAGACGTCATAGTGACCGGCATAGAAGTGCGTGTTGGCCAGTTCAAACAAGCTGACGGCAAGCTCAGGAGTTGGGGCGCCTTTCTCTGACTGGAGCCGCACGGCTTCATCCAGAGTCTTGATGGCCTCGCCGTAAGAACCGCGATCTTCCAAAACTTTTCCAAGCGCCGAAGTTGCTTTTGCGACAGCCGGGTGATTGGGCGGGAGGCGCCGCTTGCTCATGGCGAGACCTTCGCGCACCATGCGTTCTGCCTCGGGCAGCCGGGCCTGATCGTCGCGCAGAAGGCCGAGTGCGACCATGCTCTCCGCTACCGGAGCCGCATCGGAGCCGAAGAGCGCTTTGCGTTCCTCAAAGCTGGAATTCAGCAGAGTGTTTGCTTCGTCGAGTTTTCCCAGTTTTTGATAAATGGTGCCAAGCGTCTCGTAGAGATCAGCCTGGACTTCTGGTTCTGCGTTGAGCGACTGTGCCTCCTGGACGCCGCGGTCGAGAAGGGTTATAACGCGAAGACTTTCCGCAGGCGCGGCGGAAGCGTCGCCGCCCTGAAAAAGATTGGTCATGAATTTCTGGATACGCTGGGTGCGCGCGGCTTCGGCAAGAGCGGCATTGCGAGCGATGGCCAGTCGCACGGTAAAGAAAATCACCAAGCCGACAACGAGCGTGAACACGAGCGCGACGGCTGCAACCGGCTGCCGATTGCGCGTGACGAATTTTCTAAAGCGGTAGGCCAGCGTGTCCGGCTGCGCTTCGAGCGCCTCGCCTTTGAGGTAATGATCGATGTCGCGGATCAAGGCTTCCACGGATCGGTATCTGCGCTGGGGATCCTTGTGCATGGCCGTGAGGCAAAGCACATCGAGATCCGCCCATTCGGCTTTGCTGGCAGGGGCGGCGGCGTCAGCGTGTTCGGGCAGACGCACGGTCCTATCCGCGGCAGCTGACGGCTTCTCCGTTTCCTGCTGCGTTAGAATTTTTTCGGCTTGAGCCGGCGTTCGGTTGGAAAAATCAAACGGGAGGCACCCTGCCAGGAGTTCGTACAGAATGACTCCGAGCGAATACACGTCCGAATGGATTCCGACCTGTTCGCCGCGAATTTGCTCCGGCGCGGCATACGCGGGCGTCATGAGACGCAAGCCAGTCATGGTTTTTTCTACGGATTCGCCGAGGCTTTGGATATGTCTGGAGATGCCGAAATCGAGCAGGCGGATCGTTTCGTCGTTTTTTACCAGGACATTGGAGGGCTTAAGATCGCGGTGAATGACGGCATGCTGATGAGCGTAGAGAACCGCTTCGCAAACAGATCGAAAAAGCCGCAAGCGCCCGTGGACGGAACAGTTATTCTTGTCACAATACAGCGTGAGAGGAACGCCTTCGACGTACTCCATGACGAAAAAGGGAGAACCATCCGGCGAGGTGTCCGCATCGTAGAGCCGCGCAATAGAAGGGTGATTGAGTTGCGCGAGAGTTCGCTGCTCGGCGGCAAAGAGTTCGCGGCGAGCCGGCGAAAGCCACGCATCGCGCAGGATTTTGATGGCCACCTGACTGCCGAGATCCTTGCGCTCGGCGAGGTAAACGATGCCCATGCCGCCTTCGCCGAGCGTCTTCACAATCCGGTAAGGACCGAATTCCTTGAACGCCTCGGGCGCGCCGGCGGGATCGTGAAGAATCTGATGCGCTATTTGAGCAATATCGCCGTCCAGCATGGAAGCGCCGTGGGCGTCTTCTCTCAGCAAAATGACTACTTCTCTGACCAAAGCGGGATCCTCAGCGCACTCACTTTCGAGAAAAGCGCGTTGCTCGGTCTCCGGGAAGTCGGCGGCTTGGTGAAACAGATTCTGAATTTTTTGCCAGCGAGCGCTGTCCATCTCCGCCACCTTGAGCACGCGCAAGAAAAAACCGTCCTTCAGCCGGCTTCGCGAAGTTCGTGCGCCAGCCACGCTTTCGCTGCGCGCCAGTCGCGCAGTACGGTGGCTTCCGACACGTTCAGGAGCGCTGCCGCCTCAGCAATATCCAGCCCTCCGAAGAAGCGGCTTTCCACGAGCGTCGCCTGCCGTGGATTCATACGCGCAAGTTCATCCAGCGCGGAGTCGAGACGCAGCAAGTCTTCTCCGCAGGAAGGCGCCTTTTGATACGAATCGTCGAAGCTTAGCGTGACGTCCTGCCCTCCGCCGCGTTTTCCGGCGTTCCGGCGGCGCGCCGCTTCGATCAAAATTTGGCGCATGGCGCGCGCGGCGATGCGCTTGAAATGCAGGCGCGAGGTGGCGGCCAGGGCCGGCGACTTGGCCATTTTCATCCAAGCTTCGTTGACAAGGGCCGTGGGATTCAGCGTGGCGCTCGGATCGCCCCGGCGGACGCTGGACGCCAGGCGCCGCAACTCTTCGTAAGTCGCACTAAACAAATGGTCTAGCGCGTTTCTTCCCGCGACTGGCAAACCCGCTTCGAAAGGCTCCATCGAAGGCGCTCCGGGCGGAGATTCAGACAGGTTTCCTCGCGGACTTCTGGCCGTCATGACGGTCTCCTCATCCCTTTTGCGCATTGCGTAGTGAGAAACAGCAAACCTAGGGATTCGCTGAATGAGGGGAGTCGAGGACTTTCGCCCCTAGCTCGGACGGAACTTTATCACCAAGGCGGCCAGGCGGCAACGGACAAGGTGAATTTTCTGAAGGGTGAGGACATTCGGACGGAAGAGTGACAGTTAGAGACTTTAGAATCTGGGCTCAGGTTAACGGAGTTGAATACTTGAAGAAGGGAGAATTACGATGGATCTGTCATGCCCCAAGTGCAAAAGCGAGGATACCCAGAAGCTCACCATGGTCACGTCGGCGTCGGGCCTGTTTGGAAAAATCCTGCGTTTCGGCGCGGTCTATGTCTATAACGTTTGGATTCCCGTGGCCTCCGTATTTTTCGGAATTGCTTTCGGAATAGTCTTTGGTCTGTTCAATGGATACCTGGGATTCTTTGCCTTCGCGGGCACCCTGGTTGCCGGCTTCTTTGCGCGGAAATGGGTCAAGGCAAAGACGAGGTCCAAATTTGCCGATCTTTCCGACAACATGAGACAAAACGGCTTTCAGTGCAACCGCTGCGAGCACCTCTTCATTCCGGTGGAAAGTCTCCCGGCTCCAAAGATGCAGATAGCGTCCGCGTAGGCGGATTTTTTCGCGCCGGAATTGCCGGAAACCTCGAGAGCATTTTGACGCGGCCTCGTATTTAACCATCCGGTTAAATAGAGGCCGGAACGTTCCGGCGAGGTGGCTCTCGGCCGCAAAACCAACGCTGCGCAATCGACACCAGGTTCTTCCTAACCAGCTAAATACACAAGACTTAGGTCTCGAGTACTGGTCCTTTATTATAGGCCCCTCGGCGCCTGTTCCGGGGGTTGCTCCCGTATGGACATGAGACTATGCTTCTAGTGCCGCACTGCCACCTCCGAGGGTGGGTTGCGGGGTGCACACCTCATGCCAAAACTGAAGAAGTTTTTCCTCTGCCTGCTCTCTCTCTGCTCGCTGAGCGCTGTCCCATCCTCCGCGGGGGCGGATTCGAAACCCGCAGATAATTCTCTCGAGCAAATCCGCGCGTACATTTCAGCGGGGTGGGATTCACTCACGCGATCGCTTACGGACTGCGCCACGGTGGTCGACACGAAACTCTCCTCGGCTTCCGTACTTTATCTTCCTGCGGATTTTGCCGTGCCCGCCTCTGTCCAGCAGCTTCAGAAGCAATGCAAAGTAGAGGTCCAACATTTGCCGGCGGTGATTCATCACATCGGAGAAATGGATCCCGGCAAAATCGATCCCGCCGGGCTCCTGTACATGGAAAATCGCTACGTCGTGCCAGGCGGAAGATTTAATGAAATGTATGGCTGGGACAGCTACTTCATCATTCGTGGATTGGTGCGCGATGGCAGGATCGATCTCGCAAAAGACATGGTCGAGAATTTCTTTTTTGAAATCGAGCACTACGGCGGAGTGCTGAACGCGAACCGCACGTATTATTTAACGCGCTCGCAGCCTCCGTTTCTAACTTCCATGATCCTCGCCGTCTACGACGCGCAGAAAGCCAGCGGCCGCGCAAACAATGAATGGCTCGCCAGGGCTTACGGCTATGCCGTCAAGGATCATGAACTCTGGACGAGCGAACCGCACCGCGCGGGATCGACCGGCCTCTCGCGCTATTTTGACTTCGGCAATGGCCCTGCGGCCGAGAGCGTGAAGGACGAGACGGGCCACTATCGCCAGGTGGCGGCATATTTTCTCGAGCAGCCGGAACTCAGAAGGAATTACGTGCTGGAATCCACCGCGGCGAAACCCAATTTGCTTGCGGCAGGGCCGCTGTTTGCCCTAGAGATTTGCGACGTCGCGAAGACTATGGCCCCGGCGGCGTGCGATCCGGCCGGGACAACCGCCCTGAGCGCGGACTACTACAAGGGTGACCGCGCGATGCGCGAGTCCGGCTTCGACATTTCTTTCCGTTTCGGTCCATACGGCGCGGCTACGCACCATTTCGCGCCCGTATGTCTGAACAGCCTGCTCTACAAGACCGAAAAGGACCTTGAACAAATGAGCGCGGCGCTCGGCCATAAAGAAGAATCGGAGAAATGGCGCCAGCGTGCCGAACAGCGAAAGGCCGAGGTCCAAAAATATCTCTGGGACAGCGAACGAGGACTCTTCTTCGACTACGATTTCCAGAAACAGGCTCGCTCTACCTATGAATACGTCACCACGTTTTATCCGCTGTGGGCAGGCATCGCGACTCCCGAACAAGCCCGCGGCGTGATGCAGCACGTAGGCAAGTTCGAGCAGCCAGGCGGTTTGGTGATGAGTCCGTACGAGACCGGGGGACAGTGGGACTTTCCTTACGCGTGGGCGCCGAATCAATTGATGGCCATCGAAGGCATGCGCCGCGCAGGATTCAATGACGATGCGAACAGGCTGTCCTACAAATTTCTTTCCATGGTGATGGAGAACTTCCGTCGCGACGGAACAATTCGCGAGAAATACGACGCCGTAAAGCGCTCTTCAGAAACGCAGGTCACGGCCGGCTATCACATGAATATCGTAGGCTTCGGCTGGACCAACGGCGTGTTTTTGGCCCTTCTGCATGAACTTCCCCAAAGCGAGATCGCGCGGCTGATCAAGGAACAGGACGAAGCTCCCGCCGCAGTGCACTAAAACCTAATATTTCGTATTTCATTCCTGTCTCGCTCAGGCGTCCACCAAACGTATCGATGCGAGCCGGGCCTCGTCGCGTGCGGGAGTGGCACCTGCCTGGCCCGCGACCCACGAACCCATTCGATTGGCTGCCTCGTTCATGGCTGCAAGAGAATCGCCACGCAGATAGTGATAAACGAGCGCCGCAGTGAACGCGTCACCCGAGCCCACCGTGTCCGCCACATGCACCGGAATGCCGGGATGCTCGTGTTTGGCGTACCCGCTTACCAGCAAACTTCCCGCCGCGCCGCGCGTGATGCATACCAGCTTTATATGAAATGTATGCCGGAGCCACTCTGCCGCGGACTCTTCGTCGTGAAATGGAAAGCCGAGCAACTGGACAACCGCCGGCAACTCATCGTTGTTTAGCTTGATGATGTCGGCGTGCTTCGCGGAATCAGCAAGAACCTGGGGGGAATAAAAAGACTGCCGGAGATTGACATCGAAGACGCGCGTGGTTTCCGGCCGGATGGTTTTCAGAAAAGAAAAGATAGTCTGGCGGGACTGCGGAGATCTTTGCGCCAGCGAACCGAAGCAGACCGCGTCCGTCTTTTGCGCCAGCGCTTGCCACGCAGGCGTCCATTCGAACGCATCCCACGCAACCGGCTCGGCGATTTGAAATGTCGGCTGTCCCTTCAGATCGACTTCGACCTGCACCACACCCGTCCGGTAGGTTGGATCGAGCTGTATCGAGGCAGTGCCGAGACCGAGATGCTCGAGGCGGCGCTTGGCTTGCTCCCCGAGCTCATCGTTTCCCACGCGGCTGGCGACGATCCCCTCATCGCCGAGAAGATTCGTCATGTAAGCGAAATTCGCGGGCGCGCCGCCCAGCTGGCGGCCCGCAGGGAAAATATCCCAGAGCAATTCGCCCAGTCCAACTGTGGTGAACTTTTTCATGAATGACCCGCGTTCCCCTGGCAAAACGTCGCTTTCGCGGAGCTCCCTGGCGTCCCGTTTCGTTTGAGCTAACGCCTTAGGATCCGGCTGCTAATGCCATGTCGAGCCCAGTTTCCATATCGAGAGCGAGTGCACTTTGCCTGTCCCTCTGTCCGAATACAACTCAATTTCGTCGCTTCCGGGAGAAGGATATATGCGGTCTGTCAGGACCAGCTCGCCATCGTTTACGAAAACTTCCAGGCTGGAGCGGTCCAGGAAAGCGTGGAGTCTGAGCCTCGAATTTTGCCGGAGAATCGCCTTGTAGCGCCCTGAAAATTCCGGGGCGAAAGAAACCAGTCCGGAGCGGGTCCGGTCCACGAACACTTCCTTGTTTTCAGGGGTGAAACCTAAAAGCGTTTCCTCGTTTCCGCCTTTGCGCAGGCGGAACCCTATCTCTTTGGCCTCTCCGGAGAATTCGGCTTCGATTTCCAGCGCTTCTCCGCGTACGTTCGCGACATGCATCGCCTCGATGGCCATTGGGACGGAAACATTTGAGAGCTCCAAGAACGCCCGTTCGCGCAAAGCCTTGGCTTCGGCGATGGGTTTTTGCACAAGCCGGATTCCGTCCGGAAATTGCGCCAGGCCGAGCTCCCGCGGCAACGATTGGGCACCGCGCCAAATCGCCGTGGGCTCGCGGTTTGCGTACTGCCAATTGCTGATCCATCCGATCCATATTCTTCGGCCGTCCTTCTCGGGGAGATCCGAAAACGAATTCGTCGCGTAGAAATCCTTGCCGTAGTCGGCCCAAAGCTCTCCTCCGGCCGGCGTTTCGTTCACGAAGTGCGCTCCGTCAAAGCTGCCCACAAAATACCGCGTTCCAGTGCCGCCGGCAGGAGCGCCAGGGTTGCGATTTACGATCAGCACCCACTTCTTGTTCCGGGAATCGCCATCCACAGGCAGTCTGAAGAGATCGGGGCACTCCCACTGCCCTTTATCATTGCTTTCAATTGCAAACGAACTGCGGAAAGTCCAATTCCTAAGGTCCCGTGAGTCGAAGAAGACGGCCTTTCTCTCATCTGCGAGGACCGCGACCATCACCCATTTCTTTTGAACCTCATACCAAAATACTTTGGGGTCGCGAAAATCAGGCTGCTTCAAATCCGCGATGGGATTCCCCGCATACTCTTTCCAAGTGCGGCCTCGGTCGTTGCTAAAGGCAAGATGCTGTCGTTGTATGTTGGCCCCGGCCGCGGTGTAGACAGCAATCAAACAAGAAGAATCGCCCGAGTCCGCCGTCGCGCACAATCCGCTCGCGTTATGCCAATCGACGACTGCGCTGCCCGAATAGATCATGTACTGGCCCGGCACTTCAGCAATCGCGAGAGGCAAATTCTTCCAGTGCAACATATCCCGGCTGACTGCATGGCCCCAGCTCATGTGGCCCCATTCCGTTCCTTGCGGATTGTATTGGTAGAACAGATGGTATTCGCCCTTGTAGAAGACCAGGCCGTTCGGATCATTCATGAAGTTTTTTGGGGGAGTGAAATGAAATTGCGGGCGCCAAGGTTCGTTGTAGGTTTGTTGCGCTGGCAGCACCCACGCGGATGCCAGGAAGAGAAACCCCACCAGGATCCGGCACCCGCGAAACACCCGGCTGGAACTCTTCATAGACCAGGGCATCTTTTTCAAGGCCTCGCGTTTTTGCGCAGCTCCAGCTGTCCAGCCAACTTTAGCTCCCTGTCCGCATCTTCGTTCTTTCCCAATTCGCGGTAAGCCTGCCCCAGGAGGTGGTGCGGCATCGGATTGTTGGGATCCATGGCAAGCGCCCGTTGCAGCGCGCGCACAGCCAGTTCCGTCTCGCCTTTCTTCGCCAGCACCTTGCCGAGCAGGATGTACGGTCCCGTAGAAGTGGCGTCCAGCCAAATAGAACGCTGCAGAAGCCGCTCCGCCTCGTCGTATTTCTGCACGCGGGAGTAGCTATCCGCAAGTTTGTAGTACCCTGCGGCGTTACCGGGGTTGATCTCCAGCTCTTTCCGGAACTCCCGGATGGCCTCTTCTATCTGGGAATGATAGAGATACACTTCGCCGAGAAGCTGGTGCGCCAGGGGGAGTTTTGGATCGAGCACCATGGCTTTGTGGGCATACTCTTCGGCTACAGGCGCAAAGTCCTGCCGCAGCAGCATGCGCGCCGTGAAGAGATAGCTGGCCGCCGACTCCGGCGGCACATCAAACATTCTCGCAAAGGCTTTGCGCGCGTTCGGGTAATCCTTCGTCTGGATGTAGCAAATCCCAAGGATATACGCCGCATCCACATTCGCGCTGGGATACCACGTCTGCACCTTTTCGAGCTCTGGAATCGCCTCCGCAGGCCGCTCAGTCAAGTAATACGACAATCCCAGCAACTGTTCGGCCTCCCGATCCTCCGGATCCTGTTCCCGCGCTTTCTTGAGATACACTATGGCGTTTACAAAGTCGCTTTTCCTGTAATACGCGACTCCCAGTTCGTGAGCGAGACCTTTCTTCGCTGGATTCTTCTCTTCTAGCTCGTGGAGAGCCGAGAGCGCCTCGTCATATTTTCCTTGCTGCAGGAGGCGGCGAGCCTGGTCGAAATCGGCCTCGGGGACCTGCGACGGTTCCTGGGGTGCCCGGAGAGCATCCGGCAGGGCTGGTTTCTCCTGCGCTTCTGTGATTTCCGCCCACACAAGCGGCGCGCTCAAGATCAAACTGCCCAACAGCGCGACGGGAAACCAACGAATGCTCGGCATCATTGTGTCCTAGGCAAATCCAGAATCGATTAGAGCATAAAAAACGGGGAGCCCGTGGGGCTCCCCGTCCGTTTTGGGGTGTTATTTTCTGTCTGTTAGAAAATGAACTTGACGCCGAACTGCAATTGCCGCATGCCGATCGGAGCACCTGGAGCCGAATCGGCCTCGATGTCTGTGATCTGGCCTGCGCTGGGTGCGCCAAAGCAATCGATGCACTGGTTCCCAGGTAGCGCAAGGACGGGATGGTTGAAGACGTTATACGCATCGAAGCGGAACTGCGCCTTGAAGCGTTCTGTGATATTGAAGTTCTTCGACAACGACATGTCATCGTAGAACGCATGCGGGCCGCGATAAGAGTCGAATCCGAGGTTCCCGATCTGGCCGCAAGCGGGAAGAGCGAACGGACCGGAGGTCGGTCGCACTAATGAGCAAGAATTCGATCCGACTTGACCTGGCGTCAGGCTATAGCTAAGCGGCGATACGGGATTGAAATAATACAGCCCACACGGCCCGTTCGAACTGCAGCCCGACGTGACTTCATGCGGACTTACGCTTAGTTGCTGTCCATTCAGAACATTCGGACGGCATGGTCCGGCGTCCGTGACTTCGCCGCACTCTGAAATGCTTGGCGTCCAGGGAAGACCGGTGCCATAGGTCGTTGTGTTGGAAATCTGCCAGCCGCCCACGAGCAAGTCCATGGCACGGCCGGAGTCACTTAGAAACCTCTTGCCTCTCCCGACAGGCAGCTCATAAATCGCATTTACGACAGCGACTTGGTTGCGATTAAACGGGTTCGGGCCATAAGCAACGGTCGGATTCACGGAATAATACGTCGAGTCATAGGCGTTGGCATGAGAGAAGGTGTAATGTGCGAGGAATTGGAGTCCCCAGCTAATACGCTTCTCGAGCTTAAGCTGCAGAGCTTCATATTCGTTGCTGGCATCGTTGCCGAAGTAGTTGTTAACGTCTCCCGAGCAGCACGGAGGCGTCGGCAGCACGGTCCCGTTGGGGGTTGTATATGTAGATCCCGGATAGGTAAACGCGGGATTCCCGTTCAGGAAGAACTTGCGACGTTCGTTCGCGGGCAGCAGGGCGTTAAATCCTCCCAGCTGCACGTCTGCGGCTGGACAACCACCTGCCGGGATAGGCGTAATCGAGCAGCCCACCATGTTCGTCCCCGGACCAACGGCAACTTCGTTTATGTTGTAGGAGGGTCCCGTTCCGGCAAAGACGTGAGTTCCCTTGTTGCCGACGTAACTCACCGTCAGATTCAAGGTTGGACTGACTTGCCGCTGAACCGTAGCATTCCACTCATCAATCGTGGGAAGGCGCTGAATCGTCGGACGGATATAGGGATTGGCGGTGCCATCCGGACCAAACAAAGGCAGCGTGCCAGGGGGCGTACCTGCTCCGATGTCAGCAAGAACTGCCGAGAAGGGATATGCCGGCGGCCCCTGACTCAGGGTGAAAACCGCGCTGCGATTATTCGTAGCTGCCGGGTTCAGGTTATTGTCTTCGATGGACTGGTTGGCAAGGACTGGCAAGTTTTGCGTAACGGCATGCCCGAAGTTCGAGCCGAATACACCGAGGTCAAAGCTACGGCCGTATCCCATTCGAAGAACCGTTTTGGCATCCAATTGATAAGCAAGGCTGACGCGCGGAGCGAATGCTTTTAGAGTGTTTCGGACGTCGCCGCTATCGGAAACTCCGCCCTCTCCGGCAATCAGCAAGGTGCCATCATTCAAGTTGGCGAAACCGGCGTTGTCCTTTGCGGTGACGGCCTCAGGAAAGTAAATTTCCCAGCGAAGGCCGTACGTGAGGGTAAACTTGGGTGTCATGCGCCAAGTGTCCTGACCATAAAAGAAACTGCGCCACTGATGACCGACAGCGTCACTGGTCGTGCTGACAAACCGTTGAAACGAAGTGACGTCTCCCAGGAGGAAAGTGGCCAGTGAGAGTCCGAAAGCCGAACCGTCGCCTGTATCTCCCTGATCGAAGTTCAAGAGACCGGTGCGGCTGTTATCGCTCGGAACGCGAAGGTTGGTGGCATAGCGGACATCCGCGCCGAACTTGAAGGTGTGATTGCCTTGAATACGCGTCCAGTTATTTACGAACTGGATTTGACGTTCTCTTTCAATCAACGGGCAGTTACAACGGCCGATGTTGAGCCCGTCTCCGAAGTTAGAGGGGCTCCCATTTCCGGTGAACAAGAAACCCGAGAGGCCGCCGGTTTCAGACGTCCCTAGGTTTAAGCCAGGAAAGCCGAACCCCGTCATGGGATTTTGATTGGCATCAGAGTAATGCGTAAGCGGATTATACTGGAACCATCCGAGGCGGAAGTCGGTCAGCCAGTTCGAGCCGAAAGACTTAGTGAAACCGGTGGCCAAGCTGTAGTTATGAACGTCGGAACTGCCATCCAAACCTCCCGGCCCAAAACCGGCGCCGCCCAGAGCCCCAAGGCCGCCAAGCCCGGACAAGCTAAAGTAGTCAAGGCTGAAGCGCCCGAAGACCTGGAAGCTGTGAGGCGCGCTGTAATCAATGCGCGTGTCAAACGAATATTGATTGAACGGACCCGAGCCCGTCGACACGAAATTGTTCGTAACGCCGGCCGAAGTGGGTGTCGGAAATTCCTCAAGCACCTTGCCGATATTCGGATTCCTCGCCGCGAGCACGCTGACCGGTATCATGTTGTTCGGGAAAGCGGTCCGCCCGGTACCATCCAGCGGGTTTCCAGTGGCCGGATCAAAGATCTGCCCAGCTGGAGCTCCGTTTACCGTGCCGAAGGCGTTTAGATACTGGCTCAAGTCGCACATACCGCCAGCATTCTTGGTGGGATCGCAAGTCTGCAGAACCGTCGCTGTCGGAATCGTGTATAGGTTTGTGATGCCCTGAATCTGCTTGGTACCTTGATAGTCACCAAAAAAGAAGAGTTTGTCTTTGAAGATGGGACCGCCGATGGAGCCGCCATACTGCTTCCAGGTGGCTGGAGCGAGAGGCACTCCAGGTTTGTTTGTAAAGGGATCGCGCGCTTGCTGGTCGCTATTCCGATAGTAGTAGAAGCCAGTTCCGTGGAAATCGTTTGACCCGGACTTGATCTGCACTCCGATCGTGCCAGCAGTGGCCTTGCCCGATTCTGCGTCGAAATCCTGCAACGCGATTTTCGCTTCCGCGATCGCGTCAAGGTTCGGATTTACGACGATAATGCCAAGGATGGGATCCTGGTTATCCGTGCCGTCCAACTCGAAGTTTGTCCCTGAGAAGTGCTGTCCATTCACTTGAATCTGCCCGCCGCCCTGGGGGTTTTCTGTGGCGGCGTGGTTGAAGCCCGGCAATTTCTGCGTGCCTGGAGAAAGCAATTCAAAGCTCGTGAAATTGCGATCGAGAACCGGCAAATCTTCCACATATTTCTGGCTGAACTGGACGTCCACGTCCGCGCGGTCCGTCTGCAGTTGAGGTATGTCGCCCGTGACTTCCACGGTCTGCGTCACCGCTCCGACTACGAGGCTGGCGTCAACGGTGGCGGCCGTGTCCGCATTGAGAACTACGCTGGGTACTTCCGTTACCTGGAACCCCGTAGCCTCTATGTGTACCTTGTAGGTGTCCGGAATCAGGTGAGTGACGGAGTAATTTCCGCTTTCATTGGTGGTCGTATCGTAGGCAAAACTCTTGGTCGTCGAAGTCACGGTTACTTTGGCCCCGACAACCGCGTTGCCTTGAGGATCGGTCACCGTTCCGATAATGCTTCCAAAAACCGCCTGGCCAGACACTCTTGGCGCGTTCACCAAAACTATGCAAAACAGAAAAGCCAAACCTAGAACTACCAGTCGCTTTGCCATCCCACCCCTCCTAGCAGATCCGCTTCCCGCAATTTTCCTGAGAATTGCAGCTCCAACCGTCAGAAAGCCAAGCTCCGACTTCGGCCTGAATGGCCAAGTTCCGTGCGCTTTCGATTTGATTGGTTAAGTCTTACGACGGAAAGCTGAACCCGAACTCGCAATGAACGAGCCAAGTTCAACCGTTAAAGGCACCCCCAAACTGAACTTAGGCGCCCTCGACGTGCGCCTCGCACTAAAGCACCGGCCTAGAAAGGCTCTCGCACTCCCGCCCCAAACGCACTTACGCGTCGGCACCTATACACAGGCGGATGATGCGGCTATATTGATGCGTACTATTCGTTTTTTGGCGGGCTCTTAGAAGTCTCAATGCGTCTGATACGGTTACATCCAATAAATGGCCATCTTGCAGATAGATGCGCGACTTGTTACACTCCTGTTACTCCGACGTATCAAGGACCTATGTGACAGACCGGGAGCATCTTCTCGAGCAGATTAACCGGCTCGTTGGCAGCCATGCTTTGCATGGCTCGGAATCGCTTTGCAAACTGCTCCGCTATCTGGCCCGTCATGCCGTCGACCACCCCGGCACTCCCATTAAAGAGTTCCAAATCGCTACCGAAGTCTTTGGACGTTCCGCCGATTTCGATCCCCAGCTCGATTCCATGGTACGTGTCCAGGCCGGTCGCTTGCGCTCCAAACTCACCGAGTATTACAGCTCGGATGGAATAGAAGATCCCATTGTGGTGGAACTTCCCAAGGGTACCTACGTCCTTTCCTTTCACCATCGCAACTCTGCGGCCGCGAAGTCTCCTTCCGGCACCCTAAACGGGGAACTGGGCAAGGAAGCTCGGGAGAAAAGCCCGGAGCGCCGATGGGGTACCGAGGTCATTTCGCTTTCCATTTTCCTGGCTGCTGCCATCACTGTCATCGTATGGCTTCTGGCGACGCGAACTTCCACTCCGGTGGGTCTCGCGAGCGAGAGCGAACCGGTCCCAGCCGCATTTCGTGTCTTCTGGAAAGGTTTTGCTTCGGGGGCGGAGGAGCCGTGGGTCGTTTTTAGCAATGCGGCTTTTGTGGGCCGTCCTGAAACGGGCATGCGCTACCGTGATGCCACGCGTGACGCCGGCGCCCCTATCCTCGACCACTATACCGGCGTCGGCGAAGTATTGGCGGTCCACGAACTCGATCGCGTTTTCGGCCTCCTCCATCGCCGCATCCGCGTCAAACGCGGGAGCCTCTTTTCGCTCGACGATGCCAAGAACAACAACCTGATTTTCATTGGTTCGCCGGTAGAAAATCTCTCTCTTCTCGAGATTCCGGGTACTCAGGAATTCTTTTTCGAGCAGTTTACCTCCGGTCCTCGCAAAGGCGATCACGCCATTATCAACAAACACCCACAACCCGATGAAGGTAAGGAATTCTTTGCCACGCCTTCGGGTGTGCCGCTAGCCGAGGACTACGCCGTTCTAGGTCTTGTGAGAGGGATGAATCCAGGTCAATCCGTGCTCATTCTCGCAGGGAACACCACGATCGGCACTCAGGCCGCCGTCGAATACGTGTGCAGGCAAAGCTCCGTGGAAGAGCTGCTCTTGCGGCTTTCCGTTTCGCAGGATGGCGAACTCAAGCCCTTTGAAGCCGTCATTCGAGTGAAAGTAGCCCGCGGTGTGCCCGTGGAAACAGAACTCGTCGCCATTCGCAAGTCCACCACCTAAGTAGAGATTTTGATGAGTGGTGTCGCCCTGCACTTGGTACTGGTTGCATGAGCGAAGCGTAGTCCGTGAAGGCCGTCAGATCATTCGTGTCGCAAGGCCACCATGGGATCGACGCGCGTTGCTCGCCGCGCCGGAACGTAGCACGCCAGGGCGACAACGACACCAAACAAAATTGGGATGCAGGCAAACGTCCACGGATCTGTTGCGCGCACCCCATAAAGCAGACTTTCTAAGTACCGCATAGCGCCCGCTGCTACCGCGAGACCAATCACAATGCCAGTCAGCGTAAGTACCAAGCCAAGTCTCCCGGTCAGCCACAGAATTTCGTGCCGCCGCGCTCCGAGCGCCATCCTTATGCCGATCTCATGCGTCCTCCGCGCGACTCCATAGGCGACAAGTCCGTACAGGCCGATGGAAGCAAGCGTTAGCGCAAGAAGCCCGAATAGTGCCGATAGGCCCGCTACGAGACGCTCCTGATGGATCGTCCTGTCGATTTCTTCCGACTGAGTCTTCGCCTGAAAAATCAGAAAGTCAGAGTTAACCCGGCCGACGGAGTCTCGAACCATAGAGATTAGGCCTTTCGGGTCGCGTTGCGTGCGCAGCTCGAACGTAGGCGATCTGTACACAAAAGGTGTGAAGATCATGGCCCCGACTTCTTTGCGGATGCTCTCGTACCTTGTGTCGCCTACAACACCGATGACCTGAAGGTCAGGATCTTGCGGGCCAAAGTAGCCCAGCACTCGCCCGAGTGGATCGCCTTTTCCCAAATACCTCCTTACAAAGGACTGGTTGACGATAATGGGCTTCGGCTTGGCTGTCGGTTCAAAATCGGCCGCTGTGAACGTCCTTCCCGCAAGGAGCGGTATTTCCATCGTTTCGAAGAAGCCCGGCCCGATAGGAAGGAGGTCAGCCCAGAAAGCTGAGGAAGCCGGTGCGCCCGGGAAGATGAATTGGCCGCTGTCACCGCCGCCACCCAACATGGGCAGTTCCGAATAGCTTGCTGAGCTTACCCCCGGCAGCGCCGCGAAACGGTTCCGGAGCTCCTGGTTTAGCTTGTCACATCGCGGATCATCGATCTTCAGTCCGCTTGCTGTCATATCTACGCTGAAGACAAGAATATTATTGGCTTTGAATCCGGTATCCTCTGTCTCCAGATTACGCACAGAACGTCCCAGCAATCCCGCTCCGAGGAGAACTAAGATCGAAGTCACAACCTGGATAAGGACAAGAGCCACGCTCAGATGCGCGGACTGTCGGGGAGTTGATCCGGACTGCGCGCCAGTAAGCTTCAGGATCGGAGCAACATCAACGCGGGAGCCGCGAAGAGCGGGAGCAAGCCCAAAGAGAATGCCCGCTACGGCGCAAACAGCGAGGGTGAAACCGAGAACGTGCCAGTCTATTCCGACGTCGAGCTGGATCGGAACGTAGGAATTGGCGGAAAGAAACGCAACCAAGGACCTCGCGCCGAGCTCCGCGAAAAGGATCCCGAGCGCTCCGCCCGCAGCGGCGAGCATAAGGTTTTCCGTCAAGAGTTGCCGGACGATGCGCAACTGGGGGGCCCCGAGCGCGTTGCGCACCGCCATCTCCTTCTGCCTTGCCGATGAGCGCGCAAGGGTGAGCCCCGCCATGTTGGCGCATGCGAGCAACAACACGAGCCCGACCACGATCATCAATACGTAGAGTGACTTTGCATATTCCGTGCGCAGAGACGCGAGTCCTTCGGCGGCGCTATAGATCGTGATTCGCGGGGTATCATCTGTTTTGAAGATGGCAGCCGGACCAGTTGTCGTGCTGGGGACAAACATCGCGTTCAGTTCTGATTGCACCCGGCTGTTTGTTACGCCTGGTTTCAGTCGCGCGAGTACATAAAGCCACAATGCATTGGGAGCCGTCCGGCTCGGCGGGTGAGGGTTTAGGATTGGTTCGGCAGCCAGCGGCGTCCAGAAATCCACCGGGACACCTGGATCAAAATCGGGAAAATCGCGGCCGGTGATGCCCACAATACGGAACGGCTTAAGATTTACAGCTGCCGTTTTTCCGAGAATGGCCGGATCGGCTCCTAGTTCGTTCCGCCAATAACGGTAGCTGAGGACAATGACCGGCTCAGCGCCGGAGATGTCATCATTGCCGTCAAGTGTCCGTCCGGCGATTGCCCGGGCACCAAGGGTCGAGAAAAAATCGCCCGAAACATACATGCCCTGCAGCCTCCCGGGGTGGCCTTCGATGCGAACAACCGCATTGGCCTTGACGAAAGAAAGCACTCCGGAAAAAACGTCCTGCATCCCCCGAATCTGCTGGAACATCGGATAGGAAAACGAGCAAGCAGTTGTCAACGAAGATGTGCCCCCTCGCCCCCACGGGCAGCCGCCAAAACTTGCGAAGTAGATTGTGTTTGGTTCGCTACGCGCCGCCCACTCGAACAGAACGAGTTGCTGTGGATCGGGCACGGGCAAGGAACGCAGTGCCACCGCATTTATCAAACTGAAGATGGCGGTGTTGGCGCCGATGCCGAGGGCCAGCGTGAGGATAGCGACAACGGTGAAGCCAGGAGACTTGCGCAGCACGCGAAGGCCGAAGCGAACGTCCTGGCGGAGGTGATCCCACCAGAGCCAGCGGCGTGATTCGTAGAATTGTTCCTTCGCCCTCGTGACGTTGCCGAAGGCCCGCCGGGCAGCAATCCGCGCCTCGTCCTCGCTTAATCCCTGTTCACGCAGGCGCTCCGTCTCGAGATAGATGTGCGCTTCGATTTCCGCGCTGAAATCGGTCGGCTCCCGTTTGCGTCGGAACATACGCGTAGCTCCTTTTCTTCTGAGGTCCCAGAACCCGTCCGATGGCAGCCATCCGCAGCTTCCACACCGTAGTTCCCTTGATGAGTCGTGTGCGGGCTGCGGAGGTCAGTGAGTAAAACCGCGCTTTCCGGTTGAGGCGCGCCCTGTTCGACCAACAGTTCTTCTTCGGATGTTTCCTGAATCACGCGCGCAATCCTTTGGCCGTGCTGCGATCCAAAGACGAGAGTGCCGGGGATTAACAGGTCCAGAGTGCCTTGGGGCAGTTCCAGGCGATCCCCAGCTCCTTGGGTAGACATTTAACCTCAGCATGCCTTCACTCGGGTAAGATGTCAACCCAAAAGAAGAAAAACACACGAAGAGCGGTGATTCCAGAGTTCATTGAAGACTCTTGCCTTATAGAATGGCAGCAGACACTCCGATCACAGGCCCGGGGTCGTGAGTCGGGAGGTTATCGTGGAGCTTCCGGCGCTCTCAAATGCGGGTCCAGTTCCGATGCTTTTTGAAACTCCTTGGCCGCTTCCTCTTTGTTTCCTTTCCGCTCTAAAGCCAATCCCAGTTGATAGTGTCCGGGAGCATAGCCCGGCAGTGACTGAATGGCTGCGCGAAATTGCGAAATCGCGCCATCCAGATCTCCGGCGTTCAAGAGCCTGCGTCCGGAGTTCGTCGCGAAAGTCGCCGCCTGTTCACTCGATAAATGCTTCAAAAGCTCCATGCCGGCGCGGCTCTCGGCGGCAGCTCCTTCTGTGTCCCCCATCTGGCGAAGAACGGCCCCGAGATTCGTGTGCGCCCCGGGAAAATCCGGCTGCAACCGGATAGCTTCTCGCAACGCATCGGCCGCCTGCTGCAACTCCCCTTTTTGCTTCAGTACGGAACCCAGCGTGTTATACGCCTCCGCATAGTCTGGTCTGGCTTGGATGGCCGCCCGCAGTTCTTCGGCGGCCGCCGCAAATTCTCCTTGCTGCCAAAGTGTCACGCCAAGTGTGAAGTGAGCATCCGACAGCTTGGGGTCCAGCTCCTCGGCTCTCTTGAACTCTCTGATGGCTTCAGGCAATCGGTCTTTCATCTTCAGCGCCAGACCGAGGTCATAGTGAAACGTGGCATCTTGAGGCGCAATTTTCAGTGCCGCTTCAAAATGCTCTATTGCGGCGTCAAAATCCGTTTTCTGCAAATAGGCGGCGCCCAAGTTGCCTTCATAGCCGGCGTCGTTTGGCTTCAATTTCAACGCCGCCTCAAATTCCCGAATGCTGTTTGCCGCTTCGGCAATCTGCAGGAGCGCCAGCCCCAGATCATTGTGCGCATCAGGACTCTCGGGCCGAATCTTCACTACTTCCCGAAATGCGGCTATCGCGCCTTCTCCATTGCCGGAGCGTTGCAGCAGGATCCCCAACTGTTTTTGCGCGTCGGCATTGCCGGGATCCAGCTTGGCCGCGTATTGGAATTCCACCAGCGCCGCGTCCACTGCTCCTTTCGATTTGAGCGTCTGCCCCAGGTAGTAGTGCGCCAGCGAATTGCCTGGCACGAGGCTGGTCGCCGCGCGTAATTCGGACTCCGCTCCCTCAAGATCTTGTTGCTCTAACCGCAAAACACCGAGATGCAGATGAGCCTGTGCGAATTGCGGCTGAAGCTTCAGTGCCTCAGAAAACTCGGCCGCAGCTTCCTCTATTTTCGATCGCTGGACCAAAACCGAACCGAGATCATCGTGCAGTTCCGGCCGGTTCGCTTCGATCGCAATCGCTCTCTTTAATTCCTCGATAGCACCGCCAGGATCCCCGGCGTTTAAAAGCACCTGCCCCAAGATGTGGTGCGTTTCCGAATCTTCGGGAGCCAATCGCACCGCTTCGCGCGCCTCGCTCACCGCACCCGGCGTATCTCCCTTCTGCAGCAGCGCGCGGGAAAGATTCATGTGCGCCTGCGCAAAATCGGGGTTCAAGCCCACTGCTGCTTTGAACTGCGAAATGGCCGGGTCGGTTTCACCTTGCGCCAGCAAAACCCATCCCAATGAGTTGTGCGCTTCCGGGCTACGCGGAATCAGCTGGAGCGTCTTTTCAAACGCCGCTCGCGCCCCCGCCAAATCCTTCCGCTCGAGAGCGTCGAGGCCTTGTCTGTAAAGCGAATTTGCAGCCGCGGCGTCCGGGCCAGGCTTCGAGTTTTTCGTCTGCGCGCGCAGGCCCGCCGGAACCAGGAGAACAGCCAGCAGAAGCGCCCCGGCTTTCAACACTGCCTTCCACCTGCGGCTAAATTTGAACGAGTACACGTTCATTCTCGTAGAAAGCCTCAAAGAAAAAGGCCCGCATGAAAAATTCCTTCCGCTTTGCCAGTGAGCGTCCAACAGCGATTCCTCTCGCGCTCCGCCTTGACCCCGCTAAACCCGCACCTTAGTATGCCAAGAGTTCATGATTTCCGGTCCGACTCATCGTTCGCTCTTCCGTTTCAAGGCTTCTTGGGTCGCGCTTGTTCTGCTCCCGCCTCTTTTGATTCTCTTCGGCGCAAGCCAGCTCCCCAAAAACGCTCCCAAACCTCTCGCCCATTTCACCGACATCGCGAAAAAGGCAGGCCTTGCCGATCCCGTGGTCTTCGGCGGCGTGGACACCAAGAAATACATCATCGAAACCACCGGAACGGGTGTCGCCATCTTCGACTACGACAACGATGGCTGGCCCGACATTTTCATCGTCAACGGCACAAGCCTTGACGCGCCCGCTTCTCGAAAAGCGCCCACGAGCCATCTCTATCACAACAATCACGACGGCACTTTCTCCGATGTCACGCAAAAGGCCGGACTTACCCACACCGGCTGGGGCCAGGGCGTTTGCGTCGGCGATTACGACAATGACGGCTGGGAGGATCTCTACGTCACTTACTACGGAAAAAACATCCTTTACCACAACAACGGCAACGGAACATTCACCGACGTGAGTGAAAAGGCAGGCGTCCAGGGCTCCGGAAAAGCCTGGGGCAATGGCTGCGCCTTCGTCGACTACGACCGCGACGGACATCTCGACTTGATGGTCGCCAACTACGTCGACTTCGATCTCCAGACCGCGCCTGTTCCCGGCGCGCGGGCCTCCTGCATCTGGAAAGGAGCTCCCGTGATGTGCGGGCCGCAAGGATTGCCGGCCGCAAAGAATATTCTCTATCACAACAACGGCGACGGCACCTTCGAAGACGTCAGCGCGAAATCCCACATCGACAAAGCCGATGGCCACTATTCTCTCAGCGTCTCCACGCTCGACTACGACGACGACGGATGGCCCGATATTTTCGTCGCCTGCGACAGCACCGCCAGCATTCTCTACCACAACAATCGCGATGGTACGTTCACCGATGTGGCCATCAGCGCCGGCGCCGCCTTCAACGATGACGGCCGCGCGCAGGCCGGCATGGGCTCAACCGTCGCCGACTACAACGGCGACGGCAAGCTCGACATTTTCAAAACCAATTTCTCCGACGACACCGCCACTCTCTATCGCAACAATGGCAACGGCACTTTCGACGACGTCACCTATCCTGCAGGCCTCGGCCTTAACACCAAATATCTCGGATGGGGCGCCATGTTTTTCGATTTCGACAATGACGGCTGGCCCGATCTTCTTCTCGTCAACGGCCACGTCTATCCCGAGGTTGACAGCCAGCATCTCGGCAGCACCTTCCAGGAACCCCGCATCCTCTATCACAACAATGGCAACGGCACTTTCACCGACATTTCCGCCGATGCCGGCCCTGGAATCACCACGGCGAGCTCTTCTCGCGGCCTCGCCATCGGCGATTTGTGGAACGACGGCCGCCTATCCGCCGTCATCAGCAACATGAACGCCTCGCCGAGCCTCCTCGTCAACGACGTGCGGACCTCCAATCACTGGATCGCGTTTCGCCTCGTTGGGAGTTCCTCCGCCCCTGTTTCATCGCCAATGACAGCATCCGCGCCCGCTGCGCCACACTTCAAAACTAGCCGCGACGCCATTGGCGCGCGCATCACCATGAAAGCCGGCTCGCGCCTCTTCGTCAACGAAGTCCGCAGCGGCTCCAGCTACGATTCGAACAGTGACATGCGCGTCCACTTCGGCCTCGGCTCCGCCACCAAGCTCGATTCCGTTGAGATCCGCTGGCCCAGCGGCCTCGTCGAAAAATTCGACGACCTCGCCGTGGATGCCTTCCACACTCTCAAGGAAGGCAGCGGCGCAGCCGTTAAGCCTGAGCGGCAAAGGTAGCTCTCTTTTTCTTCCGAGCCGTACTAAAATTCGCTCGTTCTCTCTGATGGCATGATGAAACCGGAATCCAAACCCAAGCCAAAAGCCAAGCCGCAGCCGGGGCGAGTGAGTAAATCGTTCGAAGCCGCGCTCGAACGTCTCCGATCAAATCTAGGCTGGGTGATCGTTTGGATTCCATTCAACGTGCAGAAAATCTGGGGAACGCGCGGGAGGTTTCGCGTGAAGGGAGAAATCAACGGCTTTCGGTTTCGCACGTCGCTCTTTCCCACGCGCAAAGGCGTACACTTCCTGCTCGTCAACAAGAAAATGCAGGCCGGGGCACATGTGTCAGTGGGCACAACGGCGGAATTTTCTCTAGAACCTGATACGGAAGAACGTGTTGCAATCGTGCCGGCGGAACTGAAGCGCATCCTCGCCGAAGACAAGACCTTCCGGCGATGGTTCGATGCGCTGAGCTACTCCATTCGCAAGTGGATCTGTGACTGGATTACGCAACCGAAAAGCGCCGCTTCCCGGGTCCGCCGCGCCGAGCAAGTTGCCGAGCAGCTTTTTTCCGCAATGGAAGCCGAGCGCGAACTTCCTCCCGCTTTGAAGTTGGCTTTCACACGGGATCCCCGGGCCATCGAGGGCTGGAGCCGTATGTCGCCCTCGCATCGGCGCGGGCAGTTGATTGCCATCTTCTATTACCGCTCGCCCGAGGCTCGCGCCCGGCGCATCGAAAAAGTAGTGGCGGAAGCTATCGCCCTCGACGAGAAAAAGTCGAATAAACCGGCGGCAACGTGATGCCCGCTACTTCAACACATCGGCGCCCGCTTTGGCGCACTGCCCGTCTTGCGCGCTGGTCGCGCCGGACACTCCGATTGCTCCCACGATCTTTCCGTCCATCACCAGCGGAATTCCGCCTTCCACCGCAGTGACTCCCTTCAAGCTCAAAACGCGCAGCCCGTCTCCTCCGCCCGCCAGCGTATCCTGAAATGCCTTCGTCGGCCGCTTGAACATTACGGCGGTCCGCGCCTTTTCAATCGCCAAATTCGCGCTGCCGATTTGCGTGTTATCCATTTTTTCGTAGTAAACGAGATTCCCCGCCGTATCCACAATCGAAACCGCCATGTTCCAATGATTCTTCTCGGCCTCCGCCAGTGCCGGCGCTGCGACCTTCTTCGCATTTTCCAGGCTCACGTTCGCGCCGTAGGGATTTGGCATCTGAGCTCGCGCCATCGCCAACCCGCAAAGCAAAATCCCCACCGCAATAACGGACCTCACCACAGTTTTTCGCGACATACTCTTTCCTCCTCCAGTTTCTGCACACCCTTTCCCTTACGCCCAAACAGCCGCCACACTATATCGGAACTACGCTGTATTTGGTTAAACGTTATGCGGCCACGCAGACCAATCTCATCCGCTGTTTATCCGGCGCCCCTATTCGTATCGCAAGGCGACCATGGGATCGACTTTCATCGCGCGGCGCGCCGGAATATACGTCGCAAGCATCGCCACCCCGATCAAAGATAGCGCGACGGCTGCGTACGTGAGAGGATCAGCGGCCTTTACTCCATACAGGAAACTCGCGATAAATCGCGTGAGCCCATACGCCAGCCCAAGTCCGATAAACACGCCAAGCACCGCAAGTTTGAGGCCCAGCGTTCCGACCAGTCCAAGCACATCACTGCGCCCCGCTCCCAGCGCGACACGAATCCCAATCTCGCGCGTCCTCTCGCTCACGAAGTACGACATCACGCCGTAAATCCCGATCGCTGCCAACAGCAGCGCCATCCCCGCAAAAATGCCCAGCAGTCGCATGTAGAACCGCTGATCCCCCACCGATTCCGCCACAACGTCTTCCATCGTCATGACGCTGGTGACCGGCAGATCTGGATCAATCTCCGCGATAGCCTTCTTTACGGTCCCCGCCAACTCATTCCCGCCGCCCAATCCGGAAGCTCTCCGAATCACCACGTTGTGGTGAAGCTGCGCCAACGCCGTCCCCCCGGGTACCACCGCCGGCTCCTGCCGGTAGGAAGCGTATGCGAACGGCGGCGCTTCCTCTCCCAGCCCGAAGTGTTTCACGTCCCCCACGATGCCGACGATCTGTCGCGGCGTCTCTTCGTCCACTCCGTAAGACCCGAATCGTAAAAGCACTTGCTGCCCGATCGGATCTTCGTTGGGGAAAAAGCGCCGCGCCAAGGATTCATTCACAACGATCACCCACGGCGCACTGGCCGTGTCGTGCTCATCCAAATAACGCCCCCTCTTCAGCGGAACGCCCAGCGTTTGAAAGATGCTGGGACTCACGTCGTCAAATCCCGCATGCGGCCGGTTCTCCGGTGGCGGCGCCGGATGTCCCAGGATCGAAAAACTAAAAAACATCGCTCCGCGCATCGGCAAATCGCTGATCATCCCGGACGACTCGATTCCAGGCAGCGCCGCAATCTTCTCGAGCAGTTGTTGGTGAAACGCCGCAACAGTCGGCAAGGTTTTCTCCATATCCCCGCCGGGCACCCTTTCCAAATACTTCCCTCCCTCAGGCAGTTGCACCAGCATGGTCAGCAAATTTTTCGCATCGAATCCCGGATTCACACGCTGCAGGCGCAGCATCGTGTTGATCATCAATCCCGCGCCCACCAGAAGCAGCATCGCCAGCGCCACTTCCGCCACTGCCAGCACGTGCCGCGTAACTCCGCGCGAGCCTGCCACCGTCCGGCCTTCCCCCTCGCGCATGGTTGCGTTGATATCCGGGTTCGAAGCCTGAAGCGCCGGCGCCAACCCGAAAATCATCGCGGTCAACAAGGAAACGCACAGCGTGAACAGCAGCACCCTTCCATCGATACCGACGCTGTCGGAATTCGGAAAATCACCAACCAACTTTTTCAGAATCAGAATGCCCCAATAGGCAAACAAGATTCCCAGCGTCCCTCCCAGAAACGCCAGCAGCCCGCTCTCCGCGAACAGTTGTTGCATCAATCGCCGCCGCCCCGCTCCGAGCGCCGCGCGCACCGAATATTCTTTTCGCCGCGTCTCGGTTCGCGACCGCATCAGATTGGCGACATTCACGCACGCAATCAGCAGCACGCAGCCCACCGCTCCGAGCAGCGGGTACAGCACCTTTCCCACTCCCTGGTAAAGATCCTGGTGCAACGGCCTTAGAATCTTTCCCACACCCTTGTTCGTCTTTGGATAAGCCATCTCCAGCCGCTTCGCGATGACGTCCATCTCCACCTGCGCTTGCCCGATCGTCGCGCCCGGCTTCAACCGCGCCACTGGCATCAGCCAATGGTCGATCCGCTCGGAATATCTGGCGCTCTCCGGATCCACCGGCACCCACAGGTCGATCTTCCCTCCATAAAACGGCGCAAAGCCCGCTGGCATCACTCCCACCACCGTCGAAAGCACGCTATCCACACTAAACGTCTTCCCGAGCACCTGCGGATCCTTGTTAAAGCGGCTCCCCCAAAATCCACTGCTGATTACCACCGCATACGAGTGGTCCTGCATTTCGTTTGCGGCAAAAATCCTGCCCATAATCGGCTGTACGCCGAGCAAACTAAAAAAATTAGGCGTGACGTACTGTACTCTCACCGGCTGGGGCTCGCCCAGCCGCGACAAAATGACCTCTTCCGTCGAGCTCGTCAGCGCGATGTCCTGGAAGATCGTGTTTTGCTTTTGCCAATCCACCACTTCCGCAATCGGCGGCGGCTCATAATCCCCCGGATGCTCCGGGTCTGTTTCCCAAATTACCAGGAGCTGTTCCGGATGCTCGAACGGCAACGGCCGGTACAACAGCGTATCGATCACGCTGTAAATGGTGCTGTTCGCTCCAATCCCCAGCGCCAGCGAAAGAACCACCACGGCAAGAAACGCCGGACTTTTGCGAAGTCCGCGCGCCGCGAGTCGAATGTCCTGCCAAACATTTTCCAACCAACCATAAGTTCCCATCGCGAGGGTACCTCCTTGCCTTATAGACGATGGGCCTCGGCCCTTAGTTCAACCTTTCTGCGCCGACTGCCTCACCAGGTCCCGCCTTCGGATAAACTTCCCGCCATCTCAGGCATTACAAGGAACAAAGCCGCACTTCACTCCTCGCGCTTTATCGACACATAAATCGGCCCCGCGCCGAGCATACTCACCAGAAACCAGCTAAAGCGCCCCGCCCGGCTCGTCGTCTGGAATTTCAGATGATCCCCGGACGCAACATCCAGCTCCAGCGTCTTCCAATTCCAAGTATTGTCCACGCGCAATTTGTGCCGTCCCGCCGTCACTCGTATTGAAATCGTGTCCCCGTAATACAACTCCCCTACGTTCTCTCCGTCCAGCTTCACGATGATTTGACGTTGCTGCACATCCTCCGGCGATTTCCGCCGAATCGTGATGCTTGCCTGTTCTTCTAGGGACTCGGAACCCATCTACATCCTCTCTTTTTCAACCGCCAGGCATAGGGCCTCTGCCTGCCCGACACTTTGAAACGCCAGACCGCCTCTTCACATTTTAGAGACCTCTGTTACAATCTCGTCTATGGACCGACGCACATTGCTCCAATCGCTTCCCGTGGCAGCCCTTCTTCCTACCAGGGCGTGGCCCGTTTCCGCAGCCAGCGACTCTTCCTCCAGAGAAGACTCCGCGATGCCGCAATCCTCAACCACTGTCTACGAACTCCGCATCTACCACACCTACGAAGGCAAACTCGACGACCTCCTCCGCCGCTTCCGAGATCACACCATGCAGCTCTTTGAAAAGCATGGCATGAAGAACATCGCCTACTGGACACCGACCGACGACCCGCTAAAAGGCAAAACGCTCGTCTACATCCTCGCCCATCCCAGCCGCGAAGCAGCCACCGCCAACTGGCAGGCATTCCGCGACGACCCCGACTGGAAAAGCGTCCAGGAAAAATCCGAAGCCAACGGCAAAATCGTCGAAAAAGTCGACTCCACTTTCCTCACTCTGACCGAATTTTCCCCGCCCCTACGCTAGAAATCCCGCTTTCCGGGACACGCCGGCGTCAGCGATAGAACGAACGGATTGTCATCCCGAGCGAAGCGAGGGACCTTCTTTCCGCTTTTCTTCTCTGTGCCGTCTGCGCTCTCCATGCCCTCCGTGTAAAAGTCTCTTCTTTATTTCGTAACCCTCGCAATAAAAACCGAGTAAGGCTCCATCGGCAAATCGGCAAACATTCCCTTCAAAGGCTTGTGAAAACTCGTCAGCAAAACCTCCACCTTCGGCGCCAAAAATCCCGCCCCAGAAAGCTCAAACGGCACTTTCTGCTCCGCCGACGACATATTCAGAATCACCAGAATCGCCTCGCCCTTATACCGCCGTACATACATCAATACATTCGGATTGCCTTCGTTAAGTGAAACATAATCACCGTCCAATAGCGCTGCCTCCGTATGCCGCATCGCTAGAATTTTCCGGTAAAAACTGAGAACGGAGTCAGGATCTTTCCTCTCGTCCGCCACGTTATGCGTGTGTGCGCTTAGCGGAACGGGCAGCCAGGGCTTTGCCACGCTGAATCCCGCGTTCGCGCTGTGATCCCACTGCATCGGCGTGCGCTCGCCGTCGCGTCCAATCTCCAGCGGCCAGCCCAGCTTCCCCTCGGGATCCTGCACATCCTCTTTCCGTTTCGGGTCGTTATTCTCCATCCCAATCTCCTCGCCGTAATACATGATCGCCGACCCGCGCAAGGTCAAATACAGTGCCGCCATCATCTTCGCGATGTCGTCGTTATGCACCCCGTCTCCGTACCTTGAATAGGACCGCACGATGTCGTGATTCGTAATCACATAAACCGGCCAGTGCCCCGCCGCATTTACCGCCGCAATATGCTTCCGGTACTCAGCCGCGGAGAGCCCCTTGAAGCCGGTCATCATCAAGTCCATCGGCATCTGCAATTCGTCGTTCTTCGCACCGTAATAATCCTTCAGCTGATCCACATTCGTTGTCCAGGTCTCCCCGATCAGCACCGAACCATATTCATCCGCGACACTCCGCAATTTGCGCATGGCATCGTGCACTTCCGGCAGTTTCTTGTTGTACTTCTCGTCCATGTTCGGCCGCCCGAATTTGTCCGTTCCCGCCACCACCGGATTGTCGGTAAGGTTCGGATCCTCATAGAGCGTGTCCACCGCATCCAGGCGGAATCCCGCCACGCCGCGCTTGTACCAAAAGCGCGTCACATCCAGCATCGCCTTTTCCACCGCGGGATTTCGCCAGTTCAAGTCGGGCTGCTCGGGATAAAAATAATGGTAATAATATTGTCCGGTCTTTGGATCCATCGTCCACGCCGCCGTCCCAAATGTCGAAAGCCAGTTATTCGGCGGCTGTCCCGGCCCTTTTCCATCCCGCCAGATGTACCAGCCGCGATACGGCGAAGTCTTCGACGACCTCGAATCGATGAACCACTTGTGCTGATCCGAAGTGTGGTTCACTACAAAATCCAAAATCACCCGGATGTCCCGTTTCTTTCCCTCCGCCACCAGCCGGTCGAAATCCTCCATTGTCCCGTACATCGGATCGATGGCCTCGTAATCCGAGACGTCGTACCCAAAATCCACCTGCGGCGAAGGGAAACAGGGCGTGATCCAAATCGCATTCACTCCCAGCTCCTTCAGATAATCCAGTTTCGCCGTAATCCCCTTCAAATCTCCGATGCCGTCGTTGTTGCTGTCTGCAAAACTCCGCGGATAAATCTCATAAAACACCGCATGCTGCCACCAAGCATGCCCCTCAGCGTCCGCACTTTTCTGCGCGCCCGCTCGCGGTGCGCAAAACCCCAAGCCGGCTGACAATACCGTTACTGCCGCCGCCAGAATTTGCCGATTCACGCCCGCCTCCTCTTCTTGTCCTCTGTGTAGAATTCCCCTGGGGTCCGGCGACAAACTGCAGGCTGCCGTTACAAGGTTTTCCCGCGTGGCTTTTTCGCCTGGTGCAAGTGAATCAAAACCCGTTGATGCACGTACTCCTGCCCTGCCAACGCTGAAAAGTGAATGCGGAGTTTCGCGGCGCCCGCCGCGTCTTTCGCCACCTCCGCCCCCTCGACAGACTCGATCAGCCCCGGATTCCAAATCGCCATTTCATACACCGCTCCGGCTCGTCCCGAAAGTTCCAGATCCATGGGTGACCTTAGGTCTCCCATCTCTACGGAAAGAATTCGCAAGTCCGAACTCGCGCTTCCCAGTTCCGGCAGACGAAACGAATAGGCCACGCCAAAGTCATTTGTCACCGGAATGCGAACCACGTTTTTCCCTTCCTTCAACGCAAACTTTATTCTCAGGTGATGATGCTCCGCCAGGATCTGCTGGTCATACGTGGCCGGGCGCCCGTTCACGTTCATACGGCCGACCAGCGCCGTGTTTAGGAGAACAGGCTCGAAATCCAAATTGCATTCTCCGCCTGTCCGTGTAACTTCCAGCGTGATTTCCGTCAGCGTCTTCTCATAGCTCAGGTTCAGCACGCTGTCGCCGACTCGCACGTTGTTGATCTTGAAGTTTGTCCAATCCGCAGGCACATGAGGAACGAACGTCAGCGTTTTCTTCGTCGCGTCCTTTTCCAATCCGAACATTCCCTTCAGCAGCGGGCTCACCACCATTGCCGCCGACCAGATCTGGTGCGGCGAACTTGTTGCCAGGGGCTGGTAGTAGTCTCCGGAAAGCACCTCCGTCGCATGTCCGAGCGATCCGTCAAGCGCCAGCAGCGCGTTCGCTCGCAGATTCTCGTAAGCCGGAAATTCCTGGTGATATCGGTATTCGGCAACTGATGCCCAGCCGGTGAAGAGCGGCCACACTGATCCGTAGTGGTATCCGCCTCCACTGAAGACCGCTGAGCGGTTCGAAATAATTCTCATTCCCCAATCCGTTTGCTGGTCCGCATCCACCAGTTGGCGGATCGTGGAAATTGCCATGGCATCTTCAGGCAATCCAAACCACATCGGCACGGTCGTCAGCACGGTTGGCTCATCCACCTGTTTGTCGTTCTCCCCGAGCGCAAACGCAAACCGTTTCTTGTCCGCGATCCAGAAGCTGTCGTTCACCAGCGGCCACTGTTTCCTGAACTCGTTTTCCAGCGCTGCCGCGGCATCCGCCTGCCCCGCAAATTGCGCCAAATTCCCGAGCGCCCGCAGGGCCTCCGCTCCGAGTCCGCTCTGATAGAACTCCGTCTTCACAGGCAGCAGGGGCCCGCCTTCCACCCAACCGTGCCCCACTCCTTGATTTTCTGGCAGCCCGCGCGCGTCGTACGTTGACTTCAAGAACTGATACGCCTTCCACAGGCTCGCCCATTTTTCTTTTGCGAAACTCGTGTCTCCGCTGTTCACCACGTAATCGTTCACCGCGATGATGTAGAGCGGCGTCGCGTCCGCCGATGCATACGGATAGGGATAACCCTTGAACCAGTCGACGAAATTTGCTCCCTGCGAAATCTCGTGCGGAATTTTCCCGTCTTCGCGCTGAAACTTGCTGATAAATGCCAAGGCCGTCTTGGTGCTCGCAAAATCTCCTGCGGCATTTAGAGCCAGCGAACTCCAGAACGAGTCCCGCCCAAAATACCACGCGAATCCCGGCCTCTGGCTCTCGCCCGACGTGCGGTATCCAGCCACCAGCCCCTTGCCAAGGAACGGGTTCTCCACCACTCCCTGCAAGAGGCTCACTCTCGACCAGTCGTATGCCTTTTGGAGTTGTTCGTCAGGCAACTCCACGCTGACTGTTTGACTGAGATAGTTCCGGTAGTAGTCCGCCGATTCGCGCAACATTTCGCCGTATCCGGAACTAAGCCGCCGATACTCGCTCTCCGCGTCCAGCCGGCCCGTCACCGACCCTGCGATCACCACGATTTGCGACGATTTGCCCTTGGCGATCGCGCCAAGCCGGAACGAATTCTCCTCTGACTCCGAATAGTTCGTCTGAAACTCCTCCTCGCCGTATTCCGCGCCAGGCGACCCCACAATCGCCGCGAACTTTCTCTGCTCTTCTCCAAACACAAACGCCTTCAACCCGGAATCCCATCCTATATATGTGGCCCCCAGCGCCGCCGGCCATTCCAACTGAAAATCCCGGTGAAACACCGCCTCAATTTCGAGCGGACTCTCCGTTTCCACTTCCAGGACAATCACCGCTCCCGCTTCACGTACGGGCACAAAAAACGTCTCGCGCACTGAAAAGGTATCTCCGGCGTAAACGATGGTGCTCGATTCGGGACGCGTAATCAGCGTTCGAGCAAGCGAATCGGCTGCGAGGGTCTTGCCGTCCACGTGAAACTTCAAATGAAAGTCGCGAAATATCTTAAGCGGGTAAACCCACGCTTCCATCCGCCCGGCTTCATTTCCAAGCAGCCCCGCCCGCGTTCCCAGTGCCGACAAAAACTCCCACGGCCGGACCGCCCGCATCAGTTCCAACGGGCGCGGTCCTTCGATCGCCTTTAGCGCCTCAGCCGAAGGGGCCGTGACCTGCGCGGCCGCCGGTTCTTTCGCTCGAGCCTGCGCGCCCGCGCTTCCGGAAAAAATGAAGTGCGCCAGGGCAAGAAAACCTACGCCGCACGCTTGCACATTCCGAAATGGGGTTTTTCTTTCGTTCACGGTAGGAAGGTCCTGCCACAAGAGAAACCTTCGATCTCTCGGAGCCCTCAGCTTCGATGGCCATTTGCCGTACAATACGAAGCGGCGGCAAATCTTAGCATGAGCCAAACCCGGGAAGGTATTATTCCATTTGTCCTCCTCACGTCGCGCGTTTCTTAGATCGCTGAGCCGCTCCGCGCTGGTCCTCCCGCTCGAAAGCGTCCTCGCTCTGGCTCGCCCTCTCCAGCCGAATCAGACTCCGTCAGCCCAGAAAGATTCGAATCCATATCCAGCTCCGCCAAAAGATATCGGCGTGAGCTTCGTGAATGTCGCGCGCGAGTCCGGTCTGAATGCAATAACAATTTACGGCGGCGAACACAAGAATAAGTACTTGCTCGAAACGACGGGCTGCGGCGTCGCTTTCTATGATTATGACAACGACGACTGGCTAGATATATTCCTAGTGAATGGCTGGCGCCTCGAGGGCTTTCCGAGAGGCCAGGAACCTGTCTCGCATCTCTTTAAAAATAACCGCGACGGTACATTTACCGATGTCACCGCGAAAGCGGGCATCAAGCACTACGGCTGGGGACAGGGAGTCTGCGTCGGCGACTACGACAACGATGGCTTCGACGACATCTACATCACGTCGTTCGGCAAAAACGTCTTGTATCACAACAACGGAAACGGAACGTTCACCGACGTTACGGAAAAGGCAGGCGTCGGTACAAGCGGAAAACGCTGGAACACGGGCTGCGCCTTCGTCGATTACGATCGCGACGGTCACCTTGATCTTTTTGTCGCGAACTATATCGATCTCGATTTGGCGACCGCTCCTGTCCCCGAATCCGGTCCATGCACTTACAAGGGCGTGCTCGTCGCCTGCGGCCCCCCTGGACTGATCGGCGGAAAAAATATCTTGTTTCATAACAACGGCGACGGCACCTTTTCCGACGTTTCAGAGCGCGCCGGAATTTTCCAGGCCAACGGAACGTACGGGCTCGGCGTGCTCACCGCTGATTTCAACAACGACGGCTGGCCCGATATTTATGTTGCGAACGATTCGACGGCAAGCGCGCTTTATCAAAACAGAAAAAACGGCACCTTCGCGGACGTCGCCATGGAAGCGGGTTGCGCGCTGAGCGCGGATGGCAAACCACAGGCCGGGATGGGCGTTTCCGCCGCGGATTACGATCTGGACGGAAACCTCGACATCGTCAAGACAAATTTCGCGGGCGACACGCCTTCGCTCTACCACAACATCGGCCGAGGAAATTTCGAGGACGCTACTTTCGCCGCCGGGCTCGGAAAACACACCCAATACCTCGGCTGGGGCTGCGGCTTCTTCGATATGGATAATGACGGCTGGCCGGACATTCTAATCTGCAACGGCCACGTCTATCCCGAAGTCGAGCAATTGCGCACCGAAGCCGGTTACCCACAGCAGAAGATCCTGTACCGCAATTTGCGCAACGGACATTTTGAAGATGTTTCTTCCCAAGGCGGCGCGGGTATCATGATCCCGGTGGCATCGCGGGGCGCGGCGTTCGGCGATTTTGACAATGACGGCGACATCGACGTGGTCGTGAACACGGTCAACGATTTTCCTCAGCTGCTGCGCTGCGATTCGCGTTCTGAAAATAACTGGCTGAAGGTAAAAACGATCGGAACAAAATCGAACCGCAGCGGCATCGGCGCCCGCTTGCGTTGCGTTACGCATCCTCCGGGCGAAACGAAGCCGCACCAGCAAATTGATGAGGTACGCAGCGGCGGCAGCTACATTTCGCAAAATGATTTGCGCGTTCATTTTGGAATCGGAAAAACGGAAAAGGTGGAGTTGCTCGAAATCCGCTGGCCAAGCGGCGCGCTTGACACCTTGAAGGATGTGAAGCCGAACCAGTTGATCGTGGTGAAAGAAGGCGAAGGAATTGTGCGGTCTGTAAAATTTGAAGCGAAAGCGGCCAAACCGGCGAAGTGAGTGAAGAGGGCCTTGTTGCCATTAGGTGAATTTGGATAGTGGCCCACCATGGTATTGCCACGGCCACGGTAATTATCATGGCCCTGCTAATTAACACGGCCATGATATATGTTGCTGCGTGAGCGTCAACCTTAGTTATTGTCCTCACATGGTGTTCAGCCGCGCGCGGATTAAATAATCAAATCTCTCCTCTTTACATCCAACAGGAATACCGGTACACTCCTCTATGTAACCCACAGGAGGAGGGGTTCGGTGGAAAACAAGACGGACATCCTTCAAGGCACGCTGGATCTGATGGTGCTACAAGCGCTGGCGGCCATGGGCCCTTTGCATGGATACGGCGTGGCCCGGCGCATTGAACAGATCAGCGGAGAGGCTCTGAAAGTGAATCAAGGCACCGTTTATCTCTGCCTAGTTCGCCTGCTGCAAAAGAGGTGGATCAAAGCGGAATGGGGCACATCCGAGAACAACCGCAAAGCGAGATTCTACTCGATCTCCAAGGCCGGCCAGAAACAACTCATCGAGGAGACGGAAAACTGGCAGCGAGTCTCGGACACCATCGGGCGTTTATTGCGGTTGAATGAGAGCAGATAACCATGTTCAGTTCCTTTCATAGAATGCTTGCCCGGATTCGCGCGGTTTTTCAATCCGATGATTTGGATCAGGATCTGGCCGTGGAACTCGACTCGCACATCCAGATACTGGCCGAGGAGCACCTGCGCAAGGGCGCTTCCGAGGAAGAAGCGCAGCGGCTGGCGCGGATTGAGTTGGGAGGAATCGCGCAATTGCGCGAAGCTCACCGGGAAGAACGAGGTCTGCCTTTGCTCGATACCGTGCTCCAAGATCTCCGTTTCGCTTTTCGCCTGTTTTATAAAAGCCCTGGTTTCACGGCAACGGCCATTCTTACACTCGCCCTCGGCATCGGCGCCAACACGACCATATTCAGTTGGGTCCGTTCGGTTCTGCTCAATCCTCTGCCGGGTGTGGCCAGTCCTGAACGCGTCGTGGCACTGGAAACCATCGCCCCAAATGGCGAGTGGGTCCCCACATCATATCTCGACTTTCGCGATCTCCGCGACAACTGCAAACTCTCGGAGAAAATGACGGTGACCAAGCCCATGGACCTCGCCGTGGGAAATGAGAATTCTTTCGAGCGGACTTGGGGCGAGGCCGTTTCAGGGAACTTTTTTGATCTGTTAGAGATCAAGCCCGAGCTGGGACGATTTTTTTCGAGCGAGGAAGTCGATCACGAGCAGAACGCTCACCCGCTGGTGGTGATCGATCACTCCTATTGGATCAGCCACTTTCACGGCGATCCCGCGGCGATCGGCTCGACTCTGCGCATCGGACGTTTTCCTTATACCGTCATCGGCGTTGCGCCGCCAACCTTTCGCGGCTCCATGGCGGGCCTTTCCTTCCAGATGTGGGTTCCCGCGACGATGTACGGCCAACTGACCTCCACGGGTACGCAGACGCTGGTCGATCGCAAGTGGCGTACGTTCCGGGTTCTGGTCCGCCTGGCTCCCGACGTTTCCCTCGCGCAAGCGCGTGCCGAAGTGCAATCCCATGCCAACGACATGGCCCACGCGGATGCGGACACAAACGAGGGCATGAGTGCAACTCTCTTGCCCCTTTGGAAGGCTCATTACGGAATTCAAGATTCCTTGCTCGGTCCGCTGAGCATACTGATGGCCGCCTCGGGCGTGCTTCTTCTGATCGTCTGTGCCAATGTCGCGAATCTTTTGCTGGCTCGTGCCACCGCGCGGCAGAAGGAATTCAGCGTCCGGCTCGCTCTGGGTGCGCCGCGGTCTCGCTTGATTCGCCAGTTGCTCACGGAGTCCCTGCTTATCGCCTTTCTTGGTGCGGTCGGCGGACTCTTCCTCGCCGTTCCGCTCGGTGGGTCGATGGCATATCTGCTTCCCCATTCGGCTTCTCCGACGCTGGCGCATGCACCGATCGATGCGGGAGTGCTCCTGTTCATGATCTCTGTCGCAGTAGCGGCGGCGCTGCTGGCTGGGATTGTGCCTGCCGTGCACGCCTCCCTCGGAAAGGCTGACGAGGCCCTGCGAGAGCGTGGCCACTCCGGGCCGAGCGCTCGCTCCGGGCGTCTGCTCGGATTCTTCGTGGCGTCCGAGATGGCCCTGGCCCTCGTGGCTCTCATCGCCGCCGGCCTGTTCGTGAAGAGCTTTCGCAACGTCAGCGAAATCCGCACCGGTTTCGACCCCAGTCACGTCGCCATCGCCCGTCTTGACCTGTCGGCCGCGAGTTACAAGGCCCAGCAGGCCGACTCCTATTGCCTCCGTTTCCGCGAGCAACTGGAACGCCAGCCCGGGGTTTCTGCCGTGGCGTATTCGGACTATCTCCCGCTCAGCGTATCCGCCGGTTCGTGGGAGGATTTGCAAGTTCAGGGTTACGTTCCATCTCCGAGCGAGAACATGAAGATCTACCGCTCGCTTACGTCACCTGGCTATTTTGATGTGCTGAAAATTCCCATCCTGCAGGGTCGCGACTTTGACCAGCATGACGTTGGAGAGGCACCACCTGTGATGATTGTGAATCAGGAGTTTGTGCGACGCTTCATCCCTGCCGGAATCGCTCTCGGCCGTCGGGTGCAGGGGTGGGGAAAATGGTTCACCATCATCGGGGTCGTTCAGGACACGAAGGTCTACCGGCTCACCGAAGCTCCCACCCCCTATTTCTACGTGCCGATTCGCCAGATCTACCGCCCAGAAATGGGCTTGGTGTTTCTCGTTCGCACGTCCGCCCCCATCGATGCGGCGCTCTTCGCTTTGCGTCGCGAAGCTCAGACGGTCGATACGTCCGTTCCTGTGTTTGACGCCTCTTCCTTCGATGACAGCATCGCCGCTTCTCTTTTCGGCCAGCGAATTTCCGCCGCGCTGCTCAGTGTTTTAGGAACTGTAGCGCTCCTCCTGGCCGCTGTCGGACTCTACGGAGTGATCAGCTATTCGGTCGCCCAGCGCACGAATGAGATCGGCATCCGTATGGCTCTCGGCGCGCAAGCGAGCGATGTCTTGCGTCCGGTGCTCGGCCAAGGGGCCAAGCTCGCCGGCATTGGCATCTTCGCCGGCGCGCTCGCGTCCCTAGCGTTGTCGCGCTTGCTCGCTCGATTGCTTTTCGGAATCAGCGCGACCGATCCCGTCACCTTTCTGGAAGTCGCCCTTTTGTTGGGTGTTATCGCCCTCGCCGCCTGCTATATCCCGGCGCGCCGCGCCTGCCGTCTCGATCCCGTCATAGCCCTGAGGTACGAGTGAGCCACCAATACCCAGCTTGAATGCGCGCGCCCCTCATTGACAGCCTCCTCGACGCGTTAGTCTCGTCTGCTCTCTTCTGCTGACTCAAGTCGTCGACAAACTGGCCCAACGCAGCAATTGTCAAAAGCAAGATTGTGAGGGGCCATTCTCAGATTTTGACCGGATGGCCAACCGGAAGTAATCCAGACGGGCAGCGGGCAATCAGTATCGGGAGGTCGGCTTGTCGCTGCAATCCAACGATCACGGCTAGCGCGTTTTTCGGGACTTATCCGGCGATTCCGCTTTTAGTCTGGTGTTCCACATCTCGATTCTGGGATTGTGGGATGATAGCCAAAGGCAGCAGAGGTAAGCCAGCCCTTGAACTTTGATCGCCGCAGTTTCCTCGCGTCCGCCGTTGTGGGCCTGGGCGCTCTTCGTCCGAAGGTCGCTTTGTTCGATTTCAACCAACAAGCCAACACTTCGAGGAAATCTATGACTGACATTCCGAACATTCCACTGACGTCCCATCATCGCATTGAAGCGGACGGCGTACATGTGTTCTACCGCGAAGCGGGTGCTGCGGACGCTCCGGTCATCCTCTTGCTCCATGGATTCCCCACGTCGTCGTTTCAATATCGCGAGCTGATTCCGCGCCTCGCCGACCGCTATCGGGTGATCGCTCCAGACCTGCCGGGCTTTGGCTTTACGGAGGTTCCTGCGGAACGCGGATACGTCTATACCTTCGACGCACTGGCAAAGACCATCTTCGCCTTCACTCAGGCTCTCAAACTTACCCGCTATGCAATGTATGTCTTCGACTACGGAGCGCCGACGGGCTTCCGGCTGGCATTGATGGCTCCTGAGCGTGTGACCGCCATCATCTCTCAGAATGGCAACGCCTACGAAGAAGGCCTGGGCGATGCGTGGCAGCCGATCCAGCGCTACTGGCGTGAACCCACCCTTGAGCATCGGAATGCCATCCGCGCCGGCCTGACCGCGGAAGGAATGCGTCACGAATATTCGGTCGGAATCCCGGACCCGGCGCTCATCAAACCCGAGGGCTATACCCTGGACGCTGCCCTGTTGGAGCGTCCAGGCAATGTCGATATACAACTCGATCTCTTCCTCGACTATGCCAACAATGTGAAACTTTACCCGAAGTTCCAGGAGTACCTTCGAACCGCGAAACCTCCACTCCTCGCAATATGGGGCAAGTTCGATCCCTACTTCATCCCTGCAGGAGCAGAAGCGTTCAAGAAAGACATCCCGACCGCTACTGTCAAATTCCTGCCAACGGGACACTTCGCGCTTGAGACTCACTTGCAGGAGATTGCCATCGCAATGCGTGAGTTTCTGATGGAACAAGGGGAGAGGGCGGTCTCTAGAAAGGCTGTCCTCTAAGCCAGATTCTTGCGCTTCCCACGAACATGTCCACTCCCACGCCCTACCTGCCGCGCCCTGCCGGACCGCTGGCCACCGAATCGTAAGCGCGAGGAGCGCGCCGCACCATAACTCAAACCAATTAGTCTAGAGGCGCTGGTTGAAAAGCAGGATGACCAGGGCAAGCGGGATCACATTTCCCCGGGGCTACCCGGTCCTTGGGCTGCCGCGCCTGACAGCGGAGGCGAGGCTTGGGACTAGCAGATTTGGATTATGGCGCGACGGGCGGTGATATGCGAAAACCGCAGCTTGGCAGTGGCGTATGCGGCTGGGGCCGGGCCGGGGTGGAGACTTGTGGGATGAAGGAGAAGGGGCGCGTCATCACGGTTTTGCTCGTGGAGGACCACACCATGGTGCGGCGTGCGCTGAAGCGGACGCTCGAGGATGCGCCGGATTTGCGGGTGGTGGGCGAGGCGAGCGACGGCGCCGAGGCGGTGAAGGTGGCGCGGCGTCTGCGGCCGGATGTGGTGGTGATGGACTTTGCGCTGCCGGGGATGATGGGCGGTGCGGTGACGCAGCGTATTTTGGAGATTTTGCCGGAGACGGCGGTGCTGATTTTGAGCATGCATGCGGAGCGGAGCTATGTGCGAGCCGCGCTGGATGCGGGTGCGCGGGGGTATTTGCTGAAAAGCGCGACGGAACTGGAACTGGGGGAGGCGGTGCGGCAGGTCTCCTCGGGGCGGCACGTCCTGGATTCGCGGATCGTCCTGCCGGAGCCTCCTTTGGACGACATCACACGGCCACTGACGGCGCGCGAGATGGAAGTGTTGCGGCTGATTGCACACGGAAAATCGAATAAGGAGATTGCGGTGGAACTGGGTATTCGCGCGAACACGGTGGGGGTGCACCGGAACAACATCATGGGGGCGCTGGCGATCCGGAACTGCGCCAAGCTTACGTTGTACGCCATTGGAAGGGGATTCGTAGAAATCTCACAGGAATAGATACTACGAAGCGCGCCTGCCCTCCCTACCCAGCCGGCAGCTGTAGTGCTTTTCACATATTGTCTTGTGCCCTGCCCGTCTGTAAAAACCATTGACTGGTTTTTTGACTTCCACCATGTACAAAAACCTATTACTAGCCGTCTGCTTTTGCGCATGGATTGTGGCGCTATACCTTGTGGGCTCATCCGAAGCGGTCGGGCAGCAGCCAGCCGGGCAATACGGGGCACAGGCGGCGCAGCGTCCGCAGGGGGGCGCGGCGACGGCTGGTGTTTTTCCAGCGGTGCTGGACTCCGAGAAGCGGCCTATCACCGCAGGGGGGTTCGTCAAGGATGGGCCGATTGTATTCCAGGACATTGCCCAGAAAGCCGGGCTGACGTCGTGGCGGCACACGATGGGGACGCCGGAAAAAAACTACATCATCGAAACGACCGGGTCGGGCGTCGCCCTGCTGGACTACGACAATGACGGCTGGCTGGACATTTATATGGTGAACGGGTCGACCGTGGATGCGCTGAGCGGCAAAACGGAACCGCCCCATGCGGCGCTCTTCCATAACAACCATGACGGAACGTTTACCAACGTGGCGGAACAAGCGGGAGTGACAAACGACCGGTGGGGATTTGGAGTGGCGATCGGGGACTTTGACAATGACGGCTGGCCGGATATTTATGTCTCAAACTTCGGGAAAAACCGGCTGTACCACAACAATCACGACGGGACGTTTACCGACGTAGCAGAAAAAGCGGGAGTGACGCTCGGAAATTGGTCGACCGGCGCCACGTTTGGCGATTATGACGGGGACGGCAAGCTGGACCTTTTCGTGCCCGGATACATTCACTGGGACATGGAACATCTGCCGCCGAAGCCGGATCCCGCGGCGAATGCGGTGAACTTCTGCCAGTTTCGCGGAATCGCGGTGATGTGCGGGCCGCGGGGGCTGCAGGGCGAGGGCGACCATCTGTTTCACAACAATGGCGATGGGACGTTTACGGACGTGAGCGAGAAAGCGGGCGTATCGGATAAGAAAGGCTATTACGGATTCACGTCCGTATTTGTGGACGTGAACAACGATGGAAAGGTGGATCTGCTGGTAGCGGACGATTCGACGCCGAATTATCTCTACATCAACAAGGGCGACGGGACATTCAAGGACGCGAGTTTTACTTCGGGCTTTGCACTGAATCAGGACGGCCAAGAGGTCGCCAACATGGGCATGGCGATTGGCGACTACAGGAATAACGGGTTGCTCGATCTGTATACGGGAACGTTTTCCGACGATTACAAGCCACTGTTCCGAAACGGTGGGAACGGGTACTACACGGAAATTGCGCCGGACATCGGTATGGCGCAGTTCACCTATCCGTTTCTGACCTGGAGCACGGAATTTATTGATTACGACAACGACGGTTGGAAGGACATTTTCGCGGTCAACGGTCATGTCTACCCGCAGGTGGATCAGCATAATTTTGGCACCTCCTTCGCGCAGCGGCCTTTCTTGTTTCACAACGTAAAAAAAGGCGAGAAGTTTGAGGTGGTTCCTGCGGTTGAGGGCACGGGCCTTGCCAGGGTGATCACAGGGCGAGGAGCGGCGTTCGGGGATTTGTTCAACGACGGGAAGATCGACGTGGTGATCAACTGTCTCGACAATGTCCCGGCTTTGATGCGCAACGTGAACGGGGACAAGCATCACTGGGTCGGATTGCAGCTGGTTGGCGGACCAAAGAGCCCGCGAGATGCGGTGGGGGCGGTAGTTTATCTTACGGCGGGAGGCCTGCGGCAGCGCGGTGACGTCATGAGCGGCGGGAGTTACGAGTCCTCCAACGACCAGCGTTTGCACTTTGGAATTGGGGACGCCAATGCGGTCAGCAAAGTGGAGATCCGGTGGCCGAGTGGGATTGTGGAACAGGTGTCGCTGCCGGCGGTGGACCGGATATTTGAGATTGAAGAAGGCAAGGGCGTGGTGCCCAGCGCTTACGATGGCATTGCGCAGGAAATTGCGCAACGGAAAGCGGCCAGCCAGGCGGCGAATTGAGTCTGGTGGGGGAACGAAGAGTTTTCACTGACTGAGCTCCGGGCTGTTTGCGGGTACGTGGCATGCACTTCCTACAGGCAGGTGGTCTTATGAAAATGGGATCCAGAAGCGTTGTCGTGGACACCACTGCTGCCCTCGGCCTGTTTTGCGTCTTGCTGAACACGCCGATCGCGCAACCACAGGCCCGGACTCAGGGGCAATCTCAGCCGCCGGCGCAATACAACGATTCCGAAAAACAGTACAAAACACCGGCGGATCAGGAGGCTGAGCGCAAACAGTACGCCGACAAGATACGCGAGAGTTACAACTTCCGCTTCGGCCAGGGCGACATATCCACGCCGGGAAACGCGGCCGTCGAGGGGAATGACTTCATCCAGCCGGGAGCGTTTCCAAAGGCATCGTATTGCAAAACGTGCCACGCGGAGGCGTACGACCATTGGCGGCAGGCGCTGCACTCGAATTCGTTTCGAACACCGTTTTACCGGACGAGCGTCAACATCCTGCGGCGCGAGAAGGGTATCGAGTTTACGCGCCATTGCGAGAGTTGCCACAACCCGATCGCGACCTTGACAGGGGCACTGACTCAGGATTCGAAGGTTGACCGGCAGTTTGATGAAGAAGGACTGACGTGCCTGACGTGCCATGCGATTCAAAAGCTGCAGCCGACGGTGGGGAATGGCGGCTACGTGATGGGAGTGCCCGCAGTGATGGTGGACGAAGACGGGAAACGCATTCCTGGCCAGGTGCCTTACGTAGACATCATGGCGGATCCGGAACGGCACTCGAAAGCCGTCATGAAGGATTTTCTGCGGACGCCGGAGTTCTGCGCGGCGTGCCACAAGGCAAACTTGCCGACTCCGCTGAATGATTACAAGTTCGTGCGAGCATTCACGGTGTATGACGAATGGCATAACTCAAAATTCTCGAAGCGGAACCCGCTGACTTTTTATTCCGGGGACTTCACCACCTGCCAGGGCTGCCACATGAAGCGCTCGGCTCCGGAGCTTGAGGAATACGGGGCCAAGAATGGGACGTTCGCTTCGCACCGGTGGACGGCGGGGAATACGGCAGTGCCGTTCTATTACGGTTTCGACGCGCAATTGCAAAAGACCATCGAGTTTCTGAAGTCCGGTAATTACTTGAACGTGGATCTGTTTGCGATCAAGAAGGCGGATGAGGACGGAATGGCGGCGCCGCTCGGAACAGTTCCGTTTGGCCTGAAGCCCAACGACAAGGTCGAAACCATGGTGGTCATCCAGAACAGGAATATCGGCCACTCGCTGATTCCCGAAGTGCGCGATCTGTATGAGGCGTGGGTGGAATTCGCGGTGAACGACAGCGCCGGAAAGGAAATTTACCACAGCGGCTTTCTGAAGCCGGACGGCGCGCTCGACACGCGGGCGCACAGCTTTACCAACCGGCCGGTCACCGAGAAGGGCGAGTTCGTCG
>JABCYZ010000014.1 GCA_013289955.1 Acidobacteriota bacterium
TAGGCTTCCAGATCACACTGCCGCACACCTGACGAGGTTTCTGGAGAGGGATTCGCAACCCGAACTCTATCCGAGTTCGGGCGAGAGCCGCTGCTTCTTGTTCTCAACTTTCAACTAAATGTGGGGCGTCCTCGTTGTAGACTGTGCCCGATGAATGCCCACACTTGGATGGACGTTTTTCTTGTGATCGAGGACGACAAGTTTTTTGCGCGCTCCAAGAACGGAACGATTTGGGGGACGATTTACTTCCAGATCGGCGACAACCAGTTTTTCCCGGGCAAGGGCTGGACAGATATGGTCGCCCCGTTCGTAGCAGCATGGCTGGAGGCATTGGTTCGAGTCACGCACGGCACGGCTGTGAACCAGCGAGTGCACTTTTTCGACGGACCGTTTGCAGTAGACTTCTCCGCGCCTCAGAAGGGGCAGGTGAACCTGAGCTTCCTGCACAACGAGGAATCAAAGTTATCCACGGTGGCCGAAGTCCAGCAACTGCGAGCGCATGCGGCATCGGTCGGGCAAGAACTACTCTCGGCTTGCCAGCGAAGAGGGTGGAGCGACAGAGATACCGCGGCCATCGCCGGCCTAATTCAGCGGATGTAGTTGCTAGGGCAACATGTCCGGTAACTCGACTTACCGAGGACTAGCACCATTGTTTATAAACTCGTTTGGTTTTAAGCAGACGGAGCCTAGGATCTTGTTGAACTCACTGGCCTCGCTGTTCGTCGCATCCTGGTAGCGAATCATGTCCGTCGCTATGGTACGTGGCCAACGCCAAGCGGTGCCCAGAAGACTCTTGCGGCCCTCGCCAGGCGAGAAATTCAAACCTAGCCAACGCCAACGCCTCCCATTTTTGAGCGTGCCCTGTGCGTCAATCCCGACTATCCCGAAGCCGGATACTTCCACGAAGCGTTCCGAGAACGATTCAGACTTCACATAAAGGTCTTCCGACGCATCCATGGAGGCAGCAGTTGGTCCAAACCACGAGTCTAGCAAAGCTCCATCTTGGCCCTTAACTCCAAATCGTGAGTAGTCAATGTCCCCGCCCTTAGCTAGCGATTCCCCAGTCGAACGAAGGAACAAAAACGTTTGACCAAACCGCAATGGCTCGGTTGCGCTGCATACAGGTATAGCCCACGTTGAAGCCTCGTCCGCTCTCATAACCATGGTAAGGGGCGTGTTCTTATAAAGCCTAAGAGTAGACGGCTGGAAGCCTGTCCGACGAAAATGCAGGACGAGTCCTGGTTTCGTGAGGCTAAATGCTCCATCCACGCTAGTAATCGTCGATTTCACAGTTGCCGGGCAACAAGTCTCTTTCGAGCCATACACGGCAACGCCCGGTACAGGCTCACCGCTTTTAGAAACGACTTTGCCGTTTACAGTTTGCCCCGCGGCACCAACACAACAAAAAATCATTGAAGCGAATGTGAGAAACAGCAAGGCGGTGTTCGTCTTCATAAAGACCTAGACTCCTCAAGCCAAGAAAGAATATTGGTGAGCTTAAGCGACGTAGTCAACTCGTTTCAGCCGATGTCTGCTAGGCTCTACAAGCAGATGGAAATTCGATGGATCTTCGTCTTTGTTTTCGTCGTCGTTGCGCTTAATCTTCTGGTAATTAGTGCGACCGGAAGAGCATATGACTTTTGGTCTGGGCGACGTGGCAGCGCGAAGAGTGTCGCGGATTTGAAGTCTCGTTCGGCCCGTCTCCTTTGGCTTGTTTCGGAGCGATCTTTATTGCCTCTAACCTTAGCTGCTTTTCGCGGCCCGCTGTATGAGCGTTTGTTAGTCTGTGAAAGTTGGTGATGGCTCGCACCTCTGCTGGGCACTCTGATTCGTCGGACTTCATTTAGATGATTTGGACGAAACGATTTTTGCGCGCATTGCCTTTTGCGATTGCGCTTGTGTTGAACGTGGCCATGTTTGTGGCCGACCGATTCCACATGCGCTCAGAACACATTGCCGGATACGGTTTTCTCTTCGCCACGCCTTGGGCGTGGCTTATTGACTATATTTGGTTTGGACTTCTCGACCATATTTGGCGTGGAACTGTTCACCACCACTGGCTCACAGTGTCAATGGGGTACGTGGTCATTCTCTGGATTCCTGCTGCGCTGTATTCAACCTGTGTTTGGCTGTTGTTCTGTGGCCTCAAAATGATTTCGCGTCGTCACTCTAACCAGCTCAGTGCATGATTGACGCGGTAACCGGAAAGGTTCGACATGGACCTAGCCCCTATGGCGAACGAATTGCCAAATGGAATCCCAGATGACAAACGACCCGAATATGAAGAAGAGGATTCGATAAATTATCCGGGGATGAAGTTCAAGCCCTCTCGGTTGAGTAGTGCCGAGGCGCCCTGGATAGAATCGGGAACTGGGATGAAGAGATAGAGACACATTCGCTCCACCAATAAGCAACCCTGTGACCAACCCAACCCAGCCAGTTGGTGACAGAACAACGAACAAGAAGACCAGGCCAACGCAGAAGACGCAAAGGAGTGTAGCACGACTGCGACGGTCACCATCCCACCAATCAACTTTTTGCGATTCCACCATACGCCGAAGTGTACTCTAAATTAGAATGGATTCTGGATAGGTCCTTCCATGAGAAGGCCGGTATGAGTCAAGTGTGTTTTTCTGTTTTTTCTCTTTTCCTTCCGTAAGCGTGGATTGCAGGCCATCTTGACAGGGTGGAGTTGGCTATGCAGCGCGGCTTTCTCTTCGCGAATAGACACAACCCATCGCCATCGAACCACAGAACTTTGATCAAATCACCCCGTCTTCCGCGGAAGATATACACTTGGCCCGAAAACGGACTTTCTTGGAGCGCCGTCTGCACCATTCCGCTCAGCCCCGTAAATCCGCGCCGCAGGTCCGTCACTCCAGCGACGATCCAAATCCGCGTCCCCACTGCCAGTCCGATCATCGCAGCAAGTGTTCCAGCACCAGGCGCAGTGCTTCTCCATCCACACTGCCGGAGACGCAAATATGTCCTTTGGGAAATTCCACATCGATCGTGCCCGCTACAGCGGCCGTCACTTGCCGGCTTCCCGGTCGATGCGCTTCGCCAGCCTGCGCCCCACTTACATGCACTGGCAGCAATTTAACCGCCTCAGCGTTCCTCTGACTCAACAGCCCCTGGCGATACTGCGCCAGCGCCACCTGCGCTACCGATGCCCCCGGCTTCAAAGTCTGTTCGACGATCCGGCACTTCTCCCCCACCGGCCACCGTCGTCTCTGCGGCTCTCTCTTAACGACTGCTCGCTCCCAAGTGTCCATTTATTCCCCAAGTGGGCACTCTCGTAGGTGTCCTCTTCGGGCCATCTTCCACACTCACCCACACTTCGTCGAGATGTACGCGTGTTGGATTTCATACGTTCCGTCACGCCTATACAACTCTCCTAACGGAAAACAGCGAGGATGTGAAGGTCGTGCAGGAGCTTCTTCGTCATGCCAACAGCCGGGTTACGCTCGATCTGTACGCGCAAGCGGGAATGCCAAAGAAGCGGTTGGCGCAGAGCAAGTTAGTGAAAATGGTGTTGAATCGGGGCAAAGCAGTGGCTTAACTGGACCATGGCGGGAATTTTTCATTCTCTCCAAGTGCTTGAAAAGAATGGCGGGGACGACGAGACTCGAACTCGCGACCTCTGCCGTGACAGGGCAGCGTTCTAACCAACTGAACTACGTCCCCGCTGAGGGTTTTCAATAACTTACGAGCAGGTCAAGCACGCGCGTAAGTCACTGTGTCACTTTTTGTATCAGTTTTGGACTCGGAAACGCGTAGCTGGCTGCCAGCCTCAATCAGCCGCGTCGCTTCGGCAAGGTCACGCTCATCGGTAATGTTGTACCGACGGAACACGCTCGCCGTCTTGTGACCGCTGATTTTCATAGCAACCGAGTCATGCACTCCGCGTCGAACCATGTTCCGAATCGCCGAGCGCCGGAAGTCGTGAAGGTTCAAACCGCGATAGGCTTTGAACTCTTTACCATTCTTGCGCTTTGCAGGAATCCACTGGCCGAGGCCGGAACTGACACAGAGAGAATACCATTCCTCACGCGGGTCTACAACTTGGCTGCCAGCAGGTCTGGTGAAGACAAAATCTTCAGGCTTCTTTCCTGACAGGCATTCCGCCATGAGTTGAAACACTTCGCCGGTCATTTTGATTTTGCGGCCCTCGCCGTTCTTTGTGTCTTCAGCGTCAAGCTGAATCAGGCGGTCAATCAGGTCCACTTGGCGCACCCGCAGGTTGAGCAGCTCGCCTTTGCGGAAACCAAACGAATAGGCGCACGCGATGAGGGTGCGCAGCCACAGGTCTTTAGCGTTCGCCGCGAGTTTCTTGTACTCCGCGTCCGTGATAAATCCTTTGCGCGGCGCTGCTTCCGGCAATCGGTCTGGAAATGCGGGGACCATCGAAACCATGCGGGGAGTGACTTTGGTTCCGCGAATGAGCATGGCGCGCAGGCACGCCGTCTCTCTGTTAACCGTGGCATTCGCGACGCCATCGGCGCGGCGTTGCTGAATGTACTCTTCGATAGCCGCCGTCGTAACATCTGCAATAGCCAACGACCCAAACTTTGGTTTGAGATGGTTCCACGCAATCTCTAACCGGCCCGCGTCGCTCTTGCCCTTGTTCTGGTAGTTCCGCAGATACAGCGGCCAGAGGTCACCGACGATGACTCGCTTCGGTTTTTCTGGGCGCGCCTTCCACCGCTGGTAGGTCCCCTCGCGGACCTGGCGCCGATAAAGCGCACGTTGCTCAACGGCAAACTCAGGAGTCGCGCACGGTCCCACGCTACGCCGTTCAATCTCTCCGCACTCGCACTCAGGGACACACGTACCGTTCAAACAACGGCGGTCCTTGAGCGCAAACGAAACGACGAGACTCTTGCCGCGTCGAGTTATACCGCGGGGTAGTTTTTTCTTTTTCGGTAGAATGGGTGAAGCCATGATTCGCACCTCCTGTGTGCGTTTGTGGTTAGGGGTGCGGCGGTGTTTCAGCACCGGCGCATCCCGCTTGATTATTTCGAGCCCCTCCAGCGCGTTCGCGCGGCCTTCTTCGCAATTTGCTTTCGGCGCTTGGCGGTCAACGCCTTCTTTCGGGCTTTGCCTCCGGCCTTTGCGAGTTTGCGAATGTATGCGGCTACCGCGTCTTTGGGCTTCATGGGGAATAGTGTGTGCTTTCCCGGCAAGCATGTCAACGGGACGCTTACTTCGTCGCATGGTCCCGCCGGAGAAATGCTTCGATGCTGGACAAGGGCACTACCGAGCGCGAGCCGATTTTTCGGCGCACGAGCTGGCCAGCCTTGAACAGGTTGTAAACCGTTTTGGTGGACACCCCACCAAGAGCCCTGGCCGCGTCTTCGACGCTATAGGCGAGCGGAGTTACGGAACTAGCAGCTACTTCGGGAGTTTTTTGTTTGGATTTTAGTTTAGATTTTGTTTTCGGAGACACGTGAATCCTTCTCCGTGATTTTTGTCGCCTTTCACGGAAAGGTTTCTGTCTCCGCGCAGCCGCTTTGTACCACTGGACATAACAGGGAACTAACGGGCACGCAAAGGAACCATACCATACTTAATCGCAGAGGGCAGCGCAACGTTGCACATCTTAGGCAGGGTTATACCGCAATTCACGCGGCTTTTGTGACGACGGCAAACGCTGTGTAAGTTTTTGTGTCGCTTCGCGATGTAGAAGCGTGCAACGTGCTACTGTGTTGCGATGAAGCGAAAAGTAGCATTGATCGCTGTACTCGTCCTGGCAACCGTCGTCGCGACGATAGTCTTTAGCCGCTTTTGCTGGTTCAAACAGAATGAGCACGTCGCGCTCTGGCTAGAGGGTATCGCGCTGGTTCTAATTTTTGCCTGGGACAGGATTGATGCACAAGACGCACATAAAGAGACCTTGGCACAGATTCAAATCGCCAAAGAACAAGCAGAAGCGGCGAAGTTCACGGCAGAATCGATAAAGAACTCAGAACGCGCTTGGCTTTCGGGCTCTCTGCTTTGGTCAGAGCGGGCACAAATACTCTTTACAGACGATGGACATGGAAACAACCAGCGTACTCAGGCAATCCTCAGGTTTAAGCTCAAGAATGACGGCAGGACTCCCGCCTGGGTCGAGAGCGTTGTATCTAGAATGGATATCCCCGGTAGAGAAACGAGTGAAGTAAGTGACGTTTTTACGATACATCTCGATCCTTTAGCCGCAGGCGCAGGGCAAGAGGTTACTTTAAGTCTCGCGTGTGCTGGAAAACCGAAAATGATGAAGAGCGAGATGCTAAGGGTACGCATTACCGTGAACTATCGGGATATCTTTGAAGCGAAGGTGATGCCACTCGAATATTCCATAAATCCTCTGACTCACCAGATACACAGGGTTGAAAATGTTTCCATTCCGAATATCTCCATCCCGTAGGGCGAAGCCCCATTCAGTTTTGTCGCCCCTGTGAACTCGCAAGAAACTCTTCGGAAGTCTCACACAGGATAGCTAGGGCAGCGGGCAGGCACGAAATGTAAGGAAATTGTGATGAAGTTTTTGGCTGTGTCAGTTTCCGTGTGAGTTTACGGCCAGGAAACGGCCGGCGAGGTCGATTTGCTTTTCTGTTTTTGATTACGGTATGGTCTGGCTGTAAGAGTTTTGAAGGCTTCGAAACGCGGCACGTTGTGAAGCGTGCCGCGGTGGTTGCCGGAGACAGCAACCTCCTTCCCGCACAGGACCCCGGAAGCGGTCCATTAACGGACTCAACGCGCCTCCCCGTCCCGGTCATTATCCATACTCGAGAAGAGAATCGAGTTTGAGATGATGGCAAAGTCTGTAACTGCGCGCGCTGCAAAATGTGCGCCCGCCGAATCCAAACCAAAGCTGTTCATCGTTGACGTCGACGCGCGCCTGCTCAAACGCAATGTCGAGCTGAGCAAAGGTGCGCGTAGTCTCTATGGGACGATGCGCGCACTCGCCGACCGCAGAACGGGCAAGCTGGCCATTCGTGGGAAGTCTCTAGACTGGCAGACTATCTGCCGTCAGGCCGAAGTATCCCACTGCACTTGGCGGAAGTACCGCCGCGAGCTCCTAGCCGTTGGACTGCTATGGGAGCAGCGAGACCGCAGGGAATACTTTGACCACAAAAATGGGCGCATGCGCGTTGGCCTGGGCAAGACCACCTACTGTGTGCGGCTCCATGCCCCAGGGCAAAAAACCGTCAAAAAGCCAACAAATCTTCTAGGCGCTAATTCTTCAACCATTGAAGAATTAGCGCCGCAATACACTCAAACCACCTCCAAACCTTACGGCGCTACCGCTTTTGCCGTTCGGCCCGTTTTGGAACCTGCTTTGGAACCTCTCTCTATATTCGAACCTCAATCATCATCACCAACGGCAACACCAAAGACGAATGATGATCCACTACCCCTCTTACGGGCAAAAGCAGAAAGGATTCTCTGCGAGAAATACGACGCCGACCTGGTAGGCCTCGCTCTCGATCGCATCATGGACCGGGTTATCGAGAAAGCCCAGCCCATCGGCAGCCACAAATATTTCCTAAAAGCATTTGAAAATCTCTGGCAGGGCTCCGAGTACAACGAAGTCTTCGATGAGTTTCAGAATCGGCAGCGGCTCCGTGAGAAGTTCATGCCCGGTTTTGATGCCAGCAAATTCAGCGATGAGCCTGACTCCGAGTTGACGGCGAAGCTACTTGGAGCGAGGGATGCGAACGAGCCGACAGAGGAAGAATGGACAGAAATCGGTTACGAAGTGATGGAAGCAGAGGCCAATGACCCTGACCGCATTCTCTTCTGAGCAATCGAGTTTCTGCACGAGTTTCGTCGACGTCCCGGGCAAAGCCGTCGATGAAAATGGGGAGCGGCGCTTCGGCGTCGTTTCCCGAAAAATCTTGCGAGCTTCGGAAAATGGCCCGAAGGCTTTGACGGTGGGTTGCGATTGCACTGCCTTGACCGGGAAACAGTGGAATCAAAAACCGTCCTCTCGCCATTGGTTCGGGGGCGAGATGCCAGGTGGCGAAGCGAGTCGGTGTGCGCGGTCAATTGACCCGACTCGCTTTGCTCCTGAAAACTCGCACGAAAACTGACACAGCGGGAATGGTCATCAAAAAAGACCCGCAAATTGGGTTGTAACGCTGCCCTGGAGATGCACTGATGCTCGTAGAAGTAATTGCGAAGTACGCACCGGAGTTCAACCTCGAACGCGAACGCGAGATGCGCCGCTTGGCGATCGAGGAAGCCGACAGAGCTCTGTCGGAAGCCGTCGAAGCCGTGAAGAGTTTCCAAGGTCAGCATTTCGCTACCGGAGCCAATGGCGCGCTTGTTCCTCGCATCGCAAAGCCCGGCGAAGTCGTTTGCGGTGACGCGGTGCAGTTTGAGCTTCATCGGCTCAAGCGGATTATGTCCGAGGCTCACGATCAATTCCAACTGGCGCTGCGACGCTACAACGAGGTGGCGCCGTGATGCCGACAGTTTCAGAGGGAGTGAAGTGTCCTGGTTGCTCATCCACGAATGTGGAAAGCGCAGGGCGCGACCGCTTGCGATGCCGTTCTTGCGGTGCGCACTTTATGGAGCCATTGCCCGCCGTTCCAGGGTGTCCAGAATGCGGCGCAAAGTGCACCGTGCAGATCGGGCCGCAGCGTCACTGCAATAGTTGTGGCAAGGACTACAAGTAATCGAAAGGGGAAACACGATGACAAAACATCTGGATTCGCAAGGGAACGAGATCGAGCCTCGTCCCGATTTTCCGGCGCAAGACTTGTGGGACCGAATGGGATTGGCGGCATCGGCGCCGGTCACCGTTGGCCCGTTGAGCGAAGCGCACAAAGCGATTCTCTCCGAACCACAAACTTTGGACCGGCGAGAATTTGACCTTTGCGTGCAGAGCGGTCAAGGCTTGCGCGTTGCCTTCGAAAAGGCGGCAGCGGTGTCGGGCAATTCCTCGTTGCGCAAAGCCAAATCCACCGACTTTCTGGAAGCCGACACCGTTCTACGTGAGTTTCAAGAGACGCACGACAAGAAAACTCTGCACGAGCAGCTCGCTCCACTTGTCGAACGCGCATGCGCCAAACTCTCCAAAGAAAATGGTGAGCTCTTGCGCAAGGCACACGCTGTGCTCGACTTGAGCATTCTCACTTATTACCTCGGGCGGGCATTCGCCTAGTCTTCCCGGTCGCAGCAAATCTAGTTGGAGAAAGGAACCGAGATGAAGAAAGAAGATCATCAAATCCAGGCCGCCCACCACGTCGTAATGTGCAAAATGCACAACACGTGCCACGACGCTCTCGAAGACGGCGAGCAAAAAGAGTTTCACAAAGCCGCAGCCGCCGAGCATTTGCGAATGGCCGACCATCACGCCGAATGTTGCAAAGCCATGATGGCCGACGGTCCTTCGAAAATTCTTTCGCCATTAGAGCGTGAGCGTTTCGGAAAGGTAGCCGATGATGGCGTTCGCGTCGCTGGCACTGTTCCCGACAATCCGAACGTCAGGCTCGTTACGCGCGCGGGCTCTCCGTCCGTTGAAGAGATCGAGAAGGCCAACGGCACGGCCGCGATTCCCGAAAAGCATCGGCAAGTGTTCGAACGGCGCACCGCCGGAGAGTAGTCGTTCGTCGTAACAAACTTCGCAGCGGAAAGAGGAAACATGTCGAAAGTTCAGAACGGAATTGTAGTCTTCGACGGACCTAACGGGCCGGTCTGCGATTTGTGCGGCGTAGGAGCTCCTTCGGCACAGACGATGCCGACGTACGCGCAATCGTTGGACCCCATCGCCGTCACAGTGGGCACAGCGCCATCGGTGGACGTTCAGAGCATCAACGTTTCGACTGCCGCCATTGGCTCGACGTGGCGAGATATCGTCGCCGGGCACGTCTACAACAAAACTTCAATGTCGCCCGCTCCACTGGGAACGTGGAACGAGATCGCCTAAGAGTTTCACTGGTCGCCTGCGGTGACCAGTGGGCGGGGCCGGGTTTCTCCTTTCACCCCGCGCTTGCTCCGCTGAACTGACACAGAAACTCGCACATTGGAGAGCGCGGCTGCAAAGCATTAACAGTGAATGCTTTGCGAGCAGGACGCTGGACAGGCAAGGCAACGATGGAGCAAACGGACACCGACCGCGAAGTTTTCGGCCACGTAATCTTGGCGTTGGCGGGCATCGCTCCTGCCATCCGGGATAAGTTCATCGACTGCGGTATTCCCCACACCCACTTGGACATAACGAATGCACTCGGCCGCACGCTGCTTGACGCGCTGTGGGAGAACCCGGCAGTGAAGGCTACCTACTTGGGGCCGTTGCGCTTGCTGGTCGAGGCCGAGTTATCGCATCCAAAAATCACATCCTGATGCGAAGCAAAAACAAATCGGGGTTCCGAGGCGTCACCCTAAACAACTATGGTGGATGGCAAGCCAGAGCCTACGTAAACGGCCATTCTGTGGCTCTAGGAACGTTTCCAACGCCTGAACTGGCGTCCGATGCCTACGAGTCCTTTATCGCGCGCAACAAATCGACGAATCAGCCGAAGCAAAACGAATCTGCTTCGCCGGAAGTTGCGCCTGTTCCGCCCCTGTTCTCAGGCGGCGATGCAGAGTCACCTCAGCCATCTCTGGCCGCGATTCCCGAGCCCACAGAGCAACCGATGGCCTGGCCCTGGACAAGAATCCCCGGCCACTGTCCACGCTGCGGTAGTGAGCTCTGGGGACCATGCAGCGGCGACGGCATGATCTGTAAGCAGTGCGGGCTGCAGACGCGCGTCTACAACCCACCAGGACCGAGCAGGAAGGAATATGAGTCGGAAGAGTGGCAGGAGATGAATCGCCACAGGGGGACGGTGACACGATGAACGGTGACCCATTCGCAGTAGCCGCGGAGAAGGCGAAGCGGATCTATTTCGGCCTGCGCGATTACTTCCTTGGCGTGGTCGAGGATGAGAAGGGGGAATACGAAGCTGCTCACAACGTCCAGCTTGAGATCGGCGTTGTGCCGAAGCCGTATGACGATTGTCCAACGTGTGGCGCAACAAGAGCGATTCGAGAACCTGCCGCCGGCGTGATGCGCTGTAGCTCGTGTGGATGGCAGCCGCGCGTCTACAATCCGCCGGGATCCATCAACCGCAAATCGCTCGACAGCTTTCAAGACTTCGATGTTAAACACAAACAAAAATTTGCACGGGGATTTGTCGAGGCGCTGAGTCGCTTCGGACGCAAATAGGAACGGGGCGCGTCGAGGTGCGCCCCTGGGATGTTCGGTTTGTTGCGGAGATAGAAATGAGGATATCACATGGCAGTTTTAGCCACTCCGTTACGTTCCAGCGCGCGAAGACGTCCCGGCAACGCCGCCGATAACATCGACTGGCTTCCCGGCTCCGCCAAAGAGGAAGCGAAGTCCCTCTTCAAGTTCATGGAACGCACCCACACATCCGTCAAGGAGATGGTTGAATTGATTTGCGTTTCCGATGCCGAGTACGCAGCTATCTGCGAATGGGCCATGGCCAGGCCCACCATCGCCGGAAAACTGCACAACATGGTTGCTTACAGAGATGAAGTGCTTAAACACTTTCAGGCGATGCTTGAATTGTGATACACTCTGTATAATGAAAACACTCTCTACTGAACAGGCTGCTGTGGCGGCAAAAATAACGCGCGTCACTTTGCAGAGATGGATTGGCAAGGGGATCATTCGCGCAAGCGTTGAGGTGGCTCTGAACGGTCTAACGGTACGGCGCTGGAGTACGGACGATGTGCGTCGCATCAAGCTGCTTGTCGGAAAAGCCCGGCCCGGCCCCAAGCCCCGCACCAAAGTCGTGCACGTAAAGAAGGCAGCGCACTACGACGTGTATATCGGGCGCGCAAACCCTCGCAATGGCCTTCCTGCGAGCCCCTGGGAGAATCCTTTCAAGGGTGAGGGCGCGATCGAGCGCTATCGGAAGTACCTCAAGGCTCCAGCACAAGCCTGGCTCCGCAAACGGCTTCCGGAATTGAAGGGTAAAACCCTCGGCTGTTGGTGTCGGCCCCTGGCATGTCACGGTGACGTGCTGGCGGAGCTGGCTGACAGATAGCCTCTACCAGATCAGATCGTTCTTCCTTGCACAATCCTCGCACACGTAGGCGAAGCGTCCTATTCGGTTTCCACATTTACGCTGTTGCGCAATTTTGCAGCCCGAGTGTTTGGGTTTGATCCGCACCCGGTCGTCGTAGACCACGATTCTCTCAGCAGCGGCACCGCAATAGGTTATTTCCCGCATGTAGATTGGAAGCTCTGAGGGGTGGATTAGTTTCCTATTCCCTGTGTGTGTGAGTTTTTGTGTTAGTTTTTACTTCCGAGGCGCTCCTCGGCGTGCCTTTGCGTGCCGACGTGTGCAAAGACACCAAAGGACTTAGCTTTTAAGTCCTTTGTTTTTAGATGGATTCGTTCGAGTGACAGGGCAGCGTTCTAACCAACTGAACTACGTCCCCAACCGTGGAATCAACAACTTGCCGTAAAGCCCCATAGAATGAGGCTGTTGCAAGTTTTGCATGCGGCGCACGTTTCGCTCGCGGTGCCTGCAATAGCGGCTGCTCCTGTCCGAACCGCCCATAACCGCCAGTAAAAAACCGCACGCTCATGCCGAAAAACATCTTAACACATACGCGGGTAAAGACCGCAACCGGGACTGACATCGTAGGGCTAGGAGTTTCTGGCGCCCGCGATTTACGGGGACCGTTTATGTGCTGCACGCGTTTCAGAAAAAACGAAGACTGGTCCCCGAAGAGGAGAATCATGAGCAAGAAAACGATACGAGATCGGAAGCGGAAGCGTGTTCAAGGATATCGGCACTCCCTAATGCGGAAGAGCACTTGGTTATGGCAGCTAGTGCTTAGCGTGGACAACGTGAACGCCAGCGTGTCCGGGCGCGAGTCCTTGAACGGCGCGGCCGAACCTGGACGCGATCTCCTGGAAATTAATGTCTTCGATGACACAAAATCCATGCGAGCGAAGAACCGCTGCGATGTCAGCTGATTCGAAACGGCTGACCGAACGTTCATTAATTTTCTCTAGCTGTTCTGTCCGCTCCTTTTCTAATTGCCTGAGCTCTTCTGAGAAGGCCTCGGGAGGTTCCATGTAGTCGAACACCACCTCCGAGTTCTGGATTGACGACATGTAGCCCAAAGTGCGGCCGATAGCGTCCGGCGTCAGATATGGGACAACCCCGAGCCAAGTGAAAAACGCGGGCGAGTTCTGCTGAAAGCCTGCGGCGACAAGCTTCTCTCCCACATCGTCCCGCTCGAAATCGACTGAAACTAAAATAAGCCATGACGGAAGTGCGATTTGAGCTTCAGCCAGGCGCAGGCGTTTCCATGCCTGCGTCGCGGGGTGGTCCGCCTCATAGATACGGATCTGTCGTGCACCATGGGGATTCCGGAGGGCGAAAGTGTCGAGTCCGGCGCCAAGAATGACAATCTGCCGGACCCCTCTTTCGACCGCTCTTGACAAGGCATCTTCCGCAATCCGGCTTCGCGCGGCGGTGAACAGGCGTCCGATGCTGGCCAAGGGGTGTTCGTTCGCATATTGAAGAGCGTCCCTCTCGTCTTCACGCAGAATCTTGATGGCAAATGGGTCATAGAGGATTGAGCCATGGTCGAGCACCTGATGAGCAGCTCGTTGTCGGGCGATCATCAGGGCAGTGCGGCTGGGTTCATTAGGCTTCATGTTCGAGTTCTCCGTTCTCATCCATAGCTGATTGCACGAGTTGTCGTGTGCGAACGCCGACATACCCATCTGGCTGGCAATGAGGTATCTTGCAAAACCTCTGAGATGTGTGTCCGTTTTGGTCCATTTTTGCTTCCCGGGGATGCCTCGTCGTTCCTTCGCGTGCAAAGACAACCAAGGGATTAGCTTTTAAGTCCTTTGTTTTTAGGGAGATTCGGTCGAGTGACAGGGCAGCGTTCTAACCAACTACGTCCGCGCTGAGGAGTGAAGCGTCACAGAGGCTGCACTACCGAGTCTTGCATGTCCAAGTGAAGCGCTGCAATGGTGGGCACTGTCCGATTTGAACGGACGACCTTTCGGGTGTAAACCGAACGCTCTAACCGCTGAGCTAAGCGCCCCTGTTCGAGTAATCGTACAGCAAGCGGCCAGGAGCGTCAACGCAGTCCAGGTGCAGTTATTTGAATGCGCCGCTGGCTGCTTCCGGATTCCATTTTTTGCAATTGCGGCTACTCGGCCAAACCGAACGATCTTTCCTCGCTTGCCATTTCGCTGCTCATAACTTATTTCTCTCGAACGACACAAGGATTTGCATCGAATTCGGGGCTCGGGATGATGCTATAATTCTGGGAATCATTTGCTTTGGGCTGGAAGGCTCCTTTCGTGTGGGAGCTGTTCGGCTCTCTGCAAATGGGCTCCTTTTAGAAGGGGCGCGGTCGCCAAGTGGTAAGGCAAAGGTCTGCAAAACCTTTATCGGCGGTTCGATTCCGCCTCGCGCCTCCAATTCTCCTTTCCACATTTGCCATCCCGGCTGTGCTGAATTCCCAAAACTCCGGAAAGGAAAGAGGCAAGACTGCCTGTCCCCATGAAACTCCATGCCAACGGGCTGGTTGGAAATCGGTGTTCCTTGCACTTTGGTGGTGCAGACAGTAAACTCTTTTTCTTGCTTACACCTAAAGGACTCACTCTGGGATGCTGATCGCACGAGATTACGTAGGATACATGGCAACGGAAGTGGTGAAGCGGCTGGTGGAAGGGAAGTTGATCGAGACAAAGGCTGCGGATGCGGTTGCGCAGCGGCTGCGGCAGAGGATGATGGAAGAGATCACCGTGGAAGACCGCTTGAACGAAGAAGTGCGCCAAATCCTCACCGAACATCAGGATGAAATGCGGCGCACGAGCGTCTCATACCAGGAGATGTACAAGAAGGTAAAAGCGCAACTGGCGCGGGACCGCAAGCTGGTTCTGCGATAGCAAGCCGGTGCTTTTCAGCAAACTTGGCTTCAGCACAAGTCGCGCTTGTTGGCGCGCGCGGCAAGAAAAAGACTCGAGGGTGAGCGACCGGAATGCGACTGAGCCGTGAAAAGATTGTCCGAATCTCCCACCAGCTGACGGATGTGCTGGTTTCGAGCGATGATGTGGAATTCGTCGAAGACCGCGATACGATTCGGCAGCAGGTGGTGCAAATCCTGACTGCCACGCTCCACGAAGAAGAAAAGGCCGACCTCGAAGTCCGCAAGAAGATCACCTCGCAGAAAAAGGAGATCCTTGAGGGCAGCGAGGAGTGGGACGTTCTCTACCGCAAGTATTACGCAGACGAACTTCGCCGCCTGGGAATCGCCGCCGCTCCGGATGACCGCGAACGCCGCCGTTCGTGAATTGAGTTGTTTGCCCGCCGCTGATGGATCGTCTTTGCTGGCGAGCTCCCGAAAAAGTACAGAGTCTGGAACCAATCGCCGATGGTCTTGGGCCGGTCGAGGGTGCCCGGAGGTGTGCTCGACTCGTTTGTCCATCAGAAGGACAGGAACCCTGGCCCGGCGTGCCATGCTCCTACGGGTGTAGCGTGTGCAATTACCGGCTTATTTCTTCTCGGAGGCGGATTTTTGCGCGCGACGGGCGAGCCGCGAGGCCATTTGGAGGAGGAGCCTGCGATTTGGATCGCCGATCTTTTGAAGGAGGCGGCGGAGTTTCTTGAGATACTTGGCGCCCTGACCGGAGCCGCCCCAGACGCTCTCGTTGCGCGGCTTCCACACGCGTAGACCGCTTGTTTTGAAAGGTTCGGGCCCGTCGTAAAAGAGCTGATAGATGGGGACTTCGAGAGCCCTGGCCCATTTTTCGAGAGTTTCGATGGTGGGAACGGTGTGTCCATTCTCGACGCGGGAGAGATAGGCGCGCTGCAGTCCCGAACGATCTTCGATTTCGCGCTGAGCGAGCTTCTTTTGTTCGCGGAGTTCGCGCAGGCGTTCGCCGATAATCACGGATAACAATTATAACTGTGAGATAATTGTAGGGCAAGTAATATATGCGGACTGCTGGTACAACTGAGTTGCCGCGCACGCGCTAGGGGCAGGGCGGAACGGGCTCTTGGACCTAGAAATTTCTGCTTAGGAACTCCTTGAGCTGGTCAAGGCGAAAGGTGGCGTCGCCGATCTCGATTTGGAGAAGGAGCTTGGTGGTGCTGAGCTGATTGCCGAAATCGAGGGCGGCGCTGGTATCCGGACGGCCCAGGAGTTGGATATTATTTTCGATTTGTTTCTGCTGCTCCTGGAGGGATTTGAGGCGGCTGTCTTGAACGGAAATGGTGTCGACGAGCTGTTGCTTGAGGACATCTGCGCTGCGCATGACGTCGCCTTCCTGGACTTTTTTCCATTCGTCGTAAGCAACGGCGGACTGGTCGAGATGTTTGTTGATGGCGTGGCTGGCGAGATTGTAGCTGACAGTGACTTCGCCGTAGGCGCCGGGGCCGCCAAGGAGGGGATTGACCTGCTGGTGGGCGCCTACGGAAAGAGCGACGTCCCAGTCATTCTGTCGATTCAGTTTGTAGATGGCGGTGCGTTCCTTTTCCTCGCGGGCCTGTTTTTCGGCGACGAGATCCTTTACGGGCTTGTCGCTGAGCTGCGGACTATAGATGGCGACGATTTTGGATTGCGTGTCGGCGCGATCGGCTTCGAGCTTGATTTTGGTGGTTTGCAGGGCGAAGGCCATGGGGCGGGTCATGTTTTGCGCGTCAACCATTTTCGAGGTGGTGGCGAGGAGCGTGCCGAGATTTTCGGAGGCTTGCTGAATTAGCGCGAGTCTGTTTTGGAGGGCCTGCTTTTCGAGACTGGGGATGGCGTACTGGATGGCTTGCTGGGCGGAGGCGGTTGCGGTGTAGAGTTCGCAGTCTTTCCTAGCGGCGTCCATGGTGAGTGTGCCTTTGCGAACGTTGGAGAGGCTGCCGGTGAGTCCCCAGACGACTTGCGTAGGGAGTCCGGTGTTGGGTTGTGTGAAGCCGCCGATGGCGTCGGGCGTACGGAGAAGATCGCGCTGGGCGGCGGCCTGTTGCGTCACGTATTTGCAGTAGGCTTGCTGATCATCGTCGCCGGCGCGGGCGACAGGGATGAGGGCCATCGCTAACAGGAAAGTTGCCACGACTGGTGCCAGGAATTGTTGTGGCTTGAGAGGGAACGAAGGCATCTGGCGTCTCCTTAGAGTGTTTGAAGAAAGTCGTTAGAAAAGAAGCGGCTTGCGATTCAGGAAAACGGTCTTGGATTTGGCGGATTCGGGGTGGTCGAGCTGTAGCTGGATCAGGAAGCCGCGCATGTCAGTGCGGAAGATGGGATGGATGGCGTGCTCTTCGCCGGCGAAGATTTGTTTGACGGTGCCGGCTTTTTCGCAGAGCACCATATTCAGATAGCAATCGTAGACGGCGGTGCCAAGAGAGACGTTGTTGCGATTGTCGTAGGGCACAAAAGCGAAATAGACGGTCGAGTCGCCGGAGGCGGTGAGGTAATAGGGAGTTTGCTTGGCGGTGGTGAGGGCTTGTTTGAGGCGATCGATCTGCTTCGTTTCTTCGTAGCCCTGTTTTTGGGCGACGCCGATGGCGATATCGAGCTGGGCGATTTCGGAGACGAGTTCGGCCTGTTTGTCGAGGACGTCGAGCGACTTGGTGTCTGTCGTGGTTTTTTCGAGGATGTTGTCGGTAAGGAGGACTTCGCCGATTTTGCTGTCGGTGTAGGAGCTTTGGGTTTGGTTTAGGGCGGCGCGTTGCATGGCGGCATCGCCTTTGGTGATGAGGCCGGCAGCGAGATCCCTGTCGATGGTGGCCTCGACTTCCTTGACTTGGGTGATGACGGCTTGGGTTTTGAGATTGTCGGATTGTTTTTGCCTGTCGAGCGCGAGAAGCTCGGGGCCGGTGGCTTGATTGTGTTTTCTTTCGCGACTGATGGCGGCTTGCAGTTCGGGTTCGAGAGCGAGGAGGGCGGCTTTGTGCTTGTTCATTTCGTCGATGCTTTCGTCGAGGCGCTTTTTGTCGACGTTCAGCTCTTCGAGCGACTGCCTGCTGGTCACAAGCTTTTCCGTGAAGTCGAGGCTCTTGTCGTCAACGGGAGAAAGGATGACGGGTGCGGCCCAGGACGTGTTCAGGGCGTAGAAGCCCATGACGAAACCGTAGGCGAGGACACCGCCAAGGACCACGTACAGCGTGACGATAGCAAAGATGCGGTAGATCGTGACGACCGATTTATAAAACATCGGCTGGAGCAGTGGAGATTTTGGATTAGCTGACAATTTTTTGATCGGTGGCGTGGCCATCGACGGCCTCCTGTTCTTTTGTGCGCGTTCCCCAATCCTTGGAGTCGAGAGTGCAGAGAGCCAGGGTCGTGATAAAAAGGCTGCTGACGATCGACCAGGCCAAATAAGCGCCAAAGGCCAGCGGGTTGTTGACGGCTTCGCGGGCGCTATATTTTCTGATCACCCAACCAAGGATGGCGGCCAGACCGAGGTACAACATAAGCGGCGCGGGGCCGGCCCACTCCATCGGATTTCCAGAGAGCATGGTGAGAGCGACCAGGAGGCCAAGGAGTGCGCCGAGAGGCGTCAGCACAAGCGTTAGGACGGTGTTGGGATGAAGCTTCCAGACATGCTGGGGGAGAGTGCGCAGGGTGTAGAAAAGATCCCGCACAATGCTGCGGCGCCAGCGAAGTTGCTGCTTAAAAAGATTCGTGAGAGTGGAGGGGACCGTCGTCCAGCATAAAGCGTCGTTGTTGATATAGGTGCCGTAGCCGCGGAGGAGAGTCTGATGAGTGAGGAAGCGGTCTTCACCCTGGTTGACGGGGATGCCGAACCAGTGGCGGCTGCGGATTTTTGGCTCGATCTCGAGAAGGAGTTCACGGCGAATGGCGAAGAGACAGCCGCTGATGCAGCCGACGCTGCGAGTCCAGTTTTCGGGGACTTTATAGACCTGGAAGGCGGCGTAATAGATGAATGTCTGGATGGCGGTGATGACGCTTTCGTTGGGATTTCTGACGCCGACCCGGCCGCCGACGGAGCCGATTTTGGGTTCGGAGAAGCAGGCCGCTAGTTCGCGTATGGCGTCGGGATGAAAGATACAGTCGGAGTCGATGGAGATGACCATGTCGGCGGTAGAGAGTTGCAAGGCGTTGCAGACGGAGCGGGCTTTGCCGCTGTTGAAGGTGTTGCGGCCAACGCGGACGCGGATGTTGGTGAAATCGCGCTGGGCTTTGAGCATCCATTCGTAACTATCGTCGACCGAGCAGTCATCCTGAGCAATGACCTCGAACTTTTCGTTTGGATAGTTGCTCTTGCTGATGCTTTCGATGGTCTCGTAAACCGTCTTGCCTTCATTGAAGCAAGGCATCAGGACGCTAACCGTGGGCTGGTAGGAATAATCTTTCTTGACCACGGCTTTTGGAACGGACCATTTGAGAATGAGGGCAAGCGTGTACTTGACGACGGAAATCAGCAGGCACAGAACCAGGATTAGACAGACTAGAACCGGCGCCATAGCTCGCTCGCTTCTGATTGCATGCGGATGCTAAAAAGAAATTGTTTCCGCGGTGCCGGGATCGGGGCAGCGCTACGGCAACGAAGACAACTGGGCCTGTCTCTGAACATAGTTCTACCTTACCGCTTAGCCGCTTGAGTTCACTTGATGGCACGGTCTCCCGTGCTTATTTATATATGTGACGATGCAACCGCCGCGCAGGTTTCGGCCGGGTTATGGAATGTTGTGCACGACCCGTGACGCCGCAACCGAAGGCGCGCGCAGCCAGCGAGCGGGAAACAAGGCCGCCGCGAAGGACGAAGACCAACAGGCGAAGCAATCTCGCCAAAGTTATTCAAAAGACGCGGTTACTCTTGAGCGTGTTCAGGAACCATTTCGACCACACGACACATAGCGAAGTCGACTTCGTGGGGCGGCGCTTGGCCAAACGGCGTCAGGGTCAAAGGTGATGGTAATCGGACGGGCGGCTTAAAGCCCCCGGTTCTGATTTCAGAAAACTGGTTGTGTCGATCAGGGCTGGCAAGGACGGCGCTTGAGTGTCGGGCGATCGTCATCGCTGCCGTCGCTTGTCGTGGCGTTGGGATCGGAAGTGGAGGTCGGCTGCTTGGTGGACTGGGCGGTCTTTGTGCGCAGCGTGGGTTTTCCGGGCTGATTGTCGGTTGCTTTGCGCACGAACATAATGTTGCGGAGGCGGGCCTTCACAGAATCAAACTCGGAAGTCGTGACGATGTATTCCTGCTTCGCAGGAAGGATGCGCGCGATCTCTTTTTGCGTGGCTTCGATGCGGTCCGGCGTAGGAGGATGCGTCGAGAATACTTTTGGAATGGTGCCGGGACGGCGCTTTTCGTCGGCCTGGATACGCTCGAAGAACGTAACGTAGGAGTTGGGATCGTAGCCAGCCTTATACATATATTGGAGTCCGAGGTAATCGGCTTCGCGTTCGGAGTCACGGCTGAATTTCAGGTAGGTCACAGGGATGGCGAGGCTCGCGGCTTCGTAGATGCCGTAACCTGCCCAACCGCCGGGGCCAAGAAGCATCAGCGGAATCATGGCGAGCTGCATGGCCTCGCCTTTGGTAGCGTTCTTGGTGCCGTGGCGCGCGCAGACGTGAGAAATTTCATGGGCCATGACTCCTGCGAGCTCGGACTCTTCCTCGGCGCGGAGGATCAGGCCGCTGTTGACGTAGAAAAAGCCGCCAGGCAAAGCGAAGGCGTTAACTTCGTCGGAGTCGATGACCTTGATGGTGAAGGGAACTTTTGCATCAGAGTTGCGGACCAGATTCTGTCCGACGCGGTTCACGTATTCGGTGACGACTGGATCATCGATCAGCTTCGAAGAGCGCTCGACTTCCTGCGCGAGCTGCTTGCCGAGGGCGATTTCGCGCTCGAGCGAATAAAAATTCGGGCCCTTGCCGACGTTGCGATTGCCGATGGCGTCGACATCTTCCTTGGAATTCTTGGGATGCACCGTATCTTGTTGGGTAACCGGCTGATCCTGGGGAGCTTGCGTCGGTGTGGGCGGAGGCGCAGGCTGAGGCGGAGCAGGCTGTGCGGGGGCCTGCGTTTGGGGCTGCGTCTGGCTCGGATCTTGCCCGGGTTGTGCAGTCGGAGCTGGCTGTTGTGGGGCGGGCGGCTGCGATTGCGTTGCGGCAGGACTCTGGATTGACTGCTGAGCCTTGGGACTTGCCAGAGCGACGCTCGCGGCGAGGAGGCCTGCCACCGTAAGGCCCAAAGTCACTCTCGGAATCTGTATCATGGCATCTACCTCCCGCTTCGCTTCAGTATACACCCATTTTTGAATCCTAGGACGCAATGGCGTCTGCGCCCTTGACCACTACGATGTAAGACTTAGAAGGAAGGTTTCCTATTCCTTCTGCGCGAGCAGGTCTTTTCCGGGAAGAGCGGAAAAGGGCCTGTCTCGAGGGGATCGGCAACAGTCTGCTCGGGCGAAGCAGCTCTTGGGAACTGAAAAGTGTGGTGAATGGTGGGCAAAATGCTCGATTAGAAGGGTTGACACGTTTGGCGGGGGACTCTAGAGTCAAGGACGGACACATGAGCGTAAAAATGGGCGTAAAAAAGATCCAGATCGGACAGCTTTGGAGGAAGAATGACACCGGGGATGTTTACCTTGTGACGCGCGTTTACAGCGAAGCGCTCAGCACGATCGTGGTGCTGCGGAAGTCAGGGGCGGAGGATGAGGCCCTGACGCGTCTGCGGGCGGAGAATACGCCCAAGGGCCCGGGGATACCGGGCTATTCGCCGGCGCAGGATGAGGAGAATTATTGAGGAAGGAGTGAAAAGTCAGTAGGGAACAGCGCCAGAGGCTTCCAAGTGATTCCTGCCGAGTTCTGAAAAGAAAATCATTCCGGAAAGCGAAAAACTAGATGGAGCGAACGTCCATTTTGACGACGTCGTGGACCTGCATTAGCTCCTTGATCAGAAAGGGTTCCCCGTACTTTACGCCAATCATTTCGCCGTAATGGCGGGCCAGAAGGTTCATCTCGTCCTCTAGACGATCGATGGCCAGGAAGACGTTTGTCTTCTTGAACTGGCGCGTGGATTCGCCCTTTTTGGGATGAAATTGGGAGGAAAAGGCAAGAATGGCGCGGCGGCGTTGCTCGAAATGCGGCGTGATGTCCACGACGAAGGTGGGACGAACATCTGCGAAGGCCGTGGAGTAGAGGATCTTGAAGGGACGGTGGGGCTCGCCGTCGATGGGCAGCTGCTTGAGGCCGGCGAGGAAGCAGCCTTCGTACCCGAGCGTCGAGGCATGATAGTGGTCCGGGTGGCGGGCTTCCCAGTAAGGGAGGATCACGGTTTTGGGACAGAGCTCGCGGATCACGGCTGCGAGGCGAAGCTTGTGCTGGCGGCTGGGTTGGACGTCGGAGTCGGGAACGCCGAGGGTGCCGCGCCAGCTCACGCGCAGAAGCTTCGCGGATTTGGCGGCTTCTTTGGCGCGCGTTTCAGGAGTGCCGCGCGTGCCCATTTCGCCGGCGGTGAGGTCCAGGATGCCGGTCTTGTAGCCGGCGTGGGCCATTTTTAGGAGCGTGCCGCCGGAGGTGAGCTCCACGTCGTCGGGGTGGGCGGCGATCGCTAGCAGGTCCAGTTTCATTCGCATGCTCCTCCAACAATTTTGACCGGTCGATGATAGCACCGCTAGACGGCTGTATCCTTGGCGCGCGGCGAATGCGGGCTGTGGTACCGTTTCCTGCGGCGGAATCTTGATGGCAGAGAACACAGTTCAGGCAAGGCGATCGCTGGCGGGGAAAGTGGCGCTGGTCACCGGCTCGGCGAAAAGGCTTGGCAAAGCCGTAGCATTGCGGCTGGCAGCCGAAGGCGCGGATTTAGTGATTCACCACGGCAATTCGCATGCCGAAGCCCAGGAAACGGTTGCGGAAATCGAGAAGCTGGGGCGGCGCGCCGCGGCTCTTTCCGCCGATTTGCGAAAAGTGGACGAAATTCGCAGGCTCTTCGTGGAGGTGCTGAAGGAATTTGGGCGCCTGGATATTCTTGTGAATAGCGCGGCGAATTTTTTGCCCGCGAGCATGGTGTCGACGACCGAAGAGATTTGGGATGCATCGCTGGACACCAATTTGAAGGCGGGATTTTTCTGTGCGCAGGCGGCGGCGCCACTGCTGCGCCGGACGAAGGGTGCGATTGTGAATTTTGCCGACGTTGGAGGGTTAATGGGGTGGCCGGGCTACATCCCGCATTCGGTTTCGAAGGCGGGCGTGGTGATGTTGACGAAAGTGCTCGCGAAGGCGCTTGCTCCCGAGGTGCGCGTAAACGCCATCGCCCCAGGAACGATTACGATGCCGGGCGATCCGCCGGAGTGGGAAGCCGATTTTGTCAAACTGGCGCCACTGCGACGCACCGGTGCGCCCGGCGACATCGCGGATGCGGTCTCTTATCTTGTGCACGCGGAGTTTATGACCGGCCACACGCTCGTCCTGGACGGCGGGAGAAACCTGGGGCCGGCCAAGGAAGAATTTCGCTAAGGGTTAAGAGTGCAGTGTGCAGAGAAGCGCCGGGCGGTGTATTCTATTCCCCTTATAGTGTGAATAAGTTTGGGAGGCGCGCCGAAGCGCGCGCCGGAACCCGGCAAAAGAGGGCCAGCCTTAGTTATGGATAATGAGACTTACACCCACATTGACACACCGAGCGAGGCGATCAGCGTACCGCACGGACTGGAAGACACGCAGATCCAAGAGTGGCTCGAATCGCTCGACTCCGTACTGGAATCGAGCGGGCCGGAAGTAGCGGCCGAGATTCTCGAGAGGCTTCGCGCGCACGCCACCGTTTCGGGCATCGACCTTCCGTTTTCCGCGAACACGCCTTATGCGAACACGATTCCCGCGCGGCTTGAGCCGCTTTTCCCGGGCGATCAGGAACTCGAGCGGCGAATCAAGAGCTTGATCCGTTGGAACGCACTGGCCATGGTGGTGCGAGCGAACCGCGTCGAACACAACATCGGTGGACACATCTCGACATACGCTTCGGCCGCAACCTTGTATGAAGTCGGATTCAACCATTTCTTCCGCGCGCGTTCGGACGAGTTCGAGGGGGACACGGTTTATTTTCAGGGACACGCCGCACCGGGCATGTACGCGCGGGCCTTTCTGGAAGGGCGCATCTCGCCCCAGCAACTGGAAAACTTCCGCCGCGAATTGAAACCGGGCGGCGGACTTTCGTCTTATCCGCATCCGTGGCTGATGCCGAATTTCTGGGAATTCCCGACGGTGTCGATGGGCTTGAGCCCGCTGATGGCGATTTATCAGGCGCGGTTCAACCGCTATCTCGAACATCGTGGGCTTAAACCGGAGACGGACGCAAAGGTTTGGGCGTTCCTCGGCGACGGCGAGACAGACGAGCCCGAATCACTCGGCGCGATCACGCTGGCTTCTCGCGAAAAACTAGACAACCTGATTTTTGTGGTGAACTGCAACCTGCAGCGGCTGGACGGGCCGGTGCGCGGCAACGGACAGATTATCCAAGAGCTGGAATCGGCGTTTCGCGGGGCGCGATGGAACGTTATTAAGGTGCTGTGGGGCAGTGAGTGGGATCCGATTTTGGAGCGCGACACGGAAGGCCTCCTTGTCAAGCGCATGGGTGAATTGGTGGATGGCGAATACCAGAAGCTGGTGGTTTCCTCTGGCGCCTACGTGCGCGAACATTTTTTTGGCAGCGATCCGCGATTGCTCGCGCTGGTCGAGCCTTTGCCGGACGAGGCCCTGAGGCGTTTGCGGCTTGGCGGTCACGACCCGCGCAAGGTGTATGCGGCGTACAAGGCTGCCGTCGAGCACAAGGGCGGCCCGACCGTTATTCTGGCGCGCACCATTAAAGGATACGGCCTCGGAGAAGCCGGAGAAGGCAAGAACGTCACGCACCAGCAGAAAAAATTGAACGAAGAGGAATTGAAGGAATTTCGTTCGCGGTTCGGAATACCGCTAAACGACAACGATTGTGTGGAAGTGCCGTTCTACCGTCCAGCGGAAGACAGCATCGAGATTCAATATTTGCGCGCGCGTAGAGAGGCGCTCGGTGGCTACACGCCGAACCGCAGCGTGCGGTCAAAGCCGCTGGTGGCCGATCACGACGAGCTGTTTAAGGAATTTTTCGACGGCAGCGACGGCAGGGAAGTCTCGACGACCATGGCGTTCGTCGGAATGCTGCGCAAAATGCTGAAGGATCCGGAAATCGGCAAGCTGGTGGTGCCCGTCGTTCCCGACGAGGCTAGAACCTTCGGCATGGAGTCGCTCTTCCGAACGGTCGGAATTTATTCGAGCGTTGGGCAAAAGTATGAGCCTGTCGACGTCAATACGCTCCTCTATTACAAGGAAGCCAAGGACGGGCAGATTCTCGAAGAAGGAATCACGGAAGCGGGTTCGATGGCATCGTTTATCGCCGCGGGGTCCGCGTATGCCACCCATGGCATTAACACGATTCCTTTCTTTATCTATTACTCGATGTTTGGATTCCAGAGAATCGGGGATTTCATCTGGGCGGCGGCGGACATGCGCACGCGCGGGTTTCTGCTCGGAGGAACTTCCGGGCGCACGACATTGTCTGGCGAAGGATTGCAGCACCAGGACGGCAACAGCCATGTGCTGGCGCTGTCCGTGCCAAACCTGAAAGCCTACGATCCTGCGTTTGCGTACGAGATGGCCGTGATTCTGCAGGACGGCATCCGGCGGATGTACAAAGACGGCGAGAGCATTTTCTATTACATAACGGTCATGAACGAGCCGTACGCCATGCCCGCGATGCAAGGTGACGTGAAGGACGGAATCCTGCGGGGCTTGTACCGTTACCGGCAGGCAACCAACCCGAAATCAAAACTTCGCGCGCAACTCTTCGGCAGTGGCGCGATTTTGAACGAAGTGCTTCGCGCGCAGGAAATCCTGGAGACGAAATACGGCGTCGCGGCAGATGTTTGGAGCGTGACGAGCTATAAAGAACTCTACGTCGACGGGAACGAAACCGAGCGCTGGAACCGTCTCCACCCGGGCGAGAAGGCTCGCGTCCCGTACCTGACCAAATGTCTTGCGGATGCGCCGGGCGTTCTGGTGGCGGTCTCCGATTATCTGAAGACGCTGCCGAACATGGTCAGCAAGTGGATGCCGCGGCGGCTGGCTTCGCTCGGTACAGACGGTTTTGGACGCAGCGAGGGCCGGCCGTCGTTGCGCGAATTCTTCGAGGTGGATTCGCGTTTCATCACCCTGGCGACCCTCTATGAGCTGCACACCGACGGCAAAATCGAACGGTCGGCGGTGGACAAAGCGATCAAGGAACTGGGAATCAATCCGGAAAAACTGAATCCGGTCATCTCCTGAAATATTCGGTTGCTGCTTGAAACACCTCGAAATCTGCTTCGGGAACGGCGAACTTCGGTTCGCCTTTCTTATTTTTCCGGCGGATTGCCGGCTTGTTCCAGAATTTCGCCGGGCTTGAGGCGGCCCGTGGCCAGCTGTGCGATGAGGGGGGAGTTCGCGGCGAGAAAGTCGTAATTCCCCAGCTCTTTGGGCAGAACCCAGGCGATTTGTTCAAAAGCGAGCGGCGTGATGCTGCCTTCCTTGATGCGCGCAGCGTAAAAGCGAATCTCTAGTTCCTCGGACGCCGAGCCGTATTTATGGCGTGTGCGGCCAATTTCCGCGCATTTTTCGAGGGTAACGCCCAGTTCTTCCAGCAGCTCACGCGCCAAGGCGGCCTCCGGCGTTTCGCCTTCCTCGATTTTTCCGCCGGGGAATTCCCATTTGAGGGGAGAGGTGTCGTCCCGCCGGCGCTGGCCGATAAGGAATCGGCGGTCCCTGCGTTCGATGATGGCGGTTACGACGACTTTCATGGTTTGTCGGAAGCTTTCTGGAAGATGCGGAGCAATTGTTTTGCTCCGGCGACGAGTGGCGGGCCGGGAGTATTGAGCAATTCATCGCGGACCACGTGGACCTGCTTGTTGCGAATGGCGGGGACATCTTTCCAGGCGGCGACCTGGTAGGATTTTTGGGGCCTGGCGCGATCCCCCGTGGCCGCCCAGGCAAGGACAATGACGTCAGGCCGTGCACGGGCGACCTGCTCATCGCTCACTTTCTGGCCGGGAGGCAGCACCATCGTTCCACCGCAGAGTTTCACGATTTCCGCGGCCCACGGTGGGGAACTGATGCGTGGGTTCGGCCACGCCTCGCAGTAAACGCGCAAGCTCTTTTTGGTCCGGGTCCTGGCTATGGACGCAAACTCGCGACGCATTTTGCTGACCAGGCATTCGGCTTCTGCCGCGCGGCCGGCGATCCGGCCAAGCATGCGAATGTCATTCTCAATATCCGCCAGCGTTCGCGGATTGGTTGCCAGGAAGCTGAGCGGGTGCTCCAGAAGTTTCGTGAGAGTCTCCTGTTTGTAGGGGACCGAGCCGATGACGAGCGATGGCTTCAGCCTCAAGATTTCATCCACGGATCCGAGGTGCCAGCAGTCGCCAAGTTTTGGCAAACCGTCGACCGGGGCGACGTCGGCGCACCATTTCGTAACGCCCACGAGAAACTTCTTTGCACCCACAGCGCAGAGAATGGATGTCGCGCTCGGTGCGAGTGAAACGATCTGAAGCCGGCTCCGGCTAGTGGCCCTATTCATTTCAGAAAGAGGATAGCAAAGCGGGCGTCCGATGTGTGCAGCCGACGCGGGCGGATTGACTCCCTGGATGGATTGTGTTCGACTTTGCGCGCATGTTTGACGGAGGTGATTTTGTGCGTCGAATGATGGCCTTCTTGCTGGTGTCCTGCTTTCTGAAATGTGCGGCTGCTCAGAACGTGCCAGCTACTCCCGCGGCGGAGGTGGTGCATTACAAGGGGGGGATAGACAACGTGAAGTACGTCTTCGGTGTTGCGCCGCCGGTGGCGCGGCTGCGGCCTGGAAATATTCTTGAGGCGACTTCGCTCGATTGCTTTGGCAACGGCATCCAGAAGCCCGGCGACACGACCGCCATGGCCAAGGGCGACAATCCTTTAACGGGGCCCTTCTTTATTGAGGGAGCGGAGCCTGGAGACACGCTGGTGGTGCGAATTCTTGATCTGGAGATCGACGGCAATCAGGGCGTGGGTGCTTTTTCTCCGGGATTTGGAGCGATTAATTCCACCCATTACACACCGGTTCTCGAGAAGGCGCCGCTGGAGGAGAAGATTTGGTTTTATCCGATCGACCATGCCAACAACACCGCCACGTTCGAGGCACTCGACTCTGGCTTTAAGGTGAAAATTCCCATGCATCCGTTCCTTGGCTGCATCGGCGTGGCGCCAGCCAATGGCGAAGCGCGCAGCTCGATTGTTCCGGCGGAATTCGGCGGAAACATGGACGCGCCCGAAGTGAGCGTGGGGAATACCCTCTATTTGCCGGTAAATGTGGCGGGAGCCCTCTTTTATTTTGGCGACGGCCATGCGGCAATGGGCGACGGGGAAGTTGCCGGCAGCGCGATTGAAGTGCCGATGCGCGCGCGGCTGCAATTTGACGTGGTCAAAAAACGCAGTACGGGCTGGCCGAGGTTCGAGAACGAAAAAGAAATCATGACCACGGGCATCTACCGGCCCGTGGATGACGCGGTGCGGATCGCGTTTACCGAGCTGGTGGCCTGGATACACGCGGACTACGGACTCTCCGAGCTGGATGCGTATGAGCTTCTCTCCAAAGTCGGCAGGATTCACCTGACGGAAATGGTTGACCCCAACTACGTCGTCGTTGCGTCGATAGAGAAGAAATACCTGCCGGCGAAAGTGGCGAATACGCGGAGTGGAAATTCCCCGCACTGAACCGAGAAATGCGGGTCAGGCGCAGGTCAATCGAACCGCGCTGCAGCGGGCTTCGATTCCGGGGCGGTGCGATTTTTTGGCAAAGCGTCCGTCCAAATCACTTCATGAACCTCGATGGGCTCAGCGCGGCCCTTGAGTTTCATCGCGGAGAGCTGGCTGCAGGTAATGTCCCGGCCTATTTGAGCGTGTGTAGCGCTGGAGATGACGATCTGACCGGCGCCCGCTTGCGACGTAAGGCGCGAAGCGACGTTGACGGTGTCGCCAATCGCGGTGTAATCCATGCGCCGTTCGGTGCCAAGGAACCCCACGACCGCCTCACCGGTGTGGATACCGATACCAATAGCCAGCGGCGGCTTGCCGGAAATGTTGTTCAGCTCCTCCAGGCTTTTTTGCATTTTCACGGCTGCACGAACCGCGGCCTCCGCGTCATTCTGCAAAGCGAACGGAGCTCCGAACAGGGCCATCAATCCGTCGCCGAGGTATTTATCGAGCGTTCCGTCGTGCTCGAAAATGACGTTTGTCATGCGGGCGAAGAATTCGTTCAGAACTTCCACGGTTTCGCGTGGCTTCATTTTCTCGGCCATGGTGGTAAAGCCGCGCACGTCGGCAAAGAGCAGCGTAATGCGCTGGCTTTCGCCGCCGAGGCGGATATCGGCAGCTTCCGCGGTAATTTTTCTGGAAATCGCGGGCGAAAGAAAACGTTCGAACGCGATCAGCTGCACACCCTGACGTTTGACTTCGCTCTTTGCCATCACACGGTCGATCACCAGTCCTGCTTGCGCAGCAATGACGGCGAAAATTTCCAGATCCTCCTGAATAAACGTTCCGCGCTTTGAAAGATTGTCCACATAGAGCAAGCCGAACAGACGATCGCGGCTGGCCAGCGGCGCACACATCGCCGATTGCATTCCGGATATGGCCATGCTTTGGCTGCCAGAGAATCGGGAGTCTTGCTGCCCATCCGTCACGAGGAGAGGACCCTTGCTCTGCATGACTTGCCGAATGATGGCTTGCGACAAGACCATTTGTGGCGTGGCCGCTTTCGGCGTCTGGCGATAGCGAAGGATGGCCGGCAGAAAAACGTAACTTTCGTCCGTGTCCGCCGTTGCGCGAAGAGATTCTTCTGTGAGCAACATCGCGTAGCCACGTTCTGCGCCATCGATCTGCAGAACGAGATCGAGCACGCATTGCGTAACCTCGTCGACAGTGGTTTTATCTCCCAGCGCCCGGCTGACCTGATAGAGAAGAGTGAGGAGCCTGTTTTCGCGCTTAAGATATTCGATGCGGCTATCTGTATCGGCGCGAGACTCGCTCCATTCCGAAGGCGACTTCACGTGCGCAACCTGGTGGCCAAGCTCGGCGTCACGCTTCGTCCGCTCCAGGAGCATCGCAACACTCTCCTGGTCGATGATTTGCGTAAGGTGCGTGGCGAGCTCCGGTGAAGCTTTGGCTACAACCGTGCCGGTCGTCAGGTTCTCGAAACGCAGCTTGATGTCGCCGAGGCCGATGACGTCGCCGTTTTTCAGCTCCACGTGCTCGATCCGGACACCGTTGACTAGCACGCCATTGGCGCTGCGCTGGTCGGTGACAAACCAGGCGTCGCTTTTTCCTTCAAGCAGCGCATGACTGCGCGAAATGCTCGGATGCGGAAGGGTGATGTCGTTGGACGCGGCCCGCCCAATGTGAATGGTCGAGCGTTCATTCAGTTCGTAAAGACGCGGCTCGGCGCCGGGCCGTTCAATGATTAGCCGTGGCATATGGGGGTGGAAGCACTCCAACCATGTTCAGTCCCTTTCGCGCGGCGCGCAACGGCAGTGTAGCCGCCGATGTCCGATTCTGCAATCCGGGGTATGCGTTCGGCTTGCGCTTCGGAAGCGCGGTGCAAGTTGAGCTACGATAGCACCATGTTCAGCGAACTGGTCCTGGACCATTTCCGGAATCCCCGCAACGCCGGCAAGCTGGCGAACGCTACCGCCGAAGTGCAAGCCACGAATCCGGTCTGCGGGGATATTCTAGAGCTCGCCGTTCGCGTTGAAAACGGAGCGATCACCGAAGCGCGCTTTCTGTGCCGCGGTTGCACGACCTCGATTGCCTGCGCCTCTTTTTTGACGGAGCGCCTGACAGGCTCTGACGTCGCGGCTGCCCGTTTGATTACGGCGGAAGCGATTTCGGAAGCTTTGGGCGGTCTCCTGCCGGCGACGTTTCATGGAGCGCAGCTTGCCGCGGATGCGCTCGGACTGTTGCTGGAGAAAATGTCCTGAGAGCACGCCAACGGCCGACAAGATGTATCTACTCCTCGGGCGGAGAACGGAACATGGCCCAAGCAATGTAGAGTGCGAACAGGATTTGAGCGGACAGAAACACGGACCAATATTGCGGAGGAATCGGGTCGAGAGGAGCGGCGGGTACGGCGTTCGCGATGCAAGAAGCGATGCGCGCCATGGTGACTATCGACACGGCAAAATGAGCATATCCCAGGAGAATTTCCAGGGGACGGCGGGCTACATTGCTCAGCACGAAATAGATCACGCCGCACAGTCCCGAGAAAATCGCCGCGACGAAATAGTAGTCCGAGAGGGAAAGCGGAAGATTTCCGATTCTGGTTCGATGATCGTAGTTCCAGTTGGCTGTGGAGCGCCGGCTCATCCCGGTTTGGTTGTAGAAGTATACGGCGGCGAAAAGAAACAGCGGGCCCAGGAGAATCGACCAGTTGCGCCGACTTTTCTGTTTATCGAGACCCACCGAGCCCCGTTGCCTCTTCTGATTTCGTGACGTTCGAAAGCCGTCGAAGCGCGGATCAGCCGCCGAAAGCTTTCTGCATGGTGTCCGGATCATTCAGATTAAGCACGCAGCCTTCTTCGTTGGTCTGCACGATCTGAACCTCGGCGGAATGCGCCCAGACGACCGATCGCGCTCCAGTTTCAGGGGGCGCATTCAGGAGCTCTTCATACAACGCTGAAGAAAAAATAACCGGATGTCCCCGGCGGCCTTCGTACACGGGCAATACGATTGGCTTTCGGGAATTATAGAAAGTCTCGATCAATTCGCCGACAAGCGCCGAACTGATGAGCGGATGATCGATCAGCAGAAGAATTGCGCCGTCGCTGTGCGCCGGGAGGCTCCTCAGGGCCGCCTGCAGCGAACTCAATTGCCCTTTTTCCCAGTCTTCATTGACGACGATTTCATCCGGAGCCAGATCCACTTCTTTGGCGATGGGCTCCGCATCGGCTCCCAGCACAATCCGGCGGATACCGATTTTGGGGTGATGGGCGACATCCAGCAAATGTTCAAGGAAGGGACGGCCTTGGTAGGAGAGCAGCGCTTTTGGCGAGCCCATCCGCCGCGATGCGCCGCCCGAGAGAATGATGGCAGCGAGCATGCCCCTTCTTTCAGACTTCAGCGTTCCGTCAGCGCGGGCCGCTGTTCGTAATTTAATTTCTTGTGCGCCGCAGACTCCGCGTTGCGGCGAACGGCAATCAGTTCCGCCACGATGCTGATGGCGATTTCTTCCGGCGCGAGTGCGCCGATCTCCAGTCCCATCGGCGCGTAAACGCGCTGAAAGTCCTCGGGCCGATAGCCGTCGTTCTCCAGAGCCTTGTACACCGAAAGCACTTTGCGCTTGCTGCCGATCATGCCGATGTAGCGCGCGGGCGTGCGAACGGCCCAGCCGAGCACGCGCATATCCTCTTTGTGGCCCCGCGTGACGATAATCAGATAGCTGGCCGCGTTGGGCCGGATTTTCTCGAAGGCGTCTTCGTAAGTCGGATAGATCTCCTGCGCCATAGGGAAGCGCTCGGGATTTGCGAAGGCTTCGCGGTCGTCCACGACCGCAATGCCAAATCCCGCCGCGCTGGCTGCTTTAGCCACGGCCATCGAAACATGCCCGCCTCCGAAAAGATAAAGGACAGGTTGCGGGAGGATCGGTTCCACGAAAATTTCCAGCGTGCCGCCGCAGATGAGGCCATTGTCGTAGGTCGCCTCATTGTTCAAATTGAAGACCATCTTGCGCGGCGCTTCTTTGTGCATCACTTCCTTCGCGGCGGCCCATACCTCGGCTTCGACGCAACCTCCGCCGATCGTTCCTGCAATCGAGCCGTCGTCGCGCACAATCATCCGGGAGCTTTCGTAACTCGGGATCGAGCCGTTGGTGTGCACGATGGTCGCGAGCGCCCCGCGCTGTCCAGCACGCCGCATTCTCACGATTTCTTCGAAGAGGTCCACGCTTTGCCTCAGCCCTCAGCGTACGGCTGCCCCCTGGCAGTGTCAATCCACGTCAGGCCCGTGAAGGCGCTTTCTGGACACCCTGTCATCAGGATGTTACCTTGCGATTCTCGGACCAAACCAGGGGGCGCGATGAAGGCGATTCGATTCCATCAGCACGGAGGGCCGGAGGTGTTGAAGTATGAGGACGTTCCAGAGCCCGCTCTCCGCTGGAATGAAGTGCTTGTGCGGGTCAAGGCTTGTGCGCTCAATCGTCTCGATCTTTGGGTACGCGCCGGCTTGCCGAATGTATCTATTCCGCTGCCGCATATTCCCGGCAGTGATGTGTCCGGCGTCGTGGAACGAATCGGAGCCGAGGTAACGACGGTCAAAGTCGGCCAAAAAGTGGTTCTCGCACCGGGGGTGACGTGCGGCAAGTGTCCTGCCTGCATTTCCGGACTCGACAATCGTTGCCGCCAATTCACCAATCTGGGCTACATGATCGATGGCGGATGCGCCGAATTTGTCCGTTGCCCGGAACTGAATTGCATGCCGTATCCAGAAAACCTGTCGTTTGAAGAAGCGGCGAGCATCCCGCTGGTTTTTCAGACGGCCTGGCACATGCTGGTCTCGCGCGCCGGACTTCAGCCAGGGGAAGACGTGCTGATTCTCGGAGCAGGCAGCGGCGTCGGCAGCGCCGGGATCCAAGTGGCCAAATTCTTCGGCGCGCGCGTGATTGCCACGGCTGGCACCGATGAGAAACTGGCGAAAGCGCGCGAGCTGGGCGCGGACCACGTCGTCAACCACAGAACGCAAAAAATCCGCGATGAGGTGCGCCGCATCACGAACAAGCGCGGGGTAGACGTGGTCTTTGAACACGTTGGCACGGCTACCTGGAACGAGAGCGTGGCAAGCTTGGCTCTCGCTGGCCGTTTGGTGACCTGCGGAGCAACCACTGGCTATGACGCCAAGATCGATCTGCGTTTTCTTTTCAGCCGCCAGCTCTCCTTGCTCGGATCGTATATGGGAGCCAAATCGGAATTGCTCACGGTTATGAAACTTGTTGCCGCCGGCCGCTTCAAGCCCATCGTCGATCGCGTCTTTCCGCTCCCGGAAGCCGCGAGAGCCCATGCGTATCTCGAAGAAGGCTCGCAGTTCGGCAAAGTGGTCCTCGCCGTGTAGCCTATTCGGCCGGGAACTCTGTTATTCTCTCCGCATCGCGCGCGAAAAACGGAACGCACTGAACATGGCTAGCTGGCAGGCATATCTTGCGGCAAAAATTGTCAGATGGAGAGTGAAACGAAGACTCCGCGGCGTCCGGGACTACCGCGTCGCGCGCAAGATTCTCCGTCCTGATCCCTATCGAGTGCCCCCGGACGTGCATATTTCTCCCGCCCAGATCGGCGGCGTTCCCTGCGAGTGGGTGGAAGGAACGGGCGCTGCGACCGCGGTTTTGTTGTATTTGCATGGCGGCGGCTATTTTGGCTGTTCGGCGGAGTCGCATCGCCCGATCACGGCAGCGTTTGCGCGTCAGGGATTTCGTGTCCTTGCGCCAAACTACCGTCTCGCGCCGGAAAATCCGTTTCCCGCCGCGGTTAATGATGCGGTTGCCGCGTATCGCGGTCTCCTCGGCGCAGGATATTCGCCTGCGCAAATCGTAGTCGCCGGCGATTCTGCCGGCGGCGGCCTCGCGCTTTCTCTTCTGCTTGAGCTTCGCGATCGGGGGAATCCACTTCCTCGAGGCGCCGCCCTTTTTTCGCCCTGGACCGATCTTGCCGCGACCGGCGAATCCATCCTTACCAATGCCAGGCGCTGCGCCATGTTTCATGGACCGGACATCGGCATCAGCGCGCGCTATTATCTGGGAGAGATGGACCCGCGCAATCCTCTCGCTTCTCCGCTCTATGCCGATCTCGCCGGGCTTCCGCCGCTTCTGATTCATGTGGGCGCGGATGAAGTTCTGCGCGATGATTCCACGCGTCTCGCGGAGCGCGCCCGGGCCGCAGGCGTGCGCGTCGAGCTAAAAGTGTGGCCAGTTGTGCCGCATGCCTGGCAGCTCGCGCCGCACCGCATTCCGGAAGCGCGCCAGTCCCTTCGGGAGAGCGCAGAGTTTCTCGGGAAACTGGCGGCTCCCGGAGCTTTGAGCATGGTGCCGGAAGCCCGATGAGCGAAAACGCCCAACAAGGCACTCAGCCGGAAGAAACAGCCGTCGATGTGCTCATTATTGGCGGAGGCTTTTCTGGACTCTGCATGGCCATCAAGCTCCGCGAATCCGGGATGAATTCGTTTCTGCTCATTGAGAAGAGCGAGGACATCGGCGGAACCTGGCACGACAATCGCTATCCCGGCTGCGCCTGCGATATTCCCTCGCATCTGTATTCTTTTAGCTTCGAGCCCTCGCCCGATTGGTCGCGCATGTATCCCGGCCAAAGGGAGATCCACGATTATCTGAAACGCTGCGTCGAACGCTACGAAATTGCCTCGAACATCCGCTTGAATACGCGGTTTCATGAAGCGATTTGGGATGAGTCGGAAACCGTCTGGCACGCGGCCGCTGGTGAAAGCATGCGCATCCGCGCGCGCGTCCTCGTCTCCGGCATCGGCGGCTTGCACGTCCCGCACTACCCCGAACTGAAGGGGATAGAGAGCTTTTCCGGCCCGCAATTTCACTCCTCCAACTGGAATCACGCCGTCGAGTTGGCCGGCAAGAACGTCGCCGTCATTGGCACTGGCGCAAGCGCTATCCAGTTTGTCCCGCAGATCGCGCCGCGCGTCGGCAAGCTCTATCTTTTTCAGCGCACTCCGCCGTGGATCGTCCCGCGCATGGATTTCGCCATGGCGGAAAAATGGAAGCAGCGGTTCCGGCGCTTCCCGCTCATCATGCGTGCGTTTCGGCAATTTATCTTCTGGCGCCAGGAATTCCGTGTCCTCGGTTTCCTCGGCAATCGTTTCGTTCGGAGAAAGGCCACAGAAATCGCAACACATCAACTGGAGAAACAAGTCCAGGATCCAAAGCTGCGGGCGGCTTTGAAACCCAATTACGAACTGGGCTGCAAGCGCGTCCTCGTGTCCGATGACTTCTATCCTGCGCTGACCAGAACCAACGTGGAATTGGTCACGGACGGCATCGCGGAGGTGCGCGGCGACAGCATCGTCACGGCCGACGGCGTCGAGCGCCCCATCGACGTCTTGATCTTTGGAACCGGCTTTCGCGCCACCGAGCCTCTGATCGGCATCCGTCTGGTCGGCCGCGACGGTCTGGAAATCCATGACGCCTGGAGAGAGCGCATGAGTGCGTATCTGGGCGTGACCGTCGCGGGCTTTCCCAATCTATTTTTGCTTCTCGGTCCCAACACCGGCCTCGGACACAATTCCGTAGTGCTGATGATCGAAGCGCAGGTTCGCTATGTGATGAGCTGCCTCGCGCTGATGAAGCGCCAGAAGAAGCGCGTGCTCGAAGTCCGCCCGGAAACGCAAAAGGAATTTGTCGAGGACATCCATCGCCGCCTCGAGGGCACTGTCTGGCAATCCGGCGGCTGCCGCAGCTGGTATCAGGACCCGCGCACCGGCGAAAACACCACGCTTTGGCCCGGTTCGGTCGTCGCGTATGCCCGGCGTACAAAATCGGTCTCACCAGCCGATTACGAATTGACGTAGCGGTCGCTGAAAAACCGGCCGCGCTTCGCTTGTGACCGCTCTACGCCTTTCTGAAAATGATGGTAGAATGGGGATTATGAGCACATCGCTCGGCAAGCACGTCACACTGACCAAGCCCGATGACTTCGGCAGCCTGCTCGAAGACGAAGGCATCATCTTCACCACGCTCGACAAAGCCGTAAACTGGGCGCGCAAAAGCTCGATTTGGCCTCTCGGATTTGGCCTCGCTTGCTGCGCCATCGAAATGATGTCGATGGCCGCTGCCCGCTTTGACGTCGCCCGTTTCGGCGCCGAGGTTTTCCGTCCCTCGCCGCGTCAAGCCGACTTGATGATCGTCGCCGGCCGCCTCTCGCAAAAAATGGCCCCGGTTATCCGTCAGCTCTACGATCAAATGCCCGAGCCCAAGTGGGTCATCTCCATGGGCGCCTGCGCCACCTCCGGCGGTGTCTTCAACAACTACGCCATCGTCCAGGGCTGCAATCAGGTGATTCCTATTGACGTCTACGTCCCCGGATGTCCGCCGCGCCCCGAGGCCGTCCTCTACGCCATCCTCCAGCTCCAAAAGAAGATCGACAACGAAAAGGGCTCCTTCAAGCGCGCCCTGAATCTCGATTAGTAGCAGACATTTCCTTTCGCGCTTTGTTGCGCTTCCCGATGTCAAAGCTCGTGGCGACGCCCTCTCGGATTCTCCTGACAGTATTCCTCTCCCTACTCCCACTGCTCTGTGGCTGCCGAACTGGAAGGACCAGTGACCGGCGCACGCCGGTTTCCGCCTCCCGATGGACCCTGGCCTGGAGCGACGAATTCTCCGCCCCGGACGGCTCCTCCCCCGATCCCGCCAAATGGACCTACGACCTCGGCGGCAAAGGTTGGGGCAACCACGAACTCGAGTCCTACACCAACCGGCCCGAAAACGTCCACATCGAAAGAGGCTATCTGGTCATCACTGCGAAAAAAGAAACCTTCACCGGCGCGGATGGCATAGCCCGCGACTACACTTCTGCCCGTCTGAAAACGCAAGGCCACTTCGCTCAAACCTATGGCCGGTTCGAATCCCGCATCAAAATCCCGGAAGGGCAGGGGATGTGGCCCGCGTTCTGGATGCTGGGCGAGGACATTTCCCCGGCCGGTTGGCCGAAGTGCGGCGAGATCGACATCATGGAAAATGTTGGCAAGGAACCTCGAGCGATCCACGGCTCGCTGCATGGGCCCGGCACCAGCGGCCCAACCAGCGACCTGACCTCCACCTTCCAACTTCCCGCAGGCCAGAACTTTGCGGGCGACTTCCATCTTTACGCGGTCGAATGGGAGCCGGACATTGTCCGTTTTTACGTCGACTCTGACCTCTACGCCACCTTCCATTCCTCCGACTGGCCCGCCGGCGGGAAATGGGTATTCAACCATCCGTTCTTCGTTATTCTGAATGTGGCGGTAGGCGGCGACTGGCCCGGCCCGCCCGACTCCTCCACCAGATTTTCGCAATCCATGCTCGTCGATTACGTCCGCGTTTATACTAAGCGCTAGTTTTAACCACCGGATTGCTCCGGTGGATTTCTTCCTTTCCCAGGGAGATTTGCGCATCATGTCGACATCCGCTGATCCAGCACGCCAACTCCTTCGCCACACCGTGGCCACGGTCGCCTATCGCGGCGGTAAGGCCCTGCGCGGCGCTCCCGAAGCTTTCGCGGCATTCACCCTTGCCGGCAGCCCGCGTACACCGGCGAATATCCTCGCGCACATGGGCGACCTTTTCGACTGGGCTCTGTCGATGGCGCGTGGAGAGACTGTTTGGCACGACTCGAAGCCGCTCACCTGGGACGCCGAGGTCGCACGATTCTTCAACGCGCTGAAGAATTTTGATGACTATCTCGCAGCCTCCGAGCCGTTGCGCTCTTCCGCTGAAGGTTTGTTTCAGGGGCCTATAGCAGACGCCCTCACTCACGTTGGGCAGCTAGCCATGCTGCGACGACTCGCCAAGTGCCCGATCAAAGGCGAGAACTATTTCAAAGCGGAAGTCACCGCGGGCCGCGTCGGGTTCGAGCAGGCTGCCCCGCGCCGCGAATTTGACTGACTCGAACAGTACCTTCTTAACGGGCTGCCAGGGAGTGCTAAAGGGCCGCTTACGCCGGCGGCATCGTTTCTGCCAGGCCTCCGGGGAATTTGGAGATAAGCGCGGTTCCTCTGGACCAGTTCAGACGGCTTCCGGGAGCATTGTGGTCTTTGCGGACATATGCCATCCCAATCGCATGGGATAAAAAGGACGGGACCGCCGCGCGCGTTACAATACCCGCTTCCTTTCCGTCCACGGTCAATGTTTCCCCCGCATCCGGGGCGCCTGGGCCATCAAAAATAAGATCGACCCTCCGCCGGTTCACTTGCCCGCGCGAGCGCACGCGTTCCACGATCTCCTGGCCCGTGTAGCACCCCTTTGTGTAACTGATATGGCTCGCCTCTAGCCCCGCTTCATGCGGAATCTGCTTTTCGCCGAAGTCGTACCCGAACCACGGCACGCCTTGCGCAAGCCGCTCGGCGCTCAGAGCCGCGTAGCCCATTGGACCGCCGCCATGCTTCTCGACGCTTTCCAAAATAATCTGCCACAGGTTCGCCTGGGACTCTTGCGCCGAGAGAAACTCGCAACCCGCAACGCCGCCGGGAGAACGCTTTGTGATCCAGCAGGGAATTGACGCCACCGCGCATTCGATGCGGCTCAGCTCCTGAAGCGCCGAAAGATCGACGCCCGTAAGTTCCTCGGCGACGGCCGCCGCCTTTGGTCCCTCAATCGCCAGCGTCCCCGAGCGGTGTGATTCATCGGTCAGCGTCACATCATCCATGATGATGTACTTCTCGATCGTTTCGATGAGCCGCTCTCGAATCATCGCGTAAGAGACGCAGAAAAGGCGATCTGGCAGTCCGTATGTCTCCATCTCTGCGAGGATGTGTCCCTGCGGATTCAGGAGCAGCGACACGTTTCCCTGGCCCGCCCCAAGGTCCTTGATGTTATTTGTGAGGATGGCATTCAAATAGCGCACGCGGTCCGGCCCGGTGAAAGTCAGGTAGGCACGGTAATTCTTGTCAACCAGTGCAACGCTCTTGCGCGCAAACTCTTCCTCGACGCGCGGGTCCATCCAGTGACTCGGCAAGAGGCAGCCGAACCACGTTCCCACGGTCGCGCCGGCGCTTTTGTGCAAAGCCGCGAGCGGCGTTCGAAGCGCGCCGCTGGTTTCATCGGTCTCCATGCGTCCCCTTCCCTTACCAGCTTAACAAAGTGAGAGTCTCGCGGCGCGCGATGCGTTCCTGGATCCACCGGACGCAATGATATACTTCGAGCCTATGACCGACGCCGTGCCCACCTTCGACGCCGTTTCGCAAGGACTCATTCACATCACCATTCCGGTGGGAATGCTGCAGTGCAATTGCTCGATCATCGGGGATCCCGTCAGCCGCGAAGCGCTCGTGATCGATCCGGGCGACGAAGTCACCCGCATTCTGGAGCTCCTTGGCCGGCACCGGCTGACGGTCAAAGCCATCGTCAGCACGCATGCCCACATCGACCACGTGGGGGGGCTCAGCAAACTTCGCCAGTACACCGGCGCTCCCATCCTAATGCATCGCGACGATCTGCCGCTCTATCAGGGGATGGAAGTGCAAGCGGCATTCCTCGGCGTGCCGACACCGGAAATCACGGACGTGGACCAGCTTTTGAAAGAGGGCGACGCACTGAGTTGGGGTTCGTTCCAGGCCAACGTCATGCACACTCCCGGACACACGCCGGGCAGCGTGTGCCTCTATCTGCCAAAGGACGCCGGCTCTGTCACCATTCCCGCTCCACGCCTTTTTGCGGGCGACACGCTTTTTGCAGGCAGCATTGGCCGCACCGATCTGTGGGGCGGTTCGATGGACCAGATCACGGACTCGCTGCGCGGCAAGCTGTTGCAATTGCCCGACGAAACGATCGTCTATCCTGGACACGGTCGTTTGACCAGCATCGGCCAGGAGCGCAACACAAATCCTTTTCTGATCAATTCCTGAATGCTTCCGGTTTCGTCTCCGCGCACTTTGTAGCCTCCACGCCGTCCCCGGCATCCAAGCGAAAAATCATGACTAACGGAAAAAGGAGATTTTCATGCGATATCGTCTGCTCGGCAACAGCGGCCTGCGAGTTTCCGAAGCCGCCCTTGGCACCATGACCTTCGGCGAAGACTGGGGCTGGGGGGCGCCCAAGGATGAAGCCCGCAGGGTCTACGACGCCTACCGCGAAGCCGGCGGCAATTTCATAGACACGGCTAATGTCTACACCAACGGCGCGAGCGAATCCTTCCTCGGCGAATTTATGAAGGACCACCGCCAGAGCGTGGTGCTGGCCACCAAGTACTCCAACGCCTTTCCCGGCACGGACCCGAACGCCGCTGGCAACCAACGAAAAAATATGGTCCAGGCTGTCGAAGCAAGCCTCAAGCGTCTAGAAACTGACTACATCGATCTTTACTGGGTTCACATCTGGGACCAGATCACGCCGGTCGAAGAGGTCATGCGCGCGCTGGACGACCTGGTTCGCCAGGGAAAAGTGCTGTACGTCGGTATCTCGGACGCCCCAGCCTGGTGGATTGCAGGAGCCAACACCCTCGCGCAACTTCGCGCCTGGACGCCGTTCGTCGGCTTGCAAGTCGAGTACAGCCTGATCGAGCGCACCGTCGAGCGCGAGCTGGTCCCCATGGCAAGAGCGCTGAACCTCGGCTTAACCGCTTGGTCTCCGCTCGCCGGGGGCGTTCTCACCGGCAAGTACCACGGCCACGATGCCTCCCCGGAGCCCGGGCGCCTGAGCAACCCCATGCTGAAGGATTTCCTGCCAGAGCAACAGCGTGCCGACCGCGTTGTCGCGGCAGTCAAGTCCGTGTCCACGGAAACCGGCGCCAGCATGGCGCAAGCCGCGCTTGCATGGCTGCGCTCCCGCCCCGTACCGGTCATCCCCATTATTGGCGCGCGAAAGCTCTCGCAGCTGCACGACAATCTCGCCAGCTTCGATGTGAATCTCTCCGCCGCTCAAATCAAGACGTTGGACGACGCAAGCGACATCGACCTCGGCTTCCCTTACGCCATGTATGCAAAACCCTTCGTTCGCGCCATTGCCTACGGCGGTCTCCGCGACAAGATTCTGGCCTAGTCCATTTTCTAGCGGTCTCCTGCATTTCCGTCGCGCCGCTCTCTCGCGCGTTTTAGCTCTTCCATCACCGATTGCACGAGCTGCTTCGCGTGCTCGAGCTCCTGCGCGATGATCCGCAAATCCATGGCAGGCACCATCGGGTTTCGGTGGCTCGTGCAATAGACGCCGTGTTGTCCGACAAGCACCAGCGCATTGGTCATGCGGTCCAGCGAGACGGCGAGCCGCCCGCGCTCGCGCCCGTACATCTGCTCAAAGTGCTCCAGCTCTTCTTTGTATTCATCAAATGCATTCATGGATAGCAGTCCTTCTCACTTCGGGGGCTTTCAGGGGCCCCCAGACGGTTGCACTTCGGGCACATACAACACGCACCAAACTTTACCGTATGCGGTGCAGGGAACATAATCCGCTGAAGCCATCTGGAGGCCTTTAGCCAGCTCCCCGCGGTGCTATGCGTGGGTTTGGCGGCAAGCAGTTGGGCTCCGCGGTACGAGCTTGGGAAATGATTCGGCTGGAGCAATCTGACAATGCGACGATCCGACCTGGTGCAGCACAAGGAAAAAGAGAAAGGCGGGGTAACGCGCACCTCGCAAATAGTCTTTGGCGAGCGGCAGCATCTATTGCGTGTCCTCGATTCGCTGGAAGGCACGGACTTGCCGATTGCCCGCCTCCAGCAGGAGCGCCGCATTCTGGAAGACCTGATCCACGCGCGAACCCGCGAGCTAAACCAGATCAACACAGCTTGGGACGAGAAAATTGGCCTGGTTCTCAGTGCCGACGCCAAGCCGGAAATGCTCGAAAAACTGGTCAAGCAAGCGCCCGAAGAAGATTTCTATTTGCTCCGCCTCATTAGCGAGCATCCGCGCGCCAACGCCAAGACCTTGAACAAACTGGCCAAGCATCCCTACGGCGCGATCCGAGAGAATGTTGCGCGTCATCCCAATGCCGATGCCGGCACGCTTACCTGGCTCAGCAAAGACCGCAGCCAGCCGCTGTGGTACCTTGTCGCGTTCAATCCCAATACTCCGACGCCGCTCCAGCGCCGTCTCCGCGATCGGCTGAAAAAACTCGGCGAAAACCAGCTCTCCCGATAGCCAACTCACTAGTCACGGTGCGCAAAGCCTGCTCTGAGTCTTTCCGAGGAGCGCGGCTCTGTACCGTTTTCTTGCCCGAACTCCCGACCAGTTCTCCTGGCCCGAACTCTTTCGGCCCTCCGCGTCTCGCTTGTTTTTCCAGCTCCGCCTGACCTATAGTCTCGGCGACTCTTGCAATTGGTGTCCATGGAGGGAATACATGGTCATTCCTCGCGAGGTGATCATGACGGAAAGGCTGCCTCGGTCCATCACCCGTTTGCGTTTCCGGTGGAAGGCCGGTTTCTCGCTGCTCGGCCTGACCTTGGTACTTGGTTTGCACCCTTCGCTGCCGGCTCAGACCGACGACACCTATCAGGCGCGCAGAAAGCTGGCTTTCTCTCTCTTTGAAGGCAATAAACTGGTGGATGCGCGCGCCCTTCTTGAAAGGCTTCACACGGAAAAACCGGACGACGTGCCCGTGCTCGAGCGCCTCAGCTTTGCGACACTAGCCCTTTCGGCCACACTCACCGATCCTTCCCGTCGCAAGCAAGAGCGCGCGCATGCCAGAATACTCGCGGATGAGGCCAAGGCCGCCGGGGACGACAGCAATCTCCTCAAGATCGTGCTGGCAGTTCCGGAGGATGGCGGCGAAATGGCCTTCACCGGGACGGCCGAAGTGCAGGCAACGCTGCAGGAGGGCGAAGCCGCTTTTGCAAAGGGAGATATGGACGCTGCCATAGCCGCCTATCAGCGAGCGCTGGCCCTCGACCCTCATCAATACGACGCGGCGCTTTTCACCGGCGACGTTTACTTCAAGAAAAAGGATCACGAGCAGGCGGACAAATGGTTCGCGCGCGCCGTCGAAATCGACCCCAACCGCGAGACTGCCTATCGCTATTGGGGCGATGACTTGGTTCTCGAGGGGCGCGCCAGTGAAGCGAAGGAACAGTTTATCGCCGCGGTTGTTGCGGATCCTTACAATCAGCGGTCGTGGATGGGGCTGAGCCAGTGGGCAAAAGCGCAAAAGATGATACTCGGCAATCCGCTGATCAACCCGCCGGACAAGATCGAGGACAAGGGCAGGAATCAGACCGCCACGACCATCGATCCTTCCGGATTCGATGCCGGCGCCGGGAAAAACGGCACCGATGCTTGGTCTTCCTACACACTTTCGAAAGCCGCGTGGCACGACGAAAAATTCAAGCAGGAGTTTCCTGCAGAAAAACAATATCGCCACAGTCTGGCTGAGGAGGTGGATGGCTTCCGGGGAGTCATAGAGCGGGTGAGGGTGGAAATGAAAAAGAATCAAATCCAGCAGCTGGATCCCGCCCTGGCCGCTCTCATCAAGCTCGCCGATGAAGGACTTCTTGAATCCTACATCCTGATTAGCCGTGCCGATAAAGGCATCTCTCAGGACTATCCAGCCTACCGCGACGCCCATCGTGAGAAGGTCCACCAATACATCACAGAATGGATGATCCATCCGGCGCAGTGAAGGCCGGCGCTCTTTACGACGTACGCCGGCGGATTGCTCCATCCTGGCGCGCGACGAAGAAAAACTCGGGTATCGCCTGATCCTGACCGCTCCAATTATAATGGCGCAGATCGACGTTACGACCGAATCCGCGATGCAGAAAGGTAGTCAGGATGAATGAAAAGCCAAGCACGGAAGCCCGCCTAACTCCCGCAGAGCAGTCACTCACCGACCTTTGGGAGAAGCACCTCGGCGAGGAGTTCACCACCCGGGACACGGATGCGACGCTTGAGACCATGGTGCCCGACGCTTACGTGAACCACATCCCGGTGTTGACGGGCGGCGTGGGCCTCGGACAATTACGCGTGTTCTATTCCGAGCACTTCATCTCGAAGATGCCTCCCGATACGGAGATCGTTCCGATCTCCCGAACGATCGGCGCGGAGCGGCTGGTGGACGAAATGATTTTCAAGTTTACCCACACTATCGAAATGGACTGGATGCTTCCGGGAATCGCTCCTACTGGCAAGCGCGTGGAGTGCCCCTTGGTGGTCATCGTCCACTTTCGCGATGGAAAGCTAGCCAACGAGCACATTTACTGGGATCAAGCTACAGTGCTCGTGCAGATCGGGCTTCTCGATCCATCGAAGCTGCCCGTCGTCGGGATAGAAACCGCGCGAAAGGTAGCTAACCCCCGCTTGCCCGCCAACCACTTGATTGAGCGGGCCAAGCTTGAGAGCAGATCCTGAGCGTAGGGACGAACGCCGCCCAAAACGGATCCCGCACCGAGCGCGAAGGCCCGAGATAGTAGAATGACGCGACTCCATTCGCTCGAAGAGGTGTCTGCATGGCGAACGCGCAGGCGAGATAGCCGATGACCATCGAAGCGAGGCAAGTTGCCCGGGGATGGCAATCCGTTCCGGCAAAGAAATGGGCGATTCTCGTTATTTCTGCGGTGATGATCGTTCCGTGCATGTGGCACCGGCACATCGAAGCCGGCGACCTCGGCAGCCATGTTTACAACGCCTGGCTCGTGCAGTTGATTGAGAAGGGGCAGGCGCCGGGACTGTACCTCGTCCGGCAGTGGAACAACGTACTGTTTGACTGGATGCTGTTGCACGCTGCCAATGCTGTTGGTTTTGCGGCTGCGGAAAAGATTGTCGTCGCTGCCTGCGTCCTGATTTTCTTCTGGGGAGTCTTCGCACTTGTCGGGGCGGCGAGCGGGCGGCCTCCCTGGTATCTCGCTCCGTCGATCGCCATGCTGACCTACGGCTATGCCTTCAACATGGGATTTCTCAACTACTATTTGTCGCTGGGGCTGGCATCTTTTAGCCTTGCTCTTCTCTGGCGGGGAAGGGGACTCGAGCGTCTGGGGGGACTGCTTTTGGCCCCCTTGATCCTGTTGGCGCATCCCATCGGATTCCTTTGGCTGGCAGGGACAGCGCTCTATCTTCTTCTTTGGACGAAGTTGCCTGGGTGGTGGGCCTTGTCGGCGCCACTCGCCGCCCTGACAACTCTCCTTCTTGTGCGCTGGTATTTGGCGCAGCAGAGCAGGTTTCCTGTCGACTGGGTGCATGACCCGTTTTACTTGATGACCGGTGCCGACCAATTGGCGCTCTACGGCCAGCGCTACACCGTTCTCGGATGGGTTGCTCTCGCCTTTGGTGTGCTTTGTGTTCTGGTGGAAGTGATTGCGCTTCGAGGCGGCACGTGCTTCTGGAAGTCCGTGAGGTTTTCGGCTGAGTTGTACCTCCTGGCGCTCGTGGCTGTCGCGCTTCTGCCTGAAAATCTGCGCCCATCCATCTCGGGCGGCTGGATCGGCCTCTTGGCCTCGCGTCTGACGGCGATTACCGCCATTTTTGGATTGTGCCTGATGGGCTGCTTGAAGCCGAGGAAATGGCATCTCGCGGGCTTCGGGGCCACGGCGGTCGTCTTCTTCGCTTTCTTGTACCAGGACACACTGGTCTTGAATCGCATGGAATCCACGGCCGAAAATCTGGTCAGCCACCTGCCCTTCGGCACAAGAGTCATTGCCACAATCTGGGCGCCTCCCGGCTCGCGGGTCTCTTTCATAGGGCACATCGCCGATCGTGCGTGCATCGGACATTGCTTCAGCTACGCGAACTACGAGCCTTCCTCCGGTCAATTTCGTATTCGAGTGCATCCTGGCAGCCCGGTCGTCAGCGCATCGGACGACGACAGCGAAGACATGCAGGCAGGCATGTACGACGTCGAAGACGAGGACCTGCCGCTGGAGCAGATTTTCCAGTGCGATGAAAAAGACCTGACGAAGCTCTGCATCCGGGACCTCGCTTCCGGCGAAAAAAATGGCCGCCTAGGCTACAAGCCGCCCGCCAGCGACTGACTCCGGCAATTTTCGAGCGCGGCCGCTCGGCTGCCGCTCTTCTTGCTCTGTCCCCCTTCCCGCATTTCCCCCGCTCAATGACCGCCAAAATGGCAGTAGACAAATTGGCTCTTGCAGCAGGCCAATTTCGTGTAAAATTGGATCAGGGTGAGAGACAATGTTGCCACTTCATCTCCAGCCTGAGAGCCACGTCCCGCTGTATGTCCAGCTTCGCGACCAACTGCGTTCGCTCGTGCACGCGGGCGATCTGCGTCCGGGCGACCGCATTCCCGCCAGCCGCGAGCTGGCCACCATGCTGGGTGTCCATCGCACCACGGTGGCGAATGCTTATGCTGAGCTTGAATCCGAAGGCCTCATCCAGGGACACGTCGGCCGCGGCACCTACATCAAGGGCAATGGAAATGGCCTGAAGCTTACGCCGCCCCCGCCGCCTGTTCTGAACGGAAGCGAAGGCCTTCGCTGGGAGCTGCTCTTTGCCGATGAACGCGGCGAAGAAGCGCTCAGCCGGCTTACCGCCAGCGCTCCTGAAAATGCGCTGTCTTTTGTGATGGCGCGCCCGGCGGAGGAATTCTTTCCCGTCGACGAATTGCAGATCTGCGTGAACGCCGTTCTGCGCCGCGAAGCCACCGATGTCCTAAAGCTCGGACCTTCGGATGGCTACGGTCCGCTGAAAGAAGCCCTTCTCGATCACCTGCGCGGCGACGGCATTCCGGCCAAAGACGAGAATCTTCTCATCACCGACGGCTGCCAGCAGTCTCTCGACATTATCAGCAAAGCTTTTGTGCGGCCCGGCGATTCCGTGATTCTCGAAAATCCAACTTACCCCGGCGCGATGGCGATTTTTCACGGCGCGCGTGCGCGTTGTCTCGGCGTGCCGATAGAAACTCGCCCCGAACCAGGAACCGCGCTGGGCCTCGATCTTGAGGCTCTCGAAGCCACGCTGGCCGCAAACCGCGTGAAGCTGATCGTGCTGACGCCCGATTTTCAGAATCCCACTGGCACGTCGATGCCTTTGGCGTCGCGCCGCAAGGTGCTGGAACTTGCCGGCCGCCACCAGGTGCCCGTTGTCGAGGATCACATTTACGCGCGGCTCCACGCGCGCGACGACCGCGTACCTTCCCTCAAACAGCTTGATCGCGCCAACATCGTGATTCACATCGATAGTTTTGCGAAGGTGGCCTTCCCCGGGTTGCGCGTGGGCTGGATCGTCGCACCCGCGACCGCCATCGAACGTCTGCGCATCGTGAAACAGACTACCGATCTGCACACCGACCAGCTCGCGCAGGCCACGCTGGCGGAATTTCTCCGCCGCGGACTTTTCACAAAGCATCTCGCCAAAATGCGCAAAGTCTATGCCTCGCGGCTTCTGGCTTTGGACGAGGCGCTCCAGAAGCACATGCCCGAGGGTACGCGCTGGACGCGGCCCGACGGCGGAATGTGCTTGTGGCTCGAACTGCCTCCGGGCTTTGACGCCAGCGAACTCTTGATTCACGCCAAGGAGCGAGGCGTCCTTTTTGCGCCGGGGCGCTATTTCTACGTGCAGAATCCCTTGCCCAACACGCTGCGTCTCGGCTACGCGGGTCTGGATGAAAAGCAAATCGCTCGCGGCATGGCGACGCTCGCGGATCTCTTGCGCGTTGAGATGCGCAAGCGCCAGCGGGGCGTGCGGCGCGCGGAAAGAAGCCGCGTTGCACTGGTGTGAGAAGAAGAACGGAAGCGGGGCGGTCGAGAAGAAACGAAGAAGGAAAAGCGGAGAGGCTCGCGGAATTTGACGGACACAATCACATTAGCGCCGAATCCGGCGAACAAGTGTTTTGGCTGCGGCGGAGCGAACGAGCAGGGCATGAAGCTGACGTTTGTGCAGGACAACGTCAAACGCCGTATCGTGGGAAAGTTTATTTTGGGCGAGGCCTACCAGGGCGGCGGAGGAATGGGCCACGGCGGAATTATCGCCTTGCTCCTGGACGAAGTCATGGGCAAGGTCTGCCGCTTTCGCGAGTTGCGCGCCGTGACGGCGGAGCTCACGGTTCAATACTTGAAGCCCGTCAAGGTGAATGAAGAGATTATCGTGGAAGGCTACGAAAGGGAAGTCAAAGGACGCAATCTGTTTCTTGTTGGCGAGATTCGGAACAATGCCGGCGACTTGCTGGCGCGAGGCGCGGGAAGGTTTGTTGTGATTGGCCAGAAAGAAAAGGCCGCGGCCGAAGTGCCGGCCTCATAGCACGAGGGGCTGCGCGGCACGTTGAGTTTTGGCGGTGAAACCTACGCCGGGAAAATTGGGACACGAGGAGAAATGATATGGATACGAAGAATGTGAATGGCAGCGGCGGTGCGGACGGCAATGCGAATGAATGGCGGGTCAAGGTCGGACTCGCGGAGATGCTCAAGGGCGGCGTCATCATGGATGTGACGAACGCCGAGCAGGCCAGAATTGCGGAGAAGGCCGGCGCTTGCGCGGTGATGGCGCTGGAGCGCGTACCTTCCGACATCCGTAAAGAAGGCGGCGTGGCGCGAATGGCGTCCATCAAAATCATTCGCGAGATCATGCAAACCGTGACCATTCCGGTGATGGCCAAGGTGCGCATCGGTCATTTTGCGGAAGCGGAAGTGCTGCAGGCGCTCGAAGTTGACTTTATCGATGAGAGCGAAGTGCTGACGCCCGCCGACGAAGAGAACCACGTCTGGAAACACGATTATCGCGTGCCGTTTGTCTGCGGTGCGCGAAATCTCGGCGAAGCGCTGCGGCGTATTGCAGAAGGCGCGGCGATGATTCGCACGAAGGGCGAGGCAGGCTCGGGCAATGTGGTGGAAGCCGTGCGGCATATGCGCACAATCGTCAGCCAGATGAAAAAGCTGACGACTCTGCGCGACGACGAATTGATGCGCGAGGCGAAAGAGCTTGGCGCTCCGCTTGACTTGATTCGCCAGATCGCGAAAACGGGGAAGTTGCCGGTGCCGAATTTTTCCGCAGGCGGAATTGCGACTCCCGCCGATGCTGCGCTGGTGAGGCGGCTCGGAGCCGAGGCGGTGTTTGTGGGCTCAGGGATATTCAAGTCTAGCGATCCGGAGGCGCGGGCGAAGGCGGTGGTGAAGGCTACGACGCACTTCGATGACCCGAAGTCCGTGCTGGAAGCTTCCGAGGAGCTGGGCGAAGCCATGCGCGGGATCGATGTGCGGCAGCTGGAAGAGAAAGACCTGCTGTCGACGCGCGGTTGGTGACCCGCTCGGCTTTTTTGAAGGTTTTTCTTCCTGCTGGCGCAGCATGCTGCGCCAGTGTAACGACGGGCACCGCGCGCCGTGCCCTGGAAGCGCGGACGATGGAGAGAATGGAGTGAAGATCGGGATATTGGCGGTGCAGGGGGATTTTGCGGCGCACGCGGCAATGCTGGCTGGCCTCGGCGCACAGACCGCCGAAGTACGCACGGTTGCCGACCTCGAGGGTTGCGATGGCTTGATTTTGCCTGGCGGCGAGAGCACGACCCAGCTGCAATTTCTGCAAGAGGAAGGGCTGTTTCAGGCCGTGAAGAAATTTGCCGCAGAAGGCAGAGGGGTCTTCGGGACCTGTGCGGGTGCCATTTTGCTGGCGACCGAGGTGAAGAATCCGGCTCAGGCTTCTCTGGGTTTGTTGGACATGAGTGTATTGCGCAACGCGTATGGGCGGCAACTTGCCAGTGACGTCTTTTTCGGTTCGAGCAAGCTGACGGATTCGCCCATGGAAATGGTCTTCATCCGCGCTCCGATCATCGACCGTGTCGGCCCAGGCGTCGAAGTCCTTGCCGAGTACTTAGGCAAGCCAGTTCTCGTGCAGAAAGCCAACGTCATGGCCGCGACGTTTCACCCAGAGCTGACAGAAGACACTGCCGTGCATCGCCATTTCATGAACCTGATCGAGGCCAGCCTGAGGCAGGCCGTTTCCGCGGCGCGATAGCGGGTCGGATTTCCGGTCAGCTCCTCAGGCAACGGTCGCTCTGAAGTCCGGCGCCCGGATATCGAGAGGTGGGCTCCTAAGAGCCACGCCACTCATCTCCTTGTGCGGCCCCAGCCAGACTCTCCCGAGGATCACGAGTAAGCGCATGAGCACACGGAAGTTGCGGGTGTTGCTGGGTCCGCCGAGAGCAGGAGCAAGTTGGCTGAGTCAAGGTGCTGGTCCCTCCTTTTTCTGGAAACTTAAGATAAAAATGTAAGCCATTGAAAAGACCAGGACTCGACCGAGTGGCGGGTGCGGTTCTGACGATTGCCGTTCAGAGGCTGGAGGGCTAGGCTGAGAGGGAGGAAATCGCGGCCCATGAGCGAGCTGAACCGTAGGAAGGTCTTGTTTGTCTGTCTTGGCAACGCCTGCCGCAGCCCTATGGCGGAGGCCATTGCTTTGCGCGATGCGGCGGATGTGATTGAGCCTTCCAGCGCCGGGTTGACGCCACTCGGGCGCATCGAGCCCATGACCAAGCAAACGCTTGTAAAGAATGGGTTTTCGCCCGCTGAGCTGTGGTCCAAGACGCTCCTGGCGGCTGCGTTCGAGACGGCGGACGTGGTGATCAATATGAGCGGGCATCCGAAGGAGATGGCGTTTAAGGGCGCGGCGAAAGTCGAGGATTGGTTGGTCGAAGATCCTTATGGCGCGGATGCCGGGCTTTATCAGAGAATCTTTGAAGATATCGAGCGGCGCGTGGGGGAGTTGGCGGGGCGGTTGAGAAGCGCAAAGGGGCGCGCGGCCAACCAGGGAAAGAGCAAAACGAAGGGCACAGGCAGGCAAGCGAAGCAGTAGAAAGCGTCGAGGAGATGCAAGTTTGCGGAGAGAGAAGACCAGCGTTTCGCAAGAAGACTACTTGAAGGCTATCTGGGAGATGCTCGAGGAGGACCAGACGCCGATCAGCGCCCGGCTTGCGGAAGAGCTGAAGGTGACACCCCCGGCGGTGACCGCGGCTCTGAAGCGGATGACGCGCGATGGGCATGTGCGGGTCGAACGGACCGGGAGAATCGATCTGACGCACAAAGGGCGCATGGTGGCGGAGAGATTGGCTTTGCGGCACCAGCTTGCAGAAATGTTGCTTACGGAAGTGATTGGGCTTTCCTGGGCCAAGGCGCACGACGAGGCCGAGCGGTTGGAGCACGGGATCTCGCCGGAAGTAGAGGCGTTGCTGCTGAAGCGATTTGGAAATAAGAAGACTTGTCCGCACGGAGTGCCAATGCGGGGTGGCGTGGCCAAGCTGCGAAGTCAGGGTGCGGTACTGCTGGCGGATTTGCGGGCCAGGGAACATGCCGAGATCCTCTGTGTTTATGAGAAGGACGGGCAGTTCTTGGAGTTTTTGGAAGGGTTGAAGTTGCGCCCTTCGACGAAAGTGGAAGTTTTGAAGCGGGAATATGACGAGACAATGACGTTGCGGTCGGATGGGCATACCATGCATTTGGGGAAACCGGCGACTTCGAGGATTTGGGTGCGCCGGTTGGCGTGAAGTAATGAGTCGTGGGTAGTGAAGAGTCGAGAATCCTTCCTGAAGCAATCTTTCCTTCGGTCGCTTGTTCCCGGATTCTGACGCCAAGGTCGGGCTGCATGCCGCGCCACCGCATGGGATCCGCGTTAGCTACGTTGATCGAGGAGGATTTTTAGGCGGGCATAGCCGGCTTTGCTTACTGGAAGACGGGCGCCGTCAGAAAGGATTGCGAGGCGGCTGTCTTTTCCGTAGGGCTCGATTCGCACTACCTTCTCGAAATTCACTACGTAGGAGCGGTGGACCCGCACGAACTGTTCTGGATCGAGGCAGGCCTCGAGGCTTGCGATGGTTTGCTGCTTCAAATGCTTTTTTCCTTCGCTGGCCAGAGCGACGTAGTCGTCCTGGGCTTCGGCGTAATCGAGTTTTCTCACGGGGATCAGCGTGACGCGGCTGCCGTCGCGGACCACGATGCGTTCGAGAAACTGTTTAGGTGGGCGCGCGGCGGCGGCGAGGTCCGGAGCTGGCGGCAGTTTTTCGCCCATGCGGGATTTCGCGCGTTCGAGTGCGGCTTCAAAGCGGTCCCGGCCGACAGGTTTTAGGAGATAGTCGACGGCGTGGACTTCGAAGGCGCGCATGGCGTACTGGTCGTAGGCGGTGACAAAAATGACGGCGGTGTCCGTGCCAATCAGTTCGAGCACATCGAAGCCCGAAAGCCTGGGCATCTGCACATCCAGAAAAATGAGGTTTGGCTTGTGCTCGGCGACGGCCTTCACCGCCTCGAAGCCATTTCCGCACTCCGCGAGAACTTCGATCTCCGGATGAGTTTGGATCAATTCGCGGAGAACCAGGCGCGCGAGGTCTTCATCGTCAACGACGAGAGCAGTGATCTTTTTTTCGGGCGTCTTACTCAATTCTTGACCTCTTGAGTGTCCACAGGGAAGGACAAATTCACACGAAAGATGCCATTTTCGGTGCTGACGCGCATATTGGCGTCTTTGCCGTAACGCGCTTCGAGCCGCTCGCGCACATTCCTGAGTCCCAGTCCGCCTTTACGCATGGGCGTGGAATCCGGATCGAAGGTATTTTCAATCGCCAACTGGACGCGGCCGTTGTGACTATGGCCGGAAAGACGGACGGTGCCTCCCTCGGGCAAATTGGCGATACCGTGGGTAACGGCATTCTCGATAAGCGGTTGCAGAAGCAGAGGCGGAAGCTGAAGGGAACTGGAGATTTGCTGGAGGTCCTCTTCCATCAGCAAGCGCGAGCCAAAGCGCACTTTCTCGATGGCAAGATAACGGTGAAGGAGCGAAAGTTCTTCTAGGAGAGGCACGGACGTTTTTTCGCCGAGCCCGAGGGTCATGCGCAGAAATTCGGCCAGCAGAATGCACATTTCGCGGGCTTTGACGGGGTCGACACTGGTGAGGGCGCTGATGGAGTTCAGGCTGTTGAAGAGAAAGTGGGGATTGACCTGCGCCTTCAGGGCCTTCAATTCGGCGTCGCGCGCAAGAATGCTGGTTTCGAGAGCTCGCGCTTCGGCTTGCCGCGATTCCTCGATGGCGAGAATGACGTAATGCGCGGCGACGGAGAGCAGATAAAAGAGAAAGCCGACGCCGAATAATACGGGAACCTGCGGCGCAAAGCGTTCATCCAGTCCGCGAAAGGGAGCGGTTTCTGAAAGGACGTACGCGAGGAGCCTAGCAAATTCGATCCAAAGAAGGCTGATGACCACGGCGGCCACAAGGTGCGTCAGGCGGATGCGCAGGAAAGATCCTCCGCGCAGGGGCGCCGCCTTGCACATATACCACGCAGAAAGACAAACAAACTGGTAGATGAGGCAAAGCGGCAGAACCAGGACGGTGGCGTCCAGCCAGCCGAGGTGGCCGGGGACGGCCAGCAAGTAGTCGAGAATGCCGGCGAGCGGAGTCCAGGCCAGCAGGTAGAATCCGTACCGATTGATCGGTGTGAGCAGCGGATGCATTAGCTGGAAATCCGAAGGCGGCCGGTCATGGAAGGCATGGTGCTTTCCTACGGGTGTCCATTTTTGAATTTCGAGAAATGTGCCTCAGTTTGAGATTTCCAGGCCGCCAAAAATAACGACTCCGGTGACAATCAGTGCTTTTCGCTTTGCGCCCGCGGTCTCATCCACCCTGCTCTGCCTGGTTTTGTCCTCAAAACCTCCGAAGACGGGCAGACTGCGAGAATGCACGGCCCAGGTCTCGGGAACGCGAAGCTCGACGCCTCCGAAGACACAGATAATTTCCAGTACGGCTTCATCGTCGATATTGGCATCGCGCAAGTCGAGTTCCACACCGCCGAAGATGGAGGTGGCTTTGCCAGACTGGAGGTGTTGTCCCGTATAGCGGCGCTCGCAACCGCCAAAAACGGCGGCTGCGTTGAAGGAGGTGTCGGTCTCGCCCGTGAGTTCTGTAAGGTGCCGGCGAAATTTTTCGGCTGCGGACCCCTGCGTCCAGTCGAGTTTGACTTTCTTGCGCAGGAGACCCCGCGTTTCGAGGGAGCCCCAGATCATCAGCAGGCCGATGCCGATGATCGCCAGGGGCCAAAGGTCCGCGAAGCTCAAACGAAGGTAGCCGAACTTGTTGAGCTGAAGCAGGATGCCGGCGGTAACCAGCAAAAATCCAAAGACGCGGTTCGAGGCGGAGATGATATTCATGAATCCGAAGAGCACAAGCAGCAAGGGCCAGAAGTGAAAGACGTAGTCGATTGGAAGGACGCCCATGCGATCCAGCAGCAAAGCGACGCCTACAAAGAGGATGATGAAACCCCAGATGAGTCCCCAGTGGAAGTCGCCATGGAGGACGACCTTTTGAGTTCGATTTGGTTGGTCGCCGGACGGATCCATCAACGGTCTCCTCGAATCGAAACGGAGTGGCGGGAGTTCAAGAGAACGGCACCCGCTACCACGGCCACAAGCGCCAAGAATAATACCAAGATACGCGAAATCAGGGAGAAGTAGTCGATTTGGTGGAAGGCGATAGCGCGTGCGGCATTCAGAACCGACAGGCCAAGAGCGGGAACAACGCTGAACAGTCCTTCGCTAAGTTTTTGGGCCAGCCGTTCGAGCGGCTGGGCCAGGAAAGCGAGGTCGGCAATCAAGCCCAGGAACCCCAGAGAAACCAGAATTCTGCCCATAAGTCGCCTCTTTTCTTGTGTTGCAAGTTGCCGCCCTGCCATGCTCGCCTCCGAATCGGGCAGTTTGTCTGCCCAGAAGCGAGGTTAAGCAGCCTTCGGAGAGCGCGCATTTGCTTTTCGGCAGGCAGGCCGGATTTACCGGCCGGCGGCGGCAAGAGTCGGCGAAAAACGAAGGCCCGGTGAGATTTAAGGCGGGTACAAGACCACTATTGCAAATTAGCCGGATTCACCATAGGGTAGGCGCAATGAATGGATGGCTTTCCCCAGCGCCATTGGCGGCAACTTCTCACGGCGAACGGAGATGCTCTTGAAAATAGAAAATGCAAACGCCAGACATGGCGAACACTGGCGCTGGCTGCTCTATGTAGCGCTTGCGATTGCGGGTGGATTGCTGACCTTTGTGGGAGCCCGCGCTCAGCAAAAGGCAACCGATGAGGCGACCTTCCGCAGACTCATCGACGACTATTGTGCGGCGTGGAGCACGGGCAACGCCGACAATCCAGCGCGCTTCTATGCCAAAGAAGACGGGCTGGTTTTCTATGACGTGGCCCCGTTTTCCTATCACAGTTGGAAGGAATACCACGAAGGAGTGAAGAAGGAATTCTTGGACAGCGCGGAGAGCGTAACGCTGAGCGCAGGAAAGGATTTGAAAGTGCGGCGGCGCGGAACGGTGGCGTGGACGACGGTCTCGATGCATTTATCGGAAAAATCAAAAGATGGTAAGAATTCTGAAACAGAAATACGTTATACCGGAATTTGGGAGAGACGGCCTTCCGGCTGGGTGCTGGTACACGAGCATCTGTCGGCGCCGCTGGGTGGCAGTTAAGACGAAGGAAGCTTGGGAGCGGGCGATGCCGCCCGTGTAAGGCCGATGTTCAAGACGCTGCGGTACTACTGGAACGTTGCTCGCGGGTATCGCTTCCAACCCTGGAAGAGCCCCTACTTGCGTTGGCGATTTGAGACTTTCCTGGGTTCGGAAGCAAGAAACCTGGATGCGCGAAAATTCTTGCGCCTTTCCTGGAAATATCGATCGAACATGGTGAATTTTGTGGATTGGGCTGCGGAAAGGCGCCGTGTCCAGCGCCGCATTCGTCACCACGCTTGAACCCCCCGCTCGTTGTGGCACCGCAATCAACAAGAATACGAGTCGACGCGCCTCGAGGCGTATAATTTGGGTGGAAGGAGGATCCGTTTGTGGGCCAGTTGAAGATCCTCCAGAAGACAGAGGAAATGCACGAAGGGCGCTGGTGGGAGCCGGAAGCCGGCGGACGCGTGCACTGCTACCTTTGCCCCCGGCATTGCCACATCCATTCGGGGCAATCGGGATTTTGTTTCATTCGCGTGAATCAGGGCGGAAAGCTCTATAGCCTGGGTTATGGCGCGCCTGCGGCGCTGCAAGTTGATCCTATCGAAAAGAAGCCGCTGAACCACTTTCTGCCGGGGACGCGTGTGTTTAGCATGGGCACGGCGGGCTGCAACATGGGCTGCTTTTTTTGCCAGAACTGGGATATTTCGAAGTCGCGGCAAGATCAAGTGCGGTCGCAGCCTGTTGCTCCGGAAGACGTTCCTTTGCTGGCGCTCGAACATGGTTGCGATTCGCTGGCGTTCACCTACAACGAGCCGACCATTTGGGGCGAATACGTCATCGATATTTGCAGGGCCGCGAAGGAATACGGGTTGAAAACGGTGATGGTTTCGAACGGATACATCACCTACGAGGCGTTTCACGACATCTATGACCACATTGACGCCGCCAACATCGATCTCAAAGGGTTCACCGAAGGTTTTTACGGGAAGACGACGCTGACGCATTTGCAGCCGGTGCTTGAGACTCTGGAATGGCTGAGGAAAGAAACGAAGGTGTGGCTTGAGATTACAAACCTGATGATTCCGACGCTAAATGACGATCCTGCGGAAACGCGCAGGCTCGCCGAATGGATTTTGACGCATCTCGGGCCGGACGTTCCGCTGCACTTTACGGCCTTTCATCCTGACTTTAAGCTGCAGGACAAGCCCCGGACGCCGCCCGAGACGCTTCACCGTGCGCGGGCGATAGCCCGCGAGACGGGGCTTCACTACGTCTATGAGGGGAACATTTTCAGCGACGGTGCGAATACGGCTTGCCCCGGGTGCGGCGAAGTGGTGGTCCGGCGTTCGTGGCACGATGTTCTGGAAAACCGGCTTGTGGAAGGAGCTTGTCCGAAGTGTCGAGCGATCATTCCCGGGGTATGGCGGAAGACTGGCTGCGCTTCATCAAAAGCGGCGGATTCCGGAGGAACAGCAGGGAATTACGAGCATTTGAATTTGTAGGCGATGGCGATCAGGAGAGAAACCACGAACCCCGTTAAGGGTGGAAAGAATAGAAGCCGGGGCCGACGCGCATTCCGTGGTGCCACGCAACGGGAAAAACCCACCACACGAGCGTACCCAGAATGGCTTGGCCCACGGTGAGCGGGAAAATATTGCGCTCTCGGGAAAAAAGCCAGCTCATGGCTGTGCCGCCGACAAAAGTCAGCGGCACGAGAACCGGATTTGGCCAGTGCAGTGCGGCAAAAGTGGCTCCAGCCACGAGCGCGGCCCCTCGCGGTTCCCGGAAGGCGTAGAGAAGCCGGTTCGTCAGATACGAATTCAGAGCAATCTGTTGCAGCAGACAAAACGCGAAGTAGCTAAAGAAACGCCAGGGTTCCGTGACGCGCGGCGGCACGCGGTGAAAGGCACCAAGCCAAAAACCGGCCAGGCAAGTGGCGAGAATAAAAGCGGCAAAAATGAGGAGTCCTTGGCGCGTAGCGGGCCAGAGATTGTCGGCCCTCCAACCCAGAGTCCTCGGGGTGTCGCGATGCAGTGCGATGCTCAGAAGCAACCAGATCGGAAAGACTATCCAGGAATTGGGCCGCGCGGCTTGGAGCCGCCAGATGTAGCAGGCGATGTACCCAGCCAGCCCGAGCGCTTCGACGAGCGTCAATACGCGGTAACTAGTCTTCGGCATCGGCAGCGGGTGCAAAGAGATTTGGCTCCTCGGACCCGCCGAGCTTCAGCAGGTGCAGCGTGCTCTCGAACAACTGCTCGATTTCCGCTTCGCTGGCAAGCTTTGGCGCCAGCAGCTTTTCCAGATTGAAGCCGAGAAAGCCGCGGTTGATCATCCGCGCGGGCAGCGACGCACGCAACTGCTTCGAACTGAGCACGCCCGCTGTCTGGACTTCTTCAAAGACGGCTCTCCTTACGGGGTCCAGAAAATCGCCGGCATGCAAGAGCCGGCAGATTTCCAGACGCGTGCCTGGCTTTACGAGCACGGAACAGAGCAGTCGCAGCGTGTTGCGTTCCATCTGCTCGCGGTTCAGCGTCTTCGGAATCGGTTTCGTTTTCATGTCAGGAGTGGCGGGGAAAACTTCGCATCTCCACGCACTCCGCGATCATCGTAATTGTGGAATTCACGCTAGATGAGATGATAGTACGGAGAACGAGGTTGTGTTCGCGGGAGTGGCCGGTATGGGAGAGAAGCACCGCGTCGTAATACTCGGCGGCGGATTCGGGGGCTTAAACGCGGCGCAAAAGCTGAAGCGCGCCCCCGTGGATGTGACATTGATTGACCGCCGCAATTTTCATCTTTTTCAGCCGCTGATGTATCAGGTAGCTACGGGGTCGTTGTCGCCCGGTGAAATTGCCGCTCCGTTACGAGGCGTTCTGAGCCGGCAAAAAAACACGCAGGTTCTCTTGGGCGAAGCCGCCGACATCGATCCCGATGCCAAGCGGGTGATTTTGCGCGATGGGGCTGTTTTTCCCTACGATTCGTTGATTGTCGCGACGGGCTCGCAGACCTCTTATTACGGCAAAGAGGAATGGAGGGAATGGGCGCCGAGCCTGAAGTCCATCGAAGAAGCTACCGCTATCCGGCACAAAATTCTTTATGCATTTGAGTGCGCCGAGCGATCGGCGACCGAGCAGGAAGCGCGCGCCTGGCTCACGTTTGTGATTGTTGGCGCGGGAGCTACCGGCATGGAACTGGCCGGCGCGCTCGCGGAGATCGCTAACGAAACTCTGAAGAACGACTTTCGGCGCATCAATCCGCGGGAGGCGCGCATTATTCTTATGGAGGGCGGGGAGCGCGTGCTGAATAACTTTCCCGAGGATCTCTCCTCGAAGGCGGAAATGCTCGTATCGCGGCTGGGCGTCGACGTGAAAAAGGGAGTGATGGTCACGTGCATCGATGCGGACGGGGTCACGTACAAATCCGGCCAAGAGTCAAAGAGCCTGATCGCAAAAACGGTACTGTGGGCGGGCGGCGTCACAACCAATCTATTCGGCAGAAAACTCGCCGAACGCACGAAATCGGAGACGGATCGCAGCGGGCGCATCAAGGTCAGTCCTGACCTGACGGTTTCCGGCTATCCAGATATATTCATCGTCGGCGATCTGGCGCTCTCTCTCGGCGAGGATGGGAAACCGCTGCCGGGTGTTGCGCAGGTGGCCATTCAAGGGGGAGCCTACGCGGCGAAGACGATTCGCGCTCGTCAGAAAGGGAAGAAGGACACGAAGCCGTTTCACTATTTCAATAAGGGAGATATGGCTGTCATCGGGCGCGCCGCAGCGGTGGCCAACATATTTGGATTTCATCTGGCGGGTCTCTTTGCGTGGCTTACTTGGCTTTTTGTCCATCTCATCTATATCGTGGAGTTTCAGAGTCGAGTGCTCGTCTTTGTGCAGTGGGGTTTCGAGTATCTGACTTTCAGCCGCGGCGCGCGCCTCATCACCGGGGTGGCTGCCACCGATTCGTTAGAGAAACCTGGCGCCTTCCGTGACACCGGCGATGGCCGCTAGAAATCTGCCTGGCTCGGGCGAGCGTTACCCGTTGCCCTTATGAATGGCATGAACTGGAAGATGGACAAAGCTGGCAGAATCCTTCTCCCAAAACCACTTGTGTTGCCTGCCGCGGGATCGCAAGGAGGGGGACCCGGCGGGTGCAGAGCCGAAGCCGTGGTGCTAGAATGCACGGTCTGCGAGACAAAAACGGAAGATGCGCTATGAGGGTTTTCCCTTGGTGAAACGAGTTCTGATGGTTTCAGTCCTGCTGGCTGGGATTCTTTTTGTCGTAGCGGTACTCAGCTCTCCAGCCCGACAGCAAAAAGCAGAGGGGCCCGATCCGGCCGTCGAACGCGGGCACAAACAGTTCGCGCAGGCCTGCGGCTTCTGCCATGGCCCTGATGCTACCGGTGCTCGCGGGCCAGACCTCGTGCGTTCGCCGCTGGTGGCCCACGACGTGAAAGGGGATCTCATCGGCAGCGTCATTCATCAGGGCCGGCCGGACAAGGGCATGCCGGCGATGCCACTGACGGATGATCAAGTGAGCGACATCGCCGTCTTTCTTCACGCGCGAGCGACCGAAGCGCTCAGGTCGAACGGCGTACCGCGCGGATATCCCGCGGAGAAGCTGCTCACCGGCAACGCCGATGACGGAAAAGTATTTTTCAATGGCGCCGGCGGCTGTAATCAGTGCCATTCGCCGGCCGGGGACTTGGCGAAAATCGCCAGCAAGTACTCTCCTATCGATCTCGAAGCTCACATGCTTTCTCCCGAGGGCTGGCACACTACCGCGGTCGTCACTTTGCCCTCCGGAGAGCAAATCAAGGGTCCCCTCCTGCACGCCGACGACTTTGTGGTCTCGCTGAAAGATGCTTCAGGATGGTACCGGTCCTTCGCGCGGGACAAAGTGAAGGTTGAACTCGAGGAGTCTCTTCTAGCCCACCGCGAATTGCTCGGCAAGCTCACACAGGCGGACGTTCACAACCTCTTCGCGTATTTGGAAACTTTGAAGTAGGAAATACAGAAACGCAAGTCAAAGGACAGGAGCCGGAATGGTTTTCAACTTCCGTGGAGCGATCGAGAGCGCGCGTGGCTGCAAGAAGCGCAGTGGGAAGAAGGCGGGACCTGGTCTTGCCGGGAAGGGGAGCTGTGCGCTGCTGCCGCTGCTGCTTTTTGCCTTGGGGTTCTATCCGCGGTTTGCTTCGGCGCAAGAACTTGATCCTGCCGCGCTTCTCAAGCCGCCGACCGATACCTGGCCGACGTACAATGGCGACTATTCCGGCAAGCGCTTCAGCACGCTCGATCAGATCAACGCCGGAAATATCAACTCGCTCACACTCGCCTGGGCTTTTCCGACGCACAGCACAACGATCAAGTCGACTCCTCTGGAAGTAAACGGCACTCTCTACTTTTCCGTTCCTGACAACGTCTGGGCGGTGGATGCCCGCTTCGGGCGCAGGATTTGGCACTACGAACGAAAGTCGGAGGGCGATCACATCGGCCATCGCGGCCTGGCCATGTACAAAAACTGGCTCTACTTCACGACGCCCGACGCGCACCTGATTTGTCTCGATGCCAGGGATGGCACGGTGCGCTGGGACATCGAACTCGCCGACCCGAAGCTCGAATATTTTTCAACGATGGCGCCACTCGTTGTGCGCGATCACGTAATCGTCGGCGTTTCCGGAGACGTTACGGACATTCCCGGTTTTCTCGAATCGCTCGATCCCGAGACGGGCAAAATCCAGTGGCGCTGGAAGACGGAGCCCGAACCGGGCCAGCCGGGTTCGGAGACGTGGCCCAAGAACAGCGACGCCATCCTCCACGGCGGCGGCATGACCTGGATGACCGGGACATACGATCCCAGCCTCAATCTCCTCTTTTGGGGCACAGGCAATCCGAACCCCGTGCTGGCGGGAGAGGGACGGCCGGGCGACAATCTCTACACCTGCTCCATCGTGGCCCTGAATCCTGACACCGGGAAACTCGTCTGGTATTTTCAGCCGTCGCCGCACGATGTGCACGACTGGGATGCCGTCGAGACGCCAGTGCTTTTCAACGCCGAATTCAAAGGCCAGCAGCGCAAACTGCTGGCGCAAGCCAGCCGCAACGGATTTTTCTTTGTGCTCGATCGCACGAATGGGGAACATCTGATTACTTCGCAATTCATCGATCAGACGTGGGCGAACGGCATTGACCATCGGGGACGCCCGATCGCGAGGCCCGAAGCCACGCCGACTCCCGATGGCGCGCTTGTCGAGCCTGGTTCAGATGGGTCCACCAATTGGATGGCGCCGAGCTTTGATCCCCAGACGGAGCTGTTTTACGTGAACTGCCGCCGCCTTTTCAGCATTTATTACAATACGGCGGAAGGGAAACCGGAAGGCTGGGGAGGCCGCGACAGAAACTTGTGGGCCAATTCGACGCTGCGCGCCCTCGACTACCGTACCGGCAAAGTTGTGTGGAATCACGAAATCGGCGATGGAGAAAGCATTGCGGGGATTCTTACGACCGCGGGGCATCTCCTTTTCAGCGCTGATAACTCTGGTAATTTGCTGGCTCTCGATCCGGCCACGGGCAAGACTCTCTGGCATTTAAACGCGGGTGGCAAACTGAACGCTTCCCCCATGACCTATGAGCTAGATGGACGGCAATACGTAATCCTTGCAGTGGAAGACGTACTCTACGCCTTTGCTCTTCCCGCGTCTCTTCCATCACGCTGAGTTCGAGCGCGCGAAAAACGGTTCGTTCCAGGGTGCCGGCCGGTATCACACGCGGGGAAGGGAACGCGTCACGCTTCAGAGGAGGTCTGCTTGAACGTCAGGCTTTCGACGGACAAGCCGCGTCTGTCCGCGAGCTGCAATTTTCCAAGAATATTCGAAACATGAAACTTCACCGTCCGTTCCGAAATATCCAGTGCGCTGGAGATCTCCTTGTTCGTCAAACGCCGCATCAGCAATTGAAGTATCTCGCCCTCCCGCGCAGTTAGAAAATGGCCATGCAGAAGCTGCGCATCGAGCAGTGCTTTCGCCTGCTTGACGAAGGCCAGTAAAACTTCGGGAGGCACCCACAGCTGCCCCTTCAGGATGCTGCGGATTGCCTGGGGCAGCTCCCTCTGCCACGCTTTGTGAAGTTCCACGAAGCCGTCGATGCCCCAGGTGAAGAGCCTTATTTTCTCCGCGTGACGGTCGTCGCCTGGCGGAAGAAGTCCGAGGAACTTGCTGCCGGGCGCCAAGGCGCGGCAGCGTCCTGCGAGCGGTCCCAAGTCCGTGTGCAAGGAACACGCATCCAGAAGGAAAAGCCGCGGTGAATTCCCGTGCCGCATCGCATCGGCTTCGCTTGTGGCGGGAGGAAGCGTGCGCACCGGGAAATCTTTGAGGTGAGACATGACTCCGCTGACTGCACGGATGAGCAGGGGATGCGAACTTACCAGCTGGATTGCGATAGCCACTCGCGTTGCACCTTAAAGGCGCACATACATCTAATGGATCTACGGAAATGGTTATAACTAAACCATAATTAAATGAAAGGACTCCGCGCCGCTGTAGGGAATATAGCGCCATTCCGGCGGGATGCAACATGTTTTTTTCCATGGACGGAATGTGTATTTTTCATTCCCGGCTGCCGAACCGCTCCGGCGAGCGCTGCCGGTTGCGCATTTCTCACCGCGTTTCCTCCAGCTATGCTGTACCTCGACCCCTTCTTGAGGGACAGGAAAAGTGACACCACGAATTCCGGCCCAGGCCATTGTGCTCCTGGGCCTTTGCGCATAGGTTCTCGCGCATACGGTTGCGCAAGGCGAAGGCCCGGAGTGGCCGGGTGCGGTTCACGTCGGTCACCTATTTCGACAATTAGAGGCGGGAGCGTGCCGGAGCCGGCATAAACGTGGCACGGCTTCTTGAGGACCAGTCTCTGACGCCAGCAGAGAATTCGTCGTCTGGAGTGCTTCGCGCAGGTGTGTCCGCCGTCGAACTGTCAGCGCCCGAGTATTTCTCGAACAGCGGGAAGAGTTTCCGAAGATCGGCTAAGAGAAGGAGGTTGCGAATGAAGAAAATCAGGCTCGCGGTGTTTCTCGCTTTAGCGGCAGCGGCATTTTTTCCGTCGATTGCATGTTCACAGACCGACCCGGGCGTTCGGTCGGGGCCGATTAATGGGCAGTCGGGGGCCACGGCAACGAGCCCGCTTCCGCTCGCTTCCGTCGCGGCGAACAGCCCCACAGGTTCCCTGGAATTCTTTCAGAACGGCCTTGCGCGCTTCCAGGAAGTAGAGGTCGTTTCAGGCGGCGCCAACAATGGCCTGGGACCGCGGTTTAACTTTAATCAGTGCTCGGGCTGCCATTCGCAACCGAGCATCGGGGGGTCGAGCCCAGCCGCCAATCCCGAGTTCTCAGTGATCGCCAATGGGATTGCCAGCGGGTCAACCAATACGACCCCGTCGTTCCTCACCTCAACCGGGCCAACGCGAGAAGCCCGCTTTCCATTCTTCTTCAACTCGAACGGCAATCCGAACACCAACGCGCCCAACGGCGGCGTCGAGGACATCTTCGTGGTTTCTGGTCTGTCGGGTGCGGGCAATTGCAGTCTTCCGCAGCCCAGCTTTGCCATCGCGCAGTCGACCAACAACATCATCTTCCGCATTCCTACACCCGTCTTCGGCGCTGGCCTGATCGAGAACATCGATGACTCCACATTGATTGCCGTTCAGGCGGCAGCCGCAGGCAATAGTTTGGGGATCAGCGGCACCTTTAACCACAACGGAAACGATGGCACGATCTCGCGATTCGGCTGGAAAGCGCAGAACAAATCGCTCCTGCTCTTTTCCGGCGAAGCCTACAACGTCGAAATGGGCATCACCAACGAGATCTTTGGACAAGACCGACCGTTGCCCGGCGAAGATCAACAGGGAAGCGGGCTTCCTGCAAATTGCCTGAATCTCTCCAAGACCGGGTACCCGGAAGACGCAACGAACTTCACGGTAGCGACCAACGCGGATCCTGCGGCCCAAAACGCCCAGGTTCCTTCCGACATCGTGTTGTTCGCTGAGTTTATGCGGCTGCTTGCTCCGCCAACGCCATCAACGACCACACCCGGCGGCGCGGCCTCGATTACCCGAGGGCAGTCTCTCTTCAGCGCCATCGGATGCGCGACGTGCCACACGGCGACGCTCAGCTCCACGCAACCCTCGAATATCACGTCTTCGCTGGGAAGCGCGCCGGTCGGCGCGTTCTCCGATATCGAGATTCATCACATGGGGACCGGTCTCGCAGACAACGTCTCGCAAGGCGGCGCAGGCGGCGATCAATTCCGCACGGCGCCGTTGTGGGGACTCGGTCAGCGCATCTTCTTCTTGCACGACGGGCGCACCACGAATCTCCTGACTGCCATCGCAGATCACTCGAGCAATGGCTCCGAGGCTACGGAGGTCGAGGAAAACTTTGCTTCACTCTCATCCAGCCAGAAGCAGGATCTTTTGAACTTCCTGCGGTCGCTGTAGTTCTTCGTCACCACCACAGGGCCGGGTGAGGCGCGAAAGTGCCTCGCCCGGTTTTTCTCCTTTTGTATAAAAATCTTGGGATCGAGGGAACTCTCGATGCAGGGTAAAATCACGCGGTCTGCTTTGTGGCGATTTCTAGCAGTTCTCGCGATTCATGGAACGCTGCTTGGGGCGGCTCAGGGCGCCCCCCAGAGTGGCGGCGACTATTCCACCAATCCGGACGCGAAGAAGCTTCCCACCGAGACGATCCTTGTGAAGGGCGCGTGGTCAAGCGCCAGCGATGCGGTGACTCCTCTGCCGGAAGGTGGGCGGGTATCGAGAAATGTCTATAACAACGCGTATTTCGGTCTCGCTTATCCTTTGTCCCCGGATTGGACCGAAAAGTACAGCGGCCCGCCGCCTTCCGACAGCGGATACTACGTGCTCGCGCAAATCCGGCCCGCGGATACATTTACGGGCGAAACCCGGGGCAGCATTTTGATCGCTGCCCAGGACCTGTTTTTCACCCTTGCGCCGGCGGGGAGCGCATTCGAGCTGATCAACTACACCAGGGACCATTTGAACGCGGACTACAAAGTGGAGCGGCCGCCGACGCCGGTCACCGTCGCCGGCCGCTCCTTTGTCCGCTTGGACTACTTTTCTCCCGTTGCCGAGTTGCATTGGCACGTGCTCGCGACGCAAATACGCTGCCACATGGTCCAGTTTGTCTTTACCAGCCGCGACACAAAACTTATTGAAAACCTCATCCAGGACATGAGCGCGATAAGCCTGCCGCCAGAAGCCGGCGCCATTGCGGGGACGGGCGGCGGCGATGCCCCGTTGTGTATCAAGGATTACGCGCGCGACGAAAACATAATAGAGAGAAACGATCCGGTGTTCACCGAGCGCAGATTCAATTCCGTGCCGGTGCGAATCATCATCGACAAAGAAGGCAAGGTGAAGCACATTCACTTTCTCAGCGCTTTTCCCGACCAGGCCAAAGCCATTACGGACGCGCTGGCGGAGTGGAGGTTCAGGCCTTACCTGCGCAACGGACAGGCCGTGGAAGTTGAAACCGGCATTATCTTCGGGCATCCGCCACGGCTGGCCGCACCTCCTCCCTCGCCTGCGGTGAGCGAATGATAGGGTGCAATCTGGGCGCCGCACGAGCCTTCCTGGAGAAGGCACTTCCTGCTGCGGCGCTGCTTGCCTCTTTTTCAGTTGCTGCAATGGGCGCGGACACGATCACCGGCAGTGTGCGCAATCTGAGCCGCGACCAACCCGCGGCGGGCGATGAAGTGATCCTTCTTCGCCTAGATCCGGCAATGCAAGCTGAAGCCCGCGTCAAGACTGGCGCACAGGGTGCCTTCAGTCTCCGTGTGCCGTACCCGGCGAAATCCTATTCCTATGTAGTGCGCGTGATTCATCAGGGCATCGCTTACGATCGGCGTGCCTCGGCCGGCGACGATCTTTCCATTCAGGTGTTCGACGGGGCTCCGCGCGTACACGGAATCAGTGCCAGCATTGAGATCCTGAGAGCCGGAACGAATGACAGGCTGCTGCATGTCTCCGATATGTATGAACTGCGGAACGAATCCAGCCCGCCTGAGACACAAACGGGCGGCCACACATTTGAAGTCTACCTGCCGGCCAATGCCAAGCTTGACTCGGTTCTGGCGGCAGGCCCGGAGAAAATTGGCGAGCAGATCCCGGCGGCGCGCATCCCCGGCGAGCCGGGTCATTATGCTGTCAACTTCCCCTTGCGTCCGGGAGAGACCAAGTTTGCTTTCAACTACGACGTTCCCTACGACGGTCGCGCCATTTTTAAGACAAGGCTTATGTACCCGCTTCGGCAGCTAGCCGTCATGCTCCCGCCATCGATGAAATTCTCGTCGCACTCACCGGCATTTGAACTGCTCGTCACTGGCCGCAACGACTTTCAAGTCCAGACGGCTAACCGGCTCGAGGCAGGCGAAGGCCCGGCGTTTGAGGTTTCGGGCACCGGCGCGCTCCCGCCGCTCGGAGATCCCTCCAAATCGCTTGCACCGCAGGCGCCCCCGCACGTCGCTGGCCCGGTCATCCCCGTACCGGGCCAGCCCGCCTTCGCGCCCTTGGGCAGCATCGATTCGCGCGCCCACCAAGCTCAACCGGCTCACCAATGGATCGTCCTGTGCGGACTGACTGCCGTGCTTCTCACTGCGTGTGCGCTGCTGATTTGGCAGGCACACAAAACAAAAAACGCTTCTCGCCCAAGGAACGCTACGTTGCCGCCCTCACGGGTGCGGCCGTCAGATATCTTGCACGAAGCTTTCCGGCAAGAACTTTCCCGGCTGGAGACGGATAGAAGGCGGGGGCTGATTTCGCGGAAGGAATACACCTCGGCCAAGCTAGCGCTGAAGGAATCGGTGAAGCGCGCTCTTGCCAGAGCGAGTTAGAGCCAAGGAATCTTGCCGGTTTCAGCGGAAAGTCGAGCCAGGGAGGCGGGTGGACCGAACGTCTGCCGGTCCGTTTTGGGTGGTTAGCGGCCGCGTGGCGCGAGACACGGCACTTTCAGCTGGAGGCCGGGAAATACCACAAATCCCCCGTCTTCGTTAACAAGGAATGGACCCGTGTTGGTCTTGCGTTTTCTTAGCGGGGGTCCAGGCCAGTCAGGACTTCCGGCGGACACTGATGGTCCTCCGCCGGTCCCAACTCGCTCAGCGACACGGGCTCCTGAGGAGTTTCCTCTCCGCATTTCGGACAGCGATACAAGAATTTGCCAATATATACTTGCCTGAGTTCCATATTTCCACCTATACCCGGCCGCCAGTCTTCGCCTATTGCTTAGATTTCTTCAGGTCCTCTGTCAGAGGATTCCACACCTCGTCCTCGCTCTTGATAGCTTTCTTGCTGGCGCCTGAGGTTTCGTCGGTCTTAGTGAACTCCACTTCCACTATCTGGATGATTTCGCCGCTTGATAAGCCAGAGTGCCTCGCGGCCTGAATCGCGTCTTTTATCGCTTCCTTATGGTCTGTCAATCGATCCTCCCGGTGCCTGAGTTCCTTTTGGTGCGATCCATTTCGGGGAGAGAGGAGAGAGCAGGTGCCTGTGTTCGTGGCAAACACCTGCTCCGGCGGGGGTGGTTTTAGAAGTTCTGTTTGATACTCTCCGCGAACGCCTTTATCCCGTTCGCATCCATCTGTCCGTTCTGGTGCAGCTCGACGATTTGCTCCGCCGTCAGCGTGAATCCCATAACTTCGAAAGTAGAACCGTTCTCCGTGCCTTGGCTAACCGGGATTCCTTGCTGCCTCAGGCCTATCAAACAGGTATCTAGTTGATGTACGGGCATAAGGTGAGACCGGAGTCGAATCAAACGGCGAGAGGAGAGATAGTGCCCGGTCCCAGCCCTGCTTTCCGGTCAGTATCGCTCGGTCTCGCCATCTGGTCCCATCTTAGAGGCTGCCAATGCGATCCGCAGTCCAATTGTGGACAGATTCGGTAACTGTGGTTGGGCAGCGAAGTTCAGGTTGCCTGCGGCCTCTTTTGCACTCCCGAGCGTTGCTCAGTCGTTTCGAGCCTGAGTTCGAACCAGTCTTGTAGCGCGGGAACATCGCGAAAGGTCTTAGAGTTAACATTTCCGGGAACCGTCATCCAGTACACGGTTGCGCTGTTCGTCAGGCTGTCAATGCACATGCGCTGATGCGTCTCCCTAGCTGCGTCCGGTGCCTTTCTCCCGAGCCACAAGACGGTCCCTCCACCGGATTCATCTATCTGGACGAAACCTCGTTGCAGAGCGACCACTTGAAATGATTGGAGTCTCCCCATGTCCGCTTCCCCCATGCTGGTTTGTACTTCTGTTCCAGCTGGAAAGAATCCGTCTTCGCGGGCCTTTACTGTTGTTCTCTAATGAACACGGGTACTAGATGGGTACTTAAGGGGAAAGAATTTTACTGCGCTCTCTGCCTTTTTGGATTCTCAATTTTGCAAACGTGTTCAGTAAATTCTTTGTCCCGCTGCGCTAGGTAATCCCGCTTCATTTTATCGAGGGATGCGCCAACGAGGGCACCGGAAGGGTGAAACACCCACACGCACTGGGAGCAGCCGTAGCCGTGGAACTCTTGGCTCTCGGTCCATACGAGCTTGCGAGACATTCTGTTCCTTCGCCGTACGCGGATTAGGATTTCGTTTAGGGGTAAACGGGGACGATTCTCAACCCACCTTATCACATGCCCAGCGCCCGTGCGCACCTGCCAGCCGAAAAACTAGCGATGCGGCCAACACTTCGGCACGTCCTTTGTACCCGCAGCACCGGGAATGGCGCAGACCGTGAACCAGTCGCTCTTTTTGTAATCCATTGGACACCTGCCTGTATACCTAGCTTGACCGCATCCAGCGTGCGTATACACTTAAATCTCCCTCCTGGACAGTTGGCACACGTTCGTAATTGGCCATCTTCCGCAGTTATCCAACTAGATGCTTTCCCTTCCCCCTAGGGTGATGCCGGATGAAGAAGAGGCTGCAGCTGATCCGCAAGGCGCACCTCGGATTTGGCGCTGTATTCGCGGTTCTTCTCGTTGTCGGTGTTGTTTCCTATCGCAGCCTTGGGTTGTCGGCGGAAACCGAACAATGGGTGCAGCATACACATGAGGTCCTTGAACACCTCGAAACGCTGAGCTCGGACATCACCAATGTTCAGACGGGTTACACTGAGTTTGCTCTAAGCGACGAGAAGGCATTTCTTCAATCTGCCATCGCCAACCGATCACTCGCCGAACAGGAAGAGAAAACCCTCCAGGCATTGACCGCCGACAATCCCTATCAGCAGCGTCAGCTTGTTAGCCTTCGAGGTTTGACCGAACAGATAGCCGCGCAGAGTCAAACTCTCATTCTCCAGCGCCAGTCGCGCGGTCCCGAGGCGGCCACCGAAATCATTCGACAGAGTATGGACGAGGGGCCCCTGGACGAATTTTGCACTGTCACTCACCGCATGGAGGACGAAGAACAGCGCCTATTATCAGAACGCAATAGGGATGCTGAGCTGCGTTTTCGCGAGACGAAGGCTGCCATCGTTCTGGGAAGCATGCTGGGGCTAGTGGTCGCCGTCTTGGCGGGTTGGATTCTGCAACGCGATTACGCCGCGCGTGGACGTGCGGAAACGAAATTCCGGGCATTGCTAGAAGGGGCTCCGGATGCAATGGTGGTAATAAACCATAAGGAAGAGATTGTCCTCCTAAATCTCCAGGCGGAGAACCAGTTTGGATACCACCGCGATGAACTCCTGGGGCAGAAGGTCAAGACCATCCTTCCGGAAGGCTTGGCGAAACGGCTGCTCACGGACGGTAGCCTGTCCGATACTCGGGCCGTGGGGCAGCAGGTCGGGACAAAGATCGAGCTTAATGGGCGGCGAAAAGATGGAAGCGAATTTCCGGCCGAGATTATGCTGAGCCCGCTCGACAGCGTCGACGGAGTCCTGGTCACGGCTGCGATTCGCGACATCAGCGTGCGCACGAAAGCGGAAAAAATTCAGTTACAAACAACGGAAGTCCTCACTCAAACCAATAAAGACTTGGTCGAGGCGAGAGAGGTAGCAGAAGCCGAGAGGCAAATCGCGCAAGCCGCATACCAGGCCGCCGAAGCGGCGAGCCGTGCCAAGAGCGAGTTTCTTGCCAATATGAGCCACGAGATTCGCACGCCGCTGAACGGTATCATGGGCATGACCGGGCTGGCTCTCGACACGGAGCTCACGCCAGAGCAGCGCGAATACCTGGACGCCGTAACCATTTCGACGGATTCCCTGCGCTTTCTCATCAACGACATTCTCGACTTTTCAAAGATCGAGGCGGGCAAGATCGACTTCGAGGCCATCGCTTTCGACCTTCGAGATTGCGTGGAATTAACCCTGAGAACGCTCGCGTTGCAGGCAGGCGAAAAGGGCCTGGAGCTTCTCTGTGAGGTGGCTCTCAACGTGCCTGAAACCTTGATTGGGGACTCCAACCGGCTCCGGCAAGTTGTAACGAATCTGGTGGCCAACGCAATCAAGTTTACAGAGAGTGGTGAGATTGCGTTGACCGTTCAGACCGTGGCTCGAGCCGACCATAATTGCATTTTGCAGTTTACGGTGTCGGATACAGGGATCGGAATTCCCAAGGAGAGGCAGAGAGCGATCTTCGATTCGTTTTCCCAGGCGGACTCCTCAACGACGAGGAAGTACGGGGGAACCGGCCTTGGATTGACTATCTCGTCGCGGTTGGTCGACATGATGGGCGGGAAAATCTGGGTGGAAAGCGAACCCGGCCGAGGAAGCAAGTTCCATTTCACCTTATCTCTTGGCATTGCCGACGTCATGGAGAAAAAGGCATTCTCTGTCCTCCCGCCTGAATTTCGTGATGCAAGGATACTCGTCGTTGATGATAACCACACGAACCGGGGGATTCTTGGTGGAATGCTCGGGCGTTGGAAAATGAAATCAACTTTAGTGGAGGGGGGTGAAGAAGCTCTCACGGAACTCTTGGCAGCCGGCCAGGCCGGGAATCCGTACAGGTTGGTCCTTGCGGACATGCAGATGCCGGGGATGGACGGCTTTGGCTTAGTCGACCGAATTGGCCAGCGGCCGGAATTATCTATAGCGACGATTTTGATGTTCAACGCGGCGGGCCATCCCGGGGATGCTGCGCGTCGCCAGGAGTTGGGGGTCGCGGCGTACTTGCTGAAGCCCATTCGGCAATCTGAATTGTACCTGGCCATCGCTCGAGTCCTTGGGGCCCAGCAGCAGGAAAGCGCGATCCCTCTCCGCACCCCTCTCTCGTCGCAAGATTCGCGCAGCCCTGCGGCGTCCTTGCGAGTGCTTGTGGCGGAGGACAATTCGATGAACCAGCGATTGTTGGTGCGGTTGCTAGAGAAGCGGGGGCACACGGTTCAGGTTGTCGCAAACGGGCTGGAGGCGGTCCAGGCGCTGAAGAAAGAGAGATTTGACTTGGTGCTGATGGACATTCAAATGCCGGAAATGGGTGGAGTCGAGGCAACTGAGGCAATCCGGCAAGACGAGAAAACCAGCAAATTGCACACGCCGATTATCGCCTTGACTGCAAGTACCACAACAGGAGATCGCGAGAAGTGCCTGGCTAGCGGGATGGACGGCTACCTCACAAAGCCCATTCGGACTACGGAACTCGACATACTCTTGGCGAGTCACGGCGCACGCCGGATAGAAGAGGTCTTGGGACGTTAGAGGCGCCGCGTGCAGCAAAATAAAGACAACGGAATGCGGAAAAAACTGGCTCCCGGATCTGATGCGAAATTCGAAGTTTTTGCGTGGCAGTTGGACGGTGCCGAATTCCATTCGACGGTAGAACATTGCTCCTCCAAAAGGGCGGCTCTCGAAGGATTGGTGCGGCTTTGATTGGACCGTTCTAACGTAGTTTGTAATTCGTAGTGACTTGCCGCAAGTCCAAAACCAAACCTTTAATCTAAGATTCTAATAAATCCAGCGAAGTTGTTACCAGTAAGCGCCTTTTCAAAAACTAATCGCCTCGGTACTACAGTGCTCTTCCTTTGTGCCGCTCAAGATTCAAGTTATGGGGATTCCGCAAGTCTTGACCTAGGAGAAATCGACATGAAGAAAAGTTTGTCGTTCTTGGCGAGCGTGCTCTTGGTTTCACTGCCCGGTTTTGCTCAACAGGCCAATCTAACCTCGCAGGAAACGCAGCAGCAGCCGCAAAATTCGGCGACGCAAGACAGGACATTCGTTCTGCAAGACGCCACTCCCGTTAAATTAGTCCTAGCCGAAACCATTTCGTCCGCTGACGCAACGGTCGGGCAACTTGTTAGCTTCGAGGTAGTCGAAGATGTTCTGGTGGAGGACATCGTCGTAATTGCGAAGGGCGGGACGGCGTGGGCCACTGTGACCTCAGCGCAAGCTAAGAGGCGCATGGCTCGCGGGGGCAAGCTGGACCTGAACATCGACAAGGTCCGTCTTGCCGATGGCAGCAAGACTCTTCTTAGCGCAGTGAAGAATACGAAAGGGGGTGGGCACACAGGAGCGATGACTGGCGCTATCGTCGTCACTAGCTTGATTCTGTGGCCGGCGGCCCCGTTTTTCTTGTTCATGCATGGTAAAGACATCACGATTCCCAAAGGGACCGCACTTACCGCTTTTGTTCAAGGCGATGACGTGCTGGATCGCCCGAGATTTATCAGATTAGCTCACCCCGTAATTCCACCCTCGACAGCAACTACATCTTCTGGTGATCAGATTCCTTTGCAAAAAGCAGCTGCACAGCAGGAACCGGCCATGCAATTCCAATCCGTAGATCCCCAGTCACTGGGCGAAGTTGCGCGGCAGAATCGTGCCAGGAAAGCAAAGCAAGACCCGCCGCCGCAAGACAAACCGCAAAACCAGTAAGTGAATTCGACAAAAAAGGGCCGTCGAAAGAAGCACTACGGCGCCGCAGCCAAAAGAGTCGGACCACATGGTCGCGACCCGTGGCTCTCGCTCACCCCAATCTGCGCTTCGACGCCAAGCCTCCGAGGTAATAGCCCCGTACGGCGATTTCTGCCGAGGAGCGAAATGGACCGAACGTCCGGAGCTTGGTTTGAGTGGTTAGCTGCGGGGTAAACCGCCGCGGCCCCGCTTTAGAGCAAGGTAAGTTTCGACCGGGCGCGCGTCGGTGGCTAGAGCGAAAGGGAAGTGGCGTCCTCGGTTTGTGCGCCGCCTGCACGCGGGGTTTCCCAAGAGATGGCTACTGAACGGAATAGAAGACAAAGTATGTTTTTACTGTGTCTTTATAATGATCGTGATGGCGGCGGAGTGGCTTGAGCCGCCGGCAGTGGCCTTGATGGTGGCGGAGTATTGGCCGGGCGCGGTGCCCGAAGAAACGGTGCTCTGGCCGCAGCCGATGAGTCCGAGTCCGGCGGTGGCAGCGAACAGCAGAAAGAGAATGGCGCAGGCAAAACGGTTATTTTGTTTTGCAGTTTTGATCCCGAGAAGCACGGCCGAGAGCAGCAGGCCGAGCGAAAGCACCGAGGAGACGGTGCCAAAGGCCGTGGGAATGCGCGGCAACGAAAGCGGCTGGAGTTGTGAAAGCACGCCGTTATTTCCAGTGGTGTTGATGGTGAGCATGGCTGTGGCGGCGGTGTTGTTGCCTGTCATAACGAGCTGCGCCGGTAGAAAGACGCAATTGGCGTGGGCCGGCAGGCCGGCGCAAGAGAAGCTGATCGTTCCCGCGTAGCCTCCCACAGGCGTAACGGTGAGCAAGGAAGTTCCCGACTGGCCTTCCACGATGGTGAGTGAAATGGGATTGGCGGTAATGGAATAGTCCGGCAGAACGCTGTTGGTGAGAGCGAAGGAAACCGCGGTGAGCCCTGCAGAGGTGCCGGACACGGAGTATTGGCCGGTGGTAGCGTTGGCGGTGAAGACCGTCGCCGTAGCCAGTCCGTTGACGTTCGTGGTAAGCGTTGTCGAGATACCGCCGACGGCAAAGGTGCCGCTGGCGCCACTCGCGGGAGCGCTCAAAACCACAGTGGTGCCGGGAACGCCGTTTCCAAAAGTGTCTGTAACCTTAGCGACGAGCAAGACGGCGAACGCCGTGCTGGGCGCCGCAGTTTGGTCCGAGCCAGACATGATGACAAGAGCTGAGGCGGCAGCAGGCGAATCGTTGACAGATTGTGTGGCTTCGAGGGCGGCGTTCCCGGTGTCGACCACAGAAACAGTTTCCGAGCCGCTCGTTTCGAGCGTGATACTGAAGACGTGCGTTCCTCCGTCAGCAGCCAGGAAAGTGTAATCCGCCGGCAAGACGGCAAGAGGATCGCCGCTGGTGAAGTGTACCGTGCCGGTGTAGGACCCGGCGGGCGTTCCAGTAGCGGTGAAGGCATTCAAGGTGATGTTAAATGGAGTGCCGGCACTCGCTATGCCAGAGACGGCAATCGCGAGCGATGCGGCCGGGCCGGAGTTGTCTTGCGCGGCTCCGAGGTCCACGGTGTTGTTAATGACGCGGGCAAAGCCGGTTCCGCGTTGATCGAAGGCGAGAGACTGCGGCACGCCGGGATTGAGGGCGATGGCCACGCTGCCCGCGGCAATCGCAGGGCTTCCGAAGAGTGGAAGCATGGTTTGCACCGAGCCGCCATTGCTGGCGAGCGTACCCAGTTTCAAGGTAGCCGGAGTGCCGTTGAAGAGATTGAAGGCGCTTTGCGTGCCGCAGGCCACGCAATCGCCGCCGAAAGCGGTATTACCAGAGACAATGCTATTGGCGATGGTGACTGAGCCTGCGGTGGCGTTCAGGTTGGTGACCGAGCCGCCGGTCTGGCTGGAGGAAGTGTTCCCGGAAAGAGTGCTCTGGACGAGGTTGAGCGTGCCGGCGGGTTCATTTTCGATTCCAGAGCCATCGACGGCAGAGTTTCCGAAGAAGGTACTTTGCGGAACGGAGAGAGGGCCGCTGTTGTCGATACCGCCGCCGTTGACTCCGGCCGCGTTGCCGGCAATCGTGCTGTCATAGAAAACGCTGGTGCCTGTGGTGGCCACGCCGCCGCCGTTTAGGGTGGCGGTGTTCGCCGAAATGGTGGAGGAGTTTACGGTAAGAGTGCCGGTGCTGTAGAGACCACCGCCGTTTTGCACGGCGGTGCTGTTGGAGACGGTGACCTCGTCGAGAGTGAGTGAACCAGCGTTGTTGATCCCGCCGCCGTTGGTAGCAGAGGCGCCCTCAACTACCGAGAGACCTTCGATGGAAACATTGGCGCCGACGCTGACCTGAAAGACACTGGAAGCATTGTCTCCGGAAATGGTGAGTTCCGTTGCTCCGGGGCCGGTAATGGTGACATTAGAGTTCAGCAGCAGCACGCCGCCTGTGAGAGTCGAAGTCCATGGGGAGCTGCCGGTGAATTGCGAGGTATCTACGGTGAGGTTTCCCGCACCCAGAGTGTTGGATTGAGTGATGGCGCTGCGCAAAGAGCAGACGCCGGTACCGTTGCAAGGGGACCCGCCGGAATCATCCGTTAAGGTGTTTACGATGAATTGGGGCAAGGCATTCACGACGATGCCGGATTGAACCCCGAGGAGTGTTCCGTCGGTAGCGGAAATACTTTCGGTGCCGGCGGTGACGAGAGTGCCGGAGAAAGCATGCACGCCCATGTCGGCGGAAATAAAGGTGTAGGGCGAGGGAGCGAGAGTGGCAGAAGTGTCGGTGCTGCTCAGAGTGACGGTGCCAACGTAGGTGGTGATGGGATTCAAGAAGGCGTCGGTGACACTGACGGCGAAGTTATGCGTGACGGTGGAGTAGGTAGGCGAGGGAAATCCGGTGACCCTCATTACCGCAGAGGAAGCTTGCGCTGTGACCGTAGTGGTAGCGAGAGCAGAGGTGAGCCCCGTGCTGGAGGCGGTGACGGTATATTGACCGGCGAGGTTCATAGGAACGGCGGTGAAATTAAAGGTGGCGACACCGGAGACGGCGGCTTGCGTCTGGTTTTGCGAAAAAGAGTTTGGCCCGGTGATAGTAACAACGATGCTGGCGGTAGAGGCGGTGTCCAGAACGGAAGTGGCGGAGTATACGCCGACGCTGATGGTACCGACGGAAGATCCGGCCTGAACGGTACTAGGCGGGGCCGCAATATAGAGCAGCTTGGAGGCAGCGATAGGAATGCCGGTGCCACTGAGGGTCACCAGTTGCGGAGAGTTAGCGGCATTGTCAGTGAGCTGCAGTGAAGCGCTGCGCGCACCGAGAGCTCCCGGAGTGAAGGTTACGTTGTAGGTGCACGATAAGCCGGCGCCGAGTGAGGCTGGGCAGTTATTTGTTTGGGCGAAGTCCGAGATATTTGTGCCGATCATGCTGGCGGCGAGGCCGGTGAGAGCGGCGGTGCCGGTGTTGGTTAGTACGACGGGCATGGAGGCGGACCTGACGCCGACGCTTTGATTGCCGAAGGCGACGGCTGAGGTGGAAAGCCCGGCAACGGGGGCGCTGGCGCCGGTGCCAGAAAGCATGGAGATCTGAGGGCCGCCGAGGGCGTTGTCGGCTATGGAGAGGGCGGCGCTGCGCGCGCCGGATGCAGCTGGGGTAAAGGTGACGGTCACAGCGCAGGTGCCACCGGAAGGAAGAGGTGTGGCGCACGTATCTAGCTCTGTGAAGTCAGTGGGATTGGTACCGGTGAATGTAATTCCGGAGATGGCCAGAGTGAGCGAGGTGGAATTCGTCAGCGTGAAAACGTGCTGAGTGGAGGCGCCGACGCCGACGCTGCCAAAGGCTTGGGTCGAAGGAGTAAGAAGTGCGGTTGGCACAAAGACATTGGCGGTGCTGGTGGATGTGGCAGCCACACCCAAACCGCCCGCAGTTTGGAAATCACCCAATGCTAGGCCGTAAATGCCGAAGGCCGAGCCCATGGATTGAGGGGCTTGAAATGTGCCGTCACCGTTTCCTGGCCACGCCTGCACGGTGGTGGAAGTGAGAGTAACAATGTCCTGTTTGCCGTCGCTGTTGATGTCTCCGGTGCGGACGGCGTAATAGTTTCCGGTGGTGACAACAAAAGTCTCCGGTTGAAAAGTGGCGTCGCCGTTGCCGAGCAGGACTGCGATTCCGGCGGCTGCGCTGCTGGTTACTACGAGATCGAGTTTTCCGTCGCCGTTGAAGTCTCCGGCGGCGACGGACCAAGCTCCAGCCAGGGCGGGATAGTGAACGACGGCGCCAAAATTTCCAGAGCCTGTTCCTTTGTAAACATCAACCGAGGCGCTACCGACGCGGTTGGCGGCGGCGATATCGAGAATGCCGTCGCCATTGAAATCCGCTACCACCAGGGAATAAATGTCGCTCGAACCGCTCACGGTAGTGGGGGCCTGAAACGTGCCGTTGCCATTTCCAAGAAAGACGAGAATTCCCGAGCCGCACTCATTGCCCACGATGATGTCTAGCTTGCCGTCGCCATTGACGTCGGCCAGGACGGGGCTGCTCGGGCAGTTTCCCTGCGTGAGGGAAGTGACGGTGAAGGTGCCGTCGCCGTTTCCGAGAGCAATGTTGAGGCCACTGTTGAGAGTGCCAATAACAAGATCGGGGATGCCGTCACCATTTAAATCGCCCACAGCGATGCCCCAAGGGATGGCGAGAGAGGTAAACAATTTCTGAGCCTGGAAAGTGCCGTCCCCGTTGCCGAGGAGTACCGAGACGGTGCCGGAGTTGCGATTGGAGATGATGAGGTCGAGGTTGCCGTCGGCGTTCAGATCGGCGGTAGCTGCCGCGGATGGGAGGCTTCCGACGGCTGGGGAAAAGGCGGCGGTGGTGATGGTGGAAATGGGAGCGCCGACGGGGAAAAAGAAGACGTTGGAAACGAGAGTAGAATTTGCAACGGTGAGGTGGCCGGTGCCGCCGGTGACGATGAGAGTGGCAGGAACGACGGCGGTGAGTTGATCCGCGCTTATAAAGGTGGTGACCAGGGCGGTAGCATTCCATTTCACCACGGAGCTAACGACAAAATTTGCGCCGTTGACCGTTAGGGTGAATTGCGCCCCGCCGGGAGCTGCGGATATGGGAGAGATGGAAGTGATCAAAGGAACTGGAGAGATGGTGGCTGATGCGAATGTGGCGGGAATGAGAGCCAGGAGAAAAAAGAATCGTAACGAAAAAGCCACAAAGGGCTTGCGAGTAGAAAGCATGTCGGATCTCCTGACAGTTCTTCCTTTAGCGAAATTGATGAGCGGTAGTGAAAGAAATTGTTGTGCTGCGACTATGCCGACATTGGAATTCGCTGGGGTGAAACCGATGTGCGGTGCGTGCGGAGTCTGAAGACGAGACGTTTACAGCCGCTGCAGACTAGCGGATATGTGATGGCACGCGTGACGCCACGGAGGCATGGGAGTTATTAGGAATTTGCCATGCACCCGGAGCGAGAATGCGCGTGATGGACGAAGGAGATGGAGCGGAGTGGGGAGAAAAGTTGCTCCTAAGGCGATGATTCAAAGTTGGTTCGCGGAAAGAGGAGAGACGCGGGAGTTTCCGGAGGAGGCGAAGTTGGACGGGCATGATAGTGCGTCTAGAGGCGCGCGAGTGTTTCCGTCAAGCGGCGGAGTTCTGATTTGGGCGGGTGGCCCTAAACGGGAGGCAGGTTTTTTAGCCGGAAATCGGCGCCCACATTTCACCGAGGTTGGCGCTTAGCTGTTTTGCCTAGCAGCACATTGGTGCTGGGTCTCGGTGCGCTTTTCCAGAGGCGCAGGAGATTGTCACCGACCATCGCAAATCGCTTGCTGTCAGCCAACAACTGAGGAGACCGACTCGCGGTGCGCTCGGAGGTCTGCGTTTGTGGATTGAATTGGGATGAGCTGGCCTTCGTGGAGACGATACTCGAGGCCGCGCCAAACAATTCTTTCGGAGAAGAACCCGGCCAGCCAAACAGCAAAGCTAATCGCGTCACGAACGGGAACGAGTCCCAGAATTTTGGAAAGTCGACGATCTCCCAACCCCCAGCTTCCCGTCAGCCAAGTCATGGCGACGCGCAGAATAAGGTAGGTGAGCAGAAAAGAGGCAGCTAGCAGCGGGGAACCAATGGACACCGCAAGTGCAGCCGCGACCAAAGTCCACGGCAGACCGTGAGTGAAGAGTAGCGCCCGATAGCCTGATGGGCGAGCGCTCTTCAAGGCAATGGACCAGCGCAGCTCACGATGGAAATATTCAGAAAGAGTTTCCTTGGAAAAGACCATGGAAACAGGTTTGGACATCAGGGCGACGCGATGACCACAGAGAGCGATGCGTTTGCCAAGCTCAAAATCCTCTGAGTGATGATTGACCATGGCTTCCCACCCGCCAATTTCCGCGAGGTGTTTTTTGGAAGTGGCCATGGTCCAGCCGAAAGCGAAGCCGAGCCCGCCTTCGATTTTTCTTGCCACGAGAGCGGCGGGGGCGGAGTCCATATACATGCCCAGGGCGTCGAGATTGGAGGCGAGTGTGCCAGAGCTGAGACTCTTATAAAAGGCCGTGACTACGCCGACTTCAGGGTTGCGAAAAGGAGCGGCTACCTGCTGAAGATAATCGGGCTCGACGCGGACGTCGCTGTCGCTCATGACAAGGAGGTCGTGCTTTGCATTTTGCGCCAACTGGCAAAGGTTATTCACTTTGTCGCTTGCGCCGACATAGGGAACATTGGTGATCAGGCGGATGGGGCGCTCCGGGAAATCGGCGCGAAGTTTCTCAATGACGGGAATGACTGGATCGCAGGGGTCCGATACGGCAAAGAGCAATTCGTATTCGGGGTAGTCCAGCCTGCAAAAGCTAGCGAAGTTTTCATAGGCTTCGTAGTCCAGGCCGCGTACAGGTTTTACGATGCTTGCGGGCGGCTGGAAAGGGATTTTGTGTTTCGGAATATTACGAGCAGCACGAAAATAGGCAATTACGCAATGGAGAGACAGAAGGTAGTAAACGAAGGGCAGCGCGGCCAAAAGGAGCACACTAACGGTTACAATCTGCACCTCAACTCCTCAGATTTCCATCGTCCGTCTTGGCGGAACAAATCTGCAAGATGATACCTCTGTTTATCTGGCAAACAGGAAAAAAGTTCACGAGCTTATCGAATAACCGTAGGAGCGAATAGTCTCGACCGCCTGACTCCGGCTCTCGGCGTCAACCTGTTTCAAAATTCGATGGATGTGATTCCTAACCGTGAACTCAGAAAGATTCAAACGAGAGGCGATCTCTTTATTTGTGAGGCCCTTGGCGACAAGGGCCACCAACTGTTGCTGACGCAAGGTAAGATCGGGCTTCGAAGCGACAGTTTGAACGGGCGTCTCGGGACCCATTTGAGCGACAAAACGGAATAATGTTGAACAAAGCTGGGGAGGGCACACCGCCTCGCCCCGGTAGACCGCACGCACGGCGGCAACAACGTCCGAAGCAGATGCATCTTGCAACAAATAGCCGGTTACACCGGCACGGATCGCTGCCAGGAAGTGCTTCTCATCGGATTCCCTCGCGATGACGACCATTTTAAAGGAAGCACGATCGGCGTTCTCTGTAGCTGTAAGTGCCGAGAACCACGGTGTTTGCAAGGAGTCGATGACCAGGACATCGCATTGGGAATCAAGGACAGCCACGGCCGTGGCCTCTGCATAACCACTCTGCCCGACAACGAGAAGGTCGGAACGCTTCGAAAAGAGGCGGACGAGCGCCTCGCGCAGCAAACGATTCTCTATAAGCAGAAAGGTCCGTATTGAAGAACTAGGGACTAGCTCGCTCATTGACCCCATCAGTCTCTGCTGGGCACATTACTCGGCGAAGAGTATCGGGTAAATGGAACATTAATGGCCCAAGTACCGCGTGCTCGATGACAAACTAGAATGAATCCGCATTAATGTCAAGCATTAGGTAGTCCATACTCCGGCAATTCTCTAAAGATGACGTACTCCAATCCTAAGCAAGGGCATGCAATGAAACCATTTTTCTGGTGTAGATGCTGAACCGCTGCAAAAGAGTTGGCTCGCGAGCGAGGCCTATGACTGCGGAAGGAAGTGTCATCTTTGGCCGACAGTTGCGTGCATAGGTACTTCGGCAAAATTGGCTAGGGTCAAAACTGGTACCCACCAACATTCCAGACGTGTCTTATCCCATGTTGCAATAGCTCATGACGATAGTGAAGATTTGATTCTTACGCCGATAGCCCGCGACCTGGATACTTGAGCTGCAGGGAGTGCGCGATGGAAAAAACTATACGTGTCCTTGTGGCAAACCGCCCTCGGCTCATGCGCGAAACAATTCTAGCGACTTTTGCGGATCAAGCTGACGTTGAGATCGTCGGTGAAGTGGCCGACGACTCGGAGATTATCGAGAGCGTGAATAGGACCAGGCCGAATTTCGTGGTCATAGCGCTCGACCAGCCCGGCAGCAGGCCACGCGTCTGCGACGATCTCCTTCGCGAACATCCAGAAGTGCGCGTAATAGCAGTGGCCCCGGCGAAGAATTATGTCGTTTACTACTGGGCCTCGCTCGATATCCATTCAAGCAATATCGAAGCGTCGGAAGAAGGAATGTTGAACGTTCTCCGAAGCTCGATGGTCACAAACAGGACGAACTAAAGGAATTCATGCCCAGCACTAGGGTGAAATTATGGTGAGCATTGGAAAATGGAAAGACCTCGTCACGACGCTCGTCCTAACCTCTTTGCTCTGCGGGCCAGCGTTTGCCCAGCAGCAAGTCGAGAAGCAGCGCGCGACGCGTGAACAGGGCGGGAGCGAATATGGTGTTCAACAAACGCCCGACTTCGCGCAGGAAAACCTGGGGCGGGTAGCGGCCTCCGCGACGCAGATTCGGGCGGTACTCGTCAAGGACGAAGGGCTGCTTGTGGAATTGAAGCGCTGGGTAGCGAAGGAGGCTACCGATAACGGCCAAGTCGTCGAGGATTCCACCCTGACGGATCAAGCGATTTTCGATCGTCTGGACCGGGACGTAGCGTTTCGATCGATCGCGACGCGGCTCTTGCAGCGATACGGATATTTGATGCCGACGCCGAATCCAGACTCGGACTATGCCAAAGAAAACGAATTGGTTCTGAAGGAGCGGGCGCGGCGGCTGGTTCAGATTGAGGCGCAGGAAGATACAGACGCGCTTCGACCGCAACGAAACAATGGAGACCAGGAACGCACTGCGACGTGCGATCCTCGGCGGGATGAAGATTGTCAGCAACCCCAGGCTGACCGGCGCCAAAATACCCGCACTCCCGGCGGAATACCGCCGTCATATACGAATCCCCCGCCGGGGCCTGACCAACAACCGTCACAGAGCCCTTCGAGAATCCTACGGGCGGATGGATTGCCCCAGGCCTTGGATCCGTTGGACGGTCCTAGTGGTGCTGGCTCTTCGCTAAATCTCGAGTTGGCTTCCAGTTCTGGCAAGCGCGACACGAATCCCTTGGCAAGCTCTCAAGCACTGGGCCAAGGCAGTATCGATACTCTGCTGCAAGGCCGGGATGCGGGGTCTCTGCCGAGTTCGCCAGGTCGAAACAACGGTGGCCCTACTTCAGACAAAAACGGATTGGAGCGCCCCTCGCGCGCGAGGCCCACGAACGAAAGAACGAGTGAGGAAGAGGTTTCACCGGTGAGAATGGTCCACCGAGCGAATCCCTATTCCGACATTCCGTCCCTCTATGACATGTATGTGCAGGCATCGACGCGACAGAGGCCGACCGAGCGTTTTGGATTGGAAGTGTTCCGCAACACTTCGAATGACCCAGAAGCGATTCCCATGGATCTTCCCGTCGGTCCCGAGTACGTGCTCGGTCCGGGCGACAGTCTTGAGATCGATCTCTGGGGTGGAGTCTCGCAGAGAATGTATCGCGTCGTCGACCGTGAGGGTCGCGTGTCCTTGCCAGAAGTCGGACCGCTCCTTGTGAGCGGGCGAAACCTGGGCGAGGTGCAGCTGGCAGTGCAGCAGGCGCTAAGAACCGAATATCGAGATGTCTCTGCGGATGTTTCCCTTGCGAAATTGAGATCCGTTCGTGTGTATGTTGTTGGCGATGTTGCGCAGCCGGGCGCATACGACATTAGTTCGCTCTCGACTCCGTTAAATGCTTTGTTTGCCGCGGGCGGAATAACTCCTCGCGGCTCGCTTCGCGCGCTTAAGCACTATCGTGGCAAACAGCTTGTGGAAGAGGTGGACGCTTACGATTTGCTTTTGCACGGAGTGCGGTCTGATATGAGCCGCTTGGAGAACGGCGACACGTTGCTCGTCCCTGCCCTGGGGCCACAGGTGACTGTTGACGGAATGGTGCGGCGGCCGGCAATTTATGAGCTGCACGGCGAGAACTCACTTGCAGACGTGCTCGAACTCGCGGGTGGAATCCTTCCAACGGCCACGCTGCGACACATCGAGGTCCAGCGCGTCGAGGCGCACGAGAAGCGCACCATGCTTACCCTGGATCTGTCGCCTGCAGGTGACGCTGATTCTGTCAAAAAGCAGCTCGACGCCTTCAAGATCAGCGACGGCGACGAAGTACACATCTTTCCGATCGCTCCCTACAACGAAGACGCCATCTACCTTCAGGGGCATGTTCTGCGTCCTGGACGATTTTCGTACAAACAAGGTATGAACTTCTCGGACTTGATCGGTTCCTACAAAGATTTATTGCCAGAACCGGCGCCGCACTATGCGGAGATCGTCAGGTTAAATCCACCCGATTTTCATCCGAGTGTTGAAAGTTTCGATTTGACTGCGGCTCTGGCGAATCCGGCCTCGGCACCAAAGCTGCAGCCACTTGATACCGTTCGAATCTTCAGCCGGTACGATTTTGAGCCCGCTCCGGAAGTTTGGGTTGGCGGAGAAGTTAGAGAGCCCGGGAAATACCGCACTTCCGGTCAAGCGCACCTGAGAGATACGGTATTTCTAGCAGGCGGAGTCACGCAGGACGCTTCGCTTGATTCTGCTCAGCTTTTCCGCACGCAGCCTGACGGGACCATGAAGATCCTCAGTGTTGATCTCCGCGAAGCTCTCGCGGGAAATCCAGTGGACAACATTTTGATTCAGCCACGCGACCGCTTGCTGATTCATCGCAATTCGGCTCGTGTGGATCCCCCGACGGTTTACATCACCGGTGAAGTTGCGAAACCGGGCCGTTACCCGCTCACAACCAACATGCAGGTCGAGGATTTGGTTCGCGTAGCCGGTGGATTAAAGAGAAGCGCCTACACGGAAAGCGCTGATCTCTCGCGTTTCGAGATGAATTCGTCTCGAACGACTCCGAGCGACCGTCTGGAGCTTAATCTTTCTGCAGCCATGAACGGGGATGCGAAGGCCGACGTACCGCTCCGCGACGGCGACGTTCTGACGATCCGCCAGCTCCCGCGCTGGACCGACATTGGCGCATCCATGACGGTGCGCGGGGAAGTTCTGCACCCCGGCACCTATGGCATCGAGCCTGGGGAGAAGCTGAGTTCTGTCTTGGCGCGAAGCGGAGGTTTTGACTCGGAAGCCTACTCCTATGGGGCAGTTTTAATGAGACGCGAAGTGCGCGACCTGGAGTTGAAGTCCTATATGGAGCTCGTCCAAAGAGTGAAGGCAGAGCAGGTGACCCTCAAAGCGCTACCGGAAGCGGATACCGATCAGAAAAACGCTAAGTTGACGGCAATAGGTCAGACAGAAGCCACTCTCGCTCAACTGCAAGCGAGCGCCCCGATCGGCCGCGTGGTGATTCATATCTCTCCCAATATGAAAGCCTGGCAAAACACAGCGGCAGACGTGCAGGTTCGCGATGGCGACGTTCTTTTTGTTCCCAAAAAAGCAGGCTATGTGATGGTGAACGGGCAAGTCTTCAACCCGACGGCCATCAGTTATCGGCCGGGCCACAGCGCCAAGTGGTATCTCAGCCAAGCGGGCGGCGTGACGCAGCTCGCGGATAAGAAGGCCGTATTCGTGATCCGCGCCGACGGCTCCGTGATCGCCGCAAAAAACAACAGCGATGGCTGGTGGGGAGGCGATCCGATGAGTGCGACGTTGCGAGCGGGGGACGTCATCGTTGTGCCCGAAAAAGCGCCAAAGATCGGCGGTCGAAATTGGGCGCTGCTTATGCAATCAGCGTCCATGGTTTCGTCTGTTGCCTTGGCGGTGGCGTATATCCACCCGTGACGAAAGATGCTCATGATGCGGGGGTGTTTCATCGTGATGGCGTTTAGTTTGGCGGCGTCGAGTCTAACGCCAACATCAGCCATTGCTAGGCCTGCGCCGCGGCAAGCAGGGGAGCAGGGCGCGGAGGCTTCAAAAGAGAGCAGTTCGATCACGAAAGCAAAGGAATCGAACGCGGCGAGAAAAATCGTTACCGATCCGGACTCGGAATTTAACGCGGCTCCGCCGCGGAGTTTTAAGGGGTTAGGAAAGGAATTCTTGCTAGACCAAGAACAAATCTGGTCGAGTCCCGCGAAGCTGCAATTTTCGGATGTTCAGTGGCTAGTGCCTCTGAGCGGGATTACCGCGGGCCTTTTCGTGACGGACTTTGACTATAGCAAGAATTTGTCGCACAACCCCACGACAATTAGCCACTACAACACAATCTCTAATGCCGGAATCGGAGCGCTCATAGGTGGTGCAGGTGGAATGTGGGTGCTGGGCCACGTCAAGCACAACGAACACTGGAGCGAGACCGGATTCCTGGCCGGTGAGGCGGCCCTGAACAGCTTGGTAATGGTGGAGTCGCTCAAATACTCGCTTCGGCGCGAGAGGCCTTACCAAGGGGACGGCACTGGGCCATTTTTTCAAGGCGGCACATCGTTTCCCTCAGAGCACGCTGCCGTGGCTTGGTCCATAGCAGGAGTTGTGGCACACGAGTATCCCAGCCCATTCGTCAAAATCATGGCCTATGGCCTCGCTTCCTTTGTGGACTACTCGCGGATCCGTGGGCGCCAGCATTTTCCTTCGGATGTCTTCGTGGGCAGCATGATGGGCAACTTGATCGGACAGAATATCTACAGCCGAAATCATGATCCTGGATTAGGCGGTGAGGCGTGGAGATCGCTTAGCCAAATGTTTCGGAGTGATGGGAATCTCACTGCGAGCAATATGGGCTCACCGTACGTCCCCATGGACAGCTGGGTCTATTCTGCCTTTGACCGCCTTGCCGCAATGGGCTATGTGAAAAGCGGAATGTTTGGAATGCGCCCTTGGACGCGTTTGGAATGCGCCAGGCTCCTCAACGAGTCCGAGAATCATCGCATCGAGGAGAGCAGTTCATCGGAAGCGGCAAGAACTTACGCGGAATTGGCGAAGGAATTTGCCGGCGAGTTTCGCGAGATGAGCGCCGGTGAGAACAGAGGCGCGAAAGTAGAATCACTCTACACAAGCTTTACCGGAATTTCCGGCCAGCCCCTCACAGACGGGTTTAACTTTGGGCAGACGATCGTCAATGATTACGGGAGACCTTACCAAGAGGGTTTGAATTCTGCCGACGGCTTCTCTGCATGGGCCACTGAAGGCCACCTCGTAGTTTACGTGCGCGCAGAGTACGAACACGCACCTTCAGCGCCTGCGTTATCCGAGAGCGCTCGAGAATTCATAGCAACGAGCAACGGTCTGCCTTCCGTTGCTCCTCCCACGCCGTTCGGCGCCGTGAATCGCTTTCAATTACTAGACTCCTACGTTGGTCTCAATTTTTCCAACTGGCAGATTACTTTCGGACCTCAGACGCTGTGGTGGGGCCCCAGTTTGGGCGGGCCATTGATGTTCAGCGATAACGCCGCGCCCGTAAACATGCTTCGCATCAATCGCGTCTCACCGTTCAAGCTGCCGAGTGTCTTGGGATGGCTGGGACCGTGGCGAGTTGAATCATTTCTCGGTCAACTTACCGGACATGATTTCGTATTCCAGACCGACACGGGCCTCGTGGGCCAGTTTGGCGAGTCTCTAGGTCGTCAGCCCTTTTTGGATGGATCCAGACTCAGTTTTAAGCCTTTGCCTGATTTTGAACTTGGCCTTTCTCTTACGGTCGTTTTCGCCGGTGGTCCGACTCCGCTGACCGCCCACACCTTTTTTCATAGCTATTCCCCGAGCCTCGGAAGTCAGGGAGGAGTGCCTGGCAACTCAACCGATCCAGGAGATCGCCGATCGGGGCTCGACTTTACACTGCGAGTCCCAGGTGTGAAAGATGGGTTGAGCTTTTATTCGGAGGCATTTGTAGAAGACGAGTACTCGCCCATTGCCTACTGGCGAAACGCAGCGACTTGGTCAGGCCTGTATCTGGCGCAAGTCCCCAAACTCAACAAATTGGACCTTCGAGTCGAGGCCGGTTATACCGACCTGCCCAGTGGCCTCCAGAACGGGACCTCCCAGTCACACTACAGCAATGGGATTTTCTACTCAAATGTTCGATACCCCGACGGTTCCTACGCGAATGACGGTTATCTCCTCGGAAATTGGATGGGAAGAGAGAGTCAGGGTGTTCAGGCTTGGAGCAACTATAGATTCAGTCCGCGAAGTTTTATTCAGGCCAGCTTCAGACATCAAAAGGTGAGTCACCAATTTATGCCCGGCGGGGGCACGCTTACCGATGCGGCGTTGAGCGCGAACGTGTGGCTCCGCAACGACTTAAGCGTGTCCGGCTCCGTTCAGTACGAACGCTGGTTATATCCGATCATCACGCCGGGAGCCCAGACCAACTTTACGAGTTCCTTGCAACTGACGTTCTGGCCGCAGTCTTGGAAGAAATAGAAGGAAGTAGATCGATGGAATGGAGCGGGCACTAGAGCGTGAGACCGGTAAACATCGAAGGAAAGGACGGAGCTTCGAACAGACGTGACGCAGACAGCCGCCAAAACGCAGATTGAGCACGTCGTTCCGCCGGGTATCGACGAACCTCCTCTCCAGGAAGTCTCGCTGGAAGAGACGCGTGAGCGCCAGGCCAAACTGCTTCGCTTGCTTTGGGATTCTCGACGAGATCTTATCCGAGCAGCCGCAGTCGCTCTGGTCGCTTCGACGCTTATCGCGTTCTTGATCCCGAAATCCTACACATCGACGGCGCAGCTCATGCCGCCCGACACGCAGTCTTCCTCCAGGCTCGCGATGATGGCAGCGATGGCCTCGAAGGTTGGCGGAGGATTGGGTTCGGTGGCTGGCGATTTGCTCGGCATGAAAAGCTCCGGCGGTCTTTTCATCGGCGTCCTCAGGAGCCAGACGGCTCAGGATCGCATTGTCCAGGAATTTGATTTGCAGAGGGCTTATGCGCTCATTGGGAAGAAATCGATGACCGACACCCGGACCCAACTGGACGAAAACACCTCGATTTCGGAAGACCGTAAAAGCGGCATTATCTCGATCGGCGTCACCGACCACAACCCGAAGCGCGCTGCTGCCATTGCGAATGGCTACGTCGATCAATTGAACTCACTTGTCGCCGAGCTTTCGACTTCTGCGGCTCATCGGGAACGTGTTTTCCTCGAAGGGCGCCTGGCGCTCGCTAAGAGCGACCTCGACGACGCTTCCAATCAGCTCGCTCAGTTTTCTAGCAAGAACAATACCTTGGACATGCAGACCGAAGGCAAAGCCATGCTCGATGCCGCCGGCACCATGGCCGGGCAGATGATCGTCGCGCAATCAGAGCTCGAAGGTTTAAGGCAAATCTATACGGACAATAATCCTCGCGTCCGCGCTTTGAATGCGCGCGTCGGCGAACTTCGAAAACAGCTCGAGAAACTCGGTGGTGTCCAGCCGCTTGCCCCGGCTGGCGGCGCTTCGAATCCTGCCAGTACAAAAGACGCCGCCCCCCCCTCGGCGCAGGCTCCCGGCATTTCCTCGGGCAAGATCGACGGCCTGCCCTTTCCGACTATCCGCAATCTGCCTTTGCTCGGCGCGAAGTATGCGGATTATTACCGCCGCGCAAAGATTCAGGAAACCGTCTTCGAGATGCTGACCGAGCAGTATGAGCTGGCCAAGGTAGATGAAGCCAAGGAAACTCCGAGCGTCAAGGTGCTGGATCCTGGGCGAGTTCCCGAGAGGAAATCGTTCCCACCTCGGCTGCTGATCATGTTCCTCGGAACATTTTTGGTTTTTTCTATGTCCGTGGTTTGGGTGCTTGGCGCGGAGCAGTGGCGCGCGGGGAATCCGAACGACCCACGCAAGATTCTCGCGAAGGAAGTGGTGGAGACGCTGAAAGTGCGGGCGCACTGGTTGACGCGAAATGGCGCAGGATACCGTGCGGAAAAAGACAAGTTTGGGGATGAGCCTGAAAACGGGGATTTGAACCAGCCCAACAACTTCCAGCCGCCGAATGGCGGGTCTGGAAGGTCGTAGGTCTGGCTGTAACATAAAGAAATATAAAGGGTTAGGTCACATATCGCCCTGTAAGTGACGGGGCGAAGCTGTATACGCGCCATTCGGAGAGAGGACGTCGTGCAAAGGCCAGATGCCGTTACATCATGCGCGTTACCGCCGGAGATGGCGATGATGCGGCCGCGCTGGTATGCCGTATATACTTCCGCGAACCACGAAAAAAAAGTCGCCGCAGAGTTTAGCTGGCGGAATGTGGAAAGTTTCCTACCGCTTTACAATTCCGTGCGCCATTGGAAGGATCGTAGAGTGCAGCTTCAAGTGCCGCTGTTCCCTGGATATGTGTTCGTGCATCTGGCGCTCAGCGACCGTCTTCGCGTCATCCAGGTGCCCGGAGTAGTGAAGCTCGTCGGGTTCGGTGGTGAGCCGGCGGCCCTTCCTGACGAGCAGCTCGAAGCATTACGCACTGGTCTAAACGGGCAGTTGCGCGCCGAGCCTCACCCATATCTCACGATTGGGCGCCGAATCCGCATCGTGCGAGGAGCATTTCAGGGCGCGCAGGGCACATTGGTGCGCAAGAAGGGTGTCTTTCGGGTCGTTCTTTCGCTTGAGCTCATTATGAGATCGATCGCCGTCGAGGTGGACGCAGCGGATGTCGAGCCAATTTTCCATCAGGAGCGACAAGTCTAAGAGACGGCGATGCTAGCTAACAATAACACTCCAGTTTTTTGCAAATGTTCATTCTGATGAGCAGAAGAGCTAAGACATGTCAGGGATATCTTGCAGGCCGCGGGACGCAGCAATTTTAAATGATGACCGAGACTCAGGGAAATATAGCCATGCTCGGCGAGGAGCAACCCGCCGCCAGGCCTGCCGCACCGGCACGCTTTTCCAGTCGGCGCGCGTATGCGCAGACGTTCGCGGCGACGGCGGCGATCCGCTGCATGGGAGTGGTTTCCGGGGTCCTAGGGGCGAGATTGCTCGGCCCGGCAGGGCGCGGGGAATTAGCAGTCATCATCTTCTTGCCTATGCTGCTGTGGCAGCTCGGAGAGTTGGAGTTACCGTGCAGCCTGGCGTACGAGGTGAGCCGGTTGGAGGAGATTCCGCGCGGGGTGATGGCCACGAGTTTTTGGCTGGCTGCAGGGTTGGGGCTGGTGCAGGCGATGCTGCTTGCGGTTCTGCTGCCGTGGTATTTGCCGGCGGACAAGCTGCACCTGCTGGGGGATTCTCGGTGGTTCATGCTGTATTTGCCCGCAATATACGTCACGTCCACGCTGATGGGGAGCGACCAGGGGCGAGGGCGGTTTGGACGGTTCAGCGTGCTGCTGGCGCTGCCGGGTGCTTTTTATGTGGCTGGGATCGTGGCGGTGTGGGCCAGCGGGCACGTTTCGCCGGGGGCGTTTGCCGCAGTTCTGCTGGCGGCGGCGCTGCTTGTCACCGTCGTGCGCACGCAGATGGATTGGAGGAGTCTCTCGCCGCGATTGGTGGACTGGACGACGGCGCGGAGGCTGTTGAAGCGCGGCTGGAGCTTCTATTTGCCGACGGTGGCGAGTAACGCGCTGTACCGCGCGGACATGTTCATCCTGGTGCGGTTGGCGCCGAGCGCGGCCATTGGGCTGTACGCGGTGGCGCAAGCGATCGCGCTGGGGCAGATTGGGGCGGTCAATCCCTTTATTCAGGTGGGATTTTCCGCGGTGGCGGGAGAAATGGACCCCGGGAAGGCTTTGCAGACGCTGGGGCGGCATTTCCGCCTGTCGCAGCTCGTCGTCATCAGTACCGGATTGCTCGCCGCCGCGGTAACTCCCTGGTTGGTCCGACTACTGTTTGGCGCGCAATTTACAGGCGCTGTGACCACGGCCTATCTGCTGATTGGCGCGACAATGTTCTCGGGAATGGAGCAGGTGCTGGAGCAGGGCTTACGCGCCGCCGATCATCCCCGGCCGGGTATTGTCTCAAATTTGCTGGGGCTTGCGCTTATCATCAGCTTGGGGATTCCGGCATGCCTGCACTATGGCATCGCCGGTCTCGCCGCCGCTGCGATGGTGGCTCAGCTCCTTAACTTTGTAGTTCTGATCGGCTTCTGTGTGGTAGGGCTGAAGATGTCGGCGAAAGACTTCTGGGCGTTCGATGCATCCGCTTTCAACGAGCTCGGCTCGCTCGTCAGGTCCTTAATCAAGCGAATGTTCCAAGCACGAATCGGGAATTGAAAGGCAAGTCGAATCCCGTGCGAGTGGATTGCGATGATGACAGAAACTGAATCAAAGCCACTCTTTACGGTGATCATTCCCACCAAGGACCGGGCGGAGTACCTTCACCATACGCTCCGAACGTGCTCAATTCAGGACTATGAAAACCTGGAAATCATCGTATCTGATGACGGAAGTTCTGATAACACGAAAGCGGTGGTGCTGGAGGCTGCCCGTAAGGACTCGAGAATCAGATACATCACACCGGGTTCGGTGGGAATGCGTGACAATTTCGAGTTTGCGCTCAATCATGTGAAGCCAGGGTATGTAATCGCGCTAGGAGGTGACGATGGCATCCTCCCCTATGGCGTCAGCCAGATGTGGAGGGCGTTGGAAGAGACGAGAATGGAACTCCTGACCTGGGGCATGCCGATATTTATCTATCCCGGCGTCCGATCAAGCAAGGGGCAGTTGCACTTGAACCGACCCGGCAAATCAAAGATCCCGCGCTCCAGCGATTATTTGAAGAGGCAGGCTGAAAATTTTAATTACCTCTATGATTTCGAATCCCCGATCTTCTATATCAAGGGGGTGGTTACGACAAAGCTCGTCGAACGGGTTCGAAGCCGAACCACGGACGGCCGATTTTATGTCTGCCCCACACCAGATGGATTTTCCGGGATCGTCCTGGCGGGGGAGGTTGAGCAATATGCCTTTTCGGGAATTCCGCTCACGATCGCGGGGGCCTCGCCAACCTCTCAGGGCATGGCCTACCTGTCAGAGGGGAAGGAGGCCAAAAAACTCTCGGATTCCTTCTACGGCACGGTTTCCCGTGTGCCGATGCATCGAGATCTCGCCTCGCAGCCATACTCCCCGTTGATCTCTCTGATGACTGCGGATTACCTGCTTACAGCGAAGGACCTGCCGGGGTGGCCGGGGCATTTTCCTGAGATCGACTTCAAGAACCTGTTGATGAAGGGGCTGACGGAATTGGCGAATGGGGTGTATGCGGAAGACCGAATCAACCGGGAACTCGCCATCCTGGACAAGATAGCCCAGCATCATGGGCTTGAAGCATTTTTCCGGGGGAAGGTCAAGGAAACCAGGCGCCGTCAATCGAGAAAGCCGTTTGTCGGGAATGGGATCACGCCCAGCCAGGTTTTTCTTGATTGTGACATGTTTCGAATCCATAACATCTTCGATGCTGCCTATTTTTCCTATTTTCTGTACCAGGTTTTATCAAAGATCAGTTTTGGAACGATAAGGAAGCTTGTTGCTGATTCATTGAAATACAAAATGGAACAGCTGCGAAGGGGCAATAGGTTCCCTCCGGAATCGGAGTGGATTCTAGAAGGCTGATATAGATGGATTTTGCCTGGTGGAGATTGTAGATGCCTTTTGGCACCGAACGGGGTCTGTCGGCGGGAGGTCGAAAGCTCATTGCGAAAGGGATTGGTGTCTATACTTTAATTTGGTTTGTTGCCTTTCTCTGTAGGCCGACCTTCTTCGTTCGAAACGTTCAGATCTTGCTTCCGTTTTTTACTGTTTTGGCCATATTCTTATGTTTTTCCATGTGGCTTAGGTCCCAGGTTCAAGATAATGTTTTTGGAGAAATTGGTTTTATTTATTTGGCATTTGCCGTCGCCTATACGGTCTTCCCGGCTTATGGATTCCTGGTCCTGGACTCTCTATCGTCCCGGGTCGGAGTTCCGATTCTAGAAACGCTCGCTCCGGATCAGGGCCAACTCGGCCTGCAGCTTTGGCGTCAGGTTCTGTTTATAGCCGCTGTAGGGCTAGGATATCTGCTCTTTCGTGGCAGGCGCGCACCGAAATTTGATTCATTAAAAAATTTAGGTTGTGCGGAAAAGGCAGTCATCCGCATTTTGTTTGTCGTCATAATTCTGAGTGTTACTGGGCTCTGGATTTTTTCTGCCCACGTGGATACATATATTGATAACTACACCAGGTATGACAATCTCTCCTGGGTCGCTAGGCGCGTGGTAACGATTTGCGATGTCCTTAAGACGGGTGGCACTTTTGTATTGTTGACGATTCTGTTTAGAAACTACAGCCGATACCGCTTGTATATCTGGCCCTTTGTTCTTCTGAGTGCTGTTTATGAGATTCAGTTTTCATTTGGGTCGAGAATTGATGCATTTTTCATTCTGACGGCGGCGGCAATTCTCTATCATTATTGCGCTAAACGAATTACCTTAAAAAGGGGATTCGTGGTAATGCTCGGATTCGGATTGGTTTTTTCAGCCATTGAGATGGCTCGATCCCCCGATTTTGATTTTTCAGCGTTCAAAGAAACTGTTTCTGAGGGCCAGGGAATGCCGGCCGCGGAACTTGCGGCTGTCTTTGTTCCGGCATTTCATTTGTACGCGGAGCGCTCCGCGGGCACCCTGCCGCCAGTTTCGTGGCAAGTTTTCTTCAATGACTTTATTTCTATAGTACCGTTCGTGGGGGGGACGAAATGGAGCCCGATGTATTGGTACGCCGAAAATTACTTTCCTGACGCAGTGGTGCCACCCTTGACTGTAGGTCCAGTTGCCCTGAGTGCTTTGTGGGGAGGAGAAATTGGCTTGTTTGTTCAAGGGTTCATCAACGGCATCTTATTTGCATACCTCATGCGCTGGTTCGCAAGAGGGGGTGGGGGATGGCAAGTAATGGTAATTTATGTTTTTTGTTATTCGACATGTATTATGTGCCTGAAATACACAATCTTTTGGCATCTTGCGCCTGTTGTAAGGATTATCTTGCCGCTGGTATTCATAGTTTCGGTTCTCGCGAAAAACATTCAGAGAAACGCTAAGCGGCGCGAAAGAAGCCACCGTCAACGAATTGCACTCCTGGAATCACCCCAGAAAGCTTAGGAACAGGTCAAGACGGGAGTTGAATTCTTCTTGCAAACGATCCAGCGCATTTTGAGAATGGTACCGGGGATGCGGCAGCTCGTTTGGCAGCTGCGTCGACGACGACTGCTGCAGTTCAGACCTCCGGGACACTTCTACTCTCCGTTTCCATCCATCTCAGATATTCAGCGAAACGAAGCAAGGATTTTCGGGGATGTACCCAGAACGCTGAACTGCATCGAACTACAGGAATCCAAACAGATGGCATTGATCGAGGAATGCCTTCCCTACTACGCAGAGCTGCCCTTCACTGCCCAGCAAACCCATGGGCTGCGGTACTTCTTTGACAACCCTACGTATTCGTATTCGGATGCCATTTTCCTCTACTGCATGATCAGGCGTCTTCGGCCCCGCCGGATCATAGAAGTCGGTTCGGGTTACTCCTCTTGTGTGATCCTTGATACCAACGACCTGTTCTTCAATGGGTCTATCCAGACAACATTCGTAGACCCTCATCCGGAACTGTTGTTGTCCCTGATCAAGGACTCCGATAAGCGGACCGTTCGCATGATTCCCGGGCGTCTTCAGGACACCGATCCGCAAATCTTCGAGGAACTAGAATCCAATGACATCCTGTTCGTCGACTCCACCCACGTGAGCAAAGTCGATAGCGATGTTAATCACATCTTTTTTGACATTCTTCCGCGGCTCGCGCGGGGGGTACACATCCATTTCCACGACATTCAGTACCCGTTTGAGTACCCAAAAGAGTGGATTTATGAAGGGCGCGCCTGGACGGAAGCTTACCTTCTGAGGAGTTTTCTTGCGTGCAACGCCTCCTTCACGGTGGTCTTAATGAATACTTTCCTCGAATACTTTCACAGGGGATGGTTTGAACGGGAGATGCCGCTGTGCTTGAAGGACACCGGTAGTAGCATTTGGATTCGCCGGGAATTGTAGTTTTCGTTGACCTGGACCTGCCCAGCAGCAAAGGGCTCTGGTCGGTGACGGCCATTTTTGGCTTATTTGAATGACTAGGGGGAGGAATGGCTAAGATTTATCGACGGTTTGTTCTCCTGGTTTCCCTGCCTTTCTTGTTGGCTGGGTACTTTTCTAGAGCGGTGGGGCGGGAATATGGCGTCGGCTTTTGGAAGAAACTTCGGATTGCGCTGCACATGAGGGCCAATGGGCGCCGCGTCCCAACGGCTTCGAGTTATATCGAGCACCTGGTGATGGCCACGGAAATCCTCAAGGTTCCGAAGTCAGTCGTGGGTGTGGTGGTGGAATGCGGCTGCTACAAAGGCGGAAGCACGGCAAACCTGTCTCTGATATGCAGAGCGGCTGGCCGCCGACTAGTCGTTTTCGACTCTTTCCGTGGTTTGCCTGAACCGAGGCCTGAGGATACCCGGCATACGGTGCATGGGCAGCGCGAAATCCATCGCTACGCGGAAGGCTACTGGAGCGGCAGCTTGGTGGAGGTCAGAAAGAATGTGGCACTCTGCGGGGACCTGTCTGTCTGCGAGTTCCGCCCGGGTTTCTTTGACGAAACGCTCCCAACCTTCACGGTACCGGTGATATTTGCGTTCGAGGACGCAGATCTTCGGGATTCGGTGAAAACCTGTATCCAATATCTTTGGCCGTTGCTCGAAGACGACTGCCGCATCTATACGCATGAAGCGCAACATCAAGAAGTGGCCCAACTGTTCTTCGATCCTGCTATTTGGGATGGTCAGAAGCCGCCCGGACTCGTCGGAACGGGCACGGGCCTTGGGCTTATCCCGTACGCGGGTTGCTTCCGCAGCAGCATCGGATATGCAGTAAAGAATCCGAGCCTAGCTTCTTTTAAGAGTTCAGTTGAGCATGGCCTGCCCTGATGGAAATGTTTCTTATATCGGTAGGAATTCCTCAATGAGGGAGCCGCTGGTGCTGGTTTCTCCTGCGGATGCGGTTTTCTCCCTCAACAACCCTGCGATTCCTAACAACAAGATGATGAGCTCCAAAAAGCTCTTCGAAACGATGATGCTTGGCAGGCCAGTCGTCGTAAACCGCGGTACGTCCATGGAGGAAAAGGTTAGAGCGGTCAATTGCGGGTCCGTAGTAGAAAACGGCCGTCGCGCTTATGTACAATTCTACGACTGGAAATTCATGACCGAGAAGTTTGCGAAGTTTTATCAATGAGAATCCGTTTCGTAACGAATGATCAGATTTTCCTGCTCAGCGCGGAGACATCTCCGTACCGAGCGGAGGCGATGAAGCTGTTTCTGACGGCGCTGGTGCGGTAATCCCCAATGCGCGCGGAGACAGTTGGCGAGAGCAAGGCGAACGAAAAGCTCCTCCAGTCGCGAAGATGCCGGGCTGAGGCCCAACTGCTGCGGGCAGGCGCGGCGCTACCTTTAGACCTTTAAATTCTCGAACAATTTTGTTTGGCGTGTGTGGAGTCATTTTCGAGCAGTGATGTTCCAGCAGTGCAATTCGCGCAGTAAGGATCAGGCAGCAAAAAGTGATCCATCTCTGGAGGAAGCGCATGACAAAAGTACTGGTAGTGGGAGGCGCGGGGTACATCGGAGGAGCGGTGACGGAGTTGCTGACCGCGGCAAGAGTGCCGTTTACGGTGTACGACAGCCTGATCTACGAGCCGCACTATTTGAAAAAGCTGGATTTCGTGCGCGGGGACGTGCGCGATACGGAAAAGTTCAAGTCATTGCTGGCGAGCTATACGCATGTGATTTGGCTGGCGGCCATCGTGGGCGACGGCGCCTGCGAGGTGAATCCTGAGCTCACGGTGGAAATCAACGAAAAGGCCGTGGAGTGGCTGGCGGAAAATTATCACGGGAGAATTGTGTTCACTTCGACCTGCTCGGTTTACGGGCAATTCGACGCGGAGGTGGACGAGGAGTCGTCGGTACAGCCATTATCGCTTTATGCCAAGACCAAGCTCGCCGCGGAGAGCTTTCTACAAAAAGAAAACAGCTTAATCTTCAGGTTGGGGACGGCGTTCGGCGTCTCAGATACGTATTCACGCCCGCGAATGGACCTCGTGGTGAACTATATGACCAGCAACGCTTTGACAAAAGGGGAGCTGTCAGTATTTGGCGGGACACAATGGAGGCCGTTGGTCCACGTGAAGGACATCGCACAGGCCATCGTAAACAACCTCGAGCGGCCAGTACGCGGGGTGTACAATCTTGCGGCTCAAAATATGCAAATCAAAGACTTAGCGGCGATCGTGAGCGGGATGACGGGATGCAAGGTTAACTACACGGAACAGAAATTTCAAGACCAGCGGAACTACCATGTGAGCACGAAGAAAGCGCTGCGTGACGATATCTTTAACCCGCACACGATGCGTACGGTACAGGACGGAGTGCGGGAGATAGCAGAGTTGGTAGGACTTGGGCGAATTAAGCAGACTGAGAATGATGTCTACTTCAATGTTCGGCACGCGGAAAGGCTCAAGGCTCATGGCCAGTTCGCCTAAGGTTCCGAATCTTGTTAAGGGAGGTCTGGCGGTTGACGATCGCGGCCAGGTGTCATTCGTGAACGGATTTTCGTTTGCGAATGTCCAGCGATTTTACATGGTGGAAAACTTTTCCACGGAAGTCGTGCGCGCGTTTCACGGTCACTTGAAGGAGGAAAAGTTTGTTCTAGTGATGGCCGGATCAGCGATCGTGGCTGCGGTGCAGTTCCGAGATCCGGACAAACCGGACTTAGATACCAGGCCGTACCGGTTTGTGCTGTCCGACAGAGAACCTCAGATTCTTCACCTCCCTGCTGGATACGCCAACGGTTTCCGCCCGCTTGAAGCCAAGACGAGGCTCCTGTTTTTCTCTACGGCGACACTCGAGGAATCCGCCAAAGATGACTACCGGTTCCCATACGATTATTGGGGAAAAGAGGTATGGGAAGTGGAATTCCGTTGAGCTCTGGCTTGTTTGAGGGAATGAAAAGATGAAGAGGGTACTTTTACTGGGCGCTACAGGAATGCTGGGAAGCGCAGTGTATGGTGTGCTTAGTCAGAAGTACGAACTCATTCTGGGCGTTAGAAATCTCGACAAGCTTGCGCTACTAGAGAAAACCCATGGAGGGACTGCCAGACACGAGGTTCTCCCTTTTGATGCGGCTCTGATTTATCAGGACTATGTCGCCAGAAAGGGGGACCGAGGCGAGTACCTGACAGAATTCCTTCGCAGAGCGGGGAACGTCGATCACGTGATCAACGCCATCGGCGTGACGATTCCTTTTGCATTACGCGAACCGGCCTTAACGTTTTTTGTAAATGGAGCGCTTCCACACATACTGGCTGAAACCTTTGGAGAAAAACTGATTCACATTACGACCGACTGCATCTACAACGGGAAAGAAGGTTTTCCTTACAACGAGAATTCTTCGAAATCACCGACCGACCTCTATGGTCTTTCGAAAAGCTTGGGTGAACCGACTGGGTGCCTTACAATTCGCACGTCCATCATCGGGCGAGAACTGGATGGTTTGACTGGGCTTTTGGAATGGTTCCTGCAACAGGACGGAAAAACGATTACGGGGTTTGCCGAGCATTACTGGAATGGCATCACCACCAAACAATTCGGGATACTCTGCGACAAGATCATGCAGTCGCCTGATTCGTACCCACGCCGCGGGGTTTATCACGTGTTTTCTACCGTCGTGTCCAAGTACGAGATGCTTCTCGCCTTTCAACGCAAGTACGGGATTCACTGCACGGTCAAGGCAGACAAAGAGAACAGGCTCAATCGGTCGATGACGTCAGCAAAGGAACTAAATCGACTCCTGCAAGTTCCATCTTTTTCCGACATGTTGGAGGATCTGCAGAGTTGAACCCCCATGACCAAGAACTTTAAACTCGTCACCTTCCTCGGAATCCGGCCCGACATCATTCGAATGCACAAGTTGTTGGCCATGCTCGAAAACGGCCAGATGAAGCACGGCTATCGCCACACTTATGTTCACTCTGGCCAGCATTTTGATTTCCAATTGGATGGCGTCTTTCACAGGCAACTAAAGGTCGATCCTCCCAAATTGAATCTGCGAGTCGGAAAGGTTCTCAAGAGAAGGGGCAAAACAGGCCATGTTCAACAGTCCGCGCTCCTTTTCCAAAAAACGGCTGAGATGATTGAACGCTTGCGTCCCGATGCCGTGCTCTATCTCGGCGACACAAATACGGTCCTTTCCGCAATCATCGTGGCCAAGTACAACATCCCCGTGATTCACATTGAGGGCGGTGGACGCAGTTTCGACTGGCGCATGCCTGAAGAAAAAAACAGAATTGTTATCGATCATCTGTCAGATCTCATCTACTGCTACTTAGATCGCTACAAGCAACTCCTAGTAAGCGAAGGAATTCCAGAGTTTCGCATCGCCACGGTCGGCAATATCATCGTCGATGCGCTTTCCAGCTTTCTTCCCGCTGCTGGCAAGAGCCCAATCCTGGATCGCCTTAAGCTCAGAAGGGGCGAATACGTGCTCTGCACCCTCCATCGTGAAGAGAACATCGATGACAGAGACGTACTGGCCGCCAAGTTGAAAGACCTTCAGCAGCTTTCTCAGATGCTTCCGGTTGTGCTCCCTATGATGCCTCGGCTCAAAGCACGCATCCGTCGTGAAGGTCTCGGCGGCATTCTACTCAGGTCCAAGATCATTACTACAGAACCTTTAGGGTTCATAGAATTTCTTAAACTCGAAAAAGAAGCGCGCTTGATTGTGACGGACAGCGGAACAGTGCAGGAAGAGGCATTGATACTAGGTGTGCCGTGCATTGTCACGCGGCGCTCGACTGAACGGCCGGAAACTATGGCAGCCGGTGCGACTATCCTAGACGAGAAAGACCTGTGCGGTAACGCTGAGGAAGCCCTGAAAATGCCTACGGATTGGGACCGCAATATTCTGAATCCCATGGGTGGAAGTCCCAGCGAGCGAATCTTTCAGGATATCTTGAGCCGAATTCGAACTGGTTTCTTTGCTAACTCTCGGAGCTTCGAAGAGCTGCAGCAAAACCTATTTGTTCGGCAGGCATACGGCCTAGAACACTGCGAACTCCGAACTATGGCTGCTTCGTGAGCGAGAAGTTCCCGGTTGCTTCAATTTGAGTCCCTAAGATGCGCATATTGCTCCTCGTTGATTGTTACTATCCTAATTCGTTGTTTTCGGCATTCCACTTGCTGAGGTGAACGGTGGGCCGCATCCTGATCGTGGCGAATGATTTTCCCTACCCTCCGCACCATGGTTCTGCGGTCGACATGTGGAATCGAATACTGAGTCTGAAACAGCTTGGATTCAGGTTAGATCTCATTGCTACGGTTAGAGCTGAGATCAAGCGAGAGCGTCTTGACGCGGTGGAAGCTGTTGTGGATGGTCTGTGGATTGTGGGAAGGAGCAGGGGCATTACTTCCGCGTTATCGTTAGCCCCATTTCAGGTCCGCAGTCGAATGGGGCTTCGGACTGTCCCCCTTACGGAAACGTACGAGGCAGTATTACTGGAATCGGAATATGTAGCGCCTATTCTTGAAAATAGGCGGCTCAAGGCAAAGGTTCGCGTACTAAGGCTCGCAAATGATGAGCCCCGTTATTATAGGGAGTTGCGGAGCAGCGCACATTCATGGATTGAAAGATGCTTTTATCTGTTCGAAGGGCTCAAGTTTGATAGGTTCTCTCCACGGATGAAGTCCCGGTGTGATTTACTCTGGTTCATATCGGATCTGGAGAGGACAAAACATCTTGAGGCAAGCCCGGGCGATTCTCTGAAGGCAGTATTTCTTCCCCCGGATCCGGGAGTCAGATCGATGCGGGCCTATTCGGGTGGCGGCGGTCGTGTACTCTTCATCGGCAGCCTCACGTTTCCTCCCAACCTGGGAGGCTTGGAATGGTACGTTGAGCACGTTCATCCAACCCTATCCCGCGTTCAAGGGTATTCGTTGACGGTCGCTGGCCGCACCGATAAGGCTACACTGCCCAGGCTTCAGGCGGCGCTGGGAGGATACTCGAACATACATCTTTGCCCTGACCCAGAAGAGCTGAATGATCTGTACAGTCAGGCTGCTGTATTCATAAATCCCGTGCTCCGAGGGGCTGGGGTAAAGCTCAAGACCGTTGACGCGTTGCGTGCGGGCGTTCCCGTGGTGAGTACTTCGGTTGGCATGGAGGGCACCGGGTTGGTACCCGGCCAGCATCTACTTGTGGCCGATTCGGCTGAACAGTTCGTTCGTCGAGTGGAAGAGCTCCTAGCGGATCGTGCGCTGGCTGAGGAGTTGGTCCGGTCCGCTCAGGTGTTTCTGGCAGAAACTTATGACAACGAGCGGAACATGGGGCGTTCGCTGTCCTCGATTTTGACCGTTCCGGTTTGTGCGGCTGGCTGAGGCGACTATACGTATGTGTGATCTGGTTGGGTCAATTGTCGTCTATCAGAATTCGGACGAGCAAATTCGGCAGGCACTGGCGAGCTTCCTGAATACGGAACTAAACGTCAGGCTGTATGTGATTGACAATTCTCCAGACGAGAGGGTAAGCGCACTCTGCGGGGACGAACGGATCTTCTATGTACATAACGGGCGGAATCTCGGGTTTGGGGCAGGGCACAACGTAGCGATAAAGAGTTCACTCAGGGAAGCGAATTACCATGTGGTGCTGAACCCTGACGTGTATTTTGTGAAGGGAGTTCTAGAGTCGCTCCTTAGCTTTGCGCGGTCCAGGCCGGACGTTGGCGTGGTCATGCCGAAGATACTGAACCCCGACGGATCAATCCAACATCTCTGCAAGAAGCTGCCATCCCCAGCCGACCTTATAGCGCGACGATTCCTGCCCGGCTTCCTCAAGCCGCTTATGGGAGCGCGCTTGGCCCGTTACGAGTTCCGTGACCAAGATTATGACTCTGTCCTGTCGGTGCCAGTCCTTTCTGGATGCTTCATGATGCTCAACTGCGCCGCGCTTTCGCAGGTTGGAATGTTCGATGAGCGCTACTTCATGTACATGGAAGATGTGGACCTTTGCCGAAGGATGCAGGAAGGATATAAGACGATCTATTTTCCTAAGGTTGCAATCTATCACGGATACGAAAAGGGTTCCTATCGAAGTTTTCCGCTCATGATGCGGCACATCGTATCGGCGCTGCGATACTTCCAAAAATGGGGCTGGTTTTCGGACGCCGAGCGCGTGCGCATCAATCAGAAAAAATCTGAGGCCCCATTGCTTGAATCCGGAGAAAGAACGGCTCAGGTCTAATCTGAAAGCGTAGGAGTTAGTTTCCGGTAGATTCGTTCGGCCACATCGTATCTGCAACGTCATTCCAAATCCAAATTGAGTCGAGGGAAAGGCCAGAGTTCATGGCTTATCTGGGAGCGTTCTTATTGTGCATGTGTTTGTCGATGGTGGGGACGTGGTGTGTGCGGAAGGTGGCGAAGGCGAGGGGATGGATCCACGAGCCGGGATCGGAGAGGCACGTACACACGATAGCGGTACCGAGGCTGGGCGGGGTGGCGATTTATTTTTCGTTCATGACGGTGGTGATTTTGGGGATGGTGATTTCCGGGTTGCTGGGAAGAGGGACGCCGTTGCATGCGAGGGCGATGGCGGGACTGCTGGGGCCGGCGTTGATTATTTTTTTGCTGGGATTGTACGACGACGCGTACTCGCTGAACGCGAAATGGAAATTCGCGGTGGAGATCGTGGCGGCGGTGGGGCTGTATGCGGGCGGGTACGGAATACACAACCTGGGTCTCGTGCACGGGGGGCGAGTGCTGGGGTGGGAGTATTGCTTGCCGCTGACGGTGTTGTGGGTGCTGCTGATCACAAACGCGTTCAACTTGATCGATGGATTGGATGGGCTGGCGGCGGGGTCGGCGGTGTTCTCAGCGCTGGTCGTGTTTGTGATGTCGCTGATCGTGCCGAATGGATTGGTGGCGTTTCTAGCGATCGCGCTGGCAGGAGCGACGCTGGGATTTTTGCGGTTCAATTTTCATCCAGCGTCGATTTTTTTGGGGGATTCGGGGAGCTTGTTCATCGGATTCATGCTGGCGGCGCTGGGATTGGCGGGTTCGCAGAAGGCGCCGACGATTGTGGCGATTGCGATACCGGTCGTGTCGTTGGGATTTCCCATACTGGACGTGGTGCTGGCGGTGGCGCGGCGGTTCGTGGCGAGAAAGCCGCTGTTCGACGGAGACAAATCGCATATTCACCACAAATTAGTGAGGCGGGGACTGTCGCAGAGAGATGCGGTGCTGACGCTGTACGCCGTGACGGCGGGATTCGGATTCATGAGCCTGATATTGCTGCAGCAGAGAAGAGCGATCGCGTTGGTGCTGGCGGTGGTGGGAATAGGGATTTTTCTGGGAGTGCAGCAGCTGCGGTATCAGGAATTTGCGGAGCTGCTATCGGTGCTGCAACGAGTGAGCCGGCGGCGGCAAGTGCTGGCGAATCATGTAGCGATCCGGGTGGCGGCGGAGAAGCTGGGCGAGTGCGAGGAACTCGGGCAGATGTGCCAGATTCTGAAGAACACGCTGGAGCCGATCGGATTTGACGCCGTGCGATTTCAAAAGTGCGGCAAGAACGGATATTCATCGTCGACGATTCAGCCCATGAGTTATTTGCCGGATGGAGCGTGGCTCTATTCGTGGTGCGAACGAGAAATCGCGGAAGCGCCGTGGGAGCTGAAGCTGGAACTGATGAACGGAGGGGCTAGCCGATGGGGCTACCTGTCGTTGATAAGGATGTCCAACCAGAATCCGGTGGCGCTGGATCTGAATATGCTGACCGCCGAATTTCGGTGCGCGCTTTCTGGGGCGATTGAAAGAGCGACGGCGCGACTAGAAGAAGAGAAGACTAGCGAGCACGGCAGGAACGAAAAGACTCGCTCGATCGCGGCAGGGACAATGGCGGATTGATATGGCAAAAACAGTGAGCCCAAAAGGGAAGTGTAAGGAACGAGCTACCGGAGAGTTTTTGCAAGTAGTCGTGGAGAACGAATCCGTAGCTGCATTCTGAATGCGAGGAGGGCGTATGAAAGGCGTCGTGCTTGCGGGCGGAACGGGCAGCCGGCTGAACCCACTGACGAAGGTCACAAATAAGCACCTGCTTCCTGTATACGACAAACCGATGGTGTATTACCCGATTCAGACGCTTGTGAACGCGGGCATCCAGGAAATCCTTTTAGTGACGGGCGGGAAAAACGCTGGGGACTTTCTGCGGCTTCTCGGTAACGGACGTGATTTTGGCCTAAAGCATTTGAATTATACATACCAAGAAGGAGAAGGGGGAATCGCGGAGGCGCTTGGATTGGCGGAGGATTTTGCGGACGGCAATCCAGTGTGCGTGGTGCTGGGAGACAACATCATCGAGATGAATATTTGCAGAGCTGTCGATGCGTTCCGGCAGCAAAGACGCGGAGCGAAGATTCTCTTGAAGGAAGTTGCCGACGCGGAGAGATTTGGCGTTGCCGAGATTCGCGGGGATTACGTCGTAGGTATCGAGGAAAAACCGAGAACGCCCAAGTCCAATTTTGCCGTAATCGGAGTCTATCTCTACGACACTACGGTTTTCGAGAAGATTCATCGGTTGAAGCCTTCAGGACGGGGAGAGCTGGAGATCACCGACGTCAATAATTTTTATGTTCAAGAGGGTACACTGACCTACGAGACTCTGGACGGATGGTGGACCGACGCCGGAACCTTCGAATCTCTCCTTCGGGCTAACCATCTGGTAGCCAAAACCGGTGCTAACAAAATCAGTGAGGAAGCTGATGCCGCCGCTGCCGCTGTTCGGAAAGCAGGCCAATGAAAATACTAGTGACAGGCGGCGCTGGGTTTATCGGCTCGAACTTCATTCGCTACATTCTGGCGTTGGGGCGGAAATACACAGTCGTGAACTACGACAAGCTGACGTATGCCGGAAACCTGGCGAACCTTGAACAAGTTTCCGCCCATCCCAATTATGGGTTCGTGAAGGGAGATATCTGCGACGCTAGTCTTCTGGAAAGCGCGATGCGCGGCTGTGATGCAGTCGTTCATTTTGCGGCGGAATCCCATGTCGATCGGAGTATTTATGAGCCGTCGCCTGTGATCCGCACAAACATCACCGGCACTTTTACGATTTTGGAGGTGGCACGTAAGCTTTCGATACCTCGCTTCGTGCACATTTCAACCGACGAGGTTTATGGCGATATCTCTCCCAATGAATTCGCCGATGAAAGGTCTCCGCTGCAGCCTAGTAGCCCGTACTCAGCTTCCAAGGCGGGCGCTGATCTCTTGGTTCGATCGTACGTCCGCACTTATGATTTTCCTGCCGTGATCACGCGTTCTTCGAACAATTACGGTCCCTATCAGTTTCCAGAGAAATTCGTTCCACTCATGATCACAAATGCTATGAGCAACCAGGTGTTCCCCGTTTATGGCGACGGCAAGCAGCAACGCGATTGGCTGCACGTCGAGGACAACTGCGGGGGAATTCTCGCTGTTCTCGAGAAGGGCAAAATAGGAGAGGTTTACAATATCGGCGGACTTGACCTCGAGGAAAACCTGACCTTGGCGCGACGCATTCTGCAACTCACAGGGAAGCCCGAGAGTCTGTTAACGTATGTCCGAGATCGGCCGGGCCACGACCGTCGCTATGCGCTTAACTGCGAGAAAATAAAAGATGAGCTGGGCTGGAAACCCCTCATCTCCCTAGACGACGGCCTCCGCCAGACCATTGACTGGTACGAAAATTCTGGCCCCTGGCTCGCCGGCGTTCGTTGCGGCGAATATCTCACCTACTATGAGAAATATTATTTGAATCGTGAGCAGTCTCTTCACGCGATTGCGAGCGCCGGGCCGACAACTTCTGAATGAATTTTCTGAACGTCCAGTTTAAAGCCTGCTACGGACCTGCAGGCCAGCGAGCATCGGGGTTAATGCAACGAATCGACACAAGTCTTCCAGGCGTGTTTGAGCTGCGGCCCGTTATCCACCGCGACGGCCGCGGCTGCTTCATCGAAACCTACCACCAGGTGAAGTTCGCCGGCCTCGGTATCACGGACGCCTTCCTCCAAGACAACCTCTCCTGCTCGGTCTGCGGCACTCTCCGTGGCCTTCACTATCAACTACGGCAACCGCAAGCGAAGCTTTGCAGGGTCGTTCAAGGCAAGGTCTTGGACGTTGCAGTGGACATACGCTTCGGGTCACCGAATTTTGGGAAATGGACGAGCGTGCTTCTCTCCTCGGAACAACAAAATCAGATTTATGTTCCAGTTGGTTTCGCTCACGGTTTCCTGGCGCTATCGGAAACGGTTCAATTCCTTTACAAGTGCAGCGATTTCTACAATCCTGCGGACGAGCACGGCGTTGCCTGGAATGATCCAGATCTAAATATAGGATGGGGAGCTGCGGAGCCTGTCCTTTCTGCCAGAGACGCACAATATTCACCGCTTTCCCAAGTTCCTCGCGAATTTCTGCCGGAGTATACGGCGAAATGAGGCCGGTCATATTGCTGACAGGGGGAAGCGGTCAAGTTGGAGGCGAGCTCTTGCCGCTTTTGTCCCAATTGGGCGAGGTAGTTGCCCCTGACCATAGCCAGTTGGATCTTTCGAAACCCGCGGGCGTCCGGCAGACAATCAGAGAAGTGCGGCCTCAACTCATCATCAATGCCGCAGCTTATACAGCCGTAGATCGTGCGGAAACGGACGAAGCGACGGCGCAAATGGTCAACGCGGAAGCCCCCGAAGTAATGGCTGTCGAAGCGAAAAAAATTGGCGCGGTTCTTTTGCATTTTTCCACCGACTATATTTTCGACGGAACGAAAAGAACCCCATACGATGAGACCGATTCCGCAAATCCGATCAACGTTTACGGTAAGACCAAATTTGCCGGTGAACAAGCGATTCGAGCCTCAGGTGTGTCGCACCTGATTTTTCGCACGGCCTGGGTATATGCCACGCGTGGCAAAAATTTCCTGCTCACGATTTTGCGTCTTGCTACGGACAGGGATGAGCTGAGAGTTGTAAGCGATCAAGTAGGATCTCCAACGTGTGCTTCGGAACTAGCCGCCGCAACTTGCGAGATTCTCACCCGCATGAATGATCGAAATCGCGGCCCGTTTGCTTTTTCCGAAGTTAGCGGAACCTATCATGTGAGCGCCGCGGGACAAACGACTTGGTACGACTTCGCCAAGGCTATCCGGGAGGAAGCATTGTCCACGCCACACCCTCGGAAATGGCTAGCCGACGCTACCAAGGGACGCCAGTGGATCGCCGATCGCGTTACACCCATCTCCACGGAGGAGTTTCATTCTCCCACGCCCCGCCCGGCCTATTCTGTCCTTTCGAACTCCCTTCTGATGCAGAAGTTCGGGGTTTCGCTGCCGGACTGGCGTCTCCAACTCAAACGTTGTTTCTTCTCCGATAGTTCCGCGGCTAACCTCGCTGTTAAAGCTGGCGCCGGCTAGCACGCATTTAAACGGCCTTTTTCGCAGAGCCGTTTCCTTCCTCAGCCACCAATACTCCAACCAACTCCTGAACGGTGATCGGCAATTCTCGGTCGATCTCCTCCGCTCGCCCGATCGCGGTCCGCGAAATCCCTACTAGCGCAGATTCTTAGCGAGTTCAGTCCACGCTCCTGCGCCGAGCATCCTCGCACGAATCACGAAGAAGGACATTGGTTTGATCAAGCGGGGACCTGCGGTCCACAGTAAGCGTTCGCTTCAGGCCGTCTTGTGCCGATGGGATGCAACTGCTAGGGGCGCTGCTATTTTGACTGCGGGTTTATCTCGTCGGTGAAAATGTCGTCGGTGTGAGCTCTGGCGATGGCGAGATCCAGCCGGGACAACAGCTGTGCCAGAGATTCACCTTTCTGACGTTTCAGCATGGCTAGTGTGTGGCGCCCCTCGTGGGCCACGGCGATACATTCCCTCAGCGGGGGAATGACTCCGATGCTGATTCCACCGTGTTCGATTGTCTCTTCGATGTAAGGCAAGTCTGGAAGACGGTTGGTGGGAACGTTCGTAGCGGTGCCTTCTTCTATGCTGCCTCTTGGTTGGGGAGCTGTAGACTTGCGGCGACGTTCCACGGGAGCAACTCCTCGATGTGCTTGATCGGATGATCCGCGATGCGGGACAACACGTTCCGTAGATAACTTTCGGGATCGACTCCGTTTAGCTTGGCACTGCCAACCAGACTGTAGATCGCCGCGGCACTCTCTCCACCACTATCGGAACCCGCAAAAAGAAAATTCTTTCTGCCCAGCGCCACGACCCGCAACGCCCGCTCGGCAGCATTATTATCGATTTCGATGCGGCCGTCATCACAGAAGCGCATCAACGCTTCCCACCGTCCGAGTGCGTAACGAACAGCCATGGCCGTATCGGATTTTCGAGAAAGTTTCCCTAAGGTCTCTTCCAACCATTGTTTCAGCGAGTCCAGCAACGGTCTGCTGCGGGTGTTGCGAACCTCACGCCGCTCGTCAGGCGGGTGCCCTCTTATTTCTTTTTCGATGGCATACAACGCCGCGATGCGCTCCAAAGCCTCAGTCGCAACCGGGGATCTGTGCGCAACTTCGAGATCGTAGAACTTTCTCCGCATGTGCGCCCAGCAGGCTGCTTCCTGAATGCGCCCCGCTTCGTAGATCTGATCAAAACCCGCGTAACCATCCGCTTGCAGTGTGCCCGTAAAGTTGCTCAGGTGGGATCGCGGGTGTTCGCCCTTGCGATCCGGTGAATATGCGAACCACACCGCAGCTGGTGTGCTATTGCCTGCGGGACGATCGTCGCGCACGTACGTCCACAGCCGCCCCGTCTTGGTTTTACCCAACCCTGGTGCCAGCACCGGAACTGGCGTGTCATCCGCATGTAGTTTCCCAGCCGCCATCACGTGACGTCGCAACGCTTCGACCAGCGGCGCAAGTAGTCGGCTGGATCCACCGACCCACTCCGCCAGGGTGGAGCGATCCAACTCCACGCCTACGCGAGCATAGATCTGCGACTGCCGATAGAGAGGAAGATGATCAGCGTTATGTTGTGCACAACATAACTGTGATTATGTTGGGTTGCCCGTTATGTTGTGATGTGGGGGAAATGGCGCATGAATACTGTGTGTTGCGAATCTGAAGGCAACATAACGTAAGGGCTGAAGAGACTTCTGGCGATCTTAGCATGATCCGGGATGGAAAGGATCCCGGTAAATGCTGAGAACTCTGTTGCGACTGGAAGAACCGTTTTACATTGCCCGTCAAGAGGAAGCCCCGCTACTTCGAGAACGTACAACTTTTCTGGAACACTTGCTTAAGCAGGGCACCAGCCTTGCGGCAGCACGCGGCGTGTCATGGCAATTGCTGAACGTCATGAGGTTGCTGAAACTGGCTCGGTTGCGCGATGTGTGGATAGACGAAATCCAAGAGGCCGCCGAACGGTGGACACGGCAACAGCGGTCGAATCCCAATATACGATCCTACAAGCATTCAGGAAGTTACTTCACATATGTAGCGAAGAAATGGTTGCATTTCGCAGGCGTGTTGAAGAGGCCGGCGATTCCTCGCATGCGGTTCGCAGACGAGGTAGATGATTTTGCGAGATGGATGACGGAGGAAAGGGGAATGTCGGCGCTGACGGTGCGGTCGCACCGGAACAAGACATCGCTGTTTCTCAAGTGGTTTTCCGAGCGATGCCGTTCACTCGCTTCCGTGCGGCTCAGGGATGTAGACGACTTCCTGATCTTCAAGGGAACGAACGGCTGGAGCCGCAAGTCGGCGCGTGGTTACGCCGACGCGCTGCGGTCCTTCTTCCGATACGCGGAACAACGTGGCTGGTGCAGGCCGGGCATCGGGGAAGGCATCACCTCGCCCAGGCTCTATGCACAAGAAGGATTACCCGAAGGACCAGAGTGGAAGCAGGTGCGGCGGCTGCTCGGAAGTGTAAGGGGAAATAATGCCGCCGCGCTGCGAGCCAGAGCTGTCTTGTCCCTCCTGGTGGTTTACGGGTTGCGCAGTGGGGAGATATCGCGTCTGCTGTTGAGCGACTTCGACTGGCGCTCGGAGACGTTCACGGTGAACCACTCCAAACGCGGAGGAGCACAAAAATATCCTCTGCAGCATGAAGTTGGTGACGCCATCATTGCATACATCCGGAAGGCGCGCCCACGGTCCTCCAATCCGAGTCTGTTCCTCACGCTGAAACCACCTTACCGAGGCATCGGGCACAGCAGCCTCTGGCGCATCACGAGCACAAGAATGGAAGCGGTAGGCATCCGATGCCGGCGACGCGGACCACACTGTCTGCGGCATGCGTGTGCCACCCATTTGCTGGAGCAAGGCGCATCCTTGAAGCAGATCGGGGATCTGTTAGGTCATCGTGACTCCAGATCCACGAGCATCTATGCCAAAGTTCACCTGCAACAGCTGCGCCGCGTAGCGGACTTCGATCTGGGAGGTCTGCTATGAAGCTTGCGGTGGTGGTCGATATGTATGTTTTGCACCGGCGCGCGACGGGCCAGAAGTTCGAGAGCCCAGCCGTTGCACTCCGCTCGTTCTCCCGTCGTTACAGTGACAGGTCTCTCCGAGGGATCACGCCTACGGAGGTGAAACAGTTCCTGGATGTTCCACAAACTGGGCCCGCAACTTGGCGGCGGAAATATGGGGCGTTGCGAGACTTCTTCGTGTACTGGCGGTGCCGTGGAAAGCTGAAGACTGTTCCGATGCCACCGGCGGCTCCCAGGTATACGCCGACCTTCGTTCCGTATATCTACCCTCGTCGCGAGCTTCAACTGTTGTTGGAGGCCGTTCCTCGCTGTCAGCGAAATGTGGAGTGCCGGATATCCGCAATCACGCTTCACACCCTGCTGCTGTTCCTCTACGGAACGGGCATGCGCGTGGGTGAAGCGCTGAGACTGCGCCTTGCTGATGTGGATCTCGATAACAGCGTGATTACCGTCCGCGGCACGAAGTTCTACAAGTCCAGACTTGTCCCTCTGGGAAGGGATGTGGTTCGGCTGCTTCGGAACTATCTGGACACGCCGGGAAGATGGAATCACCACTACCGGTCTCTTTTCCAGTCGCGGCAGCATAAGCCTCTCGGCCACAGCCAGCTAAATTTCACCTTCCGGCGGCTGCGCAGACTTGCGGGCGTTCGCCGAAGTGACACGAGTTCTCATCAGCCGCGGCTGCATGACCTGCGGCACACGTTCGCCGTCCACAGACTAACGGAATGGTATCGGAAAGGTGCGGACGTGCAGACCCTTCTGCCTGCACTCTCCACCTACCTGGGACACGTCGATCTGCACTCGACCCAGTGTTACCTGACCATGACGCCAGAGTTGCTGGCAGAAGCCAACCGCCGTTTCCAGGACTACGCATATGGAGGGCGCCATGAACAATAGGTCGGCCCTCGGCTCTTGGATCAGGCGCTTCCTGATGGAATATCTCGTCGGAGAGCGAAATCTGGCCCGTAACACACAACAGAGCTATCGCGATGCCGTTCGCCTGCTTGTTGTGTTCGTGGCTACGAAGATGCACAAGAGAGTGGACGAACTGCTCGTCCCCGACATCGATGCGGACCTGCTGCGCGCGTTCCTATTGCACATCGAAGAAAAGCGGAAATGCAGCATCTCCAGCCGCAATCAGCGTCTGGCGGCCATCCATGCGCTGTCCGGCTTCATCGCAGAACGCTGCCCCGAGTATCTGGACTGGTGTGCTCGACTCCGCGCCGTCAAGTCCAAGCGGTCAGCTCCCACGCCAGTCTGTTATCTCGAAAAGCCGGAGATCGATGCTCTATTGGATGCTCCCAGTCCGATCACAAAGCTCGGCTATCGGGATCACACCCTGCTGCTTTTTCTGTATAACTCGGGAGCACGCGCAGAAGAAGCGGCAAAACTATGCATCGAAGATCTCAGCCTGCACTACGGCGCAGACGGTACCTTGTCTTCGGTGCGCCTTCACGGAAAGGGTGGTAAGGTTCGCATCTGTCCGTTGTGGGCCTCCACGACAGTGACGTTGAGAAACCTTGTCGCTGGGCGGAACGGCAAGGAGCGAGTGTTCCTCAATCGGCGCTCCGAGCCGCTGACACGCTTCGGTATCCATGAGATCGTGACGCGATATGCGCGCGCCGCCATGAGCCGCGTGCCGGAGATGCGGAAGAAACGGATCGGCCCTCACACCATCCGACACACAACAGCCACTCATCTTCTTCGCGCCGGCGTTGACATCAATACGATCCGTGCCTGGCTCGGCCACGTCTCCATCAACACTACCAACATCTACGCCGAAACTGACCTTGAAATGAAAGCCAAGGCTCTTGGTCTGTGTGCAGTAAAGACCACCCGATCACCGAAACGTTGGAGTGAGGATCCCGATCTGATGTCCTTCCTTGCTCAAATCTAGGCCACACTTATGTGACGCTCAGTTCTGAGAAACCCTCTGTCTAGGCCCTTCCCAAGACCGAGCGTCACATAACCGCAAACCCAACATAATCACAATATTTCGATGTCAGGATATGTGCCAGAAGCCCAGAACCAGCAATGCTTCGCTCGATCGGTCGACTCGGCGCTGCAACCTGCAGGATGCGATCGCAACACGCGCAAGCCAGCTTGGGACGTATGTACTGAATGACTTTGAGACTGGCCGGCACGTACTCCAGGATTTCCGAGACGTCTTCGCCAAGATGTTTCAGCTGGCCGCCACAGTCTGGACAAGCTTCTTGCTTCGGAAGGAACTTCCGCACTTCTCGTGGCAAGTGCTCTGGCAACGGTCGCCGCACGGGTCGTGCTGCCGGGGTGCTCGCCGAAGCTGATTCTTTTACCGCAACTGTTTCTTTGGTTCGTCTTGCTTCCAGTTCTTCCAGCCGCAGTTCCAGTTGTTCGATCTGGTGTTCTCGCTTCTCCGACGAGCGGCCGAACTGCTGGCGACGCAGTTTCGCGATCAGCAGCTTCAAGTGTTCGATTTCCACATCGCGCGAGGCAAGCTGCTCGCGCTGCGAAAGGATTTCTTCTTGTTGTGTGGTGAGCTGTTTCCGATGCGAGAAGACTTGCTCACGCAGTGCCAGGATGAGTGCTTTTAATGCTTCGGAATCGAGTTGATCGAGGTCGCGCGTTGTGGCGGCATCCATTGCACGCGAACATACCGCACTTTTTTTACAGCATGATTAAAACGTACAAGAAAAACCAAAATATTTTCTTTCACACCGCCATTTGCGGATCGTAACTGCGTACCGGACGCCGCCAATCGATTCCCTCAAGCAACATCGATAATTGTGCGGGCGTTAACGCCACCGTTCCACTCGTCGCTTGTGGCCACGTGAATTTTCCTCGTTCAATTCTTTTTGCAAAAAGACACAGACCATCGCCGTCCCACCACAACATCTTGATCAGGTCACCACGCCGACCTCGGAAGACGAAGACCTGTCCCGAGAACGGATTTTCCTTAAGCGCCGTCTGCACCATGCCACTGAGCCCGGTGAATCCGCGCCGCAAGTCGGTTACTCCTGCGGCGATCCAGATGCGAGTTCCTGCCGGCAGCCCGATCATCCCGCTAGACACTCAAGTACCGCACGCAGCGTCACTACGTCCACGGCCCCAGCGATTCGAAGTGTTCCTCTCGAAAGCTTTATCTCCATCGTCCCGACAGACCATGGCTCAGACGTACTGCCAACGCGCCTGCATTTACTCTCTACATTGTCCGAGACTGTTACGGGTAGGAGCTTGCTGGACGGGCTCTTTCCCAGCCGTCCTTCGTGATACTTCTTGCGCCAGTAAAACACTTGGTTGGCGTTGACTGCGTGCCGCCGCGCCACGCGCGCTACCGATGCACCAGCCTCTAACGTCTCTTCGACGATTCGTCGCTTCTCTTCAATCGATCGCCGCCGTCTTGTTTCTCCCTTGAGTATCCCCTCAAGGTTGGCCTGCTCGGATATGTCCACTTATCCCTCGTGGACACTTATCGATGTGCCCACATCGGGCAGCATCCTTATTTACTCTCAATTCGTCTAGACGGTTCTCACCAGCCGCTTACGGTCCACAGGAGTAATGGTGGTCCTCCATGCCGACGTTCAGGACCTAGTGGTCGGTGACCTATCGTTTACGCGGTTCGGCTGACGCGGGAGGTTGTGGGAACGCTATGTCGCCTCTCCACTGCATCTGGTAACTAGCGCATTGGGCACACGAAAACCGAGGTCCTATTCTAGTCGGGATTCGTATCCATATACTTAAAATGAACGAGCGCCGGTCGACCTGCGATTTTTGCCCTAGAAAACCCGGTGCTAATTTATTGCAGTACAAACCCGATGATTGCTGGACAACAATTCGTTCCTCGCATACTCATTGCCGAAGACTCGGCACTGTGTCGAAAGCTTCTAGAAGCCATTCTTGCGAATAAGCCCTATGAACTCTGCTCCGTTACGAACGGACGAGAAGCGCTGGATGCCTTCGCACAATTTCGCCCCGACATTATCATCACGGACTGGATGATGCCCGACGTGACCGGTGTTGAGCTTTGTCGCCAGGTTCGTAAAGCACAAGATATCTCCACGTACATAATTTTAGTCACCCAGAAGTCCGAGAAGGAAGACCTCATCGAAGCCTTGGACGCTGGAGCGGACGACTACCTCACCAAGCCATTTGATGCCGGGGAGCTGTTAGCCCGAATTCGGGTAGGTTGCAGAACCGTTCAGATGGGCCGAGAAATCGAAGCCAAGAACGCTCTGCTTGAAAAGGCTGCCAGGACAGACCACCTGACGGGCTTGCCTAACAGGCTGGCGGTCGAAGAATTCGCTGCGAAACAACTCAGCGCGGCAATCCGGCACAAATTCAATCTATGGGTTGTTGTGACAGATTTGGACAAATTCAAGCTAGTAAACGATACCTACGGCCATTTCGCTGGCGATGAGGCGATCAAGCGCTTTGCGACGATCCTCAAGGCCCACACCCGTGCTGCCGACATTTGTGGCCGACTCGGCGGCGATGAGTTCTTGATCGTGATGTCGCACGGCAACAAGAAGGCAATTGTTCAAACTATTGAGCGTCTAAGAGCGGACTTCGCCGATGAGGATTGCAGCCTGAATGGTCAGCAGATTCCCCTTACGGCAAGTTTCGGCATCGCTGGATATGATGGGACGGAAAAAGTGACGTTTCGGGAAGTCCTTACTCGTGCCGACCATGCTTTGTACCTCGCCAAGGCATCTGGGCGGAATCAAGTAAGAGCGCACGTACGAAACGCGGTTTTGAGTGAATTGGTTCCTGTCGCCAGACCGTAATGTCTCATACAATGCCTTTTGCCTCGCTGCCCAAAACCTCTGTTTTTGAAGGATCAAATCAATACGCTGTTTGCCGCGATTCGAGCGAGAAAGCACGCGGTTTCGGTTCCGGCTTTGAGAAAGCGTCCCTCGATAGTGGCCCGCATTCGAGCCTGGGAATACGTAGCCGAGCAGAAAGCACTGCAAGAGGGAGCCGGGGCCAAAATTGATTTTACACTCGTAAACGCCAGCTCCAACACTCTTGGAATTGGAAAAGTTCCCCCATCCTACCCGGCATAGAGCCGTCGTCACCTTCCGCGAGGCCTCGGCATTCAAATTGTCGTACGATCCCCGAAAAACACATCGAGCGCATTGCGCTCACGCCGAACGGCGATGCTCGTATCGCTTCGGGTACTTGGAATTTTGTTGGGTGTGGCAGTATCGGTGGTGCCGGGGGAGGGAGGTGGACCAAACGTCTGCCTGCTCGGTTCGAGTGGGTGGCCGCTGCCTGATGGGTCTGGGTCCCGCCAGATCTAGAGTTCAGAATCCCGTCGGTCGTCGTGGCTGCGCGCAAATTCGCTTGTCCGTCACCGTCTTAGTCGGGCAGATTACGAGCCAGATTGCCTATGTCCCCACACCATCGCAGCACCTTCCAAGAGAAACGAACTTGGATTCAACCCTAAAGCGTAGCGCAACGCAAATGTGCGGAAGAACTGAGCCTGAATCGGCCTGCGAGAGACTTGGGCCGTGGTAGAATCCGCGCAAAGTGGGGGCACCATGAGAATCTCTATCAACCGGAAACCAGCCATGACTGTTCACAGAAGAACTTTGAAGCACAGGAAGCTTGTTTATGTATTGGCTGCGAGAAAGACCTTAATACCGTATCTAAATGGAAGGTCCCGGGTCCTCTACATCGATCTCTGATCGCGAGGCATTCATGTCGACCCTAAGTTCAGGCGGGTGGCGGGCATTGAGTCCGTATCTAGATAAAGCGCTCGCACTCTCGGAACACGAACGCGCAATCTGGCTGGAGTCTCTTCGCGCCGAGCAGCCAGAACTCGCCAGCCAACTTGAGGAACTGCTCGACGAACATTTTGTAGCGCAACTGGACCGATTCTTGGAACAGGGCCCGTCCTTTACTCTCGCCCGCGTCGGCCTCCAGGGACAGACCGTGGGGGCCTATCGCTTGATTTCGCCCATCGGGCAAGGCGGAATGGGCACGGTCTGGCTGGCGGAGCGCAGTGACGGACGTTTCGAGCGTAAGGCGGCGGTCAAATTTTTGAGCGCTTCACTGGTGGGGCAAGGGGCGGGAGCGAGGTTCCGACGGGAAGGTGCGATCCTCGGGCGCCTTTCCCATCCCAACATCGCCGAGCTTCTGGATGCCGGCGTGAGCGAGACAGGACAGCCGTATCTGGTCCTCGAATACGTGGAGGGCCAACCAATCGACACGTTTTGCGATAAACGCAATCTGGACGTGCGCTCGAGGATTCGCCTGTTCCTGGATGTGTTGCGCGCCGTGGCGCATGCGCACGCGAACCTGATCGTTCATCGCGACATCAAGCCATCCAACGTACTGGTGAGCAATGACGGCGTCGTCAAGCTGCTGGACTTCGGTATCGCCAAGTTGCTTGAAGGAGGAGGCCGGCACGGCGCCGCAACAATGCTCACTCTAGAGGCGGGAGGAGCGTTCACGCCGCAGTTTGCCGCGCCGGAGCAGCTCACTGGCGGAGTGATTACGACCGCAACGGATGTCTACGAGCTTGCTGTTCTGCTTTATTTGCTGCTCACGGGCCAGCACCCGACCGGTCCTGGGCCGCATTCACCAGCGGACCTGGTGAAGTCCATCGTGGAAACGGACGCGCCGCGTGCCTCGACCGCTACGGACACCGAGGGGCCGGCCGTGGCGGAGAAGCGTGCGACGACGCCAGAAAAACTGCGTCGTCAACTGCGCGGCGATGTTGAGGCGATTCTGCTGAAGGGGTTGCGCAAACAACCGGCCGAGCGTTATGTCAGCGCCGATGCGTTTGCGGAAGACTTGCGGCGCTATCTTGACGGTGAGCCGGTGCTCGCGCGACCGGAAAGCAAGTGGTACCGGACGAGGAAGTTCCTGGCGCGGCGGCGATGGACCGTCGCGGCAGTCTCTGCCGTTCTCCTGGCGCTTGCGGTGGGCCTGGGATCCGCCCTGTGGCAGGAGCACATCGCGCGCCGTGAGTCGCGCATTGCGACCTCCATGGAGAAATTCCTGGAGGATATTTTCGTGGCCAACAGTGCGTTCCAGGACGATCCGCTCAAAGCGCGGCAGACCACCGCGCGCGAATTGCTGGACCTCGGCGCACACAAGATCGACGGGGAGTTGAACGACGTGCCCGAAGCGAAGCTCCGGATGCTGGATACGCTGAGCACCTTGTACTTCGACCTGGGGCTGGGAGACGAGACGGTCAACCTGCGGCGAAAGGACGTCGACCTGACGCGCAAGAGGTACGGCAACAATTCCGAGGAACTCGCCGGCGCGTTGATCGGCCTGGCAAGCGCGATGCATCAATCTCGCTCTGTGAATGAGAGAGAGGGCGTGCTGCTGGAGGCGAAACGCATCCTGGATCAACGCCGCGACTTCACCTCAAAGCAGCGTGGAACGCTGTCCAACACGCTCGCCCAGCAGTACGAGACCACGGATCTGCCGCGAGCGATCGAGTTCGCGCATCAAGCCGTACAGGTCTATCGAAAGTATCCCGGTGATCCCGAGCTTGCCGAAGCGTTGTACCAGTATGGTGTTCTGCTCGCGGATAATGCCCAGCACCGCCAGGCGGAACCGCTGCTGGTCGAAGCGATCCAGGCGTCAGTCAAGGTGAATGGAGATCCTAACGCCACGCTGTCGCGCTTCTATGCCTACCTGGGGCAGACGCAACAGAGCTTGACGGAGTTCGGTCCTGCAGAGACGAGTTTTCGGAAGGCCCTCGAGGTGTCACGAAAGCTCAACGGCGAGGATCACGTGGACACGCTCGAAACGGAATTGCGGCTGGGGATGTTTCTTGGCGGATCGTCACGCACGAAGGAAGGCTTGGAGGATATCGAGCACGCCAAAGACATTCTGCTGCGCACGCGCGGCGCCGACGATCCATTTTTTGCGCCGCAAGTGTTTCTCGAATACGGGCGGTCGCTCGCGTATGACGGACGGCTTGAAGAGAGCCTGACCTACGTTACAAAAGCCGTGGAAAACCGGCGCAAAAACCGGCCGGGCACAAGCTATCTGGGTTCGATGCTGCAGCTCCAGGCCTTCATCTTTACGGAGATGGGACGCTATTCCGAAGCCGTGCGTGCGATGGACGAGGCGGATGGTCTTTTTGCCAAGTCGAAGGTTCCAACCTCCTTCCTGGCATTGGACAACCGGGCCAGGTACCTGATGATTACCGGGCGCGTTGGCGAAGCGGAGTCCGTTGCGGACAACTTTCATCCTCTCGCGCCGGCAGAGGGCGCACTGCCAGCCGATGCACTGAGGCTGCAGACGTTGAAGGCTGACCTGGCTCTCGAGCGTGGCGACGCCGATACTGCGGCTCGGCTCGCTGCACAAGTGATCCAGCAGGTTGCCCCCAGCTCCGTACGGGAATACGTCAAGCCGCTCGAAGCTCGTGCAGCGCTGATCCAGGGTCGCGCGGATTTGAAGCTGGGGCATGCTTCTGAGGCGCTCCCGCTGTTGCAACGGTCCGTCGAATTGCGGGAGGCCATCGTGGAACCGATCAGCCCGGGTTTGGCCGTTGGGCAAATTGCGCTCGCCGAGTGCTACCTCGACCTCGGCGAATCCGCACGCGCTACCGCACTGGCCGTTAGTGCCAGGAAAGCATTGAAGGCACACGCAGAACTTGGGCTTCAGTATCTGCGGCCAATGCAGGAACTTGAGAAGCGTATCGCGCGCAATCGGCGACTGAAATAAGCGGCCAAAGCGCGGTTCCGTCCGCGCCAAGCTGAACGAGTTACGGATGTTCGCCATCTCGAGACTCGCCAATATCCGGCGTTTGATTGACGATCCGGAGAGCGTAGACGAGGCACGTGCTGCGCTGGCAGAGCACTTTGGCTCATTCGTCCTCAGTCAGGTTGAGGGCGAAGGCAAACCGGGCTACGAAGCGCGGGCAAGTGTAGATTTCTTTGGAGATAGCGCGATGGCGCGAACTGGTGGTGCCGGGGGCCAGAATCGCTCGTTGCAGCCCCAGATTGAATTCCGCGTTCAGGTGGCAGCCTAGTGGCCAGATGGCGCGGCCAATATCTCGCTCGGTTTCGGCGAGGTCTAGCTAAGGCTCGTCGATCCAGTGTTCCCTTTCTCCCGCAACCCTCGAATTTCGCACCTGAAAGTGGGGTTTTGCGCCCATTTTGCACCCAAGTTTTCCCCGAGGGGAAACTAGAAAACGAGGTGGTCTATGAAAGAGTACAAGCTGCGTGTCTGTTCGGAAGTTCCCGAAGCTACTAGCGAGGCTGTGGGCGCTTGGCTGGACGATGTTCTGAAAACCAGCGCGTCGCTCGCAGCTGATCCGGGTGGAGGCGAAGCTTTTTGCAACCTCTCGCTTGATGAGCAAAAAGTCGCCGAGTTAGCGAATCGCCACGGTTGCAAGCCGAATGTTGCCTTGCGACGGCTGATTGCTAGCAAGGTTTCTCTGGCCGCTGTCGAATCGCCGAAAAAGAAAAGCGCGGGCGCGATGATGGCGGAGATTCTCCCCGGCAAAGTGCTGCCGAAAAAGTTGGAGTACAACGACGCAGATTTACTCCCTTTAGTTCGCGGGCTCGATTCCGGCATGGTTCTGCTTTATCGGCGCATCTACGGTTTGTCGGAATTAACGGCAGCGCGCACGCCGGAGGCAGATCGTGAGTTGGCTAGCGCGATGGCCGAGTGTGTAAATAGGCGTTCGCCGGAGTGGTTGCTGGCGAATGCTGATTTGGTCAAAGTCAGTGTCTCCTTTGTCCGTTGGAGTTTCGCGCAGACGGATGAACTGGAAAAGCAGGTAAATGCGGCGAAGGAAAAAGCGCGCAAGCAAAAGGCGGAAGGAAGTGCGGCGGCTCCTGGTTCTTCGGCTGGCATGAACGATGAGTTGAATCACCCCTTCACTGAGGGTGCCGGGTTTGGCGAGCAAGTGAGATGACCGGCAGAGCAGTCGTGTTCGGCATGGTTGGCTTGCTCGTGATCGTGTTCTGGTTTGCCTTCGGGCGCACTAGTGGCGACGGTGGGGTTAAAACACGATTTAAGGAATGGGGTCCACAGAAATGAGCCAGGAAAACGGGAACCGGAAAGAACTGCAAAACCGGATCGTGGCCATCATCGGACGCAAGGGTAGCGGAAAATCTACGATGTTGGCCGAAAGGCTGAAAACGGCTGATCGTCTCGTTGTATTCGATCCTCTCAGTGAGCATTGTGGAAAGAAAGGATGGCTCCCAAACGAAATTAGCTCGCTACCAGAATTAGAAGCGTTCTTTCGCTGGAATCGAAAGCGCTCGCAGTTCGGGGCGGGCTATGTTCCTGATGAGAACCTGGAAGAGGAAGTGGAAGGCGTCGCGCGTGTTCTTTATCAGAGAGGGAATCTCGTTTTCGGAATCGAAGAGGTTCCCCTCATTTGTTCGCCATCCTACCTTCCCCCTGTATTGGGCAAACTGATTCGCACCGGCCGTCACAGACAGATAGATATTACGTGGACGGCACAGCGTGCGAGCGAGTGTGCGCGGACCCTCACCAGCCTCACCGATGAGTTTGTGCTTTTTTCGCAGACGGAACCTCGCGACCTAGATGCAATCGCGGCGCGGTGCGGCAATGAGGTGGCTCACAAAGTCGCGGCGCTTGGCCGTCATGACTATATAACGTGGGATGTCGGAGGTCGGCAGCTCGTGGAACATTCCAGCACGGCCACGCAGACTCGAATGCAGGCTGCTGAGGTCTGCAGCGCAGCTGAGAATGGCGGTGGAGTGCGACTCGTGCGGAGGCACCTGACGATATGAAGGCCGAGAAAGTGGCAGCGTGGCAGAGGTTGGTGGTGGTGGTGATTGCAATATACCTTCCACGTTGGCACGCGCTTCGAGTGCGCCGGCGTCTCGAACGATTAGTTACACCTGGCATGGGAGGACCCTAAAATCTTTCCCGCACAAAAACCGCACAGTTGCCGAACGGATGCCGCACGAAAATACTGGAGGCGAGGCTGCAAGGTTTTGCTATTTGTGCGGAATTGTCGTTCGGGACGTCGTTTTCTGTGTTCTATGGGTTGTTCGGGCTAGAACGAGGGAAAATCGTGGCACTTGGTTACAATGCTCGGAAGGCTCAAACTTTGGCTATTTTCGATAGTCGTGGACGTCTAAGTCCCCCGGAGTGGGCTTTCCTCGCGCGCTTCTACCCGATTCGGGCTAGCTACAGTTACCTTGTGCGGTTGCATCGGTTTGGTTTGCTGCGCCGGAGCCGCGATGCGCGCGGCCGCGTGGCCTACAGCCTTTCAGCCAGAGGACGGCGACGGCTAGCTTGGCTGCTAGCGGGCAGCCGCAAATGACGAAGTACTAGCAGGAATTCTCCGATAACCGCGACTAATCATGAGTTAGCACGACGGACTACCCAGAAGCAGGCTAATCAGGCACTCCCTCTTTCCTTGTTTCTTTTCCTGGGGAAATCCCATGATATGGTTTCGCTATGGTTTCTTCTCTAGGGGGTCGAATTTGCGGTTTTTTCCTGCTGCTTGCGACGAGCTACTGTGCAGTCGCTCAGGAAGAAATGGACTCCGCGTTCGTCACCGTCGTGGTTTCGGACACGTTGGGCGGTGCAATCCCCAACGCACGGGTACGTATTCTTGAACGTTCATCGGGGAACGAGAAAGACCAAGTGACGGGTGAAACTGGAAACGCAACGGTCAAACTCCAATCAGGGACGTTCGACTTGAGCGTGACAAGTCCCGGCTTCGTGGTCTCAATGATGCGTGGTGTGAAAGTCAAACCCGGCGAACATCAAAGGATCAACGTCGTTCTTAAAGTATTAGTCTACGATTGCTGCATCGACTTCGTCGATCCCGTCGAAGCTATTGAGCCAGAGAAAGCTAAACTCGGCGAGCTGAAGGAACCGACCGAGCGGATCGCGTCTCCTACACCTGTTGAAAACTCACAAATTCAGATTAAAACGGAAGACCATTCCTGCGAAGGTCAATCCGACTGGGAAACCCCAGCATGTCAGAGTGCTTGGCAGACAAACATTTCAGTGGTGTTCCTCGGTCTTGCAACCGACGTGCGCCAAGAGGATGTTCCCATCATTCTCGACGGAAAAAATGAACACACTATGCGACTGCAAGTTACGTTTCAAGTGAATGAATCATTTATAGGGGTGCCAGAGAAAGTCGTGACTGTAACTTCAGGTGGTGACCTGTGCGGTTACCCGTTTTCAAAAGGACACAAATATCTCGTCTACGGACGACGACTGGGGAACGGAGAGGTGTATGTGAGTATCTCTTCTTCAACAAAATGGGCGAAGGATGCCGCTAATGATTTGAAATACCTTCGTGGGCTTCCGATGGCTCCGCACGGAGCCACGATACATGGAACTGTATTTCGATTCACAGGCCCAGAGAATCCCAGAACCATGTCGATCAGGCGGGCAATTCCAGAGGTGGGTCAGAAGGTCGAAATTCATGGGACAAGTCAGAATTATGACACGACCGTCGATAGTCACGGGAACTTCAAGATCACTGGCCTACCGCCAGGTCGTTATGCAGTTTTGTTAAAGTCGGATGGAGAAGTCTATACTTCACAGCCACTGAAATCCACAACGGTCGATGTAGCGGACAAAGGATGTGCCCGGTTTTTCTTCTGGATTGACCCGTTCGTGAAAAACAAATCAGAGAATAATGAGGATAGGCAACACGCGCCCCCCACTCAGAATCCGAAGGCAGAAGACCATCCTTAGCGGAGGTCACTCGAAATCGGACATACCCGTACTCTAGACTTTGATTCTGGATCGCAAAAAACCGTAAGACAAAGATTCATTTGTGAGTGTTATAGACATTAATAATACTCTGTAGAATTCTATCCTTTGCGTTACATTAAGTTTTATACCAATGAACCAGCTCCCTACGGCCATCAAGAACAGCCTTCGTGGAACGCGGGATATTTTCGCCACCGTGTCGTCAGTACGACCATTAGTGTCGGCTCGGCGCCTGAAAGAGCTCGCCGAGTGGTTGGCCACTTCAAGCCTACGCGCGCCCGCTTTCCACTACGGATTGCGGCCCCGTTCAATCTCTCATATTCGTCGCGAACGGCGAGTTTTGGAGGAACTTGATCATCCAGAATTGGAGCTGCATTGGGCGGGGAACTGGATACTAGCCCACAGGAAGACTGTCATCGAATACCTTGAACTACGAAGCGAGTACGAAGAATTGCTAATGTCGACTGATGTTGATGCTTGCCTAAGAGCGCTGGATGCTATGGAAGCTAAGGTGGGACTATCTCAGTGGGGCGTCGATTCAAGACTATTTGCTCTCCAAAACGGGAAAGGACTTGAAAGCCAAAAGACGTTCCTAAAACAAATTCGTAGTCAGGGCAAGAATACTTATGTTGAGTTCTTTTCGTATTACATAAGCGAACGAAATGAAGACACCACTAATCCGTTCAGCTTTCGAAGGAAGATCGCTAAGAGTGTTACCGAATGGATGAACATTCCGGCACTCCGAAATTATGCCCTGTTCAAACTAACAGGTTTTTGTGACGGAAAGGCGAGTACCGTTGCGGATATCCTGAGATGGGAATTTACATCGCCAATCCTGGACTTGTACGAAACCTTCATCAGCGTTGCAACGGTTTGCGCAGTGATTCGATCTGAGGTGCTAGGGGGTCTCACGAGGCTCCTCTTGGATCTGCAAGAGGAAATTGCCGATCCGAGGCTCTCGAAACTCGCATTTTTGCTGACTTCGGACCTGAAATACTTAGTCCCTTGCCCGATTCTCGAATCTGGCGACCTAGACCAATGGTGTACCGGAAATCAGTCAGCGCTAATCAATAAATACGAAAGCGGCTCGATACACGAAATAGAAGCTTTGCTAGCAGTTGCCGAGGCAGGAGTTGAAATCGGGGGTCATCTTACACATACCCACGGTTTACTCTCATCAAAGATCGTGCAAGCAGCGACGAAAATCGTGTCGAAGAAAGCTGGCGCAGAAGAGGCTCGTCTTGAATTGATCCGAATGGGCGACAACGCGCCGTGGGCAAGCTTTGGCCCTAGCCTTTCGTTGTTCGCCAATTCACAGATGGATTCCGAAGCTGATTTGAACCGTCAAACAGGCACGATGGCCATGATTCGTGCGAAAACGGTCAACCCTTCCCACTTAGCTGTTGTGCCAGACAAAGTTAGGCAACAGTTCGCTGCGCTACTGGCTTCACGTCTTCAAGATAGCGCAGCGCTCGCTCTTGGACGAATCCGGGCAGGCATGGAAGTGAATGAAACAGAGTGCGAAGCTATTTGGGAACCATTACGAAAATTGGCTGAAGCAGAGGCGGCATATTATTGCGGAGAATTCGAGAGAGCAGCAAGGCTTTCCACCGAAAATCTAGACAGGTATAGCTTCCCATTAAACAGGATGTTTTTGCGGCTTGCGATTAATTCCACCATTCGTGCTGGAAATGTGAAGAACTCCGTGCGGCTTATCTCAGCTGGATACCTCAAAGACACCGTGGCATTACCAATGCTTCCGCTGAAACAGTGTTTTGCATTGTGTACGGAAGAGCTTCTGACTGATATGCGTGGAGAGCTCGCTGTTCCAATCATGCTGGATCTGTTTTCACGTCACGTAGAGGAGCATTCCACGGAATTGAGGTATGCATATGAGGATTTTCTTGCTGAGCACAAAGTTTCTCGACCGTCAGAACTTGCTGCGATTCAATCGAAGTTTGAGCACTCTGCTCTGGTGTACTTTCTCCGCTTCGTTTGTATACCGTCTGTAATGCAGCTTTCCAGTCCGTTCACCAGCTCAAGAGATTTGGAGGACGAAAGGCTTTCAGTTTGTACTCTGCTCAAGGACATCGATGCCCGCAATGCTCCTTCCTACGACGCCGAAATTCGAGAGATCACTCGTGCCCAAGGAATTCGAAAGGGCCTAAGAGAAGTTGAAAGCAGCAAGATATGGGTCGACCAGGAAGGGCTGCGTCGGTGGGCAGCGAAAAATCTAGATGAGAGTTTTACACGCTTTCAAGCATTGCGGGCCGTCTTGTCCGGGAGTGCGTCGACCGAAAAGACAGAAAAACTGGGTTCGAGCGCTGAATCGCAACACTCCGACTCCGGCGGCCTACCCGAGTTGCCGGTCGATGAGGCCGCCAACCTATTCATAAAAATGATTTCGCAGTTCGTAAACCGGTGCTTTTTGGACCCACGAAATGGATTGGATTGTTATCTGAGTTTGCGAGTCCGCCACGGCGCACTGTCAGGACAGATGCGAGGGCCACTTGAGGCAGAAAACATAGTCACCCTACAGAAGTCACCGGGGTCTGGGGAATATCTGTCCAACAAACATTGGCTTAACAAGCTTGGGCAGATTGATGCAGAAATTGCCTTGAAAGTGGACGAGAAACTTAAAACCTTCTCGAAGGATTTCGATAATTTGATCGAAGGATTTGCGCGGACTTACGTACAGATTAGAGATGAATCAAAACCTTCGGGATTGTTTCAAACCAGCCTGGAATCTGCGCAGATTCTCCTTGTAGAGAGAGACATTCATTCAGAGACCCGATTAGATAGTTTTCTCGACCTATGCTTTCAGTTGTTTTGGGAGAATGTCGAGCTGTCACTGGGCGACATTCGCTCTTACATTGATCTGCACCTTGCTCCAAAACTCGATGCGCTTTTCCTAAACCTACTAAGAGACGTAGACGAAATAACGTCGGATTTACCGACTTCAGACTTAGACAATGCTATTAGAAATGCGAAGACGAAAGCTACGCAAGCCTTAGAGCAGGTAAAGCATTGGTTTCAACAGCCGCGTCCGCTGGCCCCATCCGTAACTACGTTAGATGAGCTTATCGACATAAGTTTGCAAGCGGTCAAGAAAATGCATCGAGATTTTTCCCCAGAAGTCGAAGGGGACATCCAACAGCTTCCCTCATTCGTACAACTGCAGCGATTCACCGACATATTCATCATTTTGTTTGACAATATTTGGCGTCACTCAGGCAATCAGACTGCCCCGAAGGTTAGAATCAAAGCTAGACTTGTCGACAAGAACCTTCGCATCGAATTTAGAAACAGCGTTGAGAAAGGTGTTAGAAGCAGCACAACTGAGAAACGAGTTGCGACTATTCAGCAGAAAATAGCCCAAGGCTCATATCAACCTGCTGTCACGACGGAAGGTGGCACGGGGCTCATGAAAATACACAACATCGCTGGTTCGGAGCGCGATGGCGGATCTGCTTTAGAATTCAATTTCGAGAGTGACGACTGGTTTTTTGTTGGGTTAACCTTGCCAATTACTCTGACAGAGGTTTTCGTTCTGGGGGCAGAATGACAAACGTACTAATCGTCGAAGACGATGAAAACAAGATAACTCAAATTAAGGAATTCTTGAAAAGTACTGTGCCCCAAGCGAATTTGATCGTGGCTCACTCTCTACAGAGCGGACTTCGCGTCGTAAAGGAAAAACAAACAGATCTGGTTCTATTGGATATGACGCTCCCTACGTACGACATTGGTCCGGATGAACCAGGGGGTGATACTCACCCGTTTGGCGGAAGAGAATTCCTTCGCCAGTTACAGCGTTTCAAACTGAAGATGCCCGTCGTTGTGATTACCCAATTCGAAACATTTGGCTCGGGAACCGACGCAACAACACTCTCGGCGCTGGATGATGAGTTGAGGCGAAAACACAGTGACAACTATCGCGGCTCAGTCTATTACCACGCGGCAATAGAGAGCTGGAAGGATCAACTCAAGCTCCTTTTAGCTCAAACCCTATCGAAGTGATTACACCTATGACAAAAATCTTGATAGTTGATGATGATCCTGATAAAACTTCGCGGATTCTGAATGTCCTGACGTCGATTCGTGGACTTAATGTAACCAAGAACGTGGAAACCGTTCAGAACGCGACAGAAGCCAGGTCACGTTTACGTGAAAAGCATTATGACTTGATGATTTTAGATATTGCATTACCAGAGAAGAAAGATTCCGGCCCTGTGGCTGACGGTGGGGTGAAACTGTTGGCTGAAGTCGCGAGGCGGACAATTTACAAGAAACCTCGTGAGATTATCGGTTTGACGGCATACCCCGATGTGTTTCTAGAAGCATTGCCGAAATTTAATGATGAGCTCTGGCACGTTATTCAATTTGATGCAGCATCGGAACTATGGGCTGATCAGCTCAAGCGCAAAGTCAAATACATTCAATTTGCAATCAAGAATCCCCAAAAGGCTCTCCATGGTTGCGACCTGTGCGTGGTGACTGCTCTGTATGCCCCGGAATTCAGGGCAATACTTGATTTACCCTGGCAGTGGCGCGATTTAGAGGTTGAGCGTGAAGTTACAAATTTCAAGATTGGGAGCTTTCGGTCCGGTGGCAAGGCAAGAAAGGTCATTGCGGTATGCTCAAGCAGAATGGGTATGACCGCTGCAGCGGTGACGGCATCGAAGCTTATTTACAATTTTCACCCGCGATACATCGCCATGACGGGCATAACTGCCGGTTTCAAAGGAGCTTGTTCGCTCGGAGATATTGTTGTCGCAGACCCAACTTGGGATTACGGAAGTGGAAAATGGGAGGGCGGCGATGACGGGCCGATTTTCAAACCTTCACCCCATCAGTTTAGCTTGCCTGCATTTCTTCGGAGTCGCTTTCTTTCCCTGGCGCAGAATCAAGAAGCTCTAGACAAGATACGCCGGGATTGGTCGGGAAATAGCCCCAGTTCCGCTCTGCGGATGCACATTGGCCCTATGGCAACTGGTTCGGCAGTTCTAGCTGACGGCGAAACCTCAGCCGAGATTCTTGACCAAAATCGCAAAGCAATTGGTTTGGAAATGGAGGCTTACGGATTGATGGCGGCCGCACATGAAGCACCGTTGCCCGATGTGCGGGCTTTTGTAATCAAATCGGTCTCGGACTATGCCGACGCCGAGAAGGCCGACGGATTTCAAGCATATGCCGCTTATTCAAGTGCAGCAGCTCTGAGAGTCTTTGCCGAGAATTATTTGCCATAAGGTATTTAAAGCAAGAGTACGAAAAAACGGAACGATTCGATTTAAAAGGAAGGACCTGTAATTCGCAGTCTGCGGCGGCCAGTGCGGCTTGTCGTCATCCATGTGACGGGTGGTATTTCTGGAAATATAAGCGTGGACCAGGCGATTGGGTAAAACTCCACGAGCTGAGACGCTAGCGATATTGGTTTTGAAATATCGACATAAAGTTGAATGGTGCCGTAGATCCAAACACTTTCGGCGCACGTAAGGACAAGCGGCAGTCTGAGATCGATGACAAAACGTGCCAGCAAAACCAGATTCACCGAAGTTAGTGGGCTTCTCGGACGAGTCCTGCTACAACACAGGACGTTATCGTAGCGTCGCGCTTGTCAGCTTGGAACATCGAAATGCCGATGCATTCCATTCAAGTGCGCGCCAAATTCTCGACAACTGTCACGTGCGAGAACTAAAGTGGTCGGAACTTAACAGCGCTAAAGAACAATTCGCCGCGTACGACATCACAGATTTTGTTATCCAAAAGGCAATAGATAAATGTTTGCGAGTAGATGTCCTGACATGGGATTCAGAATCGCGCCAGCACATAGCGAATCGCAAGGATGCCATCGAAAACCTGGAGCGAATGTATTATCAACTATTCAAAAATGTTCTACGTGAACGATGGCCCGACGACAGCAATTGGCACTTGTATCCTGATGAACATACTGGGCTGAATTGGAAATCCATCGAAAGCTACCTGTCTAGAGTGAGCGTAGAAATGGATATTGAGCCCACACTTGGTCGTGGCTGGAATTTCAATGCCACTCTGCGAAAAGAATTTAAAATTCAACATTTTCAAGCTTGTAAATCCCACGAAACCCCGATCATCCAGATAGCAGATTTCTTCGCAGGAATTGCCGCCTACTCTTGGCAGCGTTTTGGGGCATATGAATTCTGGGAGAACTCCCAAACAGCGCAAGGCCAACTATTCCCTCAGGAAGCGGTGCAAGTCGTTCATGTATCAAACCGGGATAAACATAGGTTTAAAGTGCTCCGAAAACTCAATGAAACCTGCAAGGCGTTCAAACTCGGAGTCAGTCTTAAGTCGTTTCGGGGTCTACGCACTCTAAAGCCGCAATATCCAATCAATTTTTGGATGTTTGATCCCCCGAAAGAATCTAGAAACTCAAAGAAGTGAAACCGATGGGTGTGTAAGCTTGTAGCTGCAAGGTGTCAAGAAAAGTTCTAATATCGTCGCCTGGGGCGCGCGCCACTTTACAACGGAAAATGCAATCTTGCTTTGGGCCGCCCCCTTCGACTGAATGCATATTTCTAAAGCGCTGCGGGATCGAATTCAAAATTGTGGTTCGTTTCTTTTTGTGGAGTTGTTTCGTATCGGCAGTGAGACTGCTCGGCGAATTTTGCGTCGCAAGCTCTACGGACAGCGATTTTACTTATCTTCTCTCTTTTCCGCTTACTTAATTCTTCTGCGATTATTTCATAGGCTTGGTTCTTACTAAGATGATCTCCCTCTTGTGTTAGCTCCTCGAATCGCTCTCGTGCGAGGGTGATATCGGCTCTAGAAAGCTTTGCCCTTTGCTTTGGTTCGATTTCGCTCTTTAGGTTGCGATGGAATTTTAGCAACGCGCGAGTTGCAAGATAAATACGGTCGAGCAGTTCGGCATAATCGTGGCATTGCTCACGGCCTTGCTTTGTGTTGCCCAGCAGGTCTGGTTCTATAAAAAGCTGGTCGAATTTCTTTTGGCGAAACATCCGACAAACCCATGCTTCTCGCAAATAGAGGGAACCATCGAAGAGTTCCTCCAACCGCTTGAGATATTCGTTAAAAGTGAGCTTTAGGGTGACCTCGATATCTGCCCAATAAAGTTCAAAAGACCCTGAAAGATTTATTTTGTCACTCTTTGCAAGCGGCTTATGCCATCGCGCGGCCCTTTCTCCGTAATTACGTGCGCCATTCTTCGCTTTTTCTTTTCCCCTCATTGCGTTTCTCCTTGAAGGAATCCCCAAGTGTGTCAGTTGACAAATATAAACTGACAAACCGAGCATATTTCTTGTGAGCTATTCGGTCAAGTTGTTTTTGGGAGAGATCAGGCGGGGCAGCGAAACTCTGCCCGAGGACGCTAGCCCCCGCCCGGAAATATTGCCATGAAATTACAAATTACCGCGCTCTCACTTAAAAGGCAAATTCTCATGTCTGGTCTTGAGTGTGCAAGGGAGGTGTTTTGATGATCCTCCCTTCACCGGTCAGATTAGATGCCGAGAAGATAAAACAGAACGCGGATTTCGTCAGCATCGTATCCCGCTACACGCGGCTACGGAAAGCAGGCCGACAATACGTCGGCCTCTGCCCGTTCCATTCGGAGCGTCATCCGTCGTTCTATGTTGAGCCGGTTCGGAAGCTCTGGAACTGTTTTGGATGTGGCCTCGGCGGTGACGTTCTTTCCTTTGTCATGCGCGTCGAGGGTTGTAATTTTGTCAGCGCTCTCCGGTTTCTTGTGTCAGGGCATCCGAATGTAATCAATACTCCGCATGTTTCCTCACGCGTGCCACGCACAGTAAGACCACGGCTGGAATCTTTCGCGGAAGCTGCTACACGGATTGCCGTCTCTCTTCCGTCGCCCGGTTTTATTCCGTCCTGCCCCCGCTGCTCTACGTCGATGATATTTCGGTCCTACCGGGACAACAGATTTGGTGGGGCTTATCAGTGTTCGTCATGCGCGGCCTTTTTCGGCCCGCGCGAGTTACGCAAAAAACTGTTTACGGATAGAGGCGCTCTCTGCCAGTGGTGCTGTACATCGGGCACTGTGCTTCAGATGCACCACGTCTTGAAGAAGGCTGATCCGTTCGATCCTGCATGGATCGTTTTGCTCTGCCGAGCCTGTCGGGAAAACGTTCGCAAACTCCTGGCTATTCAGCGCCGGTTTTTAAGGGCGGCGAAGCCGCCCGAGGGGTCGAACGAAGTGAGACCCCGCCCCCTCAATAGCCAGTCTAGAGGGGCGTCGCTCGGCCCATCGCGGGCTTTCACTTGTACGCACCGAATAGCTCTTAACAGTACTGCGCGTGGCGGCTCTGCGCTTATGTAAGGGAATGGAGCGAGCGAATCGAGCCGGAAACCGTATGTTTCCCGAGCCCGCCGGTTCTTAGCGGGCTTGCATCCCCGGTTAAGGGGTACGCACGTTAGGCCGCGTTGAACTACGACGGACAACCCGACGTGCGTCATCGCGGACCAGTACGGCGAGGTGAACGGATGTTCATTCTTGATTCCACGGGGTGTGCCTGGTCGATTGGGGAGAACTGAGTGGGACGAAAAGCGCAACCCGAGACAGTGCAAGGACATGGAGGCGAAATGCGAGTCATTTATCCTGACGCGCGGTTGGAGCCTCGGGTCTGTGAACGCACCAACATACGCCGCGCTTTCTGCTGCTGCGCGCCATGCCGTGCACTTCGGCGGAGGAAACATCGTGCAACCTGCGGCTGCTGGCTTTGTTATGCGGATCGGATGGGTGAGTTCATTGATCAGATCGGTCAAAGAACTGCCGCTGGACGATGGCTCTGGTTTTTAACTCTGACATTCCGTACCCCGACCTTTCCTTGGGGGCGTGGCTTCCCGATGGAGCAACCGCAACCGAGCCCCGATTTCGTACGGCATTTTTTTGATTCGATGATTTCCTGGATTGAACGCGAGGTGCACTGCCGAGTCGAATACTTTCTTGTGCACCAGTTTGGAGAGACAGGAGGCCGTTTACATCTACACTCTGGATTGTCTTGGCCGGGTCTCTTCGAGTACCGCTGGAAAGATCTGCAGAGCATGCTCTGGAAAGGTGCGGGATTCAACCGCATTCTTCCCTGGAAAGAAGACGCTGGCTACTACGTTGGACGCTACATAGGTCGCGACGCAGAGAGGAGCGACTGGGATTTCAGAGCGGGAAGGGGATCGGTTCCTACGCCCCGCGCAGTAGGTCGTCAAGTTGTTGTCCACTCACGCGTACCTGACGACTCAAGCCAGACATATCGTCAAACATCCGGCAGGTGGCATAGATGACCGCGTCCACCAAACTCGGCCGTGTGGCGCTCTCTCTTGTTCAGCGCGAACCTGCGAACGTTTGTGGGGTGACGGGACAGGAGAGGTATTCCCAACTCACGCCGGAGCTGAAAGAATTAATCGATCGGGCCATTGTGCCGATTCTGGTAAAGAAATATTTGGTGGAAGGTGAGGGAATAGAAAAGCTTGCCGACGCTCCCGGGAGTACAGCAAACTCAGTCAGCAAGCCGGATCGCGCTGCAGCTGGAAAGGTATAGCTATGACTAACTCACTGTGCTGCGCTGTTTACGCACGTTACTCCAATGAAAAGCAGAATCCTCTCACGATTGACCAACAGATACGAAAGTGCCGTGAATACTGTGATCGGCAGAGCTTCAGAATTCTTGACAGCCACATCTATGTCGACGAAGCAATTTCCGGTGCAACAGACAACCGCGAGGGACTACAGAACCTTCTGGCTGCGGCAAAACTGAAGCCGCGTCCATTCGATGTGATCTTGGCCGACGACACAAGCAGAATCAGTAGGCGGCCTGCGGACTCGCACCGAATCTTCGATGAGCTCAAATTCGCTGGAGTGCGCGTGGTGTTTGTATCCCAAGGAATCGACTCGGCTAATGAGCAAGCCGAAACGATGCTCGGATTTCATGGCATGGTCGATTCGCTTTACTTGAAGGACTTGGCGAAGCGGACCTTTCGCGGAGTACAGGATCGCGCTCTCAGGGGCTTGCACACAGGAGGCCGGGTTTTCGGTTACAAGCGTATGCCGATTGAAAACGACGAACTCGATAGCCACGGCCGCCCCCTGATCGTCGGCGTCCGGCTAGAGGTGGACGAGGAGCAAGCATCTACCGTTCGCACAATCTTTCAGCGCTATGGTGATGGGGAATCGATGAAGCGTATCGCGATCTATCTAAATGACAAAGGGATTAAATCTCCGCAACCGCAAAAGGGGCGAGTATCGCGGAGCTGGTGCCCGTCGTCCGTGCGCCACATCCTTCTCAACGAACGTTATCGGGGCATTGTAATCTGGGGCCGCACGACGAAGGTCCGGTCGCCAGAGACAGGGAACCGCGTCTCTCGTCGTAAACCAGATACGGAGTGGCATAGAAAAGAGGTTTCAGAACAGCGGATAGTTTCGGATGAATTGTGGAGTTCTGTTCAGGAAAGATTTCGTGCAGTTCGCACTATGAATGGCAAGAGAACAAGATACGGAAGAGCGATGGCATCACCGTATCTCTTCACGGGTTTGTTGGAATGTTCGGAATGCCATGGGAAAGTCACGATAGTTTCCGGGACCCGCCTGGGGCGGCCCGATCGCAGGTACGGCTGTTCTATGCATGCTTATCGCGGCAACAAGGTCTGCACCAATAGTCTTCTGGTCGCTCAATCCGTGCTTGAAAGGCAGATCCTCGCGGGCTTACAGGCTACCGTTCTGAATCCCGCGGTGGTGAATTACGCACTCAAGACCTTCGAGCAAGAGCTGCTTCGAGTTATCGAAAATAGGGAATGTGAAACCAGTTTGCTGGACAGAAAGATTGCGGACCTCGAAAAGAAGATTCGCAACTGCACGATTGCAATTGCCGAAGGCCATGCCTACAAGAGCTTGCTGGAGCGGGTCGGCCTTCTCGAAGCGGAAATGCAACAAGCACGATCGGAACGCGAATATATCAGGCCAGAAGGCCTCAGGGTGCGAATGCGAGATACGCGACGGTTCGTGGAGACCAATCTAGGCAATCTGCGGGAACTTCTGAGCGGAGAGGCCAGGGTGGCGCGAGTTGAACTGGCGAAACATATTCAGACGATTGTTCTTACACCGGAAGGAAAGACGTATGTTGCAGCGGGGAATTGGAGTCTATTCGGTTTGGGCTGTTACAATGGTGCCGGGGGCCAGAATCGAACTGGCTACGCCCGCCTTTTCAGGGCGGCGCTCTACCACTGAGCTACCCCGGCAACTGTGGTGTAGAAATTGTAGGGTGTGCAGCGCGATTGTGTCAATTCGCCCGGTTTGCGCTGCCTGCAAATCGCGTCGGCAATGCCAAGAGCGAGGTTGGTAGAAGCCAAGCCCCTGCACTCGCAATCAATGCGCCGATTCGTCGAACTCCTTCATCCAGCTTTTGCCCTTGAGGACTTCGCGCGGCCGTGTCCCGTCGGGTGGGCCGACGATGCCGTCCTTCTCCATGATGTCAATTAAATGGGCTGCGCGGCCATAGCCAATACGAAGGCGCCGTTGCAGCGTGGAGGTCGATGCGCGTCCCATTTCGCAAACCACGCGCACGGCATCCTGATACAAGGCGTCGTCCACGGGCTCGCCGCCGGCTTCTCCGTCGGCGCCCGCTTCGCCTTCGACTTTTCCGTTTTCGTCTTTCGGCGCTTCCAGCAACTGCTCGTTGTATTTCGCTTGTGCCTGCTGCCGCCAGAAGTCGCAGACTCTGACAATCTCGTCTTCCGAAACGAGCGGGCCGTGAATTCGGTGCAGGCGCGCTGAGCCTGCTGGCAAATAGAGCATGTCGCCTTTGCCCAGCAGCGACTCCGAACCGTTTGCATCCAGAATCGTGCGCGAATCCACTTTGCTGGCCACGCGGAACGAAATGCGGGCAGGGAAGTTCGCTTTAATCAAACCCGTAATGACGTCCACGGACGGGCGCTGCGTAGCCAGGATGAGGTGAATCCCAACTGCGCGGGCCATCTGCGCCAGCCGTGTGATGGATTCTTCCACGTTATTGGTGTCCACCATCATCAAATCGGCCAGCTCATCGATTACGATCACCAAATAGGGAAGCGGCTTGTGTTCGCTCTCCTCGACGTTGTCGAAGAGCGAGAGCGATTGAGTCTTCTGAAACGTCCGGTTGTACTGGTCAATATTGCGTACGCCGCGCTGTGCCAGAAGCTTCAGCCTCTTCTCCATCTCGCGCGTCGCGTTGCGCAGCACATTCGAGGCGATTTTCGGGTCCGTCACCACCGGCGCGATCAAATGCGGAATGTTCTCGTAGAGATTGAGCTCAAGCCGTTTTGGATCGACCAGCACCAATTTCACGTCGTCGGGGCTCGCCTTGTACAGAATCGACATCATCAGCGAATTGATGAAAACGCTCTTACCGGTGCCCGTTGATCCTGCAATGAGCAAGTGCGGCATTGCGGCCAGGTCGGTAACTCGAATGCGCCCGTGCAAATCGCGGCCCATAGCCAGGGTCAGTTTGCTCGGTGAATTCGTGAATTCTTGCGCTTCGATAATCTCGCGCAGGGCGATCGTCTGCCGGTTAAGATTCGGCACCTCAATGCCAATCGTTGACTTGCCTGGAATGCGCTCGATCAAAATCGATTCCGCCTGCAGAGCCAGGCACAGATCTTCCGTCAAGCCAATAATCCGGCTGTACTTGATCCCTGCCTCGGGCTTGAATTCAAACGTGGTAACGACCGGCCCTGGATTGATCTGCGTGACGCGACCTTGAATGTCGAATTCGAGGCATTTGGCCTCAATCGCCCGCGCGCGTTCCTTTAGTTCATCTTCGTCAATCTTCTGGCTGCGTTCACCCTCTTGCAGCAGGGAAGGAGAGGGAAGTTTGTAGTTGGGATTGCCTTTCGCAATCTTAGGCTCAGCAGTCTTCTTGGCGACAGTCTTTTCTGGCCCCACGAAGAGAATCGGTTCTTTCCGCCGCGACCTCGCTTCCTTCTCTCTCTCTTCTTCTTTCTCAGCCTCGAAAACGTCGCTCTCATCCGCCAGTTGAATCGACTTAGCCGGTTCATTCGTCACGGCGGCAGTGCCAAACGATTGTGGCGAAACCGGTTTGCGCCCGGAAATTCTGGTCTCCTCGACGCGCCGCCTCATGCGCTCCTGCTCGCGGTCTTCTCTCCACGTACTCCAGCGCGCCGCGGCTTTCTGCAGGATGCCCAGCCTCTCCACTGCGCCGATCGGCCCCTTTGGACCAGTCGCCCACGCATGCGTTCCCGCAAAAGAAAAACTGGTCGTCATGAAAATTGCCGTGATCAGCAGAGCGAATGAGATCACATACGCGCCCCAATTGAAGCCGCTTCTCAACCCGTGGGCGAGTAACTCGCCCAGCATGCCTCCGGCGGGAACGGCGCCGCGCACCGACGGCAAGGGCAGCAACGCCAAAAGGGAAGGAAGCGAGAGAACCAGCAGGGCATATCCAATCAGCGTAGCCACCTGCGAATCAATTGCCCGGCTGCGGCACCACCTCCAGCCCAGCACCAGCAGGGCCATGGGGAGCAGAAAGGCCGCAAAGCCAAGCACTTGGAACAGCAAGTCCGCACCATAGGCGCCTGCAGGCCCAATCCAATTTCTCGCCGAAGCCCTGTCGGGGCCGGCGGCGCTCACGTTAAATGCCGCATCGTGCGGTGAATACGAAATCAGCGCCAACGCCATAAGTAGGCCCAGCGTGATGCACAAAAACCCAATCAGCTCGTTGAGCCGCTTATTTTCAGTCGGAGTCAGCAAACGCACGGAATTCTCCTCAGCTTCTGGGGAAGGCTGAGTGTTGCGACGGGCACGTTGGCGCTAGCGCGCGCCCGCCTGGAGGAACGCCAGAACAAGCACGATAATACCAAACAAAAGTCTGTAGAAAACAAATAGTTTAAGTGTGTGTGTTTGCAAGTAGCGCAGAAAAAAAGCAATCACGAAGTATCCCGCCACGCCCGAAACCAGAATGCTTATTGCCAGTGTGGAAAGCGGCAAATCCAGGCCGCCCGCTTTGTGCAGCTTGATCAGTTTGGGTAGGTGCGAAACGACTGCCCCGGCAATGAGCGGGGTGGAAAGCAAGAAGGAAAACCTCGTCGCCGCCTCCCGCGTGAATCCGCGAAACAGCCCCGCCGTAATCGTAATCCCCGAGCGCGAAACGCCTGGGCAAAGCGCCAGCGCCTGAGCCGTACCAATGGTCACGGCGTCGGCAACGTTTGACTGTTCGAGCGGCCTCGTAAGCCGGGATTTGGAATCCGCCCACCACATCACCAGCGCGATGGCGATCAGAGAAATTGCAATCACATACGGCGTGCGGAAGCGCTCCTCAATCGTTTTCTCGAACAGCGCTCCCAGAATGCCTCCCGGAATCGTTCCAATCACCATATACCAGAAAAGTTTCCTGTGTTGCCCCACTTCCTCCGCGGTAGCGCTCGCTGGATACTTCAATCCCAACCCACAAAGCGCAAGCGTGAGCCAATCCTTGAAAAAGTACAGCAGGACTGCCACCAGCGTGCCGGCGTGCAAGGCCACGTCGAACGCCAGGCCCGGATCGGCCCATCCCAGTAGCCACGGAAAGAGCGTAAGGTGTGCCGTGCTGCTCACCGGCAAGAATTCCGTGAAGGCTTGCACGAGGGCGAGGACAATCGCCTGATAGAGAGGCATTTGCTTTAGGTTTCCTTTTCGGTCGGCGCCGGTTTGCCAGTGCCTGGCAAGATTTTCCGCATTTCGTACGCGTCCAGCCGCCCCAGATAATAGCGCTTCAAGACTGCCTCGATACGATAGCCATGCCTCTTCCAGAACGCAACAGCGCCCTCATTGTCGATTGCCGTTTCCAGCAGGATGGAGCGCACGCCGCGCAACGCGAGGTTCTTCTCGCTCTCCGCCAGCACAGCGGAGCCAACTCCGTGCCGCCGATGCGCTTCCGCGACATCTAGCGTGATGATGTGCGCGAGGGGAGGATTTTCCTCGGTCAAAATAAACCCGGCGATTCGTGCGCCATCCGCCGCAACAATGCAATCCGCGCTGGAAATCGTCAAAAAATAGTGCAGCGTGGTCTTCGAGTAGGAAATCCCGGCAGGGAAGCAGGATTGATCCAGCCGGTGCAAAGCAGCAAAGTCGTGCGGTTCATAAGATCGAAGCGTAACCGCCATCCGCCGATTCTACCCTCAAAAAAGTAAGGGCACGATATATCGTGCCCTTACGGTTTCAACTCTTCTGCACTACGTTTTTCTACAGCTTGACGGTTACGGTTTTAACCTCGGTGTAGTTGGCCAGCGAGTATTCGCCCAGTTCGCGCCCAATCCCCGACTGCTTGAACCCGCCAAACGGGGCTCCCGCATCGAACACGTCGTAGCAGTTCACCCACACCGTTCCAGCGCGAACGCTGTCCGCAATCGCGTGCGCCTTGCTGATGTCCTTTGTCCACACAGCAGCGGCAAGCCCATAGGTGGTCTTGTTCGCTCGCGCCGCCACTTCCTCGATCGTCTTGAACTTCAGGATGGACATGACCGGCCCGAAGATCTCTTCCTGCGCGATCGTCATATTGTCGGTAACGTCGCCAAACACGGTAGGCTCGATGAAGTATCCCTTGTCTCCCACGCGCCCGCCGCCTGTAAGCATCTTGGCGTTTTCTTTCTTGCCCTTGTCGATGTACCCCATCACTTTGTCGAACTGGTCTTGGTCGACCTGCGGCCCTTGCTCGGTCTTGGCATCGAACGGATTGCCCACCGTCCGCTTCTTCGCCCGCGCCACGCTTCTCTCAACGAATTCGTCGTAGGCCTTCTCCTCGACGAATAGTCGCGACCCTGCGCAGCAACACTGCCCCTGATTGAAGAACAGCGCAAAGTGCGCGCCCTCGATCGCCTCATCCATGTCCGCATCCGCGAATACGATATTCGGGCTCTTTCCGCCCAATTCGAGCGTCACCCGCTTCAAGTTTGTTTCCGCCGCGGCCTTCATGATCAACTTGCCCACTTCGGTTGACCCGGTAAACGCTACCTTGTCGACATCCATGTGCCGCGCCAGCGCCGCTCCCGCGGTTGGTCCATATCCCGGCAGAATGTTCACCACGCCCTCGGGGAAGCCTGCTTCCATGATCAACTCGCCCACGCGCAAGGCTGAGAGCGGCGTTTGCTCCGCTGGCTTCATCACCACCGTGCACCCCATCGACAGCGCCGGGCCCAGCTTCCACGCCTGCATCAGCAATGGGAAGTTCCACGGAATAATCTGCCCTACCACTCCCACGGGCTCATGCTTGGTGTAACAAAAGTAGTTGCCGTTCACGGGAATCGTCTTCCCATGATTCTTGTCGGCCCAGCCCGCGTAATAGCGATAACAAGCTACCGTCAGAGGGAGGTCGGCAGCTTTCGCGATCTGATACGGCTTGCCGTTGTCGAGCGATTCAAGCTGCGCCAATTCGTCGGCGTGCTTCTCAATCAAATCCGCCAGCCGGTTCAACATCGCCCCGCGCTGCGAAGCGGTCATTTTCCTGCGCCACGCGCCCGTTTCAAACGCGGCACGTGCTGCCGTCACCGCCTTATCGACATCCGCGGCATCGGCCTCCGCCACCTGCGTAATCACCTCTCCCGTAGCCGGATTCACAGTCGGAAATGTCTTGCCCGAAGCACTATTGATCCATCGTCCGTTGATCAGCAGCTTATTCGCACTGATTTTCACGCTTGGTTCGATCGCAGTCGTTGCTGTCGCCATGGAATCCTCCCTATCGAAATTGTCGCGGCGTAGCGAGTCGCAATACAAATTGGGCCCGCTCCCGCTTGAATTTATTGGTCTCATTCACCGCCGACTGGCGGCTTAGGAAGCGCGTTCGCGCCAATGAAAGGAAGGCAGGGCGGAACCCCTCCGGCCCTGTGGGTACGCAAACGTGCAACCAGAAAGAAAGCCTATACCCATACGGAGCGCGAGGCAAGCTCTGCCGCTAAGCTGTCGCCGCAAAGTGAGAATGTCCGGTTTGTGCAAAGTAGAAATGTCCGGTTTCATGGATGGCTGGGGGCCACATGGAAACGGAGCGCATTGCCTTGAGCCAACGAGAACGGGACCGACT
>JABCYZ010000015.1 GCA_013289955.1 Acidobacteriota bacterium
AACATTCCGGATGGAGTTCCGCCGGGCTAACGGTCACGGCAGGTGAGTTTTTCATCCCCGAGGGCGATGTCGCCATAACGACAGGTATCTCTGACTCGAATACGGGAGGCTCACCCACAGTTCCCAGCACAGGTATAAGGGTCACCGGTTCTTCTGGAACCGATAATCCTAACGGCACCGGAACACTCAATCTGGTCGACGCGGCCGGAAGCTCTACTTTCAATCTCTATGTAGTTGATTTTAATGTCGATATGCTTGATCCAGGCAATTCGGCCCCTAACTTTTTCGGGGGCGCGGGAAATGCTTTGCTCCTGCATACGGATGCAAACATCAACGGAACGGGTACCTTAATCTTCAGACGCCAACCATCCTTTCCCCTCTTCTTGGGTAACAACACCCTCCAGCTCACAAACCCCGTCATCACTTCCACCGCGACAAACGAGTTGGATTTGGTTGGTCTGGTAACAGGTGACGGGGTGGGACTGCTCGCGGGCGGAGTGGCTGACTACGATCAAAATGGCTCGGTTGGTCCGGTCCGGGACGCGCCGGTTACTGGCGTTTTTTCGGCGGAAAATGATAATCCGGGGCGCCTTACCGGCAGCATGACGGTAACAACGCCGAGCCTGGCGGCCTATCCGTTCATCTCAAGCTCCGCGACGACCTTCCACGTATCCTACTATCAGATAAATGCATCGCAGGCGTTTGTCATCGAAACCGATTCATCGGCGAATGTTTCAGGATATTTGATTCAGTAACGATTCCAATAAACTAACGCATGCCCGGGCGGGATGGCCTCCCGTTCTCTCGAGAACATTGAGCGCGGCAAGATAGGCTCAGGCTCCCAGAGAATTCATTTGCAATTTCTGGTAGCCGTGCTCGCGCGCCGAGAGGTCGAGCGGAATCGTGGCCAGCTCGTCAACGATGGGGACGGCGAGGTCACTGCGCTCAAACTCTTGCAGAGACTTCGCGAGCCAAACCAGATGCGCAGGCCAAGCGAGGGCCACGCGCAGAACGTCGACGTTTTGTGTCGCCACGGTCAATTGCAGAACCGGCTCCTGCAACTCGGCCAGCGCCACGTGTCCCGTACTCGTCTGGCGGTCAGATACGCTGCGATTCGCGAATGGGAATGAGCTCACGCAATTTCACCCGTGTTTGTCTCCACGAAACGCGAATGAATCCAGGACAATTCATCGATCGTATGCGCGTGGAGGCGGCACAGCAAATGATCGATCGCTCCGCGATGGGCCTTAAGGAGGTCGCGGGTGGTTATGGATTTCAGACGCCTCTCGCCATGCGCCGAACGTTTCTACGTGTTCCTGCTATTACTGCCGGCGAATATGCAAGCCGCTTTAAGCGGTCGCAAAGCCAGACCGAAATGCATAGATGAAGCCAACGCCGGATATCTGATCACAAGTTGCGTGCTGGTTGCGCGGGGCTTGGGACGTGCGATTTAACATAGCTACGACTTCGCCATGAGTTCTTATATCCTGAGGAACCGATTGCGAATAATAGGAGGATGAATGGCGCAAGTTTGGTTAGTGACGGGCAGTTCTCGCGGTCTGGGTCGCGCGATTGTCGAAGCGGGCCTTGCGGCGGGTAATAAAGTGTTGGCGACAGCTAGGGACATCGAGTCTCTACATGACCTATCGGAGCGCCACGGTGACCAGATCAAGCTCTTCGCGCTGGACGTGACCGACGAGTCCGCGGCAGCGAGCGCAGTGAAGGCGGCGATCGGTGCCTTTGGCTCGCTGGAGGTTGTTATCAACAACGCAGGATACGGCAATCTCTCGTCCGTCGAAGACACGCCGATGTCGGATTTTCGCGCACAAATCGAAACGAATCTCTTCGGGACGATCATCGTGACGAAGGCCGCTCTTCCGTACTTTCGCCAAAGGAAAGCCGGTCATTTTGTTCAGTTTTCGTCGATGGGCGGAAGGATCGGGCCTCCAGGGCGTGGGCCCTATTCGGCTGCGAAATGGGGTGTCGAGGGTTTCTCAGAAGTGTTGTCGCGCGAAGTGGCGCCGCTAGGCATCAAGGTCACCATCGTTGAGCCGGGTGGCTTCCGCACGGACTTCGCCGGCAGTTCCACCAAACTGAGCGAAGGAAATCCCGACTACGACTCGACTGTTGGAGCAACCGCCAGGTTTCAACGCGACTACAACGGTAAGCAGCCCGGTGATCCGAAAAAGGCGGCTCAAGCGATCGTGCGACTGACGCAGGAACAGAAACCTCCATTGCGACTGTTGCTCGGCAGCGATGCGTACAACGGGGCGGAGAAAAACGACCTCGCACGCCTGGAAGAAGCAAGGTCCTGGAAAGAACTCAGCCTGTCGACTGATTTCGAGTCGAAGCCCCCACATCCGGAGCGGCCAAAGTGAACCTATCTTCGCGGGAATCCGGCCCAGGGACGTGCCGCGTTTTCGCGCCGCGCAAATCGCAGGAGCACGCTTCTCATTTTTTGTTTCACCGGCTCATGTCAAAGACCGCCTAAAGCAAGGCGACGGTGTGTTCGAGAGCGGCCTTGGAAACCGCCGCCAACTCCTTTTCGCTGATACTTTCACCGGCAAGCAACGGGATTCTCAGCCTGGCGAAGTACCCTGAAGGCCGCAGAGTATGCGAGGGTCTCAAAGACGAGATGTGGATGGAGGCGGAAGGAGCCGAGATGAAGATAAACAGGGAATGACATGAGAGGCCGTCTGCGCTGCTCGGGGGAAGGCTACGCCACGAGTCGGGAATCGTCAGCGCAACTGACATCACAGAGCGGGTTTGCCTTGGAATACCATGTCTTTCAATATGAATTTTGTTTCGACGACCGTGTCCTGTATTTCAAATCGGAAAATGGTCTCTTTATCTCCGGGCTGAACTGTCCCTTGGCGGGGAAAATAGAAGCGAATGATGCTGTCGTTGGACTCGACGAAGGCGACATCGATGGCGGGAACAGCGTTCTTTCCGTTCTGAAGCAGGACGGCCGAGTCTCGTATCATCGGCTTCATGGACCTTGTGGGATTGATCTCTCGGAGCAAGGGATGGCCAATGACCGAAACAATAATTGCATCCTTGAGCTGGGCATTCGTATTTTCCGCGATGGCAAGACTTGTCTTTGCTTCGCGTATAGGTTCCGCCGACTCCCACAAGACAATGACGGTCCCAGATGGCAGTCCTTGGCTCTTGCTGGCAGAGACGCTCTGCCAAGCGGCTTTGCATTCTTCGGAAGTTGGCGAAGGCACTGACAAATACCCAATGCCCCAGCCGGTGCATGGCACAGGCTGGCGGTCACTCTCCCCCACCCGTTTAGCGAGCTGCTCCGCGGTAGGAGGCACAACTCCGTGTCCAAGTCCGCTTGACCCCAAACCTCCAGGCTGCGTTCCAGGAGTTTCCATGGGGGGAAGAGGGGTCTGTGTCTTTATCGTCGAATGAATCTTTGCGCGTCTTGCCCAGGCAGAGTCCGAGAGCAGCTTTCGAGCTTCCGATTCCGAAAAGGAAGGGGATGTAGTTTGCCCTGGTGGCACGGCTGCCAAATCAAGTGAGCGTGTCACGCTAGCGAGTAAAGTCAAGATTCCAAACAAAACGACCGAGCTAGACATAGAAACCTCCTACATGACCTTCGCTCATTGCTGAGGTGGCTGCAGCGTCTTGATCATTTGCGCGTAAATGGGGACGGACCAGTTCTGCTCGGCCAAACGGCCGTAGTAGCCCTTGCCGGCGGAAATGTGTATGTGGGTCTTCTGCTGTGCGTAACAAAGCCGCGGCCAGTTCCTGTCAGCGCGAGGGTATGCGGCAAATTCATCATCAACTCGCGCCGTCGACACGATAAATGATTTTGCTGGTCGGCCACAGGGCGCCGACCGCCGCGCCGCCCACGAACCCGACCGCCGCGCCAAACGCAGCATCAAATCCCTTGGAAAAAAAGGGTTGCCCACAAATGACGCCGCCCGTGCTGTCTGGTCCGCATTTTTGGCGGTACGACGCCGCGCCGATGCCTGCCCCCACCCCGGCGCCGATGCCGGCGCCAATGAACGTGTTACGCAGACGGTGCCTATTTTTCATCAGGCGGACGCTGCGGACGTCTGGCCGCTCGATGGTTTTCTCGCCAGCCTTTTCTTCGAGGGTGATCCCCGTCTCGGAGACATCCAGGAATGTTCCGGAGACTCTTTTCGAATTCATCTGAACGACCTCGATCTTCTGCTGCGCATGGAGGGTGCTCAGGTTCGCCCACGAGGAATAAGGTACCTGCGCCGAGGAAAGGCACGGCATTCCTAGAACACAGAACGAAAGAATCGCTAAGCGCATGAACGGCTCCTCCAATTTCCACTGCGACCGTGCTAAACGGCGCGGGCCCACTCGCGATCGAGAAGGGGAGCCGTTTAAGGTGTCGACGCCCCTCTCTGAATCGACGGATTTTTGCAGGATTAATGCTTAATAGCGGTCTTAGCGTACTGGTCGTATAGAGCTTTATGCGTGCTCCATGGTGGAACTGACGGCAGCGACCGCAAGTTATTGCGGTTGCCGAGGGCATGTGGAGTTCTGCAGACCGCGCCCGGTGGCGAAAACACAGCGTTCGGCTGCGTCAGGTCGCTGACCATCTTCGAACTTAATGCTTGGGTAGGCAGAAGGGTTAAACTCTTGGCTATCAGCTCTTTACGTATCTTCATAAATCTTCCTTTTGAGAATAGATTCCTCGTAACTCTTGGGATCAAATGATCGAACACGACGTGCTCAGGGCGGACAGGCGCCGAAATCCTTGCTTACTTTTGTGGTTTCCCACGCAACAGTGTTGCTACCCTTGGTTTTGATTTTTTTAAGGTGCACCGTCAAGCGCTCGCCAGGCTTGGCGCCCGACGTATCGCCGGAAAGTCGGTAAACCCGTTTGTCTTTCTCGCTGGTCATCAAAATCCCGTCCTGGTTCGAAACGACACATCCTGTAACCGTCCGATGGGAAGAGGCTTGGCGAATGAGCACAACGGTTACGACGACAAGGACAGCGACAACGGCAATGGCGGCTGCCAGTCCTCGGTCCGCGTCCGATTGCAATTGATCAGCGTTGGCTGGCGTCGAGAGAGCCACGCAGAGAAGTCCGATCAGCGCTACGCGGCACACGTTTCTTGAGGTCAAGTGGTCCCCTTAAGTTGTCAGATTAGTTCTCCATCGGCGGCCTCTGCCGAGGCCAGCCGGGGTGAACGCTTCGTGCAGTCGCGTGGCGGGGCATTCCCGGAAGAGCAAAGGACGACCACGACATGCTTGCTAGTCGCACTTGTGTGGCTCCGACGTCAATGGAGGGAAGCTGAAGGATGGGTGATTTTTCGTCTGAAGGCGCAAAGTGTTGAGAGTGCAGATTTTGTATTGGACATAGAGGCGCGGAGGGAAGAGAATGGCGGCACAAATTGCCGGGACTCCCGTTGGAAAACCACAACTCGAACTTCGTTTTCGGTCCCTTCGAACTGCACGCCAGGTCTCGGGAGCTGTACAAACACGGCGTCAAGCTCAGGCTGCGCCCTCAGCCCTCCGTGATCCTCATTGAGCTACTCGGCAGGACCGGTGAATTGGTTACCCGGGAAGAACTCCGGCAGAAACTGTGGTCCTCGGAGACGTTTGTGGACTTCGAGCAGAGCTTGAATACTTCCATTAAAGAATTGCGGGCTGTGCTAGGGGATTCGGCAACAGAACCGCGGTACGTGGAGACGATACCGAGGCTGGGGTATCGCTTCATCGCGAAGGCCGAGGTGCTGGATGCAGCGGCCGGCAACAGGAATTCTGTGCACGGCAAGACAAATGGCAAAGCAGTGCAGGCAGGGGTTCCGGGGAGCAAGAATGGCGGGCGGCAAGGGTTCGGAACCAGCGGTGGTTTGCAGTTGGCTGAAGAGGAAGAGGTGAGGCCGTCGGAAGCGAGTGAACCGCCGCGGCGCACTCAGCCGCGGTGGCGGCTGGGACGCATCGCGAAGGTAATCGCGGCCGTTGGTGTAGTGTTACTGGTGGGCCTCGCCATTTTTCGATGGCTCGCCCCTTTGCCACCGCCACACGTAGTGCAAATTGCGCAGCTGACGCATTTTGGTCATGTCGAATCTTCAAGTGCAATAACCACGGATGGTGTGCGGATATTTTTCCAGGCGAGGGATCCCGACCGATTTAGATTGATGCAGATGTCAGTTTCGGGCGGGGACGTGCAGCCTTTTCCGTCACCTCTTGAAGGCGCCCGCATCGCGGACATCGCGCCGGACCGTTCTGAGTTTTTGCTCAAGGTATTTTCGCACAATTCGGGATGGGATCAGGAATTATGGTTGTTGCCCTCCGTCGGAGGCTCACCCCGCCGCTTGAGCAATTTGACTGGAAGCGATGCGATTTTCTCCCCCGACGGGCAGCAGATTGCGTATAGCAAAGCAGACGGGATTTACGTGTGCGACCGAAATGGCGGCCAAGCGCACAAACTGACAAGCCTGCCAAGCAATTCCTGGGGACTGGCCTGGTCGCCAGACGGGAAGGTATTACGGTTCACTTTGTCTAATGAGAAGGAATACGATTTTTCTCTCTGGGAAGTCTCGAGGGACGGAAGTAACCTCCACCCACTGTTTCCGGACCGGCGTGCACCACAATTTGATTGCTGTGGGCAATGGTCGGCGGACGGCCGGTATTATTTTTTTACCTCCAACAAGGGAGACCCGAATGTAGGCATCGGGAGCGTGTGGGCCCGACGCGAAAAAGGAAAATTCGCAGGCTTGTTCAAGCCCGGACCACCAGTACGCTTGAGCGTTGCGCCAATAAGCGTCGGGCCCGTGCGGCCGAGTGCAGACCCACGGAGATTCTTTCTCGTTGGAATCGCAAACGAGCAAAACGAGTTGTTGCGCATCTCACGCGACAAACTGTCGTTTTCTTCTGTCTTTGGCTCGACGGAGGGTCGTGCCGCGAGCAGTTCTCCCAAAGGAAACTGGTTGGCTGTGGTTTTAGGCGACTGGACCTTATGGAGGAGCAAGCCCGACGGAACGGAACGGACGGAACTCGCGACGGACTTGGTGGTTTACAAGGATTATCCGCGTTGGAGCCCCGATGGACACTGGATCGTGTTTCAGGGTGCGAAGTTTGGGCGTCTCTCCAATCTTTATAAGGTAAGCGTCGATGGGGGACCGTCAGAAGAATTGCTGCCGAATGACCGGCCCCATCGAACGCCGGATTGGTCGCCCGACGGAGAATCCATTGCGTTTTCCGTGCCTTGGGAGAGCGAGGCCGATCCGAAGGATGAGAGCGGCTTCTTCATCCTGAATCTGAAGTCACGCAAGACGGCCAAAATCCCTGAATCAGAAGGTATGACGGACCCGCAATTTTCTTCCGACGGCCGGTATCTCGTAGGATTTGTGGGTGGCGAGAAGTCTTCGATGATGGTGTTTGACTTTCAGACGCGCCGATGGAAAACCGTGGCACATGGCAACAATTTCTACCGGCTCCGGAAGTCGCAAGACGGAAAGTATTTTTATTTTCAAGAGATACCTGCTCCGGGAGAGCCGCTCTTTCGAATGCACGTTGGCGATTGGAAAGTGGAACGCGTTATGAGCTTTGAGTCCATCCTTCAGGGGAGTGTGGTCCGCTGCAGGTTTGCGGAAGTGATGCCAGATGGATCGCCAATGGTGATTGCGGTTCGGGGCGGGTACGAAATATATTCCATCGACCTTGATCTTCCGTAGTCTCGGCAGGCAACACGCTGAATGGCTGCTGCAGAGACAGCAACAAAAACGCGGAAGGCGCGACGACTGAAGGCGTTCATTCTTTGTACTATGCTCATTTCGTGCTGCTTCGTGATGAGTCTTCTGGCAGCACAATCATTTGGCGGGCTCTACGCCCTCGTCGCGGTCCTCTTTGGAATATCCTTGATTTCGATGGTTCTGATAACAGAACAAGAGATAAAGCGACTTGCACTCTGGTTCACCAGTCCAACCGACCAATTGCTCCGCTAACTCCTGATCTAGTCGGGAGTTAGCCGAGACGAACCACTTGAACGAAGATTGCTGATGAGAATGGGGAAGAGCGCCAGCTAGGTCTACCTGCGAACACAATCCTTCCGCCCTGTATCTGCGACGCTAGCAATAACCCATTTACCATCCGAACGAACAAGATTGAACAAGTCCGTTCCGCAGTGGTCCACCTTGCCATCCACCAAAAACTCGAAAGGAGCCCACACCACCGCCAGATCATGATCGATCCGCACTAGCGGATCATGAATTCGCTCCTGAATGTGCGTGGTTCCAGGTTTTCCTATCCGGTCCGCAAATTCTTCAAAAGTCATCTGACTCGGCTTGCCGTCCCTCATCAGCACCATCGTGCCGCCGCTCAGCAACGGTTTCTTAATCATCGCGGCGTCGCGTTTCGCCATGCCGTCAAATAATTGCGTTATGGGCGCCAGGACAGCCTGCTGCTCCGCGCCATCGCCTGAGGAAATCTCGCGGTCGAGCCCTGAGGGTGCCTGAGGGTTTGCCGCATGCAACGAGGAAATCAGAAGAAGGCCAGAGGCTGTTGCAACAGCGATAGAAAAAAACGAGAGGAGTGAACGAAAGATGATTTTCATGGCACCGATTCTAACCTGCGTTTTCCGCGATTCCAAGGTCTTGCACCGCCCAGCCTTGTTCGTGTCCGAGTTATGCCAGGTCCTGATTGGCTGGCTACCGTCCATCTCCGGCAAGACGACTACCCGAGACCTGCGGAAAAAACCAGGCTTTAACCGAGAACGGACGAAGATCTCTTGGTTTGCGGCGTTGCGGTGCAAGTTGGCAATCTCTTAGCGGCGTACCGGTGTCTAAGTAGCTAGGCTCACAGTGAGAACACTTCGTATTCGAGGACGGATTCTGATAGCTGGCTGCTTTCTGGTCACGGCAGCTGTGTATTGCACGATACTTCTCAGGTCACGAACTCCCCGAGCCCTCAGGCCGTTGCTTCTGCTCAGGATGAAGTTTACGAAACCGTGGTTCGTGACATGGTTGCGTCAATGCATCGGCGGGCCGACATAAACCACCTTGTTTTTGACAACACAGTGCTGAACGAGCTTAGTACTGGGGGCAGATTTACAATCCTGCGAGGGAAGAGTTCGCACGGATCTGCGATTGGAAAGCAACGCGCTTTCTGACAGGCTCTATCGCCTCCTTACTCGCAGCGGGTATGACTCTTTGCGAGCCGACACAATTCACAATTTTCTTGAGAAAGCCTGTACGACTGGCTCCCTCTCTCAGACTTTTCGTACTGACTTGCCACGAACTTTCGTAGCGGCGGGCAGCCTACGTTTCGACGGCGGGTCAAAATCGTTTCAGGAACTGTTTCCGCGGGCCACTGGAATCATCTCATTCTCGTACGTAGGTTTTGATTCCACCCTGAGCGAAGCTATCGTGTCCTCTGCGCACTTTTGTGTGGGCCTTTGCGGAACTGGCAGTAGGTATGTTCTTAGGAAACAATGGGGACGCTGGGAAGTCGTGAATAAACGGGTGGTCTGGGTATCATAGAGAGTTGCTCATGCTGGTCGATATTCGCCGACCCCTTGAGCTCGCATCAGTTACCGGTAAAGTACCTAACTGATTAACGCTACCAGACAAGTCCGCAACAATAAGGATCTCGAGATTCACGATTCGCGAAGGACGAATTCACGGCTGCAGTGAAGCGATATAAGCAGTGAGGTCAACGATGTCTTGGTCTGTAAGATTGGCGACAACCGGTTTCATAGCAGCGGCACTGCGGCCATCGCGAGTGCCGCTTTTGAAGTCGTAGAGTTGCCGCGCTGTAGCAGTAGCAGAACGCCCCGCCAACGGCGGGAACAGGTCTCCTTTTCCCTTCAAGCCGTCTCCGTGACAAAAAGCACAAGGAAGAGTCTTGCCAGCATCGCCAGTCTTCGCCAGCAACTCGCCCCTTTTTACACTGCCGCTCGGCACGTATGCGATAAACCCAGACGTGGCATCGCGCAACAACGTCCGCTTCACGTCCACAGGCACCTCGATGATACGGAGCCCAATTGGTTCTGTAGCTCCGCTGGAATCCACCAGCTGTACGTTATGCGGGCCAGGATGTGTGACAGGAACAGTATCGGTCTCAACCACGCGCGCGCTTCTAACTGCCGGCACGGAGTGAAAGTACTCAGCTGCAAGCTTGGCGTCGGCGTCGTCCAGCGCTTTCGCAACAGGGATCATGTCGTTAACGGTTGCGCGGGGCACGGAACCATGCCGCTTATCGTCCTTCATGTCGGCGAGCTGCTGAAGAAAGTAGGCGACCGGTAGCCCCTGAAGATCGGCCGTATCGGGCTTCCCTCGTCCGTCTATGAGGTGACATTGTCCACACGCGTTGTAGGCCCCCTGCTTACCCGAAATTACCGCAGCCGGAGGCGCAGGGTGCAGCTCCGGAAACCAATCGACCGTGCTGGTGCTCCTATTAATCTGTGTGTCCGTGTAGCTCTTCGTGCTCCCGGGAATACGGAACAGCTGGCCATCGTCCGGTTTCGGCGGCTCTTGCACACCCTTTGGATAAGGCCAATCGGGATAGTCAGCGAGGTTTGCTGGCGGGTCGTTGGTCGCCTTCGTTGTTGTCTGGTGCGTATGAGCCAGAACGTGCACGGTGAGAAGGACGCAGCTTGCCGACATGGCGAACAAAGAAAACAACGTTCTCTGATTCATGCCAACATTCTCACGGATATGCACGCGGAATATCTATCCATAAATCTCTCCTGCTTGGATAAGTACGAGGTAGTTCAGGGGAGTTGTGTCAGCTACGATCGATTGCATCTACAAGCCGAGTTGTCGATGCGTCTCGCGATCCCGCTCAATGTCTTCCACTGTGTATTCCAGTTCAACGCCATGGCTCTTCAAAAAGGCATCGACTTCCATCCGGGTCTCGTAACCCAGCAACTGGCGCAGTTGGGCAGCCGAAATCTTGCGTTCGCGGTAAGCTGCTAGGGCCAGAGCTTCGAACGCCGCGCGGGACAAATCTTGACCGGGAGCAGCCAGGGCCGCAGAGAGTTCGTCAGGAAGTGCAATGGTGACATGTCGCATTATTCAGATTGTAGCATCATCCGACGAAAAAGTGGTCAGCCCAGATTCACGTTACGGGCTCGATCGTGCAGAACGTTATTGGTCGCTGCGAACTTCCGCTTGGTGAACAGTTCCGATTGATATTCGGGAGTGTGCTTAGAGCCGAGGCGGTCAGGAGAACGATGGAAGCGTCGCGAAACAACCAAGTCTGGCAAGCCGGTTTTCTCTTACTCTTTTCGGTGCAGTTCGACGGTGAGAGAGGCTGGATAAAATCGCGCGCGGGTGCCTGTAACGACGACAAAGTCAATTTCGAGAACCCTATGAATTGGACAACCGGGAGTTTCTCAAGGCCTCGACTACCAATCGATTCGGCGAAGTCCTGCCACAATGTCGAAATGCCGGTCTCGGCTCAGAATTGGAAGTCTGTATTGGCGGCAGAGCGCGGCGACCCAGACATCATTGGCAGGAATCGGAGTTCCAGCTTTCTTGAGTTCTGTGCGGAGCATGGCGTAATAAATGGTCGTCTCCTGGTCCACGTCAAGGATGCGGTAATTCGCGAGCGAATCCATTAGCCATTGCTCGTACCGCTGGCGTTCCCGGGACTGCCGGACACCATATCGATACTCGCCCAATACGATTACAGGAACGGCAATTTCAGTTGCTTGGCGAAGAATGGGAATTAGGCTAGCGTCGCCATCGGCGACCGCTGACAACCCATTCGTGTCCAAGATCACTGACGATCCTCGGCTTCGATCTGATCGAATTCTTCGTCAATGATGCGGCTGATTCTAGCGGTCTCTTTGTGGAGATGACGCAGTTTACCGAAAGTCTTCATCCAAGGTTTCGCTGCCGAACGCGGTGGCGCTTTGAGTTTGTCCTGGACTGCTTCCGTCACAAACTGGCGAAATGGAATACCTCGTTCAGCCGCGACTGACTTTGCGCGACGAAAAATCGCATCAGGGATTTCCAGCGTGGTCTTCATGCGTCAATTCTCCCATATTTATGGGAGTAAATCAAAGAATCGAATTGCGCCGTGCAATCCCACGCCTTGCGGAATTCGCTAGAATAACGACCAACTCTTACGGTCCTAAAACGCCAAAAGCCGGATGGAGCATCCGGCTTTCGCACTTCGTCTCGAAGCTGCAAGGCGGCAGCTGGAGGCAAGTTCTTTGAGTCTCGATGAAGTTGCGGAACAGAGTGGGTTTGCGAGTGCTGAGGTCCTTCGCCGCGCATTCACTCGGCGTCTGGGCGTGAGTCCAGGCCAATATCAGTCATCTTTCGGGCGACGACGCTAATCTCGTCCATTGGCGCAAATCGGCTTCGGCGGAAGTTATTCCCCGATAATCCGGCGCACATCTTTGAGCAGGACGAAAAGGTGCATGGGATCGGTAGGGGAGGGGACAAAATCAAAATGTTCGTAGAAGCGCCGCGCCACTTCGTCTTTTGCATGCACGGCCAGAGCGCGTATCCCCGCGATCTCGGCCGCCTGCAGCGTTCGCTGCATTGCATCCCTCAGTAGAGCCTTGCCGACGCCCTTGCCCTGCCATCGGTGATCGGTCGCGAGCCGTGCGAGCAACATCACGGGCACCGGATGCTTCGCCAGCCCCTTGGTCAAGCGTTCGGGCGCGTCTTCTAATGTCACGCTGCCCACCGCCAGGGTGTGATACCCCACGATGACTTCGCCAACGACGCCGACATATGTTTGCGCGGCGCCGGCCTGTTGGTTCTGCCAGGCATAGCGCACGAGATACCGATTAAGTTCCTGGCGGCCGCAATCGAAGCTTTCGACCGGGTGATCGCGTCGGAGTTTTTCGACGCGCCGGGCATCGCTCACTGAGGAGTGCCCGCGTCAAAGAACCCAGGCTCTTTGAAAAGACGTTCGAGGCGGGGCAGGGGACGAGGAGGCGCATCGAGCGCCGCCATGAATTCTCTCCACTGAGCTGCATTCAGTCCGAAGCTACGGCGATCAGCCAGCGCCTCATCGGCGCGGGCCAATGCACTCTCCAGAACAAACTCGCTGACAGAACGATTTGAAGCCGCAGCCGCCGTCTGCAGCGCCATCTTGGCATCGGGCGTCAGCCGTAAATCTAGCTTTTCACTGCGTGTGGCTCGGGAGGACATAGTTGCTCCTATCCTTGAAAACATAATCCAAATGCCCGACAATGTCAAGACAACCGATGGGAGCGCAATCCGCGCCTCCCAATCTACGGTTAACAACACGTCGAATTTGGCCGCTTCCGCCGCTTCAAGAAGTTCGCCGTTCTCAAGTCCAGCGAACCCGGCGTAGCGAGCGGTCTGACATTCATAGCCAGGGAAGTGCTGTCTCAGCTGCTAAAAACACCAATAAGGGTTCGTGGTGCCTTTTAAGCCATTTTACCGACTCTGACCGGAATTGCCTGCCGTGCGCCAAGGATCGACATTTCAATGAGATGTAGATTTTCGGCCTAGTCCCAGTCCGCCACGTTTCGCCAAATTGACAATCCAACTGCCACCACAACTGCCACCAAGAAAAGTGAATGCGTTTTCAGACGAGTGGTGATTAGAGAATTATCTTGTCGCGCCACCGCGAGTACACCCGACGTCAGCGTCATGGTTCTATCCGCACTGCCCCACGCGAAAAACCTTGATGATTCGATTGCATTTGCGCCGCCAAGTGGATGTGTCGGGCGTCATGCCGCCGTCTGCAACATTTGCGTTACTTCCGAGTTGTGGTCACGCCTTCTACCAGCCGAGCTTCCGTGTAGGCTATCGTCTGCGAACTAACTCCCCTCGCCCGGTATTCCTCCATGTAGGAATCCACTAGCCGGTCCCATCGCCTCATCGCTCCCCTCCTAAACATCACGAATACAAACAATAAGACCTCCAATAAGACTTCATTGGAGGCCGCGATGAGCCCTGAACTGAACTAAACAAGCCTAGTGTGCGGTGTTGAACAGACGCGTCCGATCAGGGGCTGATAAGTTGGCGTCGCGTGAGGTTCAACTCTTGGGAAGAGCGAATTACGTCGTCGCGCTGAAATGCGCCTCGAAGTTTATTGTCAGGACTTTGTCTTGCCTTGCAGCAAGCGTGGCAATCCTTTTTGGTGCATCCACGTTGATCGCAACGAAACGGCCGGCGCCGTCAAATCGAACAGCCGGAACCACGGAGCTCGAAATGCAGGTGCTTCTCGATCGGGCCGACTTCTCACCGGGTGAGATCGACGGAAATGTCGGCAAGAACAGCAGCAAGGCCATGGCTGCGTTCCAGGCAGCGCGCGGCCTCGCGCCAGGGGCGGGGAATCACAAGGCGCTGCTGGCGGCGCTTGGCGCCGGTGCAGGCGTGGAGCCGATTATCCCTTATACGATCACTGCGGAAGACGCGGCAGGGCCGTTCAGCGCGAGGATTCCTGAAGACATGCTCGCGAAGTCGAGACTTCCGGGTCTCTACTACACATCCCTTCTGCAGGAGCTGAGCGAGAAATTCCACTCGTCGCCGGCCCTGCTCAAGCGCCTAAACCCTGGCGCGCAATTCAGCACGGGCGAGCAAATCAGAGTGCCCAACGTGGCTCGTACGGGCCAAGAGGCGCTGGACTCCGAGCGGGCCCGCACTGGAATGCTCAAGATAGTCGTCTCGAAAAAGGCAGCGGTCCTGAAAGTGTATAACGCGAAAGGGCAGATCATCTTTTTTGCACCCGTGACCAGTGGCAGCGTGCACGCTCCGCTCCCCTTCGGAAATTGGAAGGTCACCGAGGTGCGGCGAAATCCAACTTACGACTATAACCCCAACTTGTTTTGGGACCCCAAGCCCACCAGTGCCAAGGAGACCATCGCAGCAGGCCCGAACAATCCTGTGGGTGTCGTATGGATTGGGATAAGCGATCCCCACTACGGGATACACGGCACGCCCGATCCGGCGGAGATCGGTTATACCCAGTCTGACGGATGCGTACGGCTGACAAACTGGGACGCCAGCAGACTCGCCAGCATGGTCACAAAAGGTACGCCGGTCGTATTCGAGGAATGAGAAATGGAAACTTGCGATACGAAAGATCGCCCGGTCGAATAGAGCATGGAAAACCAGGCTTGAAGCTCTTGGTTTGTATTCCCGTACTTTTCCTAGCGCTTGTTGCTGTTGGCGGGACCTCTTCGATGCTCGAGATGACTCCGCCCATCAGTGGGCTCTCCCTCGCGAATCTGCGAGATACCTACGAGGAAATTCACAACGGACATCGGCATGAGGCGATTGACATTATCGAACCGAGAGGAACACCTGTGCGTGCCGTGGTACGCGGAACGATTCGCAAATTGTTTTTAAGCAAGCCGGGCGGCAACACCATATACGAGTTCGATGAAAAGGGAGAGTATTGCTACTACTACGCCCACTTGGATCGTTACACCGAAGGGTTGCACGAGGGAATGCCGGTCCAGTCTGGCGACGTCATCGGTTTTGTGGGATCGACAGGAAACGCGGATGAAGGCACTCCGCACTTGCATTTTGCAATCTTCGAGTTGGGGCCCGAAAAGGTGTGGTCGAGGGGGACGGCCATAAACCCCTATCCTGGCCTGGTAGACGCAGTGAAACGGTCGAGATAGCGACAGATCTCAACCTCCTGTTGGCCAAAACGGGCGCGCCTCCAATGATTAACGCGGTGGTCTCAATGGGTCAACGCAACACTCGGTTGGAACCCGTATTGCATTGAAAACAACTCTACCCGCGAAAGTGGAATGATGAATACATCGATGCGCCCTTGGTCGGAGAGCAGAAGCAGCCCTCAACGACTTCAGAGGACACAAGCGTTTACTAGGACCCAACTCACACTTGAAGTGGATTCTCGACGAAATACTTGACCCGGCTCACCGAATCCGCTTGCTCATATATCCAAAGATTCGGCCCACGCTCTCGGGGTGTAGAAGCGTGGGCCGTGCCGTGCGGTGGTCATTAGGCGGAAATGGGAAGTTGATTCTTCAATCGACGGTGATGCGAGTAGCGGCTACTGTTCCCTTGACCTGTGCTATTGGCTTTCCGACGCCGACGGCATCGTAGCTGGGAGGCCAGAGTTTGAAATCGAACATTCCTTTGTAGGTTTTTCCGTCGGAGGCGACCGTGTCCGTTTCGTCCTGGGTGAAGATGGCTGAGAGGCTGCCGTCCGAGTTAAATATTAAACCAATGTGGTGCAGCTTGACGGTGCCCTTGCCCAAGTCCTTCCAGACGCCGAAGCAAATATTCCCGCCTGTGGGTGGAAGAAATGCATTTTCAAGTTCAGTTCCATCCGCGTGCCAGGTCTTGAGGGATTCGACGAACGGGAAAGGTGTCGGGGGGAAAGGCCCTCCCGGAGGGAAATTATCATCGGAAGTTGCAGTGTAATTCACATGCCACAGCCCTACGATGGTGGCATGCTCGTCCCACTCCCCGTCCGCGTGGGGGCTGACGAACGGAATAGCGGGAGCGGCTCCAGCTCCCGCTTTGTAAGTAAAGGCACAACCACCGGCCTTGGCGCCGGCAGCGGTAAACAACAGCCCTAAAGCGATCAATGCCCCAAGAGCGAAAAACCGCAGGCTCCAAAGAGCCCGAGATACATTCTTTCGATTCATTGTTTCTCTCCTTCGAGTTTTGCCTCAATTTCATTGCGCTCCATGCTTGGCGTCCAGAACGGCCCCCAAGTGGAAATGCTGGGGTAGAATGCGGAAACACACGCCGCTACACAATGCGCCGCCCATCACTTTCTGTTCAATTCTTGAGCATCGGCTAACACCATCGTGTGTAAGGACTTATCATTTAGAATCTAATATGATTAGGAATCGACGCTGGCTTTGGTGGTTTGCCAGCATCACGCCATTTCCTCGGATTCCTGTGAGAGTGACCAAATGTCCTCTTCCGTCGACAAATCAGAACGAGCACCGGGTGGCAACTCCCACCGAGTGGCCTTCGACCGTTTTGAACTGGACCTGCGCTCAGGGGAATTGCGCAAGGACGGACGAAAAATCCGATTGCAGGCGCAGCCTTTTCAGTTGTTGGCAATGCTGATCGAGAATGCCGGGGAGGTAGTGACGCGGGACGAAGTGTGTCGCGCCCTGTGGCAGGCGGACACCTTTGTCGACTTCGATCACAGTGTGGCCGCCGCAGTGAGCAAGATTCGCGAGGCGCTGGGCGATTCGGTGGAAAAGCCGCGGTTCGTAGAGACGCTACCGAAGCGCGGCTATCGATTCATCGGAAAGATCAAGCCTGAAGCGCCGGTGGTAATGGCGGTTGCGAAGCCGCGGCAATCTGTGGAACTTGTGCCCGTCCCCGCGGTAAAAGCCTGGACGAGTCGGAAATGGACCCTTGCCGTGGTAGCCGCAGCCATCCTGGTAGCGGCTGCAGTTCTATTCAACTGGCCATCTCGTAAACCTGGCAATTCCCAGCCGATGACAGTTGTCCCCTTTACTTCCTACCCGGGCCGGGAGACAGCTCCTTCATTTTCGCCAGATGGCTCAAGGATTGCTTTCTCCTGGGATAACGGCACAAGCAACCGCTCGGGAAGGCCGGGGTTTGATTTGTATGTGAAAGCAATGGACAGTGAAACGGTGCTCCGGTTGACCAACCATCCCTCCGAATGGATCAGTTCGACGTGGTCCCCCGACGGCGCGCAGATTGCCTTTCATCGCCTGGCTGCTGACGACAATGGCATCTATCTTGTTCCCGCCTTGGGAGGACCGGAACGCAAACTCCTCGCCACCCATATACCCTACAATGTTGCCGCGCCCATCAGTTGGTCCCACGACGGGAAATGGCTCGCCTTTGCCGATACCGAAAACGGACGACCCGACGGCCGCGCCTTCCTCCTCAACATGGAGACTCTAGAATCTCACGAGTTTCCGCATGATGCGTCCTGCAATCACGAGGGAAGCTTAACGTTCTCGCATAGCGGGCAAGAACTGGCTATCCTCTGTGTCCATAACACGACTTCCTTCGAATACTTCGTTACCGATCTTCAGGGAAAATCCAAAAGATCTCTGACCACGCGGCACGAGTTTCCCAAAGGACTAGCTTGGAGCGGCGATGATAAGTCGCTGATTGTGTCAGGGGCCGGTCCAGAGAGCGAAGAATTCTATGTAATCAGCGTCGTCGATGGCGAAGTTCACAAACTATCGGGCGGAGAAGGAGAATGGCCAACGATTTCTCGCGACGGGCACAAATTAGCCTTCAGCTCGGACGACGACCGCGTGAACATCTGGAGAAGAGACCTGGAACATCCCGAAGCTCCGGCGGTGCAGATGTTGGTGTCCACCCGGCAACAAAACATTAGCGAATATTCTCCCGACGGCAAACATGTGGCCTTCGATTCGACTCGCTCGGGAACCTGGAGCGTCTGGGTGGCCGACGCCGATGGCGGCAATCTCGTTCAGATTTCGCACGAAGGGCCAGCCGGTTTCCCCCGCTGGTCGCCTGATTCGCAGAAAATCACGTTAGATATGGTAGGACTCGGCGGTCTTTCAGGCATATACACGGCGGATATATCAGATCGTGTCGCGCACAAACTGAAAACCAATGTGGAGAAGGCGGACCATCCATACTGGTCGCACGACGGAAAGTGGATCTATTTTCGCAGCTCTGAAGGCGTTGGTCATCAGCTCTATCGTTGCCCTGCGGGGGGAGGTGACTCCACACTTCTTGCGGGATCCCTGGACCTGGCCACTTCCATCGAGTCTTCCGACGGCAAAGCGATTTACTTTCCATCGAGAATTGCCAACTCGAATATGATGATGCTTGCGCTGGACCGCTCCGGTGCGACGCCCCAGGAAGTTTCCGGTATGCCGAGAGTATTTAACGACTCTCAGTGGGCGCTCGTGCACGACGGAATCTATTTCGTCCCTCAAGACAGCCCGCGGAGTATTTGCTTCTTCGATTTCGCTACGGGGCACACCCGCGAAATCTTCAAAGCCGATAAGGACCTGGGCGATGGCATGTCCATTTCTCCCGACGGACGCTACATGCTCTACTCGCAAATTGACGAGGGTAACGCCAACATTATGATCGTGAATTACTTCCACTAACCGATCATCTGCAGGATAAAGGCGAGTAGCTCATATAATTGGTACTGCGCCAGACAGAGTTAAATTCCGATAAGTCTTAGTGTTGTATCGGAAGCGCGAGTGAGCAAGCTGCACGCACGAGCACGGTGTGTTTGCGCGCTTTCGATACAACGACTTGAAGGTGGCCGCTGGCGGTTGCGGCGGATGCGGGCTAAGGGGCCCGATCTAACGGCTATGGGAATTCAATCTTTTCGTTCATCTGTAAGCTGTTGGTTTTGCGGTACTTAGAAAATGAGCATGTGCGAGAACCGCAATGGGATGCGCTACGTTGAGGCATAACGTGCGGAGCATAGCACGCGAAGCGTCCGCCGCGCCAGCGGCTTCGTTCAAGTCCGCTTGTAGAACGTGATTGAGCGATTCGCGATGTCAATTGTTGGATTCCTGCGCGACAGGCAGGCGGATATCCTCGTCGGTAACGGGCATTCCCGAGCTAAAGTACGCTGCTGCAATCACTCGGATTTCGCCGCGCGCTCGTTAGCTGGCAAAACGAGCAACACCCGGTTTCCAAAAATAATGTAAGTCCTATGAAATCTGGTGGACGAGAAGGGATTCGAACCCTCGGCCTCCTCGTTGCGAACGAGGCGCTCTCCCAGCTGAGCTACTCGCCCACGAGCAGCAACAAAATCTTAGCAGACGCTCCAAGCCTTGCCAACTGAAGCCGCCGGCGTGATTTAGAACGAGACAAAAGACGCCCCGCACGCGTAAACATCACAACGCAAACTGCTGCGCTGCGTCAATTGCCCATTTGCAAAGGAGGTGTGCCTTCAGCTTTATGGCTGCTGATCGAGATTCGCGCCGGCGCGTTGCGCTACGATCTTACGCACGTTTTGATACAGGGCGCGAGCCTGCGGAATAGCTTCCACAGCCTTCTGCACCTGAGGATCGGCTTCTAATTGGACCTTGAACCCTTCTTGCATACCGAAGTTAGAGACCAGTACTTCCTGTCTGATCTTGCGTTTCACCCAATCCATATTTTCGGACATATCCGGCTCGGTATAGCGCACATTATGCTTTGCGAGATATTCGCGGAAGGATTTCATCACGTCGTCGTTCGCTTCAAATTCCCTGGTGACTACCGGCTTATTCCCCATGTAGAAACGCGTGAAGCCGCCAACGCCTCCCTCGTAGGGATAGAAAACGTCGGCCCGGAATAGATTCTCCTGGAAATGATCAAGCTTTGGTGTGGTCACGACGATATCCGGCGTGATGCCACCGCCTCCGGTAACTTGCCGGCCGCTGTCCGTGAGCCTGACCTCCGTCGGATGCTCCGGCACCTTGCGTTCGTAATGATATTCGTAGAGCGAAATGGATTTGTAATCGCGCTGGATCAGCCGTCCGCTAGGTGTGTAGTAACGCGCAGTGGTCAGCGCAAGTCCGGTGTTCTCGCTGAGCGGCTGAACCGTTTGGACCAGGCCCTTGCCAAAGGTTATTTCGCCAACGATCAGCCCGCGGTCATGATCCTGCACCGCTCCTGAAACAATCTCGGTGGCCGAGGCGGAATTTCCGTTGACCAAAATCACGAGTGGCGTGGTCATTCCCTGGTTGCCACGTAGCGCAAAGTAGCGCCGCTCCGGCGACGTTCTCCCGTGGTGCGAGACGATCAGCTGATTCTTGTCTAGGAACATGTCTCCCACGGCGACCGCTTCATTCAGAAGCCCGCCGGGATTTCCTCGCATATCGAGGATCAAACCGTCCAAGCTCGGAGCATTCAGTTGCCTCAACGAGTCCGCGATTTCCTTGTCGGTCGTTTCGTTGAAACCCGACAACCGGATATACCCGATGCCAGGCTTGAGCATGAATGCGATGTCCACGGAGTGTCGTGGGATCTCGTCGCGCGTCACGGTGAAAACCAACTGTTGCTCGTATCCTTCCCGGGTTACCGTGATCTTTACAACCGTGCCCTTGGGTCCCTTCAGCAAATCCGCAACATCCGTCGTGGTCAGTCCATCCGTCAGCTTGTCGTCCACCTTCATGATTACGTCGCCAGGCCGGATGCCGGCATTAAACGCTGGAGCTCCTACATAGGGCTGCACAACCACAGTCTTGCTTTCCCGCGGTGCGACGACCATGCCTACGCCATAATACTTGCCGCGCTGCTCTTCACGAAGCAGTCCAAACTGCCGCGCATCAAAGAAGTTCGAGTGAGGGTCCAGCACGCGGAGCATGCCAGGGATCGCGCCTTGATACACAGCCTTGTCGACATCCACGGACTCGGCGTAATTCGCCTGGACCACGTCCAGCACATTGGCGAACTGCCTTATTGCGGTGTGCTCGTCCTCAGCGGAGGAAGTTGTGGCGCCCACGTTGGGGCCGTAAATCCCTCCAAGAACAGCAGATATGAGGATGACCGCAACGACTAGTACCAACCCACGGCGTTCAGATTTCATTCTGACCTCGCGTAACCGCGCAAAGTAAATTATAGCACACCCCAAAGTGTGGTTTGACACCGTGGGACGCCCTTTCTATGATGCCAACAGGCCGTCTTTCGGCTACCTATCCCTATGCTCAGCATGACCCACATGGTGGTTCTGTTCATCGTGGTCCTGGTTGTCTTCGGGCCGCATAAACTCCCCGAACTCGCCCGGGGCCTTGGCAAATTGATGGCCGAGTTCCGCAAAGCCTCGACCGACTTCAAGAGCGCCTTTGAACAGGAAATGCGCGACATGGAGCGCCAAGCGCTTCAAGCTGAGCGTAAGAAAGCTGCCGAATCGGCCGCAGCAGCGGTAGCGGCAGAGCAGCCCGCGACCCTAGCCACTCCCGCCGGCTCCGAAACCGCCACAACCAGCTTAGACGCCGATGCTCGCGCGACGGAAGCGCTGGTCGTCACCCCCATTGCGGAGTCAGTACCGCGTTCTGAAAGCGACCCCTCGCAGATCGCCTCTGAGACGAGTCCCGAACCGAGTAACGTAGCCCCTAGCCAAGCCGTGTCCGAGCCTTCCGAAGCCCCCTCTCATGACCAACAGCAGCCAGTCTGATTCCGCGCTCGTTACAAACCAGGAAGAGCCCGGCGCTCAGATGACGTTTTTCGAGCACCTCGTCGAGCTGCGCAAACGCATCATCAATTCGCTGGCCTCGATTGTGATCGGGGCTGCCATTGGTTGGGTTATCGCCCCACATTTCGTCAATTTGATGGTCAAGCCCATGACCAAGGCTCTATCCAATGCTCATCTCAACCCGCAGCTCGTCTACTCGCACCCCGCGGGCTATATGACCCTGCTCATCACCTGCAGCATTTACATCGGAATTGTCATCGCCTCCCCATGGATTCTTTTTCAAATCTGGCAATTCGTTGCTCCCGCGCTTTATAAACATGAGCGCAGCGCCATCACCGGTTTTCTCCTTTCGACCGTCTTCCTCTTTCTTGCCGGCATTGCCTTTGGCTACTTCATTTCGCTGCCGTACGTCCTCCGCTTCCTGATCAGTTTTCAGGGTCCGGTTGTCCCGCTCATCAACATCGACGAGTACTTCGATTTAATTCTTCTCGTCCTGCTGGGACTTGGCCTGGTTTTCGAGTTGCCAGTCCTCATTTTCTTCCTCTCGCTTTTCGGCATCGTTACGCCCCAGTTTCTGATCAGGAATTTCCGCTATGCTCTCTTGGTCATCACCCTTCTCGCGGCTGTGTTGACGCCTTCGCCAGACGCCCTAAGCATGGTGCTGTTCATGCTGGTGCTGGTCACCCTTTATTTTGTGGGTGTCGGCGTGTCGTGGATGGTGGTGCGCAAGAAGAAACAGCGTCTGGCCGCGGAGGCTCAGTAGATGAAACCAACCTCTAGAAATTTGTTTTGCGCCGCAGCTTTCGCGTCCCTCCTTTTACTTGCCGTCGCCGGCTGCAAAGCCAAGGCGGACAATCCTCAGGCGGCGGCGAAAGATGCGCCCTTTATGAGCGCTGTCACGACCGCCCCGCCCCCTCGCTCGCAAGCTGCAACACAGCCCAATGACCAAGCTCCTCCACCCGATAAGACGGAGGGTTTTGACGGCCAGCGTGCTTTCGCCCAAGTCGCCAAACAAGTCTCCTTCGGGCCGCGTCCCTCTGGCTCGCCCTCCATCGCGCAAACCCAGGACTACCTGCTCTCCGAGCTAAAAAGCTATGGCTGCACCGCCGATGTCGATGCCTTCAACTCCGATACTCCCGCCGGCCGTATCGCCATGAAGAATATTCTGGTGAAAATTCCGGGGGATAGGCCGGGCTTCATTCTCCTTGGCACGCACTACGATACGAAACGCCTCGAGAATTTCGTCGGTGCTGACGATGCGGGTTCCTCAACAGGTGTGATGTTGGAATTGGCGCGCAATCTCTGTTCGCAGCACGGAAGATACGGCGTTTGGATTGCCTTTTTCGACGGTGAGGAAGCCGTCCGCCCCGAATGGAAGGATCCCGACAACTGCTACGGGAGCCGCGAAATGGCCGCGCGGTTCGCCACTAGCGGCGACCTCCCAAAGATAAAGGCATTTCTCCTGGCGGATCTCGTCGGCACGCGCACACCGCACTTCAAGCGCGAAACCTATTCCACCAAACCGCTCGTCGATCTGGTCTGGGGCGTCGCCAAAAAACTAGGCTACGGAAATATTTTCGTGGATGAGTCCTCCGCTGTCGAAGACGACCACCAATCCTTCCTGAAACGCCACGTCCCGTCGGTAGACGTGATCGACCTCGACAATGGCCCGGGCGGCGACGTCTACTACTGGCATACTCCAGAGGATTCGCTCGACAAGATCAGCCCGAAGACGCTCGCCATCGTGGGCCACGTTTTCCTCGAATCCGTCAAGCAGCTCCAATCGAAGTGATGGTGTCCTGTGGATTCGCTAAAGCCCGATGAATCGAAGGATATGGATTCTGACCGTGACCGACACCGATTGAATAAATCCGAGCCTGCTGCGGTCCGAGCTCTTCTCGCACTGTGCTAGATTGAAGAGAAGCCCTCTTACGAATGAAAAAAAAGCGCATCCTAGTTCAATCGTCCGCAGGCGGATACACAATCGTTTGCGGCGAAGGCGTCCTCCGCGATGCCGCTCGAGAAATCCGTCGCCTCGGAAAATTCTCGCGCATTCATCTGGTCTCGTCGCCAAACGTCTGGCGGGAAGTAGGGAAGCGCGTCCTCCGCGGGCTCGGTCTGAAGAATGTCCATGCCAGACACCTTATGAACGACGCCGAGTCCGCGAAAGATCTTTTCACCGTTGAGAAGCTTTCACGTTCGCTGGTTCGCGCCGGAATCGACCGCCACTCTCTGATTATAGCCGTAGGCGGAGGCGTGGTCGGCGACGTCGCCGGCTTTGCGGCTTCCACCTGCCAGCGAGGCGTGGCCCTCGTTCAAGTTCCCACGACGCTGATTTCGCAGGTGGACAGCGCCGTCGGCGGAAAAACCGGTGTGAATTTGCCGGAAGGGAAGAACCTCGTAGGAACGTTCCATCCCGCGCGCCTGGTCCTTGTGGACTCGGCCTTGTTGAAGCCGCTCCCGGAACGCCAATACCGCGGCGGCCTCGCTGAAGTCATCAAGTACGGTGTTATTGCCGACGCCAAGCTATTTGCGTTTCTCGAGAAAAACCTCGAGGCCGTACTTCGCCGCGACCCGGCTCCCCTCGCCTATATCATTCCGCGCTCGCTCGAACTGAAAGCGCAGGTTGTGAGCCGCGACGAGCGCGAATCCGGCCTGCGCGAAATCCTCAACTTCGGCCACACCTTCGGCCACGCTCTTGAAACCATCACAAATTATCGTGTTTACCAGCACGGCGAAGCCGTCGCCTGGGGCATGATGGCCGCCGCCCTCCTCGGCCACGAAATCCACTTGACCCCCGCCGACGAAGTCTCGCGCATCGTTTCTCTCGTACGCCGCCTCGCTCCGCTCCCGCCATGGCCTGAGGTTCCGCCGGAAAAGTTGATCGATGCCATGCGCTCCGACAAAAAAACGCGAGCCGGAAAGCTTCGCTTCGTTCTCGCTCCAAAGATCGGCAAAGCGGAATCTCATGACGACGTACCCCTGGAAGCCCTGGAGCGCGTTCTGCATTTCGCGCCGCACTTCGTCAATCCCGCTGGAAAACCCCGTGGCTAAGGCCGCCGTACGCTCACCCGCAAAGGGCACGCAGCCCGAAGGCACGCACACCGAAGCCGAAGCCTCTCAGAAAGTCCGCGAGATGTTCACAGAAATCGCCCCGAGCTATGACGCGCTCAACCACATTCTCTCTCTTCAAATTGATCGTCTCTGGCGCGCTCGAACCGCCAAACTCCTCCGGCCGATTCTCGAGCGCCCAGACGCGCTCGTCCTTGACCTCTGCTGCGGCACGGGCGATCTTGCTCTGGCTCTCAGAAGTTCCGGCAAAGCCCGCATCATCGGGGCCGACTTCGCCCACACCATGCTCGTCCGCGCCCGGGCCAAAAGCATCCTCGGCCACAGCCAGCCCCTGACGCCCGACCCGCCTCCCTTGCCACTCGCCGAAGCCGACGCCCTCCGGCTTCCCTTCGCCGATTCTTCTTTTGACCTGGTAACCACCGCCTTCGGCTTCCGCAATCTGGCCAACTACGAAGCTGGCCTGTGCGAAATCCACCGCATCCTCAAACCGGGCGGCACAATCGCTATTCTCGAGTTCACCGAGCCGCCCGCCGGGCTGCTTGGAAATCTCTACCGCTGGTATTTCCGGACCGTCCTGCCCCGCATCGGCGGCTGGCTCTCTGGCGATTCCGCCGCCTACACCTACCTGCCCAAATCCGTCTCCCGCTTCTTCCGCCCACCCGAGCTGGCTTCCTTGATGGCTTCGGCCGGTTACACTTCTCTGGAGTTCAGAGTATGGACCCTGGAAACAGTCGCCCTACATACTGCCGTCAAGCGAGCGGCAGCCCCGAAAAGCAGTCATCAAACGAGATGATCAGAGCATTTTTACTCTTTAAGGGTGGACACCATTTTCAAGGATGGCGTTGCCCACTGGATGGATGGGGGCGACACGCATCGGCAGAATTTCAACCTCTTTTGGCAAGCTCAGTAGGGAAGGCAACTCTCACGTAGTTGTAGTAAGACACCCTTTGGGATGAATGATTTCAAAAAAGGCGGGGGAGTGTCCGGGTTGATTCTCCGAGGCGTGCCGCTCGGTTATCCCGGGCTCTGAGGGCCCGCTACTCTTCCAGCCCCGCGCCCCGCAGTTTTGCCAGCAGGGTTTTAGGCGAGACTCCCAGCTTCTCCGACGCCCGGGTCTTGTTCCATTTGCACTCGCGCAGTGTGCTTTCCAGCAGCACGCGCTCAATGTGGCTGACCGCTCGGCCAGTCACTTCCTCCAGGCTTCCTTCCCAACTGAATTGCTCCGGCAACATTCCCGCCGGCAATAGGTCCGCGTCGGGCTTCGTGGCAGGAAGCTGCAAGCCGTCGGCGGTAATGCTCAGACCATCAGTAAGAATCACCGCTCGCTCCATCGTGTTCTGGAGTTCGCGCACATTTCCCGGCCAGCGATAGTGCAGCAAGCGCTCTTTCGCCTCCTCGGAAAGCTCCAAACCCGGCTTCTTGAATTCGCGGCTGAACTTCTCGAGGAAGTGGCCTGCAAGCATCAGTACGTCGTTGCCGCGCTCGCGTAAGGGCGGAATCGTCATGGGCACAGCCGAAATCCGGAAGTACAAATCTTCGCGAAACAGTTTCTCCTCCGCCAGCTTCTTCAGGTTTCGATTTGTGGCCACCACGATGCGCACATCCACTTCCACTGTCTGTGTCCCACCGACGCGATCGAACCGCCGCTCTTCGAGCACGCGCAAGAGCTTTGCCTGAATCGCCAGCGGCAACTCGCCAATCTCATCGAGAAACAAAGTCCCGCGATGCGCCAAATCGAGCTTCCCGACTTTGCGCGCGCCGGCGCCGGTGAACGCGCCGCGCTCGTGCCCAAAAAGTTCGTTCTCCACCAATCCTTCGGGAATCGCCGCGCAATTCAGCGCCACAAACGGCTGCTCGCGCCTGTGCGAAAGGTGATGCACGGCCCGGGCAAACAACTCTTTACCAGTCCCGCTTTCGCCCAAAAGCAAAACGGTGGAATCCGTCGCTGCCACTTTCTGAATTTGCTGGCTGATCTCGCGGATGGCGGCGTGCTCGCCGACGATGCGCGGAAACCCGTAGCGCGCCGTATATTCCTCGCGTAACAGCAGGTTCTCCCGCTGCATTTCCTGCTGCCGGGTCGCGCGCTGCACCAGCAATTTCAAATGGTCCAGATCCACCGGCTTCTGAAGAAAGTCGAATGCGCCTTCCTTCATTGCCGACACGGCTTCTTCGACCGACCCGAACGCCGTCAAGAGCAGCACCGGTATGGTTGCGTCCGCCTGCTTCGATTCGCGGAGCACGTCCAGCCCGGACGCTCCCGGCATCTTCAAATCCGTGATCACCATCAGGTAGCGCCGCGCGCGCACTTTCTGGATCGCGGTCGTGCCGTCCGGAGCTTCCTCCACGATATAACCCGCGCGTTCCAGGGCCTTCCGCAGCATGGCGCGCAGTTCGTTCTTGTCTTCCACAAGTAGAAGCGGTTCCATCTCTCTCGTTTCTACCATGAATTCAGGGACACCCCGGCGGGAACGCGCAGCAGGTGTGTAGAGAAGGGAAGCAACGACTACGCCACACACGACGTGACGAACGAAATCGCCGCTGCGATCAGACAGCCGGCAGCAGGCTGTCAGAGGGCTGGAACTGTCTGGACGGCCTGCGCCGCCGAAGTTATTTTCAGGGCAGTCGAACGAGCGAAGGGTTCATGCGGCTCAGATGTGAGCCTGCGCCGATGTCAGTTGACAGGTCACAGAGCACGTTCGCTACTCCCGGGCCCAGCCGGGATCGCCGCCGGACTTGCGCAGCTCATCTTCCATATCAGAAAGTTGCTGCTTCAGGTTGGCGATTTCCTGCTTCTTCTGGTCGATCTTGGCGTTCTTGTCGTTGATTTCCTTACGTGAGAATTGTTCGTTCATCGCCTTTGTGGGGTCATTGTAATACTGGACCTGGGCCTTGTCGGATTCGCGCTGCAGGATGTCCAGTTCCTTCTCTGCTGCGGCAATCTTGTCGCGCTGGTCCTGGAAACGCTTCCGCCAGGTTTTTTCCGCGTCGTCGCCCTTCCCGGCGGCGTTCGCGCCCGCTCCGTTATCCGCGGCTTGTGCGCCGCCGGCCCCGGGGGCCGCCGCCGCATCGCTTGGAGGAACGGCGGGCTTTACGTCGTCGTCCGTATAGACTTTTTTCGGCTTGGGCGCGGCTTTCTGCTGCTCACGCGCTTTGCGCGCAGCGTCCGCGACCGGGTCGCCGGATGGTTGCGGCGGAGTTGCCTGCGATTGCTGTTGCTCGGCCAACAGAGGGAGCACGCCCAAGCAAAGCCCTACTAAGAGCACTGAAGCTGCAAACCAATTTTTGATACTCATGGTATACCGCCTCTCCCGGGGCAAGCTGGACTCCCCAGCCTTCCACTTAGATGCTGTCCTTCTTCAATTCTACCGCTTCCGGGACGCTGCGGCACGCGGGTAGCGTAACAATAAAGGCCGCCCCGCCCTCGGTGCGGTTGCGCGCCTCGACGCGCCCGCCGTGCTGCACGATGATCTTCTGCACCACGGCCAGCCCCAGCCCGGTGCCTTTCGCCTTTGTCGTGAAGAATGGCCGGAAAAGCTTTGGCAAATTGGCAGCGGCGATCCCGGCGCCGTTATCGAAAACAGTGATGCGCTGCGTGTAGGTCTCTTCGTGCCGCACCAGTTCTCCGCGCAGCAGTACGCGCCCGCCGTTTGCGGCAGTGACGCTGGCCTCCGCCGCGTTACGCGCAAGATTCAGAAGCGCTTGCCGCAGGAGACCCTCATCGCCCGCTACGCTGCCCATCGGCCCTTCAAATCGGATGCGCACCTGCGGTATGGCCTCCGCCACTTCCGAGACGACACGTTCTACAACCCCCTCGAGCGCCACCGGCTCGCTGGTAATTTCCAATGGCCGCGCATATCTCAAAAACTCCGTCACCACGTGCGTAATGCTCCGCGTCTGCTCCAAAATTCTCTCGGCCGAATCTGCCACTTCGCCGGCGCCGGCTTCCGCGCAAATCATCTGGGCATAACCGGAAATCGTGGCCAAGGCGTTCTTGAACTCGTGCGCGATGCCTGCAGACAACTCACCTACTGCTGCCAAACTTTCTTTCAGCTGAATCTGCTGTTGCAGCGCGGCCAGCTCCGTCAAATCCGTCAACAAGCAGATCGCTCCGTTAATCTTCTCCGCGCCGCGACGAATCGGCGAGATCGTCACCCCCAGCAGCCGCACATCGCCTCCTGGGGCTTCGTGCTGCACTTGCTCTCGGCGGAAAATGCTTCCCTTCGTCAGGCATTCCCCGACAAGACGGGTGAGTTCCGACTTTTCGCCGAGCACTTCGCTGTACCGCCGGAATCCCAGCGTTTGAATCCCCAGCACCAGCTCCGCGGCAGGGTTCGCGCTCGAGATAATCCCCGTCGCGTTCACCACCACCAAACCAGCCGGCATGTTGCGCGTCACTTCTTCGCTCAGCCGTTCTGTGTTTTCCGCGCGTTCCCGCTCGATCTTGTGGAGCCGCTCAAGTTCCTTTTCCTGGTCGCGCAGTTGGCGGATCACTCCTTGCATCGACGCCGCCATAAACGCGGACGGATTCTCCGTTCGCGGGGGCGTCATCAGGACGTCCGCTTGATGCGATTCCTGTGTGCTCTGATAAAAACGGCGGAGCAGGAGAAACACGATTCCCACCACGGCCAGAATTCCGACCGCCATGCCGGCGGCGATTTCCCAAACGCGCTGTGTACCCTCGGCTTGAAATGCTGCAAACGTCATAGCCTGAACCGGCCTCGCACGGCTGGGAATCTCAGCGCAGCCTCGGCGCCAGATCGGTCGGGAAGGAAGAGAACAGAAACACCACGACCAGCGCCGCTATTCCCAGAAAAGTTCCCAGCGGGAGCTGATACTGGCTCGCAAGAAACCAGCGAATCTGGTTGACCGTGCCCAGCCCTCGCCTGCTGGCGCGCTCCGCGAGCCGCCGCCCAGCTCCGCCCACATACATCGTCACGATCACGGCAATTCCCAAAAAACTGCCGAGGAGTGTCCCCAGCAAGATCATCAGAAAGGCATTTCGTATTCCGAGGAACGCGCCTGCCATGGCCATCATCTTCACGTCGCCCATGCCCATTCCTTCGCGTCCCCGCACAAGTTTGTATAGCGCTGCCGCTCCCCATAGCATCAAGCTGCCAAATGCCGCGCCCAAGAGCGCTTCCATCATTCCCAAAACTCGCTCCGGAGGCACCCAGCGAAAAAGCCGCAAGGAGAGCAGAAAAGCTGCGCCGTCATTTGGCGGCACGAACGCGGAGAACAGGAGCCCGGCGGCAAACCCGGGCCAGGTGATCACGTCGGGAAGCAGCCGCACGCGCAGGTCCGTCACCGTCAAAATGATGATCAGGCAAATAAAAAATAGCCACTTTACGGTGGCCTGGGTGATTCCAAATTCCAGGTAGCAGCCTACAAACAACAGTCCGGTAGCGAGTTCAACGAGCGGATACATCGGAGAAATCGGCAGCCCGCAAGTCCGGCATTTTCCGCGCAGCCAAAGCCACCCGAACACCGGGACATTGTCGTAAGGCTTGATCGGCGTTTTACACCGCGGGCATCTGGAAGCGGGCGAAACAATGGACTGCTCTTCCGGAATGCGCGTGATGCACACATTCAGAAAGCTGCCAATCACAATCCCGAATAGAAAGAAGTACGCGATGATCACAGTTTAGCCGGCCGCTTTTCCCTGCTCTTAACACTCTCCCACACCTACCTAGCCGCCTCAACAAACCGCGACTCGCTCCGTGCCCCATTCCTAACATCGGGGCGTCTAGCCAAATACGTCGTCGTGCGATCCGCGGAGGAAAGCGGCAGCAGAGCGGCCGCGCCACATGGGCTCTTACAGTTGTTTGTTTCTCTGGCTGGCGACGGTAAACTGTTAGGTGCCGACTTCTTCCATGCACTGGTTCGAACGCAAGATACGCCGCTACGAGCACCGCCGCTGGACGACCGACGACAACCGCCGCGTCCAACCGTTCCGCTGGGGCCTCGAGCACATCGGGGGCGATCCGGCCGACCCCCATCCAGGCGACTACGTCCGCCAGTACGCAAAACATGCGATAGAACACAGCGAGGAGTGGTTCGCCACCGCGCCTGCCGCCGACTACCGCCTCGACAAGGAAAATGTTCTAACCTTCACCAGCTCCATAGAATCTCCCTGGCCGGAGAACAACACGGTTTACGCACAGTTATTTCCCGCGAGACCCGCCTCCAACTCGAACGGCCAGCGCAAAACATCCCCCGCCGTTCTCGTGCTCCCCAACTGGAACGCCAAATGGCACGGCCAGCGCGGCCTTTCTGAATGGCTCCAACGCATCGGCATTACCGCGCTAAAAATGAGCATGCCCTACCACGATCGCCGTATGGCCCGAGGCCACGAACGCGCCGACCAGGTCTGCGGCCCCAACATCGGCCTCACGATTCAAGCCAACCGCCAGGCCGTTCACGACGCTCGGCGTTGTTTAAGGTGGCTCGAGCAGCAAGGGCACACTCGGCTGGGAATACTCGGCACCAGCCTCGGTTCCTCGGTCGGCTACATCACCCTGATGCACGACGCCGCCATCAAAGCCGGCGGCTTCTTCCACTTCTCTACCTACTACGCGGACGTTGTCAGCCAGGGTATGACCACGAACCATGTCTGGGAAGGCCTGCGCGAGCACGTCACCGTCGACGAACTCCGCGAATACTGGGCGCCTATCAGTCCGATGCCGTACGTCGAACGGGGAATGGGTGCGGCGACGAAGTCCTTTCTCGTCTACGGAAAATACGACCCCACGATGCTGCCCGAGCTAAGCCGCCAAATGCTGGCCGCCCTCCGGCGCCACGGTGCCAAGCCCCGCAGCATGCAGTTGCACTGCGGCCACTACTCGCTGGAACTTCCGCCGTTCAGCTACGTCGCCGGTTACCGCGTCCTCTCCTTCCTCCGCTCCGCCCTAGCTCATTAGGGAATGGGTCTCAGTCGATTTGCTGAACCTGCGTCGGGGTTCCTCGCGGCCCACAGGCTCGTTCGGACTCTTGAGGAGCACTCTGCGATCTGGACTAGAAAGATAATTGTAGCTGCGCCGGATCCTAGAATTTCCGCTCCTACGTTTATCGAGGTATCCATCGCTCTAGCAACTAGAACCGGCAGAAAAGGGGTACTTCTATGGGAATCCATGTTGCGCCAATCCAGCATAGCTATCGAACCGTCCACTGAGCGGCAAGCATTCCTCGCGCGCCAGGCTTTTTCCGATTACGGCAAAGGCCGCCATCCCGCCGGATTGAGTTTCGGTGATTGCTTCTCCTACGCTCTAGCCAAGGCAACGGGCGAACCGCTCCTTTTCAGGGGTGACGACTTCCGGAAAACCGATGTGATTCCCGCGCTTCCATAAGGGTTCTCCGGACGAAAGTGTTCTGGACGGTTGGTAGTTCCTTTTCTTCTTTTCGTTCCCACGTTTAGTATCATCACCTCATGCAGACGCTCCTCGTCGAGGCGTTCGGCCCTCTTGTGGTTGCCTTCGTGGTGTTCGTGGCTGTGGTGGCCGTGCGCCGACTGGTGCATCAACTTCGGAACCGGCTGACTCCTGAGCAGATTCAGGCGGCGCGCGATTCTTTTCGCAGCCGACTCATTCATCCGAATGCGTCGCAGGTCGAAGAGGGAATTGCGGCTTCGCTTCCGGAGCGTTTGATCGCACTCTACGACGATCACCAGACCGTACTCGCAGAACAAATCGAAATCCGGCGCCCGCCCGCTAACCCTGAAAATCCCCTTGAGCCGCAAAATCCGGCGGAGTGGATCGAAGCATTTCTTCCCCTCGACCTCGAGAGCCAGAAATATACGCTCGATTTGGCTGCGCAAGGCTGGGGCAAAGGTTTTTGCTTCGCTACCGATGGCGAAGGCAATTTCTATTGGATCCCTGCCGGCGAAACGCGGCAGACCGACGCGCCTGTCTTTTTCGCGCATACCGATCCGTTGGCCAACGAGCAAGTCGCTGCGTCTCTCGACGAATTTCTCTCCTGGCCCCGCGTTATCCACTCTTCTGAGACAGAGGCGGAGAAATGAGGGTCGTGCTCTTCGGAGCTGGCGGCCGGAGAAGGCGTTCCGGGCGAATGTGTTCTCGACCCGGGCGTCGAGCGGGTCCTCTCCTTTTTGCGCGACCCAACGGATCAGCAAAATGCCAAGCTCGCCGAGCTCCCTCATAAGGACTTCTTCGATTTCAGCGGTCCGGACTCAGGAAACCCGGGACATCAACCTGGCCGCCAGGTCGCTAACCACCTGAGCATCCTGAACCAGAAGTACCATTGGCCTCCGCATCGTGCCCGCCTAGCCTGAAACCAGGATAGAACCCTCTGACGGGGCGCGATGATGAGAAAACAGCTCATTCTCTTGGCGGCAGCGGCCCTGTGCTGGGCTGGCTACAGCCAAGCGCAGGCGCAGGATCCCTCTCAAAACGCTCCGCAGCCCGCGCCAAAAAACGCCGCGCAGTCCGCCTCATCCCGAGAGACCCAGGTCGGAGCCGCGGCCGACTCGAGCGAGCAGCCCTTGTCCGTTGCTGAACTTGCCCGCCTGGCTCGTGCCAAGAAGCAAGGCGATGCGAAGCCTTCCGCCAAAGTCTCGAAAGTGGTTCTCGACGACGACAACATGCCCCGGGGAGTCTATGCCGAGGACTTGCGGCCGGCCAAAACTGCTGCTGCCGCGGGCCAACCGCAGGCGCCGGCATCCTCCGGAGGCCCCTTCCCCGAATTTCGCGGCAAAGTCGTTCTGCTGGACTTCTGGGCTTCCTGGTGCGGTCCCTGCCGCAGCGCGCTGCCGAATCTCAAGCGCCTTCAGGCGGTCTATGGCGGCGCCGATTTCGTGCTGATAAGCATCAGCGAGGATGACGATGAGTCTGCCTGGCGGGCCTTCGTTTCAGGCCACGCCATGACTTGGCCGCAGCGCCTTGATTCGGACGGCAGCCTCGAGCAGCAATATGGCGTAAATGCTCTCCCAACCTACGTACTGCTCGGGCGAGATGGGTCTCTCGTGCAAAAAATCGTGGGCGAAGCCCCGGCCGAGTCCATCGTCGAGCGGATTGGCCCTGACTTAAAAGCCAGCCTCGCCGCCAAGCCCTGAAACAGCGGCGGTTTCTCTCGCTCGCCATGCTTCAGAAGGATTGAAAATAGCGTGAGGAGCCACATCCGGCGCTCAGCGCAGTAGGGCGGAGAGAGATTCGGTCGCGAGCAACGAGGAGATGGCCTCGATCTCTCGGGAGAGCGGCCGGTCCTGTGTGACCTTGGCCGACTTGGACCGCACCGCCTCGTACGCCTTCGTCGCGAGCGTGCCGGTTTTTAGCGGTGCAAGCAGATCGATCCCCTGGCAGGCGCAAAGAAGCTCGACGGCGATGGTGTACCGCAAATTATCGAGCATCGGCCCGAGGCGGCGCGCTGCGCTCATGCCCATGGAGACGTAGTCTTCCTGGTTGCCCGAAGTGGAGATCGAGTCCACGGAATGGGGAACGGCCATTGCTTTGTTCTCGCTGGTGAGCGCGGCAGCCGTAACCTGCGCGATCATGAAACCGGAATTCAGTCCCGGCTCGGGCGTCAGAAACGCCGGCAGCAGGCTGGTGAGCGGATTGGTCATTTGTTCGATGCGGCGCTCGGAGATGCCGCCGAGCGTGGCCAGGGCGACCGCGACCTGGTCCGCGGCCATGGCCAGCGGCTGGCCATGAAAATTTCCGCCGCTGATGATGTCGCCGCCGCCGTCTTCCCTGACAAACACCAGGGGATTGTCCGTCGCGCTGTTCAATTCCACGGCAGCCATCTCGCGCGCCTGGGCCACCGAATCGCGGACGGCGCCATGGACTTGCGGCGTGCAGCGCACGCTGTACGCGTCTTGCACGCGCGGATCTTTATCGGCAGAACGGTGGGACTCGCGAATTTGGCTGCCTTCGTTGAGGTGCGCGAGATTTCGCGCCGTCCTCGCGGCGCCGCTATACGCCCGCGCATGCATGATGCGGGCGTCAAAGGCGCCTGGGCTGCCGCGCAGAGCATCCAGTGAAAGAGCAGCAGCCACGTCGGCGGAATCGATCAGAATGTCGGCTTCGCGGAGCGCAAGACTGAGCAGAGCCAGCATTCCTTGCGTGCCGTTCAGAAGCGAAAGCCCTTCTTTGGCCTCGAGCGCGACCGGCTTGATTCCCGCACGGCGCAGGGCCTCGCCGCCATCGAGGAGTTCGCCCTGGAAGGCTGCGCGGCCTTCGCCGATCACTACGGCCGCAAGATGCGCCAGTGGCGCAAGATCGCCGGAAGCGCCGACCGATCCTTGCGAGGGAATGACAGGATGCACCCTGGCGTTCAGCATCGCGCAAAGAGTTTCTACAACCAGCGGGCGCACGCCGCTCAATCCTTTCGCGAGGGCATTTGCTCGAAGCAGCATCATGGCGCGCGTTTCGGCTTCGCTGAGCGCGGCGCCGACGCCGCAGCAATGCGAACGGACAAGATTTACCTGCAGGTCGCGCACCTGCTCGGCCGAAATGCGCACCGAAGCGAGCTTTCCGAAGCCTGTGTTGACGCCGTAAGCCGTGGCGCCAGAAGAAACAAGCTGGTCAACCACGGCGCGGGAACTTTTCATGCGCGCGATCGCGGCCGGGGCGAGGCCAACGGCGCCGGCATGAAGCGCCACGCCGTAAACCTGTTCAAAGGTGAGTTCGTTGCCGCTGAGCAAGGTGTTCGACAGGACCTTCACGATTCGCTCCGATCGGGTTGCGGCGCCGCGACCGCTTCAAAGACCTTGTGATACTTCGCCGGGAGCATTTTCGGCCGGCCGTTGCTTCCGCAGATGATGTGCGTCGTTTCGCCGGTGGCGAGGACTTTTCCGTCCGCGTCGCGAAGCACTTCGTAGGAGAACTTCACGATGCGATTGCGCGATTCGGCGATGCGCGTGCGGATGCGCAGCACTTCGTCGTATTTGGCGGAAAGAAGATAGCGGCAGTGCGCATCCGCGACGACGATGTGGCAATCGTCCTCTTTTTCCATGTTCTTGTATTCGATGCCGAGCGCGCGGATGAGTTCCACGCGGCCCACCTCGAACCACACCAGATAGTTGGCGTGATAGACGACGCCCATCTGGTCGGTCTCGGCGTAGCGCACCCGTACTGCCGCATCGTGATATTCGATCATTCTGATGTCCTGTGAATCGAGGCGCCCAACCGGTGTGGATTATTCCACGTCCGTGCTCCAAACGGGTTTGCGTTTCTCCAAAAAAGAGGCGAGCCCTTCCTTGAAGTCGGCGGTGCAGCGAATGCGCGCATTCTCCAGAATCGCGCGTTCCAGATCTTCATCCACGCTCGCCGCTGCTGCCGAAGTCAGCAAGCGCTTCGCCCGCGTCAAGCTGACAGGACTTGCGGCAATCAGCACGTCGGCCAGTTCGTGCGCGCGCTGCATCAGACGTTCGTGCGGCACGATTTCGGTGATGAGCCCCAGACTCAAGGCTTCGGCTGCTTCGACGAGGCGGCCGGTCAGGAGCAAGTTGCGCGCCTGCTTGTCGCCGATTTGCCGCGTCAGGAAAACGGAAACGATCGCAGGCAGAAATCCGATTTTAACTTCCGTGTAGCCGAATTTGGCTTCCGGGACCGAGAGAGTGAAATCGCACAGCGTGGCGAGGCCGCAGCCGCCCGCCAGGGCGGCGCCGTTCACCGCGGCGATCAGCGGCTTCGAAAAGCTCCACACGCGCCGGAACATTTTCGCCATGCGGCGGGAATCCTCCATGTTGTCCGCCGAAGATTGCGTAGCGATGGCGGAGAGCGTCTCCAAATCCATGCCAGCGCAGAAACTCTTTCCGGCGCCGGTCACTATGGCCACGCGGGCGTGGCTGGTTTCCACCATGTCGAGAGCCGATTGAATTTCCGAGACCATGCGCTGGGAAATGGCGTTGCGCTTTTCGGGCCTGTTAAACGTCAGTGTCGCCAGTTGGCCCGTAAATTCGAGTGTCAGTGTTTCAAACATTTTTGCGCGTCTCCTGACTCGTGAACGTGTCGGAGGAATCCCGCGGATTCATTCTGATTCATGGCTGTCACCGCGCATGAGTCGTCGCCCACGTTCAGAATGCTCACCGGGAGTATGCCGCCCCCTTGGCCGGCGCTCAACCTCTCGAATGATTCTAATTCACGAGCGGGGCATGTGCATACTTTGCGCGAATTTCGTTGGTCATGGAGAGCAGGGGTGCCAGCCGGGCGGAATCGATCCCCGGATCGGCCCCGGCTTTTTTCAGCGCGGCCAGGACGTCTTCGGTCGCGATGTTGCCGACGAGATTGTCTCCGGCAAAGGGGCAGCCGCCGAGCCCGGTCAAAGCGCTGTCGAAGCGGCGGCAGCCGGCTTGGTAGGCCGCGAGGATTTTTGCTTCGGCGTTTTCGGGGCGGCTGTGCAAATGCACGCCGAGCTCGAGGCCGGCGACCTCGTCTTTCACCTGGCGGTAGAGATCGCCGACCAGTTCCGGCGAAGCGGTGCCGACGGTATCGGCGAGCGAAACGGTACGGACGCGAATTCCTTTCAGCCATTCCATTGCTTCGGCAACAATCTCCGGCCCCCAGGGTTCGTCGTATGGATTGCCAAAAGCCATGGAAATGTAGATGACCAGATCCTTTTTTGCGGCAAGGGTTTCTTTTCGCAATTTTTCGACAAGCAATCGCGATTCGTTCTTCGTCATGTTCGCATTGGCCCGGCGAAAATACGCCGAGATCGAATACGGGTACCCAACCGTCGTCACGCCAGGAGTTGCGAGCGCGCGCTCGAGACCTCTTTCATTCACGACGATGCCAATGATTTCGGGCAGCTCGACGCCCCGGGGAAGCGAAGCATTCAGTTTCGCCATGACGTCTTCGCTATCCGCCATCTGCTTCACGTGTTTCGGCGAAACAAAACTCACGGCATCCATGTGCTTGAATCCCGCCAGCACAAGTTGCTTCAGGTACTCGGCCTTGTATTCCGTGGGAATAAGTTCCGGCAATCCTTGCCAGGCATCCCGCGGGCATTCCACGATGGTTGTGCTATTTTCCATTGCTCCTCAGGGTGCAAAGGGATCCCGGATGAAGTGGATCGAGTACCACCATCCTGCTCCTACGGCTGCGGTGATCAACCATGCGCTGATCAGAAGGCCACCCGTGATGCGCCTCCGGATGGACGCAACCAGCGCCGTCGCAATCGCGGCAAGCATTCCAAGGACGGCAGGAATGGCCAGGAGTCCCGCCAAAAACCACAAGGGTCCGCGGTCAAGCGCTGCCCTGCTATAGATAATGCAGACAATACCTCCTGTAGCGGGCAGAAGCAGGACGACAACGGCCAGAAGCACACCGCTGCCCGGGACTTGCTTTTCGCCTGAGCCCATTATGTCTGCAATACTCCGGTTTTGAATTCGCGGATTTCGGGATTTAGCGCCGCCGCTTCTAGGGCGCTGATTAATGCGTCGCGGGTGTGGGCGGGATCAATGATGGCGTCAACCCAGAGCCGGGCGGCCGCGTAGCGCGGGTCGGTTTGATGTTCGTAGGTGGCTTTTACGGTTTCGAGCATCTCTTTTCGGGCTTTTTCGTCGACCTTTTTCCCTTCGCGTTCTAGTTGCTTCAGCTTGATTTCGGCCAGAGTGTTGGCCGCCGCATCGCCGCTCATTACGGCGAACTTTGCGGTGGGCCAGGCGAACATGAAGCGGGGATCGTAGGCTTTGCCGCACATGGCGTAGTTTCCAGCGCCGAAGCTGCCTCCGCAAATCACCGTAATTTTTGGCACTACGCTGTTGGCGACGGCGTTGACCATCTTCGCGCCGGCGCGGATGATGCCGCTCCACTCGGCGTCCTTGCCCACCATAAAGCCGTTCACATCGTGCAGGAAAATGAGCGGGATGCGGTTCTGGTTGCAATCGAGAATAAAGCGTGCGGCTTTTTCGGCGGACTCCGTGTAAATCACGCCGCCAAACTCCATGCGTTTCTGGTCCGAGCCGCGCGCATGCGTCTGCACGTGCTTTTTCTGGTTTGCGACGATGCCAACGGCCCAGCCGCCTATGCGCGCGTAACCCGAAAGAACCGTCTCGCCATATTCGGAGCGGTATTCTTCAAATTCGCTGGCGTCGACGATGCGCGCAATGATTTCGCGCATATCGTATTGTTTGGCGGGATCGCTTGAGAAGATTCCGTAAATTTCATCGCCCGGATAGAGCGGCTCGCGCGCTGCGAGGTGGCTGAAGGGCGACGGATTCGCCGAGCCCATTTTATCGACCAGCGCGCGAATTCTGGCGATGCACGCGTCGTCGTCCGGCTCGCGAAAATCTACCGTGCCGCTGATCTGCGAATGCATCTTCGCGCCACCCAGATCTTCGGCGGAAGTGATTTGTCCGATGGCTGCCTGCACCAGGGCGGGACCTGCCAAAAATAGTCCCGAGCCTTCGGTCATCAAGATGTGATCGCACATCAGCGGCAGGTATGCGCCACCGGCCACGCACATGCCCATAATGGCGGCGAGTTGCGGAATACCCATCGCGCTCATCACCGCGTTATTGCGGAAGACACGGCCGAAATCGTCCGTATCGGGGAAGACGTCTTCCTGGAGCGGCAGAAAAACGCCGGCGGAATCGACCAGATAGATCGTCGGAATGTGATTTTCGATGGCGATATTTTGCGCGCGGATGACTTTTTTAGCGGTCATCGGGAAAAACGCGCCGGCTTTCACGGTTGCGTCATTGGCAATGAGCATGAATGTCCGCCCGCAAACTTTTGCAAGTCCGGTGATCGTGCCCGCCGAAGGCGCCCCGCCCCACTCCTCGTACATCTCATAGCCGGCAAAAATCCCCAGCTCGAAAAGTTGCGACCCGGGATCGATCAGCCTCCAGATACGTTCCCGCGCCGTGAGACGGCCTTTCTTGTGCTGCGATTCGATGGCTTTCGCGCCGCCGCCCTGGCGAATCTGTTCTTCTTCGTTTTTTATTTTCGTGAGGAGATCAATGATCCGCCGGTGATTCTTTTCGAAGTCGGGCGACTTCGTCTTTACGCTGGTTTTCAGAACGGACGCGGCCACTCAGAGACCTCGCGCTGGGATTCACAGCAGTGCGCTGAAGCTCCCTCGCACGCCGCGGGAAACAGTATACGGTCCGCCGCACAATTCCGCGAGCTGGAGACACGGTGGATTTCTGCGGTGGAAAGGGCGCCCGATCAACGATCCCCGAGGACCGGTGTCTGTTCCGGAGAGTAAACGAGCACGCTGCGGCCGGGAACGCCGGCAGACAGTCGCCTGAGGGTGTAAACAAAAGGACGCGGAGCGGTTCCGGTTACAGAGGATTCCAGCCGGTAATAGCGATCCTGGTGCCGCACTACGCGCGGAGGAGTCCAGTCCAGTTTTCGGCGGCATGCGCGGATTTCAAGAAGCTCCTCTGGCGCATTCCTCGTGATGCGGAGTTCGTCCGGAATCAACGGCAACGACGACGTCAGCGCTTTTTCTCGCACCGCGCGAAAGCCCGAGGTGAGATGACTTTCTGAGAACTTTTCTACGCCCGGGACCAAAGGATGCGTGCCGCGAACGAGCTGGAGATAGGCCTCGTCCGCCAGAAAGAGAGGGAGAACGCCTAGCGTAGTGTCTGTGAATACCGCGCACAGTCGTACGATGCCTTCGACGCCGGCATACGCGATGATCCACGTAAACGGATGCAGGAACAGGACGGCCAGCCCGGCGAAGCCAATCGCCCTCGGATCGATCTGAGCGCCATGCTGGATGGCCGAATAGACGGCATCCCGGGCCCAGTGGGTTACCGAATACGAATACCAGTAGACGAGCGCCAGGAGAGCAATTACAGATTCCAGAATCCCGCTTAAAAGCGCGGCGGGCTTCCAGTCCAGAGATGCGCGGAATGGCAGCAATGCCCGCCAGCGCTTCGGCAGGATGGCCAGGAATGGTCCGAGGATATAGCTCAGCATTATCATTCCCTACGTTCAGTTTAAGAGCGGAGCGCTTTCTCCGGCAAGAAGGCAGAATTAGGAATCTAAAAGGTAACCCGGGGCCGGCCCCTCGAAATAGTCCGGCCACGGCCGCGAAGGCCCAAGGAGATTGACGGAGTTTCTGACGGGGTCTAGAATCGATTTTACGGTGCTAGGAAGGCACTGAATCTTTTTGTCGGAGGCGCCTGTGAAGACCCCAGTCAATGTTCTGGCGGGCGGCTGCGCCTCCGGCGAAGGTTCGAGTCTATCGAAGCTTTAGTCGCGAGCGTTTCCCGCTCCCTTTTTCTCCCAAAACTGAATTACTGCGTTTTCGGACGGTCGAGAGATCCGCTCGAGAGCGCGAAGCCGTGTTGCCCGTTGGAAGTTGTCCCGGGCATACGCCGAAGGCCGCCAGAGAGCGGCGGGAGGATTTTCGCGTGTTAATCCAGGATTTAGGTTGGGATGCGTATTTTGAGGCGCTGTGGAGGGAGAACTCCGAGGACGGATGTGTGCCGGCTCGCGTTGTTTCGCAGCAACGGGGGTTGTGGCGCGTCGCAGGGGATTTTGAAGAGTGTTGGGCGGAGCCCTCTGGAAAATTTCGCAAGGAGTCTGAGGCCGGCGGGGATTGGCCGGCTGTGGGCGACTGGCTTTCCGTCGAGAGGCGCCCCGAGAAACAGAGCGCGCTGATTCACCAGGTGCTCGCGAGGCGCACGCGGTTTGTACGCAAGGTGGCGGGCAAACAGATCGCCGAGCAAGTGATCGTCGCGAACATCGATGTTGCGTTGATCGTGGCGGCCTTGGACGGAGATTTCAATGTGCGGCGCATCGAACGCTATCTGGCGCAGTGTTGGGAATCCGGGGCGCGGCCGGCGATTGTTCTGAACAAGGCCGATGCCTGCCCGGAGTCCAGGGAATTGGCGGCGGAGACAGAGAGAATTGCCATGGGCGCGCCAATCTTTTTGATCAGCGCAAAAACGGGAGAAGGGCTGGACCTGCTGGTTGCCAGTTTCAGAAAAGGACAAACCATCGTGCTGCTGGGATCGTCCGGGGTGGGGAAGTCCACGCTGGTGAACCGCTTGCTGCAGGAGGAGCGGCAGACTACGCATGCAGTGCGGGCGAGCGACAGCCGCGGGCGGCACACCACGACTTCGCGAGAACTGTTTCTGATGCCGGGCGGCGCGATGATTATCGACACGCCGGGTTTGCGCGAACTGCAGCTGTGGAACGCGGCCGAGGGACTGGAAGAATCGTTTGCGGACGTCGACCAACTCCGGTCGCAGTGCCGGTTTACGGATTGCCAGCACCAGCAGGAGCCGGGGTGCGCGGTCGAGGCGGCGATCCGCGCGGGCACTCTCGACGCCGATCGGTTGGAAAGTTGGCGCAAACTGCAGCGCGAGCAAGAATTCCTGGCGCGCAAAGTGGATCCCGAAATTGGCGCAGCACAGAAGAAACGTATTAAAATATCAATGCGTCAAGTGAGACGAAACTACCAGGAACGGGACAAAGGGAAAAATTAAACACCAGCCATGAGAGGGTTACTTCTGAATTTGGAGTTGGCTCGACGTGTGGAACTTGCGGAAGCGCAGGCGGCCGTCGAATGCGCCGAGGCACTGGGACGCTTTCGGCCCGCTAGCGGCGCGGCGGTGCGGCGCGTTGCCGGCGGATTCGCGGTGTATTGCGGCATGGGCTCGCCGATCACGCAAGCGGTGGGAATGGGGCTCGACGGTCCGGTTGGCACGGAGGAGTTCGACCGGCTCGAGGAGTTTTACCGCAGCCGCGACGAGACGGTGCGCGTCGAGACGTGTCCGCTGGCCGACCCTACTTTCATCGAGCAGTTCGCACAGCGCGGGTATCGCGTGACGGAATTTTCAAATGTCATGGCGCGGCAGGTGAGCCCCGGCGAGACCTGCCCTGAGCCTCCCGAGGGCGTGACCATCGAAAAGATTGGGAAGGACCAGATCGACGTGTGGACGCTGACGGTTTCGCAGGGATTCGCGGAAAAGTTTCCGGTGTCGCAGGAATTGCTCGAGGTCATGAAACTGTTCGCGTTCGGGCCGAAGACGGAGTGTTATCTGGCGCGTGTAGACGGGAAAATTGCGGGCGGAGGGACGTTGGCGCTGCACGATGGTGTGGCGGGATTGTTTGGCGCCAGTACTTTGCCGGTGGCGCGGAACCGTGGGGTGCAGACGGCGCTTCTCGAGAGACGGCTGGCGCGTGCGTCGCAAGCGGGAAGCGATCTGGCAGTGAGCATTGCGCAGCCGGGGAGCATTTCCGAGCGAAATATTGTGCAGCAGGGTTTTCAGGTGTTGTATACACGGGTGAAGTTTGAGCGAGCCATGCACCCGTAGTGGCCAGATCCGCCCGAGCGTCAGCGGGCGAGACGCTTGTGGATGAATTCGACAATGTTCTGGGTGGAAGTGCCGGGCAGAAAAATTTCCGCGATGCCGGATTTTTTCATGGCGGGAATGTCAGCTTCCGGGATGATGCCGCCGACCAGGACGGTAACGTCCTGCATGCCCTTTTCGCGCAGCAAGTTCATGAGTTGCGGACAGATCGTGTTGTGCGCGCCGGAGAGGATCGACAAGCCGATGACGTCGACATCTTCCTGGACGGCGGCGGAGGCGATCATCTCGGGTGTCTGGCGCAGACCGGTGTAGATTACTTCCATGCCAGCGTCGCGTAATGCTCGCGCGATGATTTTGGCGCCGCGGTCGTGGCCATCCAATCCTGGTTTGGCGATCAGCACTCTGATTTTTTTCTCGGGCATGTTGGTCGGAGAGTCTCGCTCAATTCCACGCACAAATCAGGTAATGGCGACTTCTTCGTAGGTGCCGAAGACTTCGCGGAGAGCGTCGCAGATTTCGCCTACGGTGGCATAGGATTTTACGGCGTCGAAGAGGTGAGGCATCAGGTTGTCTTTCGTCTGAGCGGCTTTCCGGAGGGCGTTCAGGCGGCGGTCGACTTCGGATTGGGAACGGTCGGCGCGGAGCTTTGAGAGGCGTTCCGCCTGGCGGTGGGCCACGGTTTCATCGATTTGCAGGATGTCGAGGGGCTTTTCCTCGGCGGCATACTCATTCACGCCAACGATGATCTTTTCTTTCTTGTCCACGGCCACTTGGTACTTATACGAAGCTTCGGCGATTTCGCGCTGCGGATAGCTGCGTTCGATGGCCGCGACCATGCCGCCCATGGCGTCGATTTTTTCGATGTAGTCCCATGCGCCGCGTTCGACTTCGTTGGTCAATGTTTCCACGAAATACGAGCCGCCCAGCGGATCGGCCGTGTTGGTCACGCCGGTTTCGTGCGCGATGATTTGCTGGGTGCGCAGCGCGATGGTGGCGGCGAATTCGGTGGGCAGCGCCCAGGCTTCGTCGAGAGAATTGGTGTGCAGCGACTGCGTGCCGCCGAGAACGGCGGCCATCGCCTGGAGCGCGGTACGCACCACGTTGTTGTAGGGCTGCTGCGCGGTTAGCGAGCAGCCCGCGGTCTGCGTATGGAAACGCAGTGCCCAGGAGCGAGGGTTTTTCGAACCGTAGCGCTCGACCATGGCTTTGTGCCAGATGCGTCGCGCGGCGCGGTACTTGGCAATTTCCTCGAAGAAATCGTTGTGCGCGTTGAAAAAGAAAGAGAGTTGCGGGACGAATTGATCGACGTCGAGGCCCCGGCGCATGCCGTATTCGACATATTCCATTCCGTCGCGCAGCGTGAACGCCAATTCCTGGATGGCCGTCGAGCCGGCTTCGCGGATGTGGTAGCCGCTGACCGAGATGGGATTGAACTTCGGCGTGTTTTTCGCGGCAAATTCAAAGGTGTCGATCACCAGACGCATCGACGGTTCGGGCGGGTAGATGTATTCCTTTTGCGCGATGTATTCCTTGAGGATGTCGTTCTGCAGGGTGCCCGAAAGCTTTTTCCAGTCCGCGCCCTGCTTTTCCGCGACGGCGAGGTACATCGCCCAGATAACCGCGGCGGGGGAATTGATGGTCATGGAGGTCGTGACGCTGGCGAGCGGAATCTTGTCGAAGAGGACTTCCATGTCGGCGAGGGAGCTGACCGCCACGCCGCATTTGCCGACTTCGCCTTCAGAAAGCGGATGATCCGAGTCGTAACCCATCAAAGTGGGAAGGTCGAATGCGGTTGAAAGACCGGTCTGGCCTTGCGCGAGCAGGTAGCGAAAACGCTCGTTGGTGTCTTCCGCTGTGCCGAAGCCGGCGAATTGACGCATGGTCCAGAGGCGGCCGCGATGCATCGTCGAATGAATGCCGCGCGTGTAGGGAGGCTCGCCGGGAAAGCCCAGTTCGCGATTAGGATCCCAGCCTGGCAGATCGGCAGGCGTGTAAAGACGGCGAATCGGGTATCCGGAAATAGTGGTGAACTCCGATTGGCGTTCGGGGCTTTTTTCGAGGGTTGGACGGAGCGTGTTCTCTTCCCAGGCACGTTCTTCAGGGGAAGGCTCGCGGGGGGCGGCGGGAGCGTCGCCGGTCGTGACGGTCGTCGTAGTTCCTTTGACCTTCTCGCTCATCGTCAGGCGCTCCAGGTTATGTGCGCTCCGGTATCTGGTTCTAAAGAACGCAGAATTCCATGCTAAGCGAAAGCGAAAAGCGGGGCAAGGGGACTGGCGGCAGGCGGGGCGGAGGAGTCAGTAGAGAAAAAATAGCGAGGCTGGACAGTTGCAATTCCCGTCCAGCCTCTATCGAGAAATTACCGTTTCCCTCCATCACTCAGACTCTTGAATAGTTCGTCTGTGCCGACGACCTTTCCGTGGAGAGTGCCAGGGATCAGGGTTTCGCGGTCGACTTCGCCGGACTTGCCGTCGGCGATGGTAACGTGGTTTACCTCGAGGGTGCGGCCGACGGCGCGCTCGTATCCGGCCTTGGCCTCTTCCAGGTTGGCGAGCGCACGGATTTCATTGCCTTGCGCGAGGGTGAGGTCGCGTTGTGTCTGGATAACGGTGTACACGGTGGAAGCGCCGAGCTGATATTTCTTCTCCTCAGCGTCAAACGTTTGCTGCTGGAGTTCGCGGGCCTTCACGGCCGCGGCGACTTGGGCGCGGTCTTGTGTGAGCGCGATGAACGAGTTGCGGACATCCAGTAGCGCGGCATTTCTCAACTGCCGCTCCGTCGTTTGCAATTGGCGCTGCGACAAGAGGGCGCGCGCGTATTCCGCTTGAGCGGCGCGGTTGCGCAAGGGGAGCGTCAAAGTCAATTGGCCTGCATATTCCGGGAACTGATTGTGAAAGATCTGGCTCTGCGCAGTGGTGAAACCTTGCTGAGATGTGCCGGTGACGGGCGCCGTCGTGGTCGATTCAAAAATGGGAGCTCCATTGACGAGAACGGGAGCTCCCGTGCCGTCTACGATAGGAATGCCGGTGCTGATGGTCGTGGGCGCGCCGAGAATCGTGGAATTGCCTGCCAAACCTTGGGACTCGTAGAAACCGCCAATCGAGAGTGTCGGAAGAAGGGCATTGCGGTTGGCCTTCACATCGATTTCGGCGTTCAACAAGTTCAGGGCCTCTTCCTGAAGTTCCGGCCGTTTCGCGAATGCCTCTTTGAGGGCATCTTCGAACGAAGCGGCTTCAATGGCCGCCGGCTGTTTCGGCAGGTCCGTAGGAATGATCTGAACGTTGATGATGTTCGCCGCGAGCGGGTCCTTCGAAATGAAGTTTTTCAGGTTTTGCTCGTCCTGAAGTTGCGTGGTCTGCGCGAAGATGAGGTTTTGCGTGTCCGTGGCCACCTCGGATTCCGAACGTGTGACGTCCAGCGGAGCCAGGCTGCCGATTTCCAGCTGCTTTTTGTTGTCTTCAAACAGCTTCTGGGCAACGGTGACGGCCTGCTGATTGACTTTGACGTTCTCTCGCGCGTAGACGAGCTCCCAGTAGGCGGTGATGGTGTTTGTGATGGTGGTGATGGCCTGCGCGGTGAAAGCCCAATCAGCGATCTTGCGATTATTTTTGGCGATGCGGATGTTGCGCGTGCCCATGGCCAGCCCGAATCCGTTCAAGAGGGGCTGGGTAAAGGAAACGGAGAAATTTGATGTTACCGCCGGATTCAGGAAGTTGGCTCCGGCGGTGGAACTGCTTCGCGTGTTATTCCAGGCGACGGAGAAATTCGTTCCTGTCTCGAATGTTTGCGAATAGGAGTTGTTGAATTGCGTCGAGTGGGAAAGGACTGCAGTGAGATTCGTTGACCCAGCACCGCTAATGAACGGGTTGTTGATGGGAGTAGATATGGAGGCCACGCTCGCGCTGCTCTGGATGATGGGGTCAAAGCTGGTGATGGTGAGGGCAAACGGATTGATGGCTGCCGAGGAAGCGGCAATCGTAGCTCCCGGTGTGCCGAAGCCACCTGGGGTGCCGGAGTTAGCAAAGAGAATGCCGGCGTCGGCCATCCATGGGTTGTAGCGCTGCACGGCGATGTCCATGCTGTTTTCCAACGCAAGCTCGACGGCGTCCTGGAGACCCAGCTCCAGCTTCCCGTCGCGCACGAGTTGGTCGAGCCGCGGCGAGTTGGTAAGCATGGGCTGATCGATATGGATCGGCTCGTACGGCTTCAGAATATTGGGAAACGATCTTGGAGGGTGCGTGTAATTATGAGTCCCCAAGCCCAACGAAGAGACCGGGGTGATCGAGGTGCCATCCGGCGCAGTGGTTGCCGCGGGGGCGGGGTTCGATGGCGGATTCTGAGCAGGAGTCTGCGCAAAAACAGGTGAAAGTGGCCCCCCGGCGAGAAGCCCCGCCAAAACGATTGCAAACAGAGATCGGGCCCATTCCGAAGCCGTCCTACGAGCATTTGCCCCTAAGATGGACCGCTTCAAGGTCGCCCTCAGTGTCTTCATAATGATCTTTACCCCTCGAGATTCTGTCCCAGCGGGACGTTTGTATTTTGACCTAACACTTTAAAACGCTCGAACCATGGGTTTTGTTTCATTTGCGGGCTGGATTTGGGAGCACGAAGAGCAATAAACCCTGTGCCGTGAACCAGAAACACAACCGCGTTCGGTACCTTGAGAATAATGGAGCAGGCCGGGCAAGACAAGGATTTGGGGCAGCTCAGGAAGAGATCGACGAGTCGAGCAGGAGTGTACTGTTTGGTCGGCGGCGCTTGGGCAAGAAGCAAACAGCTCGGAAGTGAAGGCGGAGCCACGCCAGAGGAGGTCGTGTCGTGGCTCCGCTCCGAGGTTAGCGCATGCCGCCGCCCTTTGAGACGTCTTCCGTGCCAACAACCTTGCCGTGAAGCGTGCCGGGAATCAGCGTTTCGCGTTCGACTTCGCCGGATTTGGCGTCGGCGATCGTGACGTGGTTCACGTCGAGGGTGCGACCGAGCGCGCGTTCGTAGTTGGCCTTTGCTTCCTCAAGATTGGCCAGTGCGCGGAGTTCCGTGCCCTGGGCGGCGATCAGATCGCGCTGCGTCAGGATGACGTTGTAGACCGTGGACGCGCCCAAACGGTATTTCTTCTGCTCGGCGTCAAAGGTCTCTTGCTGAAGCTGGCGCGCTTCGCTGGCGGCGTCCACCTGGGCGCGGTCTTGCGTGAGCGCGATGTAGGTGTTGCGAACGTCGAGAAGGGCGGCGTTTTTCAATTGCTGCAGCGCGGTTTCCTGCTGACGTTGGGTGAGGATGGCGCGGGCGCTGTCACCTTGAGCGGAACGGTTGCGCAAGGGCAAGTTAAGGGTCAGCTGAGCGGCATACTCCGGGAAGCGGTTGTGGAAGATCTGGCTTTGAGCGGTGCCGAAACCCTGCTGAGTCGTGCCGGCAACGGCCGTATTCACGATAGGCTCGAAAATCGGAGTAGCGACGCCGCCAATGTCCACGGTGACTGGATTGCCGTTGGCATCTACGATCGGCACCTCGCTGCTTGTAAAGGTTGTCGCACCGGGAATCGGAGTATTCCCCGCCAGCCCTACGGAGCTGTATTGCCCGCTGAGTGTGAGAGTGGGAAGCAGCGCTTTTCGTGTGGCCTGAATATCAATTTCGCCGTTTTTCAGATTGTAGAGTTGCTCCTGCAGCTCGGGTCGCTTGGCGAACGCTTCCCGGATGGAATCCTCGAAGGAGGGGTTCTCGATGGAGGCAGGTTGTTTCGGTTGGTCGGTCGTAATGATTTCCAGGTTCACCACATTGGGAGCCAGAGGATTTTTGGTGATGGCGTTTTTCAGGATTTGTTCGTCCTGGAGCTGCACGGTTTGCGCCACGATGAGATTCTGGCGGTCGGTGGCCAGCTCGGATTGGGCGCGGGTGACATCGAGCGGCGCCATGGTGCCGGCGTCGAGCTGTTTCTTGTTGTCGTTGTAAAGTTTCTCGGAAACGGTGATGGCCTGCTCGTCGACTTTGACATTGGCGCGCGCGTAGACGAGCTCCCAATAGGCCACGATGGTGTTCGTAATCGTGGTAATGGCCTGCTGCGCGAAAGCCCAGTCCGCGATTTTCCGGTTGTTTTTTGCGATGCGGATGTTGCGCGTGTTGACGGCGATGCCGAATCCGTTCAGCAGGGCCTGAGAGAAGCCAATCGTTAGGGTGGATTGAACAGCGGGGTTGAAGAAGTTCTCCGTGGAGTTCGAGCTGCTGCGCGTGTTGTTCCAGCTGATGTTGAGATTCGTGCCCGTATCGAAGCTCTGGGAGTACTGCGTGTTGAATTCCGTGGTGTGGGTGACCAGATTCAATTCGCCAGCTACGCCCGTGCCGGAGATGAAGGGATTATTGACCGGCGTCAAGGCATCGCTGACGCTAGCCGTGCCCGAGAGCGCCGGATCATAGGAAAGGCTGGGAAGGTTTGCGGTCGAGGAGCTAAAGTTCGCGCCAGGCGTCGAATATCCCAAACCGCCGGCTTTGGCCTTGAGGATGGACGCGTCGGCGATCCACGGATAGTAGCGTTGCACGGCAATGTCCAGGCTGTTTTCAAGTGCCAGCTCGACGGCGTCTTGCAGGCTCAACTCAAGCTTGCCATCGTGGACCAGCTGATCGAGCCGTGGCGAGTTGGTAATCGCCGGCTCATCGATTTTTATCTGCTGGTAGGGTTTCAGGAGGCTTGGGAAGGCCACTGGCGGAACGGTGAAGTCGTACTTCGCAAGGCCCAGCGAGCTGACGGGAGCAATCGACGAGCCCTGAGGCGCCGCGGATGGCGCGGGAGCGGGGTTCGCCGGCGGGTTCTCTGAAGAACTTTGCGCCACGGCCGGCGAGATCGGCCCCACGACGAGGAGCCCCGCCATCAGCATGGCGAGGAAAGATTTGGCAACGAGCAAACCGCGTCGCTTCATGGCCCCGCGCAGACCGGATTGCCTTTGGTCTGCCACCAATGAGAGATTTTTGACGCGTCCCCATAGAGTCGTCATGACGATTTTCATTCCTCGAGGTTCTGTCCCTGTGGGACGTATTTGGTTCAAACCGATTTGATCTGAGCTGATAGTGTGGAACGTGCCCTGAACAGGCGTTGGTACACTCAGTTGGCAGGATTTTTGCCACGCGGAGGTAAAACTCCGGCCGGGCGGCTGAGAGACAGGTCTATTCAGAGGAGTCCATCACGCTTTTGACCCAGTAAGCAGCCAGAGACTCCCGGCGCGGCCTGGAAACTCGCACTGCAGTTTAGCAGGGGCTCCCATTCCTTGACAACGCGCGGCACCGCGGCTAGGCTGCTCACCAATCGGTGTTTAGAAGTAATTTGCGTCGGGCGGAATACGATGCTCTCACGAGAAGAACTGCTGCGCATGTTTGAATCCGCCGGAGCCATCCGGCATGGCCATTTTGAGCTTAGCAGCGGCTTGCATAGCGGGACGTACGTGCAATGTGCGCTCGTTTTGCAGTACCCGCGGCTCGCCGAAAAGCTGGGGCAGGCGCTGGCCGCGCTTTTTTCCGACGCCGTCATTCACGCGGTGGTTTCGCCGGCGCTGGGCGGAGTGATTATCGGGCAGGAGGTCGCGCGGGCGTTGCCGGAGGTCAAGGGGGCCGCCGGCAGGGGAGTGCCGGCGATTTTTGCCGAACGGGATGCCAGTGGAACTATGACTCTTCGGCGCGGTTTTTCGCTCCAGCCCGATGAGCATGTACTTGTGATCGAGGATGTGTGGACGACCGGCGGCTCGACCCTGGAAACGATTCGAGTCGTTGAAGAAGCGGGCGGGCGGGTCATTGCCGCCGGAGCTTTGATCGACCGGAGCGGAGGCGCGCTGGAGCTCGGCGTCGAAACGCAAGCTTTGCTGGACCTTCCTATCGCCAAATACGAGCCTGAGGATTGCCCGCTATGCCGGGATGGTGGCGCGGCGGTAAAGCCGGGCAGCCGTTTCGCGCGCTCGGCGCCGTGACGCGTCCGAACCACTTGCTAGAATTGACTGCGCTTCTGAAAATCGATTCCTGAAGGCTCGACAACCCTCGCTTCATGCGCCATTTCAAACTCACGATTGCTTACGACGGGACAGACTTCCACGGCTGGCAGATCCAGTCGTCCGATAAGCCCACGATTCAGGGCGAGATTTCCAGCGTGCTGCGACGGTTGACGCAGGAAAATGTGATGCTGAACGGCGCGGGACGCACCGACGCGGGTGTCCACGCGCTTGGACAGGTGGCCAGCTTTCGCACGCAATCCGGCTTGTCGGCCATCGAGTTCCAGCGCGCATTGAATGCTCTGCTGCCTGCGACGATTCGCATTGTCGGCGCCGAAGAAGTGGGGCCGGATTTTCACGCGCGTTGGTCGGCGCTTGGAAAGATCTATCGTTATCGTCTGTATCGCGGCAAAGTCGTTCCGCCTGCGGTGTGGCGTTATGTCCTGCACTATCCATTTCCGCTCGACGAAGACGCCATGCGTATTGCTGCCTCACGTTATGTTGGCCCGCACGATTTTGCGGCGTTCGCCGCGTCAACAGGCTCCGAGGATGACGACAAGGAGCGCTCGACGGTGCGCGAGATCTATGCCAGCGAGTTAGTCTGCAGCGACGACGGCGAAGAGCTCGTCTATACGGTGCGGGGCCGTTCGTTCATGCGCTTTATGGTCCGCAAAATGGTTGGCACGCTGCTCGACGTTGGCCGAGGCAAACTCGTGCCGGACGACATCCTGCGGCTCTATCAATTGCGGGACCGCTCGAAGTCCGGACCAACGGTGCCGCCGCAGGGCTTGTGCATGATGCAAGTGATGCATGACGAGGCGTGGCGTGTCGGCGAACCGTAGCGCAAGGAATGCCTCCCGGATCGCGCCTTAGAAAACAGGCGGTCAGCTGAGTGGTTCAGCGAGTCCGCGATCAAGTGCATCTCGGTGAACTCTAGTGCGACCATCTGTTTAGCCGCGGAGCTTTGTTTTCTTTGAGACAACTGTTTCCCGTGAAAGTCGGCTAGAATTTCCATATGGCGGCCACGGCCATCCCCGTCGAGTCGATTCCGTCGATTGATCCTGCCACGGGAAATATCCTTGCCCAGTTTCAGAAGACGCCGCCGGCGGCGCTGCCGGAGATTTTGTCGCGCGCACGCGCCGCGCAATCGGGCTGGGCCGCTTTGCCCGTCAAGAAGCGATGCGCGCAACTACTTGGTTTGCGCGAATGCATAATGGGTTCGCGTGACGTCCTGGCGGATGCGGTTGTGGCGGAGTCCGGAAAGCCCCGCGTCGAGGCACTTTTCGCCGACCTTTTTGTTGCGCTCGACACGGCGCAGTATTTTCTAAAGAGTGGCGCGCGGCTTTTGCGGCCGGAACGTGTGCCGCATCACAGCAGTGCCGCGAAAGCCAAATCGGGGCGCGTGGTATACGACCCTGTCGGAGTTATCGGCATCATCAGTTCGTGGAACTATCCTCTGGCCATTCCGATGAGCCAGATTATTCCCGCAGTGGCCGCGGGCAACGCGGTGGTTTGCAAGACGAGCGATTTCACGCCCCATTGCGGTGCGCTGATTGAAAAACTATTCGCGGATGCAGGCTTTCCGAAAGATCTTGTCACGGTGATTCAAGGCGGCGGGGAAATCGGCCAAGCGTTGGTTGATGCCGGGCCGGACAAAGTCATGTTCACGGGCAGCGTGGCTACCGGCCGGCGCGTCGCCGAAGCCTGCGCCAAAAAACTGATTCCGAGCGTGCTCGAACTTGGCGGCAAGGACGCGATGATTGTCCTGGCCGATGCGAACCTCGAAGTTGCCGCAAGCGCCGCCGTTTGGGGGAGCTACACGAATTGCGGGCAGGTATGCCTTTCGGTCGAGCGGCTTTTTCTGGAGCGGTCCATCGAGGAAAAGTTTCTTGCGTTGTGTGTCGAAAAAACGAAAAAGCTCCGGCTCGGTCCGGGATGCGACCCGGCCGTCGATGTTGGGCCGCTGATCCGTCCGCAGCACGTAGAGCGCATGAGCGATCTGGTCGCCAACGCGCTGGCGCGCGGCGCTCGTGTGCTCTGCGGTGGTCGGCCGCGTGCGGATATCGGCGCAAATTTCTTTGAGCCGACTGTCATCGCCGGAGTAGATTCCTCAATGAATCTTTTTCAGGAAGAAACTTTCGGCCCCATACTCGCAATTCAGGCCGTGAAAGACGGGGAAGAAGCCGTTGCGCGGGCAAACGATTCTCCTTTCGCGCTTGCGGCGAGCGTCTGGACAAGCGATGCCAAGCGCGGCCAGGCCCTTGCCGCGCGGTTGCGCGCGGGCGCAGTGATGGTCAATGACGCGATCAGCTACTTCGGCATCGCCGAAGCTCCGCACGGCGGCTGCGGCGCCAGCGGATGGGGCCGCACGCACGGGAAAGCAGGTTTGCTTGAAATGGTGCGAACCAAATACATCGACCGCGACCGCTTGCCGGGCCTCGAAAAGCCCTGGTGGTACCGGTATGGAGCCGATCTCGAGCGTGCCGCCGACGGCTTTCTGAACTTTGAGTTTGCCGGAGGACTCGCCGCAAAATTGCGTAACGCCCGTAGTGCCCTGAAAACGATGTTTCGCGATCACGGCTTTTAATCTCGCAGCGTAAGCTGGAAGCAGCCAGTTCGACCGGCAAGAAGGGAAAGGGAGCGAGCCCCATGCGGCAAAACGACGCGGCCGAGCAAAAGGAATGGATTTACGACTGGAACCTGGCCGCAGCGCCGCTTATCGCTCCGGGCACGCACGTGCTGCTCAACGACGAAACGCTTCGCGACGGACTGCAAAATCCGAGTGTTCACGACCCTGGCCTTGAAGAAAAAATCGAAATCCTTCACCTGATGGAGGCGCTCGGCATCGATTCGCTCAACATTGGATTGCCCGGCGCAGGGGCGCGCGCCGTCGAGCATGTCGAAGCCCTCGCCCGAGAAATCGTCACCAGGCGCATGAAGATTAAACCCAACTGCGCCGCTCGCACGATCGAAGCCGACATCCGCCCCATCGCAGAAATATCGCAGCGCGTGGGCATAGCCATCGAAGCTGCGACTTTCCTGGGTTCGAGCCCTATCCGGCGGCTCGTCGAAGACTGGACAGTCGAACATCTCCTGCGCACCACCGAAAGAGCGGTGAAGTACGCGATCGAGCACGGACTTCCGTCCATGTACGTGACGGAAGACACGATCCGAACCGACCCGGACACGGTGAGGCGTCTTTACTCGACGGCGATTCGCAGCGGTGCGCGGGCCATCGTGCTGTGCGACACCGTTGGCCACGCCCTTCCGAGCGGCGCATACAATCTGGTGAAATTCGTAATCGAAGAAGTCGTCAAGCCCAGCGGCGAGAAAATTCGCGTGGATTGGCACGGCCACAACGACCGCGGTTTGGCCATCGCGAATTCACTTGCAGCGATTGCGGCCGGCGCCGATCAAGTGCACGCTGCCGCCAATTCGCTCGGGGAGCGCGTCGGCAACACGCCGATGGAATTGATGCTGGTAAACTTGCGCCTCATGGGCGTGATCCGTCAGGATCTGTCGCGGCTCAGGGAATATTGCGAAAAGGTTGCAAAAGCCACGCACACCGTCATTCCGCCGAACTACCCCGTCATCGGGCGAGATGCTTTCCGCACCGCCACCGGCGTGCACGCCGCCGCCATTATCAAGGCGTTTCACAAGGGAAACGAAGCGCTCGCCGATTCCGTCTATAGCGGCGTGCCTTCGCATCTCTTCGGACTCGATCAAGTGATCGAAATCGGCCCCATGAGCGGCAAATCCAACGTGCTTTATTGGCTCGAGCGCCACAAAATTCCAGCCGACGACGCGCTTGTCAATCGCATCTTCGATGCCGCCAAGCAATCGGCGCGAGTTCTGACGGACGCGGAAGTTTCGGCACTCTGCGCCGAGGCCACACGCCATTGAACGGAGCAACAGCGCGTAGCAGGGCAGTGAAACAGGTCCTTGTTTGGGTTATCCTCTTCGCTATGCCGGTTCGCACTTCCCTCGCCCGACACACCACACGCTCCGGTTCCCCGGGTCAACTTGGCGAAAACGCCCAGGTGCGCGCGGCCCTCGAATGGTTCGCTCCCAATCTCAATTGGATCAATGGCCAGCAAGCTCGCTTGACCGAAATTCCCGCCCCTCCCTTTCAGGAAGGCCAGCGCGCGGTGGAAGTGAAAGCCCTCCTCGCCTCCGCCGGCCTCAGCGTTCAAGTGGATTCCACGGGCAACGTGATTGGTGAACTCCGCGGCGTAAACGAAAAGGAAATCGTCGTGCTCTCCGCGCATTTGGACACCGTCTTCCCGGCCGGAACGGACGTGAAAGTGCGCCACCAGGCGAGCCGCATGTTCGCGCCCGGCATTTCTGACAACGGCACGGGCCTCGCCGCGCTCGCAGCCATCGCGCGCGCGATTCACGAAGCGCAAATCAAGCCGCAGCGGACAATGCTATTTGTTGCCGACGTCGGAGAAGAGGGCGAAGGCAATCTCCGCGGTATGCGCGCGCTCGTCGACACCTATCGCGGCCGCCTCAAGGCTGTGATCGTGCTGGACGGTGCGGGCACCGATCACGTCACGACCATTGCGCTTGCCTCGCGCCGGCTCGAAGTGGTGATTAACGGCCCCGGCGGGCATAGCTGGTCGGACTTCGGCATGCCCAATCCCATTAATGCGCTGGTTCGCGGCTCCGTCCGCTTTATCAATACGAAAGTTCCCGCATCGCCGCGCACAACTTTTAACCTCGGGCAAATCGAGGGTGGTACCTCGATCAACTCCATTCCGTACGAGGCCCGCCTCAAGGTGGATGTGCGCTCGGAAAGCGAGAGCGAGCTTCTGCGCCTCGAGTCGGCTCTCAGAGAGTGCATGGCCGCCGGCGTTCGCGACGAAATGGAGTCGTCGCGCGACCGTTCCCGAGGCAAGCTGGAATGGAAGGTCGAGCTCCTTGGCAGCCGCCCGGGTGGCGAATTGGCGGCACAGTCGCCTCTTCTTGCGGCATTGCGCGCGGCCGATGCTATCTTGGAAAACGAATCACGGATTGAGCGTTCTTCGACCGATGCAAATATTCCTCTCTCTCTCGGTATCGACGCGATTTCGATCGGCGCGGGAGGCAGCGGCGGAGGCGCACACTCGCTCCAGGAATGGTATGACCCGACGGGCCGCGAAATGGGATTGAAACGCGCCCTGCTCACGCTGCTTGGAATCGCGGACCTGGCGCCGGAGAAAACGAAATGAAGATTCGCGGGACCAGCTTGCTGTATTTAAGCGGGATTGTCCTTTTGAGTTTTTGTGCCGGGATATTTGTTCTGCGTGCAAAGGGGCAAGCGGCGCAGAGCGAGTCGCACATCACTGTTTATTTGCACGGCCGGATTTATACCAATGATCCTGCCCAGCCGTGGGCCGATGCCATGGCCATTCGCGACGGCAAAATTCGTTGCGTTGGGAAAATTGATTTTGTCTTGCTCGAATGCGGCGGAAACGATCCCAGCACAGAGACCATTCAGTTGCGGGGCAAATTTGTCATGCCCGGTTTCAACGATGCGCATGTGCACCTCGGCAGCGCCGGCGCGGACATGCTTTCCGTACGTCTGAATGGCGTTGCGAGCATCGAAGAACTCGAGAAGCGCGTAGCCGATGCCGTCGCGCAGCACAAAGAAGGCGAGTGGATCACGGGCAGCGGTTGGGATCACACGCTCTGGGCCGACAAGAAATTTCCCAACAAACAAGAGCTCGATGCGGTCGCTCCGAAGAATCCCGTCTTTCTCGTGCACGTCTCGGGTCACGTAGCCGTCGCCAACACGCTTGCGCTGCAGCACGGCGAAATCAAGCTGGACACTCCGAACCCACCCGGCGGCATGATCGAACGCGACACGGCCGGCGCAGCCACGGGCATGCTCGAGGAAGATTCCGCGATGAGCCTGGTTTCGGCCAGGATTCCAGACCTCAAATCCGATCAGCGGCGCCGAGGCATCCAGATGGTGCTTGCCGATGCTGCCAGAAACGGGGTGACCTCGGCGCAGGATTTTTCTGATTGGTCCGATTTTCTCGTCTATGTGCAGCTGAAAGAAGAAGGGAAGCTCACTCTGCGCATCACCGAATGGCTCCCTTTTCTTGAGCCCATGGATCAGCTGCTGAATATGCGCGCACAAGGCGGCACGACCGACCCGTGGCTAAAGACCGGAGCGCTGAAGGGCTTTACCGACGGTGCACTGGGCTCACGCACCGCGGCCATGCTCCTGCCGTACTCGGATGATCCCTCGACGAGCGGGATCCTGACGAATGATCCGGAAAAGCTCCGCACCATGGCTATCGAGCGCGACAAAGCCGGCTTCCAGATCAATTTTCACGCCATCGGCGACCGCGCCAATCACGTGGCGCTCGACGTCTTCGAGGCCGTGGCCAAAGCCAACGGCCCGCGCGACCGCCGCGACCGCATCGAGCACGCACAGGTGCTTGGTCCGGATGACTTGCCGCGTTTCGCGCAGCTTAAAGTGATCGCTTCCATGCAGCCATCCCACGAAACCACCGACATGCGCTGGGCCGGCTCCCGGCTCGGTCCCGACCGCTCGAAAGGCGCGTATGCCTGGGCCTCTCTCCTAAAGAGCGGAGCGCGTCTCGCCTTCGGCACCGATTACGACGTCGAGCCCATCAACCCGATGCGCGGCCTCTACGCTTGCGTGACTCGCGAGCTGCCGGAGGGAGGGCCAGCGGGTGGATGGGAGCCGCAGGAAAAAATCTCTCTGGAGGATTGCCTTCGCGCCTACACGTCCGGCTCCGCCTACGCGCAATTCGAGGAAGGGAAGAAGGGCGAGCTGAAAGTCGGCGAATACGCGGACTTCATCGTGCTCTCAAACGACATTACGAAGATTCCGCCGCCGCAGTACACGAAGACTACCGTTCTTCTCACGGTCGTGGGTGGCCGCACGGTCTACGCCCTGGACCCAAGTTCTCTCCAGTAGGGCAAGCCGGTTCGACCACGATTTGTCCACTCAATCGCCGAGCCACAGATGGGTGACTTGGTTGGCAGGTTTTCTTGGCCGTGAGTCTCTTGTCCCTGCCCTTTTGTACCAGCGGAAGCGAATCGCTGAGTTGCATGATCCGAGGCGTTACGGTCGTCGAAGCGCCTCCCAGTCCCGCAAAATGAGTGGCGGAAGTTTGAAACATTCAACGGCACTCCGTTGTTGCCGAGATGGAGGCCCGTAAGCGGGCTGATGCATCCCGCGCCATTCGCACAATTGGGGTTCGGCATTTTCGGCCCGTTCAGGTCTCTTCCCTCACACCCGCTCTCTACGAAGCTCAGGCGATCGATGGTTTTTCTCTTGATGGCTGCGCGATCCCTGTGTAGATCAGAAAAAGAAAGTGGAGCGGGATGTTTTCTGAGTGCTCGACTTGCGAGCTCCGCGCAATGCCGGTTTTGCTCTGAATTCAAACCAGGAACCGTGCTGTCAAAGTCTAGTGCCATGCAAGTATGTAGCGCGCTCGAGGGCGCAAGTACTGGGACGTACAGTCCCTCGATCTGAAGCTCCTCCATCCCTTTCATCAAATAAATCTAAATTTTACATGGCAATCCATCAGATTCCCGTTGACAAACTTTCGCAGGGGCAATATATAAGCCGCCTACAACCCTGTGGTGGGGTTGCCGTTGCCAGGTGCTATCAGCAAGATTTGCGGTGATTTTGAATTGCCGCTTGGGCGGGAGCATTTCTTCGCACGTCGAGCTGTGCACAAGGCAATCTTTGATCTCCTATGAAACCATGTAGCGAAATATGACGGGACGTATATCGGTGCAAGGGCAATTGATATCAAGTTTAGATAATTTATAGAGAGCATTCGGTTTAACTTTTTTTCCGACAATGGTAGCTGGCTTGCAAATGTCTTTGCCATACGGTTTCTTTTGTGGTGGTTGCCCCATTCAAGGAAAGTTCAGATCTTTCAGAGTAGTTGGCTCTGTTTGATTTTTTTTACCTGCTCGAGATGTTTAGGGCTGTAAAGGCCCATCCAGGAGGTAGTTGAATGTCAAGTAAGCGAGTGGCTCTGCTCCTAGCTGCGTTGTTTAGTTTCTTTGCTGTGGTTCCGTCGCCGCTGTTCGCACAAACGGCTGGATCTGGTGAGGTCGTCGGTACAGTTACCGATCCCTCGGGAGGCGCTGTTGTGGGTGCCACGGTGACGTTGACCGATACCTCGACCAGCACCACGAGAACAGCAGTGACGAATGATACCGGCAGGTACATCTTAGTGGACATCCGCGGCGGGAATTACAACCTGACCGTTAGCAAGACAGGCTTTCGAATCTCGAAGCTGGTTGACCAGCAGGTCACCGTTGGATCAACGCTCACTCTGAACGTTACGCTTGAAATTGGCTCGGTTGCCGAGACGGTCGAGGTCACGGTCACTGCAGGCGCGGAACTTCAGACGATGAACGCAACAGTAGGCAACACGATCACGGGAGTCACGCTGGCGTCTCTTCCCGCGATTGGCGGCGACGTCAGCACTTTCGTGGCGTTGCAACCTGGTGTTGGCCCGGATGGCAGCGTGGCGGGCGCGGTCGTCGACCAGAGCACGTTTATGCTCGATGGCGGACAGAACACGAACGACATGGACGGCAGTATGCAGGTTTATACGCCGAGCTTCGGCGGCGACCCGACGGGCGGCATCGCGGCAGGCAACGGTCTTCGTGGCGGCGCTTCCGCTGGCGGCGTGCCGACAGGTGTTATGCCCACGCCCTCTGACAGCGTTGAAGAATTCAAGGTAAATACCACTGGCCAAACCGCCGACTTCAATACCTCGGCTGGCGCGCAGGTGCAGGTGGTTACCAAGCGCGGAACAAACGCCTGGCACGGAACGGCGTACGAATATTATCTCGACAACAATTTCAATGCCAACACCTGGCAAAACAACAACAGCGGCACTCCGCTCCCGAGTTTCCACTACAACCGCTTCGGCGGCGCTATTGGCGGTCCGCTGGTCAAGAGGGAATTTCTCGGCGGAAAAACCTACTTTTTCGCAAACTACCAGGGGTTCCGCTGGAACAATACCGTAACCGAGGAAAGAGTGGTTCCTTCGGCGTCCATGCGCCTCGGAATCCTTCACTTCTCGAACGATCCGACCGGAAACACAACCTGCAGTAATAGCAGCGTTAGCGGCTGCACTGCGTACAACCTCAATCCGTATCCAGTCACGGACCCCCTGACCGGTGCGCTGCTCCCGGCCAGCACGCTTGATCCCCGCCTTATCGGAATCAATCCCACGGTTGTGGCACTCTGGAAGCTCATGCCAGCGGGCAACGATCCAGCCTGCGGCAATGGCCTTCTCGGCTCCCGGTGCGACACCGTTAACGGAATCGGCTTCGTTGGCAACATGAGCGTTCCGCAAGACGACAACTTCGGCGTCGCTCGCATCGACCACGATTTCGGTGCGAAATGGCACTTCACCAGCAGTTACCGATACTACAAGCTGACGCGCGCTACCAGCAGCCAGACGGACATCGCCAGCGGCGAGCCCGTTTCGACATCTAGCCGTCCGCAGCAGCCTTGGTACTATGTTGCAGGCCTGACCACCAACATCACCTCGAATACCACGAACGACCTCCACTACAGTTACTTGCGCAACTACTGGTCGTGGGGAGATGCCGGCGGCGGACCTCAACTGAGCGGACTCGGCGGGGCCCTGGAACCGTTTGGCGAGACCTCACAGGCTCTTACCCCTTATAACGTCGACACCCAGGATATTCGTACTCGTTTCTGGGATGGCAAGGATAATTTCCTGCGCGACGATATCACTATGCTGAAGGGCAACCATCTCTTTACCTTCGGCGGCGCCTACCAGCACAATTGGGATTATCATCAGCGCACCGACAACGGTGGCGGCATCAACTACTCCCCCACCTACGAGCTTGGCCAATCAAACGGCGCTCCCGACGTCACTGGCATTCCCGCGGCTCCCGCCGGCATCAGCACCACGACTTGGGATCGCGACTACGCTGCAGTACTGGGAATCGTTACGACAGCACAAGTCGCCTACACACGCACGGGCGCGAACCTGGCGTTGAACCCACCTCTCACCCCAGCGTTCGACAAGAGCAGCATCCCTTACTACAACGTCTACTGGAGCGATAGCTGGCGCGTAAAGCCGACGGTCACGTTGACCTACGGCCTGGGTTGGACCCTCGAAATGCCTCCGACAGAAGCCCAAGGCAAGCAAGTGGAGCTGGTCGATCAGAGCGGGCAGCAGGTCGATGTTGAGTCCTACCTCAGGCAGCGCGAGACGGCTGCTTTGGCCGGCCAGGTGTATAACCCCGAGGTCGGTTTCGCCCTCGTTGGGAACACCGGTTCCGGCCAGAAATATCCCTACCTGCCCTTCTACGGCTCCTTCAGCCCGCGTGTCGCACTTGCCTGGGCTCCGAAGTATAGCGACGGCATCCTTGGCAAGGTGGTCGGAGATGGAAAATCCGTCGTACGCGGCGGTTACAGCCGAGTCTACGGACGCCTGAACGGCGTGGATCAAGTGCTGGTGCCCTTGCTCGGCACGGGCCTTATCCAGCCCGTCACTTGTTCTGCTCCGCTCATGAATGGCACTTGCGGTACGACGGCCACTGCTGCGACTGCTTTCCGCATCGGTGTAGACGGCGATACGGCTCCGATTCCTGCGCCGTCGCCGACGTTGCCCCAGCCAGTCTATCCCGGCGTTAACAACGTCTCGGCAGCTGCCGGCGAAGCCTTGGACCCGCATTTCCGGCCCAACGTCGTGGACTCCTTCGACCTAACCATCCAGCGCCAGCTGTCCAACAAGCTGTTGCTCGAAGTGGGCTACATCGGTCGTCGCATCACCCACGAGTACCAGCCTATCAACATCAACGCCGTGCCTTACATGATGACGCTAGGCGGGCAGCAATTCGCCAAAGCCTACGCCGGTGTTGAGACCCAGTTGGGCTGCTTGCAAGGGCAAAATGCTTGCGGCGCAAACATTCCGCAACAAGCGGTAGGCGAGTCTAACGCCGCTTACAAGGCCGCTCTCATCAGTTATGCCAACACCTTTTCATCGCAGCCGTTCTTCGAGGCCGCCCTAGCGGGGACTGGTTATTGTGCTGGTTTTGCAAGCTGCACATCAGCGGCTGTTTTCAACGAGCTGAATAATTTCCAGCAGCAAAACGTGTGGAGCTTGTGGAGTGACCTCGACAACGGCGGGTACAATTTCCCCCGCAGCATGTTGAACACGCCCATCGTTGGCGGTCCGCTGGATTGCGGACCGAGTACGGCGCCCACCACTTGCGGCGGTAGCGGACAGTTGACCAGCGGCGTGGCTGTGAACGCCAGCGTCGGCTACGGCAATTACAACGCCGGCTTCGTTTCCCTTAAGATGAACAATTGGCACGGTCTTACCTTGCAGCAGAATTTCACCATGAGCAAGGCGCTCGGTACTGGCGCTTTCGTTCAGGCCACCAGCGAATACACTCCTGATGATCCTTTCAACCTTCAGGAAATGTATGGCCCTCAAGGATTCGACCGCAAATTCGTTTACAACATCCTCGCGGTTTACGAGGTGCCGTTCTATAAGAATCAGCAGGGTTTCCTTGGCCACGTTCTCGGTGGTTGGAACCTCTCCCCGATCTTCACTGCGGGCAGCGGCTTGCCGTTGTACTGCAACACCAACACCGATGCCCAAGCTTTCGGTTCGGGTGACGGCTCCAACTTCTTCGACAACGAGCAGTGCTTGCAGGTCTCGCCAACGAACCCTGGCAGCGCCACGGTTCATAACAACGGCGGGAGTCCTAACATCTTCGCGAACCCCGCTGCCTCTTATGCGTCCTTCCGCGCGCCGATTTTGGGCGTAGACGGGCAGGATGCTGGCGTTGGCCCGATCCGCGGATTGCCCTACTGGAACTTGGACATGAGCCTGAGGAAGAACATCAGAATCTCCGAGCGGTTCAGCGCGGAGTTCCAGTTCCTCTGCCTGAATACTTTGAACCATATGCAATTCTCCGATCCGACTCTCCAGATGGGAAGCCCCTCGAGTTGGGGGCAGCTCAGCACGCAGGGCAACACGCCTCGCCAAATGGAATTCGGCATCCGGCTGAAGTTCTAACTACTTCCGGCGAGTTTTGAGACTTGCCGCAAAACGGGGAAGGCCGCAACGGCCTTCCCCGTTTTTGTATTTCGCCGACCCGGGACGGATCGATCCGCGCCAGGGCATTGTCACTCCTCGTCGCGGGAATTAAACGGACGCGCCCGCCACCCCGAGGCTGCGCCACCGATGACAAAACGCCTTCCTGCCGATCTTTCGCTCGCTTTCTGCAGCTTGCTCTGGGGCGCAACGTTTGTCGTCGTGAAGAATTCCCTCGCCTATTCTTCGGTCTTCGTCTTTCTGTCTGCTCGGTTCACGCTGGCTGCATTCCTGATGGCCGCCTTCCGGCCGCGCGTATTCCGAACGCTGAAAAGGGAGGAGCTGCTCGCCGGCGCCGCCCTCGGCTTCTTTATGTTTGCCGGCTACGCCTTCCAGACTGCCGGCCTGCGATACACGACACCAGCGAAGTCCGGCTTTGTCACCGGCTCAAGCGTCGTCCTCGTCCCCGTTCTTCTCGCCATCTTCTGGAGACGCCGGCTCACTCTCTGGGTTTATGCCGGCGTATCTGCCGCCGTCTTCGGTCTCTATTTCCTGACCGTGCCCGCGGAGGGCCTCAGGCACCTCAACCGCGGCGATTTGCTCACACTCGTCGCGGCGGGCTTCTACGCCATGCATATCATTCTGGTTGGGGACTACACCCGGCGGCACTCGGTTGCGGCGCTCAGCGTCCTCCAGGTTGCGGCGTGCGCCGCTCTGGCGTGGCTCGCGACCGGATTGGCTTCGGCGGCAGGCTTCGAACGTGTCCGCTTCGGTTGGCAAGCACAATCGCTGCTGGGAATTGCCACCTGCGCGGTACTGGCGACCGCAGTGGCCTTTTCGGTGCAGCTTTGGGCGCAGCAGTACACCAGTTCGAGCCACGCTGCGGTGCTTTTTACCCTTGAGCCGGTGTTCGCTTCGGCCACTTCCTACATCCTGCTCCGCGAGAGACTGGGCGGCCGGGCGCTGCTTGGGGCCGGCTTTGTGCTGGCGGGAATCCTGATCGCGGAACTGCTTGGCCCCCCCGCCGCTCCGGAGTCTCCGGAGCCCACGGCGGAAAATGTCGCTAGCCGGGGAAGTGTGGCGCAGGGGCAGGGCACGTCGTGCGCGTCTTAGGTCTTTTCTGCGGCGATCGCGGCCATCCCGCTCCTAGCGGCCTTCGGTGTAGTTTTGCACGTCGACGGCCTCATACATGGTAGCCGTCGCGGTGTGGGCTTTCTCGTAGGCAGTGATGTCGGATTCGTGTTCGAGAGAAGTACCGATATCGTCCAGACCCTTTAGCAGAACTTCTTTGCGTGATGGCGCCAGATCGAAGCGGAACATCAGGCCATGCCTGTCGGCGATGGTCTGATTCGGCAGATTCACCGTAAGCATGTACCCTTCCTCTTTTTCCGTGCGCTGGAAGAGTTCCTCGACCTCGTTCTCGCTGAGGGAGGCAGGAAGAATGCCGTTCTTGAAGCAATTATTATAAAAAATGTCGGCGTAGCTCGGCGCGATGATCACGCGGAATCCGTAATCCTTCACGCCCCAGGGAGCGTGCTCGCGGCTCGAGCCGCAGCCGAAATTGTGACGCGCCAGCAGGATCGATGAGCCTTCATAGCGCGGAAAATTCAGAACAAACTCGGGGTTCGGTTTCTCGCCCGGCAAATAGCGCCAGTCGTAAAACAGAATCCGGCCAAATCCCTTGCGCGTCAGCGCTTTCAGGAATTGCTTCGGCACCATCTGGTCGGTGTCGACATTCACCTTGTCCAGAGGCATTACCATGCCGGTATGGGTGTTAAACGGTTCCATTGGTCCTCACTCGACCGACGCCACGTCGAGCGAACGTACGTCGACGAAGTGTCCCGCGATTGCCGCGGCGGCGGCCATCACCGGGCTCACCAGGTGCGTGCGGCTGTCCTTGCCCTGGCGGCCCTCAAAATTGCGATTGCTGGTGCTGGCGCTCCGCTCGTGGGGCGGCAGGACGTCGGCGTTCATGCCGATGCACATGCTGCAGCCGGCGTCGCGCCACTCGAAGCCGGCGTCGCGGAAGATTTTGTCGAGGCCTTCCTTTTCTGCCTGTGCTTTGATGCCGCGCGACCCGGGCACGATGAGTGCCTGCTTGATGCTGCGAGCGACGTGCTTGCCAGCGACCAGATGTGCCGCTGCGCGCAAATCGTCGAGGCGCGAATTTGTGCAGGACCCAATGAACACGCGATCAACCGGAATATCCACGATCGGCGTCCCGGCTTTTAGACCCATGTATTTCAATGCGCTTTCGGTGGCTTTCTGATCGTTGGGATCGTCGAAAGATCCCGGCTCCGGCACGCGTCCCGTTACGCTCGTCACCATACCGGGATTTGTGCCCCAGGTGACTTGCGGGGCAAGGTCTGTCGCTTTGAGTTCGACAGTCATATCGAACTTCGCGCCGTCATCCGAGTTGAGCTTCTTCCACCCAGCAACGGCATCGTCAAAGGCTTTGCCGCGCGGTACAAAAGGGCGTCCTTCGAGATACTGGAAAGTCGTTTCGTCGGGCGCGATCATTCCGGCGCGCGCGCCGCCTTCAATCGTCATGTTGCAGATGGTCATGCGGCCGTCCATGCTCAAATCGCGGATGGCTTCGCCGCCATATTCGGCGACGTGACCGGTGCCGCCGCTGATTCCAATTTTTCCGATAATCGCCAGGATGATGTCCTTCGCCGTCACGCCGCGCGGTCGCTTGCCGTCGACCAAAATGTGCAGAGTCTTGCTGCGCGATTGGACTAAACATTGCGTCGCCAGCACGTGCTCGACTTCGCTTGTGCCAATGCCAAAGGCGAGCGTACCAAACGCGCCGTGGGTCGAAGTGTGGCTGTCGCCGCAAACAATGGTCTGTCCGGGCTGCGTTACGCCCAACTCCGGACCGATGATATGCACGATGCCCTGGTTACGGCTGTTCATATCGAAGAGGCGCACGCCAGTCTCGCGGCAATTTTTCTCGAGCGCTTCAAACTGGAGCCGCGCGTCGGTATCAACGATGGGCAAGACGCGATCTTTCTCGGTCGTCGGGACGGAGTGGTCCATCACCGCAAACGTCAGGTCGGGCCGGCGCACTTTGCGCCCTTCTGCGCTCAGGCCTGCGAAGGCTTGCGGAGAGGTGCCCTCGTGGATGAGGTGCCGGTCAATATAGATGAGCGCGGGTTTTCCGGCCTCTTCGTGAACGACGTGGGAATCCCAGATTTTTTCGTAGAGTGTTTTTGGCGGCATGTGCGTCGGTCTCAGATTTTAACACTCCCTAAACATATGTCCAATGGACCAGCTTCGCGTGTAGCTCGGCTCGCGGCCAGTCGCGCCACGCTTGGCTGTGTTTCCTGTCGCACGGAATCAGGAGGCGCACAGGCACGAGTGCGCCTGTGCCGCTCTGCTGTCACGTTCTCAGTGGCTAGCGCTTGATGCTCACTACCGTGGGGTCGGCTTCGTAGCCTTCGTCCTTTACCGTTTCTTCGGCTTTCGCACGAAGAGTTTTTTCATCGGCGTCTTTTGGCGCCTTGCAATGACGGCGGATCACTTCTTCGCCGCTTGCAATGCGAACGACCCAGTCCGATTTCTCGCTATCCCAGGAAACTTCCACGCTATTGGCACGCATATCTCCTCCAGCAGAATTCGAGGGACATTGTAGTCCCAACCGCCCTTTGGAGAGTACCCCCGCTTTCCAGTACCCGGGGCTCGGCGGGTCGAAGAAAGAAATGGCACGGCACTGAGAAGACTGGGGCGCTTTGGCGAAACTCCGGAAATGTGAGGAAAAAAGAGGAAAGCCCCAAGGCAAGAGTTGCATTGGGGCTTTCAGCGAAATTAGAAAGCGGAGTGATTAATGTTTGCCATTCGTTGCGTGACCGCGCCCATCCCGCTCTTCGTTTCCCTTGAAGTGGGCGCTATCGACACGCTTCGCTTCCTCGGCCTTCTCGCCGCGGTTCGGCTTCGGGCCCCGATAGCCCTGGTGTGGATCGAAATGGTTATCCACTTTGCCGCGGAAGTTGTCAGGGCCATGAAACCATGGGCCAACTCCGATGAAGACGCCTCCGGTAAACCATTCTGGACCGTAGTAGCCGGCAGGAGCACAGTCATAAGGAGCGACGTCATAGTAGCCGTAAGGGCAATCAGGGGCTACGCCGACCTCCACGGCGACCTGAGCATTTGCCGCCGGGGCGGTTGCCGTAAAAAAGATTCCGGCAAGTGCCGCTAAAACCAGAAATGAAAATGCGCGCATGAATTCACCTCGCTATCGTTAGTTTGTATTTCCTCGAACAGCGACCTCTTTTGAAGATCGGTGGCATTCGATCAACGGTAGGCCCTTGCCGCCCGAGGCTCCATCGGGTCGGTACATTAGAGAAGACAGGGATTTACTGTAGAGGGCGGGTCCAGGGAAAGCTCCGGACCTGTGAGTCGACCCTGGAAGGCCGGGGCGTCTAGGATGGATTCCTGATCAGGTTTAGGACGGGGGCGGGGGATGGTTTTCTGGCGCGATCCCGGCCGGCAGCGATGGTGCCGCGCCGGCAGAAGTAAACGCGCGGCCCAAGAACGAGAGACTGCAACCAGCGAGCTTACCGAGAGCTCCTTCTGAACTGCACGGTATTAGGCATACGCCCGGAGAAAAATAGCCGCCGATTCTGTATTTGCACTGACAACTGTCAAGAATGCTGTCCGGTGTGGCGGCCCTGGCCAGAGAGTGCACGGTTACCCGTTTTCAAATCTTTGAAAACTGCCCCATATGGGACAGACCCGGGAGTATGAAGCGGCTAGCATGGGGCGTTCGAGAAACAGAAGATTGAGTTCAAGGAGTGAAATTATGCGTGCATTTAGATTTCTGATGGCAGCAGCAGTTGTTGGAAGTTGCTTCGCGGCAACCGTACCTAAAGCGGAAGCTCAGGTCAAGGTCGAGATCGGTGTAGCTCCGGAATGTCCGTACGGCTACTATGACATCGCTCCGTACGACTGTGCCCCGTCCGGCTACTACGGTCCGGAATGGTTTAGCGGGGACGTGTTCGTTGGCGCCGGCCCATGGTTTCACGGCGGCAGCGAGTTCCGTGGCAATGTGGACAACCGTTTCGATCCCCAGCACGGCTATAAGGGCGCAAAGCCAAACCGCGGCGAGAAAGCCGAGCCAACCAAGCGCGTCGATAAAGACCACTTCAAAGGGAACGAAGAGCGCGATGGACGCGGCCACTCAACGGGCGGCAAACACTAAATCGCATCAGCCGATGGGATGGCAAGACAGTCCGGCGAGGCATTTGATCGCTAGGGTTTGAAGCGTGCCGTCCATCGAGGTGAACCGAACGGCCCGGGTCAAAAACCCCGCACGTAGAGTCTACGTGCGGGGAATCCCGTTCTTGGTCCTCACGTCGTCCCGCCTTCCATACATCTGACCGGGGTTAGTGGCTTCCGCCGGAGAGTTCGCGGACGATGTCGCCGACGAATTTTTTGGCGTCGCCGAAGAGCATCATGGTGTTGTCGAGGTAATACAAAGGATTGTCGATTCCGGCGAAGCCGGCGGCCATGCTGCGTTTGATGACCATCACCGTGCGGGCCTTGTCGACGTCGATGATGGGCATCCCAAAAATGGGGCTGCTTTGGTCCGTGCGAGCCGCGGGATTGGTGACATCGTTTGCGCCGATGACTAGCGCGACATCGGTTTGCGGGAGGTCGCCGTTGATGGCGTCCATTTCCATCATCCGGTCATAAGGAATATCCGCCTCGGCGAGCAGGACGTTCATGTGGCCGGGCATGCGCCCGGCGACGGGGTGAATGCCGAAGCGGACGTCGATGCCTTTTTTCGTGAGGATGTCGTAGAGCTCGCGGACCTTGTGTTGCGCTTGTGCCACGGCCATACCGTATCCCGGAACGATAACCACTGTGTTCGCGGCGGCGAGAATCCCGGCGGCATCTTCTGGACTGGCGCTCTTGACCGCGCGCTCCTCCTTTGCGCCCGCAGCGGAAGCCTGCACCTGGCCAAACGCTCCAAACAGCACGTTCGTGAAGGAACGGTTCATGGCTTTGCACATTATGACGGAGAGGATGAAGCCGGAAGCGCCGTCGAGCGCGCCGGCCACGATCAACACCTTGTTGTTCAGCACGAAACCGAGCAGCGACGCGGAGAAGCCTGCGTAGGAATTCAGGAGCGAGATTACCGTGGGCATGTCCGCGCCGCCGATGGGCGTGACGAGCATGATTCCGAAGATCAGCGCGACACCGATCATGATGGGGAACAGAAACGTCATCTCGGGATGAAGAACGAGAGCGACGACGAGTCCGAGCGCTGCGGCGAGGACCGTCAGACTGACATAATTCTGTCCTTTATAGGTGATAGGGCGCTGGGGAAGGATTTCCTGCAGTTTGCCTGCTGCAATCAAACTGCCCGTGAAAGTGAGCGAGCCGATGATGACTTCGAGGCCGATTTCGGCCATCTGGAATCTGGGGACAGAGGGAGCGGCGACATAATATTCGGCGATCCCGATCAGCGCCGCGGAAAGCGCGCCAAAGGCGTGGCTGAGAGCGGTTCGCTGAGGGACCGCAGTCATCTTCACCATGCCGAGGGGCACGCCGACGGCGGCGCCGATGATGAGCGTAATGATGATCCACTTGTACTGGCTTACCTGCGGATCGGAGAGAGTGGCGATGACGGCGATGGCTGAGGCGATTTCGCCGACGAGTACGCCGCGTTTGGCTGTGACGGGAGATCCCAGCCACTTGATGGCCAGAATGAAGCCGATGGCCGCCGCGATGTAGGTGAAATCGATAAGCTGCTGGATGTCGGCCGGGCTCATGGCTTTTTCGCCGCCTTACCGGTCTTGAACATGCCGAGCATCCGGTCGGTGATGACGAAACCGCCGACCATGTTGCTGAAGGAGGCGGCCACAGCAACGAGGCCGAGGATGGTCGAGAGCTTCGTTTCGTGGCGGCCGGCGATGATGATGGCGGCGACCACGACGATGGCGTCGAGGGCGTTCGTCAGCGACATCAGAGGCGTGTGCAGGAGCGGGGAAACCCGTTTAATGAGTTCGATACCCAAAAATGCCGATAGGATGAACACAAACAGACTTGAGATAAAATCCGCGGGCATCCATGCCTCCTTATGATTTCGCAGCCAGCGCCGGCAGCTTATAAATCTCACGCAGCCTGGCGCTTACAATCTCTCCACCCTGGGTCAGAAGCGTTTCGCGGACGATTTCATCCTGCAGATTCATTTGCAATTTGCCTTCTTTGATCATGTAGAGAAGAAAAGTGGCGACGTTTTTGGCGTACATCTGGCTGGCGTGGTAGGGAACTGTGCTGGCCAAATTGATCGAGCCGATGATGGTGACGTCATTGTCGACGATCTTCTCTTCGGCGCGGGTCAGCTCGCAGTTCCCGCCGCGCTCGGCGGCCAGATCGACAATGACCGAGCCCGGCGCCATGCCTCTGACCATCTCTTTGGTTACCAGTATGGGCGATTTTTTTCCTGGAATGACCGCAGCGGTGATCACGACATCGCTTTCCGCGACCACTTTTCCAAGAAGTTCGCGCTGCTTTTTGTAGAAGTCTTCGCCCTGGGCGGTGGCGTAGCCGCGCGCGTCCTGGGCGTCTTTCGCTTCGATGGCGATTTCCACGAAACGTCCGCCAAGGCTCTGGACTTGTTCTTTCACGGCGGGACGCAGGTCGTAAGCGGAGACCACCGCCCCCAGCCTGCGCGCGGTGGCGATGGCTTGGAGCCCTGCAACGCCGCAGCCGATAATAAAAACGCGCGCGGGAGTGATCGTTCCCGCGGCAGTGGTGAGCATGGGGAAAATCTTGGGGAGCGTGTCGGCGGCGATCAAAACAGCCTTGTAGCCGCTCATGGTGGCCATTGAGGAGAGCGCGTCCATGCTTTGCGCGCGCGTGGTGCGCGGCATCAGCTCAATCGAAAAAGCGGTGATGCCTTTTGAGGCGATCTCCTGGATGGTTTCAAGAGAGCCCAGCGGACGCAAAAAACCGATCAGAACCTGGTTGGGGCGATAGAGAGGAACGTCGGCTTTGCCGGTGCGGTCGTTCGAACCGTAGCAGAGCACTTGAGTGACGATATCGGCGGCGGCAAAAACGTCGGCGCGCGTGGGGAGAATTTTCGCGCCCTTCGCCGCGTATTCTGTGTCCAGATAACCAGCTTCTTTTCCGGCGCCGGCTTCGACAACAACCTCGAGGCCCGCTTTTGTGAGGCTGGGAATGACGGCGGGCACCATCGCAACGCGGCGCTCTCCAGGAAAACTTTCTCGCGGCACTCCGACAATCATGAAACTTCCTCCGGTACTCTCTCCGTTACGTTCTACGTCTCTTCAGAACTTCCCCACGATTCCAGTTTTGCCCGGTCAGCGCGGCATTCTACATCGAAATCGTACGGCGAGGAATGCAAACAAATGGCCGGTGGAATCGGCGCCGGGTTATCCGGCTCCAGCTTCCTTGCCAGGGATAAAATAGACTTCTTCGAACAGGGAACCTTTCTGCCAGCCCGCCCGAGTCAGGATTCCTTGGCCGTTCTCGCACATGCTGGGATGGCCGCAGAGATATCCCGTGGTCGATTCGGGCCGCAAGCCCCACTCGTCGACGTACATGCGAACGAGATCATCGACGCGGCCGGTTTGCCCTTTCCACGCGGTGTCTTCCCACGGGCGGCTGATAGTGGCCACGTATCTGAACCAGGGAACTTCCGCAGCGATACGCTCGAGCTCTTCGCGATAGCCGAACTCCCACGAGCGGCTGCCGCCTTGTAAACAGAAGAATCTGTGTTCGCCGGGCATGGGGCTATTACCCGCTTTCCAATCTTTGTACAAAGTGCGGACATAGCTGACAAAAGGAGCGATGCCGGTGACAGTGGCGAGGAGAAGATGATTGGTGCGGCCACTCTTCAGGTCGAGAGTAAAGCGGCCTTTCGAGATTTTGCGGCAGAGCAGGGTATCGCCGACTTTGAGTTTGTAGAGGTGCGGCGTGAGAGCGCCATGAGGAACGAGTTCGATGAAAAATTCGAGGCCTTCTTCGTACGGGGAAGAAACAATGGAGTAGGCCCGCTCGATGCGCTTCTCTTCGAACTCGACGGCGAGTGTGGCGTACTGTCCGGCCTTAAAGGGGAACGGGCCGCCAGGATCAATGCGGATCAACCACAAGTCTTCAGACAAATCCTTGCGCTCGATAATCCGAGCCGTGAAGTGTTTGTCTGTGGGCAGAGCCATGCGCCTAATCCTCAATTGCCAATTTTCAGAAATGGGTCCATCGAAAGAACGACCGGGTGGAGCAGCTGTCTGCTTCGCCCGGTGCTGTGGAATCGATACGTTACCCCCGGGGGATGAGTTGAATCCTTCTGTTGAAGCCATCCTTTATTTGCTATTTGCCTTCGTTTGCGTCTTTTGATTCGGGAGGCGCAGGGCGGCCGTCAAGGATAGGGCGGCTGCCTGGGGACCCCACGGGGCGGCATTGTACACCCGCTTGGTCATTTTCGGAGGGGGAATGGCTGGCCGGCGTGTGAGGTCTTCCAGGGGCTGACCATTTGCCCAGGGCCTCGCTTCTTATTCCGCCGAAAAAGACTCTTCAACTGGAGCCGACGCGAGAAAGAAGCAATGGCGGTGAGGGTTAGTACGCGGAATCCGCATACTTGACCGAACACCCATAGGGCCGCGTCGCGACCGTCTCGACTTGCTTGCCGGCCATGGACTGCTCGAGCGCGAGACTGACGTAATTCGTCGCGCGCGAAACGTCCTGGAGATCGGTTGTCGGCTTATCGTCAATGGCGCCGTCGTAAATCACAATGCCCTGGGGATTGATGACCACCATCTGCGGGGAGGTCTTCGCGCCGTAGAGATGGCCTATTTCGCCCGTGGGATCGAGCAGCGCGGCTGTCGGAGCAGCCTGCATCTTCACGAGGTAGTCATTCTCCTCACCGGCCGTCGCGTAGCCTTGCTTACCGGGCGCGGAAGAGAGGATGGTGAACCAGACTACTCCGCGGCCGGTCCACTGCTTCTGCAGGCGCTGCATGTTGCCGCTGTTGTAGTGCTTCTGAACGTAGGGGCAGCCATTGTTGTGCCACTCGAGGACCACATACTTTCCGCGATAATCCGAAAGGCGAAAGGACTTGCCGTTGCTCGCTGAGGCCGAGAACTCCGGGGCTGCGTCGCCCACTTTTGCAGCCGAGATCAAGAGCGGGATTGCGCCCAGGACCAGAGCAGCCAGCAGCGTGTAACGATTCGAGCGATTCATGTTTTTGGTACCTCCTCGATAGATTATGCCGGGCGAGTTCGAGCGCCGTAGCGTTTTATCGCGGTGCGGGGCTTGCCGAGAGGAACATCAATCAAGTAAGCGCGATCGCCAGAGAGGAGAAGCACGCCCTTCAGCCGATCGAGCGGCTTCTGAAGCTGATCAGATTTATGCAGCACAAGCCGGAAGCCAGTGTCCCGAGGCACCAGCTCCTGCGGCGCAGCGTTTTCAATCTGCGACTCGGCGAGCGGAAAAAAGATAGCCTGCGTGATTTTATGGCCGAGATTCGCCGTGAGCATAAAAGAATCGTTCGCATCCTCCAATCGGAAACTCCAGTTCCCGGGCGCAGGACGCGGCAAAGACTTGCGCGCCCCTCGGAACAGGTCTCGGGTCCGCGGATCGGGGGCAGGTGGCTGCGATTGGACGGGGAGAGTGAGCGAGAGTTGTGCTTTGCCCGGAATGCACATTTCACGGCAGACCAGCACCTTTACCTGGGCACCAAGGCGAGCGGGCTCCCCGGCCGGGAGGCCGGCCGTGACACGTACCGGCACAATCAGCATAACTCGGTCGCCGTAGCCAAAGTCCACGATGCTTGAGGTCCCGAGACGCTCGGGCGCAGGCCACTCGATGGGCCCTGGCGTGAGACCTTCGGGGAATTGCCACGTGATGCGGGGTGGCTCGCCCGAATCTCCCGGATTTAGCCAGTAGATATGCCAGCCTGGCTCGAGTTCGAAGCGCAAGCCGAGCGAGAACGGATGCCCAGCAGTGATCCACTGATCTTCGGCAACCAATTCGAGCGTGCCGTGAGGGATGGTCGTACCGGCCGCCGGAAGAGCTCGAGCGCACAACATCAGTGCGATTCCCAGTGTGAGAACCCTTAAGAAATCTACATTTGGAACACACCTCGGCATTCCCTTTGGATGCGCGGAACATTCTGGGCGTTCCTACCTGGAGCAGCCGGGGGCTGAGAATTTTTGAAACATTTGGGGGGCTCCAATACGTCTAACCTGTGACGCAAAGGGAATGGCGCGTCTGCCTCATTACCCTCCCAGGCAAACACTGCCGTGGTTTGCATTTCGCGTTGGAATCTAGGAGTCATCGATGGAGATGTGGGAAACGGGGCGCCTGGGGCGCTTGCGAGTGATAGCTGTATTTGTCGGAGTGGGGCTTGGTGCCGCGTACGGAGTCAACGCGACGGCGGGCCAAACCGCTCAGCAGGCTGCACCGAACCCGGCTGCTCGCCCGGTTGGCACGATCAAAACCATTACGGGAAAAACCATTGTCCTGAGTACGGATGCGGGAGCCGAGGTTACGATTCAAGTTCAGGACGACGCGCGCCTGGTGCGCATTGAGCCAGGGGCGAAAGATTTGAAAAACGCCGCCCCGCTTCAGCTGGAGGACCTGCAGGCCGGCGACCGCGTTCTGATTCGTGGCGCCATAGGGCCGGATGGAAAGACGGTGATTGCGGCATCCGTCATTGCCATGAAATCGGCCGACATCGCCACGAAGCAGCAGCACGAGCGCGAGGAGTGGCAGAGGCACGGAGCCGGAGGGCTCGTGACGGCCATCGATACGGCAAGTGGCACGATCACGATTTCGACAAACTCCCAGGGCGCTGGCAAGGAAGTGAAAATTCAGGTCGCGAAACAAACCATCCTTCGACGGTACGCGGCGGACTCGGTAAAATTTGATGATGCAAGGCCCGCGCCGATCGACCAGATCAAGGTCGGAGACCAGCTTCGCGCGCGCGGAACGCGCAGCGCCGACGGCGCGGAAATCGCCGCAGATGAGGTGGTCTCCGGAACGTTTCGAAATATAGCGGGAACCGTCACTGCCGTGGATGCAGCGGCGGGAACGATTACCGTGATGGATCTGGTGGCCAAGAAGGCCGTTACCGTGAAGGTGACTTCCGATTCACAACTTCGCAAACTGCCGCCCCTGATTGCGCAGGGAATTGCCATGCGGCTCAAGGGCACGCCCGGATCTGCGCCGGCCGGAGCTGGCGGGAACGGAACAGCAGCTTCCACGCCCAAGCCTGCGGAATCGGCGGCTACCCATCCCGCTGGCGGCCAAGGGGGCCAAGCGGGTGGTCCGGGAGGCGCTGGACGAGCCGGCGGCGCGGGAGGCGGCGACTTGCAGCAGGTGCTTAGCCGGATGCCCGCCGTGACGCTTCCGGAGCTGCAGAAGGGCGATGCGGTAATGATCGTGGCGACGGGCGGGGCGCTGGAGAATGGGGTGACGGCAATCACGCTGCTTGGTGGCGTCGAGCCGATCCTTCAAGCTTCACCGGCCGGCGGAGCCTCGAACCTCCTTGCACAGTGGAGTCTCGGCGCAGCACCGGCGGGAGACGCGGCGCCTTGAAGCGCTCCAGTCATCCGAAAATGGTTCCAAGTCATCATAAGTCAGGAGAAGGAATGAGCTTCAGGTTGATCTATCGATGTATTGTTTTCGTGGGGGCGCTCTTGCTGGCAGCCACCGTCGGGAACGCGGGGCAAGCGCCGACGGCCACGGGAACGGGAACGTTGCGCGGGCAGGTAACGGATCCGTCGGGTGCGGCGGTAGTGAGCGCGACAGTGCTCGTGACTACCCCGAGCGGTGCGGCCACGACGGCAACGACGAACCGAGATGGAGTGTTTGAAGTAACGGGACTAGCGCCGGGAAAGTACGGCGTAAAGGTAATCGCACCGGGATTTACGACCTATGAGAACCCCGGGATTGATATCGCCGCGGGGCCCCCGCAAAAGCTGAATATAGCGATGTCCATTGAAGTGCAGGAGCAGAAGGTCGAAGTAACGGACACGACCACAAAAGTTGATGTGAATCCGGAAAACAACGCGGGCGCGATTGTGCTGCAGGGGAAAGATCTGGATGCGCTTTCCGATGATCCAGACGAGCTGCAGTCTGAGTTGCAGGCGCTGGCTGGCCCCTCCGCCGGGCCGAATGGCGGCCAGATTTATATCGATGGATTTACGGCCGGACAGCTGCCGCCGAAAGAATCGATTCGCGAGATCCGCATCAATCAAAATCCGTTTTCGGCGGAATACGACAAGCTCGGGTATGGCCGCATCGAGATCTTCACAAAGCCGGGCACGGACCAGTTTCATGGGCAGATATTTTTCACCGGCACGACCGCGGGCTTCAATTCGAGGAACCCCTTCGAGGACTTGCCGGCCGGCACTTCGCCGCCCGGATACGACACGACGCAGTTCAGCGCCAACGTCGGTGGTCCGCTGAGCAAGAAGGCCTCGTTTTTCTTCAATATCGAGCGGCGGGACATCAACGATTTGTCGGTGGTGAGCGCCCAGGTGGTCGATCCTACGACCTTTCTGATCAGTCCGTTCAGCGCCGTGGTTCCCAATCCGAAGACCAGGCTCAATTTGAGCCCGCGACTGGACTATCAGGTAACCTCGTCAAATACGCTTAGCGTGCGATACCAGTATTGGCGCAACACGGAGAGCGGCGACAACGTTGGCCCTTTCAATCTGGCTTCGCTGGCCACGAATTCCTACAGCACGGAAAATACCCTGCAGGTTACCGACACGCAGACGGTGAGCCCGACGACGATCAACGAGACGCGATTTCAATTTATTCACGAGTTGGCAACAGGAACCCCCTTGACCAATGCGCCAGAGATCAACGTGCCGGGGGCGTTCGTTTCCGGAGGCAACACGAGCGGGATAAACAGCGACATTCAGAACCGCTATGAGCTGCAAAATATCACCTACCTCAACAAAGGCAAGCACGCGTGGAAAATCGGTGGACGCTTGCGCGATACCACGGATGTGAACTCCTCGAATGCCAGCTTTAATGGCGCGTACTCGTTCGGCTCGCGGGTCGATCCCACCGTGTCCGGGTGCGACGTCCCCAACCCGCCGACGACCTGCCCCACGATCTCGGGCATCGAGGCTTATCAGATTACGCTCCAGGCTTTGGCGTCCGGCAACACCCCGGCAAACATGGCCACGGCGATTGCAAACGGCGGTGGAGCAAGCTTTTATTCGTTGAACTACAACCCGGCGGGAACGGCGGCCGCCCACGCCAACTATTTTGACGCAGGCCTTTTTGCGCAGGACGACTACAAGTTCCGGCCGAACATAACCGTGAGCTACGGACTTCGTTACGAGATGCAAAACAATCTGGGCGATCACCACGATTTTGCGCCGCGGGTGGGAATTGCCTGGGGAATCGACGGGAACGGAAAGAACAAGTCCGCGAAGACCATCTTGCGGCTGGGATACGGCATTTTTTACGACCGGTTCACGGAGAGCCTGGTCTTGCAGCAAGAGTTGCAGAACGGATTCATCCAGCAGCAATACCTGATCCAGAATCCTACTTTCTTCCAGCCCAGCGAGACAGTGACGCCGACGAGTCCTTTGTTTCCAGCGACCGCCACCTCCACGCAGGCAATTTATGTACCGAATCCCAGTCTTCGGACTCCCTACACCATGCAAACGGGTGTAACGCTGGAACGGCAGCTTTCCAAATTCGCAAACCTTTCCGTTACCTACTTGAATTCCCGCGGCGACCATCAGCTGTACTCGAATTTCATCAATGCGCCGCCGGTTCAGCCTGGCCAGCCGGTGCCTCCTCCGCCGAGCCAGATTGCGTACGCCTTCCAGTCGGAAGGCGTTTTCAAACAGAATCAGCTCATTCTGAACAGCAGTGTGCGCCTGCCGACGCCGCATGGATTCGTGAAGGATCTTTCGCTCTTCGGCTATTACACGCTGAACTATGCGAACAGCGACACTTCCGGCGCAAACTATTTTCCTTCGATCCCCGGAGATCCAAGCGCCGATTATGGACGCGCCGCCTTCGATATCCGGCAGCGTATCTTTTTTGGCGGCACGTTTGGTGCGCCGTACGGTTTTCGCCTGAGCCCGTTCATGATTGCGAGCTCCGGGATTCCGTTTAATATCACGACGGGGCAGGATCTTTATGGCGACGCGCAATTTAACGCGCGTCCGGCGTTCGGTACCTGCGGCTCGGGCGCCGCTGCCGGCAACATTCAGACTGCCTTCGGCTGCTTTGATGCGCTTCCGCAACCAGGACAGGCTCTGATCCCCGTGAACTACGGGACCAGCCCTGGACGTTTTACGATGAACCTGCGGCTCAGCAAGACCTTTGGTTTTGGGCAGAAAAAGGAAACCACAGCCGGGGGGCAGGGCAGCAGAGGGAGTCGCGGCGGGGGGGGAGGTGGGGGAGGAATGCCGCGTGGCGGAGGTCCCGGCGGAGGCCCCGGTATGTTTGGCGGGGGCACGCCATCTAATTCGCGCTACAACCTGACCTTCAGCGTCAACGCGCGAAACATCTTTAACAATGTCAATTATGGTCCCCCGATCGGGAATCTGAGTTCACCGCTGTTTGGCGAGGCAAATTCGCTTGCTCCGCAGCCGTATTCTTATGCTCCTACGGCAAACCGCCGGGTCGATTTGCAGGTGCAGTTCACGTTCTAGAAGCTCGCCGAAACTAGGAAGTGTGCAAACGGACAAGCTCGAAGATGGCCGGTTAGAAACGATGAAGAAGCGGCGAAGGAAAACTCTGGATGTGGGCGTTGAGGCCAGACGGGCGGCCCGCAATTCCGGTATCGCGCCAGCGGCCACGCGCGTGATCGCCGATAAGCGGAAGCATCCGGCCAAACACAAGAAAAAATGGCTGGAAAAGGAAGCGGAGTAGCCGCCGGAATATCCGAGGAAGCGCGAAGGTTTCGTTTCTTCTGGCTAGGTCCGGACCGGACCTAATTTTTCGATCCTCATCCGGGTTTATGAGCGGGCACGGATTCTCCGGCGACGAAAAGCGGCGAAGGCGTAATTTTCCTGCGCCCGGCGAGTTCCCCCGCAATCGACTCCAGATCCTTTTTGTCAAATCCCATACTGCTGATTTTTACGGTGCCGTCTGTTTCAATGAGAAAGATCGTGGGGACGTTCGTGAGACCGTAAGCGTTTGAGGCGGGGTAATTCTTTTCCTTTTGATCCATCAAAACAGGGAAAGTGACACCGAATTCCCTGGCAAAGTCTTTTGTGTCGCGAGCGTCGTCCTGCGAGATGCCGAGAAAGGTCACTCCATCGCCGCCGTAACGCTTGTAGATACGCTCGAGAAAAGGGAAAGTGAACTGGCAGACGGGGCAAGAGACTTTGAAGAACGCGGCCACCACGGGACCACGTTGCAGCAGTTCTTCCAATACATGCGCTTTTCCATCCAGCGCCTTTAGGGAAAATCCCGGCGCCATATTCCCCGCCATGATGTGAGTCATCTTTTTGTTCGCTCCCAGCCAGCCTAAAGCGCGGTCTAAAACCGTCCCTTCAAAATTGTAGCGCAGTCTTGTATCGCCGAGACGGTCGAGCGCCTTTGGAATTAATGCGCTTGCCTTGTGGCGTAGTCCAGTCCGGCTTCGGCGCGTTTGTCACCCGGATATTGCGTCAGAATGCTTCTGTAGGTTGCCTCGGCGTCGGTATAATGCCCGGTTTCAAGCTGGGCCTGACCGAGAGAAATGGCGGCGCTGTACATTTTTGGATCGAGCGCAAGCGCCTGGCGGAACTCAGGAATGGCGGAGTCGTACTGCCGCTTGGCGAGGAAAACCCGTCCGAGCCCAAAGTGCGCGAATGCTTCCTTCGGGTTTTGCTCCGTCAAATGCTGGAAAAAGGACGTGGCTTGACCCTCCATTCCGAGCTCGAGAAGAACTTCTCCAAGTTCCTCATGGTATATGGTGTTGTCTGGATTCGCGGCGTATGCCTTTTCGAGAGCCGCGATCGCTTCGGGATACTGTTGTTTGCTGAAGTACACTTTGGCAAGCAGTTCATGCGCTCGAGCAAACTTTGGCTCGCGGGCCGTCAGTTGCTGCAATTGCGTCAATGCTTCGTCCGTTTTCTTCTCGGCAAGCAACTGCTCTGCGCTCGCCAGTTCGCCCGCATCTTTGGTAAGCCGTTTGGCGGCGATGGCGGAGCCGGCGAGAACGATTGCCGAGAGAATGGCAATCAGGGACAAGCGCGTGCGGCGGGCGGGTTCGCTGGCCCCGGCAGCGGGCAGCACCGCTCCGACAGCGAGGCCCATCACAAGGCCGCCGATGTGCGCGGCGTTGCTGATTCCGGGAAGCGCTCCGAACGCCAGGTTGTAGGCAATGAATGTTCCCAAACTTCCCAGCATTTTGCTGTTGATTTTCAGGTGAGCCGGAGTCTTCTTTAAGTAAACGTAGGAAACCAGCACGCCGGCCATTCCGAAAATCGCGCCCGACGCTCCTGCGCTCGCTCCCATCGGGTGCCAATAGACGCTCGCGATGCTGGAGAAGATTCCACTCACAAAATAAGCAAGCAAGTAGGAGGCGCGTCCCATCAGTTGCTCGGCAGCGCGGCCCAGGTTCCAGAGGCACCACATGTTGAGCCCGATATGAACAATCCCGAAATGCACGAACATGCTGGTGGCCAGCCGCCACCATTGCCCATTCAAGGTGTACGGGCCGTAGTCTGCGCCAAACGCAATTGCCTCTTGCGGCGATGGAAGTAGCGGCGATACGCCGCGCAGCACCATGATCAAGAACACCAGGACATTCAGTCCGATCAGCCCTGTTGTGATGAGGAAGGAAGGGCTGACAAGCGTTTCTCGAGAGGCTGGGATCCCGCTCCGCGGGATTCGTGCCAGCCGCTGGTCGCATTCCGGACAGTTCAGCGAGGCTCGTGAGTCGCCGAAATTCCGCTCAAACTCTCTTCCGCACTGTGGGCAGTGTTCGATGGGCATAGGAAATGTTAGCAGTTCCCGGGAAAATGGCCGCGTGCTGCGGGAATGGCAGCGGAGACGAACGTCAGTGGATTTGCTTCGTCTTGCGCTGCATATAATCCATCAGCAAGTACTGGCCCAGGGTATAAGGCGTGGTGAAGTAGGCCTTGCCTCGGCACATTTCCGTGATCTTCTGCACGAAATGGACCAGGCTGTAATCGCTGGCGAGCATGAAGGTGTTGATCATGATTCCGGCGCGCTTGCATTTGTTGACCTCTTCAAGTGTTTGGCCGACGACGAAGGGATCCAAGCCGAATGCGTTTTTGTAGATGCGACCGTCTTCGAGCGTCAGCGCGGAAGGTTTTCCGTCGGTGATCATGATGATCTGGCGCATGTCTTTTTTCTGGCGGAGGAGGATGCGCTGCGCCAGGCGCAGACCTTCGCGGGTGTTGGTGTAATAAGGGCCAACCTGGACGCGCGCCAGTTCGCCGAGAGGCACTTCTTCGGCGCTGTCGTGAAAAAGGACGAGACTCAGCGTGTCGCCGGGATACTGCGTGCGAATGAGATGCGAGAGGGCCATGGCCACGCGCTTTGCGGGAGTAAAGCGGTCCTCGCCATAAAGAATCATGCTGTGGCTGCAATCGAGAAGAACGACCGTGGCGCAGGAGCTGTGATATTCGCACTGATGCACCATGAGATCGGAATAGCTCATATCGATCGGGACTTTGACGCCTTGCCGGCGCACCGCGTTGAAAAGGGTTTCGCTGATGTCGAGATTCATCGTGTCGCCGAATTCGTACGGGCGCGAGACGCCGCCCGATTCGATGCCGGTCGAGAGATCGCGCGTATCGTGGCGCCCGAAGCTGCTGCGCCCGAGCGAACCGAGAAGGTCCTGCAGAGTCTTGAATCCCAGAAAATCGATGGTCTTGTCGGTGATCTCGAAACGCGCCTCGGGCGGCTTTTCGTGGGGCTGGCCGAGCTGGCCCCGGGCGGAAGTATGCGGCGGCGGCGTTACTTGCGGCGGCTGCTGCGGGTTGATGTAACCTTCTTGCGCCAACCGTTCCATCAGCTTGTCTATCAAATCCTTCACGGCCTGATTGTTCTCGGCGCCGGAGCTTTCGAGTAGTTCGCGCAGCTCTTCGCTCATCGCGTCTTTGGGCAGCAGGTCGCCCTCTTGCAACGCGCGAAGAATAGCCTCTCGCAGGGCTTCCATCGAGCGGTCGGGATCCATCTCTGAAACGCCGTAGAATTGCGATTCGAATCCGCTCTGCAGGAAAAAATCGCCCATGCGCTTGACAAGTTCTTCAAGGTCGATGGCGTCGGCCGGTTCGCCGGTGTATTTGCCATAGCGGATGAATTTCATGAACGGTGGTCCTTCGGTGAGTTCATCATAGAAATCAGATCCCTCGTCGCGATGCTCTTCGGCACGATAACCCTTTGCCGGGTCGTCAGTTGAATTGCCGCCGCGGCGGCCGCCCGGGATTTTCTCTCTGCTCCGGTTGCTGCTTGGGCTTGTCGGCATAGAAGCCACGCTCTTCGCTGCGCCCGATGCGCCTATGCGCCCACAGGCCTTCGAGAATCATTTCCGCCGCAGATGCTGCGGCGGCCGCGTCTTTGCGGTCCTCGACGCCAAGCCGCCCAATGTGCTCCATCACCCCCTGAATTTTCGAAAGCTGCTGGTAGCGATCGGAAGTGGTGGCCAGCTCAGGCAGTTTCAGTTCGCCGCCGATTTCAAACCATTGAATGACCGGTTGAAAATTGACTTCCGCAAAATGCTTGCTGAAAACGCGGCCCACCGCGGTGCGGATAAGTTCGCGGGCGATGGTGTCCGCCCCTTTCAGCTCGCCTTCATATTCGAGCTCGAGCTTGCCGGTGATGGCGGGAAGCGCGGAATAGACATCGGCGATGCGCGCGACGGAAGATTTTTCCCCCGTCCGGGCAGCACGCTGTTCGGCGCTGCTGACAAGACTCTCGAGAGTGGTAATGGGCAGCCGCTGGCTAACGCCGGAACGGCGGTCAACGCGCTTGTCCTCGCGCGCCTGAAACGCGATTTCTTCCACGACGTTTCGAAGATAAGCCGGAACCTCGACCTTGCGCGCGGAATCGCGAGCAACCCAGGATTCCTGCGCGGTGATGGCCATGCCTTCCTCGAGAGTGGAAGGATAGTGCGTACGGATTTCGGCGCCGATGCGGTCCTTCAGCGGGGTAATAATTTTTCCGCGCGCCGTGTAGTCTTCGGGATTCGCTGTGAATACGAGAAGCACATCCAGCGGAAGGCGCAGCGGATAGCCCTTAATCTGAATGTCGCCTTCCTGCATGATGTTGAACAGGCCCACCTGAATTTTGCCCGCGAGGTCGGGAAGCTCATTGATGGCGAAAATGCCGCGATTGGCGCGAGGCAGCAAGCCATAATGAATGGTCAGCTCGTCGGATAGATCGCGCCCTCCGCGGGCAGCGCGGATAGGATCGACGTCGCCGATAATGTCCGCCATGGTCACATCCGGCGTGGCGAGTTTTTCGACGTAGCGGTGGTCGCGCGGCATCCAGGCGATGGCCGTGTTGTCGCCCTCGGCGGCAACTTTCTCGCGGCACGCACGGCAGATGGGGCGCAGCGGGTCGTCATTGATTTCACATCCAGCGACAACCGGAATTTCCGCGTCGAGAAACTGCGCCAGGCCGCGAAGGATGCGGCTCTTGGCCTGTCCGCGAAGCCCCAGAAGGATGAAATTGTGGCGCGAAAGCAGTGCGTTGATGATCTGCGGGATCACCGTGTCTTCATAGCCGTGCACACCCGGGAAAAGCGGCTCGTTCTTTTCGATCATGCGCAGGAGGTTCTGGCGGATTTCGGCTTTCACCGAACGCGAGACCGTGCGTGCGTCGAAATCCGGAATGCTCTTAAGCTCCCCGAGAGTCTGAGCTCTCGGATGCGCTGAGGACTGCATGGAAGTGCTTGCCGTCATGTGGCCCCGTTCCGCGTCCCCTTCGAGCGGGGACACACACTGAATACTGCTTCAACCCGTCCTAATTCAATCCGTGCCCATTGCCACCGGCGCGCTGCCGCATTACGCCTGTCTTCTGTAGATGCGGCGCCCACGCGCGAAGGTAGCCCACGAGTCTTTCCTGCCGGTCCGGTTCCGACCGCAGCTCCAAAATCTGCTGCTTCCAAAGCAAATCCATCGGCAGGGTCCCGGCGATAACGAACGAGATTTGCCCCGACTGGTGGCTTTCGGTGTTCTTAGGATAGTCCTCAAAGATCAGCGTATGGCAGGTTTCATAGAGTTCGACCAGATCCCGCCGCATTGCCGGATTGGCGGGGTACTCCCGGTCTTCGAGATAATCCACGTGGCCCTCAGCGAGCGGATTCTCCTCGAAGAACTCGACAACGCGGAAGGGTTCCCGGCCGACCGTCAATATGTCCAGAGTATGGTCGTCGTGGCGCTTGACGACTTCGATGATCTCCGCCGTGCAGCCCACGCGCGCAACACCGTTCGGAAGCGCAAGAAGCACGCCGAACTCCAATTTGTCCTTCAAGCAACGGCCCACCATCTCGAGATAACGCGGCTCAAAGATGTGCAGGGGAAGGTCCGCGCCGGGAAGAAGAACGACGTTCAGTGGAAAGAGCGGAATGCGTTCGGGCCGCATGGTTCCTCGAGGAAATCATACCAGAGGGCGGCGAAGTGTGCTTTCCGGGATCGACGGCGTGCCCGCTTACCCGCAGCATCCCATAGATTGTCTGCTGAGGGCCGCTGGCTTTGCCACCGTCGCGATTCTCACCCTCGCACTCGGCATTGGAGCGAACACCGCGATTTTCTCCATGATTGATGCCGCGCATCCCGAATGCCTCTAAACTCACTCGCTTAGGAAGAAGATTGCGCTGCGCGCTGTCAGGAGAGTTCGGCGAGAAGCGTTTCCATTTCCGCGCGGGCATGATCGTCGCCTTTTTGTGCGGCCGCGGTCATGCCAGTCAACAAGACCTGGCGGGCCTCTTCGTTGCGCGATTCGCGTGCTAAAAGCTGGCCGTACATTAGGTAAGCCGGAATATAGTCGGCGTTCTGCTCGAGCAGCGCGCGGAAATGGCCGTCGGCCGCTGCGGGATCGCCGCTATTCATGCACTCCATCGCCAGCCCATAGCGGGAGAAGGCGTCATCCGGCTTCTTGGCGACGAACTCTTCAAGCATCTGGCGGCGCGTTTTCTTCGGCTCTGTCATGGTTTGCCCGTATTATACGGGTAGAGCCGGAGAAAGAGAATTTTACGCAGCGGGCCGCGGAGCACAGCGGACTCGGAGACGAGACTACAGAGGGGAAACGAATGACCAAGGGTGCGAGTGGCAGAGAAACGGTGTTGAAGGGGAAGCCCGTGAGTGCGTCGCGGTCGGAGATGACGGAAATAGTTTTGCCGGCGCAGACCAATCCTTTGGGGAAGTTGCTGGGCGGGCAGGTGATGCATTTGGTGGACATGGTGGCGGCGATGGCGGCGCATCGCCACTCGAATAGTTATGTGGTGACGGCTTCGGTGGATTACATCGATTTTCGGAATCCCGTGAACCTGGGAGAAATAGTGAATTTGAAGTCGCAGGTGAATCGCGTGTTTCGGACTTCGATGGAGGTAGGCGTCGAAGTGTACTCAGAAAACGCAATGACCGAAGAGAGAAAGCACACAACGTCGGCTTATGTGACCTTCGTGGCCATCGACGAGTTTACGAGGCTGCCGAAACCAGTGGCGCCGCTGATCGTGAAAACCGCGGAGGAGAGGCAACGGTTCGAAGAGGCGGCGAAGCGCCGCAAAGTTCGGCTTCTCTTGCGTTACGGCAAGAGACATATCGTCAGCTGAAATCTGTTCTGCGTTAGGTTACCTTGCCAGACCAGAGGATTGGCATGGTCGGCCAACCGCTGCCACCCGCGGGTTCTTCCGTGATAGCGATGGCTTTCGTGTCGTCCATGGACTCAGGCGGAGCAGAAACGTAAAGCATCAATTTGCCATTCGCGTCGGGGCGCACCATGGCCGAAGGCATCGGCTTGGCGCCTTCTTTCTTAGGGATGAACCACACTTGCAGGACATGATTGGCGCTGGGCATTGGCACTTTGTCGCCGACAATGCATACGCCGAGTTGGGAATGCCATTTGGCTTCCAGTGTTTCCGGATGTGCGTGTTCACCCCAGAGAGCGATCTTGCGAGATGTGGGATCCATCATGATCATGGCTTCGCGCTTGGCATCGGCGAGTTGCTCGAGGACTCTGCCGTGTTCGATCCCGAGCGTGGCCGCACGCTCGTTGGCTTCGCGGATTTCGTTTTGCAGACGCCGCGTGGTCCACGCGGAATAGACCGAGAAGACCAGCAGCGCCGCAACACCCACCCATAGCCATGAGGGAATCGCGTTCTTCGTGGGCAGCATGCGGGGCTTCCGTTCCGATTGCGCTTCGGCGCGGACCGTTTGCATGAGGCGGCCCTTCAGCATGTCCGAGGGAGTTGCTTCGGGAGCGGTGTAGGCGAGTTGGCAGACTAGCCAGCGAGCTTCTTCGACAGCTTTGGCGCAGTCCGGGCAGCCCGCCGCAAGATGCGCTTCGAGCGCGGCGCGGTCTTCGGGATCGAGCGCGCCCAGCGCGTAGGCTTCGATCAGCTCGCGGAATTGGTCGCAGTTCTTCACGTTGTGGCCTGCAATCCTTCTTTCAGACGAAGCAAACCATTTCTTATCCAGCTTTTTACCGTGCCGAGCGGTTCTTTCAGTGTTGCGGCAATCTCGGAATGGCTCAGGCCTTCAAAATACGCAAGCTCGATGGCTTTCTTCTGTTGCGGCGTGAGGGAAGCCATCAGCGCGCGGACGCGTTCGGCCCGGCGCTTTTCGTCGAGCGCCTTTTCGTAATCAGGCGCGACCACGACACTCGGCAACTCCTCGGGTTGATCCTCGCGGCGGCGCTGGCGTTCGCTCTTCAGGCGAAGATGATCGAGGGCACGGTTGCGCGCCATGGTACACAGCCAGGGGACAAAAGGGCCGCGAGAAGAATCGTATTGATCGGCGTTGCGCCAGAGTTGCAGGAAGACGTCCTGAACGACTTCCTCGGAGGTCGAGGCCTGCTGGAGAATTCGCAGGACCAAGCCGTAGACGAGGCGCGAGTGGCGGTCGTAGAGCTGTTCAAAGGCGCTCACGTCTTTTTGCATAAGGCGCGACAGCAGCGTCGCGTCGAGCGGCACTTCGCGGGGGCCACTGGATGTGAAAGCCGCCAGGAACACGAGTGTCGGCTTCTTCCTCTCCTCAAAGACTATACGGCGGAAACGGCGTTTCGGATGATGTCTTGGCGCTGGTTTCCGTCATCCGGAACTTGCACCTGAAACGGCGGCGCGGAGTTCGTCGGCCACGGCGATGGCTTGTTCCATGCAGGCGCCGATGGCTGGTCCGCGGAGATAGTTTCCCACAAGCCTGAGATTTAGAAGAGAAGAAGATTCGCTCTCGAGAGCAGCGATCCGCGCGGTGTGGCCATGGTTGTATTGGGGCAAAGCTCGCTGGTAGATCTCAACATTTGAGAAGGTCGGCTGGTTGCGAATGGAAAGGATCGGCAGAATCTCCCGATGAACGAGTGCGCTGATCTCTTCGGCGGAGAGTGCTGCGGCTTGAGGATCCGTTGCGCCGCCAACGAAGCTTGTCAGAAGGACGGAGCCTTCCGGTGCGCGGCCGGGAAAGAGCGACGAATTCCAGACCGTGCCAAGCGTGCGCCGGCCTTCAGAGCGGGGGATGAGAAAGCCGAAGCCTTCGAGCGAATGTCCTACGTCTCGCTTGTTGTATCCGAGCGAGACTACGGCGAGAGGAGCGTATTCGATTTCTATAAGCGAAGCTGCGAGTTCGGGCTGAAGGAGACTGGCGGCAACATAGCTCGGCGTCGCGAGAACGAGACGGTCGGCAATGACGCTCTCGCTTCCGGACGTTGTCTTACTGCTGACCAGAAACGCTTCGCTCGATTGTGGTTTGCCCGATGGCGGGATTCCGTGAACACCCTGTTGAATCGCTCTTACCTCGACACCGCAGCGCAAGGCCGGGCCCAGATTTGCGGCGAGCGCTTTGATGAGCGTTTCGTTTCCATCCCGAAAGGACTGGAGAGCCGGGCGCTGCTTCCGGACAGGCTCGGATTTTCGGACGCGCATCATGCCGCGGAGGACGCTGCCGGTGGCGCGTTCGGCTTCGTGAATTCGGGGGAAAGCCGCGCGGAGGCTGAGTTTTTCGGGGTCGCCGGCGTAGATGCCGGAGACCAGGGGGCCGACGAGTTTGTCGAGGAGTTCGGCGGAAAATTTGCGGCGCGTGAAGGCGGCGACGGATTCGTCGCCCGCGGGTGGATGGGTGCGGCCGAAGAGATCGCTCACGATGCTGAATTTTGTTCTGGCGCTGAAGAGAGAAGTAGCGAAAAAGGCCGGCGGACTGAGAGGCGCTGGCTTTAGTCGGCCATGGATCACGAGAAATCTCGGCGCGCTATGAGGCGCTTCGACCAGTTCGTTTTCAATGCCGAGGTCGCGGCAGAGTTCGAGGAGCTGGGGAGTGCCGCTGAAACTTTGCGGGCCGAGTTCGAGGAGGAAGCCGTCCCGGCGCTCGGAGCGGAGGACGCCACCGGGACGTGGCCCGGCTTCGACGATTTGGGCGTCGATGCCGGACTTCACGAGGTGGTAGGCGCAGGCGAGGCCGGAGATTCCGGCGCCGACAATCAGGATTGGGACGCGGGTGGTCATGGGGTGCGGGAGCCATCCTATCATTTTGAATTCGTGAACCGTGTCCTGTGAACTGCAGGAAGCGCCCCGTGATCCGTGTCCGGTGATCTGTGGGAAAGGTAACAGCCAACATCGGGAGCAGAAGTTAAGAGGATTCTCTATGGCTCGCTGAGGGCTTCGATGGGGGAAATGCGGGCGGCGCGTCGCGAGGGGACGAGGCAGGCGGCGAAGCATACGACTCCCATTATGCCCGCGGCGCTGGCGAGAATAGGGAGGTTGAGCGGCTGTACGTGGAAGAGGACCGTGTTCATGGCGCGGCCGGCTTGCCAGGCTCCGAGCAGGCCTAATAGCGTTCCACCGGTGAGCAAGCGCAGCGAGAGAGAAAGAAACTGGAGGCGGATTTGCCGTGGCTGCGCCCCCAGGGCCATGCGCACGCCTATTTCGCGACGGCGCTGGGACACGGCATAGCTCAAGACACCGTAGCTGCCAATGGCGGTGAGCAGCAGGGCGACCCCGGAGAAGAAGCCGGACAGCAGAGCGGGGGAGCGGCGGGCGGCAAGGCTGTCGGTAATACGCCTGTCCATCGACCGGAGGTCGCTGACCGGTATGTTGGGGTCGACTTGCCTAACTACCTTTTGGAGCGCCAACCCGAGCGATTCCGGAGGAAGGCTCGTGCGAATGGCGACGAAGAAGCTGTCACCGATACGGAAGGCATAGGGATAATAAACCGCGCCCTGGGCTTCGTCTTCGGTGAGCCCCGCCTGTTTCACGCCGCCGACAACGCCGACAACGGTGAACGCTTCCGTATCCTTTCCCTCTTCGGACCCGTCCCACAACTGCTGACCAATTGCGCTGGCGTTTGGCCAGTAGTGCCGCGCGAAGTCTTCATCGACAACCGAGACGCGCGCGGAGCGGAGGGAATCGTCGGCGGTGAGGAAACGTCCTGCCCGCAGGGAGAAGCCCATGGCGCGGAAGTAGTCTCCACTGACGCCGTAGGAGTAGTGGCCTCGCATTGATTCGCCTGGACGGATAATGTGACCTCGTACGGTGGCGGCACTTTTGCCGGTTTTGCCGCTGAAGGGGACATTGTCGACAACGCCCGCGGACAATACTCCCGGCATGCGGCCGGTTTTCTCGAGCAGGCTCTCAACAAATGTCAGACGAGCGGCGTTCGGGTAGTTTGCCCAGGGCAGCAGGATTTGGCCGGTGAGGACGTGGTCGGACTGGAAGCCCGGAGAAACGGCCATTACACGCTCGAGACTGACAGCCAGCAGTCCGGCTCCGGACAATAAAAGGAATGCCAAGGCAATCTGAGAGACGATGAAGCCATGGCGCAGGATTTGAGCGGCGCGGCCGGCTGTTCCGCCGCGGCTCTCTGATTGCAGCGCGTTACCGAGATGGCGGCGAAGGTTGAACCAAGCGATGGGCAGAGCGAGCACAGCTCCCAGGACAACGGCGGCGGCCAGGCCGGCCAACGCCAATCGTGCATCGAAGGCGATGCGGGCGCCCAAGGGCAGGCGATCCGCACCCAACACACGCAGGAGATGGATTCCGCCCGCGCCGACGGCGAGTCCGAGTAATCCGCCGGCCAGCGTCAGCAAGGTGGTCTCGACCAGCGTTTCACTCACGATGTATCCCCGGCCTGCGCCGAGCGCCTGTCGGACAGCCAGTTCTTTGACTCGCCCGTTGGCACGGATGAGAAGCAGGTTTATAAGGTTGACCGCGCCGATCAAGAGGAGGACCAGCGCGCCTGCTTCGAGCAGCAGCAGAGTGGGACGGATGGCTGCGACATGGTCGGCATGCAATGGCACGACCAGCGAACGGAAGCCCGCATCGGCGATCAATTTGGCTTGCGGGTCGTCTAGTTCCAGTCGATCGTTCTGCGCGTCGAGCTGGGACTGGGCTTCGGCGAGCGTGGCGTTCGAAGCGAGCCGGGCAATCATTTGGATGACATTTCCCCCGGCATGCCGCCGCGCGGGCAGGCGATCTTCAGGGCGCGAGGCAAGCGGGAGAAACAAACGCGCATCGGAGGAGAGAAAGCGGAAACCGGGAGGGAGGACCCCGATCACGGTTCTGGGGACGCTGTTTACACGAATCTGCTTTCCGAGCACATGGGGATCGGCGTTGAATTGCCGGCGCCAAAATGTGTCGGAAAGAATGGCCACGTGGTCGGTTTCAGAAGTGGCTTCGTCGTCTGTGAAAGTGCGTCCGATCACGGGGCCGAGCCCGAGAGTAGAAAAGAAATCGGGAGAAACACGCATGGTCGCTTCGCGTTCCGTCGAGCCAGGCTCACCGACAATCTCCTTGCCATAGCCATAGATGGCGAGCGAGGCGAAGGCGGGAAGATGACCGCGGCGTTCGTAATAGTTGGTCAATGTGGAACCGTCGCGATCGACGCCGGCTTTCGGGTAGGTGTTGAAGACGGTGACGAGGCGGGCGGGCTCGGGAAAGGGCAGCGGACGAAGCAGGATGGAGTCGATCACCGCGAAAATCGTTAGATTGGCGCCGAAACAAACGGCCAGGGTGAGAAGCGCGGTAACAGAAAATCCCGGCGTCTTTCGCAGCAAGCGGGCTGCGTAGGTCAGCTGCCTGCGCAGCTCATCAAACAGGTGGACGCCAAATGCTTCGCGGCAATCTCCTTTGATATTGGTGAGGCTGCCGAGTTCTCTCCGCGCGAGGCGGGCCGCTTTTTCTCTGGACATGCCGGCGCTTACAAGTTCATCGGTGTATTGCTCGATGTGAAAGCGAAGCTCCTCGGCCATGCCGTCTTCAAATGCACGCCGCTGGGTGAGCACACGAAAAAAAGAACGCAAGCGCTTGAACATGTCACACCTCCTCTGACGTCGTGTTCAGGGCGGCGGCAATCGCAGTCGCTAGCCGGTTCCAGCCCGCCGTTTCATCACGCAGACGGCGGCGCCCCGCGGCTGTTAAGGTGTAATACTTCGCCCTGCGGTTGTTCTCGCTCTGACCCCATTCGGCGGCGATCAGATCGTGATGCTCCAATCGGTAGAGCGCCGGGTATAACGATCCCTGAGGAATCTCGAGCGCGTCCCCCGAGATCTGCCGGATGCGCACGAGCACACCGTATCCATGCAGCGGCTTCAAGGACACCGCTTTGAGAATCAGCATGTCGAGCGTGCCTGGGAGTAGCTCCGCGGTTTTGGTCACTGTATCGTGGTCTCCTAGCTAGACTAGGAGTGTACACGGCGCTCTCCTAGTTTGGCAAGGGGAAAGCGCGGCGAGCGGGTTTCGGCGGAGAGTTCGGGAGCCGGATGCGAGACTCATTGACTCGGTACATGGCGTTATCGGGGCCCTGGCAAACGGCAAGGTTCGAGCTTTTCAAGGATGAGAATTGCGGCGCCGTTCGCCTGCCGGTCTTTTCCTCGAACCTCAAAAGATATAATCGTGGAGGGAGCGAGAGTGCGCGGCAACGGAGGGAAAGATGGCGGCGGAGACTAGCCCCGTACGGCTGCCGGCGGGCGACGACGTACTGACGGTGGTTGCCATTAGCCTGGTGGCGGAGATCCTTGGCGATGTGCTGCACGAAGGGTTGGGACATGCCGCCGTGGCTTTGCTCACCGGAGCGAAATCGGGTGTGTTGTCGACCGTGGCGTGGTCGAGCGAGTTTGATTCGCGACTGGTTGCCGCAGGGGGAACGCTCGCGAACCTGGCGGCTGGGCTGGTTTGCTGGATTGTGCTGCGTGGGGTGACCTGCGGATCCCTCCGATTGCGTTTTTTCCTGCTCATAAGTCTTGCGTTCAATCTCTTTGCTGGCACCGGGTATTTTTTCTTTTCTGGCGTGACGAATTTCGGCGATTGGGCCGCCGTCATTGATGGCTTGCCCTCCCACTGGTTATGGCGGGTGCTCCTTGTCGTCGGAGGGATTGCTTCCTACTACGGCGCCGTACTCGTGGTGGGCAGTGGACTGGTTCGCTACGTGGGAGTTCCGAGGATTGACCTGCGTCGGCTGCAGAGGCTCACGTGGATTCCTTACTTTTCGGCGGTGGTGCTTTTGAGCGCCGCGGGACTGGGCAATCCCGTGGGATTGCAGTTGGTGTGGCAGTCCGCTTTGCCGGCAGCGGCGGGCGCGCATTCGGGGCTGTTGTGGTTGAGGTATTACATTCCTAGGAACACCGTGCCGGAGCGAGGGTCCGAATATATGGAGAGGAGCTATCTCTGGATCGGTGCAGCGGCGGGGCTGACGGCGTTTTTTATTTTTGTTTTGGGGCGCGGGATTAGGTTGCATACCTAGGCGCGAACCGCCGGAAACGTCCCCTCGGTTTCCGATTTCAGGGGAATTACAGGGTTTTTGAGAAGAGGGGTTTGGCGTTGAGGTGCTGTTTTTCTAGGTAGGGGTCGAAGAGCATGGCCAGGTTGCGGATGAAGATGCGGCCCAGCGGTGTGGCGCGGATTTCGGTGGGGGCGAGGACGACCAGGCCGTCTTCGCGGAAGGGTTCGAGGCGTGCCAGTTCATCGGCGAAGTAGTGGTCGAAGTCGATGCCGAACTCCTCCGAGATTTCCTCCTTCAGGACAATCGTGTGGCAGAGGAGGCGGCTGATGACGGCGCGGCGCAGGCGGTCGTCAGCAGAGAGATGGTAACCGCGCATGGTGGCGATGCCGCGTTCGTTGACGGCTTTTTCCCAGCTGGGGATCTCGCGCTGATTTTGGGCGTAGGCGTTCTGGATGCCGCTGATGGCAGTAATGCCCATGCCGTACAGGTCGGCGCCGGCTTTTGTGGTGTAGCCCTGAAAATTGCGGTGGAGGGTTCGATTTTGCTGGGAGACGGCTAGCTCGTCGCCGGATTTGGCGAAATGGTCCATGCCGATGTAGAGGTAGCCGGCTTCGAGGAATTTGAGGAGGCCGGTGCGAAAGATTTCGAATTTTTGCATGCCTTCGGGGAGATGGCCTTCGAAGGAGTTTTGCTGTTTTTTTAGCCAGGGGACGTGGGCGTAGCTGAAGAGGGCGACGCGGTCGGGAGTGAGCGTGAGGATTTGGTCGACGGTGTCGGCGAAGGTTTCGGCGGTCTGGTAGGGGAGGCCGTAGATGAGATCGACATTGACGGAGTCGAAGCCGAGGTCGCGGGCGGATTGGATCAGGGCGGCGGTGAGTTCGTAGGGTTGGACGCGATGGATCGTTTTCTGGACTAGCGGGTGAAAATCCTGGATGCCCATGCTTAGGCGATTGAAGCCCAGCTTGCGAAGGGTTTCAAGATGGTCGCGGCTCGTGACGCGAGGATCGACTTCGATGCCGATTTCGGCGTCGGGAGAGAAGGTGAAGCGGTCGCGAGTGAAGTCGAAGAGATCTTCGATTTGCGTGGGAGTGAGATAGGTGGGAGTGCCGCCGCCCCAGTGGAATTGGACCACCGGGCGATCTTTGGAAACTCTGTGGCTGAGGTGTGCGATCTCGCGCTTCAGGATATCCAGGTAAGGCGGCGAGACGCGCTTGTCTTTTTGGATGATGACATTGCAGGCGCAGAAGAGGCAGAGGCTTTCGCAGAAGGGAATGTGCATGTAGAGGGAGACGGGGGATTTGGCGGCCTCGGCTTGCTCGTGGACTTTTTCAAGGTCGGAGGGACCGAAGGAGTCGTTCCAGACCGGTGCAGTGGGGTAGCTGGTGTAGCGGGGACCGGGGCGGTTGTAGCGGGCGAGGAACTCTTCGCTGACGCGGAGTTCTTCGCGCATCGTTTCAAGGGTGGGATGAGCTAGGGTCATGAGCCGCTTCCGTGGCCGGCGCGGGCGGGAGGGGCAAACCCCACCCCTACAGGTTCCTGGGAGAGGGGTTGCTGGCCGGTCTGGATGAAGAGTTGGGCGTTTTCAACGGGCGTGTGCTGGAGGATGCCGTGGCCGAGGTTGAGGATGTGGCCGGTGCCGCCGAGCGCCGCCATGGCTTCTAGGGTGGCGCGGCGAATTTCCTCGGGCGGGCCGAAAAGCACGGCGGGGTCGACGTTTCCTTGAATGGCGATCCGAGGGCCCAGCTTTTCGCGGAGGCTGCGCATCTCGACGCGCCAGTCGACGCTTAGGACGCTTGCGCCGGAGCGGGCTAAGGCGGGGAGCAGGTGGTGAGAGGCCTTGGTGTAGTAGATGACGGGAGTTTCCGGGTTCGCGGACGCGAGAGAAGAGATGATTTCTTGCACGGCGGGGAGAGCGAACTCTTCGTAATCACGGAGGGAGAGTTCGCCGCACCAGGTGTCGAAGAGCTGGACGGCGGCGGCTCCGGCGGCGATTTGCGCTCTTAGATAGGGGATGGCGGCTTCGGCGATGCGATGCAGAAGATCGCGAAAGGTGGATGGTTCGCTGAGGAGGAAACTTTTTACTGTCGCGAAGCCTTCTTTGGTGCGGCCTTCCACCATGTAGCAGGCGAGAGTCCAGGGAGCGGCGGCAAAACCGAGGACGGGGACGGCAGGCCCGACTTCGCGGGAGATGCGGCGAATGGCTTCGGGCAGGAAGGCGGTTTCGATTTCGGGATCGAAGAGTTTTAGTTTCAGGACATCGCGTTTGGAACGGACGGGTTCGGGGAGATTGGGGCCGGCGTCGCCTAGTTCGAGCTTGAGGCCCATGGCTTCGGCGGGGATGAGAATGTCTGAGAAAACGATGACGGCGTCGACGCCGAGGCGGCGGAAGGGTTGAAGAGAGACTTCAACGGCTAGATCGGGTGTTTTGCAAACTTCGAGAAACGCGTGATCTCTGCGAATGGCGCGATACTCGGGGAGATAGCGCCCGGCCTGGCGCATCAACCATACAGGAAGGCGCGGGAGGGTTTCGCCGCGGCATGCGCCGAGGAATAAGTCTTTTCGATTGAGAGGGACGGAGGTGGTCATCGGTCGCCTGAGGAAGAGGATAGCAAATCCCGGAGATGATTGCAGAACGCGGCAAGGGTTGTGCGGGGCGGCTCTCGGGTGGGCTATACTCTGGGGAACGAGGAAAGCAGCAAGTCCGGTGAGAGTGCGGCTGGAGTTCTCTGCCCGGGCTGGGGAAAAAAAGCAGGATTGCGGAGTTCATGAAATATTCGTTCCTTATCTTGACGATTCTGGCCTACGCGGGGAGCTTTAGTTTCTATTTGGGCTTCCTGAACACGGGCAAGGAAATGGTGGGGCGCCTCGCGACGCTGTTCCTTGGAATCGGACTTGTCGCGCATTATTTTGCGCTTTTGGAGCGCTCACGCGGCTTGCATACCGTTCCGTATCATGATCTTTACGGCTCGATGTCGCTGTTTGGATGGCTGTTGGCGCTGACCTATCTGGGGCTTGAACTATTTCACCGGCAGCGATCGGTGGGGGCGTTTGTATTGCCGTTCATTATCGTGTTTTTTTTGGCGGCGCATCTGGCGCCTGCGGATCGCCTGTCTCCTGCGCCGGCACGGGGCGTGGCCTTTGCCTTCCACGTTACGCTGAGCATTCTGGCTTATGCGGCGTTTGCCCTATCGGCGGTTTTCAGCTTGATTTTTTTGGGAGAAGAACGGCTGCTGCGAAGCCGGAAGCTGAGCAATATTGTGTGGCGGCTTCCTCCTTTGGAACTTCTGGAGCGCATGAGCCGGTCGAGCGTTTTTGTTGGGCTGATATCGATCGCGATAGGGACGGTGTTGGGATTTGTGTGGGTGGACCGGCTGCACGGGCAGATTTGGTACTACGACCCCAAGTATGTGATTACGTTGTTGGTGCTGCTGCTCTACGTGCTTTATTTTCAGCTGGCGCGGTCGGCGGCATGGCGTGGGGCGCGGGCCTCGAAATTGTGCATTTTCAACTTTTTTGTGGTGGTGATGAGTTTTACGGTAGTGAATTTGTACTTGTCGCAGAATCACCGGTACTTCTAGGAGCGCGGAACGAGCATGGAGATTGTTCTCGTCGGACTGAACCACCGCACCGCGCCGGTCGAGGTGCGCGAACGCGTGTCGTTTACCGCCGAACAGTCGCGGAAGGCGGCGGATGAGCTGCGCTCGAGAGGGATACTGCAAGAGACGCTGGTGCTCTCCACGTGCAACCGCAGCGAAATTTATGGCGTGCCGCCGGAGACTTCGCATGAGTGCGCGCCGGGGTTGTCTTCGTTCCTGAGCGAATTTCATTCCGTGCGCCCGGATGTGCTGGGCGTGTCGCTCTACCATCACTACGACCGGGAGGCGGTGCGGCATCTTTTCCGGGTTGCGGGCGGGCTTGATTCGATGCTTCTCGGCGAGGCTGAAATTCTGGGGCAGGTGCGCGAAGCGTACCGCTATGCCCACGAATATGGAGCTACGGGCCCGGTGCTGAACCGATTGTTTCAAGGAGCGCTCGAAGTTGGGAAGCGCGTGCGTTCCGAGACAGAGCTGGGCACGCGGCCCATGTCGGTGGCGTCGGCTGGCGTGAAGCTGGCAGAGCGGATTTTCGGGAAGATGCATGAACGAAGCGCGCTTGTGCTGGGTGCGGGAACGATCAGCGAACAGGTGGTGAATCAGCTGCGGGACCGGGGAATAGCGCGGCTGTTCATCATGAACCGCTCGCGCGAGCGGGCCGAGGAGTTGTCGCTTAGGGTCGGCGGAACAGTTCTCGGGTGGGGCGATTGGGAAACTGCCCTGACGACGGCGGATGTGGTGGTGGCTTCGGTGGCTTCCGAAGAGCCGGTTCTGCGCAGGGAGTTTCTAGAGGCGGCTATGTCGGCGCGCGGCAACCGCGCACTCTTTCTGATGGATCTGGGGATGCCGCGCAACGTAGAGGCCTCGGCGGCCGAACTCTATAACGCCTATGTCTACAATCTTGACGATCTGACGGAGATCGTCGAACAGAACCGGCATGCGCGCGAAAGCGAAGTTCCGAAGGCGGAGACGATCGTGGACGAGCATGTCGGGAAGTTCCTTTCCTGGCAGGCGAGTGTCGAACTGGTAGGGTTGGTGGACGCTTTGCGTGCGCGATTGCGCGAAGAACGCGCAGCTTTTATTCGTGCGCGGATGGATTCGATGAATCATCTCAGCGCGGCAGAGCGCGAGCGCATGGAATCCATGATGGATGAATTGCTCGAAAAACTCTTGCTGGCGCCTGCGGAACGGCTGCGGGGCGAAAAGGAACTTCGGCGCAAAATCCAGAACGTGGAAGCGCTGCGCGATCTTTTCCTATCGAACCGGGAGAAGACGTGAGACATCTCCGCATCGGGACGAGAGGCAGCCTGCTTGCAAAATGGCAGGCGGAGTTCGTGCGAAAACAGCTTTTCGCGGGTGCGGGGGTCGAAACGGAAATCGTTATCATCAAAACGTCTGGCGATAAGCTGCAGGCGTCTCCCCTTTCGCAGATCGGCGGGAAGGGAATTTTTATAAAAGAGCTGGAAGAAGCGCTGCTCGAGGAAACGATTGACCTGGCCGTGCATAGCGTGAAGGATGTGCCCACTGACACGCCTTCGCGGTTGATGTTTCCGGCAGTGTGCCGGCGGGAAGATGTTCGGGATTGTCTGGTGGCGGCGGGCGGGGCGACGCTTGGGAGTTTGCGCCAGGGCGCGCGGGTTGGCACCGGGAGCCTCCGCCGGCAGGCGCAGCTCCGGCACATCCGGCCCGATCTGGACGTTCGCGATCTGCGGGGGAATGTGGATACGCGTTTGCGAAAAGTGGAAAGCGGAGAGTATGAAGCGGTAATGCTTGCCAAAGCAGGGTTGGATCGCCTGGGCTGGGGCGGTCGCATTACGGAGACGCTCAATCCAGAAGTTTTTTTGCCAGCCGTGGGGCAGGGAGCCATTGGCGTGGAGTGCCGGTTAAAAGATACCGAGGCTGCGGAAATTGTTGCGGGGCTGGACGATGCCGAGACGCGCACCGCGATTATCGCAGAACGGTCGTTGCTCGCCGCATTGCATGGCGGATGCCAGGTGCCGCTCGGCGCCTGGGCGAGGATCGAACGCGGGGAATTGGTGCTCGATGCGTGCGTATGCTCCGTGGACGGCCTGCAATATGTAAAACAGAGAGCCGCATCGGCACCGGAAAAGGCCGCGGAGCTCGGGGGGCAGATGGCGAATTTGTTGATGGAAGCGGGCGCGCAGAGCATCCTTGAAGAGGTGAGCCGCCAACGTGGCTGACGCGATCGCATCCCCGCTCGGCGGAAAAGTCGTCATCGTTACTCGCGCCGCAGCGCAGAGCAACGAGCTTTCCGAGGAATTGAAGGCTCGAGGCGCGATCGTCAAACGGTTGCCGCTGATTTCGTTTGCGCCGCCAGAAAATTACGCTGCCCTGGACGCGGCGTTGCGGGGCATTGGAACATTTGATTGGATTTTATTCACAAGCGCAAACGCGGTTCAGGCTATCGAACGGCGTGCGGCGGATCTCGGGCTTGGTTTCGGCGCGCTGCTGAATCTACCGCCAGCCGCCGCTGTCGGTCCGGCCACGTCCAATGCGGCGGAGGGGGCAGGATTTTCAGTAGAGTATGTCGCGGCGGACCATAGCGGAGCAGGACTCGCCCGGGAACTTGGTCGGGAGTTGCAGGGGAAGAAAGTTCTTTTGCCGCGCAGCGATCGGGCAAATCCGGAATTGCCGGCGGCGCTTCGAAAAAGCGGCGCGTTGGTGACGGAAGTAGTGGCTTATAGAAATTTGCCCCCGAACGGCACCGATCGCGACAAACTGCACGAGAGCCTTAGAGAGGGAGTGGATGGCGTCTTGTTTTACAGTCCGAGCGCGGTAGAAAACTTTCTGGAGCTGCTGGGACGGGAGCGATTGGCGAGCGTGCAGGGGAGAGCGGTGATGGTAGCTATTGGGCCAGCAACGTCGGCGGCGCTGAGCGGCGCCGGAATACAAAGGATTGCACGAGCTTCCGATGCGACGACAAGAGCGGTTATAGAGGTGTTAGAGGGGCACTTGGCGCGCACAAAGAAACGGTCGGCGGTTGGAGCAAAAGACGAATGAGCTTTCCCACCCAGCGGCCGAGGCGATTGCGGCGAAGCGAGGCGCTCCGAGACCTGGTGCGCGAGACACGGCTCACTGCGGCGGGCTTGATCTATCCGATGTTTGTATGCCCGGGAATGAACGTCCGCAAGGAAGTCAGCTCGATGCCTGGCGTGCATCAGCAATCCGCCGACCAGATTGTCGAAGAGTGCCGGGAAGTGGAATCGCTGGGGCTTCCGGGCGTGATTCTTTTTGGTCTCCCGGAGTCGAAAGACGCGCGCGGGACGATTTCCACTTCGGCCGACGGCGTGGTTCAGAGGGCCATCGAAGCCATTCGCAAGGCGAAGCTCGAGCTGCTCGTCATCACCGACGTTTGTCTGTGCGAGTACACGGATCATGGGCACTGCGGCGTGATCGAGAATGGGAATGTTGCGAATGACCAAACGCTGCCGATCCTTGCGGCACAGGCATTGTCGCATGCGCGGGCCGGCGCGGACATCGTTGCGCCCTCGGACATGATGGACGGCCGGGTAGCTGCGATTCGGGAAACGCTCGACCAGCACAAGTTCAACGACATCGCCATCCTTGCCTACGCTGCCAAGTACTGTTCCGGATTTTACGGGCCTTTTCGCGAGGCGGCCGATTCGGCGCCGCAATTCGGCGACCGCCGCAGCTATCAGATGGATCCGGCGAACGCCCGCGAAGCGTTGAAGGAAGTTGCGCTCGATTTGGAAGAGGGCGCGGACATGGTGATGGTGAAGCCGGCGCTGCCGTATCTGGACATCCTCCGGCGCGTGCGCGACGCCTTTGAAGTTCCCGTGGGGGCGTATAACGTGAGCGGGGAATACGCGATGGTCAAGGCCGCGGCCCAAAAAGGGTGGCTGGATGAGAAGCGCGTGGTGCTGGAAATCTTGACGGGGATTCAGCGCGCGGGCGCGAATTTCATCTTGACCTACCATGCGAAAGACGCGGCGCGATGGCTGAAGGCATGATGGATCCGGCAGAACATTCATGAGCGCAACACCTACAAAATCCAAAGTGGAGCGGCGGCGTTCGCGGGAGATTTTTGAACGCGGCGAAAAGATTCTTGTCGGGGGCGTGAACAGCCCGGTGCGCGCGTTTCGTTCGGTGGGAGGCGAGCCGCTGATCATCGAGCGGGGCAGCGGGCAATATCTATACGATGCCGACGGCAATAAATTGCTCGACTACGTCTGCTCGTGGGGGGCCATGCTGCTTGGGCACGCGCATCCGGCGGTGACCCGGGCGATAGCGGAGCAGGCGCAACGCGGAACGAGTTACGGGGCGACGACGGAGCTCGAGGTCGAGCTCGCGGGAATGATCACGCAGGCGATCCCGTCGATTGAGAAGATTCGATTCGTATCGAGCGGCACGGAAGCTACGATGAGTGCGGCGCGCTTGGCGCGGGGGGCAACCAAGCGCGATTTCATCCTGAAGTTTGAGGGCTGCTACCACGGCCACGCCGACAGTTTTCTTTCACAAGCAGGGTCGGGGCTGGCCACCCTGGGAATCGCCGAGTGTCCGGGTGTTCCACAGGCGCTCGCGGAATTGACTTTGAACGCGCCTTACAATAATTTGGGCGCGGTCGAGCAATTATTTTCGCAGTATAAAGACAAGATCGCGGCGGTCATCATCGAGCCGATCGCGGCGAATATGGGCGTGGTCCCACCGGCCTCTGGATTTCTGAAGGGGTTGCGTGAAATCACGAAGCGCCAGGGCGCGCTGCTGATCATCGACGAAGTGATCACAGGATTTCGCATGCACTTTGGCGCGGCGCAGCAGCTTGCTCTCGTCGAAGCCGATTTGACAACCCTGGGGAAAATTATCGGCGGCGGTCTCCCCGTTGCGGCCTATGGCGGCAGCGCCGAGCTCATGAATCATATAGCTCCGCTGGGATCCGTTTATCAGGCGGGGACGCTTGCCGGGAATCCACTGGCGATGCGGGCGGGTATTGAAACTCTCAGGCAACTCACGCGGCCGGGGCTTTATGACGCGATCAACGAGCGAGCTCGCTTGCTGGCGGAAGGACTGCGTCAAGCGCTCGCCGAAACCGGAATCGCCGGTCAGGTTAACTCCACCGGATCTTTGGCGACGCTCTTCTTTACCGACGCTCCGGTGACGGACTACACCAGCGCAAAGCGCTCCGACACAAAACGCTACGCGAGATTTTTTCGCGAGATGCTCGACCGGGGCATTTTTCTTGCGCCATCGCAGTTTGAAGCCGCGTTTGTCTCCGCGGCGCACACGGCCGAAAATGTTGGGCAGACGATTGCCGCGGCGCGAGATTCGTTCGAAGCCATTGCTAGAGGGTAACCACTCTATTGCTCTGAAGGAGAATAGGAACTATGCCTGAGGGTATCGAACTGCCAGAAGCGCATGAGGAGCACGGGGATAATCCACTTCTGATTCCCGTGTCCGTCACGATTTCCATTCTTGCCGTACTTGTGGCCGGGGTCACGCTGCTTGGCCATCGGGCGCATACGGAGGAACTGCTGCTACAGTCGCAAGCGACCGATCAATGGTCCTACTACCAGGCGAAAAATATCCGGCTGCACGAAATGCAGGGATTCGCCGACGTACTCGGCACGCTGGCTCCGGCGGACAAGGAGAAGGCAGCGGTGGCGGCGGAGAAATACAAGAAAGAGGCGGAGCGCTACGCGGGCGACAAAGAGGACATCAGCGAGAAAGCCAAGGACCTCGAGAAGGAGCGCGACTTCGTGAGCCGGCGCGCGGATCGCTTCGACGGCGGAGAGGGGCTCATCGAGGTGGGTCTGGTGATTTGCTCGATGACGCTGCTTACCAGGCGGAGGCTATATTGGTTCGCTGGAATGCTGATTGGGGCGGGTGGCGTCGCGTTTGCTTTAACGGCATTTGTGGTTCACTAAGAAAGAGTTTCCTCGGAGCCCTCCGCTAGGCGCGTGCCGGCGGTTGCGAGCCTCTTAGCCGTACGACTTCTTCCATCAATTTTTCAAGCCGTGCCAATAGTTCCTGGTGCCGGACGTCTTCGGTCGCGGGCTTTTTCCCGGCAAAGGTGAGGGTCCCGCTCGGCTCCAGGATGCATTTGTCGACTTCGGAGAGGGAATCAAAGCCCTGCTTTCGCGCTGCCGCTTCGAGTTGCGACGTGGTGATCAACTCTTTCTTCAACCGGTCGGCTCGTACCTTTCCATTGTCGATGAGCACGTCGGATTGTCCTTCCACGATCTGTTCAATTTTGCTGTGACCGTAGAGGAAGCGGACCACGAGGTAGTTGATGACCAAGAGGGAAGTGGCGCCAATCAGGCCGCCGGAGACGCTGTTGTCGTCTCCTATGATGGCGTTTTGCACGGTGTTCGAAAGGGTGAGCAAAACGACGAGGTCGAAGGGATTCAGCTGCACGAGTTCGCGCTTGCCGGAAAGCCGGAGGCTGACCACCAGAAACATATAGACGATGATCGGGCGGAGAATTTTCTCGAGCAGCGGCAAACCCAGGACGAACATATCTTTCCAGGTGTCATGCGTTGGCACATCGCCTCCTAAGACGTAGCGGATATTATCCAAAATCCGGCTCGCAAAGATTTGAGCAGAAGCGATGAGGAGGTTAGCACGCTCGCTAGCGAGGGAAAAGCGGGCTGGATTTCGCGCGCCGGATTAAGCGCCGAACCTGTACTTGCGTACAGTCATGTTTTCGCAACACCACCTGTACTCCATCATCGCCAAACCCAGTGAATCCGCTATGATTGAGTGGTCTCGATCATCCACAGACCGTAAGGTCGTTCAAGAACGCGATCGTAAGGCGGAGGAGTTCGTATCCCCCGCAGTCCCTTGGGGTACGAGAACGTTTACGTTAGCAGCGACCCTATGTCACAACGCCCCGCTCTCGAACCAAATTTGTCAGCCACCCCCGAGCAGCTTTCCGCTTTGCTGGATTGCGCCCGCGAACTACTGGCCATTCTCAGCACGGACGGAATTATCGTGCACGCAAGCGCCGGCTCCACGCGAGCTCTGGGCTTAGGTCCCGACGAGCTGATTGGCAGAGCGATCTGGGATCTTGTTCACCCGGACGATGTCGGCGAGACCCGCGAACGTCTTCGCGGCATCGCTCTTCTTCGGAACGAGACCCGCAAAGGGCGCTGCCGCCTGCGATGCAAATCAGGAGAGTGGCGCTGGTTCGAGGCGACCATCAGCAGCTGCCTGAGCAATACCTCCGTCGATGGAATAGTGGCGAGCTTTCTGGATGTGACGGCGCTGCACCGCATGGAGGCCGAGCGGCAGGTGATCTCGGAAGTCGTCCACGCTCTGAATCAGACGTCTAACCTCGACCAGCTGCTGGAGGGCATCCACCAGGCACTCAAGAAAGTTCTCTACGCCGAGAATTGTTTCGTCGCTCTTCATGACGACAAGGAAGACACGTTCTACTTTCCCTTTTTTGTAGATCAGTTTGATATGGCGCCGCCTCCCCAAAAGGTCGGGCGCAGCTGCACCGCGTTCGTTTTTCGAACGGGCAGCGCGATGCTGATTCCACAGTCCGAGTTCGATCGTCTTGCTCAGCAGGGAGAGGTCGAACTTGTGGGCTCGCCCTCTCCGGCGTGGCTGGGTGTGCCCTTGAAGACGCCAAGGGCAACCATCGGCGTTCTCGTGGTACAGCACTATCAAAACGAGAGCGCATACGACATGCGCGATCTCGAGTTTCTCGATTCTGTCGGCGGTCACATTGCGCTGGCGATCGAACGGCGGCGCTCCGAGGAAGCCCTGCGCAAAAGCGAGTCCGTCTTCCGGCTTCTTTTTTCGCACAATCCTCTCCCAACCTGGGTGATGGATGATGAAACCCTGCAGTTCATTCAAGTGAACGACTCGGCCGTGCGGCAGTACGGTTTTGCGGCCGAGGAATTCAGCCGCATGACCATGTTCGACATCCGGCCGGAAGAAAAGAGCGGGTCCCTCGAGGTACGACCACAAAAAGATGACTCACTTGGGCGGCACCAAGGGGTATGCAAACACCGCAAGAAGGACGGAAAGGTTTTCGAGGTCGAGTTGATCTCGCATCAATTTGATTATGCCGGGCGGAGAGTGCGGCTCGTCGTGGCGCAGGACATCAGCGAGCGCCATCTGCTGGAACAGCAGCTTCGTCAGGCACAAAAAATGGAAGCGGTGGGGCGGCTGGCCGGGGGCGTGGCTCACGATTTCAACAATCTTTTGATGGTCATCAAGGGACATACCGAGCTTTTGATGAATGCATTGCCACCTGCCGACAGCATGTCGAGAAAAATCTCGCAAATCGATCGCGCCGCGGATCGCGCGGCGGCTCTCACAAAGCAACTCCTTGCGTTCAGCCGGATGCAGGTTCTCCAGCCACGCGTCATGAATTTGAACGGCGTCGTCGAGGATATGGGCAAGCTATTGCCCCGGTTGATCGGGGAAGATGTCGAGTTGGGGATTCGTATTGCGCAAGATCTAGGCAAAATTCGCGCCGACGCCAGCCAGATGGAACAGATCATCATGAATCTGGCAGTGAACGCCCGGGACGCCATGCCGAAGGGAGGCCGGCTGATCATCGAAACTTCGAATGCCGATCTGGACCGTACCTACAACACGACTCATCCGATTGTGAAACCTGGGCGTTATGTATTGCTTGCCGTCTCTGACACGGGCACAGGCATGGATGCAGAAACGCAAGCGCACATTTTCGAGCCGTTTTTCACTACCAAGGAACCTGGCAAAGGAACGGGCCTCGGTCTCGCGACCGTGTATGGCGTTGTGAAGCAGAGCGGCGGCTTCATCTGGGTCTACAGCGAATTGGGCAAGGGAACTTCGTTCAAGATTTATCTTCCGCGCGTGGACCAGCCCGAAGACAAGGGAAGCCTGCCTTCGGCTTTTTCGGAAGCGCCGCGCGGGACGGAAACCATCCTGCTTGCCGAGGACGAACAAGACGTGCGCGAAGTTGCACGCGAGTTTTTGGAATCGGGTGGTTACACGGTGATTGAAGCGCACAATGGCGCCGAGGCACTGCGTCTTGCAGCCGAACAGGGCACGGCAGTTGACCTGCTTGTAACCGATATGGTCATGCCGGGCATGACCGGCAAAGAACTGGCTGGGCGATTGCAGCACCAGCACTTGGGGCTTGGCGTGATTTATATGTCCGGCTACAGCGAGCAGACGGCTGCAGAGACTACACAGGTGGATGCGAGTATGCGGTTGCTGACCAAACCGTTCAGCCGCGGCAGTATATTGCGAGCCGTGCGGGAAGCTCTGAACGTTCCTCGCAATTCCTAGCGAGGCAGCCGCCAGTCACGCGGCATTTTCACGATCCATCAAGACAGCTTTGGATGTTTGCGATGCCAGTCGGTGTGAAGCTGGAAGGTTCGCGCCGCTTGGATCACGGCAAAGTCGTCTCCCGCCCGCGCCACGAACTGTAGACCAACGGGTAGGTTGTTTTCGGTGAAGCCGCAGGGCACGGAAAGAGCCGGAAGCCCGCAGAGATTGCCGATGGCGCCAAGCGGATCCGGGAAGGAGAGATCGGTCTCCAGATTGGCCTCGAGCGGGGAGGCGGGGACGGGCTGGGAAGGTGCCAGGAGCACGTCAAAGGAGTCAAACAGAGCTTCCGTCTTTTTCTGCAAGATTTCCCGATAGCTGAGGGCGCGCAAGTAGTCGGCTGCCGAGTATTGTTCGTTCACATAGCCGGCGATCTGGCCCGTAGGATCAGCCAATTCACTGACGCGGCCGGAACGAATCAGCGTTCGAAACGACGCCGCGCACTCCGCTGCGATGATGATGTTTGCGGCATCTTCTATCGGCCCATCGGGAAGCACGGCCGATCGCACGCTCGCAAAATATTTTCGCACCACTTTTTCCGCGGCAAGCGCAGCCTTGGCCACTCCGGAATCCAGCTTTTTCCACGCATTCGTGAGCCAGCCAATTCTCAAAGGCCGTGCCTTAAGGTCCAGGGAGGGCGAATAGGTAAAAGCTCCTTTATCGATCGGCACCGTGCTGCGATCACGCGGGTCGTGCCCGGCAATGGCGGCGAAAACACGCGCGCAGTCTTCCGCGCTGCGCGCCAGCGGACCAATCTTGTCCATGGAAGGCGCCAGAGCCATCGCGCCATATCGGCTCACGCGCCCGTAGGTGGGCCGCAAGCCGCTGACGCCGCAGAACGCCGAAGGGCAGATAATCGAGCCCCAGGTTTCGGTCCCAATGGCAAAGGCCGCAAGGCCGGCGGCTACTATGGCTCCGGAACCGGATGAGGATCCGCACGTCCAACACTTTGCGTTCCAGGGATTCTTCGTGGCGCCCGCTAGAGAGGCGGAGGCAAAGCGGTAACCCATGCCCCCCGCCAACTCGATCATGGCCGCTTTGCCGATGAGGATGGCGCCCACTCGATTCAAATGTTCGACCACCGTCGCGTCGTAGTCGAAGACTTGGTCGGCGTACGGTTTTGCGCCCCAGGTTGTTGGGACTCCCTTCACGGCTAAGAGGTCCTTCGCGGCGTAGGGAATGCCGTGCAAGGGCCCGCGATAGTGCCCGTGCTGGATTTCTTTTTCCGCAGCTCTTGCCTGCTCGAGGGCGATTTCCGGGGTCAGCCGCGCGTAGGCATTAAACCGGGGACCAAGCTTCGTGCTGCGGTCGAGGTAGAGCTGCGTCAGGTCGACAGGCGAGAGCTTCTTGGTCTCGATTCGCTTGGCAAGTTCGCTCAACGGCAAATAGAAGATCTCTTCAGCGGGCATGTGCGATTGGCCTCAAGGTTTATTCGGCGCCTCGCCGGGGGTAGGTGGAATCACCGCAGACCCGGTTTTCCTTTCCCTCTCGACAAGCGGCTTCAAATAGAGCGCCGGACCGTCGCTATTTTCGATCGAGTAGGCGCGCAGACGGTCCAGGGGTTCTTGCGCTGCAAAAGAGAGCCGGCGCAGGTCGGTTTTTTGCGTTTCAGAAAAACGCGTCCCATAAACTGCGAGAATGGCCTGATACCGCGCTTCGGCCTCCGCCTGGCCTTCGGCAGAAAGTGAGGGCAAGTCCGGTGTCGGCGGTATGGGGTATGGTGCGCCCGGCGAAGGTGTGGCCAGCGCCCCGGCGGGAACCATCGTCGCGGCAGAAACGATCGCGGCGCGCCGGGCAAACTCACGCCGAGTGATGGGAGAACTGCTCTTGTCATCCATGGAGGCCCTCCGATGTCAGAAAATGGATACTCGAAGAGTAAAGAGCGAAGCTACCCAATTCGTCCCCCAGCGTCAACTTTAGGATTTGACGCCGCAAACAAATTCCTGTCTTTCTGGTAGCTACTCGACCCGCGTGAGCGTTTGTATCTGGAGCTCCAGTGCCTGCGTATATTGCCGTTCGATCTGCATTTCGGTCTGGAGCTTCTTGACCAGAAGATCGAGCCGAGCGATTTCCGAGCGCAGCTTTTGTATGTCCGCCGCCGTCGGAGCCGGCCTGCCGGGCGATCCCGCTTGCTGCAAATTCTGTTGAGAAACTGCGCCATCGCCTGGCCGCGATCCGGAGAAGGCATCGGCAAGCGCGCGAGGCCAGATGGATTCTGGGACCCGCTGGTCTCCGGCGCTGGGCGGCGGGGCCACGGGCCGTTGAACCGGGGGCGGCGGGGGAGCAAATAAACTGTTGAGAGCACTCGGCGCCGCTCGTTCGACAACTGGCGCGTCCGCAGCGCGCTTCGGCTCAAGCAGACTCTTGACGCGCCCAATCAATTCCTGGGGCTGAAAGGGCTTGCGAATCAACTCGTCTGCCTTTACTGCCACGGCCTTGTCGGCGACGCTCTTGTTCACAACGCCGGACATGAGGACCACGGGAACTCCGCCGTATTCAGGATGCTGCTTGATCTGGCTGCAAACGGAATAACCGTCCTGATCCGGCATGATCACGTCGGTGATCACGACGTCAGGTTTGTTCTGCTCAAACTGGGCGAGGGCCGACGCGGCATCCGCGCAGGTGATCACGTTGATGCTCTCGCGGCGAAAGGCGATCTTGATGACTTCGCGCATCGTTGCGCTGTCATCAATGAAATATACCGTTGGTGTGCGCTTTGCTTCCGTTTCATTCAGCGGTGGAACAGTCATCGCCTCGCTCATCGCGCCTCCTTGTCTGCCAGGTCGCGTTCACCCTCATCAAACTCGCGCATGGCATCAAGCATCAGATCGGTCGCCGAGCGCAACACCGTGCGCTGCGGTGAAGTAGTTCCATAAGCAAATTTGTAGACGCCGGAGCCGCCCTGCACGCAGCCTTTCAAAATATGAATCACGGCTTCGTCGCCGAAAAGGCTGCCGCACTCCGCGTGAGTGATTTCCCCCGCGTCAAAAAAGAGGACGGCGTCCGTTTCCCCTGCATTGATGTGCAGCGCCCCGGTCTGGTGCGCGTGCCCGAGCATCTGCATTACACCGGTGAGATCATGGTGCGTGAGGCTCCCGCTGAGGCTGGTGTCGGACTGCGTCAGCATCTGCGTCGGCTGAAAACCTTCCGCTTTGCTGACGATGATGCTTTTGACGTGCGAGGCGATCGCCGCTGGCGCCGTCTGCCGGTCGATGTAGTCGTCGCACCCGGCCTGAAAAGCCTCCATCAGGGCGCGCTGGCTGCCGTCTCCCAGAGCGATAATTTGCAGGGCGGCGTTTTTCGGGTCCGCATGAATGATTTTGGCGATTTCGAGCGCTCCCATTTCGCGCATGCTGGTCGAGCAAAGAATTGCCGACGGTGCATCGTACTCAATCGTCGTCAGCGCATAGGCTGCTTGCGTGCTGGAAATGACTTCGAATCCTTCGCGTTTCAGCGCGTCACCGAGCCGCTTCGAAAAATACACGTTGCTATCGATCAGCAGGATTTTTGCACCGCGCCCCGGAAGCATCACGTGCTGGCCTCCACAAATGCCGCAGTCAGAGCGGAAGGGGGAGGCTCTTCGGCTCCAGGCGTGAGTGCATCGAGGTTCAGTACTTCAATCACTTCTCCGTTGTGCGAAATCCAGCCGGCTACGTGCGGAGCGTCGGCTTCCCCCGCGTTCGTCATTTCCGCAGCAATCAATTCGCAATCGCCGGTGACCGGAAGCGCCACCCACTCGGATTTATCGCCATAATGGCGAACGGCGATCAGGTAAAATCGGCGGGAAGTAAGAGCCTTGCCGAGCAACTTCTCCGCCACGTCGCAGACGGGAACGATCCTTCCGCGGCGCAAAATCACGCCCTCGAGTTTGGGGGTGCGATGCGGAAATCGGAAGATGCGGCTGGGAGCCACAAGCTCCGAGATCTGCACGGCAGCAACGGCAAAGCGACGCTCGCCAAGCCGCAACAGAACAAAGGATTGCGAGGTGGATTCGACAGGCTGGTTCATTCCGGCAACTCGATCCCTTCGCCAGGGAGTTCGTCCGGCAGTGATTCAGGAACCAGCGAAGCGTCCAAGAGAGCAAATTCGTCGGCCGTCAAAAAACCCTCGGGGTTCACAACCGGGATCACATTCTGGTCGAGCGCCGTCAATCCGCGGTACCACGCCCGCTCTTCGTGGCAATAAGCGAGCGGAATCGCCTGCAAGCGAGTCATGGTGGCCATCTTGTCGATGCCATCGACCAACAGAGCGGTGCGCGTCTTTCGAAGGACGAAAACAAGCCCGGCCGCGGCGGCAGGCAAGCCAAAATGTGCGGCTCCGCTTACAACAAATAGCGCTTTATCTCCGCGCCGCACTACGTGGCGTACTTTTCGTAACGTGGGCAGATCGACTTCAGTCGCGGCGCCCGAGAGGCTGTCCACGCTGCGGACCTCTTGCACGGAAGCGGAAGAGACGGCGAATGGCTGTCCCGAAATGCGGAAGAGAATGATCTGCTCCGTGCGCGCAGCTGCATGGGGCTTGGCAGGTGGGGCAGCCACACGCATTAGCGGACTCCCACGGGCGTCGTACGGCAAATTCCGATCACGCGTTTTTCTATGGCTGGATAAATATCATCGATTCCCAGAACTTGATCCACGGCGCCGGCCTTGATGGCTTCGGCGGGCATTCCAAAAATGACGCACGTTGCTTCATCTTGAGCCAGCACCAAGCCACCCGCTGCTTTGATGGCTTTCGCGCCGCTTGTGCCATCGTTACCCATGCCGGTGAGAATCGCGCCGATGCTCATCGCGCCCGCGTAGGCCGCGACGGATTCCATCGTCACATCAATATTCGGCAAGTAGCCGTTGACCCGGCCGCTTGAGCCATCCAGCTGGATGCGACCTGTAGGAGTCACGCGCAGGTGGTGGCCGCCGGGACAAATGTAGAACGTGCCGGGTTGCAGGGATTCGTTCGGTTCCGCTTCTTTGACGCGAATGCCGGTAAACTCCGCGAGCTGCGCCGCATACTGCGTCGTGAAGGCAGCCGGCATGTGCTGTACCAAAATAACGGCGGCGGGGAATTCGCGCGTAAAGCCGGGTGCGAGCCGCATTACTGTCGCCGGACCTCCCGTTGACGCCGCCAGCACGACCACGGGGAAACGCTGATCGAGCCCTGAACTCGGCGCTGGTCGGGGTGCGACGGGCGGCGTGGACGCCGCCAGAGATGTCCCGTTTGATTTCTGCACCGTGGTGGCGATCCGCGACGCGGTGCGGACAACGCGAACCTTCGCGGCCATGCGCACCTTGCGCAGCAAATCCTCTTTCACGCTTTGCATGTCGAGATCGATGCCGCTGGATGGTTTTGCGACAAACTCAATCGCGCCCAGTTCGAGAGCCTTTAGCGTGCTGGCGGCGCCGTCGCGCGATTCGGAGCTGACGATGACGATCGGCCGAGGGTTTGTGGTCATGATCTGCGCCGTCGCTTGCAAGCCGTCGACGTGCGGCATGTTGATGTCCATGGTGATGACGTCGGGCTTGAGGGATTCGGCGAGGGCTACCGCTTCGCGGCCGTCTTTTGCATGGCCGACCACCTGGAGCTGATCGTCGCCGGCAAAAATCGTTTCCAGAACCTTGCGCATGAACGCGGAGTCGTCCACGATCAGCACACGAAACTTTTTGTTTGCGCTGGCGGCCATGGGTGTCTACCCAACCGGTATGGTTGGTCGCGTCTCCGATCCCATGAGTTGTTCGACGGCGGCGATCAGCTGGTCTTCCTGCACAGGTTTTGTGAGAAAGGCTGTTGCGCCCTCTTTCATTGCGCGATCGCGATGTTTTGCGCCCGCGCGCGAGGTCACCACCATGACGGGAATGCGCCGCGTCGTCGGGCTCTGTCGCAGTTGCACCATGAGTTCGTAACCCGTCATGCGCGGCATCTCGAGGTCGGTGATGACGAGGTGGCAGCCGTGCTGCGTCACAAGTTCAGCTGCTTCCATGCCGTCGGCGGCCAGCTTCACCCGGTAACCGTTCTTTTCGAGCATGCGTCCGACGAATTTGCGCACGCTGATGGAGTCGTCGGCGACAATGATCAGCCTTTCCTGCTCGACGCGGTCGATGGCTTCGGCTGGAATTGTTCCGCGCGCGACGGCTGTCGATCCCGGCGCGAAGATGCGCGCTGCGCTGGCGCTGGCTTGCAGGGGACGCCGTTCCGTCGGCTCATTCGCAACCATGCGGTTCAAATCGATCAAAAGGATAAGACTGCCATCGGGCGCGATTGTCGTGCCGGGGAAGAGTTTCACCCGGCGCAGATATTCGCCGAGATTCTTGATGACGATCTCGTCTTTGCCAAGCACTTCCTCAACAACCAGGCCAATCTGGCGATTGCCGGCATTGGCAACGACCATGCGGAAGTAGCCGTTGACCGGCTCGAGCGGAGGAAGGCCGAGATAGGTATCGAGCCGGACCACTTCTGTCACCACGTCGCGGACCTTGGTAAGGAGCTTCCCGCCCACGTCCTCAATTTCATCTGCACGCAGGCGCCGAATTTCTTCCACGACTGCAAGCGGTAGCGCAAAGTTCGTCACTCCGCAGCGTACAAAGAGCGCCGGAGAGATAATCAGAGTCAGTGGAACTTTGAGCGTGAATTTCGTGCCTTGCCCGCTGACACTTTGGATGTCAATTTCACCGTTCAGTGCATTCAGGTTGGCCCGCACAACATCCAGCCCGACGCCGCGACCGGCGAGTTCGGTCTTAACAGGAGCGGTGGTGAAGCCCGGATGGAAGAGCATTTCGCGGAGGTCGCGTTCGGTCAAGCGATCGGCCGTTTCAGGCGAAACCAGTCCGCGTTCGATGGCGCTCAGCTTCACGCGTTCGTAATCGATACCGCGGCCGTCGTCTTCGACTTCAATGTAAATGTGGTTGCCGCGATGATAGGCGCGGAGGGAGACTTTGCCCAGCTCCGGCTTGCCCGCGGCGATGCGGTCCTCGGGTCGCTCGATTCCGTGTGCCACCGAATTGCGAACCAGGTGCACCAAGGGATCGGAAATCTGCTGAATGATGTTGTTGTCGAGCTCCGTCTCGCTTCCGGAGAGGTCCAGATCGACTTGTTTGCCCGCCGATTTGGCGGCGTCGCGCACCGCTCGCGACAGCCTCGAATACAGCGTGCCAATCGGCACCATGCGAGCCGCGGTGATTTCGTCCTGGAGATGGTGTGCTAGTTTTGTGAACTCGTCGATGTCGCCTTCGACGCGCCCGATGAATCCTTCGAGCTGCGAGAGGACTTCGTTCACGTCCGCGGAGATTTCCGCCATCGAGCGCGAGAGAATATTGAAATCGTCGTACCGGTCCATTTCGAGTTCACTGAATTCGGACCAGAACGACGTATCGCCCGAAGCCGCGTTCGTAAGTGTCTGCCGCGCGGTGGACGGACTCCACGGGCCAGTCTGTCTCGTGGAACTGATGCGGTTGAATTCGTACTTTTCCTGAAACTCTCCCACCTTACCTTGGAGTCGTTCTTTCGAGAAACTCAGCGTATCGACCAGCTTTTCCAATTCGGCCACGCGCCCAACCATGCGGGTGCGGTTGATCACCAGTTCGCCGACCGTGTTCATCATTCGGTCGAGCCGCGACAGGGCGATGCGCACGGATTTTGCCGCCGCCGCCGCACTTGCCGGTTTTGCAGTTTTCTTGACAGGCGCAGCTGCGGGAGCGGCTTCTTGGACTCCCTCGGCGGGAATCTCCTCGTCGCTCACAGGTGCGGGGACAGCCTCGGAATCTTCCACTTCTACCGGCGCGAATTCCGCGATGCGCCCGAGAAGCGAATCCACCCCTGTGCGCATGCTCTTTTCATCGGCCCACTGCCGATGCAGCGTTTTCTTTAGCACGTCCACGGATTCGAGGCAGATATCGACAACGGCCGGCGATGGCTCGAGTTCGCCATCACGGAGACGCCCGATCAGGTCTTCGACGCGGTGGGCAATCGCTCCCAGCCGGCTTAGGCCGACTTGCGCTGCGGACCCCTTCACCGTATGAATCGCACGAAACAGCTTGTTGATCTCTTCCGGGTTATTGTTGCCTTCCAGCGAGATCAGGCAATCGCTGACCACTTGCAAATGCTCTTCCGCTTCCGGCTGGAAAAATTCGAGGATTTCGTCGGAGACTTCTTCATCGGAAGGCAACGCGTCGAAGTACGACCCCGTTGCGGCGGACACCACGGCTTCCTTCGCTGACGCCTTGGCCTGCTCCGCGTAGGTCTGCGGCTGCGGATAGTTCAGGGGCGGCGGTTCCGTAGGAAACGCAAAACGATAGCGCTCTTTGAACGCCGCTATGTCATCGACACTTTCTTTGCCCGTGTCGCTGATTTCCAGAAGGTCGGTTTCCAGCAGGGAAATGCCGTCGGACAAGAATTCCGTCAACGGCCCGTGCAGGTCGTCACCGAGCGGCGCGTTCAGCGCGTATTGAAAAACGTGGGCGAGCTTGGCTCCAATTTCCGAAAACCGCGGAAAGCCATAACTCGCCGAAGTTCCGCTCAGGGTATGCGCCGAAATATACAGCCGCTCAAGATCCTCGCGGCGCGGAGAAATCTCCTGCAACACGCTGACGTACTCCCGCAAATACTGCAGGTGTTCGGCCGCTTCCTGTAGGAACATCTCGACGGCTTCGCGGTCCGGCATGCTCACGCGCGTCCCTCCGCCACGAGTTCGGGTTTTTGTAGCTCTTCCGCCGTGGGCTTGCGGTACAAGATGCAGTCGTTCAGCACGATGGCCTGAAATTTTACGGGCATCTTCGAGATCGATTCCGAATGTCCAAGAAACAGGTAGCCGCCTGGCTCCAGAGTGTCGTAGAACCGCTGCACGAGCGCGCGGCGACGCTCCTCGGAGAAATAAATCAGCACGTTCATGCAGAAAATCATATCCATCCGGCCAACGTACACCGCCGAAGCTAAATTCATCTGCGCGAAGGTGACGAGCTTCCGCAGCCGCGGTTTCACCTGCTGCCCGTTCTGAGTTTTTGTGAAATGCGCGGCCAATTGCTCCTGACTGACGCTGCCGAGACTTCGCCCCGAATAGACGCCGCGCTCCGCTTGCTTCAGGGCGAGCCGTCCAACGTCGGTGGCGAGAATCTCCACATTCCAGGAATCCGAGAAGGAAAGCGAATCGGCGATCGTAATCGCAATCGAGTAAGGTTCTTCGCCGGTGGAACAGCCCGCGCTCCAGATGCGCAAGGTGCGCGGATTCTTCCAGAACTTCTTCACATGCAGCTCAGGCAGAACGCGCTTTTCGAACGCCTCATAGACGCTCGGGTACCGGAAGAAGCTGGTTTCCTGCGTCAACAGTCCTTCGAGCAAAGCTTCGTACTCGATATTCGATTTCCGCATGGCTCTCAGCAAATCCGTGCCGCGTTCCAGCCCCTTCGCGCACAGGTGCTCCTTCACGCGCGTCGAGAAGAACCGCGCCCGCGATTCATCAAAACAGATGCCCGTCCGCTCTTCAATCAGCATGCGGATCTCGCTCAACTCATGTTCACTAAGACCGTGCGCCGGTCCTTGCCGTTCGCTCATTACCGTCCCGCTTTTGCTCTGGTCTCTTGTCCAAACCGAGAATTACTGCCTACCGGAGAGCGCCGGCTGGGACGGGCCGCTCGGAATCTTCCAGGATATTGCCGGACTTCGAGGTAGCGCGGAACTGCGCGAGCGCCTCGTTCAGCTGATCGGAAAGTTTCACAAGCTGGCTGACTGTGGCGACCGTGCCGCGCGTGCCTTGAGACGTTTGCCGGGTAATGCTCGAAATAATCTGCATGGCGTGCGCCACACCTTCGGTGCCACGCACCTGCTGTTTGGAGGCCAGCGAGATTTCCTGCACAAGTTCCGCCGACTGTCGCACAACGTTTGAGATGGCGTCCAGCGCACGTCCGGCCTGATCGGCGAGGGTCGCGCCGCCTTCCACCTCCTTTGTGCCTTCTTCCATGACCACCACGGCTTCGTTCGTCTCCGCCTGAATGGCCTTGATGAGTGCCGCGATATCCTTCGTGGCGCTTCTGCTGTGTTCCGCCAATTTGCGAACTTCGTCCGCGACGACCGCGAAACCGCGCCCTGCTTCGCCGGCGCGAGCCGCTTCAATGGCCGCATTCAACGCCAGCAAGTTCGTCTGTTCCGTGATGTCATTGATGACGTTGATGATTTCCGAAATTTCCAATGAGCGATCGCCAAGCGACTTGATTTTCTTCGCGGTTGCTTGCACCGATGCCCGAATGCGCTGCATGCCTTCCAGAGTGTCGCGCACGGCCCGGTTGCCCTGTTCAGCGGCATCCAACGCCCGGCGAGCAGCTTCCGCACTGGCTTCCGCGTTGTTCGAAACCTGCTTCATCGAAACCGTCAGCTCTTCGACGGCGCTCGACGTATTGGTGATTTCCTGATCCTGCTGCGTCGCTCCGGCCTGCATCTCGTCGGCCGCCACAAGGATGTTGTTCGAGCACGCCGTGACTTCCATAGCCGCCTTGCGAACGCGCTCAAGAACTTTGGTGAAGTTGTCGAGCATGTAGTTGATCGAGTCCGCCACGTTCCCCAACGCGTCGTTGGTGACTTTTCCGCGCAGCGTCAAGTCTCCGCGCGCAACCTGGTTGATGACTGTCAGCAACTCCGTGATACTGCGCTGCAAAGCGTCATTTGCATCCTGATTGCTCGTGGCCTTGGAAACCTTTGCCACCGCGCGGTTCAGATTCTCCGCGATGTAGCCAAGTTCGTCGCCGGTGTTGACTTCAACGCGCGCCCTGGGATCACCGGCAGCGATGCGCTCGGAGAACTGCGCGAGCTCTTGGACCGGCGTCAGGAGCTTGCTCCCCAGTCGCCAGGCCATGAAGATGGCCATGCCGAGCGCCAATAGCACTGCCAGCATCACGGAACCGCTCGCCCCGCTAGGCAGCGACCCGAAGTCGAACAGGGACGCTCCGCCGGATTGCCGTCCGGCGCTGTAAGCCAGTCCCAGCACGGCGAAAAGGATGACGCCATTCAGTAGGACCAGCGTCCAGATCGTGGAACTCAGTCGCGATTTCATGCCTTCCTCCAAATCCCTGCTGCTGTGCCCCCTATCCGCATGCGGCGGGGAACACCTAAATCTACCTGTCCGAAATCAAATGCTCGGTCCGGGAAAAACTTCGAGCATTCTCCTAAGGTCAATGATCAGCGCCAAGCGATCGTCGTGACGAAGCATTCCGGTGCAATGGGGCACGTTCTCCGGAGCCTGTTCGAGCAGATCCTCCGCATTCACCGAATACGTTCCGATCACTTCGTCCGCGGCAATGCCAATCCGCAAATCGTCGTGCGAACCCTCGCCGCGAAGCGACGCAACCACCACATGCTTCGGCAACAGCCCGGGCCGCCGCCCTTCCGTAATAGCGATATCGATCAGCGGCACAATCGACCCGCGCAAATTGAAAATGCCCGCCAGGTATGCCGGGCCAAGCGGCAGCTTCGTCAACAGCGGCCAATCCAGGACTTCCTCGACATCCAGCACCGGCAGGCAAAACCGCTCTCGCCCGCTCCGGAAGACGCAGTACTGCGATTCCGGCAGCCGCTCTTCCATGGGTCCAAGAGCTTCCAGCAGGTCGTCGGCATCCGCGGGAAGCGGTACCAGGTGAAAGTCTTCGCTCATCGCCGATTCATCCTCGAATCATTCCCTATGCAAATCGCCGCACAGCGCGCAACAACTCTTCTCTCGTAAAGGGCTTCGTCACGTAGCCATCCGCGCCCTGCTGCGCGCCCCAATACTTGTCGCTTTCCGTGTTCTTCGACGTCACCAAAATCACCGGAATCGCGTTGTAGTCCGCGTGATTCTTCAATTCCCGGCAAACCTGAAAGCCATTCCGCTTGGGCATCACCACGTCCAGCAAGATCAGGCTGGGCCGTTCCACCGCGATCGCTTCCTCGACTCGTTCTGGGTCGTTGATACCCACCAGCCGGTAGCCTTCGTGCTCAAGAAAGCCCTGGATCAGCTTCACTTGCGAGGGCGAGTCATCGACGATGAGTACTTTTTTCTCGAGCATCGACATCTCCCCATATTTCTCCGCAGACAAGAGGTGCACGTCAGCAGCCAGCCTGAGGGTTCCCTGCGCCGCTTTGTCTATTTGGTATAAGCGCTTGTTTTTGAGTTGCTTACAGATTCGGCGCGGCAGTTCAGCGGCGAGTTGCGGGGGACGCCGGTTCTGCTTCTGTCTCAGCTTGAGATGTAGTCTCAGCTTCCCTCATCTCGCTCGCCAGTGATGAGAATCTCTGCATGATCTCGTTAATACGCAGCGCCATGCTGTGAATCGTCTTGATCTGCGCCAGGGATTGCGAGGAAAGCTGACCCGGCTCGAGGAGCAGCAGTTCGGCGTTGCCCAGCATCGAAGTCAGCGCATTGTTGACGCTGTGCTTCATGTCTATCATGTAGCGCCCGAGCGTGGCCTGCTGTTCGTTCTTGGCCGCCCGCCGTTCCGATTGCCGGCTAAGCCGCTGCGCTTCTGCACGGCGCAAGGATTCGCCGGCAACAAGTAGCAGCGTCTGTGCCCAGTCTTCGCGCAGTGGAATGTGAACCAGCCGCGGGTAGCGCGAACGCAATTGGCCAAGCTCGCGGGAATCCGCCGGCACACACAAAATCACGGCGGCAGCCGGCTCTAGAGAACGCAGGATTCCAGGGAGTTTTCCTTCCTGGACCGGCCCAACAACGACAAGATCGTGGGGGCTAGCTTCGTGATCCTTCCAAAGCTCGCTGCTGAGCACGGTGATGCCCGGCGCTTGCCGCTCTGTTTGCCAGCAGGCGGTCAAGAGTCGTGCGAATTCTGTTTCATCCGTCAGAATTAATACGCTAGCGTTTCGCACAGACGACCTGCTCCCAGGGTGATTGCCCGTTAGGACCGGCAAGGATTCTGATCATTTACAGCTTTTCGGCCTCGTCCAGCGCCGTGAGTAACCTCTTCGTGCTGATTCCCAGGTTTACTGCCGCTTCCGTGTCCTTCGCTTGTTTCGCGATGTCCACACGCTCCTGCAAGCGCGAGACCTCGATTCGCGCGATCGAAAGCGCTTTGTCCATGGACGTCGCGTTTCCTGTTTCCTTGGCGGATTCGACGGCCGCAGTCACCATCGCCCGGGCCACGACTGCCCGGCGCAAATCCTCTGCCGATGGTCCGTCTTCGCTTACGAATGCCGTTACTTCCCACGAGGACAGCAAGATCCTTGCAGCGCCGATCTTCACCGTGGTCATCGAACGCCCGCGCGTCGGCGGCGTGGCAATCAACTGCTCCCAGATTTTCTCGAGGCAAGTTTCAAAATCAAGCGCCATCGCGGCGACTTGCTTGACCGCGCTCTCGGCAGCCGGCTTCGCCGCACCCTTCGCGCTGGATTCAACCGCGGCCGCTTCGCGTCCCGGATTTTTGGCCGTCTCCGTACCGCGAGGGCCGGCGGTCTTTTCCGAAACAGCGGCACCCGGGGGCGTTTTTGGCGCGATTTTTTCGAGAGCCCGCTCGACGTCCGTGCGCAATCCCAGCAGCTTCTCAAAAGTCTGATTTACCGACCGTTCGGTGTATTCCTTCTGGAACGGCTGTTTCCATTCGTCGGCAACTTCTCGAATTTTTCCGAGTGGTTCTTCGGCGGAGAGCCCAAAGTGGTGACAATCAATAATGCGCGCGCCGCCTGTTTCGAGTTGCGAGAGACCCGACCGAATGGCGATGAGGTCGGCATGCATCAGCTCGATAAACGTGCGCCGGAGCAGAAAATTGAATCGCACGAACGTCAGCAAAGCCGGCGGGTCGTAGAACATCCCGCCCGCGGTCTCTTTCACCTTGCGTCCCTGTTCAATGAAATTGGTCTTCAGGATTTCGCGCAGGCTGCGGAAGGCCCGCAACTTCTCGATCATTTGCTCAAGAGGCTCGCACCAATCCAGCGTCGAATCGTCGACATCCCCCAGCACCGGTCTCATCACCAGCGCCACGTCGTGGGGTTCAATCTGCTTGTGATAAATCTTTGCCGGAGCGCAAAGCGCAAAATACTGCACGAGCAGGAAGTCCACTTTGTCGCGGTCGACGTTGGTCTTCGACGATTTTTGAAGATGGCGATGGATCAGCGCGCACAAGCTGGTTTCGTTCGCGTTCAGTGTCGTCGTCTGAAGCAGCTTGCGCAATTCGTGCACCGCGACCCGCTGGTCCATCTCATCCAGCCAGGCCTCCACCTCGTCAAAGAGTTCCAAGTCAGGCTTTTGCGGCAGATTCCGGTTTTCTTGCGGGAAGGGAATCTCGATTTCCAGCTGCTCCGCAAGCGCCAGATAAATGGGGAATACCGAACGATCCTCGGCCCACTTCGCCTGCCGCAAAGTCGCGGGCTTCGGCGGGGCCGGGGTATTGAGTGTTGGAGTCGGCTTGTTCACGGCTTTGTCACCCACGCGCAGGGCCCCTGTAGGAACCGGACGGCCACCGCCTTACGTCCTTCGTGATACTGCACGGCAATCACTGTCGCATCCGCCGTGCCCCCGTTCCGATCTCGTTCTATCCGTACGCGATCATCAAACTCAAGCGGCAAGCTCGAGAGAAAAATCGCATGCTCCGAGCCTCCGAATTCAACCACGGTCGCTTCCCGCAACCGCGTGCTCCCCGCCCCGAGTGAGGTGATTTGCACGGGCACTCGAACGGCCGTAGCGCGCGGAAAAAAACGAGCCAATCGCTCCGCGCAGCCTTCCTCGTTCGCGGTGAGCGTTACTTCGCTGGATCGTCTCACGTCGCCTCCGACGTTGCCGCAGTACTCTCGTACTAAGGATCGCGCCTCCGTGCGGGGTTGGTACACAGACCCCCACAAACGGACACAAGGTCCCCGCGATCAAGATGCACGCTGCACGCCAAAGAGGGGGAAAGCGGAGAGTCTCCGAAATGAAAGAAAGGGAACGACTTAGTATTTTCCTGTGGATGTGGAGCGGCTCATTCGTCTCACGCTGAAACGCCGTTGTCTCAGCGCCAGACCGCTTTCGCGTTTCTCTCGCCTGCCTGAGACGTCATTCCACCTGCTGGGCGGCCTCTTCCGAAGCGTCTTCTGCTTCTCCCGGCCCTGAACGCAGCGGGATGTTGTAGCGCTTCAGCTTGCGATAGAGCGTGGCCCGGCTGATCCCCAGCATTCGGCCCGCAAGCGCTTTGTCTCCGTTGGCCTGCTCGAACACCCGCAGAATGGTCATCTTTTCCATTTCCGCGAGCGCAGTGGTCGAAAGCGATGCCGCATCCTGCAGCGTCCCGCCGGGTGCCTCGGTTTGCTCGCTGCGGATCGCCGGCGGAAGGTCGATCACATCGATGACCCGGCGGTCGCCGAGCGTAATCGCTCGAGCGATGCAGTTTTCGAGTTCGCGGATATTTCCCGGCCACTCGTAGTTCAGCAAACTCTTCATCGCCGCGGTGGTTACCTGGAGGTGCGAATCGGGGGCATAGCGGTCCAGGAAGTGGTGCACCAGCATGGGGATATCCGATCGGCGATCCCGCAGTGCCGGCAGGTGTACCGTCACCACGTTCAGCCGGAAGTAGAGATCCTTCCGGAAGGTGCCGTCTCTGTAAGCCGCTTCAAGGTCGCGGTTCGTTGCCGCGATCACGCGTACATCCACATTCACCTTGGCGTTGCTTCCCACCGGCCGCACTTCTTTCTCCTGTAGCACGCGCAAGAGTTTGGCCTGCATCTCCAGAGGCAATTCGCCAATCTCATCCAAGAAAATAGTTCCGCCATTGGCCGCCTGGAAGAGTCCCGCCTTCGTCTTAATGGCCCCTGTGAACGCGCCCTTTTCGTAGCCGAACAGTTCGCTCTCCATCAAGGTCGGTACCAGCGAACCGCAATCCACCGCGACAAACGGCGTCTTCGCCAGCGCGCCGCGGAAGTGAATGGCCCGAGCCACAAGCTCCTTGCCCGTGCCGCTCTCGCCGGAAATCAGAACCGGGGTGCGCGTATCCTTCAGTCGCGAAACCATCCGCAAAACATCCTGGATGTTCGCCGAAGTGCCAATGATTCCATCGAGGTTGTCTTCCGTGCTGACGCGCTCCCGCAAAAACTCATTTTCCGTGACCAGCCGTACTTTCTCGGCCATGCGCTGCAGCAGCAGCCGCATCTTTTCCACGCGGAAGGGTTTCTCGATGTAATCGTAAGCGCCCAATTTCATGGCATCGACTGCCGATTCGATCGACCCGTGCCCCGTCATGATAGCGATCTCTGCCCGAGGCAGGATCAGTTTGGCTTGTTTCAAAAGCTCCACGCCGGAAAGGGTGGGCAGCTTCAGATCGGTCAAAATGAGGTCCGGGGCATCGGCGTCCAGTTTGGCCAGAGCGGCCTCGGCGCTTTCCGCTTCCGTGCAGGAATATCCCAGGGTATTCCCGATGGTCATGCATAACTTGCGGATGCTCTGCTCGTCATCGACGACCAGCAAACGGACTTTTAAGTCGTCACTCATGGTTTCCCAAACGTTTTCTCCACAATGGATATTAATTGGTGTACACGGAACGGCTTCTCGATGCAAGGCGTCCCGCTGCGCGCCAGCAGCGCCTGTGTCTCACTGTTGGCGGTGTCTCCGCTAATCAAAATAATCTTCGAACCCAGCTCAGGCCGGTTTTTCTGGATCCAGTCATGCACTTCTGCTCCATTTACCGCTCCTGGCATTCGAATGTCGGAAATCACCCCGCTGTACTGTTTGTCGGCGAGCTGCTTCAAGCCCTCGGCTCCGGAGGACGCGTTGACCACGGTGTAACCCTTTCGTTCCAGGGCTGCCTTCAGAAACGCAATCACGGACGGTTCGTCCTCTATGAGCAGGATCGGCGCAGCCCGCCCCACAGCCGCTTCTAGCGTCATCTTCCGGCCTCTTTCGCAGCCATCGCGGGCATCTCCAGGGCGATAGGGATACGAACGACAAATGTGCTTCCGCCGCTTTCCGCATTGTTCCAACACTGAATCTCGCCGCCGTGAGCTCGCACAATCCCATAGCAAATGCTCAGCCCGAGCCCCGTACCCTTGCCTGGCTGTTTCGTCGTGTAAAACGGGTCGAATATGTGCTGAGGATCGGCGATCCCCGTCCCGTTGTCCGTGACCACCACTTGCACGCTGCTCCTGGCCCGTTCAGTGCGTATCGAAATGTGTCCGCGCCGTCCCGTTTCTTGTACGGCGTCGTAAGCGTTATTTAGAATATTCAAGAACACCTGCTGAAGCTGCTGCGCGTCCCCGAGCGCGGGCTCCAGCGTCTCGTCGAACTCCTCGGTCACCTCAACGCCATGGCTCGCAAAATCGTAGCTCCGCAGCTTTATGGTTTGCCGCAAAACGGTATTCACCTGCACGGGCTCACGCTGCACCGGCCGCTGCCGCGCGAAACTGAGCAGATCCTGCACAATATCCTTGGTTCTCTGCGTTTCCTGCAAAATAATCTGCAAATCTTCACGCGCCGAAGCCGGTACGTCCGGATTCTCCAGCAATAAATCCGTGAATCCCAGAATCGCCGCGAGCGGATTGTTGACCTCGTGGGCCACGCCAGAAACCAGCCGCCCGATCGTCGCCATTCTTTCCGAGTGCGCCAGCTTCGCCTGCAGCAGCACGGCATCGGTAATATCGGTCATCACCACGACCAGGTTGTTCACCGCGCTCTGTTCGTCGCGCATCGGGCTTAGACTAATGGAAAAGTGCCCCATCGATCCGTCGCTCCGGCGCACCTGCAATTCGAGGTTCTCCACCTGCTGTCCGTTCGCGGTCGTCTCAAGCGCCGCCAGGAAATCGTTCCGGTGAGAGGGTTCGACCCAATCCACCAGGCGATGGCCGATCAGCTCGTCTTCGCGGTATCCGGCTTCGTAACACCGCCGGTTGGCGTAGCTAATCAGACCCGCCGTATCCAGCACAAGGATCATGCTCTGCGTCGTGTTGAGAATCTTCTGGTTGAAGTCGCGCTCGCGCTGCAGCTGCGATTGAAAAGACTTTTGCTCCGTTACATCCAGCATCAATCCGCGAATCTGGGCGATGCGACCCTGCGCGTCGCGCACCGCGGTAATGTTCTGAAGGGTGTGAAGCAGCGCGCCGTCTTTTCGCCGAAGCGTCTCTTCATAGTTGCGCAAGACGCCGCGTTCGGCCAGCGCCTGCAGGAAACGTTCGCGCGCCGCAGGCGCGGGATAAAGATGAGGGCTGACATCCGAGCGCAACATCTCTTCTCGCGACGCGTAGCCCAGCATGCGCACCATCGCGTCGTTCACATCCAGAAATCGACCGTCTGGCGTGGCAAAGAAGAGCCCTTCTTGAATGCTGTCGAACAGTTCCCGATATTTCCGCTCCGCCTCCCGCCGATCCGTAATGTCTTTCAGAACGTGAATTGTACGCGTATCGTCTTCCACCACGCCTGGCGCGCGCGACGTCGAAACCAAAAAAATACGCTCGGCCGATGCCGCCACGTACTCCTCGCGCGGTCGCTGCGTGTCCCGGCAAAAAGGGCAGGGAAGATCGCTCCCCGTTTCCGCGATCTGCCGCAGCCCGCTCATGGCTTCGCCGACGAGCGCAACCGGCGGCACGCCGAGGTGCGATGCCAGCGAGCGGTTGGTACGCAAAATTTTCCAGGCGCGGTCGTGCACGACGATGTAGTCGCTGATCGCGTCTATGTCTTCGACCCACTGCCGTTTCGACTTTTCCAGCTGCGAAAACCGCCTAAAATTCTCCAAAGACAAAGCCGCGTGGCTAGCCAAGGCATGCAGCAGCTTTTTTTCCTTGGCATCCAGACTTTTTCGCCGCCGCAGGAGGCACAGCATCCCCAGCCGCTCTCCATCGCTCGCGCTGATGGGCACGAAAACCGCGCCTGTTGCGACGACGCTTCCTTCCGCCGCCCCAGGCTCCCCGGCCGGCAGTCTGCGAACAACCGCAGCCACCCGGCGTTCTCGAGCCGAGGAAATGATCCAGCTCTTCAGCGTACTGCTCACCACCTTTTCGCTCTCACCCGTCGAATACAGGTCCGTCTCCCGGCCGCGAAATACGGCCACGCCGCCCCAGGCTGCATTCAGCATGCGCGCCGCTCGCCCCGCAAACCGCTCGAGAAACTCCGGAAGCAGCCTCGACTGTGCAGCGTCAACCGCCAACTCCATCAATTCTTCCGCTTGTTTTAAAGAGGGAGGTAGCGAACGGGTCTTATTTGACCGCGTGGTTAAAGGCGAGGTCCGGATGTGTTTCGTTTCGGGCATTAGGGATGGGGGGCGGATGCGTGTCTCAATTTGAGTTCTGTCGTTCCCTACCACCGTAGCGACTCATCTCATTCTGAGTCAACGGCCGTTCTCGGCGGCGTTGCCGAATCGTCCACTCTCGCCCGTGCGTCCCGGGACAACATCGTCTCAGCATGAGACCTCACTCTGAACAGATCACGGTTGCTGAGACACGGTCGCTGTTTTGCCGTGCGGCTCCCGGCGCCGCGAACCGCCACTAACTCCTCATTCTACGCCACTTGTCTCTCTTTCCGCTCCAGCGCCCTGGAGCAGAGGAGAGCTTTCCCGGGTGGCACCCCACGTGCCTTCTCCAGTGCGGGGTTTCCCCATTCCTGGGAGGGGTGGTGTCGATGAGATTCGCTTGGAAAAGGTTTGTGCGTCTAGCCGCCACGGCTGCCGTCGGGCTTTGCCTCGGAACCGGCACGCCGGCGCAGACAGGTTCCACCGACGAAGGAAAGCGCAAGGTCAAGTCGAAGGTCGCTCCTGCCTATCCGGAGCTTGCCAAGCGCATGAGCGTCTCCGGCAAAGTGAAAATTGAAGTCGTAATTACGCCGGACGGGCGCGTCAAGAGCACCCGTGTGATCGGCGGTCATCCGCTGCTGGTGCAGGCCTGCCAGGATGCGGTGAAGGAATGGAAGTTTGCGGCTGCGCCTGAAGAAACCACGCAGATCGTCGAATTTGAGTTCAGCGCCGGGGGAAATTAAGGAAATCCGAGAAAACGGCAGGAGCGGTTTCGAGCAAATCGCATCGCCGGGGTGAGTGGAGGCATTTTCTAATGACGATCGGGAAAAGGCTTTATTTAGGATTTGGCGCAATTCTGATAATTCTGGGCCTGCTGTTCTTCATCAACATCGGCGCTGGCTTCAGGGAACAGACTGCCCGCAAAGACGCCGCGGCCGCGGTCGAAAATGTTCAGACCATCGAGCATGTGCGCTACCAGATCATGTTGAACCGCCACAACATGGACAATTTTCTCCTTAGCGGCGATCCGCGCGACGAAGAAAAGGTCAACAAGGGCTTCACGGACATCAACGACCTGATCAAGCGCGGCCAGTCGCAATCCACCAGCGACAGCGTCAAGACCGCCCTCATCCAGGTCGAAAGCACCGAAGCAAGCTGGGCCGACAATTTTGCAAAGCCGCTCCTTGCCAAGCGTCACCAGGTCGATTCGGGCGATGCCACCGTCTCCGATCTTCAAATTTTCTATCTCCAGAAGGATCCGGCATCCTGGCTTACAAAATCCTCGGCTGTCCTCGACCAGACTATCTCGGACATCACCAAGGCGTCGGACGAGAGCTCGGAGTCTGCCAAACGCGCCAGTTATATCAGTTTTGGTTTTACCACTTTGGGTACGCTCGTAGCCTTTATTGTCGGCATTTTTGCGGCTATCAAGACCGCCAAGTCCATCAGCGAGCCGCTCACTCACCTGATCACCGTCGCACGCGAAATTGGCGATTCGGGCGACCTGGATCAAAACATCGACATTCACCGCAACGACGAAATCGGAGCTCTGGCGACTACCTTCAACAACATGGTCGCCTATCTGAAAGAAATGGCCAGCGTTTCCATGGCCGTCGCCGAAGGCGATCTCAGCGTGGAAGTTGTGCCCCGCTCCAAGCGGGATACTCTCGGCAACGCCTTCCTGCGCATGTCTCACGGCCTCCAGGAACTTGTTCGCACGACGCGCGACTCCGCTGGACAGGTTTCCGCCGGTTCTAACCAGGTGGCAGGCGCGGCCGACGAATCCGCGAAGGTCAGCGTGCAGGCCTCTTCTGCCATTGAGGAAGTCACAAGCACGATGCACGAGATGAGCATCAACGTGCAAAACGTTGTGAAGAACACGCAGGTGCAAGCATCCAGCGTGGCAGAAACCTCGGCTTCGATCGATCAGATGGTTACCTCCATCCAGCGCGTTGCGGACACCGCCAAGGTCCTTCTCGATATCGCCAATCGCTCCCGCGAAGAAGTCGTCACCGGCATCCAGACCATGGAAAAAGCCACCGACGGCCTGAATCGCACCAACAAAGCCATTCAATCTTCCGCGGAAATCATCAACATTCTTGGCCATCGCGCCGACGACATCGGCAAAATCATCGAAGTCATCGATGACCTTGCCGAGCAGACCAATCTCCTTGCACTGAACGCCGCCATTGAAGCGGCCCGCGCCGGGGAACACGGCTTGGGTTTCGCTGTCGTCGCCGACGAAGTTCGCAAGCTCGCCGAAAAGTCAACGCAATCCACCAAGGAAATCGCCGACCTTATCCAAAGCATCCAGCGAGAAGCGCGCCAGGCAGTTGAAAACATGGAGCGCAGCACGCGCATTGTCGAGGAAGGACTGAGCCTGGGCAACGAACTCGGGACCGCTCTCCACAAGATTTCCAATGTGGTCACCGAAGTCTACAAGTTCTCTCAGGAAATCGGCGCGGCCACCAACGAACAATCCGTCGGGTCTTCACAAATCGCGAAGGCCACCAGCCGCCTCACCGAAATCACTCAGGAAATTAACTCCGCTGTCGAAGAGCAGGCGTCCGGTGCGCAAGCCGTTGTTCGCGCCATGGACAAAATGCGCGAGCTCGTGCAGCAATCGGCTTCCAGTTCCACCGAACTCTCCGCTGCCGCCGAGCAGATGCTCAAGCTCTCCCGCAACTTGCTCGACAGCATGGACCGTTTTGTCCTCGATCGTTCCGCGCAAGGCCAGGGCCGAGGCCGTCACGCAGAGTCCAGCGCTCCGCGTCGCGGGCACCAGAACCAGGGCTCCGGCCGTGAACGCGAGTCGGAATACGCCGAGCTTGTGCGTTCCTAAGGAGTCGGAGATCGCTTGATGGAAAAGGACTTACAAATCGTCGGTTTCCGCATCGGAAATGAAACATACGGCGTGCGCATCGGCGCCGTTCGCGAGATTGTCCGCGTCCCGGAAATCACGGCAGTCCCGAGTGCGCCCGATACTGTCGAAGGCGTCATTAATTTGCGCGGGAAAATCATTCCCGTGATGGATCTCCGCAAAAGATTTGGCCACACGGAGATTTCCTCGGACAAGAAAAACCGCATTCTGGTCGTGGAGCTCGACAACAAACTGCTCGGTCTCATCGTCAATTCCGCTTCCGAAGTTTTGAAGATTCCGCCTTCTGAAATTGAACCCCCCGGCTCGGTCTTTGCCGACGGAGAGTCCGGATACGTCACCGGAGTCGGCAAACTAAAGGGCCGCCTCATCATTTTGCTGGATATTTCCAAGCTTTTGCATCGGCCGGAGCTCAAACGACTCGAGGAGGCCGCGGAAACTGTCGCCACTGCAAAGTAACGCCGCCCCCGGTCGCATCGGGTGCAGCCGAAATGCCGGACTACCGCTTATTTCATGGGAACGCTAACCGCTCAGATCCAACTCACGGAAGCTGAACTGAAGCTGTTGCAGACGCTCGTCTATCAGGAATGCGGCATGTTTTTTGACGAGCGCCGCTCGCACTTCTTGAAAGACCGGCTGCAACGCCGGCTCAAGGTTTGCCAGCTTGATTCCTTCTACAGCTACTACCGCTTGCTCACCAGCCGCGAAGGCCGGGCCGAGCTCGCTCTGCTTCTCGAAAATCTCACCGTCAACGAAACCAGTTTTTTTCGCAACAAGCCGCAACTCGACCTTTTGCAAAAAACGGTCCTGGAGGATTTGCTTCGCAAGAAGCAGGAACGCCGCGACTGGAACCTTCGCGTATGGAGCGCCGGGTGTTCCGCCGGCCAGGAGCCTTACTCTGTCGCCATATTGATCTGCGATGCCCTGGCCTACTACTATTTGCGCAACCCGCTTCCGTTTGACATGCCGTCTCCGAAGCCCCTCATCCCACCGCCCTGGAAGCTGGAAATCGTGGCTTCCGACATCAGCTACGCCAGCCTCCGCGTCGGCCAGGAAGGCGTCTACACCGAGCAGCAAATGGAGCCCGTCGATTACACCTGCCGCCTGCGCTATTTTGAAAAATCCGGCGACAAATACGCCATCAAGCCACAGCTGAAGCAGCTCGTGCAGTTCGACTTCCACAATCTCAAAACCGAGTTTTTGCCGCGCCGCAACGACATCATTCTTTGCCGCAACGTGATGATCTATTTTGACGAAGCCGAGCAAAAGCGTCTGATTGAAAAGTTTTGGCATTGCCTGAATCCCGGCGGCTATCTCTTTGTAGGCCACGCGGAAAGTCTCTTCGGCCTGACACAAAAATTCCGCATGGTCCATGAAAACAATGGCACCGCATACCAGCGCGTAGAGGCGAATTCTTGAGCAAGTCTCCCGAAGATCGCAACCCTGAGCTTCGCGCTATCTTCTTCGAGAGCGCGAATGAGCTGCTGCAATCGCTCAACGAGGCGGGGCTCGAGCTCGAGGCCCATCCCGCCGACGAAGAGGTGATTCGCCGCGTGCGCCGCGCCGTCCACACGCTCAAGGGGGACTCGGCCGCATGCGGTTTCCACAAACTAGGTGAACTTGCGCACGAACTCGAAGACATTCTCACGCCTCAAGTCGCCCAACAACACGGCGCCCGTTTCGCCGAAGTCGTTCTCGCCGCCGCCGATTCCTTCGAAGCTATGCTGTCTTCTTATCAGCGCGGCAAAAAACTTCCGTCTCTCGAAAAACTTCACGGCTTGATCCGTGGCCTCCTGGTCGATACCGCAGCCCCGGCTCCGGCAGGTGGAATTCTCGAAACACCGGCGGCGGTGCCCGCGAATTTTGCCTGGACCGAATACGAGCAGCTCATGATCTCGGAGGCTGTTCACCGCGGCGAAAAAGTCTACAACGTGGCCTTGCGCATCGATCCGGACAGCCTCATGCGCGCCGCTGCGTTTCAACTCATTCGAAACGTCCTGCACGGTTGCGGCACCTTGATCGCTCTCCGTCCGGAAGACAGCCTTACCGCGGCAAACGTTGAAATTGTCGAGGCCGCGCTCGCCAGCGTTCAGCCTGAGGAGGCCATCAACAAACGATGCCGCATTCCGAGCATCGTTTCTGACGTGCGCGTCGAGCGAGCCACAAGCGCCCAGACGCCCGATCACGAGCTGCTGGGCGATCTCCTCGACGCCCAGGCTGCACAGGTGGTTGCCAATGCCGCCGAACATGTGGAAGCAGCCGACGCCGCCAAGGCCGGCCAGGCCGCCTCGGCCGTGGCCACCGTCGCCGAAAGCACTCTGCGCGTGGAAGCGAATCGCATCGATGCCGTAATGAATCTAGTCGGCGAATTGATCATCGGCAAATCTATGTTGCATCGCGCACTCACGGAATTCGACCAGCGCCATGCACGTGATCCAGTTCGCGCGAAGCTCGCCGAAGCGCTCGGGTTTCAGTCCCGCGTTCTCGACGAACTCCACAAGTGCGTTCTCAAAATTCGTATGGTGCCCGTCGAGCAACTCTTCCGACGCTTTCCGCGCGTTGTTCGCGACGTCGCCAAACAATGCGGCAAGGATGTCGCCCTGGATATCGCCGGCCAGCACACGGATTTGGACAAAAGCATTCTCGACGCCCTCGGCGAGCCTCTGATGCATCTCGTGCGCAACGCGGTCGACCACGGCATCGAGCCCGCTGAGGAGCGCCTGACCGCAGGAAAGCCCGCGCGAGGTACCGTCTATCTCAACGCCTATCATCAAGGCACCCAGGTGGTCATCGAAGTTCGCGACGACGGCCGCGGCATCGATCCCGCGCACGTCCGTCAACAAGCCGTCAGGCAGGGAATTGTCAAAGCGGAAGAAGCCGCGCGCCTTACCGACCAGGAAGCGCTCAACCTTATTTTCGAATCTGGCTTCAGCACCGCCGCCGAGGTCACGGAAGTTTCCGGCCGTGGCGTGGGCATGGATGTCGTCCGTAGCGTTCTGGACAAGCTAAAAGGCACCGTCCACATCTCCACGCAAAAGGCTCGCGGCACCACTTTTCAGCTCCGCGCTCCGCTGACCCTTGCCAGCATTCAGGCACTGCTCTTCCGCGTCGGTGGCCGTCTATTTGCCGTCCCGCTCTCCTCGGTCGTCGAGATCTCGCGAATCCACGAGCAGGAAGTCCATCGCGTCGACCAGCGCGAAGTTCTCCGCCTCCGTGATCAAATTCTCACTCTCGTCCGCCTCGAGCATCTCAGCCGGCTCCGTTCGATAGATACCGAGCCCGCGAAAAAGAAACATTTTGTCATCGTGATTGGAGCTGCTGAAAAACGGTTTGGCCTCGTGGTCGATAGCATGGTCGGAGAAGAAGAGTTGGTCATCAAGGCCTTACCGACCGACATTGTCACAAGTGACCTCGTCAGCGGCGCTTCCATTCTTGGCGATGGCACGGTCGTCCTCATTTTAAACGTGCCCGCCGTGCTCTCGCGCCTCTCTCGCGCCGTTCCGCTCGGAGCCATCGCATGAGCGCCCGTATCCGAGTTCTCGTCGTCGATGATTCCGCGCTCATGCGGAAACTCATTCCAGCGGTTCTCGCCCGCGACCCTTCCATTGAGGTCGTCGGCACAGCCATGGATGGCGCCTTCGCTCTGAAAAAAATCGAAGAGCTGCATCCCGATGTCGTAACTCTCGACCTCGAGATGCCGCGCATGGACGGCATGGAGACGCTTCGTCTGATCATGCGCCGCGCTCCCATGCCGGTCGTTCTTTTCAGCACCCATTCGAAAGAGGGCGGCTACGCCACCCTCAAGGCTCTCGCTCTCGGCGCCATCGACTTTGTCCAGAAGCCGCAGGATGCTGCCGCGGGCCATCTGGAATCCATCGCCGATCAGCTGATCGAAAAAATCAAAGTTGCCAAGCGTGCTGCGGGACGCAAACTCCCGGCGGCCGTCGTTTCCGATGATCCGCCCAAGGGAAAAAAGAAAATTCATTCGACACTTCCGCCCAACCGTATCGTGGCCATCGGCATTTCCACCGGAGGCCCGAACGCCCTCCAGTATGTTCTTTCGCAGATTCCCGCGGATTTCCCGGCCAGCATCCTGATCGTTCAGCACATGCCCGAAGGCTTCACGGAAATGTTCGCGAAGCGCCTCGATGAATGCAGCCCCATCGAGGTGCAGGAAGCCCGCTCCGGCGATCTTCTCCTTGCCGGCCGGGTCTTGATCTGCCCCGGCAATCGTCACATCATGGTTCGCCGCATGCCGCGCGGCGACATGGCCGTTCTGTCCGACGGCGCTCCCGTAAACGGCCATCGCCCCTCGGCCGACGTTCTCTTTCATTCCGTTGCCCAGCAATTTGGCCCCACCGCGGTCGGTCTTTTGATGACCGGCATGGGTGAAGACGGCGCCGAAGGACTCGGGGCGCTCAAAGCTGCGGGTGGCGTGACCATTGCGCAAAGCGAAGACACCTGCGTGGTCAGCGGCATGCCTCGCGCCGCCATCTCCAAGGGCTACGCCGACAAAGTGATTCCGCTGGAAGGTATCGCCGCGTTCCTGATTCAAAACTACGGCGGAGACCGCTCCGGCTCAGAAAAATTCGACAAGAACGAAAACAACGACAAGAACGAGAAATCGGAAAGGACACCCGTTTCTTCCCATCGCACTTAACACCGTGCCGGGAGAAGGAGAAGGCCATGCAACAATTTGCCGCTCTGTTACGGAAAGACAATCAACCCGTTCGCTACCTGGTAGTGGACGACTCCGTGTTCGCCCGCAAGAACATCATCAAGATGATTGAGATGTTCGGCGGCGAAGTCGCTGGAGAAGCCGGCGACGGCCTCACCGCCATCGCGGAGTTCAATCGCACCAAGCCCGACATCGTGCTCATGGACATCACCATGCCGCAGATGGAAGGCATCGAGGCCGTCGAGCGCATCGTTCGCCAGC